>CAVPGA010000004.1:0-302459 GCA_963703935.1 uncultured Bacteroidales bacterium | reverse complement strand
CCTTCAGCACACGCTATTCGGATATCGCGATAAAGCCGAGTAGCCCTCTTACCAAATATTCATTCTCAGAACAGTTAAATGATAATATAAACTATGGGGTCGGTTTTTCCTTGCGTATACCGATACTTAACGGCTGGCAGGTTAACAAAAACATAGCAAATTCCCGGCTTAATGTCGAGAACAGCCAGTATGTACTTGAGAATGAGAAAAAACAGCTGTATAAAAATATACAGCAGGCCTATGCTGATGCGGTTGCAGCGCTAAAAAAATACACTGCCAGCGTAAAGGCTGTGACATCGATGGAGGAATCATTCAGGTATACAGAACAGAAATTCAATGTCGGAATGGTGACTCCTGTCGATTATAATGCCGCAAAAACTCAGCTTCTGAATGCACAGTCGGATATGGCTCAGGCAAAATATGAATTCATTTTCAAAACAAAAGTTCTTGATTTTTATAAAGGAATACCTCTTAATCTGAACAAATAAAACATAGTTAAGTCACATAATCATGAAAAACAATAAAATACTAAAAATACTGGTCCCGGTAGTAATCGTTCTGATAATATTTGCAGTTGTCGGCAAGAAAGCCGGCTGGTTCGGAAAAGCAGTCACCGTAAAGGTTGCTGTTGAAAATGCTGAAATACGGACCATCGTTGAAACAATAACAGCCAACGGCAAGATCCAGCCTGAGAAAGAGGTAAAAATTACTCCTGATGTTTCGGGTGAAATTGTTGAACTTACTGTTAAAGAAGGTGATCATGTTGAAAAAGGACAGCTCCTGCTCAGAATAAAACCCGATATCTATATTTCACAAAGAGACAGGTCGCTTGCTGCAATCAGTTCAGCACGAGCCCGGCTTGCACAGTCTGAAGCTCAGTTCCTGCAGGCTGACCTGTCATTTAAAAGGACAAAACAACTCTATGATGAACAAACAATTTCAAAATCGGAATTTGAACAGGCTGAAGCTTCATATTCGGTTGCAAAGGCTGAGGTTGATGCTGCAAAATATTCAGTTATAAGCAGCGAAGCCTCTCTTAAGGAAGCTAATGAAAATCTTGTTAAAACATCAATATATTCTCCAATGACAGGTACCGTATCAATGCTGCTGGTAGAGCTCGGTGAAAGAGTAGTTGGAACAGGGATGATGGCCGGAACGGAAATGATGCGCATTGCTGACCTTTCGCGGATGGAAGCACAGGTTGAGGTGAATGAAAATGATATTCCGCGCGTTAACCTCGGTGATACGGCCGAAATAGCAGTTGATGCATATCTCGATCAGAAATTCAAGGGAGTTGTTACAGAAATTGCAAATTCAGCAAAGACAACAGGTGTTTCGGCTGATCAGGTAACAAACTTTGATGTCAAAATTCTTGTACTTCCCGAATCATACAGGGAGCTGGAAGAAAAGGGTCAACAAATCCTCTCAGACCGGGAATGTCAGCAACCGTTGACATTCAGACCGAATCCAAATCGGATATTATTGCTGTTCCAATTCAATCTGTAACCACGCGGACTGACACCACCAAGATCGTCGTGACTACCGTGTCGGATGAGGATATCCGGACTATCGTCTTTATAACCGACGGAGAACGGGCCCTTGCCAAGGATGTAAAAACAGGAATACAGGATAATAGCTATATAGAGATACTTTCAGGAGTTTCGGCAGGAGACAGGGTTATTTCTGCTCCTTTCAGTGCCATCAGCAAAAAACTTTCCGACAGTACGCTTGTTGAAATTGTTAAAAAAGAGGATCTTTTCTCATTGAAATAGATTCCCGTTATCATCCTGAAGCATGATAATTTGTCTTGAAACGTCAACAGCAGTCTGTTCTGTTGCACTTTGTGACAGTAAGGGAGTTGTGGCTTTGAAAGAAAGTGATGAAAACAAATCCCATGCTTCTCAGCTTACAGTTTTTATTGGTGATCTTCTGAGGCAGGCCGGTATAAAGCCATCGGGTCTTGAGGCAGTTGCTGTAAGTAAGGGACCAGGTTCCTATACAGGGCTCAGGATTGGAGTTTCGGCTGCAAAAGGGATCGCTTATGCTGCTTCAATACCTCTTATTGGCATTGAAACTACCCGTTCGATGTTTTTCGGGATCACTGAAGATATTAAACATAAATACGGTCTGGACAGCACATCCTTATTTGTCCCAATGCTTGATGCCCGAAGGATGGAAGTCTACTATTCAGTCCTTAATTCAGAAGGCCGGACTGTAAAAGATATTTCAGCAGAAATAATTCATGAAGATTCATTCAGCGAAATTCCCGAATCTGTCAGGATGCTTATTCTTCGGTGATGGAGCTGCAAAATGCAGACAGATCCTGAAAAGGAATAACACTGGATTTGCCGACGAATTCAGGATATCAGCTGCATTTATGCATGAGCCTGCATATAAATCACTTAGAGAACATCAAGTTTGAAGATATTGCATACTTTGAACCTTTTTATCTTAAAGATTTTATAACTTCGCGTCCTAAAAAAAATATCCTTGGCAGGTAATTTGTTTGGTAAGGGCAAAGGTCAAAAGGGCAAAACTATGAGGTTGCTTAAGATATTATCAGTTGCTTTATTACTGCCAGTCCTTATCATATCGGACAGGAATTCTCTTACCAGCCGGGTGAAAAGGTTAATTATGCCATTCATTATGGAGTTATCCAGGCAGGCATTGGCTCTCTTGAGATTAAACAGGATACGTTCAGAGGCAGGAAGTCTGGCATTCAGTCTTTCTCGGGAAAACAACCGGTATGGCTGATGCGCTTTTCAAGGTGAAGGATATTTATGAAAGCTATATTGAACCGGAAACCGAACTGCCGGTTTTTTCAATAAGAAATATTCAGGAAGGCAGATACAGAAAATATAATGAGGTGTTCTTTGATCAGTACTACAAGGTCTGATTCTGCCATTCTTACAAGCGATCTGACAGGCATTCATATCACCGAACAGGGATTACATGATATTGTTTCATGCTTTTATTATTTCAGGAATCATCATCTTCCCGGCTACGCCGATTTCAAAAGAGGCGATGTGATCACCATCATGACCTGGTTTACAGATGAACTCTATCCGATAAGGCTCAGATACCTGGGACCGGATGAGGTCAAAACAAAGGTGGGAAGGATCAGATGCCTTAAATTCAATCCGGTAACCGAGATAGGAAGGCTGTTCAAAACAGAGGATGATGTGTCGTTCTGGTTTTCGGCAGATAAAAATTTTTTACCGGTTAAGATCCGATTTGATATATTTGTCGGGGCATTTTCAGCTGAAATAGTCAGATATGAAGGATTGAAATACCCGCTTGATATCAGGAAGAAAGAATTAAATTAACAGAGAATAACACAAACATTTATGGCAAGTACTGCAGATTTCAGAAACGGATTGGTCATTGAGTTCAATGACGATCTTTATACAATAGTTCAGTTTCAACATGTAAAACCCGGTAAAGGTCCGGCATTTGTAAGAACAAAATTAAGGAGCATCAAGACAGGAAGGGTAATTGACAATACCTTTTCGTCGGGGACAAAGGTCAATCTCGCAAGGGTGGAAAGACGTCCCTACCAGTATCTCTACAAAGATGATATGGGTTATTATTTCATGCACCTTGAAACATATGAACAGATCCATGTCCAGGAAGAGCTTATCGATAATCCCGAATTTCTGAAAGAGGGAGAAAATGTTGAAGTGGTGGTTCATGCCGATACTGAAACGGTACTTTCGGTTGAACTTCCCCAGTTTGTAGTAATGGAAGTTGTATATTCCGAACCCGGACTAAGGGGAGATACTGCAACCAATACCCTTAAACCGGCAAAAATAGCAGACCGGAAGCACCATAATGGTTCCTCTTTTCGTAAATGAAGGCGATAAGATCAAAATCGATACACGGAGCAAGACCTATATTGAAAGGGTCAAATAGCTATAATAATGAACGATAAAAAGTCATCAATCGACAGATTACGGATTTCCAAGTTTAAGCTGGATGCACTGCTCGACATCACCCTGTCGATCAATGCCAATCTGCCGACTGAGGTGCTTTTATCAAAGTATGAATCGATCCTTCGGAATAACCTTGGTATCGGGAAAATCCTGATTTTCAAGCACTCGGTTAAATGGGAGTGCCTGCTTAACGGAGGTTTCCCGGAAGATCTTGAAACAGGCATTGATGTCGAATCACAGCTGCTGAAGTTCACAGAGACCACCTTCGGAAATGAGAACCTGGGTATTGAAGGAGTCGATATTATTGTTCCGGTTTATAACAACAATATTCCGCTTGCTTTTGTACTTATCGGAGATATTGAGGAAGAAGGCGAAGGGAGTGAGCCCGGTCATCAAGCATCTGAATTTCATCCAGACAATCTCCAGTATAATCCTGGTTGCCATTGAAAACATAAGGCTCTTCAAGGAAAGCCTTCACCAGGAGGCCCTTAAAAAAGAGCTTGAGCTGGCGGCAAAGATGCAGCAAAAGCTGATCCCGGATAACAAGACAATGCCTGGCAACAGCAGTATTGTGGTCAAGGGCTTTTATTACCCCCATTACGAAGTCGGAGGTGATTATTACGATTGTATTAAGCTTTCAGAGACTAAAACAGGATTCTGCATTGCCGATGTTTCGGGAAAAGGTATTTCAGCGGCAATCCTGATGTCGAATTTCCAGGCAAGCCTAAGGGCGCTTTTCACAGCTGATATTGAGCTTCCTGAATTGATCCGGAAGCTGAACACGCTTATCATTGCAAATGCTGCCGGTGATAAGTTCATAACATTTTTTGTTGCACGTTATGATCAGCAGGACGGGATCCTTGAATATCTTAATGCAGGCCATAATCCACCGGTTATGTTCGATACGGTTACCGGACAGGTTACCCACCTTCATTCCCTGTGTGTCGGGATAGGCATGCTAGACGAAATCCCTGCTGTCAGGGAGGAAATAATCACAATAAGTAACTACTCAAAGCTTGTTTGTTATACCGATGGACTTTCTGACCTCAAGGGAGAGGACGGAAAAGAGATCCAGACCAAAGAGATTATAAAGGACATATTACAAATACGATTCCGGTTGAGAAGAATATCAGTGAAATGCTCCTCAGGCTCGGTATTCCTGATAACAATCCTGGCTTTTCGATGATGTTTCAATCTTAGCGATTGACTTTTTAATGTAAAGTCAATTACTGATCAATCTGCAGATCTCGCGGATCTTTGCAGATTGCTATGCAACTGCAACTCAATGATTCCTGATATGCTCAAATGACCCTCAGAAGGTAATAGTTCTTCCTGCCCTTCTGAACGAGCAGGTATTTGTCATTAAGCAATGAATCTGTCCCGATAAGCAGATCGGGATTTTCTATTTTTATTTTATTGATGCTCAGACCTCCCCCCTGAACGAGACGCCTCAGTTCCCCTTTTGAAGTAAACACCTGCGAATGCTCCGCACAGAGATCGGTCACATTCACCCCTTTCTTCAGCAATTCACGCCTGATATCAAACACAGGAACTCCTTCAAAAACTGACAAAAAGGTGATCTCGTTCATCTTCTTCAGCGATTCGGTAGTCCCCTTGCCGAAAAGTATCTGAGATGCTTCCACCGCAGCGTTATACTCTTCACGCGAATGGACCATTACGGTCACCTCTTCTGCCAGGCGTTTCTGCAGGATCCGTTCATGTGGCGCTTTTTGATGATCCTCAATGAGTTTTTCAATTTCTTTCCGGTCGAGCAGCGTAAAGATCTTAATATAACTTGCTGCATCCTCATCTGAGACATTAAGCCAGAACTGGTAGAAATGGTAAGGAGATGTCTTTTCCGGGTCGAGCCACACATTTCCCGATTCGGTTTTCCCGAATTTTGTGCCATCGGCTTTTGTTATCAGCGGACATGTCAATGCAAATGCTTCGCCGCCTGTTTTTCGTCTTATCAGTTCGGTACCTGTCACAATATTGCCCCACTGGTCCGAACCGCCCATCTGGAGCTTGCAGCCCAGTTCATTGTAAAGATGCAGGAAATCGGTCCCCTGAACAAGCTGGTAAGAGAATTCAGTGAATGACATACCCTCTTTTGCTTCCGAGCCCACTCTTTTTTTAACCGAGTCTTTTGCCATCATATAGTTAACAGTAATATGTTTCCCGATCTCCCTTATAAATCCCAGAAAGGAATAATCTTTCATCCAGTCATAGTTATTTACCATGATGGCTTTATTCTTCCTTGATCGAATTGAAATCAAGAAATTTTGAAAGTTGTTTTTTCATGGCCTGCTTCGTTTTTTCTCAGGGTTGTCTCATCAAGAAGATTCCTTTCCTCCGATTTACCCGAGGGGTCTCCGATCATACCGGTTGCTCCGCCGACAAGTGCAACGGGTACATGTCCGGCCCGCTGGAAATGAACAAGAAGCATGACCTGTACCATATGGCCGATATGCAATGAATCGGCAGTGGGATCAAATCCGATATATCCTGTGGTTACCTCTTTTCCGAGCAATTCTTCGGTACCGGGCATGATATCGTGGATCATGCCTCTCCATTTCAGTTCATCGACAAAATTCATAAAATATATTTTATGAAGTGCAAATATAGCAAAGAGGCTTAAATAGTCTCTCCCTCCGGCTTCTTTTTGAGCCTGTCGAAGCTTTTGTCAAAGCTCCCCTCCCCGATAATCGGGAAGAGCATTGGGGCAATATCGGCGATAGGACTATAGAATTTCGATTGTTCAATTGTCTCCCTCGGGAGAAACTTATGTTTGGCATCGATGGCGTTGAATACAACAAAAATGACACTGAGTATCAGGACAGTTTTAAAAACTCCGAATACCATTCCCAGTAACCTGTTCAGGAATCCCAGGGATAATGTTTTAACCAGATTTATCGACAAGTATTCCGATGAAATGAATGATAATGACAATTATAATAAATGTTATGAGAAAGGAGATGATGCCTACATACCTTCCGGTCATATCAAAATAATCATAAAGTCTTTCGGCAGTGAATGCGGAGAATTTAATAGCACCCCAGATCCCGAGGATCAGGGCCAGCAAGGGATGCCAGTTCCTTGACGAAACCGTCGGTGAATCCCCGTGCAAGTCCAAAGACAAGCAGGACAATGATAACAAAATCGATCCAGTTCATGGCTTTATGAATTTGAGTATGAAATTATGAAAGATTCAGGATTAAACAAAATCAATGATTTGACCCACGAGAGCGTCTGTCTTGCAACTAAAAAATTCTTTCATTTTTTCTTTTACTTTCTTTTATCGGTAAAAGAAAGTAACAAAGAAAAGCCGCTGGAAACGAAAAGTTAAGTCTGTTTCTACGCCCGCTACACAAAGCCTTGATGGCGCTACGAAACAGACTTAACTTCGCGCCGTTTCCAGTTTGCCACCGCACCTCTGCTAATAATGTAATACTTTAGGAATTTAGGTCCCCTTCCTCTCCACAGGCCAGCCTTTCTCCCCCTCTCCCTTTCACATTTCATTCACTTCACTTCATGACCCGGAAATCTTCCCGGCATTTGCAATGCCAAAAAATATATATATTTTTGCAGACCATTGAATCAGGCCCCATAGTTCAATGGATAGAACGGAGGTTTCCTAAACCTTAAATTCAGGTTCGATTCCTGGTGGGGCTACAAATCAGCTCTTGAACAGTGTACTATTCAATAGGTTACACTTTTAAAGATCAATCAGGGTACGGGAGAAGTACGGCCAGGTTATTGAGTTGTACATTATTAATTGTTAAAGCATCCCCTGCCCCTCAAGCCATTTTCTTACCTTTTCATGCTCTGCCTGATATTTAGATTCCATATCCCTGGCTATCTGTTGAAATTCCGGTTCATTTCTTATGCTATTGAATAAAGGATCATGTTTCAAAAACATGACCACCCATAATCCAGGAGTTTTGTACTGATTAAAAATTCTTAAGTTTTCAAATGCTTTTTCCTTATTCGCCATGAAAGCATATACCCCGGCAAGATCATAATAAGAAACCAAACTTTCTCCATAAGCTCGACCTAACTTATTTGCCTCATTACAGAAGTCAATTTGTTTATCGAAATAATTTTGAGCTTCCTTCCTATTCCCGATTTTCCAGTAATCAAATCCAACTCTATGCAAATAATTAAGGGGCAATAATCCTTGAGTTTCTGCTTTGGCAATAGCTTTTTTAAAATATTTAAGTGATTCCTTATATTGACCAAGAAATAAATAAATTTCGCCCACGCCATCAGTCAAATAGGTTATGTTGTTTGAATCTAATGCGTTGACTTTCAAATACAATTCACATGCTTTTTGGAACTTACCCTGAAGCTTTTCATTTTCCGCAAGGAGAAAATAATATTTTGATGAATCCGCATCAAGGATTAAAGCTTGCTTTGCATAATTTATTGACTGATCAGGAAAACCAGCCTGTGAAAACACATCACTTGCTGTACTTAATATTGCTGGCAAAAGAGTTCCGTGATTAAGAGACGCCGCTTTTAAAAGATTGTCAATACTTTTTCCACGTTCAAGGAATCCATAAAGCTGTCCTTTCGCATAATAAGCCTCCCATAAATTCGGATTAATTCTTAATGCTTTATCAAATTCATCAATAGCCTTATCTAAAATCCCTTTTGTCCAGTAATAATATCCCCTGGCGATGTAAGCTCCGGTTGTCTTATTGTCATAAGAAAGAGATATATCAGAAAAGATCAGAACAGAATCCATAAAATTTCCGGAGAAATATTCTTTGATATAATTCTTGTACAAATATACCATTGCCAGTCCTGCATACGCCGGAGCGAATGAAGTATCATAGTCCAATGCTTTTTTGTATAATTCCCCGGCTCTCTTAATTCCTTGTCTATTATTATAGCCTGAATAGAGGTTCCCATCAATTAATTCTTCTTCTGCCCTCTTGTACAAATCGTATGCTGTAAGACTTGTTGTCGGTGCTTTATCAATAAGTTGCTTTTCTGCAGGAGTTATGGTTGCGTTTAATTCCTCCGCTATCGATTGAGCGATTTCCGCTTGAATACTTATTATATCGGTAGTCTGTTTAATTTCCCGGTCAAAGGATTTTGCCCAAAGATGCCTTTCGTTCTTTCCTGCAATTAATTGCACCCGTAATACGAATTTATTACCATATTTTTGCCCGCTTCCTTCAACAATATAATTCACGCCCAGTTTCCTCGCAATTTCTGGAATTGTTGGTCTATCCGGACCTTTGTATTGATCAGTAGACGTCCTTGACAGAACCCGGAAATCTTTTAAAATTCTTTGCAGGTTAGTAAGGACTTCTTCCATTATGCCATTAATGAAGTATTTATTACTGTCAACTGGACTTTCATTGAGAAAAGGAAGAACAGCGATTGATTTTGCATTTCTTGAAATGCCATCATTAAGGTTCCTTTTATTTATAAGGTTAAAAACTACCAATGCAACTATTATAACAGCACTTATATAAGTCGCGGCCTTCCATCCACCTGAAACCTCATGTGTTGCCTGATCCGTAGGTTTTATGTCGCTTACTGGTTTTGTTTTCTTAACACCTGCCGGTGTTATGTCATAAATCCATGAAAGGAATATTGCAATGACAAATCCAATGCAAAGAAGAACGATTATAAAAGCTTCGGTCCAATCAGGTAACTGCAATGGTCGGGCAACCATGTTAACAAGCTCAAGAATGACAAAAGCGGTTGCAGCATAGACGGTTATCACATGGACAACTTTGCGTCGCTTCAGTTCACGCCAGAAATTGCCAGGGATATTTGATTTCTGAACCATTTGATTTATCCGATTTTTGTATAAGAAGAATTAAACCATCATTAATCAGACTATAAACTATCTACCAATTAAAATTGTTCATTTGCATCAGAGGATGAATTTTTAATCAGCCCAGATTCGATTTTCTACGGAATGATGCCCGTTTTCAGGCCCTTTGCCGGAAGATGAACCTGCCGTATAGATTGATTGATTAAAATGGCTGGAGGAGTAAGAAATAGTATTTATAGCTTCAATGTGAATTTCAGGCTTTTTAGCAGAACAGGGAGAAAAATTCCCATTATTATTGCCCATATTATCGATCCGGCTATGACGACCAAAGGGACATCAGAATTTTTATAGAAAAGAACTGGCAGCCCCAGGCCCCAGATGATATAATAGAACATATCAGGAACCAGGTAAACTGTAAGAGAATTTTCTCCGGCAGGTTTTAAAAAGTGTGCCCAGTCTATCCTTTTCTTTATATCTATTATCCAGAAAAACAATGCAAATAAAATCATGCTTATCCCGTTGCAGATCAATCCCCAGGTTGGTGTAGCCTGAATTTTTGAAATGATGAACCAGTTACGGAAAATGAAGCCGATAATAATACTGATAATGCCGAGAGAAAGAATAGACAAAAATGTCTTTCTGAAATCAGCTTTTGAGAGCTTTTTCAGAATAAGGGTAATAAATAAGCCCGAAAGGACAATGAAAGGGGCATTCCCATTTATAATGATACCAAAGGCTGGTTTGACATAATTCAGAAAATCAAGGAGATGCAGTTTTGATAGTATATTCATTGCCAGGAATAAGAGCAGCGCAGCCACAGTTTTTAAAAGCTTATCACCGGCAACCATATAGACTATAGCAGCCATCAGGTAACCCCAACCTATTGTACCGAGAATACCCCACGATCTAAATGAAAAACCAACATTTTCGTCGTTGCGGAATATGTAAACCATAACCACAATCATCAGTGCTCCAAGCAGTCTGAGCCCATTAATCAGATAGAAATTCTTATCGCCTTTATAGTTATACCAGATGAGAAAGACTCCGGAGTACATAATGAATGACCAGAGGCTCTTGCTCATCCCCGTAAATTCAGCATTCACATTTCTTGAATTACTCATTAACAACCCTATTAAAAGAAGACTTAAAGTTCTTATCAGTATATGTTTCCAGATTGATGAGGTGGTTTCACCTCTTGCGATCCTGTTGCCTATGGAATAAGGAATGGACATTCCCACCATGAACATGAATCCGGGGAAGACCCAGTCGGCAAGTCCCATCCCGTCAAAATTTGCCTTTGAGTGGCCAAGCCATGCCGGTACTCCAGGCATATAGAGATCATTCACAAAAAGCATCAGGATAAGTGTAAGTCCCCGCATAATGTCGATTGAAAGGATCCGATTCTGGTCGTTCATGTTATTCCGGTTGATTGTGATATAAAGATTAAAAAAATAATTACAGTGAGCACTGTTAGTTCACAGATTCTTAAGATTATGGTGTAAACAGGAACAAATGCCAGAGTCTGACGTGCCAATTATCTGATCTTCCCGAAATCAACATTCAAACCAACAAAAAAACGCCTCCCGGGAGAAATGAAATCTAAATTTTGCGGGATTGTAACATTGAATACGTTATCGAGCCCCGTTGAAAGCCTTGCCCATCTGTACTCCTGGGAAACCGTAATACGCCACGAACTGTAGGGTCTGTCACGGTAGGTCCCCTCAGATGTAATCTCATAGAATTTTTCCCCCATCAGTTTGCATAGGACCTGGGCGGAGAAAGAATAGTTCTTTTTTCTGTAATTATAGTCAGCTGCGATATTCCCCGAATGTTTAACAGTGCCATATAGCTGAAGGCCGGTCTGATTATCAAGTGGAATGAACGTAACTGTAACCTGTAGTGAGCAGGAGTCCCCTGAGGATTTTCTGCTTCGATAAAAAATCAATACCGTAAACTGAAGCGCTTGCAACATTCTGATACTGACGCGTCAGCTGAACTGAATCGGGCAACCAGCGATCGGTGATCATATTGGTCAGAGAATTCCGGTAAACGCTTACTGAAGAATTGTTCCACCGGTTTGAAAATTCAGCAGATCCGGAGATATATCCTGATGATTCCGGCTTTAGCTCCCTGTTTCCTATTATATACCATTCCCCGAAATGGTCAAAATTCATGTATAGTTCCTTCAATGCCGGTGAACGAAAGCCGGTTCCCGCAGATGCCCTGAAGTTTATGGACCCCAGCTTTAACAGCACTGAGATCTTCGGCGCTACATTTAATCCGTAACTGGTATGGTGGCTTGCTCTGATACCTGCAACAATGTTCCATTTCTCTCCGGGGCGAAGATCCTCCTGTACATAAACCACCCCTTCGGCTTCACCCTTAAGCCCTCCCTCATTTCTTGTTGAAAAAAGGCTTTCGTAATTATATTCCAGCCCGGCAGTTAAAAAGTTCCTGTCGGAAATATGAAAATTTCCCTGGGTTCTGAGTGTCTGAATTATATCATATGATACCCTCTCCTTCTTGTCATTCATAAGTTCGAGGACATTGAAAGTATTGTAACGATCGCGGTAGTATGAAAAATCAATGGAGTGTTCTCCAAGATAATAATGACCTTTTAACCCGGCATTCAGATCCTGATAGAGATCATGGGCAGGACGGGCACTCACGTTTCCCCTCTCAAACTGATAATATCCGAAAGAGGGAACAAGGGAGAGCCTTGAACCGGGAGTTATTTCAAATTTCTGATTAATGCTGAATGAGGAATAGGGATTCTGAGTCCAGTCATGAGAACTTTCGGGTGTGACATCGTAGCCATCTGTACGACTGTAATTAAAGCCACGTCCTCGATCCGATAATTCCCTTTTTCAGGCTGATACTTCCTCCGGAAATCAATTCATTATACTTTGAATAACGCGAATATAACCTGCCTTCAAAAGCGTCGGTTATTCTTTTGGTAATGATGTTGATTACACCGCCTATTGCGTTTGAACCGTAAAGTGATGAAGAAGCGCCTTTGATTATCTCAATTCTGTCGATGTTCTCCATGTTAAGCATTGAATAATCTATATCACCGTTCACTTCCCCGGCGATCCTTTCACCATCAACAAGAAACAACACATACTTGGCATCCATGCCCTGCAGGGTTATTGAAGTCCTTGTTCCAAACTGGCTTACGTCGAGCCCGGGAACCATATTCTGCAATGCATCGGTTACATTGGTAATGCCCAGATTAAGCATCTGGGGGGCGCTGATAACCTGTGTCAGGACCGGGACATTTTTTAGGGTCTTTTCTGACCGTGTTCCTGTAACCACAACCTCGTTGAGATTTATATTCGATTCTCTGAGCACAAAATCGGCAGAATTTTCTCCTTCCTTAACGACAACAGTATTTTCCTGCGTCTCATAACCAAGGAGTGACACGCGTAATGTATATATTCCCGGAGTAATCTTTTTGAAAGAATAAAAGCCTTTGTTGTCTGCTATTGTTCCACGTGTGGTCCCTTTCAATACAATTGTTGCACCTGAGACTAAGGTGCTGTCAACCCCGGTTATATAACCCGACAGGCTGGCATCCTGTGAATAAATGACACCAGGAATCAATAAAAGAAATAAAAAGATGAACTTTTTCAAGCGACTTGTCAGTCGGCCGATCAGGCTGCATTATAGTTTATTCAAGGTTTTTTGATCCGTCCGGCTGATATTTATACTGAAAAGTTACAAAGCCGGATACATTGGTGGCGCTGTAATAACTTTTGAACCACACTTTTGCAAACTTCCCACTTGCAGTTTTAACTATATATATATAGTCGGTAGGTACAATTTGTGTCCCCTGGGCAGCCAGTTCAATCGAGAACCATGTATAAAGGCCCGGATTAACAACATAAGTAGCATAACCTTGCTGTACAGCAATTTCTATCGAATCATCCTTTACAAAAGTTGTAGTGTCCGGAATGACTGTTAACTGATTAAAGCCGGTCTGCCCTTTCAGGTAAGAGTTTGCCGCACTGCCTGTGCCGTTACCCGACCTGCCACCGTTCGTTTTGATCCGGTATCGCTGGAAAGCAAGATCCCATTCAGAGGATGTGAGAGGATCCGATACCATGATTGTATCATTTTTTAAGAAGCTGAAATATTTCCATGTGGTTGAACTGGTGGATTTGATCTCAAAAGTCCGGGCCTGGATCTCCGGATTGACGATCTTCTTTTTTACACCCGATAAATAAACCAGTTAAAACCAGGAGCATTGATAATTTTATCTTCATAGTTATTGTGAATTTAATAACACAAAAGTAAGATCACGCTACCGGAAGAAATGGTAAAATTCGGATTTATTATGGTACAAATTTCTTATGAATATCCCGGAACCTTTTAGGCGTAAGGCTGGTTTGTTTTTTGAAGACCTTGTTAAAATAGGAATTATCCTCAAAATTCAGTTTATAGGAAATCTCTGATACTGAAAGTTCAGAGTGCAGGAGAAGTTTCCTGGCCTCCTGCATAAGCCTGTCATTTATTATTTTCTTTAAACCGCAGTTGAAATTCTTGTTGCAGATCTCATTTAACTGCTTTTCCGAGACATTAAAAGCTGAAGTATAAAAACCTATGTGATGCTCACTGATAAAATAAGAATCGACAAGACTGGATAAATTGTGAATAAAAATGCTGTCGCTTTTTTTCGATTTTTCTGATTTGGCATCATAAAAATCAGAAACTTTTAAGAGCATGATGTTCAAAAGGGAACGTATTACAACTGCAGAATTATCCCTGGAATTTTGTTGTTTGTATTCGTGTTCGATTAACTTCATAATTTCATTTACCTGGTTAAACTCAGTGTCGGATAAAATAATGGAGGGACTGGAGTTAATTCCGGCTATTTGTAAAGTACAGGAAAAAACATTCAGCAGGCGTATGAAACTAAATTCTTCAACATAAAAATCCTGGCAGAAGAAAAAGACAAGACCCTGCATATCTTCAAGACCTTCAAATGAATGTAACTGGCCGGGGGCAATCAGGCAGATTGTTTGAGGTTGCACCCGGAAGGTATCACTATTCACCCTTATAGCGGAGTTACCTTTGGAAAATAAAAGGACAGTATAAAAATCGTGTAAATGTTCCTTTTTAATAAAGGGATAAAGATCTAAATACCGGCTGAAGGAATTATAATAAATACCGTGCACTTTAATATCCCTTAAGAAATTAAAGTGGTAAAATGGTTTTTCAACTTGGTTGACCTGAGGCACGCTTAATTTATATAGACACCAAAATTATTAAATGTCACAGCTGCTAATTATAATTATAACAAATATCATAACTGGAGTAAAAGCGGGAGTTCTGAGAATGGGAGAAAGAATAAAGCTAAACAGGCAGGTTATACGTAAACCGAATTGTTATTTACAGTCTTACTCATTGACAGTGCACTTATTTTCCTGTTCCATACAACACTTTCGATCAGATGATACCTGTCATATCTTGATTTTCTGATCGGTTTACCTTCCATAACACCCATGAGAATGGAAGTTGAGTCGAAACTGATCTCAGATTCATTCCGGCCATAATACTTTGCATAGTATTTCCCGATTCTGCCATTTTCGCCGGGGATATACTTAAATGCGATTTCTTCCAGGGGATTTTCAAAATAAGTGATCCTGCCTGATCCGATCCTGTTAAGAATTTTGCGGGATCTGATCTTTCTTAAGATCCTTTTATAACCCTGAAGTGATCCTGTTATCATATTTTGCCGGCTGAATAGTGTAAACAAGTGCCTTCTACTCTATTCAAACGGGAATCTTTAAGCTGTTATTGCTTTAATCCTGAAGACAGATCAAGTGTGCCGTATAAGGTCCCTAATGGGTACTTTTAAAAATCCCCTTAGGGCATACGCGTCAACTTAAGGGGCATGAATATAGGTGAAATAGGGAGAGAGTTTAACCTAAAACCGAATGTAGAGTACTGAATTTAGTATTATAACTTTCCCATCCTTTAAGGAGGGGTTGCCAGACGGTGAAATCATCTTAGAGGCAGAAACTAAATTCGTCTGGCCGGGATGGTTGATTTCGGTAAATATATAGTTGATTTCTTTGTCCGTCGGAGAAACTGATAATTGAGTTTGTGAAGATCCTTATGGTAATCCTGTGCAGGTATGAAAGTTTAATCAGTGACAAGTATCTTAACCACCCCGGTCGGGAAAGTTGATTGTTAACCTATCAAAATCTATAGTCCCACCACCCCTCCACAAGGAGGGGAATTTTAAGTTACAGAAAATCAATTGTGCAATTAGATTCATAGGTTTCTAATGGTTTAATTAACGACTATGAATTTATGGGGCCGAGCGTTAATAAAACACCGCTCAATTCTTTCAATATTAACTTGAATTCATGTTATTCTCTGAGTAACTTTACCGTTGTGTTGAGACCAGATATTTAATAACCCCTTGTTACCAACCTTTAATCTACCCGTATTATGAAAAATCAGTTATCGCGCCGCAATTTTGTTGGCAGAACCATTGGATTGAGTGCCGGAGCCATAGTTATTCCATCATTGTCTGGTTTTGCTCATTCAGGACAAAAGGAAAGGATCCTCTCCGCTAATTATAACGAGCCATACCAACCAGACAGGACAGAATGCAATGGAGGCAGGGTGGGAGATATTAATCAAGGGGGGCAGCGCTGTTGATGCGGTTGAAAAAGCCGCAAATGTAATTGAGGTGGATCCGGAAGATACAAGTGTCGGGTATGGCGGTTTGCCAAATGAGCGCGGTGTTGTACAGCTTGATTCTTCTTTCATGGATGGCAAAACCTATTCGGCAGGCGCAGTGGCATGCCTGGAGAATATAAAAACACCGGCGTCAGTAGCCAGACTGGTCATGCAGCATACCGATCATGTACTTCTTGTCGGTGCAGGAGCACTTGAATTTGCTAAAGCCTGGGGATTCCAGGAAGAAAATCTGCTTACTGAAAAAGCAAGGAAAATCTGGCTTCGCTGGAAAGAAGAAATGAGTCCTTCCGATGACTGGGGCGCTCCGGAACATATTCAGAACCTTAAGAAAAGTGAATCATACTGGCACGATTTTCCTGATATTGAGCACCACTATGGCACTACCAATGTGCTGGCAATTGATGTAAATGGCGATATTGCCGGATGTACAACTACCAGCGGTCTCAGCTTCAAGCTTAACGGACGTGTTGGTGACTCGCCAATAATCGGGGCAGGACTCTACGTTGACAACGAGGTAGGAGCTGCCGGAGCAACCGGCCGCGGTGAGGATGTCATAAAGTCCTGTGCATCCTATTACATGGTCCTGAAAATGAAAGAAGGACGCACGCCGCAACAGGCATGCGAAGATGCCTTGCACATGATAACCGACAAATATAAAAAAGTGAATCCTGATTTCTACCCGGGCGAAAAATTTGTTGCTATAAACAGGTATGGTGAGCTGGGCTGTGCAACAATGACTGGAAAGCGGAATCCGCAAATGTCGGTCAGAACCGAAAAGGGATTTGAAAGGCACGAGGGGACTGTAGCATTTCCTGATAAATAGTAACACATTAAGCAGTGAAGGGCTCTGCGCCTGCCTGACGCCTGCCTGCCGGTAGCGGTTTTAAAATCAATAAATTTGCAGGATTGATATATGTTGCGTATTTTTGTACATATAATTACATATAATACGCCTAATTATGAAATCCAGATCATTAAAATCAGCTATTTTACATAGAAGTAAGCTCTTTTCTGGCAGAATAATTGTACTCACAGGTTCAAGACAAACAGGAAAGACAACCCTTGCAAAACATACTTTTCCGAATCTGAAGTATATTGCCATCGATGATCCGGTTTTACTGGGACAATATACCTCACTTACTGCTTCGCAATGGAATGAATATTTTCCTCATGCTATTCTTGATGAGGTGCAGAAAGTTCCTGTTCTTATTGAAAGCATAAAGGCTGTATATGACCAGTTCCCTGATACAAGCTATCTATTAACCGGATCAAGTCAGTTTCTGCTTCTGAATAAAGTCAGGGAAAGCCTGGCGGGTCGCTGTACCATTTTTGAGCTATTCCCGCTTACTATTCCTGAACTGATGACTGAGAAATGGGATGAAGTTATTCGTTTATCTTTCTTCCAGGAGTTTTTGCAGAAAGGTTCTTTACCTGATGTTTTACCTTCGTTTATGATGGATGCTGATTACGCCGTGCGCGAAAAATCATTTCAGTATTATATCACTTTCGGGGCATATCCGGCTCTTACCAGGGCTGGCATAAAAGATGAGGGACGATTTGAATGGTTAACAAATTACATACGGACTTATCTTGAACGTGATGTGAGAGACCTTGCCGATTTCAGGTCACTTGAACCTTTCATTAAGGTCCAGAGGATGACTGCATTAATGACAGGCAATCTCCTGAATTATGCAGAGCTTGCAAAAGATTCAGGGATTACCCCAAACACTGCACGTCGATTCGTAAATTATCTTGAAATTAGTTACCAGGCTATTTTGCTTCAGCCATGGAGCAGGAACAAGCTGAAACGGCTGGTTAAAAGTCCGAAACTTCACTATCTCGATCCTGGGGTTCAGAAAGCGATAATTCAAAAGAGAGGTTCCCCCACCGGAAATGAATTTGAAAGTGCCGTAATTGCGGAGATATATAAGCAGGCTAAGAACATGCTTTTTCCCGTATCATTTTATCATTTGCGCACTGTTGATGGTCTCGAAATTGATCTGCTTATTGAGACGGAGAAAGGTTTTTATGCAATTGAAGTAAAGATGGCAGGCCATGTATCAGAGTCTGATGCCAGACATCTTAAGGGACTTGGGCCTATACTCGACAAACCGCTTCTTTATTCATTCCTTCTCAGTAATGATCCTGTCGTACAAAATATTTCAAAAAACATCCTTGCCGTGCCAGCAGCAATGTTTTTAAGTTAAGTCATGCAGTCATGCGGAAGTGCGGTTCTGCAAGCTTTTTTCAAACCAACCCCTGCGAGAAAAGTCACCTGATTAATCCACGAACTGCTTTTCCCGGGAAAATACCATCCTGCAACCGGCTGTTTTTTACCACAACGGTTCCGTTTACCAGAACATAGACTATCCCTTTGGAGTATATTGCAGGTTCCTCGTATGTTGCCTGATCAATGATCTGTTCAGGATCAAAAATAGTTATGTCGGCATCAGCGCCAACACAAATCCGTCCTTTCTTTTTCATAACTGGTGCAATCTCTTCAAGCCTTTTTGCAGGCATGAGGGTTATTTTGCGCAATCCCTCGGACAGTGAAATGAGTTTCTCCTCACGCACATATTTGCCTAAAAGCCGGGCAAATGTACCTGTCCCCCTCGGATGCCCCATACCTCCGGTTAACATTCCGTCGCTGGCTATAAGGACAATTGAATCTGCAATAGTTGATTTTACGATATCTTCCCGGATTGAATGAGCTATAACCATTCCACCCCTCTTTCTGTATCCTGCAAAGCTTTCTGCAGTTAGCCGCTCTCCGGTCTCGGCCCATTGAAGATCACCGAAGCTTATGCCAAACTTTTCCTGCCAGCCTTCATCATAAACAGCTGATTCGATAGTGGTCTGTGTAGCCGTGTAAGGATAACATTCCACCGTTATGTCCAAACCCCGGGAGCGTGCTTCTCTGATCATCTGAAGCATATCCGGGGTAAGGCTGAATCCTAAACTTGTTATATGTACAACATGAAGCGGAGCCCCTGTGATTGCTGAAGCGGAAATTACTTCCTCCAGGGCTGCAATGCAACTATTGGGCTCTATTTTGCCTGCATAACGCATATGGACAATGCATGGGGCTTTTGCTGCGGCAGCAATTCTAAACATTTCCAGAATTTCCCATTTTGTAGTTGCAGGTGTATACATCAGGCCAAATCCAACACCAAGAGCTCCCCGATCCAATCCCTTTTCAATTCCGCTTTTCAACATTCCAGTTTCAGTATCAGACGCGGCTCTGTAAGCCGCATCACCAACAGGTGCAAATCCTCCCGGATCGTGCATGATAGCCATCCTCAGAGGGACATGACCAACACTTACCCCGTGGTTTATGAGCGATTTGCCCTCCCTTTCCCCATACCAGCCATCAACATCAGATGTACCCATCTCAAGTTCCAAAGCGGTCGTAACACCATCCATTATCTTGTATCTGTAGTTTTCCTGATCCTGGCCATGCTGGTGGAAATCAATAAAACCGGGAGCAACTACCAGACCCTGAGCATTGATTGATGTTTTGCCAACGATTTCCTTAGTGGTGATTAACTGCACTGAGCCATCCCTGATCCCTATATTCCTGATTGCATCAAGATCCGATTCCGGATCAATTACCCTTCCATCTAATATGACAACATCAAAATATTTTGTGCGTGATGAAGATGAATTGTTGCAGCTTTGATTTGCTGACGGAACCAGAAGAAACATACACCCGATAAGTACTTTTTTTAACCGCTTTATCATTTTGATTATTTTGAAGGTCCGTATCAGCTAATAAAAATATATAAAAAAAGTAAAAGTGTAATATATTCTGAGGTATTTTGCCTTTACTCCATTGAGCCTTCATGCCATTGTGCCCATGTGACTCACAGGCTAAAAATATCTAAATCGTGAGAGATATAGGATACAGGTTTAATTCCCTGAATAACTGACAAAATGCTATTAAAATTTCCTGCTGATTGCGCAGATTCGCGCAGATTTCTCTTCGTGAATCTGCGAAATCTGCGGGAGATAAAAGTACAGTTATTGTGAACCAGTTTACTTTGGTAAAAAGTTCTCCATCACCCACAATTCTTCCCTGGTCCCATCATTTACGCTGTACGCAAAGCGGCGGTTGTCTGGGTGAAGGGCAAAGTTCTCCATTCCTGCGAATAGTTAGGTCTAATTTCAGCGGTGTTCGCGCCCTGCACCGGAATCCGCCAGATCTCACTGGTCGCAGCATACCATCCTGAAATGTTATCGAGTGCCTGCGCGATGATGTAACGGCCGTCCAAAGTCCACCTCAATACATAATAATTGGTCAGGTCGCTAAGTAGTTTTTTTGGTTCACCTCCATTAAGAGACACAGTATATATTGTTCCGTTCTTCTGGAATGCCGCTTCCCGGCAGTCCGGTGAGAGATCGTCGTACGAGTTGAGTACTTCTGTCCCGACCTTAACGCCGATCGATTCTTCACCGGTTTCTAGGTTGCGTTTTGTGATCCCTCCGTTGCCCATATACACCATGGTCTTCCCATCCGGACTTAATCTTGGAGCCCATCGTCCATCTGCCAACCTGGTTATCTCACCTGTCTCAGAGTCGACCCGGAAGAGAGCATTTCCCGAAACTGTCATCCCCCAGGCGAGGAGAGCTCGACTGTCCGGTGCCCAACAGATATCCCACACATTGCGAAGACTGGTGGTCAGGAAACGCTCTTCTCCGGTGTCGACGGTCCGGATCGTTAGGTTGTTGTTGCCATTGCCCATTGCACGTCCGAAAGACACGTAGAGCAGGCGCCTGCCGTCGGGTGACCATGTAATCCTCGATGGGGCACCGTTGTACCTTGTCGTAACCGGCATTGGTGGCACCAACACTTTACCGGTCTCGAGGTCGATCTCACCAAGATATAAGCTGACCTGAAGGTATGGAAGTTTTATAATATATGGAGCCATCAGGCGCTAAGCCAAGGAGCTTTGAACCTTTGCCGAAGTCTTTTTTCACCAGCTGTGGTTCTCCTTGCTGCTTTCCCTCTATGATACGGATACTCCAGATGTCCCACGTCCCCGAGCGATCGCTGAGAAAGAGAAGACTTCTCCCATCAGGTGTCCAATCCAGCAACTGGTCTTCAGCGGGATGTCCGGCGATGACCACTTCATTACGACCGTCTGCGCCCATGAGGTAGATGTCGCCGTGGGCAGGGTGTCCATCATTAACAAGGCTGAAAGCGACATATTGTCCGTCAGGGGAGAACCTGGCACATGTCAGCATATACCAGGCCGCCATGATACTCCTTAGAACGCGTACAGAGCCGTCGGCTGACGAGATCAACACAAGTTGATTGTTATTTCCCCCGGATACATTTAGCAGTGCAAGGATAAATTCAGCGTCAGGAGACCAGTCGAAGGCCTGGGCTCCACTGGTACTGTATAGTGTGCGAAGTTTTGAGCCGTCTATGTCTCTCACCCGCAGTTGATTACCACCATCTCTGGTTTCAGTGTCGAATGCGATTTGTTTCCCGTCGCGTGAAAATGTGTAGCCCTCAACGTAGTAGAGTCTTTCCGTTCGGAGCCCTTTGTTGGTGATGCGGCTAGTCTGTCCGCCCTCAACATCTACCTGGATAACGTCACCTGTCTCCCAGTCCAGACACCTGATGAATTTTCCGTCCGTGGTAAGGATCCCACGGACACCAGAGGCATCTGTGAGAACACGACGCGAAACGGGTTCCGGGATGTTGTTGGGGACTCGGGGACCACCAAATTCAGCCAGCTTTGCTTTTGCCAGGGCTACCATTTCAGTCTGATCCGGATACGTGTTTACCAGGCGCGTAAAATACTCACTGGCTTTTTGCTTGCCCATTTTTTCATTAACCAGTCCCAGATGATACAGGGTTTTTGCGGCCACCGGACGGTCATCAGGATATTTTTTCAGAATGTCCAGGTAAAGTTCAACAGCCTTATCGAGGTTGCCTGTTACTTCTTCCTCATAAATTGCTGATGTGAGTGATGCCGATGCCTTTTTGTCCTGTGCAGAAATTGAACCGGTCAGCATTACAAAATGCAATAATCAGGAATAGACGTGTTTTCATGAGGTGGATTATTTTCTGGTAAAAGTACCACTGGCTTGTGTTAAGCATATGAAGGTCCGGTTAAGTTTGGTTAAGATCAGGTTAAGATTCATAAGGATTGAATTTATATCCCGCACCACGTATGCCGGTAATCCAGTGTGATTGCTCCGGATCATCCTCAATCTTCCTTCGCAGGTTTGCAATATGGGTATCCACCGTTCTGGGTGTAACATAAACCTCCTCTCCCCAGACGCTGCGAAGAATGTCATCCCGTTTGAGTACATGGCCGGCATGCTGCATCAACAGCTTCATCAGGGCAAATTCAATGGTGGTGAGCTGAACCGGTTCGTTGTTTTTTGTAAACAGGTATTTTGAAGGATCCAGCTCAAAAGGGCCTATCTTTATTGTTGCTGCGGCAGTCTGATGGTTCCTGATCTCCGACCTGCGCAGCAGGGCTTTTACACGAGCCTGGAGCTCAAACGGGCTGAATGGCTTGGTTATATAATCGTCTGCTCCGAGCTCAAGTCCGAGCACTTTGTCGAATTCCTGGCTTTTGGCTGTCAGCATGATGATCGGAGTTCCGATATTGCGTCGCCTCAATTCCTTGCAGATCTCCAGTCCGCTTAACTCAGGGAGCATCAGGTCGAGAATAATGATATCCAGGTCCAGATCCATCGCCTTTTCAAGCCCTTCCGGTCCTGTGGCAGCAGAGTCGACCTGATAACCTTCAAATTTAAAATCGTCCTTCAGGGCCATCCGGATGTTCCGGGCATCTTCAATTATCAGAATTCTTTTCATGGTTCTTCGTATTTTTTGTTTGATGGGCAGATAGTACACAGAAAGTACTTCCTTCTCCTGGTTTACTCTCCACTGTCAGAATGCCCTTTATGGGCTTCATATAATTTTTTTAACGATAGTCAGACCTGATCCCGCTTCCCTTGATTCCCAACCGCTGAGGTTCATCGCCTCGATAAAACCGGTCGAATATTTTTTCCTGATCTTTACCTGAAATACCTATACCGTAATCCTTCACACAAAACAATATTTCATTTTCTCTTGGAAACAAACTGATATCAATTACGCTTCGATGTCCCCGAAAATTTTATTGCATTGTCAACCAGATTATAAAAAACCTGGAGAATTGCATTCTTGTCAGCCTTGATGACCGGCATCTTGTCAGGACGATTGTACCGGAGGTCAAAACCTGGTTCCGGAAGCCTTTCGCGGGTTGATTCCAGAAACTTCACAAGGAGGTCATCCAGATCCAGATCAATAAAATCGTATTTTTTGCGATCATCGTCCATTCTTGAGAAATCCAGGATATTATCTATCAGATGACTGAGGTGTTCGCTTTCCTCCAGCATCGCGGAGTAATATGCCGATTTGCGCTCTTCAGTCTGGACCCTGTTGTGATGCAGCATTTCAGTCATCATGCGGATGGATGTAAGCGGACTTTTTAATTCATGCGATACATTGGAAATGAATTCCGATTTCAGTTTATTCAGCCTGAGTTCCACATTAAGGGTATACATGATAAAAACAAAACCGAGAACCATGAGGAGAGCGATCAGAATAAAAATAAAAAGATATATGCCGCTTCCTGCTTTAAATAATGTCGCTATGAATCCGGGTTTATTTTCACTTAACAATAATTTCCATTGTGGAAGATTTTCCGGAAATGGGAAAGAAAGATAACTCGGTTTCTTCCTTCAGAACTTTTGAAAAAATAAGCTTCCCGTTATCATCTTCAATTTTTACATTAATCAAAGAGTCCGGATCGAGTTCTTTGATAAGCTTTTCTGATATTGATTTCAGATAGATCGGGAAATCAATCACCATGCCTGTTTGAACACTCATTGGTCTTATTCCTTGATAAATACACTGCTGTAAGTTCCGCTGAATTAATCGGGATACAGGATAATCTCATTTTTGTCACCTGTTAAAATGATTATTATTGTTGGCTGCGATCAGATCCGGTCCACTGAGTATCCGGATCAGGTAATCAGTACGGTTTTTTTGATATATCCAGTTCTCCCGACCAGGGAATCAATCACCGCGATCTGTTTCCCGGATAATCTCTTTGAAAGACTGGTAAAACATGTCAAACTGATTTTTGTCGTATTCACCCGGAGGGTGAAGTAAAAGCTCCAGATATTGACGGGAATTGTTACTCAATTCATCCTTTTCTCCAAGCCTGATTGATCTTCAGAATTTCCAGACTGGCTAGCAGTCCAAGCGGTATTTGTCCGTTTAGAAGTCTTCCGGGGTAATCCTTCCGGATCTCATCGTATAGAGCTTTTGCCTGGTCAGGCTGGTTCATTTTGTTATACAACCGGGCGGAAGCAACAAGTGCCGGGATTTTTTCTGCCGGATCATTAGTTTTGAGGACAATATCCTGGTAAAATCTGAGCGCATCTGAAAACCTTCGCTCGATATACTCCAGCCGGAGACCTTCCTTCAGGCTGGCTGGTCGGTTTAATTGCTCAGGTTTGGTGGTTCAGGAGTTCTGCAGGAAGATAAAGCAGTTGATGGGTTATGAGCTTTTGTGAACCGCTGGAATCTTTGACAAATAAGTGCAAGCAGCGACGGATCATACTGTCCGGCGCCAGAAAGTATTGAATCATTGGTCTGTTCATTCATGAACTGTACAAAACCTGAATCAATTGCAGTAAAAAAATCCTGGCTGTTCATTTCAAGCTTCCTGCGGTTCTCCTTCTCGCGCAGAGCCTGGTCGTTGCGTATACCCCGGTAAGCCATGTATCCCAGGAGAATGCCAGGCAGCACTACAGCCAGTGCATAATACAGGATTATTTTTTGTCTTCGTGATCCGGGATTACCTGTTTTCATCAGCACGTACATACCTAATTATAACCAAATTTCAGAAAAATCAGGCAGTTACATGTTAAGATTTAGAGAAATTCTGTTAAGAATTGAACAAGGAGGAACCGCATGAATAAATTGAAGGATTTTGATTAATTATTTCCTTAACCATTACTAAATTACCGAGTAATCTGCATCAATCTGCGAGATCAGTGGGAAAATGAAGTTGTCAAAAAAGTAAACAATTGTAAAAGTTTGTCTTCAGCCGGTAAACCGGTAACCTCCTCCGTAAACTGAAATAATATATCGTGGATGAGACGGGTTATTCTCAATTTTTTTTCTCAATCTCACTATATGATTGTCGATAGTCCTGGTATTAGGAAAGCTTTCATTACCCCAAATTTTGTCAAGCATATCTTCTCTTAATACAACCTCTTCCCTGTGAGTAATGAAATATCTTAAAATATCTGTCTCAAGGGTGGTCAGGTCCAGTTCTTCCCCTTTGTGTCTGATTTTACGGGATACAAAATCAATTTCAACATCCCCAAAGAAATATAATTCAGGCACCTGTTTCTTTTCTTTTAAATGTCAATAGAATTTAGACTGCCATTAAATGCCATTGTAAACTGTTATCATCGGGACCTGAGATCCCGACAAAATAGAAGTCACATCAGGTAATTGTTCCAAAGATACAACCCTGAATGTTGAATGTCAAGTAAACAGAAAGAAATTTCCAAATATTAACTTTAGCAAGAAGGTGTAAAGCTTCTTCTGAGCCTGCAGGTTTAGGGCAGCTTTATTTTTTCACACAATAAAGCTTTTCAGCTCCCCTGAAAATATACATATCGCCTGCAACAGCTAAAGAAGACCAGAATTTCCCTTCAAGCTTGTTCTCGGGTAACAGTTCGAACGTATCACCGGCTCTGAATGAGCGGGTTATTCCGTTTTCATCCATGAAATATATCATGTCGTTATATGCCCATGGTGATGCCCAGCATGCTCCAATGCCACTTATTCTTTTCTGGTATTTTACATTACCATTAACAGCATCAAGTACAGCTATTTCACCTCTGCTCCCGATAAGATACAGAAGGCCTTTATACAGCAGCGGTGAGGGATTTCCAATACCCGCTTCCTCAGATTTCCATGCAACACCTGTGGCTGAGATTTCACCATCAACACCGGCATTTACTGCATACAAAGCACTTTTAACATCCCTGCCACCTGCATTGCCAAGGTAAAGCATATCCTCATTTCCTACAGGAGATGGGATTACCTGTTCGCCTCCTGATTTCAGCTCCCACAGAAGCTTTCCTGTTTCAGGATCATAGGAACGGGCAGTTTTGCCGCAGGTTACAAGCTCCGTTCTAATTCTATTCTTCCAGATATAAGGAGTACTGTAAGTAGTCTTCTCATCGCGCTTAGCTCTCCATTTTTCTGTACCCGTTGAGGCATCCAGGGCAACAATAAAGGAGTTCTCCTCATTATCAAACTGAATGAAAAGTACATCCTTGTTCATCACCGGAGAGGATCCTGTCCCCCATCCTCTTTGAGTATAGAATGGGCCAAGCTCTTTTTGCCACAACAAATTACCTTCCATATCAAAACAAAAGAGCCCGTTCATTCCGAAAAATGCAAAAATCCTTTTTCCGTCGGTCACAGGTGTTTCGCATGCATAGGTACTGTTAGGATTCTTGCCTGCTTTCGGGCTGCCCTTGAAAGCGACCTTTTTCCAAATTTCCTTTCCATGTGTTGAGATCAAAGCAAATAACTTCCAAACGGTATAATTCCTTTCTGAAGCTTGTATCAGGAATATCCGGAGGCATTGCCATCTGCCCCTGCCGGGGTCCTTGCCCCGGTTGCGGGCCTTGCCCGGGCTGAGGTTGTCCCGGTTGCGGACCCTGTCCCTGCTGAGGTCCCCGCGTCGGCTGTGATGGCTGTCCCTGTTGCGAACCTTGTCCCTCCTGGGGACGCGGCCCTTGCATCGGTCCTCTTTCGGGCGCAGGATTCACTTTTTCACCAAATGCAGATGTTATAAATATCTTGTTACCCCAGACAATTGGCGATGAATAACCTTTTCCATCAAGATTTGCAGTCCATTTGATATTTTTATCAATACTCCATTCTTCCGGGAGGTTCTGAGAATAAGGAAGCATGTTGCTTTCTGGTCCCCTGAACTGAGGCCAGTTTTGTTTTTGCTGACATGATGAAATAAGCATAACAAGCATCAAAGCTGCAAAAAATAAGACTCTGAACCCCGATTTTTTCATGAGTGTAAAAATGAATTAATAAAATTATTAAACAGGGAAATTATGTAATCCCCTAAAGACCAGACTGCTTAATTTATTTCTGCCTATTTCGTCGCAGATGCCTTTACGGCTTCAGGACAACATGGTTTCATCTCTTTCATTGCAGCAGACATATGTGCCGGGCAGGCAGCCGGATCGCAATCCTTCATCTCTTTCAATGCGGCAGCAGTATGTTCGGGACAGGTTGCCGGATCACATTCTTTGACTTCAGTAACAGCTTTCTGCTCGCATGCAGTTGCAGCAGGGCAATTTCCGCAATCCGATTTCATTTCGGTTGTGGCTTTCTTAGCCACCTTATCACCCTCTCTCGCATTAATAAATAAAACTATAACTACTGCCATCACCATTATGCCGGCAATTCCAATAAGTGCTTTTTTCATATTTGATATTGTTTATGTTTTTCCAACCCAAAAATAGCAAAAAAACGTAATATCCAATCATCCCATATTTTATCCCTGAATTTTGCAGTTATCAGGCAATTAAATCTAAATTTGTTTTCATTTAAAGTGATCATCAAAATGAATAAGTCGGATAACGGTTCAATTATCATCATAGGAGCCGGCTTTGCAGGCCTTGCAGCAGGAATTTATGGCCGGATGAACGGATACAAAACGCATATCTTTGAAATGCACGACAAGCCCGGCGGATTATGCACATCCTGGAAACGCAAGGGTTACACCATCGATGGCTGCATCCACTGGCTTGTAGGTTCTTCTCCCAAGAGCGGCATTCACGATTTATGGGAAGAGGTTGGTATCGCACGGGATAGGCAGTTTATCGACATGGATGAGTATATGCGTTTTGAGGATTCCTCCGGACGATCGGTTATCTTTTATTGTGATGTTGACAGGCTTGAAAAACACCTTATCGGATTATCTCCGGAGGATGAAAAGACAATAAGGGAATTTACTGACGGGATAAGAATATGTTTGCCATTTGACCAGCCTTTGAAAAGTGATCCCTTTTTGAAAAGGATGATAAAACAGATCCGGTTTGGTTTTATGTTCATAAAGAACGGCAGGAAAATGCAGAAATGGATGAAGACCACCATTGTTGATTTTGCCGCCAGGCTTAAGGATCCTCTCCTCAGTGAAGCATTTAAGGAGGCATGGATCCCCGAATTCTCAATGTTTTTCATGCTGTTTACATTTGCCTACCTCCATAACAGGAACGCAGGTTATCCACTGGGCGGATCGATGCCGATGTCAGAGGCTATGGAGGCAAGGTATAAAGAGCTCGGAGGAATCATTTCCTATGACAGCCGCGTTGAAAAGATCCTGGTTGAAGAAAACAAAACAGTCGGGATCAGGCTCGAAGACGGTACCGAACATCGCTGCTCAAAAGTTGTATCGGCTGCTGATGGATTTACCACGATTTTTAAGATGCTTGACAGTAAATATGCAGACAGTAAAATAAAGGAAGCTTACGAAAAATGGCCTGTCTTCTATCCCATCATATTTGCAGGTATAGGTGTTAACAGGACATTTAGTGAAGAGCCGCTAACTGTTTCGGGTCTCAGCTTTTCCCTGAAAACACCAGTCGAAATCGGAGACCTGGTCCGTGACAGGATCTGGGTTCATTTATATAATCATGATCCTTCACTGGCTCCTGAAGGAAAAACCAGTTCTGACAATTACCCTGAAGACCGATTATAATTACTGGAAGAAACTATCGGAAGACAGGGCAGCATATCTCCGGAAAAAAGAGGAAATCGGACACCTGCTTGTTGACCAGCTGGAACACCGCTATCCGGGTATAAAGGATCAGGTTGAGGTAGTTGATGTTGCAACGCCTGTAACTTTTGAACGATACACCGGTAACTGGAAAGGCAGCTTCGAGGGATGGCTGATTACACCAGCCAATTCCTATGTCATTATGAAGCCCATGAAACAAACATTACCGGGGCTGCAAAACTTTTACATGTGCGGACAGTGGGTTGAACCGGGTGGAGGATTGCCAACATCGATAATGTCGGGCCGGCGGCTTATTAAAAGTATTTGTAAAGAGGATGGCAGGAGATTTAAATCTATAACCTAAACCAATGAAATCAAAAACAGAAGATGCAATTGATCTTTTCAGAACCGGTATGAACTGTGCCCAGGCGGTGTTGATGACCTTTTCAGAAGAACTTGACTATGACCGGGAAATGGCCGCCAGAACTTCATGCGGCTTCGGGGGCGGGATGGGTCGTCTGCAGGAAACATGCGGTGCTGCAACAGGTTCCTTTATGGTGCTTGGTATTCATTACTGCAAAAAATACCCGGCTAACAGGGACAGAAAAGAGACCACATATACCGCTATCCAAAAATTTAACAGGGAATTCCTTGCCATTCATGGTACAATGAACTGTAAATCACTCTTAAAAGTTGACCTTAAGACTGATGAGGGACAGAAGATCCTGAAAGAAAACAACCTGAGCGAAATTGTGTGTGAAAAATGCATTTCCGATTCAATAAATATTGTTGAGGGATTGATTGCGTTTACTTCCTAAAGGGGACTTATAAGAATTTTCACTGAGATCCACTGAGGTTTCACAGAGATCCACGGAGGATATCTGAGTATGGTTGGGTATCAGCTCTGTGGATTTCTGTGACTACTCTGTGGAACTCTGAGTAAGTTCTATATCTCGTACTTTTTTAAGGCACCGATTGCAACCGAGTCCCGCTTAAGCGGGACGAGCTCGACGAAGTCAAATCGGCGCCAGCGGGTCTTCGATCTCCGATCTAATAATTTCTTTTTAACCACTCTTCAGGTACAGGGATAATGCAGATATTCATCGATCTGTTATCCTCCGACAGCATTGCCGATTGAATTTCAATTCTGGTTCCATCGGGACTGAAAGTAGGGTGAGGGTGGTCAGCGGCAGTGACTTTATGGCCTGTTGAAAGTAGTATCATCTCGTGTGTATGTCTGTCGATCAGGTAAATGCCTCTTGAAAAATCATCCCCCACAGCCCACCGGCCGTCGCCGGAGCCGTTTACGTGCCATAATCCGCTGCCTGAAGGAGTTTGTCCGGCTATAGTCATCTCCCTTGTCCGAAGATTCACAATTCCAAGACCAGTTGGCTTTTCGCGCGTACCTGAAGGCCCCCAGCCACGCTCCTGCCCCGGATTTGCCGGATCGGCAGGTTTCCCCTGAGCGGCGGTATTTTCTTCTCCTGCGGCAATGCCAACCGGCCTGTGTCCCATTATTGCAATCGCAACCTCATCTTTCGTAATGACAGCTTCGTGTGTCACCCACTCATAATCTGACTCAGGATATAAGGGCCGCAGACCTGTCCCGTCTGCCATAACAGTCCAGGTTCTCTGGGGCGCTTTCCCGCCAGTTTCCCAGCAAAACACTATTTCTCCGGTAACCCACGGATTGGTTTGGATATGCCCGATCTGGAAAGGAACCGCCACCACGAAATTCACCTCCCCGGTTTTGATATTCATGCCTGCAATGCCGGAAGGTCCGGCACCCATGTTTCTGGGTCCGAAGTTGGATTCCATTTTTGTACCGGCAGAAAGGTGCTTTACAGCTTCTTCTCTGCCGGTCCGGAAATATACAACTTCCTCCCCGGCATCAAGCGCCATATCGCCGCCGGCGCCCAGTTCAGCAGGTGTGGTGCCACAGATCCTCTGATAAGCATCAGCGTTTTTCAGCTGACCTGTCTCACTGTCTGCAAATAGCTTTTCAAGATCAACCCCGACTACCTGGATTGACCTGTTACGCGACTGACCTTGTTCCTGCCTGACAAACCTCATGAAATAGAGTTTCATTGATTTCTGCGCTACATTAAGCATGCCGGTGAAACCACCTTCTGAGACCTGCACAATTACACCTGTTTTTTCGTTAACAGCCATTGCTTCCCCCTGCACACGGTTGGAACGGAAGATAACCCATTTGCCATCGGCACTCCACTGGCGGTGAGTCTGATAGATCTTAGAATCTCCTGAGGGCTTGCTTGTAAGGAATGTCAATCGGGTTCCGGTAACAGGATCTGTAACAACTTTCATTTCCGATGGGAAACGGGTACCGATCTGGGAATGGAGGGACAGAGAAAATACGATCGAAAGACAAGCGATCAGATTTGTCAGGAATAGGATTCTCATATTCATAAAATTTAAAAATGTCCTGGACTAAGCACCTAAATTTACATTTGGGGCTGTTGAAAAAGTTGATTTTTTGGACTTTTTCCCTTTGTGTTCCTTAGTGTGATACTTTGTGATCCTTTGTGGTTAAATAAATTATGTTTTACCACAAAGTACTCAAAGGTTATCACGAAGGTTCACAAAGGACTTTTTCAACACCCCCAAACTTATTTAATTGTATTTCTGCTAATTAGATAATTCTCCGTCTAAAGCTTCGCCTCAGATCAGCTTTTTATACTTGATCCTCACCGGGGTTGTATCGGCAACCCGTTTTCTTATAGTTTTCCTCATAGTCGGAATAGGTCCCTTCAAACCAGACAACTTTTGAGTTACCTTCAAATGCGAGCATATGTGTAGTGACCCTGTCGAGGAACCACCTGTCGTGGGAGATTATAACAGCACAACCCGCAAAGTTCTCCAGACCCTCTTCCAGCGCCCTGAGTGTATTGACATCGATATCATTTGTCGGTTCGTCGAGAAGCAGGACATTTGCGCCCGACTTAAGTGTCAGTGCAAGATGAAGCCTGTTTCTCTCCCCTCCTGAAAGCACACCGCATTTCTTTTCCTGGTCGGCTCCGGTAAAATTGAACCGGGCAACATATGCCCTGGCATTCACCAGCCTGTTACCGACCATTATATCATTCTGTCCTCCTGAAATAACCTCATAGACTGTTTTGGCAGGATCGATTGCTGCATGAGCCTGGTCGACATATCCAAGCACAACTGTTTCACCTATCTGAAAGTCACCTTTTGTGGGTTTTTCCTGCCCCATTATCATTCTGAAAAGAGTTGTCTTGCCCGCCCCGTTCGGACCGATAACACCAACAATCCCATTTGGAGGAAGATTGAATTCGAGGTCCTCAAATAGCAAATTGTCGCCAAATGATTTAGTGACGGTTAATGCTCTTATCACCTTATCCCCCAGCCTGGGGCCGTTAGGAATAAAGATCTCAAGCTTCTCCTCCTTTGCCTTTACATCCTGGTTAAGAAGGTTTTCATAAGCGCCCAGCCTGGCTTTTGATTTTGCCTGGCGTGCTTTGGGAGACATCCTTACCCATTCAAGTTCCCTTTCAAGGATTTTTCTTCTTTTTACATTTCCCTTTTCTTCAACCTCAAGCCGTTTTGCCTTCTGTTCAAGCCATGATGAATAGTTACCTTTCCATGGAATACCTTCACCCCTGTCGAGTTCCAGTATCCAGCCGGCAACATTATCAAGGAAATACCTGTCGTGTGTTATACAGATAACAGTACCGTGATATTGTTTGAGAGTTGTTTCAAGCCACTGCACCGATTCAGCATCGAGGTGGTTTGTAGGCTCATCGAGCAGTAAGATATCAGGCTGCTGCAGAAGAAGCCTGCATAAGGCAACCCTTCTTCGTTCACCTCCTGAAAGAATATTGACTCTTGCATCGCTTTCGGGACATCTGAGGGCATCCATTGCCCTTTCAAGCTTATAATCAATATTCCAGCCGTCATGATAGTCGATCTTCTCCTGCAACGCTGCCTGCCTGTCCATCAGCTGCTGCATCTTGTCGGGATTTTCGTACACTTCAGGTTCACCAAAACGCAGGTTTATCTTTTCATATTCCTTTATCAGGTCCATTGTCTCCTTTACACCCTCCTCAACTATCTCACGGACAGTTCGTGCATCATCCAGAAGAGGATCCTGGGCGAGATGCCCGACAGAATATCCCGGCAGGAAAGTTACTTCTCCCTGGTACTCTTTTTCAAGTCCGGCAATTATCTTGAGAAGAGTTGATTTTCCGGAACCGTTAAGACCAATTATACCGATTTTTGCACCGAGGAAAAATGAGAGTGAAATATCTTTAAGCACCTGGCGGTGAGGGGGAAATGTCTTTCCAACCCGGTACATTGAAAAAATAATCTTATTGTCGTCGCCCATAAAAGTAATTTTGCGACAATTTAGAAAAAAAATAGGGGCTGTCTTAAAAGTTGCCTGTTTAATTTTTTATCCAGTAACTCTGATGAATTTAAGAACTTGCACTGAGGTCCACAAAGGTTTCACAGAGTTCCACAGAGGAGCGCACTTCATAACTCTGTGAAACTCTGTGCCTTCTCAGTGGAACTCTGTGTAAGTTCTTATATTAGCTTACTCTCCGGGAACTTATGGTATGGATTTATGTTTTACGCCATAACCTTTGGCGTAAACAATTTGATGGTTTCATCCTGCAGAAGAACCCAGAGGGAATATACTCCTTTCAGGGTGCCGATCGGGATATTAAGGCAACCCAGTGCGGCAACAACGATCACAAGGTACCTGGCCCAGGACTGGTAGGATAAAAGTCCGATTCCACCTACAAGACCAAGGGTCGACATAAATCCGATAAGCAGCGGCAAGCTCACTGACAGAAATCCAAGTACCATCCTGCCAACATCATCTCCGTTCACAAATCCTCTTGCAAAATGAATTCCAAAAAAAACTGCCAGAGCTGCTATCAAACCGAGGATTCCAAAACCTATATGAAGGGCTGCAACCACGGTTACATGTTTTTTCATCCGAATATCTTCCATGACAATAAGTTTTTACGTTGTTTTATGTTTTCATTCCAGCTTAAGGACTCAGGTTTGTCAAAATTGTTGCATCAATCTACTTAATATTTTTGAAAAAGCCACGTTATAAGATAAAAAATGAACCTTGTAAAGATTTTTTTGTTAATCATAAATCAAAAGCACTTCTTCATGAACCGGAAATTTTTGCTTGGGGCAACCTTCGTTTTTATGACCTGGGCATTCACCTCCTGTGAGGCTTTGAACTCATGCAAAATATGCAGACAGGTAACTTACGTTAATGAACAGGTTTCGCATGAGGGTGCGGAAACTGAATACTGCGATGCCAAGCTGATCGCTATCGAATCGGCAAAAGATGTGGTCTCAGGAAACACCAGGATCTCCTGGGAATGCCGGTGACAGCAGGACATTGTTCCCCCTTTAAAAGTTCAATTAAATATAGCGGCATTAAATTTGTTAATAATTTGTTCATAATTGGAATTAATTATTGAAATGACATTTGTATCTTGTACTAGTTTTAAAGGTGTCTTAACAAATTTGAAATGTCTCTGAATTTCAGCGGTTTAGCATTAAATAATAAAACAATTGTCATAGTAGAGGATGATGTTCCGTCGATACGGTATTATGAAACTCTGCTTCAAAGTTCGGGAGCTGATGTAGTCAAGTTTCGGACGGGTACTGATTTTGTCGATTACATCGCCAATAAGGAAGCAAAAATTGACCTTGTAATAATGGACTTTCTTATTCCGCTCATCAACGGGATTGACTGTACAAGGATTTTCAGAAAAGAGAGAAGGAATGTTCCGGTGCTTATGATAACCGCCTATTCCTCAGAACAGTCAAAATCAGATGCATACATCGCTGGTGTGAATGAATATATCCTTAAACCTATTTACCCTGAAAGCGTTTATTCCCTGCTTGAAAAATACCTCAAACAGGAAACCCACGCTCCTGTCACCTACCGCCCCTGATCTATTTCGTAAACGACTGCTGCTTGCTTAAATATTCTGAATAGTAACCCTCAAGCTTCTTAGTTATCTCATCTGCGGCTTCCTTTTTCCCATTCGCTTCACAGTATCCTGCTGCCCTTGACGTATATTGAATAGCAGTCTGAATCTCATACTCTGCGGAACTGATCACATAGGGATTCTGCCTCAGGAAATAATCAAGCCTTTTGAAGTAATAATCACTCATCTCCTTTGTCATCTCAAGAGCTTTGTCAGAATTGCCGGCAGCAAAATATGCATCAATCAGGTCAGTGTAATACGGATCATACAGGAACCTGTCAGCGGGGAGTACTTCAAGGCAGCGGTTCAGCACCTCGAGAGCCTTCTCATTTTTACCTTCCGAAGCCAGGGCTTTGGCAAGCCTTGCGTAATTAAGCCTTGACTTTATAACAATAAGGGTTCTGATATGGTTATAATCAAGGTTGACGTCAGGATCATTTGCCCCGCCCCATACAAACTTGTTCATAATATTATCATACAGAATATCAGAATCTATCCTTCCGTAGTCAACCCAGCTTTTATTCTGTGATTTTACCGGAACCAGCCTGTAGGCAAGCCCTTCAAGCTGGAAATACTCCTCAAGACCAAGTGCATCATTATGATATCCGGTAACAAAATAAACCGGCCGTTCCCAGTTATTGTGTGCCAGAATATCAAGTACAATCAGCTGGCTTTTCAGGATTGAATTGCCTTTAAGTGTAATATCAATATATGGCACAATCTTGTCAGCATCTTCAGGTTTTACAGTTCCCGATGCAATAACTTTTGCAGAATCGACCGGTATTCTTATGGTTCTTGATGGTATTATATCAAGGATTTCTGTTGCCGAGACCTGGAACTTTGTGGCTTTATTATCACTTTTCACCCAGTCAATTATTGTCGAAATATCGACGGGTTCCTTTGTCTTTTCAACAATGAATACCTGGTTATTTATTCCGTCATAATATTTCTGGACAGGAAGTGTAACCGGCAGAGGATCTGATTCATAAGTTTTCCTTTTCATCTGGTTTATATACCAGTCAGTATTCAGAAGCATCAGGTTGCATACCCTGACATCAGTTCTTTTTCCCTCAACTTCCTGTGCATACCATAACGGGAATGTATCATTATCGCCGTTAGTAAAAAGAATTGCATCCGGTGCACAGGAGTTAAGATAATTAAATGCAACATCCCTTGCGAGGTAACGTCCTGACCTGTCATGATCATCCCAGTTTTCAGAACCCATTAGGACAGGAACAGCAAAAAGACATAATACTCCGGCAAGAGGCCCGGCTATCTTCTCGCCGGTAAGCTTTGAAAGACCTTCAAAAAGAGCCAGAACTCCCAGTCCGATCCATACAGCAAAGAAATAAAATGAGCCTGCATATGCATAATCCCTTTCCCTTGGCTGATTCGGATATTGATTAAGATAAAAGACAATAGCAACTCCGGTCATAAAGAACAGAAGCAATATTACCCACCAGTTTTTGTTATCACGGTTCAGCTGGTAGAAGATCCCGGCCAGTCCGAGAAGAAATGGAAGCAGATAATATTTATTCCTGGAAGTGTCCTTATTCATTCCGGGAGGCAGATCGGAAGTTCCGACCCTAGGTTCATCAAGGAATCTGATTCCTGTAATCCAGTTTCCGTTGACAGCACCGCCGGTTCCCTGTGTATCGTTCTGTTTGCCTGAGAAATTCCACATAAAATATCTGAAATACATATACCCGAACTGGTATGAGAACATGAATCTTAGATTCTCACTGAACTTTGGTTTCCTGATTATCTCCTTTTCCCCCGACTGTGTAGTGACTGAAACAGGAGTCCCCTTGATCTTTCCCCACTCCTTGTAAATCGGCTCATGATCACTCTGGTCGCTCCACATTCGGGGGAACAGTGTAATAAACCTCGGATCATATTCACGTTCAAGATTATAGGTGCTTATTTTATATTTACCATTCTCAAGGACATATTTGGGTTTGCCGTTCGTATAATCGGTTACAGGAGCATTGAAATAGGGCCCCCTGAAAAGCGGTCTCTGACCATACTGCTCCCTGTTCAGAAAGTAAAGCAGGCTGAAAGGATTCTCAGGCTGGTTTTCATTAAGCGGTGGATTTGCAGCAGCCCTGATCACAATTATTGCATTTGATGAATAACCTATCATTATCACCATTGTTGCAGTCAGAATTGTATTAAGGACTACCCGGTTCCTTTCTGCAAGATACCAGATAAATACGCCCATTGCAGCAAGTACTAAAAGGTTAAGGAACCCTGAACCTGAAATTACCCATATTCCTGTAAGCAGCATTGCTCCAAAAGAAAAGCCTGCATTTTTAAGTTTATCGGATGATGAAAATGTGGTTTTGACTGCAACGACAAACAATATTACCATCAGGAGGAAGTGGAAAATCATCCCGCTGTTTGGGGGAAGACCCAGGGTGTTCACAAAAAACAGGTCAAGCTTTGATGAGATTGTAACAACTCCCGGCATAATGCCAAACAAAAGGAGAGCAAGCAACAGGAACGATATTCCCAATGAGATCAGAAATCCTTTCCAGGAAAAATCATATTTCCTGAAATAAATGACAAGTACAATTGCAGGCAGTGCCAGAAGGTTAAGAAGATGAACACCTATTGAGAGTCCCATAAGGAATGCAATCAGGATGATCCATCTGTCTGCATATTCTTCATCGGCAACATCTTCCCATTTTAGTATAGCCCAGAATACGGCGGCAGTAAAAAATGATGAAGTTGCATAGACTTCACCTTCAACAGCTGAAAACCAGAATGAATCGGAAAAGGTAAAAGCAAGAGCTCCGACAACACCAGCCGAAATAACGGCTGCCATTTTACCAAAAGTAAACCCGGATTCGTCCTTTATTATGATCTTCCTGGCAAGATGGGTAATTGTCCAGAAAAGGAAAAGAATTGTAAATGCACTTGCAAGTGCTGACATTGAATTAACCATTGCAGCAACATTTGCAGTGTTCCCTCCTGCAAAAAGAGTAAAGAACCTTGCCATGACCATAAATACCGGATTTCCCGGAGGATGTCCGACTTCCTGTTTAAAAGCGGAAGCAATATACTCACCGCAATCCCATAGACTTGCTGTTGGTTCGATAGTCATAAGGTAAGTAATGGCTGCAATAGCAAAGACTGCCCATCCTGTTATGTTGTTTATTAACCTGTATTGTTTCATCAGTTAAGATTTGCGTTTGTGCAGAGTCTCATCTGCAGGATCAAACGATCGAAATTAGTCAAATTTTTCAAACTTAACTCCGGTTAACTTAGCTCACTTATTTTACTATTTTTGAGAAACTGATTTTCCATGAGATCCCTGCAGATTCTCTGTTGCATTTGTTTTACACTTTTAGCTACTGTTGCTTCAGCCCAGTATTATGATACCGGGCAGGATCCGGGATCGCTGAAATGGCTGCAGATAAAAACCGGACGTTTTACAGTAATTTATCCTGAAACGTATGGACAGTCAGGAATTAACTTCGCCAGGTCACTGGATGAGGCATATTCGAAACTGACAACACTCTATCCGGAAAAGAAATTCAGGATTCCCGTAATTATCCATAATTATACTACCGAATCAAACGGCTATGTTGCCTGGGCGCCAAGCAGGATGGAAATATATCCGACTCCTGAACAGAATACCATTCCGCTCGATCCCAACAGACAGCTGGCAATTCACGAACTTACGCATGTGCTTCAGATGGAATCTCTTAATACAGGATTTACAAAAGCCTGTCATATGTGTTTGGTCAGCAGTTGCCCGGTGTAGTTTCTTCACTTCTCCCGCTCTGGTTCCTCGAAGGTGATGCTGTCTTTTCAGAATCAGTGCTTACCCGATCGGGCCGTGGCAGGGCACCGTCTTTCCAGAAACAACTGAAAGCTATTGCACTTGAAAAAGGGAATATATACAAATACGATAAAATTGTAAACGGTTCATTCAGGGATTTTGTTCCCGATCATTATCAGTCAGGGTTATCAGATGATGGCATGGTCATATGCAAAGTATGATCCGGGCATGTGGAAAAAAGCACTCAATTTTACAGCCAATGAACCCTTTACAATAAACCCTGTAAATCTGAGCCTCACCAGAAGCGCATCACTTACCAAGAAGAAACTGTTCAGGGAAACTTTCGATACGCTTAAAACACTATGGACAGCAGATGATTCCAGATCCGGAAGTAAATCCTATGAAGCATTGAATCCTCCCAAAGGAAAGAAATATATTAATTATTATTCCCCTGTAATTGCAGGACAGGACAGCATTATTGCCATTAAAACCTCACTGTCGGATCCTCCTGCCTTTGTTCTTGTAAGACCCTCTGAAAAATCGGAAAAAAGAATTCATTTACCGGGGTATATTTATCCCTGGTTTATTTCATTTGGCAAGGGAAAACTTGTTTGGGTTGAAACCCATACTGATCCAAGATGGGAAAACAGATCGTGGTCGGTAATAAAGGTCATGGATCTGAAGAAACAATCTACCCTTCAGCTTTCGTCAAAAAACAAGTTACATGTCAGCATCTATCTCACCTGACGGCAATTATATTGCCGCTGCAGAAAACACAGTTGAAAACATGAACAACCTGGTCATTATTGATGCCTGGAACGGTAATATCCTGCAAAGTATTCCTGCCCCCGGAAACGCTTATCTTCAGCGGCCTCAATGGGATGAGGCCGGTAAAACCATCACTGTTATTTCCTTAACAGACCGGGAGAAGGGATCATGTCATATAATACTGCTGAAAAGAGATGGAATATGCTGATTGAACCTGACAACAACGATATCCAGTCTTCCTTTCTCAGAAATGACTCACTGTTCTTTGTAAGCTCCTCTTCCGGAACTGACAATATATGGCTGCTTAAACCCGACAAGAAAATTGTTCCCCTTACAAACTCAAGATTCGGGACAAGCGACCTGAATGTGAAAGGACGTTCTTTACTTTTTGCTGATTACTCATCGGCCGGGAATAACATCTGCCACACTTTTCTCCCTGAAAAGGATTCGGATATAAATGTCAAACCTGCAACTTCATCATATCTTATTAACAGATTCAATCCGGTTCCGGATCAGACGTCAGCTTTGTCGGATCAGATCTATCAACCGGTACCTTACAGGAATGGCAGCATCTGTTCAGATTTCACAGCTGGATGCCGTTTTATGCTGACCTTGAGACCATCAGATCCGATCCTGCTTCAGTAAAACCCGGATTAACACTGATAACACAAAATAACCTCAGCACACTTATTTCTTCCGTTGGTTATGAATATTCCGAAAACAGGCATAAGCTGCATACCAGGCATAAAATGGTATGGCTGGTACTTTGTTCTTGAAACAAGGCTGGATTATGGATTCAAACCGGTCATTCAAAAATTCGGTCCGCCGGAATCAGCTGCAGATCCATCCGCGATAAGACCGGGATTTGAATTGACAAATACAGTTTCCCTTCCATTGTTGTTCCGGAGTGGCTACTTTTCGCAGAACCTCTATCTTTCTGTTTCATCTGATTTACAGAATAACTATATATATCTGAAAGAGAAGGGGATTTACGATAACAGACAGAATAAGTTCACCGGCAGAGTCTACTTTTCGAACTACAGCAGATCGGCTGCCCGTGATATCTATCCAGCCTGGGCCCAGATTTTGGATCTGAGTCACTCATTTTACCCTTTTGACAAGGACCTTTACGGAAATATCTTCAGCGCCAGGAGTGCCTTTTACTTCCCGGGTATTATTAAGAACCAGGGTGTTAAATTACGACTTGAAGCAGAAAAGCAGAATCCTGTTAAATTCATTCTCGGAAACAGGGTATCTTTTTCAAGGGGATACGACAACATATTGTCAAAAGAGATCCAATTTATTTCCGCTGATTATTTTATGCCCCTCGCTTATCCCGATTTCAATATTGGCAGCCTGCTTTACCTCCCCAGGATCAGGACAGACCTCTTTTACGATATCACGTACGGCACAGGCAATTATATCTATAACGGGAAGCGGGGGGCAAACCTATCACGATTACCGGGAAACATTCAGATCGTTCGGGGTGGAGCTGATGTCGGATTTTTATCTCTTCCGCATTCCGTTCATGATATCTTCAGGAGTGCAGGCTTCCTGGCGAAATGTCAGTGAGCCGCCGGAATTGAAGCTGTTGTTCAATATTGATCTTTTTGGGATGAGTATCGGAAGGAGGAGGATCTGATCAGCGGATGGCTACAAGCTCCTGGCAGTTTTCTTTATAAGCTCCCATGCTCTTTCAACATGTTCCATAGTAACATTTGTCTGGCCGGTTACCATACGGAGAGTATATTTGCCATTGAGAACTGTATGGGTCAGGTATATTTTTCCGGTGTCATTAAGCTTATGGTTCAGTTTTTCATTTAGCCTGTTGATCTCTTCCTCACCTGCCCTGGCAGGTCTGATAACGGAAACAGACAACATTTATAACGACAGGAGCAAGAATCTCAAAATCATGTCTCCTGTGATATCATTTCGATGCCAGGTTTGCAGCTATCCTGATATGATATCTTATCTTTTCCCGAAGTCCTTCAACACCATACATCCTGATGACGCTCCAGAGTTTCAGTGCCCTGAATCTTCTTCCAAGAGGTACTCCCCAGTCGCGGTAATCATTTACCTTTCCCCTGGTCCTGGTTTTCAGGTATTCAGGAAGTATTTCAAAGGTTTTTATCAGAAGTTCCGGCATCCTTACAAAATAAGCTGAACAGTCAAAGTTGGTAAACATCCATTTATGAGGATTGAAAACAAAGCGAGTCGATATATTCCCTGCCATCGAGCATCCATTGAAATTCGGGCAGAATAAGAGCTGTTCCGGCCATTGCGGCATCGACATGGAGCCAGATATCATTTTCGGCACAGATCTCTCCGATAGCCCTTAAAGGATCAACAGCAGTGGTTCCTGTTGTCCCTATTGTTGCAACAACACAACATGGGAGGTATCCATTGTTCTATATCGCTTTCGACTGCTTCCCTCAGCTTTTCAGGATCCATTGAAAAGTCATCCCTGACAGGGATCTTTACAAGGTTCTTTCTTGCCGATTCCGCTTATCTTTACAGCTTTTTCGACAGATGAATGTGTCTGTTCGGAACAATAAACCCTGAGTGTCCCTGCATTTTCAGCGCCTTCGTTATTTATTCTGAAATCCGTTATTCTTTTCCCTGGCTGTAAGAATTGCTGCAAGAGTAGCATGTGGAGGCAGTATCCTGAATAACTCCTTCAAAGTAAGCAGGCAGGCCGATCAGATCCCTGAGCCAGATCATCATTTTCTCTTCAAGCTCAGCAGCTGCAGGTGATGTTTCCCATATCATGCACTGGGCGCCCAGGGTGGCAATTATCATTTCAGCCAGTATGGAAGGAGGACTTGTGTTTGCAGGGAAATATGCAAAAAAATTTGGGCTCTGCCAGTGTGTTATTCCGGGCATAATGATCTCCTCAAGATCCTTCATCAGGGCATTGAAATGGTTCAGGTTTTAAAGGAGGATTACCGGGAAGCTTTTTAAAGATCTCACCCGGTTTTACCTGTGATTTGACCGGATACTTTTCAACATTTTCCATGTAGCCGGCCATCCATTCGACCAGCTCATGGGCATGTTTCCGGAATTCATCGGGTGTCATGACAGGATTTTTATCTTACCGATTCGGCAAGAAGAATTATTTTGTTCGCTTTTACTTCAATTACTCCGCCGTTGATCTCAAAGATTATCTCTTTATTAGCCTGGTCAACAATAATGACAGGTCCGTTTTCGAGAGTTGAAATAATAGGAGCATGGTCCTTTAAGACCTGGAAGGATCCCTTTTTGCCGGGAACCCTTACAGATTTAATATCCCCTTCATATACTTTTCTGTCAGGTGTGATAATTTCTATTTTCATCTTCTTTATTTCACTGGATGCAGTTGCAAGTTGCAAGTTGCATGATTATTCATATGTTTAACCTGTCAACCTGCAACCTGTAACTGCAACCTGCAACTCAAATTATTTTGACTGGCAAGTATTTTTTCACCTTTTTCAATTGCATCTTCAATTGTTCCAACAAGCATAAATGCAGATTCAGGATACTGATCAACTTTGCCGTCCAGGATCATATTGAATCCCTTGATTGTATCTTCAATTGAAACAAGTGCTCCCTTTATTCCGGTAAACTGTTCGGCAACCTGGAAAGGCTGTGAAAGGAATCTCTGCACCCTTCTTGCACGGTGAACAACAAGCTTATCTTCTTCCGAAAGTTCATCCATACCGAGAATTGCAATAATATCCTGCAGTTCATTATATCTCTGAAGCAGCTCCTTTACCTTTTGAGCACAGTTATAATGGGCTTCCCCAACAATATCGGCAGTAAGAATCCTGGATGTTGAATCGAGCGGATCGACAGCAGGATAAATACCAAGTTCAGAGATTTTTCGGCTTAATACTGTTGTTGCATCGAGGTGTGCAAATGTTGTTGCCGGAGCCGGGTCAGTAAGGTCATCAGCAGGTACATAGACTGCCTGAACTGAAGTAATTGAACCATGCCGGGTTGAGGTGATCCTCTCCTGCATTATACCCATTTCTGTTGCAAGTGTCGGCTGATAACCAACTGCTGAAGGCATCCTTCCGAGAAGTGCAGAAACCTCTGATCCGGCCTGGGTAAAACGGAAAACATTATCCATAAAGAAAAGAATATCCCTTCCTCCGCTTTTTCCATCACCATCCCTGAAATGTTCTGCAACCGAAAGACCTGAGAGAGCAACTCTGGCTCTTGCTCCCGGAGGTTCATTCATCTGTCCGAAAACAAGAGCAAGCTTTGATTCCTTAAGAGCATCCATATCAACTTTTGAAAGGTCCCATCCTCCCGATTTCATATTTTCAAGAAAATCCTTTCCATAAGTTATAACACCTGCTTCAAGCATCTCACGAAGAAGGTCATTCCCTTCCCTTGTTCTTTCACCAACACCTGCAAACACTGATAGACCTGAATATGCTTTTGCAATATTATTTATAAGCTCGAGGATAACAACTGTTTTTCCAACACCTGCTCCTCCAAAGAGTCCGATCTTACCTCCTTTTGAATATGGTTCAATAAGGTCAATCACCTTAATTCCGGTATAAAGAACCTCCTTTTCGGTTGAAAGATCTTCATATTTGGGTGGTTTGCGGTGGATCGGATATCCTCCTTTTTTATCAAGCGTGCCTATGCCGTCAATTGCTTCTCCGGTAACATTCATAAGACGGCCTTTAATCTGTTCGCCGATTGGCATTGTGATGGGCGATCCGGTTGCAACAACATCCATTCCCCTGCCGCAGTCCGTCGGTTGAGTCCATTGCTATTGTCCTGACAGTGTTTTCTCCGATATGCTGCTGACATTCCACAACAAGCACGTTGATCCGTCATCCCTTTTAATTTCAAGAGCATCATAAATATCAGGCATCTCAGAACCCTGTCTTTCAAATGTTACATCAACCACTGGTCCGATTATCTGGCTGATTTTCCCTGTTATTTTTGCCATAAATCCTTGTTATTTTATAAAAATTCAGTTTTAATATCTGTTTCGGTTCCGGGTCAGGATACAGTTCAGCTCCGGCTGTGTTAATGGTCGCGCCCTACAAGCGACCCGGTGATCTGTATCAGTTCATCTTTCCTTTCCGGGGGCACATTTGTTTTTTCAAGAAAGCCAAGGGCTGTTTTGAAATATTCATTTGCAAGATTATCAGTAATGGACTTTATATTAAGCTGATCATAGATCTCCGTTACTGCCTTAACTTTTGATTCCGGGTCAGTTTCACCATCAAGGTATTCTTTTTGCAGCTTCTTCCTTTGCTCCGAGGAAGCTATTTCCATCGCCTTAACATAGAGAAAGGTTTTTTTGTTTGCAACAATATCTCCGCCCGAGATCTTGCCGAACACTTTCACATCGCCATAGGTATCCAGCAGGTCATCCTGCATCTGAAACGCCAGACCCAGGTTTTTTCCGAATTCATAAAGAAGCTCTGCATCCCTGTCATCCGTCCCCCCGAAAATTGCTCCTATCTTTACCGAAGCCGCAATAAGGACTGCGGTCTTCAGCTCAATCATCCGCAGGTATTCCTCGTGTGATACGATTGCAGCTTTTTCATAATCCATATCGAGCTGCTGGCCGATACAAACCTCAATTGCAGCCTTATTAAAGATCCTGAATACCTTCAGTAAAAAGGGAGCAGGAGTCTGGAGGAAACATTCATTTGTAATAAATGCCATTACATCTCCTGAGAGAATTGCCTGGTTCATGTTCCATTTGTTATGGACAGTAGGAAATCCTCTCCTTACCGGGGCCTGTCCATGATATCATCATGAACAAGAGTAAAATTATGAAAGATCTCCAGTCCGGTTGCAGGAATTATTGCTTCATCAATCTTATCGCTGAAAAGATTACAAGACATAAGGGCCAGGACAGGACGCAGTCTTTTGCCTCCCATTGAAAGAATATACTTTACAGGATCAATAAGCTTCTCCGATTCCGTATTATACGAAAGGTTGATCAATGCCTTGTTGACAATTTTCTTAAGCTCGGATTGATTATACATTCTTTCTGATATCAATTAATATTTACCCTTTCAGTGCTTCAGCACCGCTGACAACTTCAAGTATCTGGTTTGTAATTGCGGCCTGTCTTGCTTTGTTATACTGAAGTGTCAGATCGCGGATCATTGTTGTTGCATTATCGGTTGCTTTATGCATTGCTGTCATCCTTGCTCCATGTTCAGCAACAAAGGAATCGAGTACTGCTTTATAAAACTGTATCTTAAGTGATTTGGGAATAAGCTCTTTTACAATTTCTTCCTTTGTCGGTTCATAAATATAGTCAACACGGAATCTGATTTCCTCTTATCACCTGAGAGCAGTCTCAACAGGAAGGAAAACTTCATTTGTCAGATTCTGAACAGCAGCATTTTTAAACTGATTATAAATAATTTCAACCCTGTCAAATTCACCCTGTTATAAAACTTTTCATTATCTTCTCAGCAACCACGGATACTTTTTCAAATGTAAGATCATTAAGAAGATCATTCTGTCTCAGGAAGCAGGTTCACCTTCTGTTTCCTGCAGATAATCATATCCTTTTTTACCGATTGTCAGGAACTGAAGATTGCCTCTTTTATACTGATCAGAGTATTTTTCAGAGACGATTCTTCTGGCCTCTTTTATTACATTGGAATTGAATGCTCCGCAAAGACCTCTGTTGGAAGTTATTACAACAATAAGGATCTTTTCGGGAGCAGACGTCCTGCCATAAATATTTTCAACTTCAGAATCAGCAAGGCTTTGTGAAAGATCGACAAGAATTTCATGAAGTTTATTTGCATAAGGCCTCAGCCTCACAATCTTATCCTGGGCTTTTCTCAATTTGGCAGCAGAAACCATCTTCATTGCCGAGGTGATCTGCCTTGTTGATTTAACAGAGGTGATTCTTATTCTTATTGCTTTTAAATTCGCCATTCAGGATTAATTTAAACTACTTCTCAGGCCGGATCAGGGTTTGTATTTCCCGGCAATGTCAGAAGCTACTTTTTCAAGAACGTTTGTAATATCATTGTTAAGTGTTCCTGCCTTTAACAGGTCAAGAACATTCTGTGTTTCAGTTCGAGATATTCGATAAATTCATTTTCAAACTCCTTCACTTTATTTACGGGAACATCCTTAAGAAGGCCCATTGTTCCGCAATAGATAATTGCAATCTGTTTTTCAACAGGTACCGGTGAATACTGACCCTGTTTAAGTATTTCAACGTTTTTTGCTCCTTTGTTCAGAATTGCCAGTGTTGAGGCATCAAGGTCGGAACCGAATTTTGAGAATGCTTCAAGTTCACGATACTGAGCCTGGTCAACCTTAAGGGTTCCTGCAATTTTTTTCATTGCCTTTGATCTGGGCATTTCCTCCAACCCTCGAAACTGAGATACCAACGTTGATAGCAGGTCGTACACCGGAGTTGAAAAGGCTTGATTCGAGAAATATCTGTCCGTCGGTGATTGAGATCACGTTTGTCGGAATATATGCTGAAACGTCACCTGCCTGGGTTTCAATTATTGGCAGAGCTGTAAGTGATCCTCCTCCTTTTACCAGATGTCTTATTGATTCAGGAAGGTCATTCATTTGTTTTGCCACTTCATCCGATTCAATGATCTTTGCTGCTCTTTCAAGAAGTCGTGAGTGCAGGTAGAAAACATCACCCGGATATGCTTCACGTCCCGGCGGACGGCGAAGCAGAAGTGAAACTTCCCTGTAGGAGACAGCCTGTTTTGAAAGGTCATCATAAATTATAAGGGCATCACGGCCGGTATCGCGGAAAAATTCTCCGATTGCAGCTCCGGCAAAAGGAGCATAGAACTGTGATGCAGCAGGATCGGAAGCTGTTGCAAGAACAATAACCGTATATTCAAGGGCTCCATGTTCTTCAAGTGTCTTCGCAATATTGGCAACTGTTGAACCTTTCTGTCCTATTGCAACATAAATGCAATAAACCGGTTTCCCTTTTTCAAAATTACTCCGCTGGTTAATTATTGTATCGATTGCAATTGCTGTTTTGCCTGTCTGACGGTCACCGATAATAAGTTCCCTCTGTCCCCTTCCGATAGGGATCATTGCATCGATTGCTTTAATACCTGTCTGAAGAGGCTGCTTTACCGGCTGCCTGAAAATAACTCCGGGAGCTTTTCTTTCAAAAGGAAGATTAAAGAGTTCACCTTCGATCGGACCTTTACCGTCAAGAGGCTGGCCTGTTGGTGGTGATTACCCGTCCCAAGAAGTCCTTCCCCCACCCCGATTGAAGCAATTCGTCCTGTTCTTTTTACAATATCACCCTCATTTATCTCTTCAGTCGGACCAAGCAATACTGCACCAATATTGTCTTCTTCAAGGTTCAGAACAATTGCTTCAATTCCATTTTCAAATTCAATCAGTTCATTTGATTCTGCATTTGAAAGTCCGTAAATACGGGCAATTCCGTCACCAACCTGAAGTACTGTCCCGACTTCTTCCAGTTCAACACCGGTCTGTATTCCTTCAAGTTGCTGTCTGAGAATTTTTGAAACTTCTGCTGGTTTAATATTTGCCATATTCTGTATTACTTATAAATTCTTTCTGTTAATATCTATTTTCTGCATACCTGATAGTGCTTCTAGTAAGTTCTTTCTTTATTTTGCGCAGTTTGTTCCTGATGCTTGCATCAATATAATTATCATCAACTCTGCAGGATAAATCCGCCAATAATATCTGGATCAATATTTTCCTTCAGGTCAACTTTTGTTTTAAAAAGATCTGAAATCAATGTCGGTTATCTGTTTTTTAACTTCAGGATCAACCTTAACTGCTGTTGTAAGAACAGATTCTGTTATCCCGTTATATTTCATTGTTTCATGAATGAAAACCCTGGCAATTGCAGGAATGAAGCTTTCCCTTCCGTTCTTTACAATAAGGTCGATAAGTGAAAGAGTGATCTTCTGCAAGATCATCTGCCGAATATTTTATGAAGTATTTCTGTCTTTTTTGGAAGGTACAATTATCGGGCTTGTCAAGAAATTCCTTTATTTCCGGAAGCTTGCAGACTTCTGAAATAAAGATCATATCCTGATTTACCTTATCAAGTAATCTTTTTTTCGAGTGCTGACTGGAAAAGTGCCCTTGAATACCTTACCGATATTTTGCTTTCATTCATTTACGAAATGCCTCTTAATTCTTATTGAAATCAATCTCCTTCAGGTAATTGTCAATCAGTTTTTCCTGTTCGCCTGTCTGTCTTGAGTTTTTCCCCAAGAAGTTTTGAAGCAATCTCAACTGAAAGGTATGCCACCTGTTCGCGAATATCTGAAAGGGCTTTTCTCTTTTCCCTTTCAATTCCTGCCCTTGCTTTTTCAACAAGTTTTTCAGCCTCTTCCGTTGCTTTTCCTTTTGCTTCAGAAATAAGCTTATCGCGCACATCCCTTGCTTCCTTCAGGATTCCTTCACGTTCTTCCCTTGCTTTCCGAAGAATAGCTTCGTTGTCGCTCTGGAGCTTCAGCATTTCCTTTCTTGCTTTTTCGGCTGATGCAAGTGATCCTTTAATCATCTCATCCCTGTGCTTTTACAGCATTGAGAATTGGTTTCCAGGCAAATTTCTTCAGGATCAGAAAAAACATAATGAAGATAAGTGTTGTCCAGAATACCAGGCCGATTGCAGGGGTTGTCAGACTGTTTGCTAATAAGATCATATGTTATAATTTAACTGTTTCATAATAAAAGAAGCGCTGCAACCAACCGTTGCAGGCTCCGGTTCATTTACTTTGCAATAAGAGCAACAACAATTGCAAACAGAGCAACTCCTTCGATAAGGGCTGCAGCTATGATCATGGCTGTCTGTATCTTTGAAGTGGCTTCGGGCTGACGTGCAATTGCATCCATTGCCGATCCGCCGATTCTTCCGATACCAAGTCCTGCGCCTATTACTGCAAGACCTGCTCCAACTGCTGCCATTGTACCTGTCATAATAATAACTGGTTTTAATTAAACAATAAAAATTAATGATGTTCTTCCTGCACTGCCAGACTGATAAACAGTGCTGACAATAAAGTAAAAACATATGCCTGAAGGAATGCCACAAGAAGTTCGAGGCAATCCATGAAAATAACAAAAAAATATGATACCGGGGCCACAGCCAGTGATTTAAAAATAAAGATAAGGCAAACAAGGCTGAGAATGATAATATGGCCTGCCGTAATGTTTGCAAAGAGACGGATCATCAGAGCAAATGGTTTTGAAAATATCCCGATGATCTCAACCGGTATCATTATGGGCAACAGCCAGAATGGTACACCCGGGTGTTGCAAAAATATGTCTTCCAGTAGTGTCTTGTTACCGCTGAACTGTGTAATAAAAAATGTGAATAGAGCCAGAACAAATGTAACAGCAATATTTCCTGTAACATTTGCTCCGAAAGGAGGAGGAAAGGGGATAAGTCCCATACAGGTTATTCATAGTATGAAGAAGAAACACTGTAAGGAGATAGGGCATATATTTTTCATACTTGTGTTCACCAATATTCGGTAATGCAATATCATCGCGGACAAACAGAATAATGGTTCGAGGAAACTCTGAATTCCTTTCGGATGACTTATCCCGGTTCTTTTGTAGGAACGTGACAGGGCAATAAAAAGCCATAATCCAAGCAGGGCTGCAGCAAGTAATCCCATAACAGTTTTTGTCATTGAAAAATCCAGAGGTAATTTTTCCCCGTTTATCTGATCCGTCTTCGTTTACATTAACAATCCTTCCTTTCAATTCCCCTTCCTCTTCAAGCTTGTATCCTTTGTATTCATGTCCGTGGGCAAGTTTTCTTGAGGAGAAGATATCAAGTCCCTTTTCTTTTGAGTATAAGATAACAGGAAGGTAAATTGCCACGCTTTCTCCATTTTTCTTTGTAAGGATATGCCATTCATGAGAATCGGCAATATGTTCAAGGATAAATGAACTTGCATCAAATTCTTCTTCAGCCTGTGGGGTTTCATTTTCCTGTCTGGCCTGAGACGGGACGCTGAACATGAAAAGCAGAAGGAGTGTTAAAATACTTGCTAAAAGGTCGCGTTTTCAAATCAGGTTTACTTTATAAAGATTTGTTTTTCAATGTATTCAACATGAGAAATATTGAAAACAAAGAGAAGGCTAAATATAGTACAAAAAATAATAAAAGCGAGGCGGTACCATTTTTTTTAATAATAAAAAACCAGACAAGAGCCAGGACTAATTCAAGCAAGAATTTAAGACTTACAGCGACAAAAATGTGCATTGTCTGGCTTCCGGGTTCCTTTTTTCTTCCCCTGAAAAACAGATAGAGTGAAAGAAGCGTTATAGATGAAAAACAGGCAGTCAGTAAACCTATATCGCTGAAATGCAGGTCGATTTTCGCAAATGCCAGAAAAATATATCCGGAAACAAGGACCAGGGAAACAAGTATCAGCAAGCTGAATATATACCTCTTAAAAGTTTCCAACAGGCATTATTACTTTAGAAAATCTTTGAGTGATGTATAAATTGCAGCAAATACACCAAGAAGTGAGAATATTACAGTAAAAACAGGAGTTTTCAAACTAAGGAATTTATCAAGTTTAATCCCGATCCAGGTCATGACCAGGATTATTGCCATCATCTGGAATGCCAGGCCTGAATATTTTGCAAAATCCTGTAATCCCTTTCTTCCCTTATTTTCCGGAAGTTTTTTCTGGTTCTTTTGCTTTTGTGACTGGGGCGCCTTCATTATTTTCGCTTTCGCTCATTTTGCAGTTTCCGGTGAATTTTGCTCCGGGTTCAATTGAAAGCTTGGATGTTACAATATCTCCAATAATTTTCGATGAAACTTTAAGGTTAAGCAGCTGGCTGACAATGATTTTTCCTTCAACAATTCCCGATACTTCCGAGTTTTTGCAGATAACTTCTCCTTTAACCTTTCCGGTCGGTCCAATTACCACTTTTCCTTTGGTGTTGAGATTTCCCGTAAGAGTGCCGTCAATACGGATATCGCCATTGGATTTGATATCTCCGGTAATTTCAGTTCCGTTACTTATAAGATTTATTGCTGTGTTGTCTGTCTCGTTGTATTTTCCCATTTTATGCAGAATTTTGGATTACAAACATAATAACTCACAAATATAAAAACTATTGCTGAGAATAATAAAATGCTCGGCTCTATTTTTTTTGAATAATCCCTGTTCCGATAGAGTATCTCCCTGAAACGCAGAGTTCAGAGTTGAAGCGAGGTCGTGATTCCTATCACTTTTCCTCAGGGAAGTAAAGGGATTCATGGTTCTAATGAGTTATTTCGGATCGTATGCCCATTTCAGGTAGATCGATCCCCAGGTAAATCCTCCTCCGAAAGCAGCAAGTATCAGATTATCACCTTTTTTAAGCTTGTTTTCATATTCCCAGATACATAAAGGAATTGTTGCAGCAGTTGTATTTCCGTAATTCTGGATATTAATCATTACCTTTTCAGGAGGCAAGTCCCATTCTTCTGTCCGGTAGCATCAATAATCCTCAGATTTGCCTGATGAGGAACAAGCCATGCAATATCATCAGATTTCAGATTATTACGTTCCATGATCTCGGCTGCCACATCAGCCATATTTGACAACAGCAAATTTGAAAACGCTCTGTCCTTCCTGGTAAATAAAATGTTCTTTTGCATCAACTGTTTCATGAGATGCCGGCTTAACGGAACCGCCTGCTTTCAGATGAAGATATTTGCGTCCTGATCCGTCAACATGAAAAATATAATCCATAATTCCGTACTCTTCGTCAGTAGGTTCAAGAAGAACAGCTCCGGCAGCATCACCGAACAGAGGACAGGTAGTACGGTCGGTATAATCGGTTATTGACGACATTTTATCAGCCCCGACAACAATCACTTTTTTATATCTGCCTGTTTCAATATATGCGGCTCCTGTCTGCAGAGCAAAAAGAAATCCGGAACAGGCAGCATTCAAGATCAAAGCTGAATGCATTTTTTATTCCTGCCTTATCAGAAATAATATTTGCAGTTGCCGGGAATGCCATGTCGGGTGTAACTGTGCACAGATTAGCAGATCAATTTCTTCAGGTGATGTATTTGTCTTTTCAAGCAATCCTCTTACAGCCTGTTCACCCAGATCTGAACTTCCAAGTCCCTCTCCCTTAAGTATTCTTCTCTCCTTTATTCCGACTCTCTGCATGATCCATTCATCGGAGGTATCAACCATTTTTGAAAGTTCATGATTTGTCAGCCTGTATTCCGGAACCCAGGCATTGATTCCTGTAATAGCTGCCCGTATTTTTTCCATAATTAAATAGCTTCTTTAATCTTCTGTGCCAGATTGGCATGTACAACAGCCCTGGTCTGAAGGATCATATTCATAATGGCTTTTCTCTTTGAAATTCCATGTCCGATAACAACATTGGCATTTATTCCTACAATTGGTGTTCCGCCGATATTTTCAAAATTCAAGCCGGTCAAAAAATGCATCCTTAAGATTTCTGTTTCTTAGTAGATATGATAAAATGCTTCAGCCTGTTTAAGAATAACATTCCCAACAAAACCGTCACAGACAATAACATCAGTCATTTTTTCCCTGAACAGATGCATTTCCTTCAATATTTCCGGCAAAATTAAGTCCCGGATGTTCTTTCATTAGTTCATATGCTGCTTTAACAGCAGGAGTTCCTTTTGTCTCTTCTTCACCAATATTAAGCAATCCTACAGTTGGATTTTCAATTCCGAGAACATATTTTGCAAAAAGAGCTTCCAAGTATCCCGTACTGCAAAAGCACATCAGGTTTGCAGTCAGGATTTAATCCGACATCAAGAATTACGGAATCACGTCCGTCAATACATGGAAGAATTGTAGCAAGTGCAGGTCTGAAAACTCCGGGAATCACATTTACTGTATAGCTTGCTCCCACGAGCATTGCTCCTGTATTACCTGCACTGCAAAAACCGTCAAGCGTTCCGTTTTTAAGCATCCCATAACCGACAGCAATGCTTGAATCTTTCTTCTGTGAGAAAGCTTTGGCAGGATGATCCCCCATCTCAATCACCTGTGTGGTATGAACAATCTTAAATAATGAAGGGTCTGACCTGCATTTCCTCCAGCTTTCCGCAGAATGGAGCTTTCGTCGCCTATCAGAACAAGTGTCATCATCAGCGGAAATATGCTCGAGGGAATCAACTGCACCTTCAATGATTGCATCAGGTGCAAAATCACCTCCCATGACATCAAGGCCAATTTTCATTTTATTAAGATTGGTTTACAGAGTTCAGGCTGTTGCCTTCTTCTCAATTGCAAGTTTGCCTCTGTAATATCCGCACTCAGGACATACCCTGTGATACTGAACTGAAGATCCGCAGTTTGAACATGTACCTACTGTTGGAGCAGTTGCCTTATAATGTGTTCTGCGCTTATCTCTTCTGGTCTTGAATGTTTGTGTTTAGGATGTGCCATTTTATTCTTATTTAATTATCATTCATTAATTTTTTTAATTCATCCCATCGGGGATCAATTTTTATTTCCTCTTCAATCAAATGCTCTTTAAGTTTCTGAAGCATAACCGGATCGCAGGTACTATTCCCCTCTGCATCATCAGGATGTATTCTCTGAATCGGCAGTGCAAGATGAATAAATTCATAGAAATACTGTTTCAGATCCAGTTCATGTTCGTCGCGCGGGATTGTAATAATGTCCGGATCGCTATCGTCTCTTGTATCCCCGAATTTAACAAGAAGTCTGTTCTCACACTCCACCGGGAAATCGAACATCTCAAGACATCTGTCGCAGCATATTCTGACAGTACCCGAAATCTTAATATCAAGATCGAGATGAGAAGATCTTTTCTCGATCTCAGTGACGGCAATAAGGACTCCCTCCTTCTATTTCCGATTCTTCAAACAGTTCAAAAAACTCCTTATCAATCTCAAAATCAAAAGTGTGATGTCCTTCTTTAAATCCGCTTACCGGTATAGTAAATAACCCGGACATCTCTTTAAATTTTGGTCTGCAAAAATATAAATCCTTCTTCAATTAAAAAAATTATCAACAAAAAAGTAACATTAATTGTATAATAAAGACATTCCTGCCGGTTTATTTCCGCATCTTACCGATTTAATATACCGGTCTCTTTTTTAATAACTTATTTTTGATCAGAGTAAATTATAATAGTCATGAAAAACAGAGATCGTTTTATTGAAAGCAGGGAACATCATCCGCGGGTAAGCATCGGGTTGTTCTTTATTGTTCTCGGACTGGCTCTTCTGGTTGCCACAAATGATCTGCTGAACCTGGGAAGTGTCGGAGATTATTTTACCTGGGAAACAGCATTGATATTCATTGGCGTGCTGCTTCTTCTGAACCTTCAGTTTACAGGAGGTCTGCTGCTTATTGCCGGAGGGGCATGGTTTCTGCTTGATCATTTCGATTATGAGATGTCGGAAATTATAAAAACCATTTACTGGCCTGCTGTAATTGTTCTGGTAGGTCTTTCATTTATATTTTCTTCCTTTTTGAAACGGAAAAACAAGATTAATTAACTTTAATACTAATAAATTTAAAACTATGGAAACAAATGAAGATTTCAGAGATGACAACCGGGAGATAAAGGATGCCAGCCGGGAGACAGGGGAACATCATCATTCTAACAAGTAACCGGGTAATTATCGGAGTAATACTTGTTCTGGTAGGCTTATTCCTTGTAATAAGAAACACGGATTCTTCCCGGATTTCATTGATAATATAATTTTCAGCTGGCCGATGCTGCTTGTCACAATAGGTCTTGTTATGACACTTGGCTGCATCAGAAAAGACAGCAGGGGTTATTGTTATGGCTGTTGGAGGATTTTTTATGATCCCTTTGATCTTCAGGGAGACATTTCATATGTACAACATGTTCTGGCCTTCAATTTTTATAATTATCGGAGTCATATTTATAGTCTCAAAACGAAGAGGCTGGAATACTGTGACTTCCAAGGGGTTACACGGGGATGATTATATTGATTATGTAAATGTTTTCAGCGGCGGTGAACGCCAGATAGTATCCCAGAATTTCAGGGGAGGAAAAGTATCTGCTGTTTTCGGAGGTATTGAACTTGATCTTACAAAAGCAAAACTGGCCCCCGGTGTCTCAGAACTGGAAATTGCCTGTGTGTTTGGAGGAGCTACCATAATTGTTCCCGATGACTGGAATGTCACAATTGAAGTTACTCCTGTTCTGGGCGGCTTCAGTGATTCACGGAAACTTATTCCCGGCAGGAGCAGTTGATACTACAAAACAGCTTGTTATAAAAGGAGCCGTAGTATTTGGCGGCGGTGAAGTAAAAAGTTATTAGACCTGACCCGGAATGAAACATCCTGTACTTGCCAATAAAGAAAGGTTGATAGTATGGTGGCTGGTCTGGCTCTTCCTGGCGCTGGGCCAGCTGCTGTTGTATTATTATGCATTCGGCAGTTTTACAACCACTGCTATTGCTGACAGGATAATTTCTCTTGTGATTTATTCCGGAATAGGCCTTTCCTTATGGTATCCATTCAGGTATTTCAATGCACCTGGAAGCAAGATCACTATTGTTATCGCTAATCTGGTTTTCAGCGGGGCAATTTCTGTAACCTTATGGGTGCTGATCACAAAGTATCTTTACAATGTTGATTCTGCCGAATGCAATTGATTTTCCTGCATACTGGGAAGCAACATTTCCATACAGGATTGGGACAGGAGTGTTTATTTACGGACTTATTGTTCTTGCCTATTATCTTGTTTGTAAGCCTTTTTAATCTTTCAGAAAAAAATGCCAGAGAGGCGCGGCTTGAAAGCCTGGTAAAAGAGACTGAACTTAAAATGCTGAGGTCACAGATAAATCCGCATTTCCTGTTTAACAGCCTTAATTCAATAAGCTCACTAACAATTACTGATCCTGAAAAAGCCAGGGACATGGTAATTAAGCTTTCGGAATTCATGAGATATGCACTTTCGAAAAAAGATGAACAACCTGTTTCACTGAGAAGTGAACTTGAAAATCTGCGGTTATATCTCGATATCGAAAAAGTAAGGTTTGGCGACAGGTTATCGACTGAGGAGAATATTGATGAGAACTGCCTTGAAATAAAAATGCCTGTAATGCTCCTGCAGCCTCTTTATGAAAATGCAATAAAACATGGTGTTTATGAAAGTACTGAAGTTGTAAGCATTAAAACAAAAGTCTCCTGCAAAGATGGTTATCTGGAAATAATAATAAGCAATAATTATGACCTTATGCCATCCTCAGCAAAAGGAACCGGGACAGGACTAAGTAATGTTACCAGACGACTTGATTTGTTTTACGGAAACAGGGCATCAATAAAGACAACCAAGGAGAATGGGATCTATTCGGTTACACTTTTTATCCCTGCCGAAGTTTAAAATACCTGAAAAATTAGATAATTTTGCAACGGATTATTTCCCGCGGATTGCGCAGATTTTCGCAATTCAAAATGATTATTTATAGCTGCTATATCAGCAGGAAAAAATAGTTTCTATGGAAAAGATCAGAACTGTAATAATTGAAGATGAAGCTCCTGCAAGGGAAATAATAAAGCATTATCTGAAAGAGCTGGATTCCATAGAGATAATTGCCGAATGTGCTGATGGCTTTTCGGGTCTGAAAACAATTTCGCAATTAAAACCCGATCTGGTCTTCCTCGATATCCAGATGCCCAGGCTCACAGGAATTGAATTGGTTGAGGTCCTGACAGAGAAACCGGAAATAATTTTTACAACAGCATATGATCAGTTTGCCTTAAGAGCTTTTGAGCTTAATGCTGTCGATTATCTTTTGAAACCTTTCCCAAAAAGAAGATTTCTTGAGGCAGTTAAAAAAGCCATTGATAAGATCAGCTCAGGAACAGGGAATAAGGAGCCGGCAAATAAGCTGCTTGCCAAAATGCCTGAACCGGCCGCTCCGGTCAACAGGATTGTTGTCCGCAAGGGAAATGCCATCAATCTTATCCCGGTTGAACAGATCAGGTATGTTGAAGCTCAGGATGATTATGTAATGATCTATCATTCTAACGGCAAAGCACTTAAGCAGCAGACAATGAAGTTTTATGAGGATAATCTGCCAAAGACTGATTTTGTAAGAATCCACCGGTCATATATTGTGAAAGTTGAAGAGATCAACAGAATTGAACCTTACGGAAAGGACAATCATGTTGCAATTCTGCAGTCGGGTGACAAACTCCCTGTAAGCCGTTCGGGATATCAGCATCTGAAAGAAGAGCTGAATTTCTAAAATAACCGAGATCAATTGAGGCTGTTGAAAAAGTCCTTTGTGAAGCTTCGTGATAACCTTTGAGTACTTTGTGGTAAAACATAATTTATTGAACCACAAAGGATCACAAAGTGTCACACAAAGGAACACAAAGGGAAAAAGTCCGAAAAATCAACTTTTTCAACAGCCCCAAATGTAAATTATTGCTACTTATATAAGCGCCCTTTACATTCATCTATCTTTTGAGCCTGTTCTCTTTAGGATATCTCTTAAAAAGCCAGGACGAAGAATAATACCGTTTGATCCAGAAACGCGGTACCGGATCATATCCATGCGTTCCACCGGGTCGGCAGCGAAGTATCCTGTTTATTGCAAGCAGCGAGCCTCTCACAGGTCCGTGGATTTTCAGAGCATCGAGAGCAAACTGGGAACATGTCGGGACATGACGGCATGAAGGGCTAAGAAGCGGTGAAATTGCATACCTGTAAAAATAAACCGGAAGTGATAATAGGTATGAAATTATTTTTCCTGCTGTCCTGATCATTATGCAAAGATAACAATTGGCCCCTCCCGGCTGTTATATTAACTGCGAAATGATTAATTTGGGCGACTCTGACAAAATGACCTGAAATGTAGTATTTTAAAGATTTGGCAGAACTTTTGCCATGGCAATAAAATATTAAATCAAGCAACTATGAACGGACAAAATCCAAATATGAATATCTGGATAATCTTTATTGCCTTTATGATCCTGAGCTGGATCGTAAGCATGGTCTTGAAATCAAAATTTAAAAAATATTCAAAAATACCTGTCGATAATGGTATGTCGGGTCGTGATATTGCAGAAAAAATGCTCCGCGATAATGGCATTTATGATGTAAAGGTAGAGAGTGTTCAGGGTCAGTTAACCGACCATTATAATCCTGAAAACAAAACAATCAATCTCAGCCAGGAGGTCTATAACGGAAGAAGTATTGCTGCTGCTGCTGTTGCTGCCCATGAAACCGGACATGCTGTTCAGCATGCAACAGCATATGCATGGCTGGGATTCAGATCAAAGCTGGTTCCGCTTGTAAGCTTTTCATCAAAATGGGTACAATGGATACTGCTTGCTGGGAGTATTGCTCGTAAATACTTTCCCTGCTCTTTTGCTTGCAGGTATTGTCCTGTTTGCGCTTACAACCCTTTTCAGCTTTATTACACTTCCTGTTGAGATAAATGCAAGCCAGAGGGCTCTTGCATGGCTTTCAAATGCAGGAATAACATCATCAATGAATCATGACAAAGCACAGGATGCACTGAAATGGGCTGCATATACCTATGTTGTGGCTGCATCTGGGATCGCTTGCAACCCTGCTGTATTATATAATGATCTTTACCGGAGGAAGCAGGGACTGACCAGTCGCAAAATTAATATGCTGCTCTTTATTAAGACCTTGTATAAACAGGTGCGGGTCAACCGGATGGCGCGGACTTTTTATCTCCCTTCAACCTCGAGCCAGCTGGTTTTTTTATGGATGACTCTGATTACCAGCCATATAACACCTGCTGGAACTGATATATAGATCCATATCGGTGTAAGATATATTCTTTCTGAAAGAAAATAATTTCTGAAAAGATCAAGAACAGCAAAGATCACAAAAATATTTACAAAGCTGTTATATTCTCTTTTCAGGACATTTTTAACTGAAAAGGGAAGCGAGGGCTTTATAAATCCCTTCAAAGCCGGGAATAAATGCGCTTACTTTTTCTGACCATTTGTCATAAGTTTCACCGAATTTTCTCCTCAGAAATTGTTCTTCCGCAAACATTATCCGCTCATAATAAAGCCAGTAGACAAGAACAAAGAAAACTGCGAAGACAACTGATCTCAGAAAAAGGACCGGTCCGAGCCACATGAAGAAATTACCGACGTAAAGCGGATGCCTGACAAGCGAATAGATACCGGTCATATTCAGTTCATCTGCAATCTGCCCGGCTTCAGTATTTCGTCCTGATGTGTTCTCGGGTGCAAATCCGACAGTATAGATCCTGATTGCCTCTCCAAAAAGACTTACACCAAGAAAGATCAAGCTCCTCGCGTGAGATCGAAGAGGATTGCCTGCCTGTTATTCAAGATACATTACAATAATCCCTGTAACAATGAAGACTAACGGGAGCCAGCTTCTTCTTTTGAATAACCAGTTGCCGCTCTTTTCAAATTCATGTACCAGTGCCATTAACTGATTTTATAATTCTGTTAGAAGTGGTAAAAGTATGAAAATTCTAGAAACTGTATTTCAATCTGAGAAAACCAAGGTTGATTCTTGACTCCTTTCCCCGCCCATTATCGCTGTTGAAATGCTGCCAGATAAGAGAAAAATCAAGATTTTCCGCAAGTGAATAATCAAGTGAAGGTCCGGCAAAATATCCTTCAAGATCAGGAAACCACATTGCTGAAAGAGTCAGGTTCAACAAGGGAGTAGCTGCCCAGGTGAACTGTCCGAAAGCCGAAAACTTTGAAAAAGCAAGATCCTTTGAAGAGAGATTTCCTGAATAAAAGCTGTCGAAATTATTCAGTTCAAGCGGATTATTGCAATACATTAGCTGAATCTGGGCCATTGAATTATTTTTGAATATTTTATCAATTCCGGAAGTGATCAGAATAGTGCTTTCAGTCTCCCGGGAAATCCTCATAGGGATGAAACCAGGATGCCTTCACCCCTGAATGAGATACTTCCAATCGCTCCTGACCAGCCGGCTCCGATGACAACATCTTCACTGTTGACATAATCCTGCAAGAAACTGAATATCATAACCCCATTTGTTGAACCGGTAAAGTCCGGCAGCTGTTATATCATTTTCATCGTCGACTTTTACAGCAAATTCTGCAGCTGAGGATGAGGAGGGAAATAACTGAAGCCTGACAGCATCGCTTCCGGTCTTTCAACATAATCAAAATCAAAAAATGAATATGCATTGAAAATATCATTCGGATTCCAGACAAATGTCTGTCCCCAGTTGATTCGCTGCCTTCCGACTGTTACCTGGAATTTGTTGAAATGAAGATCAAACCATAGCCGGTCGATTGTGGTATTGAGAAGAAAAGATTGCTTTTCAACAATATTCCATGACATATCAACCAACCCGTCATCAGCTCCGATCATTTCGGAATAGAGGTCTGCCGAATCTTACCATGTCACCTGTAAAAAGCCGGTTTCTGAATTCAGCGGCAAAAGTTAGATTTATCGTTGAAATATCCTTTAAAATTAAGCCTGTTATGTAAAAGGTTTTCATTAAGGAAAGGTCCGGAAAGAGAATCAAACATTACACTTTGCATTGTTGTAAGATAGCCGTTCAGGGTGAATTGATTTCTTTATCCTGGGAAATCAGTGTCTCAGCATGCAAAAGCAGAAAATCAGAGCATATAAGATATTTTTTCATCAGAATCGTAAATGTTATGAGGGAAGTTCCCTTATATCATCAGAAATTACTTTTCCGTCTTCAAGAGTAATTACACGATGTGCCATTTTAACCACTCTTGGATCATGCGTTGAAAAAATAAAAGTAATCTTCTCTTCATGATTAAGCTTTTCCATTATCTCAAGAAGTGTTGTTGCAGATTTTGAATCAAGGTTGGCAGTAGGTTCATCGGCCAGAACAAATTTTGGCCTTGAAGCAAGAGCTCTTGCCACAGCTACCCTTTGCTGCTGTCCGCCTGACAGTTTTGCCGGCCGGCTGTTTATCCTGTCGCCCAGACCAACAGCTTTCAATAGCTCAAGAGTCCGTTCATCTCTCTCTTTCTCCGGCCATTTCTGAAGTGTCATTATAAACTCAACATTTTCTTTTGCTGTCAATACAGGTATCAGGTTATATGACTGGAATACAAATCCTATATTCTTCAGCCTGAAATCAATAAGTTGTGATGATTTAAGTTTCGACAGGTTGGTGCCGTCAATGATTATCTCTCCTGATGTTGGCATGTCAAGCCCGCCTATCAGGTTCAGCAGGGTGGTTTTGCCCGAACCTGATGGTCCGACAATTGCAGCGAATTCAGCTTCCACAAAGTCCAGGGTTACATCATTTACTGCATGAACCTTTACCTCTGAGGAATTATATATTTTATTCACATTTTTTAATTCAAGTACCTTCATGGCTTGCCAGTTTAATTATTATTTTATTCTGTTCTGAGTGCTTCAACCGGATTTAGTTTCAGAGCTTTGCGAGCCGGCCAGACCGAAGAAATAATTGCTGTGACTATTACCATTATCGTTGTAAATACGAAAAATTCAGGGGTTACTACCGGATATACTCTTGCTGCAAATCCGATGGCTTCAAATCCTTCACCCCAACCTGTAAAATGGATCCCTGTTTTTCCCAGGACTTCCGTAATTGCCCATCCCGAAAGCATACCGGCCACCGCTCCGACAATTGTCAGAAAAATAGTTTCGAGCATAATCATTTTAAAGATCCTCCTGCGGTTCATACCTATTGCCATCAGCATACCCAGCTCTTTGGTCCTTTCAAGAATTGCCATCAGCATTGTATTGATAATACCAAATGCAAGTGCCAGCATTATTATTCCAATGAAAATGAAATAATACATAATCATAAAATCATTCATCATTGCTGCATCCGGAGCCAGCTCTTTCCAGGTCCTGACTGAATTATCGCCGGAAATGCGGCTCAGTTTTTCTTTAACAATGCCGGCATCATCAATGTTATTGAGTAAAATGGCAATTTCATGAGTGAGGATATCATTGCCTCCGTAAAGATTTGCCAGTTCCCCTGCATTTACAAAAACTGAGGCCTGGTCAAAACCCGTGTTAGTTGTTTTATAGATACCGCATACTCTGAATATACCCTGGATCGGGTTTCCTTCCTTATCTGAAATTGTGATCTGGACTTTGTTCCTGATCCTGTAATCAAGAGCTTTGTCAGTTATAAGCAGACCAAACCTGTCAAGTTCCTTCTTGCTGAATTCTTTTCTTAAGGCTTCCCGGAAATCCTTGGGTGATCTGAATCGCATATCCTTAAGAGTCTCAAGCTTTGTAAGAACAGTTTCCGGAACTTTTTCCTCCCTTAGCTTTTCAATTATACTGTCAGTAACAATATATTGCTTCAGCTTAAGTAATTCGGCAGTTTTGTCGCTGATCAGTATGTCGCCGGGGCTTTGATTATCAAGATATTCTCCGCCGTCCGGTACAATTTTCTTATAAATCTCGGTTACCTGTTTTTCTTTTTCCGGATCGACGCCATAGATTATCACACCTGTATTTGCCCATGGAGTATTTGCCATGGCAATTATCTTTGTCCTTTTAACCCAGCCGGAAAGCTCCTTCAGGGAATCGATGCTTCGGGTAATTTCTTCAAGATTTCTTACAGTAAGATCTATCTCTTCATTTTTGATGTAATCAGTATTATGGATCTGAATATGCGAAACTTCATTATATATAGCATCGTTAAGGCGTTGTCTTAACCCAGCCTTCCATAATGCCAACAAGAAGCACTCCGGAAATAATGCCAAGTGTTACTGCCACTATTACTACCAGGCTTCTCTTTTTGTTACGCCATACATTCTTCCATGCGATTGACCAAATCATAGCATTTCAATTATTAACCTTTTAGAGCCTCAATTTCTTTCAGCTTACCTATTTTTCGTAATGGATAAAGTGTTGCCAGTACTACCATAAATGCAACAATCACGGCCTGCCAGTAAAAATAAGGGCCGAACCATGCAGTGGGCATTACAGCATCCCATCCATAGTCTTCCATCATATTGGCCATATCCCCTTTCAGTACGATCGGATAATAGTAGAAGTACAAAATCAGCGGCATACTGGCCAGTAATCCGCATACCAGACCAATAGCACCAAGCAATATCATTTCAATTGTGACAATCCTTTTCAGTTTCTTTTTCTGCATCCCGATCGCCACAAGAACACCAAATTCCCTTTTTCTCTCGGAAACCATCATCAGGACAGTTCCGAATATGCCAAAGAAAATGATAAAATAAAGAATTCCAAGCATTGCCATTCCGGCTCTGACTGTCACCCTGGATTTGCTGATACAGTATCGGATTAAGTTCATACCAGGTTTTGGCTATTGTGTTTTTATCGGGCAGGAGTGAGTTAATCCTGGCTTTTGCTGTTTTTATTGTCCGGTTTGATTTATCTGTAAGGTTAACAACAAGAGAGGTTATTTTTCCTTCAGCATCAAAGAATTTCTGTGCTGCAGGTATTGTCATAATAATCAATTTGTTGTCTATTTCGGGTGAAGGCATTTTTATTATTCCCCTTACCGGGAATATCCCGGTTGCAGAAACTCCGTGATACCCCTGCCCCATCAGAATTACTGAATCTCCGATTGCAACCTTAAGATAGCTGGCAAGCCTGTCGGATACAAGAATCCCTTCATCATCGTTTGCCAGAAATCCATTTGATACTTCTGAGCATTTAAGAATCTCCGGCATAAAGAGTTCATTATCTTCATCGGAAAGTCCCAGTTCAAGCTCAAGCCTGGCAGATGACGAATAAGATCTGCCAAGATTCTTTTTCACCTTTTCAAGAACATCATCCGGAATTACAGCTTCATTCTTCAAGCTGCCTTATAGCCTCATCAGTGATCCTGTATTTTACCAGTTTGCTTTCAGGATCCGAAAAGTTCTTTTCCTTTACCGGGTCGATCGCAATGACAGCCACTCCTTTTGTCTGTGTCCCGCTCGAGGCAAGAGTAAAAGATTCGAGGTGCGGAGTGACAGAAACAACCTTATCAATTTCTGAAATTGCAGAAGCAATCGAATCATTATAATCGAATGAGTTATCAATTAACGGATTATCCTGATATTTTACATTTTGCACCTGTAAATAGCCCGTAAATGATTCGATAAAATTGTTTATCATATGATCATAAGCTTCCGAGCTGGTATGATCTCATAATAACTGCAAAAAAAACCGCGAAGAAAATTGATGCTGAAGTAATTATGGTACGGCGCCTGTTCCTCCAGAGATTTCTCCATGCTATTTTGAATTCCTCTTTCATGCCATTTATTTTCTGAAATCAACGCACCCTTTTCATATTCTGCTGAGAAAAAAAACTTTCCTCAATAGGTATATTGAATTTTATCTCCCGGATTTCAATAAGGGTTTTATTTTCGGGCTCTTCTTCCGGGACAAGTTCAATTTTTGAAGTTATTGTTCTTCCATCCATAATTTTAATGTCCGAACCGGTTTCAGTCCTTACCAGGTAACCATCTTCATCATACAATTCTGCCCTTAAAACAAGAAAATCCTTCTTGTCAATCCACCTGATCTGCCTGCCCCAGACAATGGAAGCATTTTCCCTGGCTGTCATTTTAATTTTATAACATAACCGGCCGTCAATGTTCTCTTCTCCAACAATTTCATGAATATAATCAGTTACCACTGAAGATTCCCTCAGAATATCATCATTCGTGTAATCCGATCCCATCCAGCCCTGCGACATCATTGAAGGAGGCAGTTTTATCAGCCTGCTTATCGAAGGATTCCAGCTCCACATTTCAGAACCCCTTTTCAGAAAAGTCTGCCCTGCTTCTTTTGCCGGGGCAGTGATCAGTGTCAGCGCAAAATCCCTTCCCAGGGTCCAGCTCTTGAATTCAATTGTCCTCTGCCATTCAGGTCTGATAACTTTCATTGACATTAAACTGTAACTGCTTTTCTCCCCGTTGAACTTCTCATCAGCTTTTCTGACAATATCGGTTGCGCTGAGAACCTGTCCGGAAAGTGTGTTTAACCCTACTCCCTGAGCAAGTATAAAAAGTAATATAAGTCTGCTTTTCATCATGGTTTTGATTTCATCGGCAAAAGCTAAAACCTCTTTTTTAAAAATGCAAATTTTTTTTGAATTTTCCAACGAATATGCCGTCAGGCGCTTTACCAGAAGGATTTCTCCTGCCCGAATCAAATATTTAGCCGGACCAGCCCGTTATTATACAAGTTTTTCTATCTTTAACCGATTGTTTAAAACCTATTTGCAATGTCAAGTATTAGACTTTTACTTGGATTAATCCCTTCGACATCTAAAATTGAACTGGCAGAAAAGGCATTAATTGCCGAATATGAAAAACTCGGCGCTTTTACAAAATCCGATCTTCTGGCAAAATACAATAAGCTCAACGACCTGGTAAATTCCTCCTCTTTCATCCAGAAAAGAAAGGATATCCAGTCCCTTCAGTACAGGTATTCTGAAGAATTCAATAAAGAGAAGGAGTTCCTTTCGCTTCAGAAAGCAAAGGATATTGTCCTCTACTTTAAGACAATAGCCGGAACCATGCTTAAAAGGTTCAGGGATCTTGACGGTTCCCAGAAGATAAGGGATTTTGAATCGCTCGAAAATTTCATTCAGTCCAATGCATTCAGGGTAAAGCAAAAAATGAAACCCATCACATTCAAGGATTCGGACGAGTACAGGAAATTCCTTGATTACAAATCGCTGAGAAAGGATCCGGAGATTAAGGCTTTTTACAAGGCTGCTGCCAAAGGTGAGGCTGTTAAATCAAAGACAGTCCGGAAATTTGAGGAGCTCACCGCATACATAAAAACTTCCGAATTCCTGGCAAAAAAGAACATGAAGCCGATTACCTTTAAGGATACTGAGGAATATAAGAAGCTGCTTGAATACAAACGTCTTAAGAACAGTCTGGATATTAAGGAATATTATAAATTCAAATCATCAAAGGAATATGCAAATTTCCTGAACACTGACGGGTCTTCAAGGCTGGCAAGATATAATGAGTTAAAGGAGTATGTCGCCACACCCGGATTTAAAGAGCAGAAAAGCTATCTCCTTGATAAAAAGAGGTTCGAAAAAACAGATATGTTCAGGGATTTCCAGGAATACGAGAAGCTGAAAAAGAACGAGGATATAATCTGGTATTTCAAGGTTAAGGATTCCAACAAATTTGATGTGCTTAAAAATAAGGAGCTTACCTTTAACGATGACTTTGACGGGGACAAGCTTGACACCAGAAAGTGGCTTACAAAATATTTTTGGGGTGATAAGCTTCTGAAGGACAATTATTCAGTCGACGGGGATCTTCAGGCATACACTGAAAAAGAAAATTTTGAAATCCGGAACAGCCTGCTGAAGATCCATACCAAACCCCAGAGGGTGACAGGGAAAGTATGGTCTCCCGCTTCAGGATTCAAGACCCAGGAGTTCAGCTACACATCCGGCCTTGTCAATTCAGGAAGCAGTTTCAGACAAAAATACGGTGTTTTCTCTGCCAAAGTAAAACTTGGAAATGCTGTCGCAAGGAATAATTTCTGGATGCTGGCGGAAAAAATTACACCTCATATCGACATTTGCCGGACTACAGGAGGTAAGGTCTGGGCTGACTTTGTCTCAGGCAACAGCCATATGACAAAATCCTCTATTGGATCCCGTTACGCGAATGATTTCTATATCTACACTCTCGAATGGACAAAGGATATGCTTATCTGGAAAATTAACGGTAAAGAGTTTTTCAGGCAGACGTCCGATGTACCCCAGGTACCAATGTATGTCCTCCTTTCAGGCGGGCTTAATAAGCCAATCAGCGGTATGACCACAATGGAGATTGACTGGATACGGGTGTATCAGTATAAATAACCGGTCTGCGGGCCTTTTGCACACAGGTCAGGTTTTAACCCTGACCCACCACAGCCGATGGGTGAAACCCTAGCCCGTAGGGCTTAAACTATTGTAGTAGCTGGAGTTTGAGAGATGATTTTTTTACCTCGTTGAGGTTAAACAGGATTTTCCCACAGAATTCATATAAGAATTGTACATTAAATTCCATTTCACGTTTTTTAAGATATTGAACATATTCCTCCTGAAATAAAGCTGAAAAAACTTAATAATCTCCTGGATTCTAAGCAATTGTTCTAACCGCTACGCGGTAAAAACTCAATATGGTGATCTGTTTTTTCTACAATAATTAATCGCCTACGCGCGAAATAAGAAAAGAAGTACGGTCAACCACCCTGGCCGTTACACATAGCGGTGAGCATTTAGGGGCAATTGAACAGGGGTTTGGTTTTAAGACACTCTATTTTTTTTAATTTTGTACGTAACTATTTTACCGCTGATACGTCTTTATCCTGAATTCTTGTTTATGACAGTAAAGGAATATAACAGGTCTGTTGAGGAGTTTTCTGATTCTGTTTACCGCTTCATCCGTGCAAATCTTAAAGATGAGGACAGGTCGAACGATATTGTTCAGGACAGCTATGAAAAACTCTGGAGAAATGTAACAGATATTGAATACACTGTTGTTAAATCATGGTTGTTTTCAACTGCTTATCATACGATGATCGATATTATCCGGAAGGAGAAAAGAATAACCTCACTTGAATATTCATCGGAGAATGATTTCCTGTCTGAATCACAATACAGCGATCTCAACGAGATCCTGCATGTTGCGCTCGACAGGCTTCCCGAGAACCAGAAATCGCTGGTCCTGCTGCGTGACTATGAAGGATACAGCTACAGGGAAATTGGTGAAATAACGGGCCTTAACGAAGCCCAGGTTAAGATCAATATCTACAGGGGAAGGATGGCTTTGAAAAGCTTTATTGGGAGAATTGAAACTGTAATTTAGCTATGAAACCCGACAGGTCAAATTACGAAATATGGTTTATCGACTGGATCGACGGGAAACTCAGCGATCAGCAGTCGGAGGAGCTTAGCTTATTCCTCAGGGACAATCCCGATCTCAGGGAGGAGCTTGAATCATTATCCCTTGTCAATCTTAAGTCTGATAAGAGCATTTTTACAGGTAAAGAAACCCTTAAAAAATCGGCAGGCAGCTATTCAGCTGAGCAGTTCGAACATTTATGCATAGCCTGCCTCGAAAATGACCTCCCCGCAGGCCATGTCGACGAGCTCCGGGAGATTATAAGTCTTGACGGCCAGAAGAGAAAGACCTTTGAACTTATCTCCAGGCTCAAGCTTGTACCCCCGGATCAGACTTTTACCAGAAAAAGCAGTGTTAAAAAGTTAACAATAGGGCAGAAAATTTTACGCCTGTCAGTAATTGGGCTTAGTTCCGCCGCAACAGTCGCTGTACTGATCGTTGCCTGGCTGACTGCACCTTCAGGCACCGAAGAAAAGCAAGGGCAGATTGCCATGAATGAAAAGCAGGATACACTTCAAATCAGAAATAATCAGATTGTAAGTAACGAACTGCAGATATTTACCGAACCTTTCAATCCTGTATCGGAAACCAGGCAGGCAGCCGCTTCTGTTGCAGCTGCCCATGATCCAATGCTGACATACCAGCCGGTGCCTGTTGCGGAAAATCCCGATTCATCTGTCCTGCTAAAAAGAGCTGACCCGATAAGCACTCTGGCAGTTAAACTATCTGCAGAACAAATTATTGTCAACATACCGCCGTCAACCAACCTTATAGCTTTCAAATCCGCCCCGTTGCCTCCATTCTTTGATGATGGGAGAAGCAACGTGGAAAAGTTCTTTGGAAAGTTTTTCCATGAAAAGATAATGCATGATCCGGAATCTGCATACAAACCCGTAGAAACCTTTGACCTTGCTGAAGCCGGTATCACAGGTCTCAATAAGCTTTTTGGCTGGCAGCTTGCCCTTCAAAGAAACACTGACGAAAGCGGAGAAGTAAAATCGTACTATTTCAGTTCCAAACTTCTGAAGTTTAACACCCCCGTAAAAAAAGCAGGGAAGGAACTGTAACTTTTTGGGCAGGCTTACCGTCACACTTTCGAACAAACAATTAAAGATTTCACACCATGAAAAGAATACCACTTTTATTAATCGGGATGGCAATTCTCTGCCAGTCATTCACCCTGCAATCCCGCGAGGACATCCTGAGGGAAATGGAACGCCAGACCACAGCAGATACGAATGAAAAAAAGACAATTAACGCCGGAGAGGATAAGTTCCGTGTTGAAAAACCCGAATCACCGGTGTCGGCCGGATCTGGTAACAGAAACCTCAATACCATTGAGTCGGTTGAGGGCAAAAAGAGTGTTGATATTGAATATGAATCTTCATCCGGCCATAACAGAAACCGGAACTATAGCCAGGACTATGATGAGGAACCACGCAGCGGTGCAAGATATTTCAGGGGCCACTGGTCAGGTATCGAAGCCGGATTCAACAACTACAATTACTTAAGATCAATGAACCTGCCTGATGACATCTCCTATATGAAGCTGGATGCAAATAATTCAATCAATTTCAATTTGAATTTCTCCCAGTTAAGTATCGGATTCTGCCGTTATGCAGGAATTGTCACAGGTATCGGCCTAAACTGGAACAATTACAGGTTCCAGGCAGGAAACAGCATTACGGTAGATGACGGCGGTATAATTTCACCTGTCTTTTTCACTGAACCGGCTCCTCCGGTCAAGAGATCCAGATTCTCAACGCTCTACCTGACAATGCCGGCTATGCTGGAATTCCAGATCCCTGCAGGATACGGCAATCATCTCAATGTGGCAGCAGGATTCATCGGGGGGCTCAAGCTAAATGCATGGACCAAGGTAGTTTATGAAGATGGTGAGAAATCAAGAGCCAACGGTGACTATAACCTGAATCTCCTCCGGGGAGGTGTTACGGCACGTATAGGATACCAGAATTTCATGATCTACGGAACCTATTACCTTTCACCCTGGTTCCAGGAATTAAAGGGCCCCGACGGATTTAATCTTGAACCGTTTGAAATAGGACTGGCATTTACATTCAACGACTGACAGTTTTTTCCGGTCAGAGTCAACCACCCCGACCAGACGAATTTAGTTTCTCCCCCCAACCCAAGGGGGGTTTTTCTTATTTTGAAAATCAGCAGGTGATCGTATTTTACCCAAAGAATGTATATTTGTAATATTCACTACAAATAATCACGATGGCAGGCAGTACTCTATCGAAGCGCGAATTAAGACGGTACGGCAGGCAGATAATGCTTCCTGAGATAGGGAATGAAGGTCAGGAAAAGCTAAAGAATGCAAGTGTAACTGTCGTTGGCGCCGGCGGACTCGGATGCCCCGTACTCCAATACCTTGCAGCTGCCGGTGTCGGTAAGATAACAATAGCAGAATTTGACACAGTCGATGAAGGAAATCTTCAGCGCCAGGTGCTTTATGGCTCAGATGACCTGGGGAAACTCAAATCTATAATTGCTGCAAAACGGCTGGAACAGCTGAATGACCTTGTAAAAACCGAAAGGATAAACCTTCGTATCGAAGCCTCAAACGCCCTCACAGTTCTGAACGGCAGCGATATCATTGTAGATGCTACCGACAACTATCCAACCCGGTATATTATTAACGATGCATGCGTTATCCTTAACAAACCCATGGTCCATGGTGCCATTTATAAATACGAAGGACAGGTCTCGGTATTCAATTACAAGGGAGGGGCCACCTACAGATGCTACAATCCATTCGTAAAGGAGAGTACCTACAGAAATCCCTTCCCTTCCGTTATCGGGTTGATGGGAGTGCTTCCCGGTATAACAGGCTCACTGATGGCAAATGAAGTCATTAAGATAATAACCGGCACAGGGGATGTGTTGTCAGGGAAGGTATTAATATTTAATATTTTCAGCTATTCATTCAATATTTTAAATGTTAAGAATATGCCTGAAAATCATAATTCAGAGACTTTGCGGCTTGGTTTGGGACACCCTACTAAAGAGATATGAGACTTTTACTTATCAGCAATTCGACAAACCCGGGGGAACCCTACCTTGATTATCCAAAGAATAGCATCAGGGAATTCCTTGGAACCCGGCATGTTAAAGCCCTGTTCATACCATATGCGGCAGTAACTTTTTCGTTCGATGATTATGAAATGAAGGTTAGGGACAGGTTCAGGGAAGTCGGGCACGATGTAATCTCAATCCATCATTACAGCGACCCCATAAAAGCTGTTAAGAATGCTTCCGCCATAGTTGTGGGGGGAGGCAACACCTGGATGTTGCTGAAATTGCTGCGCATTAATAAACTGATTGAGCCCGTAAGGGAAAAAGTCAAATCAGGTACACCTTATATCGGGTGGAGTGCAGGCTCAAATGTTGCATGCCCTACAATAATGACAACCAACGATATGCCAGTCACACGCCCCGATTCCTTCAAAGCATTCAACCTCATTCCTTTCCAGATAAATCCTCATTTTCTCGACGCCAATCCCACCGGTCATGCCGGCGAAACCAGGGAACAGCGGATCGGGGAGTTCATTGAGGTCAACCAGAAGACATGGGTAGCAGGACTAAGGGAAGGAACCATGTTACTGATCGTGGATGGCAAAATCAGCTTAACAGGTCCCAGGAAAGCCAGGATCTTCAGGAAATCCTTCAAGCCTCTTGAGCTTGGGGAAGGTGATGATTTCTCCTTCCTGTTCAAATAAAGCTTGTTTTAATACAAATAATTAACTTTACTCAGCGTTTATTAAGCCAACTGAGATACATTTCTATTGTTCAAATGAAGCTTTTACCAAAGGTCCTGAAAATAGCTGCAATACTTATTGTGACTCTGTTTGCAGTCTTGTTTTCGGTTTCTCTGATAATGCAGAATAAGGTTGCAGGCATTATTCTGAAATCCCTTAACAAAAATTTCTCAACTAAAATTGAGACTGAATCGTACCGACTTTCGCTAGTCAAAAAGTTCCCGAAGGCTACCGTTGAACTTAAAAATGTGTTTGTCCATTCTTCACCTGATTTCGATCGTTCATTCTTTGCAGGCATTAATACCGACACCCTCCTTGCAGCAAGATCGGCATTCATCTATTTTAAACTGATCGATTTGCTGAAAGGCGATTATACTTTTACAAGCATCACAGTCAAATCGGGTAAGCTGAACCTTTTTACCGACACTGCCGGCCGTGACAACTATGATGTTTCGCCGGAAAGCAGTAATAAAAGCGTAAGCAGGACCTCCCTTAACCTGAACAGGATTAACCTGTCGGATATCATGGTTGTCTACAATGATCGCAATGCTGACCTCACCATAAAAAGCATGTTCCGGAACAGCAGGATCAAAAGCAGGATCTCAGGCAACAACATCGATTTTGAAAGCAATTCAGCGATTATCTTTGAATACTTCCAGCTTGGGAACTTTATAATAAAGCAAAGAATTCCGGCTGATGTTGAGGCAGGACTGAGTCAGAACGAAAAAGGTATATTCTTCAGGAAAAGCACCCTGAGCATTGATACATGGGATTTCATCTTTACAGGGTTCATAGCTGCCGACAATTTTCTCGATCTGGCTGTTTCAGGTCAAAATATTGATATCGCCGGGATCGCCAATATCCTGCCGGACAAATACAAAAGAGCGGTTTCTGAATATAATCCCTCAGGCATACTGAAACTTGAAAGTACAATAAAAGGAATATCGTCCCGCGCCCTGAATCCACACTATGAGATAACCTGGTCGCTTAAAGACGCAAACATCGATTACAGAAAATCAAAATTGAAAGTTGACAATTTTTCATTTGACGGATTCTATTCAAACGGAAAGAAAAACACTCCTGAAACCAGCACCTTAACAATCAGTAATTTTACCACGAGGCTCGGCTCCGCTGACTATAAGGGTTCATTCAAAGTCAGTGATTTTAAGAAGCCAAAGGCTGAACTGGCTTTCACCGGTACCCTGCTTCCTTCGGAACTGGCCGATTTCTTAAATCTTCAGAATGTGGAAGACGCAAGGGGATCGGTCAACTTTAATATCATGTTGAACGGCTTCCTCAGGAAAAAAGAGAACTATACATTCTCAGATATATTAGATCTCGAATCGCACTCTGATTTAGTTTTTAAATCATTCGGCATACGACTTAAAAACAGAAAGATAGATCTGAAGGATGTCAACGGCGAGGTCCTTCTTACCGGAAAGAATACCACAACCAGCAATTTTAAGCTGGACCTCAATGATCAGAAGATTATTCTGAGCAGTAACGTCATGAATTTTCCCGGATGGCTTTCAGGCAGCCCTGTTAACCTTACCGGATCGGCCAGTATCTCCGCTGCGTGTTTCAAACCTGCGAGCTTTTTGAAAAGCAGTTCTGAAGCTGAAAAAGTTTCGGGCCCCACTGTTGAAACGGCACCCGTAACTTTTCCGGCGGATGTCGTAATGGATATGGAATTCCATTTTGATACCCTGATATACAAATCGTTTACTGCCCGGAATGTGAGAGGCACCCTGAATTACAAGCCGAAATTGCTGAACTTCAGAATTGCGAATCTCAATTCCCAGGAAGGGATCATCTCAGGTAACGGACTTATTGTGCAGAACTCAAACAAATCGTTTATCGGGAAGGGGAACTTTACACTTTCCGGAATAGATGTTAATGAAACCTTTACGACATTCAATAATTTCGGCCAGGATTTCCTCAAGGCTGAAAACATTGACGGATCGCTGTCGGGCACACTCTCCCTGCTCATTCCTGTTGATTCACTTCTGAAACCTGACATTAAATCTGTCACGGCTGAAGGGAAGTACCTGCTTACCGACGGAGCTTTGATTAACTTTGACCCTGTAAAGGAGTTATCTTCCTTCATAGAATTATCAGAACTTCATAACATAAAATTTGACCAGCTTGAGAATGACTTTTTTATAAGAAGCAACGCCCTTTACATGCCTCAGATGGATGTAAGATCATCAGCAGTTGATCTTGCAGTAAATGGCAAACACAGCTTCACCAACGACTATGTGTATCATGTAAAGCTGCAACTCTCCGAGATTCTGAGCAATAAAGCAAGGAAGAACAAAAACCTGACTTCGGAGTTTGGGGAGGTTGAAGACGATGGGCTTGGACGAACTTCGATTTTACTGAAAGTGGAAGGAAACGGGGAGGATGTAAAGGTGAGTTATGATATGGAGGCTGCCGGAAAGCAGGTAAGGGAAGATATCAGGAAGGAACGACAGACCCTGAAGAACATTCTGAACGAGGAATACGGCTGGTATAAGTCTGATCCCGAGGTTGAGAAAAAGCCGCCCTCAAAACCAAGGTTCAGAATTAAATGGGAGGGTTCTGATACAACCGTGTACGAAACAGAAGCATCTGCCGTTAAGAAAGAAGGTATTCTTAAGAAAATATTCAGAAAGAATCGATAATATTTCACACTAATTGACAAAAACATTGAAAATCTACCGGAAAAAGAGCAAATGGAATATTCTGTTGTTCCTTTTTGCAATACTCATTGGGGTTGGTTCACTTATTTATACTCAGTTTCTTGTACGCAATCTGAAGGTTGAGGAAAGGAAAAAGGTTGAAATGTGGGCGACCGCAATCAGGCTCATAAATTCCGCAGACTCAACACAGAATCTGGAGTTCCCCTTTTCAATCATCGAAAACAACAAAACTGTACCTGTCATTCTGACTGACGGCCATGATAACATAATTGCAGCAAGTAATTTTGAGACGGCAATAGCTGACGATCCCCGATCGCTCGGACTTCAGCTCGACAAAATAAAATGCGAAAAAGATCCCATAATTATCGATCTCGGCGGAGGATTCATAAACCAGATGTATTATAAAGACAGCACAATCCTGACCCAGCTTATCTATTATCCGTATGTGCAGCTTGGATTGATAATAATGTTCATTATTGTCTCCTATCTTGCCCTGAGCACTTCCAGGAAAGCAGAGCAGAACCGTGTATGGGTGGGTATGTCAAAGGAAACAGCCCATCAGCTTGGCACACCTACAACTTCCCTTTCGGGGTGGGTTGAGATCCTCCAGAATAATTATCCCGACAACCCGGTAACAAAAGAACTCGCGCTGGATGTCAAGAGACTCGAAAAAGTAACTGAGAGATTCTCAAGGATCGGATCAAAACCTTTGATAACCAAGGAGAATGTCCTTACACTTATTCAGAATTCGGTTAATTACCTTAAAAGCAGGTCCTCATCAAAAATTTTGTTCGTCACTGCTTTTTCAGCCGATGATGTAATGATGATCCCTGTGAATCCCGCTTTGTTTGAATGGGTGATTGAGAATGTATGTAAAAATGCAATAGATGCAATGGAGGGTGATGGGGCGATTACAATCCGGGTGGAAGAGGATGAGAAATATGCAATAATTGACATATATGATACCGGCAAGGGAATTCCTAAATCCGCATTCAAGAAAATATTCAATCCGGGATTCACAACCAAAGAGAGGGGATGGGGTCTCGGCCTTTCTCTTACAAAACGGATCATCGAAGAATATCATCATGGCAGAATCTTTGTCAGATCTTCTGAGATAGGAAAAGGCTCATGTATCAGGATCATGATGAAAACAGGCAAAGATTAAGCTGAAACCATCCCCAGTCCCTTTATTATATAAGATTAAAATTAGCTGATTCAAAATGAACCGAAGGAAATAGAGATAATGGCTCCGGTGGGATCGTATGAGTCGCTCATGGCAGCTATACAGGGTGGTGCCGATTCGGTCTATTTTGGAGTGGAACAGCTGAATATGAGGGCAGCCTCTTCCAATAACTTTACACTTGATGACCTGAGGAACATAGTAAAGATCTGCAATGACAACACTGTTAAAAGCTATCTTACCGTAAATGTTGTGGTCTATGATCACGAAATTGAGCAGATGCACAGGATCATTGATGCTGCTGCTGAAAGTGGTTTATCTGCCGTTATAGCATCTGATCTGTCGGTAATAAATTATGCTTTCAGGACAGGTTTGGAGGTTCATCTTTCCACCCAGCTCAACATAACAAATATTGAAGCGCTGAAATTCTACTCACAATGGGCCGATGTGGTGGTTCTGGCAAGGGAACTGAACCTTGATCAGGTTAAGAATATCCGCAACCAGATCATTGAACAGGATATAAGGGGACCGGGAGGTGAACTTGTTAAGATTGAGATGTTCGTCCATGGAGCACTCTGCATGGCAATTTCAGGAAAATGTTACCTGAGCCTGCACGAGAATAATATGTCGGCCAACCGGGGTAAATGCTACCAGACATGCCGTAAATCTTACGTCGTGACTGAAAAGGAATCAGGATACCAGCTTGAAATTGACAACGAGTACATTATGTCTCCAAAGGATCTCTGCACAATTGGATTCACTGATAAAATGATCGATGCCGGTGTCAGGGTTTTCAAGATTGAAGGAAGGGCACGTTCGGCTGAATATGTCAGAACAGTGTCGTCATGCTATGATGAGGCAGTCAGATCGGTTATTGAAGGAACCTATACCCCTGATAAGATTGAGATCTGGGGAAAGCGGCTGGCTTCAGTCTTTAACCGTGGTTTCTGGGACGGATATTATCTTGGACAAAAGCTCGGTGACTGGAATACCCGATACGGCTCAAATGCAACAAAAAAAAAAGTATACCTTGGAAAAGTCACAAATTACTTTACCAAAATTAATGTTGCCGAAATCAAGCTTGAAAACGGGGATCTGGAGAAAGGAGATACATTACTGATTACAGGCCCTACAACAGGAGTGACCGAATACACCGCCGGTGAGATCCGTGTTGACCTGAAGGAGACTCAAAAGGCTTTAAAGGGAGAACTCTGCTCCATCCCCGTTAAGGAATTCCTGAGAAGATCCGACAAGATCTACAAATGGGTTGATCAGGCAGATGATAAAGATGCCTGAAATCCTTCACCAGGCTGTATTGTTTGCAGCATCCAGAACCTTAAGCGCATTAGCCTCAATATCGTCGGTATCGGTGTTAACATATTTCAGATTCTTTTCCTGTCTTCTTTTCAATCCGAATAAATAAGCCTTGTCATAATAATTGAGAGTTATCTCAATTGCTCGGGTCAAATCGCCGCTCCCGACCGACTGGAGTGCTTCCCTGGTATTCTCACCGCCCAGGCGTTTGCTTATCTTAATTATGGAACTTATAAGTTCATCGGCAGAGTATGCTGAGTATTCCCTTTGGAGCCGGGCATCCTTACCGATGGTTCCATCAGAAGGACTACTGCCGGATTCTTCTGCATATTTAAATAGAATTCCTCCGGAAGGAAGACATTTCCAATATTTCTGCTTTCATCTTCAATCCAAAGTGGCCGATCCCTGTCGATCTTTTTCAGTTCATCATATAACAGGTTTGCAAAATGCTCTGTGGATGGCTGCGGAGATTGACCAAGTGAACCGAATGCTGATCCTTTGTGATTTGCAATGTCTTCAAGATCAACTACCTGATGTCCAGCCTTTTTGATATATCCAAGGATATGGGTCTTTCCGCTTCCGGTGAGACCACCGAGTACTATCATTTTCCTGCTCTGCGGAAAGGCTTTCAAGAATATAATGCCTGTATGATTTGTACCCGCCTTCAAGCACTTCTGTTTCGATATCTCCAAGTGAGAAGAGCCAGGCCATGGCTTCTGATCTCATCCCACCCCTCCAGCAATGAACTAGAAGCCTGCCACCGCGGGAGATCTTTAAAGCCTTTTCAAGCTTTGAATGCATTGAAGAACCGGTAAGCTCCAGACCTGCCAGAATTGCCTTTACCCGGCCCTCTTTTTTATATCTGATACCCACAGCTTCCCTTTCAGTGTCGTCAAATAAGGGTATGTTAAAAGCACCGGGAATATGTCCGGCACTGAATTCCGATGGAGATCTGACATCAATGACCGGTATTTTTTCAGCCAGTTCCAGGAACCTCTTTATATCTGTTTTGCTTTTTGCAGGAAATCCCATCTGATTTAATCCACCAGGAGCGCTGATCAATTATTAAAAAAGAATTTTGAAAAGAATTTTTTCAGATCGTCTATTCTCACAGGTTTCGGAATGAATTCCTTAATTCCCGAAAGTTCGGCTTTTCTTTTTGATTCGGGCATATTGTCGGCTGTAAATGCGACTATAAGCAATGAATTATCATATTCGAGAATTTTCCGCGCCGACTCAAAGCCATCCATTTCGGGCATTATAAGATCCATGAAAATAACATCGTACCTTCGTGTTTTGGCCTGAATAAGTCCTGCAAAACCATCGTCGGCAAAATCAAATGAATACCCCAGGCTCTTAAGCATTGTACCGATCACTTTCTGATTCATTTTGTTGTCTTCAACAATAAGTATCCTGAGATCTTTCCTGAGGTTTTCATTTTCTTCTGAAAAGGTTGTGTTGTCGACCTGCGGAAAGCTGATCCTGAGGATATCATAAAGCTCTTTCAGCTCATAAGGCTTTACAATATAATGATCTATCCCCATGGTTATGCATTTAAGCAGGTTCCCCTTCAGGTCATTGGAGCTTATCATTACAATAATAAAATGCTCCGACAGGTTGTTATCGAAAATCTCTTTTGCAGCCTCAAAACCATCAAATTCCCTGTCATCAAGAATTACAATTAAATGATACCGGTTATCCTGGTAGCTCTGATTAGCTTTTATCTGATTGATTGTAGATTTCTGGAAAGTTGTGACTGTCAGTGTAAGTCCCAGCTTATGAAGGGTACCGAGGATCTCCTCGTCCCTTATCTGGCTGCCTGTAATCACCAGGGTTTTGATGTTCCCGAAAGTCCTGATCTTGTCAAACTGCAGGTTTTTACCCGGCTTTTCGTTGGAATAAACGGTTATGAAGAAGCTGATCTTTGTTCCCTGATCCCCGTTCAGCCCTGAAGGGCTCTCAGCAGAAAATTCACCACCCATCAGTTCAACCAGCTGTCTTGCCAGGATCGTCCCGAAACCTGATTCATCGTCATCCATATGGACTTTTGATTCAATTGTGAGATATTCGCCAAAAATCTTTTTTAGAGTGGTCTTATCAAAACTTCTTCCTGTATCCGAGATTTCAAAAGCAAGTTTCAACGCTTTATCCGTTTCACTTTTCAGCCAGCATTTCAGGCTTATCTTCCCTTTGGCCGTGCTTTCGATGGAATGATTAAGAAAATTGGTAATAACCTGTCTCAGCCTGTAAGGATCTCCGATAATCTTATCCGGAACATTTTCATCAACATTGCAGGTAAGTTCAATGAAAGTCTCATCAATGCTGGTCCTTGCAAGATCGTAGCAATAGACTATCTCTTCCCTCAGGTTGAACGGAATCTCATCAAGAATCATTTTCCCGGATTCAATTTTGGAAAAATCGAGAATATCATTGATAATATTCAGCAGAACTTCCGTAGAACGGCGCAGCAAGCCTAAAATATCCATGGCCTCGCCTGATAGCTGCTTTTTTTCAAGAATATCTGTCATCCCTATAATTCCGTTGAGAGGTGTACGGATCTCATAGCTCATACTTGCAAGGAACTCTGATTTTGCCGTGCTTGCCTTTGCTTCCTGCTTTCTTGCGGATTCAAGGACTGTCACATCGATAAGCATTTCCATTGTAGCATCCTCTCCCCTGAAATTCACGGGGATACTGTTCCTGAATAAAATTGTCTCCCCTATTTCCTTTTTCAGTATTACAAACTGATCCGGGCTGAAGGAACCACCCAGGTTTTTTGAATAATAGCTGTTCTCATCCGTAATAACAGGTTCAGGGAATATTTTACCTGTCATCTCTTTTCCCTCCGGATAGGAATATTGCTCTGCAGCCATCTTATTCGCCTTAATTATCTCCCTGTTTGCGTTATAAATTATAACTCCCACAGGCATCTCTTCTATCATCGTGTTCAAAGTCTTCTCGGATACGTTTAGCCGTTCTATTTCGGATCTTTGTGATCTTATGAATTTCAGGAAAATAAAACTAGCAATAAAATGACTAACAGCGTACTCAGACCCATAATTATGGAATTTCGGATAATATATTTCTGGAATGTATCGGTTGGGGAGGAAAATACAAGCCCGAAGTTTTTCTGAAGCAGCTGGGTTGAATAATAGGATGAAATTATCTCCCTTGATTTTCCGTTCAGGTCAGCCTGATGAGTGATATTCTCGAAAGCATTCTCCGACATTCCTTCAATGATCTTCTGTATCCGGGTGTACTTGATGTTTCCTTCCCTGTTGCTGTAAATGATCTCTCCGAATCATTCAATACCCATTGCCACTGGTAATCCTGGAAATTAAAGGCCATAAAAATTTCTTTGAAATATTTCTGGTAATCAATCGTTACAACAATATTTCCTACCGGAACATCATCCTTTAAGACAGGCAGATAATATTCATAAGTCCGGTTCGTCAGGATCAGCGCTTCCCTGGCAATAATTTCACCCTGGACATGGAGTACAAAATTCTGTTCCAGCCAGCTGTTCCCTGTCTCATCTTTTTTTAAGGTGAACTCGTTTTTATTGTTATCGTACAATTTAATGCCTGTAACCAGGTCTTCATATTTTGAAAAGAACAGCTTCATCCTGTCGACTGTCCGCATGCGTTTGTCAGGATCTGAGAAGAACCTGCTTATTTCTTCCGAAAAAATTGTCTGGTTGAGGTCGCTGACAAAATTGTTATTAGTCTCGTCAACTGAAAGTCCTACAATCTGAACCTGCCTGTCAAGCAATTTGATTATATAATCTATCTGCTTATTATACAGACTTTTGTAGTAGAAGAAATTCCCCGTAATTATTATCATGAAAGCAGTAATGACAATAATCAATATTTTCCTCATTTTCTTATAATTGTTTGACAGACAAAGTACCCAAAGATAATTTTAAATAGCCAGTTTTTACCTGTATTTGGAATTATCATCATATAAAATGCTCATATAGCTTCTGTACCGCAGGAAATCAATTATTCCCTCCTCAACTGCTTCCCGGACAGCACATCCGGGTTCATCAAGATGAAGACAATTGTAAAACCTGCAATCCCTGGATATCCTGAAAATTTCGGGGAAAAAATGGTAGATCTCGTTCCTTTCCATATCGACAACGCCAAATCCTCTTATTCCCGGAGTATCAATCGCAAAACCGCCGAACGGCAGTCTGTACATTTCAGGAAAGGTAGTTATATGTTTACCCTGTTTATGATAATCCGAAATTTCAGCGGTTTTCAGGTTAAGGGTTGGGTCAAGTACGTTCAACAGAGTTGTTTTACCCACTCCCGAATTCCCTGCAATAAGGCTTATCCTGTCCTTCATAGCCTGCTTCAGCTCCTCCAGTCCGGTACCTTCTGACAACGAAATCCGAAAGCAGTCATAGCCAATCTGTGTGTAAAGTGAGAAAAGATGTTCCATTTTCTCAATATCCTCTTTCCCGTATAGATCGGTTTTGTTGAAAAGGATCCTTGAAGGTATCCTGTAGGCTTCGGCCGTAACCAGGATCCTGTCGATAAATTCAACTGGGGTCTGTGGCAGTATGATGGTTACCATCAGAAGAAGCTGGTCAAGGTTTGCGGCTATGATCTGAGATTGCTTCGACAGGTTTGATGCTTTCCTCAGAATGTAATTCCTCCTGTCAAGAACTTCAGTTATGATGCCTGATCTGCCATCCTTCTCAATCTCGACCCGGACATTATCCCCAACAGCTACGGGATTAGTTGTCCGGAGCTCTTTGACTCTCAGCTTCCCCCTGATAAGACATTCTATAACCCGGTCTGAGCCGACCATTACCTTATATCTGCTCCCGACAGATTTAATGACAATACCAGATTCCAAAGTAGACGTTTTAAACTCAAAAATAAAGAATTTAGCTTCAGAAAGGTTTATTATTGAGTGCAATAATAAGAACGCATGCGGGGAAGATATATTTTAAGTCAGAGGGGGAAGTGGCGAATTGCCACTGAATCCCCTCCGGTAGGCAGGTTTTCGCAGATAAACTTTGTGCCTTAGTGCCTTTGTGGCCAAAAAAAAGAATGCCACAAAGACGCTAAGACGCTATGAAATCCGGAAAAAGAAATACGTATTAAAAGACATATTTAATTCAAAAGAAATACGTATTAAAAGACATATTAAATTTAAAAGAAATACGTATTAAAAGACATATTGAAGTCTAGCAGATAATTGAGAAGGCACGAATTGCAACCGAGCAAAAGGTCACGGATTGCAAATCCGCGCCAGCGGGTAAACTTTGTGCCTTAGTGCCTTTGTGGCCAAAAAAAAGAATGCCACAAAGACGCTAAGACGCTATGAAATCCGGAAAAAGAAATACATATTAAAAGACATATTCAAATTCGCGCCAGCGATCCTAGCTATCCGATGCCATCAGAAGGAATGGCTTCATCTCGAAACTGTGTAGATAGGCCTTAGTCTTTCAATATTGTAATACTCTGATACCTTTACAACCTTCTTTGAGGAAGTTACAACATCAATCGGAACATTATCATATCTTCCGTTTTTGAGAACGACGATCCTGCCATGAATACCTTTAAGTATAAGGTCAAGGGCAAGGTTACCGTAAGCCATCGGGACTATTGAATCCAGGGCATCCGGATCACCGCCGCGGACCATATAACCAAGTTTCTGATTTATTACATTAATTGTTTTCCCGTTATTGTAATTGCAGGATAGCTCCTTAAGTTTCTCGGAAACAATATCGCCGATACCTCCGAGTTTTGCATGACCGTAAGCATCCTTTTCCGATCCCGAGAAGATCATTTCACCGCCTTTGAACATTGCACCCTCCGAAACAAGAACAACGGAATACTTGCTGGGATTGTGATTCCTGTCTTCGACAAGCAGCCTTGTAAGTTGTTCAATATCAAATTCATATTCAGGAATTACGCATCTGTTGGCTGCTCCTGCCATGGTAGGCAGCATTGCAGTGAAACCTGCATACCTTCCAAACACTTCCAGCACCAGAAGTCTTTCATGTGAACCTGCTGAAGTCCTGAGGCTGTTGGTCATCTGGATCGTTCTTGTGACACATGTGCTGAAACCGATGCAATAGTCGGTCCCTGGAACATCATTATCCATTGTTTTGGGAATCGCAACAACTTTTACCCCTTTTTTATAGAGATGAACCCCATAGCTCAGGGTATCATCGCCGCCAATTGGAATAAGATAGTCAACCCCAAGCCATTCCAGGTTTTTTATTACTTCCGGTGTAAGATCATTGATTTCTGCATTATATGTATCCTGCAGATGTTCGGGGACACTGCTTTTCGACATATGACTTGGCCTTGTCCTGGATGTATGAAGAAATGTTCCTCCGGTACGGCCTGCCTTGTTTACCATATCATCGGTAAGAACCTGATAACAGTTGCTGTTATCAGCCTTGTTGTCCCTGATAAGTTCAGTAATTCCTGCCCATCCCCTGCGTAGTCCGATTACCTTATAACCTTCCCTGTTTGCACGGATTGTGACTGCCCTGATAGCCGGATTGAGACCCGGGACATCTCCTCCTCCCGTAAGGATTGCAATAATACCTTTTGATGTTTTCTGATTTACCATTATTTTCTGCTTTTTATTTGAAACCATATTTTAAAAATTAAGACCACTAATGTAACCCATTTTAGTCTTTTCCAAAAAGAATTTTTTAAACACTGAAACGCGGGTTGAGGATTGCGGGTTGCCAGCCTCCGCTAAAAGCTTCGGCTGGTAAAACAGGTTGCAGGTTTATGATAACTTGCAACGTGCAACATGCAACATGCAACAAGCAATAATTTACCGGTCAAGGGCTGAAAGAACTATTTTCCTCCTATCTGCATTTCTGCAATCCTCATGGTAGGTGCTGCAAATGTCCTGTTCATATCGATATCATTGCCCATCATATCAATAGCTTTAAGGATATCGAGAGCTTTTCCTGCAATTGTCACACCCTTGACAGGATGTGCTATTTCACCGTTTACTATCCATAATCCGCTTGCACCGCCGCTGAAATTACCGCTGACAGGGTCAATTCCGTAACCGGTAACTTCCCTGAGCAGCAGCCCTTTTTTGGTAGCTGCAATTATTTCATTTACAGGACTCTCGCCAGGCTGCAGATATATACTATGGGTTCCGATGCCCGGGAGGCTGCTGAAGCCGCCTCTTGATGCGTTACCTGTACTCTTTACCCCTGCCCTTTTTGCAGCCTGGGTATTATAAATAAAACTTTTCAGAAATCCTTTCTCAACAAGGACATTCTTTCCTGTAGCCACACCCTCACCGTCGAACGGAGCGCTGCCTATGCTTTTTGGCCTGGTACCGTCATCAATAATTGTAAGGAGGGGAGAGGCAAAATGCTTGTTCAGGAAATCTTTCAGGAAACTGGCACCCTGCAGAACCCTCTCACCATTTATAGCGGATATAATACCTCCGATAAGTGACCGCGCAACATCGGGGTCAAAAATCACGGCGGCCTTCTGGGTTGCTATCATTACCGGATCAAGCAGCTCAAGAGCTTTTTGTACAGCTACTGATGAAATCTCTTCAAGTAGACAGCAGGTCCGAAAAGAAAACCCGTGAACAGTATTCATTTCCGGTGTTTTTCTGGCTCTCTTTTTCTGCAACAACAGAAACACCCAGCGAACAACCTGAAGATTTATAGTTTTTAAGAAGGCCTTTGGAGTTTGCAATAAAGATCTCTGATTCTCCTTCACCATAACCTGCCCCCGAACTTTTCGTAATTCCGGCAGTTTTCATCGCAAGCTTCTCAAGTTCAAGGGCCATATTGATCTTCTTGTCCATCGGTTCGGCCGCAATCCCCGGATCAAACAGCATGTCAATCGCAGTGACGCTCATGTCGTCGGGCAGGACGTTGTTCTCATCAGGTGTGGATAACCTGGCAAATGCCACTGCTTTTGAAATAGTGTTTTCAAGAGACCTGTCGCTGAAATCATTGCAATGACTGAATCCCATTTTACCGTCGACAAAGACCCTGAATCCGACACCCTGTGAAGAGGCCTCTTCTATAGTTTCAATTTCCGAGTTCAAAATCTGCACTGACAAATTTCTGTTCGACTCAAGAAACACCTCTGCAGCATCAGCGCCGAGGCTAAGGCTTTTTTTAACAAGTTTTTCAGTTAATTCCGTATAGTTCATGATCGTTCTTTTTAAAAGTTTAACTATGCCTTACTTCCCCCGACATTAATTCCTCTGATCCTTACAGTGGGCTGACCTGCACTGACTTCAGCCGCCTGCCCTTTACCGCAGATCCCCGGTCCGAAATCGAGATTATTGCCGACAGCATCGACATTTGAAATAACATCGAGGCATGATCCTATCAGGGTTGCCCCTTTAACAGGATAGGTTTTCTTACCGTTTTCAATCATATATGACTCCCGGCATGTGAAGTTGAAGACACCTGTTATCGGATTAACACTTCCACCGCTGAGGCTCTGGACATAAATTCCTTTCTTTGTTGAGGCAAGGATATCTTCAGGGTTATCCTTACCCTTGTCGATAAACGTATTTGTCATCCTCGGGATCGGAATATACCTGAATGATTCCCGACTTCCGTTCCCCGTGCGTGGTATCGAAAGCTGCCTGGCGCTCAGGACATCGGTCATGAATCCTTTAAGGACGCCGTTCTCGATAAGGACATTACGTTTTGCTTCGGTTCCCTCATCATCATAGTTAATTGTACCCCTGAAGTTTGGCAAGGTACCGTCATCAACCATGGTGAAACAATCAGTTGCGACCTTCTGTCCCATTTTACCGGTGAAGGCTCCAATGCCCTTTGCTATGTTATCGGCTTCAAGCGGGTGGCCTACAGCTTCATGTACCAGCACACCTCCCCAGCCATTCTGCATCACAACATCCATTATACCGGCGGGGGCATCCTGTGCATCGAGCATTGCTATTGCTTCCCTTGCCGCATTCCTGGCTATTGTTTCCGGAGTGACCTGTTCGAACATTTCAAAACCTGAATGGTTGCTGAGTCTTTCGCGTGCCATATGCCTGGCCTTACCGTCGTCGCTCATAGCCTGAACAATAAAGAAAAGAAGCGGCAGCTCATCGCTGAGATAAACACCTTCACTGTTGGCAATTACCCTGCCTCTTACCTCATCATAGTAATCGATCATCGCCATTTTTATTCTCGGATCATATTCCTTTGCAGCCTGATCGGCACGTTTTATTACTTCAATTCTTTTTTCATCAGCTATCTCCTCCAGGGGTTGATTCACTGTTATAAATGATGGCCTTTCAGTTACCGAGATGGCCGTTGGAGTGGCCGCATTACTATTCCTTGCGACGTATGATGCGACCTCAGCAGCCCTCAGAAGCTTCTCCTCCGTTATCTCATCAGTATAGGCATACCCTGTTTTGTTCCCGGAAATCACCCTGACACCGGCCCCCTGGCTGATGCCATACAGACCGCTCTTAAACCTTGATTCCTCCATCACTATCTGCCGTGATATCCGGTTTTCGAGGTAAACATCGGCAAAATCGCCTCCTTTCTCAAGAGCTTTTGCGATGACTTTTGCGAGCATCTCTTTGTCCATTTCCAAACCCGATTGTGCCTTAACACCGCTCCGGCATGATAAAAGCTGAGTTAAAAGGGCAGGAGTTGCAGCAATAAGCAATCCTCCCTTCATGCTCAACTCCAGGAATCTCCTGCGCGGAATGTCTCTCACTGTTAGTTTTTCCATTTTCATTATATGTAGGTTTTAGTTGAAAGTTATCTTCTTTCCGGAGAAAGTTGTTGTTAATTAACTTCATCCGGGCTCCGTTAAATCCGCGCCAACAATTCATAATTATTATTCAATCACAAATTCCCTGTCCTTCAGAATGCCTCCCCTGGTAGAATAGAAGCTTGCTTTACCGGTAAGGCTGGTACGGTTGTACAGTCTTATTTTAAAGATGGCCTCCGAAACTGACCCCCCCTGTAAATAAGGGATGTTTTGGGTTATCTCGCGACCCCTGTCCCCCCTGTCAAAATCCCCGCCCATGCCCCTTGAAGACCTTCCTTCGGCAGGCTTTTCATCAGTTATAACCTTATAACCCGGTGTTCCTTTTGCGGACCCTGCGGTATCAAGATCCAGAACAACCCTGTCTTCCCTGACAATCTTTACCAGGTGGGCCTGTTTCAGGGCAGTTGGCAATTTACCCGTATTCCTTATGCTGATTTTGAGCTGGTAATCAACGGAATCTGCCTTATATGATTTGAGCCTTTTGACTGTGACAGATTCCCATTCACACTCCGGAAGGTATTTTGCCATTTCAAAATTAAACATAGCCTCCTTTCCTGCCCATGTTTCAAGGTATTTTGGCGGAGGATTCTGTGAGAAGAATTTCGGATCGAATCCGCCGATCTCAATGTCGCCATACAGAGGGTGCTTTGCAGGTTTCCAGTCAAAAAAACCGGCACTGTCATTTTCTTCATCATCCCATCTTATCATATCCAGCTGGTCCGTCACTTTGTCGTTGTTATAATCCTTGAATCTTGCACTGTTCCAGATCTCATCGCCATACCAGATCGCACCGAAATACCAGTAACCGAAATCGGGACCGTGACCGAAAAGAGGACTATTGTCTCCATAATCCCTGTATACATCGCCGGCCTTTTCATAGCCTGTAATCCGTTTCCCGATGTCATCAAAAATTTTATACCAGTTCAGATCCTCCGGATACATCCTGTCCTCAGAAGGAGAGGTGGATGGCGGCCTCAGATGCATCGGGACACTGGTATCCATCGAATTCACTACATAAACATTTGGATGGGTAAGGAGGAAGTCCACAACTGCCCATGTTTCAGACTCGCTCATTGGAAATTCGCCGGCTCCGCCCTGCGTAAAGCCCCGTCCGGTCGCTTCATTCTGAGGCCTCCAGTTTTCAGGATAATTCCGGTGAAGGTCAAGGCCGCCAATCCCGTCTTCATTTATGCGTCCATCTCCGTCATTGTCGATCCCTTCTGTGGCTGAGAGATAAATTCCCTGGCCGGGAGGTACTCTTTTCATTATTCTTCCCGTCGGATCGCCGGGATCAGGCTTAAGTGTCCCCTTCTTTTCATCTTTCCATCTCATTGTCAGGATCCGGCCATCTCCGTCAAGGTCATCCGGTGCATCCTCATCAAGAAGGCCGTCGTTGTCGTTATCCATGGGACGTACCGTGCTCCTGTTGCTCTGGGCTGTTTTAAGGTAGAGTTCCTCTCCATCGGGATTATTAACAGGCTTAAGGTAAATTGTTTTTGTATCGAGAAGATGGGTTACATCCGGATCTTTCCCATAGTTTGTCAGAAGATACTGGGCAAGCCACATCACGGACTCCGAGCCTGTAACTTCACCGCTGTGCCTGCCTCCTTCAAAGAAAGCTGCCGGCTTATCAGTATCTTTACCTGTCTTCTTGTTTGTGATCGTCATCTGCAGGATTGCCCTGCCCTCATAGCTTGCACCAATTTCATAAAGTTCAACAAGATCAGGGAATTCCTTTTCCCATTTCTCAAGCCAGTCATAAATCACATCCAGCGAATGATACCTGTCGAAAGTCAGTTTATCGCCGGCTTCGTATTCAACCCCCGGAAGCTGTACCAGCGGGAAAAAGCTGATACCATGCCTGAATCCGGACAATTTATGGTTTTTCTCTTTTATGTCATCCCCCGGTGAGGATTGCATCTGTGGTGATTGTGCGAATAGTACCGCGGAGATCATAAGAATTCCCGAAAAGATAAATACCTTTCTCATGAAGTTTAAAATGAATGGTGAAAATTCAACTGCCTCTTATCCCCTTTTTGCTATGACCTCAAGCTTTTCCAGATCTACTACCTCGATAGTTTTTCCAAATATCTTGATTATCCCTTCCTTTTTGAAATCCGACATTGTCCTGATTACATTTGCAGTGCTCATCCCGATGTAATCAGCTATCTCTTTTCTTGAAACCGGAAGATCAAAAACCCTTGATTTATAAATTTCCTTTGTGAAATAGGCAAGTACAAAAGCAACACGTCCGATCAGATTTTTCTGCCTTATGTCCAGTGTCTGATTAATAATTTTATCGTTGATCATCGAGATTTTGGTAAGCAGGTTGCTTGCAAAACCGCCATTTTTAAGGAATAGTTCCTTTATAAAGTCAAGCTTAACAGAGCACACCACAGAATCTTCAAGGGCAGAAACCGAATATTTATATTTTTCTTCCGAAAAGATACTCATATTGCTCACAAACTCATATGGTCGTGTTATTGTAATGACCTGTTCTTCACCATTATATGACCGTCTAAATAACTTAACGAGTCCTGTCTTGAGGTATTTGAAATCGGTGATTTTTTCACCTTCCATATTTATTATTTCACCTTTGCGGTACGAGCGTTCTTCTTTGAATTCACAAAGTATTCTTATGCTCTCTTCATCGAGAGTGGAAAATACGACTTCTCTGAATTCACACCGAGCGCAATCGCAGGGTACTAGTTTTTTATCCACAGTTGTGAGTTTTTCACAAAGTTATAATTTTCCATATTACATTATAACCTCCAATTTGTTTTATTAAGAAATTTGGGCATACTTTGGATCATAAACGGATACCGGAAGTAATTCATCTGTGTGACATGATTTACAAAACTGATTATCACATACATTCATGGTTCAGCGACGGGAAAGGTGCTCCTGAAGATTATATTGCGCCTGCCGTTGCTGCCGGGATTAAAGAAATAGGATTTTCAGAACACCTTACATTGTTCAAGGGATTTCTCGAATGGAGTATGGACAGCCCTGATGTTGAACGATATATCCAGCACATAAAAGCACTGAAGGAGAATACCAGGAATATCATTGTTAAAACAGGTCTGGAAGTCGATTTCTTCCCGGGGAAAGAGAAAGAGATCCTGGCCTGTATCCGTAATCCAGATCTGGATTATGCTATCGGGTCGGTCCATTACCTTGGAGAGAGCACGGTTGATCTGGGTCCCGAATTCTATGAAGGGAAGAACATAAACGATCTTTTTGAAGCTTATTTTAACCAGGTGACAGAGGCGGCAGCCTCAGGGCTGTTCGATATTATAGCCCACTGCGATCTGATACGGATTTATGGGTTCAAGCCGACAATCGATCAGGAACCTCTGTACAGGAAGCTCGCAAAAAGTTTCAGGATGCATGATGTTGCTTTTGAAGTGAATACTAATGGCAGGAACCGGCCTATCGGTGATTTTTATCCCGGATAGGCAGTTTCTGAAGATTTTCAGGGAGGAAGGTGTGCCTGTTTGCGTAAACTCGGATGCACATATGCCTTCACGGGTGGGGCAATATTTTGATGAGGCGTACAACCTGCTGAGAAAAGCGGGGTTTACTGAAATGGCGGTTTTCGATAAACGTGAAAGGATTATGGTTCCGTTTAAATAGACGGACTCTGAACAACAAGGAAACTCCGGTATTCTCTTTATTTTAATTATGACACATTTCACATAATTCAATGCATTTTACTATGAATAAGCTCGTCAACCACTTCCTTATCTGTTTTGGATTTATTCTGGTGATCACTTCCTGTTCCGCACCTGAAAACCACAAAATCCATACCGGCGGCCCCGAAGCAGTTCCATTCGCTGCATTGCCGTTCCCGCTTACTGAAGTAAAGCTGCTTGAGGGTCCGTTTCTCCGTGCCACAGAACTGGATGTTCAAACCCTGCTGGGCTATGAACCCGACCGCCTACTTTCAAAATTCTATACTGAAGCCGGACTGACACCAAAGGCTGAACATTATATGGGGTGGGAAGATGAAACGCTTGCAGGGCATAGTCTTGGCCACTACCTGAGTGCATGCTCAATGATGTACCAGACCACGGGTGATAACCGGTTTCTCGAAAGAGTTAATTATATGACGAGCGAACTTAAAAAGCTTCAGGATGCAGACGGAGACGGATATATTGGAGCCTTTCCCAAAGGGAAACAAATATTTGAAAAGGAAGTGGCAAAAGGAAATATCCGTTCACAGGGCTTCGACCTTAACGGGATCTGGGCCCCATTCTATACCCAGCACAAGGTTATGGCCGGACTCAGGGATGCATACCGCCTGTGCGGCAACCAGACAGCCCTGGAGGTTGAAAAACGATTTGCCGGCTGGATCGCAGGCATTGTTTCCCCGCTCACTGATGATCAGATCCAGAACATGCTTCGCTGTGAACATGGAGGAATAAGCGAAACCCTTGCCGATCTTTATGCCGACACAAAGGATGAAAAGTACCTCAGGGTCTCACGGATCTTTTACCAGAAATCAATACTTGATCCGCTGAAAAAAGGAGAAGATGTTCTTCCGGGAAAGCACTGCAACACTAATATCCCGAAGCTTATTGCCCTCTCGCGCTTATATGAACTTACAGGCGACTCTTCCGACAGAAAAGCCGCCGAATTCTTCTGGAAGACCGTCGTCAATCATCACTCCTATGTTACCGGAGGCAACGGGAACAATGAATATTTTGGTCCGGCCGATAAGCTGAGGGACAGACTGGGTGAAGGGACAACAGAATCATGCAATGTCTATAACATGCTGAAGCTCTCAGAACATCTGTTCGAATGGGAGGCACAGGCAGATGTCGCTGATTTTTACGAAAGGGCTTTGTTCAACCATATTCTTTCAAGCCAGAATCCCTCCGATGGCCATGTGGTTTATAACCTTTCGCTTGATATGGGCGGATTCAAGGATTTTCAGGATCCTGAATGGTTTACCTGCTGCATAGGCACCGGAATGGAAAACCACTCAAAATACGGCAGAAATATTTATTATCATGAGGAGAATGAGCTCTATCTGTTTCAATTTATCGCGTCTGAACTTACATGGAAAGAAAAAGGTCTGATTGTTACCCAGAAAACAGATTTTCCTGAAGAACAGGGTTCGACACTTGAGTTTAAATGTGAAAATCCTGTCAGGCTTGCAATCCAGGTAAGGTATCCCTGCTGGGCAGAAAACGGAATGGAGATCCTTATCAATGGAAGAAAAAACCGTGTTAAACAGGCTCCGGGAAGCTTTGTCAGGGTGGAAAGAACCTGGAAAACGGGCGATGAGCTGGAGATAAGAATTCCATTTTCATTAAGACTGGAATCAATGCCAGACGACAGCAACAGGGTGGCAGTAATGTACGGCCCACTTGTAATGGCCGGGGATCTTGGCCCGCTTGACGATTCTGCATCAAAGGATCCCATGTATGTCCCGGTGCTCATGACTGAAAACGGGATCCATCGTTGTGGACAAGGCCTGCAGAGGGAAAAGTAAATACTTTCCGGACACAAAATACAGGCAGGCCACGCGATGTGGAACTCAAGCCATTTTACCTGGTTTACGACAGAAGATATTCTGTTTACTGGGACCTTTTTAATGAAGCCGCCTGGAATGCAAGAGAGGCAGAGTATAAAGCAGAAATTGAAGAAGCATTGAAAATTAAAGAGGCAACAGTTGATTTTGTTCAGCCCGGTGAAATGCAGCCGGAACGAGACCATAATTTCAAAGGAGAAAAGACTTCTCCGGGCAGGTTCAAGGAGAGGGCAAACAGGGAATCGAGAAGCGGGTGGTTCTCATTCGATATGAAAATCAGCCGGGGTGATCCAATGGCATTGGTTGTCGAATACTGGGGCGGATTTCCGGGAGCAAAGACATTTGATATTCTTGTCAATGACAGGATCATTGCCACCGAAAATATTTCAGGTAAAAAAGATGGTCAGTTCATCAATGTCCGGTATGACATTCCTGAGGAAATTTCAGAAGGAAGGACAAAGCTGACAATCAAATTCCAGGCTCATCAGGGGAATATGGCCGGGCCGGTTTTCGGGGTCAGGACAATAAGACGATAAACACTCAGGACTTGCTGATCACCCCCCAACTCTTCCGCCTCCCCTGCGCGGATTAAGAACTGCCAGCATATGTTCCAGGAATATCTTTATCCCGATCGCAATCAGTATCAGCCCTCCAATAATTTCAACCTTTTTCCCCAGCCTTGTCCCGGCTGATTTCCCGATCCTGATTGCAGTCATTGAGGCCAGGAAAGTTACTGCTCCGATAATGACACCCGAATACCAGATCCGTATGTTCAGAAGTGCAAAGCTGATCCCCACTGCAAATGCATCAATGCTTGTACCTACAGCAACAGTAAGCAATGTCCAGGGACTATTCGGATTTTCAAATTCATTGGTTTCTTTTTTCTTTATCCCTTCGCTCATCATTTTAATCCCCAGAAAAGAGAGCAGTGCCAATGCAATCCAATGGTCCGCCGCCTTAACCAGATCACTGATTATCGATCCCAGGAAATACCCTGTCACAAGAAGACCTGCCTGGAATATTGCCAGGACCAGTGCAACGGGGATTGCCTGTCTGAACAGTATTTTATTGCGTACAATTCCGAGGGAAAGGGAAACTGCAAATGTATCGAACGACAATCCAAGAGCAACTGCCACAATTGTTACAAAATCCATGTTAAAATCTCATAGGACGCAAAGATAATATAAAACACCATTTCAGAATTTAAACAGATTGATTGGCTATATTTGACCTCTTCCAAATTACTGTTCATGAGAGCTGTTATTCAACGTACAGGCAGGGCTTCCGTAACAATCGGAAACAGTAAAAAAGCAGAAACCGGGCCGGGATTGCTTGTATTTGTCGGGATTGAAGAATCAGACAGTGATCCTGATGTTGAGTGGCTATGCAACAAGATCGTTCAGCTGCGGATCTTCAATGACAGTGAGGGTATCATGAATCTCTCAGTTCTCGATATACAGGGTGAGATAATGGTAATCAGCCAGTTTACGCTTCATGCAAAAACAAAAAAGGGAAACAGGCCGTCATATATAAGGGCTGCTCATCCTGATTATGCAATTCCGCTGTACAACAGGTTTGTAAGCCGACTTTCGGAGCTTCTTGGAAAAGAGGTGGCAACAGGTGAATTTGGAGCCATGATGAAGGTAGAGCTTGTAAACGATGGACCTGTAACTATAATTATTGACACAAAAGAAAAGGAGTAAATACGCGAATCAGTCTAAGGTTAAAAATGGAAAATCAAACAGAAAATACTGCTGACAGGACATTCAAACGATCAGTAATGCTCGTTACGGCATTTGCCGCATTTCTTACTCCTTTTCTGGGATCCGCGGTAAACCTGGCCTTGCCTTCGATAGGGAAGGATCTTGATGCCAATGCGATCGGACTGAGCTGGGTAATAAGCAGCTTCATTCTGTCATCCGCAATATTTCTTCTTCCTTTCGGACGGCTTGCAGATATAATAGGAAGGAAAAAGATTTTCACTAACGGCATATTATTATTCACAGTTTCGACTTTTCTCATTGTTTTTTGCCGCAGTATAACATCACTTATAATTCTCAGGATATTCCAGGGTATTTCCAGTGCTATGATCTTCGGAACAAGCCTTGCCATAATAACTTCCGTTTTCCAGAAAGGCGAAAGGGGAAGAGCCATGGGTATTAATGTTACTGCAGTCTATCTTGGCCTTTCAACCGGACCGGTGATCGGCGGTCTGCTTACCCAGTACCTTGGATGGCGAAGCATTTTTGCATTCCTTGTCCCGTTTGGTATAGCTTCATTGATCCTGATAAAAACCAAAATAACCACTGAATGGGCTGAATCGCGGGGCGAAAAATTTGACTGGAAAGGATCTCTTTTTTACGGAGTGGCTTTATTTTTCTTCATGTATGGATTTTCCCGCCTTCCATCCTCAACAGGATGGATCTTTCTTATTTCAGGTGTGCTTCTGGCAGTTGTTTTCCTGTTTTCCGAGAAGAAGACAGACAATCCTGTTTTTGATGTTCGTCTGCTTCTCCGGAACAGAGTTTTTGCTTTCTCGGGGATAGCCGCACTGATCCATTATTCAGCAACAAGCGCCACCGGATTTTTTCTGAGCCTTTACCTGCAGTACCTGAAAGGATTTGATGCCAGGACAGCCGGGCTCATAATGATATCGCAGCCTTTGGCAATGGCCCTTTTATCGCCGGTCGCCGGAAGATTGTCGGATAAAAGGAATCCCGGGAGTCATTGCTTCAATAGGAATGGGCTTTACAGCGACAGGACTTGTACTTCTTTGTTTTATTACCTCATCAACATCGATCCCTGCAATAATGGGTCTTACTTATCCTGATGGGGATTGGATTCGGACTCTTCTCTTCCCCAAATTCAAATGCAATTATGAGTTCGGTTGAAAAGCGGCACCTGGGAGTGGCTTCAGGCGTTGTCGGAACAATGAGAATGATCGGCCAGATGCTGAGCATGGGGATTGCAATGATGCTCATTGCCCTGTTTATCGGCAAACAGACAATAAATCCTGACACTTACCCGGGCTTATTAAAAAGCATGAAGACCGGATTCATTATCTTCTCGGCATTGTCAGTTTTTGGAATTTTTGCTTCACTTGCAAGAAATAACAATGACCTTGCAAACAGTGGCTAAACCTGATCCTGATCTGAAGATGCTCTACTTTGTATCCGGGAGTCCCTGGGTACCGGTATCCAGTACAAATTTCCATGTCCCGTCTTTCTGTTTTTCCCAGACCGTGACATAAGTTCCTTTTGAAATATCACCTGTCTTCTTCACGGTGCTTTTGAAGATTCCATACGTGTAACCCAAATCACCGCTCTCTGATAGTTTTTCAAACACAGGTTCCCATTCAAGTACAAACGCAGTATCGCTGCCTTTCTCAAACAGATTACCAAGTGACTGCCTTCCCCTGAGGGGATATGAATTATTTCTCAACAGTACTCCGCTGTCTGCAATATAAGAGAGAAAAGCTTTATGCATTCCCGACTTCACTGACATAGCTGAAAATTCCCTATCGGTTGTCAGTAAGATACCTGGAGCATCTTTTTTATTAATTTTTGTACAACTTAAAATCAGAATTAAATTAATTATGAAAACAAAAAGCATTATATTGAACCCGTTCTTTTTTTTCATTTTACTGATTAATTTAGATTTAATATAAAGGCTACTTATATGACAAAGCTATATCAAAAACTGATAAAATCGTGTCCCATCCGAGACTGAAATCAGAAAAGGTCTGAAAAAAGCGGGTTCAATGTCATCGAAAATACCTGATAAACATCTGCTAATGAATATTCTGAATGTGATTGACCTTACCAGCCTGAATACCACAGATAACAAGAGTCATATGATTCATCTGACAGGCAAAGTAAACAGTTTTTCAGGCAGGTTCAGTAATATTCCCAATGTTGCTGCAATCTGTGTCTATCCAAATTTTGTTTCAGTCGTAAAGGAAAAACTTACTGTAAAAAATGTTAAAATAGCCTCGGTGGCAGGTGCTTTCCCTTCATCACAGACCTTCAGAAGTATCAAGGTTGCCGAATGCAAGATGGCAGTTGAGGCAGGAGCTGACGAAATTGACATTGTAATGCCGGTAGGTGCTTTCCTGGGAAAAGATTTTGCAATGGTTGCCGATGAGATCCGCGAAATAAAGGAAAGCATTGGCGACAAACACCTTAAGGTAATTGTTGAATCGGGTCTTCTCGGAGGATATGAAGAAATATTCAAGGCATCGATGATCGCAATGGATGCGGGTGCAGATTTCATAAAAACCTCTACAGGAAAAACAGACATTTCGGCGACACCTGAGGCTGCATTTGTTATGTGCCAGGCAATCTCGGAATTTCTATTCCGAAACAGGGATAAAGGTTGGTTTCAAAGCTGCAGGGGGCATTGTGACTTCAGCAGATGCACTGACCTATTATTATATTGTGAACAGCTGCCTGGGAGATGAGTGGCTGGAAATTCCCTTTTCAGGATCGGATCGAGCACGTCTTGCAAATAATATTCTTGCTGACATTTCCGGGACCTGCATCCAATATTTCTGATACTACTATTCTGATAATCTGATTCCGGTTTTTTAATTATCACTACTTTTGTGGTCTATTCCACAGAAAGGAAATGACATCAGGTATAATAACGCAGGATACAATAAGACCTGTTTTAGAAGTCCGGATAAAGACAGATAACCTGCTTCCGGATTCAATATTCAGGAGACTGGATGAAAAGCCTGCCTTTCTCAGGAATTTGGATTCAGGCAAACTCAGAAGATCCCGGATCTCAACCGAGAGCCTGAACATAACCGATACAACATCAGTCTGCAGCAGGAACAGCATTGCCGATGTTACTTTCTATGACTCCCTGAATTTCATAGCTGACCTGAAGAAGAACTACACACCGGGACCAGTTCCTTTCAAATATGCCGAAAAAAACAGGGAGATACATGAGGAGCAACAGATCTCTGTAATAACAAACCTGAAGGATGGAATTGCATTACCCGCTCAGCCGCTCCATAATGACTGGATAATAGCTGTCATTCTTATTTGCGCATACCTGTATCTGGTTGTAAGATCCGCAACCAGGAGGATGTGGCCTGAGCTGACAAGGTACTTTATGCTAAGGGGCATTAATGAATCCTCTTCCCGCGATACCGTGGAACTCTTCTCATGGCAATCAACCCTGCATAACCTGATCTCATTCATCATACTGGGGCTGTTTGCATTTTGCGTTGCAGCCTGGTTTGATTTTGTACCAAAAGGCATTTCCCCTGCGATATTTATCCTGATCTCATTCGGAATTATCGTATCCGGGATCACATCACGCCATTTTATATGCCTGGCAGCAGGCAATCTCAGCGGCGAGGCAGACCTCTTCAACGAATACCTTGTCAGCATTTATCAGTCATACAGGTTCAGCTCAATCTTTATTTTTATAATAGTTGTACTCCTTGTTTACACCTCATTATTACCTCCGCAGGTCTGTTTATTTGCTGGAGTTGCTGTGCTTGGAGTCTTTTATTTTTACCGTGTTCTGAGACTCTCACTTATTTTTCTAAACAAGAATATTTCAATTTTCTATTTGATTTTATACCTTTGTGCGCTGGAAATTCTGCCTGTTTTGATATCAGTGAAATATTTTACAGGCCTTGTTTAGATTGGCGAGTGTTACTTTGAAAGTAAAACTTAAACTGTAAAGAGTTGAAAATAAGGAAGATTTTAGTATCGCAGCCAGAACCGAAGAATCCGAAATCTCCATATTTCGAACTGGCAAGAAAATATAATCTGAAAATTGATTTTAAACCATTTGTTCAGGTTGAAGGTATCCCATCAAAAGATTTCCGTCAGCAAAAAATCAATATTCTTGACTTTACTGCTGTTATTTTTACAAGCAAAACAGGTATAGATCACTTTTTCAGGATATGTAATGAACTGAGGATTGTTGTTCCGGATACAATGAAATATTTCTGCATTACTGAGAATGTTGCATTTTATCTGCAGAAATATATTGTTTACAGAAAACGTAAAATATTTCATGGAAAAGCCAAATTTCAGGATCTTATTGATGTCATAATAAAACACAGGGAAGATAATTTCTTTGTTCCTCTATCCGAGCCTCATAATGCTGAAATCCCTGAATTGCTTGACAAAAATGGTATCAGGTATACAATCGGAACACTTTATAAGACAATAAGCAGCCATTTTTCAAATATCAATGATTTCGATTATGATATTCTTGTCTTTTACAGCCCTTCCGGAATAAAATCCCTGAAAGAGAACTTTCCCGGATTTTGTCCAGGGAGAGATTAAAATTGCTGCTTTCGGACCAACAACTGCATGTGCGGTTGAACAGGAAGGACTGAGGCTCGATATCAATGCTCCGAATCCAAAAGCACCTTCAATGACAATGGCTCTTGATGATTTTCTCAAAGAGTATAACAGAAACTGCAGGTAACAGAATACCCAACATATTTCTTATCCCGGCACCTGACAGGCAATCAGATTAAACTTCAGGGGTAAGCGTTATTATAATGACCGGTGAAAAGCAGACATTCAGCAAGGGCGAAAGGCTTTGCAGTACAAAACTGATTTCTGAGATATTTGAAACTGGAAATATTTTCTATTCCCGTTATTTTAAGGTTGTCTGGATTACAAATCCCGTTAAAACTCTCTTACCCTGCCCAGGTGGCATTCAGTGTTCCTAAAAAGATATTCAGGCTTGCTGTTACCAGAAACCTTATAAAAAGAAGAATCCGGGAAGCCTACCGCAGGAAAAAACAGATCCTTTATGAATTCCTGAAACCTGAAGGAACGCGGGCTGGCATTTATTGTTATATACAGGCAAAGTACAGTGCCGGATTATCAGGTTATGGAAAAATCTGTGGCTGAACTTATTGAGCTTCTTTGCACCAATGTTAAGCAAAAAGGTAAATAGTGTTAAAGTTGTTTTAATTATTTCTTTATCAGATTCATTGCCGGTTTTTCTTCTTAATTTCGCCATCTATATAAAAGAAAAAATGAATTTGTTATGAAAAAGAAAGGCAAATGGAAATTAGCAATTGCTTTTGCCCTGATAATTACTGCCGGAATCAGCACTGCATTTCTTGCAACTCAGGAAACAAGGGATTTCAGAATTGCAAAAAATCTTGATATCTTTTTCTCTCTTTTCAGGGAACTGAATACATTTTATGTAGATGAGATAAATCCTGATAAACTAATTAAAACAGGAATAGATAATATGTTAAAGACACTTGATCCTTATACAGTCTATTATCCCGAATCTGAGGGTGATGAGATTGCATTCATGACCACCGGAAAATACGGTGGCATTGGATCACTTGTAAGAGGTGGAGGTGATTTTGTAATAATCTGCCAGGTCTATAAAGGATTCCCGGCCGATGTTGCCGGAATTAAACCCGGCGATCTTCTCAAGAAAGTTGATGGGGTTTCGCTTAAGGGCTTCTCAACAGAACAGGTAAGTGAAAAACTTAAAGGTAATCCGGGTACTACAATCAGCCTGACAATTGAAAGAAACGGGATTGAAATGGAATTTCATGTAAAAAGGGAAAAAATTGTGATCCCTCCTGTTCCTTATTACGGAATGATTGATTCAAAAACAGGTTATATAAGGTTTACCAATTTCACTCAAAACTGCATCCGATGATGTTAAAAATGCCCTGGTGTCGCTTAAAGCTAATAATCCCAGCCAGATAATCCTTGATCTCAGAAGTAATCCGGGCGGATTGCTTACAGAAGCAGTTGATATTGTAAATCTGTTTGTTGGATCCAGGAAATGAGGTTGTTTCGACAAAAGGAAAAGGTAAAACAATTTGATGAGACATTCAAAACAACAAAATCAGCAGTTGATGAAAAGATCCCTCTTGCAGTTATTATAAACAGGGGTTCGGCATCAGCTTCAGAAATTGTTGCAGGAGCAATCCAGGATCTTGACAGAGGCGTTATTGTAGGTCAGAGATCATACGGAAAAGGACTTGTCCAGATCACCCGTCCCCTGAGCTATAATACACAGCTGAAAGTTACAACTGCAAAATATTATATCCCCAGCGGAAGATGTATACAGGCCCTTGATTTTTCTCATCCCAATGAAGACGGAAGTGTTGGAATCATACCTGATTCCCTTATTTCCGAATTCAAAACCAGAAATGGAAGAATAGTAAAAGATGGCGGAGGTATTACTCCAGATATTGAAATAATACCTGAACCATTGAGTCAGATAGCAGCTGAACTTTATCCTGCGAAATTATATTTTTGACTATTGCCACAAGCTATTACTGGTCTCACCCCGAGCTGAAAGTCATTGACCAGTTCTCATTTACCGATAAGGATTATACTGATTTTAGGAATTTTCTGGTAAAACGACGGTTCAGCTACAGAACCATTACAGAGGAGTCGCTTAATGATCTTATATCAATGCAAAAAAAGAGAAATACTATGATATGCACAAGGATCTGTTCACTGAACTTGAAAAAGACCTGGATCATTCACTTGATCAGGATCTGCATGCCTTCAGGAATGAAATAACAGAACTTCTTGAGGATGAAATAATAAGCCGTTATTTCTATGAAGCAGGATCAATTGAGCTGGACTATAAAAACAGATGAACAGGTTTTGAAAGCTCTTGAAATACTGAATAATAAAACGATGTATAATTCAATACTGCAGGGAAAATCAGGTTCGATACTGATAACAAGGGATGATGATCAGTCTGTTCCGGTATCTGTTTCACTAAAAACCGGCTTTGACCAGGTGCCTGTTTAGAAGCTATTCATTTTCCTTCCACTGAATAGAGTCATCTTCAAATATCTCCTTCTTCCAGATAGGAAGTTTTTCCTTGATAAGTTCAACCGCTTTGCTGCAGGCCTTTATTGCATGGTGCCGATGGCCAGCAGAAACCACTACCAGCAGAGAAATCTCACCGGCATTCACAAGCCCTGTGGAATGAATGATTTCGATCTTTTTAACATCATCAAACTCTGAGAGAATTGTTTTCTTGATCTTGTCAGCTTCTCCTGTTACCATTTCCTCATAAGCCGAATACTCTATTGCTTTTACGAATTTCCCGTCGACAAGGTCTCTTCTGACCTGTCCGAGAAAAGAGAATGACCTCCGGATTCAGTGTTATTCGCCTGCATTGGCAACCACTTCCGAGATTAAGGCAGGGGATAAAGGGCCATCAACTATACGCATTTTTGCAGAAGTTGTAGTTTATTAAAATATTTATTATCCGCCTGCAAATGGCGGGAGATATGCAACCTCATCATTATCGTTGAGCACCGGATCTTCATCCGTAATTTCATTATTGACTGCAATCCGGAAATTATAGTGTACTATTTCAGGGAAATCATCTTCAATCCTGAGTTTCAGATCAGAAAAAGATTTAATATCACGGTAGTGCTTCCAGTGCGTTCCCGTAACCTCAGTCAAAACCCCGAAAAAAATAACATTTATTTCCATAACTCGTTTCTAAAAAGGGGGTTCCCGGTGGTACTTAATGTGCCTCAAGCCAGTTCTTTCCTGTTCCCCAGTCAACCTTCAGGGTATATCAAGCTTAACTGCATTTGTCATCTCATGAATAACCATCTCCTTAAGCTTTTCAAGTTCTTCAGGTACGACCTCAAAGATAAGTTCATCATGAACCTGGAGTATCATTTTTGAAGCATATTTCTCCGACTTCATTTTTTCATGGATCCTTACCATTGCAATTTTAATTATATCAGCTGCAGTTCCCTGAAGAGGTGCATTTATTGCATTCCTTTCAGCATTTCCCCTTACGACCTGATTCCGCGACATGAATATCACGCAGATATCTTCTGCGGCCGAACATCGTTGTAACATAACCCTGCTCCCTGGCTTTTCTGATGCTTTCATCCATATATCTTTTAACTCCGGGATATGAATTGAAATAACCGTCAATAAGATCTTTTGCCTCTTTTCTGCCGATTGTCAGCCTTTCCGACAAGCCGAATGAAGAAATGCCGTAAATAATTCCAAAGTTGGCTGTTTTTGCCCTGCTTCGCATCTCCCTGGTGACATCTTTGATGTCAACTCCGAAGATTTTGGCAGCTGTTGCAGCATGAATATCATTTCCTGAAAGAAAATCAGCAATCATGTTCTTGTCCCTGCTGAGATGTGCCATCAGTCTCAGTTCAATCTGTGAATAGTCGGCCGAGAAGAAAATATTCCCATCCTCAGGAACAAAGGCTTTTCTGATTTCCCTTCCTCTTTCATCCCTTACCGGAATATTCTGAAGATTCGGATTATTTGAACTAAGCCTGCCTGTTGCTGCAACTGCCTGGTTGAAATGATGTATGAATTCTTCCGGTTTTTTTATCAACCAGCTGGGGCAGTGGTTCGACATATGTTGAAAGCAGCTTCTTAAGTCCCCTGTATTCAAGCACTTTATCTACTATCGGATGTTTGCCTGTAAGCCGCTGAAGTATTTCTTCATTGGTAACAAACTGTTTTGTTTTTGTTACCCTTGCCTTTTCATCAAGCTTCAGCTTCAGAAAAAGAATATCCCCAAGCTGTTTGGGAGAAGAAATATTAAATTCAGTTCCTGCAAGGGAATAAATCTCCTTTTCAAGACAAATAATATCCTCCCTGAGATCGGCTGATATTGCTTTCAGATCTTCCTGATTCAGCTTTACACCGTTCCTCTCCATATCGGCAAGCACCCTTATAAGAGGCATTTCAATGGTCTCTGCCAGGTCTGGAGAGGTTTTCAGCCTTCAGCCTTGGTTCAAAGACTTCCTTAAGCTGAAATGTAACATCAGCATCTTCAACAGCATATTCCTTATAGCTCTCAACAGGAACAGACCGCATGTTTTTCTGGTTATTGCCTTTTTCTCCGATAAGCGATTCAATATGCACCGGGCTGTATGAAAGATATGTTTCCGAAAGAAGGTTCATATTATGCCGCATATCGGGTTCCAGAAGATAATGGGCAATCATTGTGTCAAAAAGGGTGCCCTTTACTTCAATTCCATAGTTTGCAAGAACCTGGATATCAAATTTCATGTTCTGACCTATTTTCAGAATAGCCGGATCTTCAAACAGCGGCTTCAGGATAGTCAAGAATTTTCCTGGTCTCATCCTGCGATTCCGGAAAATGAACAAGATAACCGGTTCCTTTCTCCCATGAAAATGAAAGAGCAACAAGTTCAGAATCAAGGGATTTATACTTGTTGTCTCCGTGTCAAAACAAATCTCTTTGAGTTTTAAAGCCTTGCCGACAAAGTCTTTAAGTTCTTTTTCGTCTCTGATGAGGATATAATTATGACTTACAGTTTCGATGGTGGTTATTTCAGAAGAGGTAGGAGCCTCCGGCTGCGCGAAGAGAGTACCCTGTGTTGATTCAGCCGGAGCTTTGAAAATCTCAGGCTGGCTGGCCGGCTGATCATTACTATCTGTATCCTTAAGAATTTCGGCTGCAACAGTTCTGAATTCCAGTTCATCAAAAAGCTTTTTCAGTTTGTCCCTATCAGGAATTTCAGTTACAAGTTCTTCTTCATTAAGTTCAACAGGCACATTTATTTCAATTGTTGCAAGTTTCTTTGACAGTTCAATCTGTTCCCTGTTATTTTCAATTATCTCTTTCAGCTTGCCTTTCAGTTTGTCTGTATTTTTGAATAGTTCTTCAACCGACCCATATTCCGAGATCAGCTTCATTGCTGTTTTGGGTCCGACACCCGGAGCTCCGGGAATATTATCGGCAGTATCGCCCATAAGAGCAAGAATATCAATTACCTGTTCAGGATTTTGTACAGAAAATTCACGTTTTATATCCTCAACACCCCATTGTACAGATTCATTTCCGCTTCTTGAGGGTTTAAACATAAAAATATTGTCCGAAACAAGCTGTGCATAATCCTTATCAGGTGTCATCATATAAGTTGTAAAACCTTTTTCCGATGCCTTTTTTGCCAGAGTTCCGATAACATCATCAGCTTCAAATCCCGGATAATCGAATTACAGGAATTTTATAAGCTTCAATCAGCCTTTTTATATATGGAACCGCTTTTTTAATATCTTCAGGTGTTTCATCGCGTGTTGCCTTATATTCCTTAAACATTTCATGCCTGAAGGTAGGTGCCGGAGTATCAAAAACAACTGCAATATGTGTTGGTTTCTGCTTCTGGAGAACTTCCCTGAGAGTAAGGAGAAATCCAAAGATTGCCGAAGTGTTCATTCCTTTTGAGGTTATCCTGGGATTTCTTGATAAATGCATAATATGAACGGAAAATCAGTGCATAAGCATCCAGCAGAAATAGTTTTTTTGATTGATTCTGACATATATTCTTTTATTCATTATCTGAAGCAAACCATTCGGCAAATGAAGTTGCAGTTTCGTAAAGTTTGAGGCTGTGAAGCCTCACTTTTTCAGGCAGTTTCTGTTTTATCCTGGCTGCAAAATCGGCAACAAGGTTTTCACATGTCGGCTGGTAATCAACAATAATTGTATTATCAAACATCTTTTTGAAGACCTCCATCTTTTCCCTTTCATAGCTATCCGAAACAGTTACTGCATGGTCGAATATATCTTATTATCTCTTTTTTTACAATATCTTTAAGATCAGTAAAATCCATAACCATACCGTTTTTCGGATTTTCCGGATCGTCAACAGGATTACCGGAAAGTAGTTACAAAGAGCCGGTATGAATGGCCATGAACATTCCTGCATGGTCCATCATAATTCCAGAGTGCATGGGCCATTTCAAAGGAAAATTCTTTTGTTACCCTGATTATTGAAGCCATTTCATGTATAGTTTAAAAAATCATACAAATTTAACCAATCTGCGACATAATTGTTTAACTTTTACTAGCCGCTTTTTAAGCACACCATGTAATATTGGTCATTAAATGGGCAGCCATATGTCATTAATTCATATCTTTGCACCTTAATAGAATATAAAGAACGAGGTAAAATGGAAGAAAAAATATAAAGTTAACTTTTCCTGCATTATTTAATGAAACACTCCGAAAATATGGGGATCATTATGCTTATGCATTTGTTGGGGAAAAACCCAAAAGCTACATGAAGCTGTCAATGATGAAATAAATTCATTAATTGCCCTTCTTGGAAAAGCTGGGAATAAAACCCGGTGATAAAGTGGCACTTCTCAGCAATAACATGCCAAACTGGGGTCCTGTTTATTTTTCAATAACATTTATGGGAGCTGTTGTTGTTCCGATTTTGCCTGATTTTTCAACAACCGAGGTTGGAAATGTCCTGACACATTCAGGAGCAAAAGCTATTTTCATATCGGAATCCCTGTTGCCAAAAATTGAAGGATTTAAATCGGATGATCTTAAAACAGCAATTCTTATTGAAGATTTTTCGATTCTGTTCTGCGATGGCAAGGCGCCTGAATTTGATCCGTACCGCATTACCTGAAAAGAAATATGAAGTGGAAGAAGATGATCTTGCTTCAATTATCTACACATCAGGAACCACCGGCCGGTCAAAAGGAGTGATGCTTACCCACAAAAATATCTCTTTCAATGCACTGAAAGGAATGATAATTCAGCCTATCAATGAAAATGACAGGTTTCTGTCAGTACTGCCATTGTCGCATACTTATGAGAATACCCTTGGTCTTGTCCTTCCAATGTTAGGCGGATCATGTGTCTATTATCTGAGAAAACCACCCACTCCTGCAGTTCTTATCCCGGCCCTGGCTGAAGTAAAGCCGACAATAATGCTGACTGTTCCGCTTATAATGGAAAAAATATATTTTAACAAGATACTGCCGGCATTCAGTGATAAATGGATTTTAAGGGTCCTCTACAAAGTACCATTCATTAAGAAAAAAACTTAATGCAGCTGCAGGAAAGAAACTTTATAAGACCTTTGGCGGAGAACTGAAGTTTTTTGGAATCGGAGGTGCCAAGCTTAATAAGAGTGTTGAAAAATTCCTTATTGAAGCAAAATTCCCGTATGCTATTGGATATGGTCTTACCGAAACAGCTCCGCTGCTTGCAGGTGCTAATCCCTCAAAAGTCAGTTTTTGATTCAACAGGACCTGCAATTGAAGGAATTGAACTTATAATAAACAATCCTGATAAAAAAACCGGAGAAGGCGAAATATGGGCAAGAGGACCAAATGTGATGAAAGGATATTACAAGGAGCCTGAAATGACAAGAGAAGTTCTTACTCCTGATGGCTGGTTTAAAACCGGAGATCTTGGGACTCTGGATGAAAATAATAACCTCTTTATAAAAGGAAGACTTAAAAATATGATTGTTGGTGCCAGCGGTGAAAATATTTATCCCGAAGAGATTGAATCAGTTATAAATAATTTCCGGTTTGTTGTAGAATCGCTTGTAATTCAGCAAAAAGGCAAGCTTGTTGCTTATGTTCACCTGAATATGGAGGAGCTTGAAAAGAAATATCAGTACCTCTGAAACAGGATATGAGCGAAGCAATATGAGGATAAGAAAGAGGAAATGCTGGCTGAACTTCAGGAATATGTTAATTCAAATGTCAATAAATTCAGCCAGATCAATAAGGTTGTTCTTCAGCCTGTGCCGTTCCAGAAGACAGCAACACTGAAGATAAAGAGGTTTCTGTATACCTGATATTTGTTTTAATCCTTTCCAGACGGGTTAAATGCAACATCTATCTGCAACGGTAAACAGAATTTTGCTTTTCTGTTATCACAGCGCCTGCTGATATCTTTTGCTGACCTCTTCCCAGTTCACAACATTCCAGAATGCATCAACATAATCAGGCTCTTTTATTCTGATATTTCAGATAATATGCATGTTCCCAGACATCAAGTGCAAGCAGTGGAGTTCCTTTTATCGGTGAAATATCCATTAGCGGATTATCCTGGTTTGGGGTGCTTCCGACCGCCAGATTTTTATCAGGAGTCAGATAGAGCCATGCCCAGCCGCTTCCAAAACGTGTTTTGGCTGCATTGCTGAAAGTTTCCTTAAATTTGTCAAATGATCCGAATGTTCTTGTCAGTGCAGCTGATAACTCGGCTGATGGTCCTGCAGATTTTGCAGCAAGGTTATTCCAGAAAAAAACATGGTTATAAAATCCTCCTCCATTGTTTCTGACTGCATCACCGGATCCGGAGACACCGGCAAAAATCTTTTCAATTGTTTGATTATCGAAAGGCGTCCCTTTAATGGCATTTATAAAATTGTTAAAATACGCCCGGTGATGCTTATCATAATGAATTTCCATTGTCCGTGGCATCAATATAAGGCTCAAGTGCATCATAGGCATAAGGCAGAGCCGGAAATTCATGTGTGTTAAAGTTTTCCATAGTAAAAGTGATTGATTTTGTTAATTCCCCGGCAACTGATTTTCCTGCAACAAACGTCGCAGCAACTCCAATTCCAAGATTTTTTAAAAAGCTTCTCCTTTCCATTTCTTAAGATTTGAAAAATAAACAATGGGGTCCGGGTTTTGTTCAATGTACGTTAAATATTTTAGATCCGGCATAACATTACTTTACTGGCCTTAAGGTTTACTTCTTCCAAATGCTGTCCGGCTAAAAGTATCTGATTCCGAATAACATCGCAACGTTTTATGCGAGAAATATCGTAACAACCCGAACGAAGGAAAGAGCCTGATCTATGAAACCGCTCCGCGGTGATGATAAACCGGCCATATTCATCAATCCTATAGGGATCCCTCATCCCGAGCGCCAGCGAGGGATCTCCTTCTCGTAAAAGGAATAAGATTTATCGCTATAAAAAGTAAATTCCCTGTGATAGTTGTTATATATATGGACCAATCTATTTCCCAGCTTGAAATCAATACTTAAACCAAAAAATTATTAATATGAAATTTTACCTGATCAGCTGCTTCCTGATGGAAATTTCATAAATTTATAGCGATCTAAAACCTCTGAATATGAACAAGATTACAACGGCAGGAAGAATTTTGTTTGCCCTCCCCTTTGCAGTATTTGGGATCAACCACTTTGTAATGATGGATTATTACCTGGGAACACTGACATCCTTTATTCCCAAAACAGGTTTCATTATGGTCCTGACCGGTATTTTGCTGATCGCGGCAAGCATAAGCATAATTACCAAAAAGCTTGTGAAATTATCAACCTTTTTGCTGGCATTTCTTCTGTTTATCTTTATAATTACGATCCATATTCCTCATCTCATAAATGGATTCGATACCACTGCGACGCTTATTGCGTTGCTGAAGGATATATCACTTATGGGCGGGTCATTGATGATAGCCGGAATTTATTCTGAACCAAATGCACCAAAACCCTGAAGCAAAGCTTGCTGTGTATTCAGATCTGATGAAGTACAAGCTGTCAGTTGCCGTTGCATTTTCTGCAGGTACGGGATACTTTTTGCATAGCAATTCATTTGATCCGGGCTTAATTCCCTTAATGGCAGGAACTTTTCTTCTTGCATCCGGATCGGCAGTTTTGAACCAGTATACCGAAAGGGAACAGGATTCAGTTATGAACAGAACATGCGGCAGGCCTGTTCCGTCCGGCAGGATTACCCTTGCGTCCGCAAAACTGCTCTACTCTGTACTTTTAATCTCGGGAAGCTGCCTGCTGCTTATAAACGGTGTAATTCCTTTTGCCCTCGGGGCTTTGAATGTGGTTTTATATAACCTGGTTTATACCTCATTAAAAAAAATAACCTCGCTGGCAATAATTCCGGGGGCCCTGGTCGGGGCAATCCCGCCATTAATCGGGTTCACATCAGCTGGTGGAACAGTACTCAGTCTCAAGGTATTGCTCTTTTCAACCTTTATGTTCCTGTGGCAGATTCCGCATTTCTGGCTCCTTTTGATAAGATATGGAAAGGAGTACAGGAATGCAGGCTTCATAACTATTTCTGATTACCTGAATGAGAAACAGATCAAAAATATTGTCTTTGTCTGGATCCTTCTCACTTCCCTCCTGCTTATGTTATTCATCGGTTTCACAGATATCTTTGGCAGATATTTTTCCTGGCTCGTCTTTTTCCTGAATCCTGTTTTTATAGTTTTCTTTTCGAGGTTGCTGTTTTCACCAAAGGAATCATATAGATTCAGGGGTGCCTTTGTAATATTAAATGTATTCGGAATCCTTATAATGTTCCTGCTGATCGCAGATTCGCTTTTGGCGGGTACATGAAGTCATTTAGCCCATAATAAAAAACAAATGTTTATTGTATGAACTATTTCTCTTTCGCGTCCGATATCTTTTTTAATAACCAATACTTTTTCCTGACGACAACCGTTTAATAATTAATCTAAAATCATTTGACATATGAAGAAGTTACTGATTTTTACCCTGGTAATAGCTCTTTCCGGAGCAACGTTTAACAGCTGTAAAAAGGATAAAGGGGATCCGCCTGTTTTACCGCCAGCAGAATCAATGCTCATCGATTTCAGCAATTTTGATTCCGGTAAAAAATCTGCCGCTGATATTTCGGTCCCAAAGGGTACCCTGACAAGCAACTGGGAGTATGCAGCCAGTGTTGCATTTATCTGGAATTCAATTATATATATAAATCTTGCTGTTCCGGTAATGGCATTCCAACTTGCGGGAGATTATACACCTTCCTATATTGCCGACAAAACCTGGCAATGGAGTTATAGCGCGACTGTTCTGAGTGTGACCTATAAGGCAAGACTGACAGGTCAGATCAGGACAAATGATGTTAAATGGGAAATGTATATCACAAGGGAAGGAACCGGTGGCTTTAGTGAATTCCTCTGGTTTGACGGGACTTCAAAACTCGATGGAACCGGGGGTCAATGGGTGTTGAACCTGAGTCCGCAGAGCAAAGTTCCTGTGCTTCAGGTCGATTGGACAAAAACCGGGAGCTCGGTTGGCATGATTAAATTCACCTATATCAAGACTGGTGATGCCTTCAAAGACAGCTATATTGAGTACGGGCTGGCAACAACTGCATTGAATGCCTATTATACCATCCACTATTATAATGCGACAACCCAGCAGTTTTATGATCTTAATGTTGAATGGAGCACTACACTACATAACGGCAGGGTAAGGAGCCCTCTCTTTTTCGGCAACACCAACTGGTTTTGCTGGGATGGGAACTATCTGAATATTACATGTCCGTGATCGGATAAGAGGAATATTGAAAGAGGGTGTCTCAAAAGGTCACCCTTTTTTATGTTCATTTCTTTTTGTTCGTCCTGTTGTAAAGTGTTGAAAAGAAGGGGGATGCCCCCTCCTTCAAGGCCTCTTTTTTTATCTTCTCCTTGCGGCCTTTTCATTGTCATTCTTATTTATAATATTTTTTTTATTATTTTGCGCACCTGAATTTAAACAGGAGATTATGTCATCCGGGAAAAAAGCTCTGTTACTTATTTTTCTGATCCTTATTGCAGACCAGATTCTGAAGATCTGGGTAAAAACACATATGGTGATAGGTCAGGAAATTCATCTCTTCGGAAACTGGGGATTGCTCCATTTCATAGAAAACAACGGAATGGCCTTCGGTATGGAAATGGGAGGTCAGACAGGGAAACTGGTCCTTAGTATTTTCAGAATCGCAGCAATATTTGGTATCGGATGGTATCTTTCCAGCCTGATCATCAGAAAGACAAACCTCGGGCTGATACTTTCTGTAAGCGCTATTCTGGCCGGTGCAATCGGTAACATGATCGACAGTGCATTTTATGGGATGATCTTCAGCTGAAAGCTTCAGCCAGCCGGCAATAATGTTCCCGCCCGGAGGAGGCTACTCTTCATTTCTGCTTGGAAGAGTGGTTGATATGTTCTATTTCCCTGTTATAAATACCACACTGGCCCGACTGGTCACCTTTCAGACCCGGTGAATCATTTGTCTTTTTCAGACCTGTCTTTAATATCGCCGATTCGGCTATAACCTGCGGAGTACTGGCAATAGTGCTGTTTCAGAAAAGAATGTTCAGGGATTTCAAATAAGGTAAAAAACAGACCGGTAATCTCCGGGACTACCTGCAGCATTCTCCAATGCAGTCAAGCAGGGTCAGCAAATTCTCATGCTTCAGAAAATAATAAGTATTCTTCCCTTCCCGTCTTGATCCAAGAACACCCTTGTCCTTAAGTATACCCAGATGATGTGAGGCTGTTGATTGCTCAATTCCAATATTTTTGTGAATTTCAGTAACAGTTTTGTTCCTGCTCTTTTCCAGGCAACCAATAATGGAGATCCTTACAGGATGAGCTATTGCTTTAAGCATCGTTGATGCTTTTTCAAGGTTTTCCGGATTAAGGTCTTTTATTTCCATTAATATCACAATTATTGTAACAAATATATACAAATTTCCGGTTATGTTCAGGTTGCGGCTGGATTGACAACGGGTCATGGAGCATAATGTTTTCAAATAAAATGCAATTTTTGAACAATAATTGACTTCTGATGCTCTATCTAAAATTATCAGACGGGTTCTCCTGATTTTACTATATTTGAACGAAATAATTAACTATGTCGGATCTCACATCGATAAAGAAACCTGTTAGGGAAGAAATGGCTCAATTTGAAGCCTATTTCGGCAGGACGATGAAGAGTGAGATTCCGCTGCTGAAAATAATTCTGAACTATATTTTCCGGCGCAAAGGAAAGCAGATGAGACCTTTGCTTGTCTTTCTCACTGCAAAGCTCAATGGTGAAATTGCTGAACCGACCTATGTTGCTGCAACTTTTATTGAACTTCTTCATACTGCTTCCCTTGTTCATGATGATGTTGTTGATGATGCCCGTGAAAGACGCGGAGCTCTCTCAATAAATGCCCTCTGGAATTCAAAAATTGCAGTTCTTGTCGGTGACTACATGCTTTCAAAAGGATTGCTTATAAGCGTTGAAAAAAACCGGTATGACATGCTTGAAATTGTATCTGAAGCAGTAAAATCGATGAGTGAAGGAGAATTGCTTCAGCTTCAGAAATCAAGAAAACTCAATATCAGGGAAGAAGATTATTTCAAGATCATCAAAAGCAAAACTGCTGCACTTATTGCTGCATGTACAGCTAGGGAGCAAGATCAGTAACCGATGATCCCGAAACAATCCAGCTGATGAAAGAGCTTGGTGAAAATATTGGAATTGCTTTTCAGATCAGGGATGATATTCTTGATTACGAAGGAAACGGATTAACAGGGAAAGCTTCAAATAATGATATCAAGGAAAAAAAAATTACACTTCCGCTTATTCATGCTCTTGAACACGCAACAATAGCCGATAAGAAACATATTCTTGGAATTGTCGGAAACAGGAAAAAAACAAAGTCTGATATTGCAGAGGTAGTTAAATTTGTTTCCGAGCACGGAGGGATGGATTATGCCAGGATCAAAATGAATCAGTACCGGGATAAGGCACTTGCAATACTTGATTCCTACCCCGAATCGGAAGTGAAGAATTCATTCCGGGATTTCGTTTATTATACAACGTCCAGAAATAAGTAGAAAGTTTTTTGGACGGAAAAAGCTCAGGGAACCTCCTGATTTCAAAAGAAGGTATTATGCTGCTTCAAGATTAATCTTTGCCACTTTCTCCATATCCTTTTCATAATATCTCGATCCCAGATAGAATAAAACTGCCCCCAAAACCAGAACAAAAGGAAGTATCGACAGAGCTGTCTGAATATTTGAAAGATCATATATTTTGCCCATAACAAGAGGTGCTGTTGAAGAGCCAAGAAGATTCTGGACAACCACAGCAATTGCATAGGAAGTAGCCCTTAATCCGGGATGAATAACATCCTGGGTAACAGCGGCAGCACCTGAAATAAAAATCATTATTGTAATCCCCATAATAAGAAAAATAACGTATTGTACAATGCCGCTGAACAGATAGAGCCCTGCAAAAAGCAGGACAGCTGAAGCCAACGTGGAAATTGCAGGAAACAATAGCCTGGCATTAATCTGTGTTTTCCGCCATCTGTCGGTAAGAATGCCTCCGAGCGGAGCACCTACAAGTGCCAGAACCATTATCGCACTTGCCAGAGTGCCAGCCTTTTCCTGACTGACTTGCCTTACTGTCTGGAAATATGTAGAAAGCCAGGTAAGCAATGATGTAGTAACAAAAACAACTGCAGCTATTCCAAAATAGGTGAAAATAACAGATGGTTTTGAAATAAACTCCCTGAACAGGTCCTTTTTCTCCATTCTGATTTTGTTGTTTGTCTTATCAACAAAGGAGAGATCGACTGTTTTATAATCCTTCACAAACAGAAACAGAATTGCAACAATTAACCCTGGAAATGCCACAATTCCAAAAGCATGCTTCCAGCCGAATCTTGTCGCAATAATGCCTCCCAGAAGTACACCGATTGCTGTCCCCAATGGGATTGAAGCATTCCAGATACCCATCATTTTTGACCGCTTTTCGATCGGATACAATCCCGAGATCATAGCACTTCCTCCGGGAGCATATCCGGCTTCGCCGACACCGATAAGGATCCTTGCCATAAACAACTGCACATAATTTCCGGTCAATGCACACAGGGCTGTTGCAAGACTCCACATAATTGCCATAATTCCAATGGTTTTTGTTCTGCTCCATCTGTCAACAAGAAGTGAAACAGGAAATGTCAGAATCACTATTGCCCAGTAAACTGCTGAAACAAGCATCCCGCTCTGTGTGTGGGTGATGCCCCAGTCCCTTTCAATCGATACGAACATTGACGTAACTATCGTTCTGTCAATATAATCAAACATATACAACAGAAAGAGAAGAATAAAAACATAATTTGAATATCCCTTTGTAAAGAGATACCCGCTGCGATCATCCGCTTTTTTCATAAAGTCAGGAAATAGGTTAATCATTACCAAGTAAATAAAAAAATGAATGGGTTAGATTTTTTGTTGTAATTTTAAGTCTTTATACTTATTGTATCGGGGTCTTTCCTGATTTAATTTCCGTATCCGTTAAACCAAATACTTAAACTTATGGTATCCCTAAGACAAATCGAAGAATTTCTGGAATCCGAACCAATTGCAATGGTAGGTGTTTCCCGTAATCCAAAAAAATTCGGGTTTGCTGCTTTCAAGGAGCTGAAAGAAAAAGGTATGAACCTGATTCCTGTAAATCCTCATGCCACTGAAATACATGGATCAAAAGTTTATCCTGACGTAAAAAGCCTGCCCAAAGAGGTCAGGGGACTTATCATCATGACTAAAAAAGATCAGACTGCTTCCGTAATAAGAGAAGCCAGGGAATCAGGCCTGAAACAGATCTGGATACAACAGATGGCAGACAGCAAGGAAGCTGTTAATGAGCTTAAGGGAACCGATATTAATTTTATAACAGGCGAATGTATCCTGATGCATTACAAGCCTCACAGCATTCATAAGTTTCATGCGGGCCTGAGGAAATTCTTCAGGAGATTCCCGAAGTAACAAGCTGGTCTGTTAAAAAGGTATCGGTAAAGAAAAGATGATTGTCAGAACCCTTGATAAATAAGGAATTCCGGAAGACCGGCCAGTATATTTTGCCGGTCACCAAAAAGGCTCCTCCACGAGGGAAGTACGATATTTACCCGTCTTTCAAAATAGCCGATGGTAAAATTTTTACCGGATTTGAGTCGCTGGCTGAGAGAATCAAAGGACAAAACCTGGTAATGATTGACGGTTATTCAGGTGCCTTTTTCACTGACTTTAAGGATCATCTGGCTTCAAACCTTTGCAACAGCGATAAAATAAACTGGATAAATACTGAAGAATTACTTAAATCTCCGATAACTATTGATGAGTTAACCAGCCCATTTCTAGGCGGTGATGATCCTCTTTTCGGAAAACGGACAACTCTGAACCTTCAGGATTTTTTCGATCCTGAAAAGCTAGCAGGCCTTAAAGCCGATCCTCCTTCCGGCATCAGCATCATTGCAGGGCCAGGCGCTGCACTGGCAAACCGGGATGGTCTACTGGTCTACCTGGATATTCCAAAAAATGAAATTCAGTACCGCGCCCGCGCCGGCTCGGTTACCAATCTGGGTTACACGGTCACAACGGACCCGAAGGAGATGTACAAACGATTCTACTTTGTTGACTGGGTCGTACTGAATAAACACAAACAATCCATTCTGCGGAAAATAAACATCTTTGTCGACGGTCAGCATCCCGATGATCCCGTATGGATCGAGGGAGACGATCTGAGAGCGGCTCTCCTTCAAATGAGCCGGAATCTCTTCAGGACAAGGCCATGGTTCGAACCAGGGAGCTGGGGAGGAACCTGGATAAGGGACAATATTGACGGCTTAAACAAAAATGTCCCCAACTATGCCTGGTCATTTGAGCTTATTTCTCCCGAAAATGGACTGCTGATCGAAAGCTCTTCATTATTGTGCGAGGTCTCTTTCGACTGCCTCATGTACCTGGAGGCATCGGCTGTCCTGGGGGATTGTTATTCGAGGTTCGTGACAGATTTCCCCATACGTTTTGATTTCCTTGATACATTTGACGGAGGAAATCTCTCGCTGCAATGTCATCCCCGCCCGGGTTATATGAAGGAAAACTTCGGAGAGGATTATACCCAGGAAGAGACCTATTATATCCTCGACACAAAAGATGATGCAGCAGTTTATCTTGGATTCAGGGAAAATGTTAATCCTCAGGAATTCAAAACCGGTCTTGAAGATAACCTCTATTTTAAAAAACCATTCAACCCGGAAAAATATGTACTTCAACACCCGGTAAAGAAGCACGATCTGTTACTGATCCCGTATGGGACCATTCACAGCTCCGGTAAAAACAACCTGGTTCTGGAAATAAGTACCACTCCCTATATCTTCACTTTTAAGATGTATGACTGGGAAAGACCCGATCTTGACGGTAAGCCAAGACCTGTCAATATTAAGCGGGCATTTGAAAACCTCTATTTTGAAAGAAGCGGAAACTATGTTTATGAAAACCTGATATCAAGACCGGAATTGGCTGAAAGCGGCCCGGACTGGAAGCTTTTCCACCTTCCGACCCATGAAACACATCTGTATGATGTATATCGCTATCACTTCCATAAAATGATCGAGATCAGGACAAATAATAAATGCCTTGTAATGAACCTGACTGAAGGGACCATTATTGAAGTAATAACAGAGAACGGATTGAAAAGTGAATTCTCTTTTGCTGAAACTTTTGTAATTCCTGCTGCTGCCAACAGCGTGAGAATATATAACCGCTCCGCAGAGGAAGCAGTTCTGGTTAAAGCATTTGTAAAATAAAAAATGGTTGCAGGTTACAGGTTGCAGGTTACGGGTTTAATGCAACCTGCAACTTGCAACCCGCAACCTGCAACTTATACTAAAATGAAAAGATCAATTTCCCTCTTACTTATCCTACTGGTGTCTCCGCCATTCCTCTCAAATGGCCAGTCTTTCATAACACCTGACGACGAACCGGTAAACGGCTATTCCCGTAAGATTTCAGGGCTCGATTTTGACTATCACAGCTGCATACCTGGCTTGCGTCAGAGCATCCTGATAAGGGCTGACAGCGGAAAAGATTTTATGGAATGGGAAGCCGGTCCCGCGCCGGCCGTCAATAAAAGAAAATACGCTGCATTCATCTGGGTAACGGCAATCGGTTCAAGCCCCGGAAATGCCAGGATGACCCTTACCACAAGCCAGGGCCATGAATTTGTCTTTTCCACTGACGGTCGTTCATCCTGGACGATAGGATCAGACGATGGTGCATCATTGAGCTTCAATTCAATAATGACAGATCAGCACGGAGATCATCACGGGTACATGATACTGAGGATTCCCTCAGCAAGGGTGATTAACCGGGAAGCCGCTCTCAATTAAAGTTACCGGCAGCAAAGCCAATCTAACCTCCTGGTATATGACCTATAAAAAGGAGGTTAAAACCGGTGTGACCCTGAACACGTTTCCTGCAATTCTTAAAAAGGATAATGCACATCTTCAGCTGGTTGAGGCAGCAATTTTCTATTTTGGCAGGGAAACTGAAGCTGAAATCTACGTTGACAGGAAACCTGTGGCAAAAACCACGCTGAAATTTGGCTACAACGCAGTTAATGTGGGATTACCCCAGGTGTCCAAACCAACCAAAGTGATGCTTAAAGTTGTGGCCGGAGAATTTTCAATGAACGAACCGGTAATTCTCTACCCGGTAAGAAAATGGACAATGAACCTGATCCAGCATAGTCACACCGACATCGGTTATACACGTTCCCAGACAGAGATCCTGGCTGAGCACCTGAGATATATTGATTATGCGCTTGACTACTGTGATGCCACTGACAATTACCCGGACAATGCAAAATTCAGGTGGACATGTGAAGCATCCTGGCCAGTTGATGAATACCTGAAATGCCGCCCTGCAAGCCAGATTGAGAGATTACTAAGACGGATCAGGGAAGGCAGAATCGAAGTAACCGGCATGTATTTCAACTTTGATGAGATCCCTGACGAACAGATACTTGCAGCCTCACTTGCTGCAACAGGCAGGATCAGGGAAAAAGGAATTCCCGTGAATCTGGCGATGCAGAATGATGTAAACGGTATCGGATGGTGTATGAATGATTATTTCAACCAACAGGCATAAAATATCTTAATATGGGAACCCATGGTCACCGGGCGCTCATCTGCTTTGACAAGCCAACGATGTTCTGGTGGGAATCACCCTCGGGAAACAGGATCCTTACTTTCAGGGCAGAACACTATATGACCGGAAATACCGTCTTTGAAATTCAGACAGGAGATATTGATAAGTTCAAAAACAACTTTCTTTCGTATTTAAAGACTCTTGAGTCGCTTAATTATCAGTATGATGAAATTGCAATTCAGCATTCCGGATATCTTACCGATAATTCACCCCCATCCACGCTGGCGAGCGACCTGATCGTAAAATGGAATGAATTGTTCGAGTGGCCGAAGATCTCAACTTCAACGGCTGAATCATTTTTCAGGAATATGGAAAGGGATCATGGCAATGAATTTCCTGTCATCAGAGGAGCATGGCCCGACTGGTGGACCGATGGCTTCGGATCAGCTGCAAGAGAGACGGCGGCAACGCGTAAAGCAGCGGTCTCGCTTATTGCAAATATGGGAGCACTCTCAATGGCCAGCATTAGCCGGAATTGAAGTTCCTGAAGAAGCTTCCGCCAAAATTGACCTTGCCAATGAAGCACTTTTATTTTATACGGAGCATACTTTAGGCTATTCCGAAAGCGTACGTGAACCATACAGCCTGCCTACAATGGAACAAAGGGCGCTCAAGGAGTCATATGCCTGGGAAGCAGACCGACGGACAGCATCCCTTGGCGAAGATGCCATGGGTCTTCTACAGAGTAAGTTCACCAGGGAAAGTGAACCTTCACTCATTGTCTTCAATACTCTCAACTGGAAAAATTCGGGGCTGGTTGTTGTATACATTGACCATCAGATTGTTCCAAGAGGCAGCATGGCCGGGATATTTGAAAGGGACGGCACCCGGATTCCCGCACAGGCACTCTCCTCCCGTTCCGATGGAACATATTGGGCTATCTGGCTAAGCAATATACCTGCATTTGGCTTTAAAAAATTCCTGGTCCGCCCGTTGAAAGAAGATGTCATAATTAGCGAAGATGTTTCGGGAGTCCTTGAAAACAAATGGTACAAAATAGTTACTGACCCCTTAAAGGGAACAATAACTTCATGGTACGACAAGGAGCTTTCCCTGGAGCTGGTTGACAGGGACTCGGAATACGGGATGGCTGAATTTATCCTCGAGCAGCTTGGGAACAGGAGCCAGATGGAAAGCAGGAAGCTTGTCGATTTTAAAAGATCCCCGCTCGATTCGGTATGGTTCAGCTCGATGAGCTATGGTCCGGTCTTCAACAGCATTAGATTCACCGGTGAGTCGCAAACAGCAATTGCACCCGGGGGATATACATACGAAATCCGGCTGTTCAATACCGCGAAACGTGTCGAGCTGGTTTGCTCAATAGTTAAAAAAAGCATTATCTCACCTGAAAGTTTTTACATAGCTTTCCCCCTCAGGTTAGCGGATTCAAGGCATTTCACAGAAGTGCAGGGAGGAACGATAGAAACCGGAAAAGATCAGATAAAAGGCTCTTCGAATGACTGGTACAGCGTTCAGAATTTTACATCACTGAGGAATCAGGGAGCTCAGATAGTGATGGGATGCGGTGAAATGCCGCTGATGCAGTTCGGGGCCATAAATACCGGACGCTACCAGGCAGGTGCAATGCCGCAGGGACCTCACATCTTTTCATGGCCGATGAATAATTACTGGGTGACAAATTTCAATGCAGATCAGCGGGGCGGTCATACCTGGACTTACTATCTGACGTCGTCATCCGATACTTCAAACAGCTTTGCAACACAATTCGGCTGGAGGTCCAGAGTACCTTTCCTGACAAGGATCCTTCCGGGGGAAGGAACCGGCGACGAAAACTGGGAAAGGTCACTCATTACCGAATGGCCTTCCGATGTATTACTCATAAGCGCCCGTCCAGCCGGAGACGGGAAATCAGTTCTTATCCAACTGCGGGAGACAGGAGGTAAAGAGGCTACAATCAATCTTTCCAGCGGGCTTTCCGGAAAACCTTTAAACATTTATAAAGCTGATGTTACAGGGAAACAAATTCCAAATTCCCGTAATGTATTAAACCCTTATGGATCCGGATTCTTTGTTATCAGTAATGAAAAGTGAACTTAATCTGTTGATTTTTGGTATTTTTATTTGTTGATTTCATCTTATAAATCTGAATCAGTATGCAGGAAAGAGAAAATGTACACATTGTTGAATTTACAGTGAGGGATTATGAGTGTGATGTCCAGGGAGTTGTCAATAATGCCAATTACCAGCATTATCTTGAACACGCACGTCATGAATTCCTGCTATCAAAAGGGGTCAGTTTTATGCAACTCCATGATGAAGGAACTGACCTGATAGTAACCAAAGCTGAAATCAATTACAAATACCCCCTTAAGAGCCGTGATAAATTTATTGTAAAGACCTATATCAGGCGTCAGGGAAATGCAAGACTCGTTTTTGTTCAGAGTATCTGCAGGCTCCCTGATGAAAAGCTAATAATTCAGGCAGAAGTGACAGGTGTGGCGACAAGAATGGGAAGGCCTGTTTCTCCCGGCGACCTGGTATCAAAACTCGGATTGGAATAATACTAAAATAAAAAAAATGAAACTAAAGAATTTTTGCAGGAAAATTTCCGGAAGTATACTTCTGATTCTCCTTTTTACCATGCCATCCTTTGCACAATCCGTTGAAGGAGACTGGTATGGATTGCTAAATGCAGGCGGGATAAAGCTGCGTCTTGTGATCCATGTTACTGCCACTGACGGAGGATATTCTTCAACATGGGACAGCCCTGACCAGGACGCCCTTGGAATACCTTCAACCACAACTACTTTCAAGTTCCCTGATTTTTCCCTTACCCATGCCGGTGCAGGATTTAAGTATTCGGCAAAGGTAAATGACTCATTTACAAGTATGGCCGGCATTTTTGAACAGTCAGGCCAGAAATTCGATTTGTCATTTGGCAGAACTCCGATAGATCCTCCATCAGGCAGTCCTGTTGCATTAAAGCAGAAATATGACAAGCAGGAGGTCTATATTACAATGCGTGATGGTGTCAGATTATTCACATCCATTTATACTCCCAAAGACAACTCGGTTGATCACCCGGTACTTCTTAACCGGACTCCTTACAATATTGAACCTGGCGGCCCGGAAAACTTCAATTTCTTCTTACAGCTGTATGGGAGGTATGTTGAAGAAGGTTATATTATGGTTTTCCAGGATGTAAGAGGCAAATTCATGAGTGAAGGTGTCTTTGAAGATATCCGTCCTGTAATCCCCGCTAAAAAGAACAAAACTGACATTGACGAAACAACTGATACCTGGGACACTGTCGACTGGCTGGTTAAAAATGTAAAGAACAACAACGGGAAAGTGGGGATCTTTGGGATTTCCTATCCCGGATTCTATTCCACGATGGGAATTATCAACGCCCATCCTGCTGTCAAGGCGGTTTCACCACAGGCGCCTGTCACAGCATGGTTCATCGGTGACGATTTTCATCATAACGGGGCATTTTTCCTCCTCGACTGCTTTCATTTCTTTTACAGCAACGGGCAGCCTCACAGAGCTCCGACAAGACGGGGTAATCCCGGTTTCAAATGGCCTGAACCCGATAATTACGACTTCTTTTTATCGCAGGGTGCTGTTAAAAACATAACCGCCAGATATTTCGGAGACAGCATCAAATTCTGGAATGATGCTTTTTCGCATCCTGATTACGACGATTTCTGGAAAGCAAGGGATCCCCGGCCATACCTTAAAAACGTCACACCTGCAGTAATGACCGTAGGCGGCTGGTTTGATGCTGAAGACCTTTATGGAGCTCTGAACACATATGAGGCTATTGAAAAACAGAATCCTCCGTTAACGAAAAATTTTCTGGTGATGGGTCCCTGGTCACATGGTCAATGGGCTTTCGGTGAAGGCAACCACCTGGGAAATATTTACTGGGGACTGGATGCCAATGCAAAATATATCAAAGAAGAAACTGACTTTTTCAACTACTATCTCAAGGGAGAAGGCAAGCCTGACATCCCTGAAGCTATGATATTTGTCACAGGAGCAAATGAATGGAGGGATTTCGAAACCTGGCCGCCAAAGAATATTTCTGAAAGGAAACTATATCTTAAGGCTGGCGCTTCATTGTCATTCGATGCTCCGGCGGGCATGACAAGCTTTGATGAATATGTTTCAGATCCAATGAATCCTGTACCATATACTGAAGATGTACACGCTTCCAGAACAACAGAGTATATGACGGATGACCAGAGATTTGCATCGCGCAGACCGGATGTGATGGAATACCAGACAGATGTGCTGAGCGAAGACATTACTCTTACCGGGCCGCTCACCGCAGATCTGTTCGTTTCGACGACAGGAACCGATGCAGATTTTATTGTAAAGCTGATAGATGTTTTGCCACCCGACACCAAAGCCGGTGAAACAGAGGAAATAAAAGTGCCTCTCGGGGGCTACCAGATGCTTGTGAGGGCAGAGGTGTTCAGGGGAAGATACCGTAACAGCTTTGAAAAGCCCGAACCGTTTGTCCCGGGGAAAGTTACAGAGGTTAAATACGAACTGCCGGATGTAGCCCATACATTCAAAAAGGGACACCGTATTATGATCCAGGTTCAGAATTCATGGTTCCCGCTGGTTGACAGGAACCCTCAGAAATTCGTGAATATCTACAAATGTTCTGACAGTGATTTTCAGAAAGCAACCCAGAGGATTTATCATGATAGCAAATATCCTTCAAATATCAGGGTCAGTGTTTTACAATAAGAATCACATTTTATATTTGGTAACAAATATTTCATTTTATTTGCATAAGACAGTTATAAAGTCAAAGAATCTGATCAAAAACTCAGAAGATCTGTTAGAAATCATTAATAAATATTTTATATGGGAAAAAAGAACCTGACCCGAAGGCAATTCGTAACCACTGTAGCAGCCGGTGCCGGAACAATAATCCTCGGAAGTGTGATCAAAGCATCACCACCAGAAAGCAAGGCGAAAATGAGTGACCCGTTCTCGAAAGTCACACTTGGAAAAACCGGTATTAAAACTACGCTTCTTGGCATGGGAACGGGTTTCAGCGGATATAACCGTTCCTCAAATATAACGAGGGCAGGAGTAGCTGAATCGCTGATCCGTGAAGCTTACGAAAGGGGGATCCGCTATTTCGACTGCGCCGACAGTTATGGTACTCATCCTTACACCAGGGCGGCACTTAAAGGGATCTCAAGGGATAATTATACGCTCGGTACGAAAATGTGGATTTCTTCTGGCGGAATCCCTGACCAGGACAAAGCTGATGCACCGGTAGTTGTTGATCGTTTCCGCAAAGAGCTGAATACCGACTATATCGATCTTGTACAGCTGCACTGCATGACTTCGGGAGAATGGACCGATCAGCAGAAGAGATTTCTCGACGGCCTTGAAAACCTGAAAGCAAAGCAGGTAATCCGCGCTCACGGAGTATCGGTCCATACCTTTGAAGCACTGGAAGCCGCGGCCGCAAGTCCCTGGGTCGATGTGATACATGTCCGGATCAATCCTTTCGGGGAGTCTATGGATAAAAAAGACCCTTCGTTAATTGTTCCGTTAATTGAAAAGATGCACATGGCCGGAAAAGGAGTTATCGGCATGAAGCTTATAGGGAACGGGAAGTTCAGAAATGATTCCGAAAAAATTGATGCATCTCTTAAATTTGTTCTGGGGCTTGGCACGGTGGATATGTTAATAGTAGGCTTTGAGCTGCCCGAACAGATTGACAACTACATTGGCAGGATAAGAAACATCCCGGTTGCATAAATAAAATCATTAATAACCGTATTAATCACAAAAACCAGTAATGAAGCCCATATCGTTTCTCTTTGGATTAGTTATGCTTATCCCCTTCCCGATATTTTCGCAGTCCGGTAAACTATCAGCAATTCTTAAACCAGGTGCAGTGGTTGAGAAGCTTTCGGGCGAATTCAGCTTCACGGAGGGTCCTGCGGCCGATGCACCTGGCAATGTCTATTTTACCGATCAGCCGAATGACAGAATAATGGTATGGAGTGTCAATGGAGAGCTGTCTACATTTCTGCAGCCATCAGGACGCTCAAACGGCATGTTTTTCGACAGGGAGGGGTACCTCTGGTCGTGTGCTGATGAAAAAAATGAGGTGTGGCGGATAAGCCCCGCAAAGACCGTGGAAGTAATACTTAAAGACTATGAAGGCAGGCTCTTCAATGGTCCCAACGACCTGTGGGTATCGCCCGACGGGAGTGTATTCCTGACAGATCCGTTCTATAAAAGATCATGGTGGGACCATACAGCAATGCCTCAGGAGAAACAATGTGTATATTATCTGAGTCCTGATCATAAAACTCTCAAAAGAGTTGCAGATGACCTGGTACAGCCCAATGGAATAATAGGAACCCCTGACGGGAAAACACTTTATGTTGCTGATATAGGCGGAAAGAAGACCTGGTCATATGCAATTGGCAAAGAGGGCTCCCTTGAAGGGAAGAAGCTTTTTTGTGAAATGGGTTCAGATGGAATGACCATTGACAGCAAAGGAAATTTATATCTTACCGGAAAAGGAGTCACTGTTTTTGACAAGACCGGCAAACAGCTGGGAAACATTGCAGTACCGGAAAACTGGACTGCAAACGTTTGTTTTGGAGGTGAAAACAGAAAAATGCTATTTATCACGGCAAGCAAAGGGCTCTACAGGATAACTACCAGAGTCAGAGGAGCATATTAACTTATCTGGACTATCCATTAAACAAAATATTTATCTTTTTTTATATTTTTATGAAATAATATTTTCTATCATTGTATCCTGATTGTAGAATTGACATCACGTTTTTGTCCAAATTTTATATCAATAACAGGTAAAAATGGAAGGAACACGTAGAGCGGATATAAGGCCGGGCATTGAGGTAATGGTTGAATTAACCGAAGATAAACGCTCAGGACGCCTTACCGGCGGAAGGGTTAAGGAGGTGCTTACGAGCGCTCCCAATCATCCGCACGGAATAAAGGTTAAGCTGGAAAATGGGCTGGTAGGAAGGATAAAACAAATCATTCAGTCAAATTAATCCTGGCTTTTCTCTTTTTATCGAATATCGGATTTCTCTTTCCGGGATTATCCATAATTAAGTATAGTGCTTATTCATAACTGATACCTGAATCTTGTAATTCATTTCAGGTATATTACCGGACAATAAGTTTTTTAGTTAAATTTGGAATGTAGGGAGTTTTACTTTTCTTACAAGGCAAAGTTTTTAACCCAAATCCATTGAAAATGAAGTACGAGGATTTAATTGTCACTACTTTGGGAAAAGGCGGTGTTGTGTCACCGCTAAAGGTCTCACAAAGGGAAGATAGTCCTGTTTACAAGTTTGTTGAGGATGATGAAAGAATCCTTTATGAAGTATCACTTGAGAGCTTTAACAGGGACAGGGATAGCGGGGTTATTCCGGTTTCATTTGAAAAGGCGGGACCCAAGGAGACCATCTTTTTTGAACCTGCCAAGACAAAGGTCGGAATAGTGACCTGCGGCGGTCTGTGTCCGGGAGTTAACAATGTCATCAGGGCCCTCGTCAATCAGCTTTTCTACAGGTATGGTATAAGCCGCGTTCTCGGTATAAAATACGGCTACGAAGGTCTGATCCCAAAATACAACCATCCGGTCATTGAACTTACGGCTCCGATGGTAAGCGACATTCACCTGTCAGGCGGTACATTCCTTGGAACTTCAAGAGGGAATCAGGATGTTGAAAAGATCGTTGATACCCTTGAAATACTAAATATTAATGTTCTGTTTTGCATAGGAGGGGATGGGACATTAAGAGGTGCGCATGCGATCCATGAGGAAATCGAGAAGCGTAAGTTGAGGATTGCTGTTGCCGGCATCCCCAAGACAATAGACAATGATATTGATCTTATTCAGAAATCCTTTGGCTTTGAAACGGCATTTTCAATTGCAAACGATATTATCCGAAATGCACATAATGAAGCCCACGGGGCAAACAACGGCATTGCGCTTGTAAAGCTCATGGGCCGCGATTCGGGCTTTATTGCTGCAAGTGCTGCCCTTGCTATCCAGGAGGTGAATTTTGTGCTGATCCCTGAAATCTCATTTGATCTTTACGGACCACGCGGATTCCTTAAAATACTCCGGAAGCGTCTTGAAGAGAGACATCATGCAGTAGTGGTTGTTGCCGAAGGAGCCGGGCAGGATCTGTTTGAATCAACAGCTTCAGAAGTGGATGCATCAGGAAATGTAAAACACAAAGACATAGGAGTATACCTCAAGGAAAAAATCAGGGAGGAGTTCATTGCAAAGTGCTTCCCGCATTCAATCAAGTATATTGATCCCAGCTATATAATCAGGAGCGCTTCTGCGAATGCCAACGACAGCAAATTCTGCAATCTTCTGGCACAAAATGCCGTCCATGCCGCCCTTGCCGGAAAAACAGACTTTGTTGTCGGGTACTGGAACAACGAATTTACCCTGATCCCTATCCCGATGGCTGTGGCAAAAAGGAAAAAGATCGATGTTGAAGGTGAACTATGGTGGAACGTGCTTGAAGCTACAGGCCAGCCAATAAGCATGAAAAATCCCTGATATGATCAAAAATATAATCTTCGATCTGGGAAATGTGCTTATAAGCTTTATACCTTCGGAATACCTGAAGAAGAAAAACTATCCGGAAAACATCCGTAATACCATCCTCAATGACATTTTCAGGAGCGATGAATGGAAGATGCTGGACAACGGGGAAATCACTCTCGGGGAAGCAATAGAGGAGCTGACTGTTAAATCCACCTTAAAAAGGGAGGAAATAGCCCTTGTTTTCAATATGCGTACCGAGATAATGTTTCCCCTCGACAACAACGTCAGACTTCTTCCTGACTTAAAAAAACGGGGTTTTTCGCTATATTACCTTTCCAACTTTCCCCTTGACATTTTTGAAGAGATCAAAAACGATTATTTCTTCTTCAGATATTTCGACGGAGGAATTATCTCTGCAGAGGTTAAGCTTTCGAAACCCGATGTCAGAATCTTCAGCTTTCTCCTCAACAAATACTCCCTGGATCCCGAAGAGTCTTTTTTTATCGATGACATCGAAGAAAATGTCAGATCAGCCGAAACTTTAAAAATAAAAGGACTTGCAACCTTTGGTTCGGAAAATATTTCGGAGATGATGGAAAAAGTCCTGGAAGAATAGAAGTTGACAGAGCTCAGGGCACAGGGCACAGGGCACAGGGCACAGGGCACAGGGCACAGGGCACAGGGCACAGGGCCAGGGCACAGGGCACAGGGCTCAGGGCTCAGGGCACAGGGCACAGGGCACAGGGCACAGGGCACAGGGGGGCTCAGGGCACAGGGCTCAGGGCAGGTCAGGGCATCAGGGACAGCACGGGCTCAGGGCGCAGGGCTCTGGGTCATAGGGTCATCGGCTCAGGCTGGGCTCAATGCTCAGGGCTCAGAGCACAGAGCAGAGAGCTGGTTAAGGGGAGACGAAAATCACCTTTGGGATAATGTCATTGCGAGGATCGCGCGTTGGCGCGAGACGAAGCAATCTGCCTGGTCATTACGGTGTCATCCTGAAATCACTCCGGCTGGTGTTCACTGCCCTCACGGCTCAATGATGCGACGGGCAACTTAAGAATCAGTGTTAAATGGAGTGTTTTTAACTAGCAGAAATACAATTACATAAGTTTCCCCTCCTTTTAAGGAGGGGAAATTTATCAAACTTAAATTCAGTACTTTACATTCGGTTTTGGGTTAAACTCTCTCCCTATTTCCCTATATCCTTCCCCTTAAGTTAACGCCTATGCCCCCGCGGGGGTATTAAAGGGGGTGATTCTTTAAAACTAATCTCCCGAAACTTAAGATTTCCTTACCTGTTTCCGGGACAGTTTAAAATATGCAAATCTCGTTGAGTTAAAAGGTTGTTTTTATCATATTATATACCTGTAATAGTGATATTTAGGCCCTGTAATTTGCTACTTTGGTTTTTATACGAAAGAGAGCTAATTTTCAAAGAATCTGGTGAGGATTGAGGCTTTACTGTTTCCAATCAATTCCTTTAGCTCATTCCGGGTAGTATTTCTGATCTCATCAAGCGAGCTGAATTTTTTCAACAGGATCTCTTTTGTTTTTGGTCCGATACCTTTTATCTGATCCAGTTCCGATTTTGTCATCGCTGAGGAACGTTTATCGCGATGAAAATTTATTCCGAATCTGTGGGCTTCGTTTCTGAGCTGCTGAATTAATTTAAGACTGTAAGAATTCTTATCAAGGTAAATTGGAACAGAGTCACCAGGGAAGTAAATTTCCTCGAGTTTCTTAGCTATGCCGATGATGGTTATTTTATCTCTCAGGCCGAGCTTTGTGATACTTTTCAATGCCGATGAGAGCTGACCCTTTCCGCCGTCTATTATCACAAGCTGTGGAAGAGAGTGTCCTTCTTCGGTCATTCTTTTGTATCTTCTGAAAATAACCTCCTCCATCGAGCTGAAATCGTCAGGTCCCGAAACTGTCTTTATGTTAAAATGCCTGTAGTCTTTTTTGCTGGGCTTTCCATTCCTGAACACGACACATGCAGCTACAGGATTTGTCCCCATTATGTTTGAATTATCGAAACATTCAATATGTAAGGGCAGAACTGGCATGTGAAGATCGTTTTTAACCTTTTCGAGGTATTTCCCGGTTCTTGCTTCAGGCTTATGTTCCAGAAGCTTTCTTTTTTGTTCGAGCTTGTAGTAAAGGGCATTTCTTTCAGCAAGTTCCAGAAGCTTTACCTTTTCGCCGATTCTGGGCACAGTATATTTTATTCTATTTAATTGAATATCAGGCCTGAATGGAACAATAATCTCAGGTGAATCGCTTGAATACCGCTGTCTTATCTCAGTAATGGCAAAGCCCAGGAGAGACTCTTTTTCTTCATCGAGCTTGGATCTGAGTTCCAATGTAAAAGCCTGAATAACAGCTCCTTCAACTACTTTAAGATAATTCACATAATACCTTTCTCCATCCTGTGTGAATGCAAATACATCCACATTTTTTATCATGTTGCTTACCACTGCAGAACGGCTTCTGAATTTTGTCAGGATATCTATCTTGTCCTTTATCAGCTGAGCTTCTTCAAATCTTAGCTCTGTCGAATATTCAGCCATCCTCTTTTTGAGATGGTCCGTAACAGTAAGGATGTTTCCCCTTAAAATGTCTCTTATCTGTACAATGCTGTCGTTATAGTCATCCTCAGTCTGGTATCCGACGCATGGTCCCTTGCAGTTCCCGATATGATATTCAAGGCAGACTTTGAATTTTCCGGCTGCAATATTGGATTCGGTCAGGTTGAGTGAACAGGTTCTCAGTTTGTACAATTGCCTTATAAGTGTCAGCAGTGTTTTCACCATCAATCCCGAAGTGTAAGGACCAAAATAGAGTGATCCGTCCCTTATTACATTTCTTGTGCTGAATACTTTTGGAAAAGGCTCCTTTTTGATACAAATCCAGGGAAAGGTCTTATCATCTTTTAAAAGTATGTTGTACCTGGGCTGATGTTTTTTAATAAGGTTATTCTCGAGCAGCAGGGCATCCGACTCATTTTCAACAACGATATGCCTGATATCAGTGGCTTTCTTAAGCATCACTGTTGTTTTGCCCGACTGATTCCCGGCAAAGTACGAGGTAACCCTTTTCTTAAGGTTCTTTGCCTTGCCGATATACAGCACTTTGCCAAAAGCATCCATAAACTGGTAAACTCCCGGGTTATCAGGCAGGGAGGAAAGAATGTCCTTATGGTTTTCAATTAATGACATAGCGAACCTAAAAACACAAAGATAATAAATAGAGATTGCTTAATTGCTGTGCTTGTTGCAAAGACCGTTCCCTATGCTGCGTCGCTTTAAGTAAATGAGTGGTGTGACGTAATTGGGAGATTGGGATTGCTTCGTCGTTCCTCCTCGCAATGACCGAAGGCTATGAGGCATTACCTTTCCCATGGTCACCGAATGCAACAAAACGTTATTGTCATTGCGAGGAGTCCCGCGCCAGCGGGCTGACGAAGCAATCCCTACCCGATAAACAGCGGGACATGGCGAAATGCCTTTCCGTCAAATAAGCCTTTGTCGCTTAGTTTCAACTCGGGGATCACGAGCAGTGCCATGAACGAAAGTGTCATGAAAGGTGCTGCAAGTTTACAGCCTGCCGCTTTTACCAGCCTGGAAAGCGATTCATATTGTGAGGCTACTTCTTCAACAGGCTGACCCGACATAATTCCTGCAATATCAAGTTGCAGTGACCTTAACTGATTTCTATCTGCAAATGCCAGGCCGCCTTTCATTTTGACTACCTCATTAACTGCCTTTATTATATCGTTATCATTAGTTCCCGTACAGATAATATTGTGACTGTCGTGAGCTACAGAGCTGGCAAAAGCCCCCGATTTCAATCCGAATCCTTTAATAAAAGCAACGGCAGGCGCGGCATCTTCGTAGCGGTCCTTTACAATGATCTTCAGGATATCGCTCCCTGAGTCGGATTCCAAATATTGTTCCGTACCTGTCTTAATTATAATCTCTTTTGTGATCAGCTCACCGTCAGAGACTTCGATTACCCGTATTTTACCGTATTTATTATTGACTCTGATATCTTCCAAATTTATTCCGGAGCAATTGAATTTGTTGACAGGATCAGCTCCGGAATACTCAAACAAGACCATTCCCCTGTCGAAAATCTTTTGACCATCTATCCATGTTTCCAGTATCTCCATGTTGTTGTAATCCCCAGTCACTATAAAATCGGCATGGTCGCCCCGCCGCAGCAAACCTGCATCCAGTCCGTAATGCCTGACCGGATTAAGTGTGCAGCTTCTCAGAACGTCGAAAAGGTTAAATCCCTCCGTTATCAGCTGCGATACAAGCCCGTTTATATGACGTCTGGCAAGCATCTCAGGATGGATGTCATCGCTGCACAGCATAATCATTTCGGGATTTGTCCTGATCAGTTCCTTAAGCTCATTCAGGTTTCTTGCAGCACTTCCTTCCCTTATTAGTATATTCATTCCGAGACTTATCTTTTCTCTGGCCTCAGCAATGGTGCTGCACTCGTGATCAGTCGTAATGCCTGCTGAGATGTATTTCCTCAGCATCTCTCCGGTAAGTCCGGGAGCATGACCGTCAATCGGTTTTTCATGCTTTTTTGCAGCATCAATTTTACTTCTGACCTCAGGATCATCGTAGATAACCCCCGGATAGTTCATCATTTCCGAAAGATATTTGATCTCAGGAATGGCAAGAAGCTTGTCAATAGCTATGTGATCAATAACTGCACCGCTTGTCTCAAAGGAGGTCGCCGGGACACATGAGGGAGCTCCGAAATAAAATCTTAACGGCACCTTCTGGCCATCATTTATCATATACCTGACACCCTCCATTCCAAGGACATTTGCGATTTCATGCGGATCCGATACCGCAGCAATTGTTCCACGTGAAACAGCAGCCCGGGCAAATGCCCCCGGAGTAACCATTGAACTTTCAATATGCACATGAGAATCGATAAACCCCGGAAGAATATACTGTTCAGGGGCAGAGTCAAGTCTGCGTATCCCGGTTATAAACCCCTCTTCGAAATGAATCTCTGCAGGGTAAATATCCCTTAAATGAATATCAATAATTCTTCCTGCAATTTTCATTTTGCTAAAATATTAATCAAAATGTTCCACGTGGAACATTTTATCTTCCAAGATACATTAATAGAATACTTATATCCGAAGGAGAGACTCCGCTTATTCGTCCTGCCTGTCCTATATTAACAGGTTTAATCCTTGAAAGTTTTTGCCTTCCTTCAGTTGAGATTGAAAGAAGCTCCCCATAATTTATATCATCTGGAATCCTTACACCTTCGAGTCGTTTTATTTTGTCGGCTACAATTTTCTCACGGTGAATATAACCTTCATATTTAATCCTGATCTCCGCTGATTCAATTGCTTCATCCCTTAATCCGCCTCCGGGTAATTCAATCTCCTCCCAGGCTTTGATTTCATCAAGCATCTCTTTCAGAACAATCTGAGGTCGTGAAGCAATACCCGTTCCTTTTACTTTCTGGGTTACCGTGCTAGTTCCCAAACGGTTCAAAAAGTCATTGATATTTTCCGGTTCCAGGCTCTTTCGTTTTAAATAATCAAGTATGGTTTCGACCATATTCTCTTTTTGTTCGAGTTTTTTAATCCTCTCCTCACCTGCCAGCCCAAGTGAAAATCCTTTTCTTGTCAATCTTTCATCCGCATTATCCTGCCTCAGCAAAATTCTGTATTCCGCCCTTGCTGTAAACATCCTGTAAGGTTCATCAACTCCCTTTGTAACAAGATCATCTATCAAAACTCCAATATATGATTCTTCCCTTCCCAGAACAAAACTCTCTTTACTTTTCAGACTTTAGGACAGCATTAATACCTGCCATTAATCCCTGTGCTGCAGCTTCCTCATAACCTGTAGTTCCGTTTATCTGTCCGGCAAAATATAATCCCTTAATCTTCTTTGTCTCAAGAGTGTGCTTTAGTTGTGTCGGCTGAAAAAAATCATATTCAATTGCATATCCAGGTCTGAATATTTCGGCGTTTTCCAATCCGTGAACTTTCCTTAGCGCCTTAAACTGTACTTCCAGCGGAAGGCTGCTTGAAAATCCGTTTATATAATATTCTACTGTTTCCCTTCCTTCAGGTTCAATAAATAACTGATGAGCATCCTTCTCCTTAAAAGTTACAATTTTATCCTCGATACTCGGACAATATCTTGGTCCCCTTCCTTTAATCCTTCCTGTAAAGAGCGGACTGAATTCAAGTCCCTTTCTTAGTTCCTCATGAACTTCTTCGTTTGTATGAGTAATAAAACAACTTTTCTGGTCAGGGATACTTAAATTATTGCTCAGATAAGAAAATGACTTTCCTTCATTATCACCCTTCTGTTCCGTCATAACTGAAAAATCGATAGTCCTTCCGTCAATTCTTGCACTTGTTCCGGTTTTCATCCTTTCGACAGTAAAACCCTTTTCCTTCATCTGGTCACTCAAACCTGTTGAAGCCTGGTCGCCCGATCTTCCTCCTTTGATATTTTTAAACCCGACATGCATCAATCCGTTCAGAAATGTTCCATTTGTAAGAATTACAGCACCCGCTAAAAAACGTGTTCCAAAGCTTGTTTCAACACCAACGCTTTATCATCTTCAATAATAAGTTTCTGAGCCTGTTCCTGCCATATAAAAAGATTATCCGTACTCTCCAGCACTTTTCTCCATTCAATGCTGAATCTTTGTCCTGTCGCACTGTGCCCTGGGGCTCCACATTGCAGGTCCTTTTGACCTGTTAAGCATTCTGAATTGTATCATGCTTCTGTCCGTAACAATCCCGCTCATTCCGCCCAGGGCATCAATTTCCCTTACAATCTGCCCTTTTGCTATTCCTCCCATAGCAGGATTGCATGACATCTGTGCCAGCTTTGTCATATCCATGGTGATCAGCAGTGTACTTGCTCCCATCCTTGCTGCAGCATGCGCAGCTTCACATCCTGCATGTCCTCCTCCCACTACAATTATATCATATCTGAATTCCATCTATAAAATCCTCCTGAACTCATTTAATTGCATCTCCTGCCTTTTAATCATATAATCCCTTTCTTCCTCAGTTCCGTCCCTGTACCCGCAAAGATGAAGCGTTCCATGAATCATTACCCTTATTACTTCTTCATAACCCAGCACTTTATAATGTGACGCATTTCTTTTTACAGTATCAATGCTTATATAAATTTCACCGTTTACCTCATTCCCATCACTATTAACAAATGAGATCACATCTGTATAATAATCATGCTCAAGAAACTTTACATTAATTTCAAGCAGGTTCTCATCGTTTGTAAAAATAAAATTAAGGTCACCAGGCACTTTCTTTTCAGCCAGGATGACCTTTTCCAGAAATTTCTTGATTTTTCCCGATCTTTTCAGCCTGTAATTTATCTCATCATAAAATATCCTAATGCTCAAATAGTTACCTCCCTAAAGTTCATAGTTACACTATTTCCTTTCTCATTAAAGCTAATTGAATCAGCAAGCTTTTTCATCAGAAAAACGCCTCGTCCGCTCAGTTCTTCAATATTCTCGGGCATTGTAGGATCAGGTATTGATGCCGGATTAAATCCCGGTCCCTCATCAGTGACAATGATTATCATTTCATTATTATCGAATGAAATTTCCACATCTACCATTTTCTGAGGGTCAGCCTTATTTCCATGTGTTATTGCATTATTTACAGCTTCCAGTGTGGCTACCAGAATCTTACCATAATTATCCTGATTTACACCAATCGCACCTGTAATTTCATCAATTGCATTTTCAATTATCCTCAGATTGGTCATCACTGATTCTATTTTTAATCTTTTATACATTTTAGCCATACCGTAGCAATCTTTCTTTTTACACCGCAAAAGTTATGCAATTTCTATTTTTTTTTCGAAATCCACAATTCCGGATCCAATTCATTCTTTTCTTCGGTCACCATAAATTTAAGAATCGCCTCGCTCCCCTTTTCAGAATCGTTATAAACACTTCCAATTTCCTGTCCGGTTTGGACATTATCGCCGGTTTTTACCCTGATATTTACAATATTTGAATAAACTGTCAGATATTTTCCATGCCTTATTATTACAGTCATATTTGCTCCCCTGATAGAAACAATACTGGCAACCACACCTTTAAACACACTCTTAACAGGAGTATTGCCTGAACTTGTAATCTCGATATCACTGTTCTTTTCAGTTACATATTTCAACACAGGATGACTCTGAATTCCAAAATGGCCTGTAATTACTCCCCTGTCAACAGGCCAGGGCAACCGTCCCTTATTTTCAAAAAAATTGTCGCTTAACGCCTTCTGTTCAGGGTTAAGGTCAGTTTTTACGCTTTTCTTTCGCTCTTCCTCTATGACCCTTGCAATCTCAGCTTCAATTCTCCTGGCAATTCTCTTTTTTTCTTCAAGATCCCTCTGCAGTTGCTTTTCTTTATTATTAAGAGATTTTACAATGCGTTCTTTCCTGTTTTGTTCTCCCTGCAGTAAAGCTTTTTGTTCTTCCTGCCGGTATTTCAGATCTGATATTTTTCTCAGATCCTCTTCCAGCTTCTTCCTTGACAATTCCACCTCATTTTTCAGATCGAGAATTATCTCTGATTCATTCCTCCTGAATTTGGCAATCTGCTGAAGGTATTTCAATCTCTTATATCCCTGGTTAAAATCTTTTGCTGATAAAATATAACCAATCTCAGAATTTCCTTTTGAACTCCTGTATGAATTAAGGACAGCTTTTTCATAATCTCTTCTCAATCCCACCAAATCATTCTCCATCAAATTTATAGACAGAGTATTGAGATCAATTCTATTATTCAGAAGGTTAAGCTCTTCACTCAGTCCTATCAGTACATTCTCTCTCAGATTAAGTTTATTGCCAATAATTCTCAGTTCACTAAGGCTTTCACTCTTTTCCTTTGCAGTCTCCTTCAGGAGATTATCCACATAGGATATTTCCTCCAGTGTTTTCTTTCTCTGCTCTTCAAGATCAGCTTTTGTCTGGCAGTTGAGACTGAGACTGAAAAACAATAAAAATATACAAAGTAAAAATTCCTTCATTTTAAGTAAATCACTTCATACCCGTTCCCGGGAATGAACTCAATTTTTCCACTCCACCCAATCTCAACATTGTCAATTATCATATTTATCTTTATCTCACTTAAATCCTCTGTCAATCCAATTTCCCGTGGTACCAGAATTCCATCCATGTTCTTGAAATTCCCGTAAATCAGGTTTATATTGCCTGTAGTCAGACTGCCCTCAAAATATGCGCCGGTGATTTTCCTCCTCTTGCAGTCGACTGTATAGTCAACTTTCCTGTCATTGATAATAAAGCTGTCCTTGTAAAGTCCATTCTGGCATTTTATCATTCTTTTCTGATCTTTTTCCTCAATGATAAAATCCCCGAACAAAGCAAAAAGAACTGATGGATTAACGCCATACTTCTTCTCAAGAAGTTTTGTACTTCCTGTCATCAGCTTTTTGTTGACCTTGTCATTAAGAAGGACTGTATCTTTTGTCAGCAAGGCTCTCGCCACTTCAATGCCTATCTTAGACCGGACATTTATAAGTACAGAATCCGGTTTTCTGAACCTGACACTTGCTGTAAACTTATCCATTCCTTTATTTGTTGTTACAGTTATCTCAGCTTTTCTTATAAAGAAATTTCCAGCTGAAATGTTGGATTCCTTAATGGATCCGGCAAGGTCAGAATTCTGGACACCCTCGACCGGCCTCAGATTTGCTTTTCCAGATTTCCTCAGGACTGAACATCCTTCTGAAAAAACACCCAGTATTAACAATATAACAATTATTTTATGCAATTCTCTATCTCTTTTTGCAGGTTTGTCTTTGATTTATCAAGTGACAGGGCAGTTTCCCACTTTTCAACAGCCTCACGGCATTTCCCCATTTTCTTAAGTATAAATCCGTAATGTTCGTACCATTCTGCATCATCAGTTTCGCCCGAGTCTATTATTTTCTTCATTATTTTAGCGGCTTCCCTGGTTTTGCCTCTTTTATAAAGGACCCATGCATATGTGTCAAGAAAGGTCGTATTGGAAGGCTCTTTTTCTATTACCTTCCCGGCCATTTCTTCAGCTTCCTTCAATTTCATATTCTGCTCAGCAAGATAATATGCATAATTATTCATAACAGTATTATCGCTATCATTAAGTTTCAATGCTTCATCAAAGGCCTTGAAAGCGTCTGCAAAATTCTTCATCCTGTAGTAAACATCTGCCCTCATTGTTAATACCTGAAGCTTTATATCCTTATTTTCACCGGCAAGAATATCAGCCTTACGCAGCTCTTCCAGAGCTACTTCAAAGTTCTTGTTCTCCAATGCACCATTTGCATACAAAATCTTTGCCAACACCGATCTGTTGAACCGGGTAGCACACTCCTTACCTCTCTTCTCAAGAGTAACAAAATCTTTTAATTCATAATATACAAGAAGCAGCTTTTCCCAAGCATAGTAATTATCAGGGCGATTCCTGATTATCTCTTCCAATCTTGAGGCTGCTCCGGTTAACTTGCCTTCCTTCTGCAAAAAATCAGGCCTCATCAATAAAATAAGATCATCTTCTGCATATTTAGCTTCCAACACCATAATTACCAGCTCCAATTTAGGACCATAACTTTTAACGATATCCTTATTCTCTATCAGGCTTGCCATGAAGGAAACCTTTTCCTGCCTTGTTATCCTGTCATTCAGCAAAACAGTATTCATAAGATTCAGCAATTCCTCATAGTTCTTCCCGGTTAGAAGAAAATCACAAAGAGACAGCTGAATATGAGGGTCTCCCGGATTTCTTTCAATAAGCTGGTTATAAACATCAAGTGCTTTCCCGTTTTCACCTTCCCCCGAGTATATTTCAGCCAGAAGTCCGTTAAAGACAACGTTATCAGGGCTCTGTTTAAGCAACCGGTCAACCTTCATATGGGCTTCTCCGAATTTTTTTTCAGCCATCAGTGCTCTTATCAGCGATACAGTTGTATTGTCGTTGACTCCATATTTTTCATCAAACCTGTCGAGTATGCCTCTTGCCTTTTCATACTTTTGATTTTCGGTATACAGATTCGCCAGGGAGATCTGAAGTCCCTCCTTTTCCGGATAGTCTTTGACAGCTTTTTCATAACATATTATGGCGCTGTCGAGGTTTTTCTGCTGGTAATAAACACTTGCAAGGGTCATCTGGTACCATAAATTCTCCGGTTGCAGCGCCGACAGCTTTATTTATATATTTCTTCCCGCTCACAAGGTCGCCGTTATTAATCATTATTTGAGCCATCTGATAGTAAGTGGCATCACTTTCCGGATTCATCGAGAGGCACTGTTCAAAATATCTTAACGACTCGCCTAAATTTCCCATCAGCTTCTGTTTAGTTCCTTCCACAAAGAAGGAATTAAACGCAGCCTGATTGTACTCTTTGACTGCTTTTACATCGCTTACTCCTGGAATTACTTTCCTGTTGCATGCCGAAACCATCAGCAATACCCCCAGAACCATCAACAATATAAATATTGAAGTATTCCTCATCAGTTTGTTCCCGTATTTCAGGATCCTCCGGATCCGTGTTCTGTCTATACAATTTAATCTGCTACAATCCATTCTGCCCGTACATGTTTTGAAATCATCATCTGGCATATTCTCTCCCCGATCTGATCAACAAACCTTTCCAAATGTTTTGATTTATTCTCCTTTTATTCATTACCCCTCTTTTTTGAAAAATACACTCAAAAGTTTGTCCTTATATTGGGCATACCCCAGGAAAATGATCAGAAAAACAGTGTTAATCAAGATTTCCCATGCCAGACCAGGGTATTTAAAATATTTTCCGAAAGTTACCATTCCTGTTGCTAATAGAAAATAGGGAACAAACTGTTTCATATTATAATTCACCTTGAATTTCCTTTCTGCAAAAATAAAGGAGGCGATTATCATTGCACCATAAGAAGCTATGTGAGCCCATGCGGACGCCATATATCCATAAGCAGGTATGAACAACACATTAATAAGAACCGTTATCAGGGCACCAATAAATGTAATATAGACTGCATATATCGTAAGATCATTAAGCTTATACCAGATGCTGTGGTTTATATAAATGCCATATAGAAGATAAGCCATGCTGATAATCGGGACCACGACAATTGCCTCTCTGTAAGTGGCTGCAATAATATATTGGAATACTGATATATAGAGGTTTATCCCAAGAAATACCACAAGCATTACGAGAATAAAATATTTCATTATAAAAGCATATGTCTCCTTCGCATCAGAGTGTTTGGCCCGTTCAAAAAAGAATGGTTCCGCTGCAAATCTGAACATTTGAATAAAAAGAGCCATCAGCACCCCGATTTTATATCCTGCACCATATTTCCCCACTACCGATAAACCTTCCGCTTCCCCTATCATTCTTCTAAGGATTATTTTATCAAGGGCGTCATTTATGGTTCCACTTAAGCCCGCCAGCAAAAGCGGATATGAATAACTTATCATCCTGTACCACAATCCTGTGTCAAACCTGAATTTAGTTTTGAAAATCAAAGGTAAAAGCAGGATAAGAGTAAAACCGCTTGAAATCAGGTTGGCAAGAAAAACATAGCCTACTTTATACTCCGGATCATAAACTCTCCTGAACCAGCCTGAGCTTCTTTCCCATACTCCCGGAGCAATCTTAAGGAGGAAGACAACAAGCACAATTGTTAGAAAAACGTTTGCAATCTTTATTAAACTAAACTGGACCGGCCTGTTTTCCTTTCTCAATCTTGCAAAGGGAATTGCCGTAAAGGCATCAATGGCAACAATTCCTGCAAACATCCTGATATAATCATGATTATTCCTGTAATTCATCAGGGCAGAAACCGGTGTAATAAACACATTGACAAGTATTACGAAAAGAACAGATGTAACAAGCAGGCTTATCAAAGCAGTGCTGAAAACCTTCTCTGAATCCTGACTTTTCTGGGAGAACTTAAAGAATCCGGTCTCCATGCCGTAGGTGAGAATAACAAGAAGGACCACCATCCAGGCATACAATTCCGTTATACTGCCGTAGTCGCTTGTCTTGTCATAAAAGATCCTGGTGTAAAAAGGAGTCATGACAGCATAATGCAGAAACCGGGGAATAATAGTCCCCAGTCCGTAAATCAATGTCTGCCCTGCCAGTTTTCTGACTTCGTTCATGTTAAAAAAACTGATGACAAATATAGCTCTATTGTCGCAATCCGTAATTGCCGCAATCAGTTTCTCTAAAATTTATACATTTGAAAACCAATCTTAATGAGTATCATTCAAAGTTAAATATCTTTGCACTCGGATTTGCAGAACGTTATTAACCAAATAATCATTTTTCATGAACACAACTGTAAAACAATTTGCAGCCTTTTCGCTTCTTTTACTGGTAATCTCATGCAGTGCTCCCGGTAGATAATGAAAATACTATTGTCTCGATCAAAACATCGCTTGGAGATATTAAGATAAAATTTATGATGGTACTCCGATTCACAGGGATAATTTTATAAAGCTTGTCAATACTGGTTTTTATGATGGTATTTCATTTCATCGGGTAATCAAGGATTTCATGATACAGGCAGGAGATCCTGCAACCCGGACCGGCCTTACAAAGGAACAGCTTGATACTCTGGATAACTATACTATACCTGCTGAATTTCAGTAAAGAATATTATCATAAGAAAGGAGCACTGGCTGCAGCCCGTCAGGGCAATGATGTTAATCCCGAAATGAGATCTTCAGGAACACAGTTCTATATTGTTCAGGGGATTAAGTATACTGATAACGATTTGGTCACCGCTGAAGGCCGGATCAACAGCAATATCAAACAGGGTCTCTTCAGCAAGACTTATAAAAGAGACTGCAGACAGTGCACGGCTGGCAGGAATAACTCTTCAGGACAGTGAAATCCAGGAAATTGCTTCCATGAAAATGTTTGAATATCTTACCCGGACCGGTGACTACAAGTTTTCAGAGAGTCAGATCAATGATTACAAAACTATTGGCGGTGTTCCACGTCTTGATGGCACATATACAGTTTTTGGTGAAGTAATTGAAGGACTTGAGGTTGTTGATAAGATTGCAGCAGTAAAAACTGATCAGACGGACAAGCCGGAAAGTGATATAAGAATTCTGAAAATGAAAATTGTTAAAAAGTAATTTAGTGCTGATCTTAAAGTGAATGCCGATGCTTGATAAAATAAAATATCTGTCCGATGAAATCTTATCTGGAAAAGTTACCAGTGAAGAGGAACTTGAATCTTTCCGCTTGAAATATTTAAGCAAAAAAGGGCTCATTTCAGAGCTCTTTGAAGATTTCAGAAATGTACCGGCAGAAGTAAAAAAGAGGTTGGACAGAAGCTTAATGAATTGAAACAGAAAGCGCTGGAAAAATACAATTCATTTAAGGTAGAGCTTCAATCAGCCGATGATGTTTTTACTGAAAACGATCTTACAAGACCTGCATTTCCTTACTCAACAGGTTCACGGCATCCAATTTCCATTGTAAGAAATGAGATAATTGATATTTTCTCACGGATCGGATTTACAGTTTCTGAAGGGCCTGAAATTGAAGATGATGATCATGTATTCACCAAAGCTTAATTTTGCACCTGAACATCCTGCCCGGGATATGCAGGATACATTTTACATTTCAAGAATTTCAGCAGAAGATTCAAATCCCGGTGATATACTTCTCAGAACTCATACTTCATCTGTACAGGTGAGGGTAATGCAAAGTCAGAAACCTCCTATCCGTACAATTTCTCCCGGAAGGGTTTTCCGGAATGAGGCTATTTCAGCAAGGGCACATTGCATTTTTCATCAGGTTGAAGGATTGTATATTGATGAAAATGTATCTTTTGCTGATCTTAAGCAGACACTTTTCTTTTTTGCAAGGGAAATGTTTGGAAAAGAGACAGAGATAAGACTGCGTCCTTCATATTTCCCTTTTACTGAACCTTCGGCCGAAATGGATGTAAGCTGTAAGATCTGCGGAGGAAAAGGCTGTAATGTATGCAAATATACCGGCTGGCTTGAAGTTCTTGGGTGCGGTATGGTTCATCCCGAATGTGCTTGGAAGCATGCAATATTGACAGCAGGAAATATACGGATTTGCCTTTGGAATGGGAATTGAAAGAGCGGCAATGCTTAAATACCAGGTTAATGATCTGCGGCTTTATTTTGAAAATGATATGAGATTTCTTGATCAGTTCAAAACAGCATTTTAGACATTATTGAACAATTAAGTTATAGATATTGTTAATCTTTGAATTTAAATGAATTACAGAAATGAAACAGCAAGATATTCATATTCCGTTATGTGATAAATGTGCACTTGAAACAGGATCGATCTTCAAGCATCTGACTCCTGATGAGGTTGAGATGATCAATTTCGAAAAGGATTTCAGACAATATAAACGGGGGGATATTCTTTATCAGGAAGGTAACCGTATAAGTGGTTTCTATTGCATTCACAGCGGGATCATAAAAGTTTTTAAGACTGGATTTGACGGGAAGGAACAGATAATACGGTTTGCAAAAGCAGGAGAGATAATTGCATACCGGAGTGTTCTCAGCAACGAAGTGGCCTGCACTTCTGCCAAAGTGATTGAAGATTGCCAGGTATGCTTCATTCCTTCTGAAATTCTGATTTCCTTTATAAAAACAAATCCCGCATATGCTCTTGAATTGCTGAAACTTGGCATGTCATGAGCTGGGTGAAGCAAATTCCTTTATTACAGATATAGCCCAGAAAACAGTAAGGGAAAGGCTTGCAGAGATACTGCTTCTTCTGGTCAATGATTTTGGTCTTGATGAACGCAGATTACCTGATGATATCACTTACCCGGGAAGAGCTTGCCAATATAGTAGGAACTGCAACAGAATCAGTTATAAGACTTCTGTCTGAATTCAAAGCTGACAGACTTGTTGAACTTGAGGGAAGAAAAATAAGGATAATCAATAAAAAAGGTCTTGAAAAGATCAGCAATGTTCTTACAAGGTCATAGGCATTGTTTTTCGAAATGGGCCCTGACAGCTAAAACAGGGTTCCGTTCTCATCACGTCTGAATTGCCTTCCAAGATGTCTGTATGCATGTTCAGTTGCTTCACGGCCTCTGGGAGTTCTTTTCAGATAGCCTTCCTTAATCAGAAATGGTTCATATACTTCCTCAATAGTTCCGCTTTCTTCTCCTACTGCTGTTGAAATTGTATTTAAACCAACAGGTCCGCCGCTGAATTTATCAATAATTGCTGAAAGTATCCTGTTATCCATCTCATCCAGGCCATGCTGGTCGATATTAAGTGCTTTCAGACCATATTTTGTTATATCAATATCAATTTCTCCCGAACCTTTAACCTGGGCAAAATCCCTTATCCGTCTCAGAAGCGCATTTGCAATTCTTGGTGTTCCCCTGCTTCTTCTTGCAATTTCCACTGCTGCTTCTTCATCTATTTTTACATTAAGTATACCTGCCGATCTTTTTACAATTCCGGTAAGAACATCATGATCATAATATTCAAGATGAAACTTTATTCCGAATCTTGCCCTGAGAGGACTTGTAAGCAATCCTGAACGTGTTGTTGCGCCGATAAGAGTAAAATTATTCAGAGTCAGCTGGACTGACCTTGCGCTTGGTCCTTTGTCGATCATTATATCAATCTGAAAATCCTCCATTGCGGAATAAAGATATTCCTCCACGACCGGACTGAGCCTGTGTATCTCATCAATAAAAAGAACATCCCCCTCCTGAAGATTTGTCAGCAATCCTGCAAGATCGCCGGGTTTATCAAGCACAGGACCTGATGTTACCCTCAGATTAACCTGGAGCTCATTTGAAATTATTGAAGCCAGAGTTGTTTTTCCAAGGCCGGGAGGTCCGTGCAGCAGAACATGGTCAAGTGATTCGCCTCTCTGTTTTGCTGCAGTGACAAAGACAACAAGATTATCAATTACCTGCTTTTGTCCTTTAAAATCAGCAAAGCTCAACGGACGGAGCTGTTTTTCAAATTCCTTGTCACCGGTTATAATATTCTCCTTTCTGATGTTGAAATTATCTTCCATAAAGCAAAGTAACTATTTAATCAGCTTTGTATCGCTTTCAGGAAGATTTATTTTGACTCCGTTTATGCTCATTTCAACATCATCTTTATAAGTAATTGTAAGTAGAGTATTTCCCTCTTCATCATATTTTTTCCATGTTTTCTGTCTGATTCCCATTCTGTAAAATTGTTCTTCCTTTACTCTCCCGTTTTCGTAATAATATGTCTGCTGGCCATCAGGATTTCCCTGGATATAATTTCCTTTAAATCTTATTTTTCCGTCAGGATAAAATGATTTCCACAAGCCATCCTTTAGTCCGATAATATATTTTCCTTCTTCGGTATTATCGCCTGATTTATATTTCCATTCCCCGTTTTTTTCACCGTCAGAATATTGCTCCCTGTGAAATAATTTCTCCTGTTGCTGAATATTCAGTATATGAGCCGTCGCGCTGTCCCTGAAAATATTCTTCCTCTCTCAGCACGGCTCCGTTTTCATAATACCATTTCCATAATCCATCAGGTCGTCCGTTGTTATAAGATCCTGTCTGTTCAAGTTTTTCAGCGTTGTTATAGAATTTCCATATACCTGATCGCCTGTTGTCAGTATACTGTCCTTCGGCCTGTACTTTTCCATCGAGGATAAAGATCCTTCCATTTTCCATTTCTGTTTCCTGCCTCATCAACAATTCCTTCAGAAAGCAGCAGTCCATTATCATTATAAAGAAATGCAGTTGGTTACTTTTCCATCTGTTCCGAATTCCCTGTGAATTCCCACAGGAATCTTATTCCTGTATGGTCCGCTATAATATCAGTTTACCATCTGTTATCATATTTGTTTACAATTTCAATATCAGGTTCATCTTCAACCCTTGATTTAACAATTGATCCATTTTCATACAGCATTGTAAGAACAAGTTTTCCCCTGTTATCATATTCCTTATAATATCCGTGAAGCTGATCATCCTTATATGTTTTTTCGGATTTAATTCCTCCGTTTGGGTAAAAATCCTTCCAATTGCCCTGTTTTAATCCTTTACTGTCAGTTCTGTTTATTCTTTCCCGGCTTATCAGAAAATCATTATTGTATTCGAGCAGTGTTATTATATTTCCGTTTTTGTCATATTCCTTTGATAGACCCTCTTTTTTTCCTTCGTTATAAGATATTGTCTGTTGTATTTTTCCATCCGGAAAATAAAAATATGCAGTTCCTTCTTTTCTGTCACCGGCAAAAAGTTCTTTTGACCATATATAAAGACCTTCCGAAGGATCTTTTTTGTATTTGTAATAGTAACCGTTTTTCTTTCCAACAAGATAATTTATTTTTTCGGTTGTATCACCTGCCTGGTCATAAAATACCCAAATACTGTCAAGCAGAAAATTTGTTCTTTTTCCTTCTGATTTTTTTATTCCGGTCACATAATAACTTTTCCAGAATCCTTCAGGTTTTCCGTTTTTGATAATACCTTCACTTGAAACTGTTCCATTTGGATATTTAAATATCTGATAACCATCCTGATTACTTTGTTCTGCCTGTCCGAAAACAGATCCTGCTGTTAATAAAATAACAATAAAAATAAGGGCTCTTTTCATTTTATAGACCAAGTTTTTCAGAAATTTCCATCATTCTTTTAATTGGCTTTCCTGCTTTCTCCAAAATATCCTTTTCTATATATATTTCCGGTTTTTCATCTCTCAGACATTTATATATTTTTTCAATTGTAATAAGTTTCATAAAATTACATTCACTGCATCCGCATGTTGAATCTTTCGGAGGTGCAGGAATATATGTTTTCAATGGATTTGCTTTTTCATCTGGTGAATTATACCGGGTTCAGTAGCAACAATATAGGTTAAAGAACCGTCCTTTTTTGTAAATTGAAGCAAGGCAGAAGTTGAACCGATAAAATCAGCAATCATTCTTACAGGCAGTTCACATTCAGGATGAACAATTATTTTTGCTTCAGGATTTTCTTTCTTTAGTTTCAGAATTGCTTCAAGTGAAAATTCTTCATGAACATGGCATGTTCCATTCCAGATTACAATATCTCGTCCGGTTTTATTCAGAATATAATTTCCAAGATTTCTGTCAGGAGCAAAAATTATTTTTTCATCCGGAGGAAGTGATTCAATAATCTGAACAGCATTTGATGAAGTGCAGATAATATCTGACAAAGCTTTTATTTCGGTGTTTGTATTTACATAAGTAATAACAGTCCTTCCCGGATTTTCCTCAAGAAATTTTTTAAAATCCTCTGCCTTGCATGAATCAGCAAGAGAACAACCTGCATTCATATCAGGAAGAAGCACTTTTTTCTCCGGAGACAGTATTTTTGCTGTTTCAGCCATAAATTTTACTCCTGCAAAAAGAATTATATCTGCATTATTTGAAGCTGCTTTCTGAGAAAGAGCAAGGCTGTCACCAACAAAATCAGCAATATCCTGTATATCATCCGTCTGGTAATAATGAGCCAGAATTATTGCATTTTTCTCCCTCTTAAGCCTTTTAATCTCAGTTATATAGTCTGTATGTTCTTTAGAATTCATCTTTGATCTCTTTTCCTTGCTATCATTGGTTTTGAATCTTTCATCCAACTAATGGCTTAACTTAGCGACTAATGGATTTCAAATTTACGGATATCAAAACCGAAATGCTAATTACTTTTTGATTTCCTGACTTATCAACATCAATACTTCTTAAACAATTTTAAATTTATATTTATTATGATAATGATATTATCCTGTTAATTGTGTTGAAAGAAAAAACAGTTTTCTCTTTTAAATATGGTAATCATTATCGGGTAAACATTTTTTCAACAGCTCAAAAAATATACCATTTTTGGAAATCAGTCTGTTAGGAATAAAATTAACAATTGTTAAGATCCTGTTGCTGATAACTGAATTAAGGCAAAAGTAAAGGTTTTACTGTTTATTTAAGGTTTATAGTTTCACTTTATTTTGTTAAAACTTCAGATAAGGGCATACAACTACTTTAGAATCAGTCTTAATAGTGTATAAACGGTGAATTTTCAGATTTTAATGCCTCGGTTTTGAAAGACATATCAACAGGTAGTCCATTTTTTAGCGCAAAGTTACTCACCTGTAAAACTAACAGGAAAATCAAACCTGAAAACTTTCATAAAGAAAGAGAGGCAGATGCCTGGGAAATATGCATCTCCCCAACCTTCCTGCAAACAATTACTCCTGCACAATGTTGTATATTGAAAATAGTTTGGTCAGCTATAAAAGATAAAACACTATTTTTTTCTTTTATCGGATCAATTATATTATTTTGCAGACAATAAGTATTTAAATATGAAAGGGAGTGAGGTGAAAAATAAAAAGATAGCAATAGTATCTGATCATGCAGGTTTCTACCTGAAAGGGAAGCTTATAAATTATCTTAAGAAAGAGAATATTGAGCTGAAGGATCTTGGATGCTATACTCCTGATGCAGTTGACTATCCCGATTTCGGGCATTCTCTTGCCAGCGCCGTTTCGGCTGGAGAATTTGACTTTGGAATCTCAATATGCGGAACCGGAAACGGGATAAACATGACTGTAAACAAACATCCCGGCATCAGGAGCGCTTTATGCTGGAATGAAGAGATCAGCCGTTTGGCCAGGGCACATAATGATGCCAATATATGTGCACTTCCCGGCAGGTTTATAACCGAATCAGAAGCTTATCTTATAGTAAAGACTTTTCTAAATACAGAATTTGAAGGTGGCCGGCATAAAAGAAGAATTGACAAGATTTCATTAAAAATGTATTGATATGCTTTCAAACTCATGCAGGTATGGAATAAGGGCGGTTATATATTTAGCAGGTAAGGGCCCTAAACAGGGCAATATTGGTATAAAACAGATATCCGGGGATCTCAATCTGCCAACTCCGTTTCTCGCAAAAATACTTCAGCAGCTGGCGAAAAACAGAATACTCAGCTCCACCAAAGGGCCCAATGGAGGATTATGCTCCTGAAGAAACCGGAGTCAATAACTCTGCTTGATATTGTTAAAATAATTGACGGTGAAGGAATTTTCAAAAACTGCATTATTGACACCGGGATTTGCAAAGGTCCAAGGAATACTAAAAAGCTGTGCCCGGTGCATGATGACTATGAAAAAGTAAGGGAGGAACTGGTTAATCTCTTCAGCAGCAGAACAATTGCTGAACTTGTTGATAAAGCAGGTTATCCTGAGAAAATAATTGTCGGGTCTTCAGGTTAAAGACTCTGTTTATGGTAAGGCTTAATAAACAGCCATAGTAGAATTGCGGCAACAATACCTGCCGAATTGAACATAATATCAAGAACATCTGCCTTGCGGGTAGCAGTAACACCCGATTGCAGCAACTCCATTATACTGCCGAAAACAAATGGGATTAAAGCAATTAGTATTAACTTCCTTGTATTGTCAAAAAAGGTTCTGTGTTCTAAGATGATAACCGACATAAAGCAAAAGTAAAGTCCGAAATGAACAATTTTGTCTAAATAAGGTATTTCGAAAAAGCCAGCCTGTTCAAATGTCTTTGCATTGGCAAGGCTTAAATAGAGGATTATAAGGGAAACAATTATTGAAAATTTATTATTCCTTATCATTTTTTTATGTTTGTGGCAAATTTAGGTAATAGAATGACATTATCTTATTAATTTTAAAAACCGGTTCAGCACAACATGGCAGGAATTTATATACATATTCCCTTTTGTAAAAAGCTTTGTTCTTACTGTGATTTTTATCATGTGGCATCAGTAACTGATTATCAGCCATTTGTTGATGCGATAATTAAAGAAGCAACTATCCGGAGAGAGTATGTGGGTAATGAGACGATTTCAACAATTTATTTTGGTGGTGGCACTCCATCGGTATTGTCTGTCGACGAAACCGGATCCCTGCTGCGCAATCTTCAATTGATTTTCAGGATAGATCCCGATTGTGAAATTACAGTTGAACTGAATCCGGATGATGTTAGTCCTGATTATCTGCAAGGACTGAAAGATTTGAATATAAACAGAATAAGTCTTGGAATTCAATCGTGGAGGGATTCAGATCTTAAAATGCTTAACCGAAGGCACAATGCAGCCCAGGCAGCGAAAGCCCTTGAGGAGGCAATTAACTCAGGATTTGAAAATGTTACAATTGACCTGATTTATGGAATTCCGGGGATGACAACAAAAGAGTGGGCTTCAAATCTTGATATCAGCTTTTCATACGATATAAAACATCTTTCGGCTTATCATCTGACAATTGAACCAGGAACTGTCTTCGGAAAATGAAAGAAAAGGGATTAATTGCCGAGATAGATGAAGAGGAGAGCAGTGCACAGTTTAATTTGCTTATAGAAAAAGCAAAAGCTGCCGGATTTATTCATTATGAGATTTCAAATTTCGGCAAACCCGGATATTTTTCGATTCATAATTCAAATTACTGGAAACAGGTTAATTATCTTGGACTTGGACCATCAGCTCATTCATTTAACGGATATTCACGTCAATGGAATGTCAGGGATCTCAAAAAATATATAAAAGCTATTAATTCCGGAACACTGTTGTTTGAAAAGGAAGAGCTTGACAAGAGGACCAGGTTTAATGAATATATAATGACCTCACTAAGAACAATGTGGGGCATTGATCTTGAGTATGTTGAAAAGACCTTTGAAAAAGAAGGATATGATTATATTGTTAATCTTTCAGGAAAATTCATTGATTACGGTCTGATGAAACAGGAAAAGAAAACCCTGGTTCTTACGAACCAGGGTAAAATGATATCTGATAATATTATTTCTGAATTTATGATTCCCGGTGAAGATTAATTATCTCTTTGCCAGGGTAAAGGTCGTACGTCCGATAATATTGTTTTCAAGATAAAGCTCAACACTGTAGGTACCAACAATAAAATCACCGGTGTTATCAAGGAAGATGCACATTTCAATATCCTGGTTCATATAATCAACAAGACGGCTTGCAGAATAAATAAGCTTGTTACCATTATAATCAAACAGATTATCAGGACTTGTTGTAATAACAAGTGAATCGGGCCTTATAACTCTCATGAATACCTCTTTTTCACCGGGAGTTGCAATAGGATTTTCACGAAGGGTAAAGCATATCCTGAGCTTATCGATAAGGCTAATCCTGGTTGTCTCTTTTCTTTTCTTGTTCAGGGTAACAGCATTAATATCTTTTGCCTGAATAACTGAAGCAACTTCAACTTTGGCATTCAGTTCTTCCTTAGCCTTTGAGAGCTCAACATTTGTACTCTGCACCTCGGTTATCTGCTGTTTGATCTCTGTATTTTCAGCAACAAGCTGTTTATTTCTGGTATTAAGAGAATCAATCTGAACAATATAGCTTTTCATGATCTCCCTCATTGTTGTGATCTCGCTCCTGTACTTTCTTGATCAGCTGAACATTTGATGCATTAATTGACAACAGCTGGACAATTCTTTTTTTCTCCCTTTGCAGATTTGCCTTAAGGGTATCATTATCGGTCTTTAATGTATCATACCCATGAACCATTAGTCTTAGTTCATTAGCCAGGGAATCTTTTTCCTGGGTGAGAACTGTTTCCATTTCGACCATTTTATTTTTCTGGTCGAAATACATAACAACCAGAAAAATTAAAGCAGCAGCCAGAATAACTGTAGTAAAGATCATGGCGATGGTGCACTTTTTTTCTTTGGTTGTTCAACCGGTGTGAATTGTGCTTGTGTCTGTCATTTATTTCCCTGTATTTAAAATAATTAATGGTACAAAAATAATAATTTACTTAGATTTTTAAATATATCCGTTCCAATGATTAAATTTACCCGGATAGCCTGAATTAGTTAAATAATTAATATTCAATTATATGAGTGGTTTTTTTGGTGTAATTTCAAAGACCGATTGTGTTGAAGATGTTTTCTATGGAACAGATTATCATTCTCATTTGGGAACAAAACGAGCAGGTATGGTTTTTATTGTACCTCAAAAAGGATTCCGGCGATCGATTCATAATCTTGAAAATGCTTATTTCAGAAACAAATTTGAAGATGAACTAAGCAGTTTTAACAGGTAATTCCGGAATGGGAATAATAAGCGACACTGATCCGCAGCCAATTTTATTCAATTCTCATCTTGGAAGGTTTGCAATAGTAACAGTAAGCAGGTTGCTAAACCTTGAAGAACTTGAAAACAGGTTTCTGGAGAAAAAAAATCATTTTACCGAAAATTTTGAAGGAAATATTAATCCGACAGAAGTTATTGCCAACCTGATTTGTGAAAAAGATGAGTTTTGTGTCGGGTATTGAAAATGTATTTGAAAATATAAAGGGATCCTGTTCTCTGCTTATTCTTACAGAAGAAGGAATAATTGCAGCCCGGGATAAGCTTGGACGAACTCCTGTTGTGATCGGTAAGAAAAGATGGAGCTTATGCGGTTGCCGTTGAATCATGTTCTTTTCCGAACACAGGATATGAAATTGAATATTATCTTGGTCCCGGAGAAATTGTTCATGTTACATCTGACGGTTTCACGCAACTGACGAAACCCGGAGAAAAAATGCAGATATGTGCATTTCTTTGGGTTTATTATGGCTATCCTCCTTCATATTATGAAGGGATAAATGTTGATGAATGCCGTTACAGATGCGGTGCTGCACTTGGCAAGAAGAGACAATGTCGAGGCTGATTTTGTATGCGGAATTCCTGATTCAGGTGTCGGTCATGCGTGTTGGTTATGGTAATGAGAAAAAGATTCCGTACAAGAGAGCTTATTCAAAATATACACCTACATGGCCAAGGAGTTTTATGCCGCAGAATCAGGATCAGAGAGATCTTGTCGCAAAAATGAAGCTTATCCCCAATAAAGCAGTCATTGAGGGAAAGAAGATGGTTTTTCTTGATGACAGCATTGTGAGAGGAACACAGTTGAAGGATAATACAATTGATCTCCGCAAGGCCGGAGCAGCTGAAGTACATATGAGAATTGCATGTCCCCCGCTTTTATTTCCCTGCGAGTTTCTGAATTTTTCACAATCAAGACTCTCCGTTGGAACTTGCAGGAAGAAAAGCAATTTTCAGCTTGAGGGAGATACAGCAGGATCTGAAGGAATATTCTGATCCTGATTCTGAAAAATATAAAAAGATGGTAGCAAAGATTGCTGAAACCCTTGATCTCGACAGTCTCATTTACCAGCGGCTTGATGACCTTGTTGAGGCAATTGGCCTGCCGAAGGAAAAACTTTGCACTCATTGCTGGGACGGATCGGGGATACATTAAACGTTGAAACGGCATAACGGCACAACGGCCCGACAGAGAGACTGTTGAACAAAATTGCTGTTTGGAAGGTTTCATCATAGTAAATCCTCATCTGGAGATGTAAAACTGAACTTCATCCATAAACTATGAAATACATTGGTGCTCATGTCAGCGCAGAAGGAGGAGTTCAGAATGCACCCGTTAATGCTAATGCAATAGGAGCAAAAGCATTTGCACTGTTCACTAAAAATCAGAGACAATGGTTTTCAAATCCGCTTTCCAAAACCAGTATTGACCAGTTCAGGGAGAATTGTGAAAAACTTAATTATAAACCATTTCAGATACTTCCTCACGACAGTTACCTGATCAATCTCGGACATCCTGAAGAAGAGCCACTTGGAAAATCAAGAGCTTCATTTCTTGACGAGATGAAAAGATGCGAACTTCTCGGACTCGACAGGCTCAATTTTCATCCTGGAAGCCACCTGAATACGATAAGCATTGAAGAGTGTCTGGCAAGAATTGCCGAATCAATAAATATTGCCCTTGAAAAAACCAGAGGGGTTACTGCAGTAATTGAAAATACTGCAGGACAGGGAACAAACCTGGGACATACATTTGAACAGATAAGGTTCATAATTGACAGGGTTGAAGATAAATCGAGGGTAGGTGTTTGCATTGATACATGTCATGCTTTTACCTCAGGGTACGATGTAAAAACAGAGGCCGGATTCAGAGAGACATTTGAGAAATTCGATGAGATAATCGGATTTGAATATCTTAAAGGGATGCATCTTAATGATTCAAAGAAAGATTTTGGAACCAGGGTCGACAGGCATGAGAATATAGGAACAGGTTTTCTGGGCGATGAGGCTTTTGCAATCCTTGTGAATGACGACAGGTTCGATAATATGCCATCTAATTCTTGAAACCCCTGAAGATTCGCTCTGGGAAGCTGAGATTAAAAAGCTATATTCGATGATTCGTCTGTGATCCCTGCCTTTGGGAGTTATGATATAATGTAATTCAGTACCTTTACCGGCTTGTTGTTGGAAGCTATGATTTTCCGGACATCAATATTTCTTCAGCTTCTCCTTTGTTGCCTTATAGCCAATATCAAAGACCTCAAGTGCTTTTTCCGGATCAAGTATCTTATAATTTTTCAATTCCAGAGGAGCAATAAAAAGATCAAATTTTTTTGATTTATCAATTACCTCCTTTGACATGCTCAGCATAAAATGCACGTTCAGCGATCTGAACAAGGCTTGTCACAGTTTCCTCATACCCGGTCGGATTTACAAAAGAACCTATGATGAAATCGCATTTGTTTTCAATTGGTTTAATCGGCAGGTTATCAAGAACCCCGCCATCAACATAATGTATATTATTGATTATTACAGGTTTAAAGAGAACCGGAATACTTGCCGATGCAATTACCGGGTCTAATAACTCGCCTTCAGAGAAATACTCGGTTCTACCGTTATTAAGGTCTGTTGCGGTTACAAAAAGAGGGATTTTAAGATCTTCAAACTTCTTTGCACGGAGGTTTTCCCTGAGTATACGTTCGATACCGCTGATATCTGAAGCAATCCCTCCGTTGACACTGTTGGCCTTACATAATGCAGCCTGCTTGTGGAGTTCATCATGTCCAGTATCTCCTTTGGAGTATAACCGTCAGCATACAGAACACCGACCAGAGCTCCGGCGCTGGTGCCCGATATGACATCCGGAAATATTCCAGCATCATTAAGTGCCTCCAGAACTCCGAGATGTGCAAATCCCCTTGCTCCTCCTCCGCTTAAAACAATACCGGTCTTATATTTTTTCAGCCATCCGGTTCCAAAATAATCTACCTGATAATAAAATCAAAAAGTAGTCTAATATTTAGATATGTCACAACAGCCGTAATCAATGCAAGAACTATTTTCAACAATCCGCCATTGGCATATTTTCCCATCACCTTTTTTGATGAAGTGAGATAGATCTGAATTACAACGGTAAACGGAAGCTGAATACTCAGGAATACCTGTGACAATATAAGTCCCTTAAATGGATCGCCAATAAAAAAGATGACTATAAGTGCGCCGATCAGTGAAATCAGAACTCCGCTCCTTGTATGGTTATCCCTGATATCATATGGTTCGCTGTACATCCCTGAAACTATTGAACCTCCGGCCATTGCTGAGGTAATTGATGAAGCAACTCCGGAAAGAAGTAGCGCCGCCGCAAAAACCACTGAAGCATTTGTTCCAAGCAATGGTCTGAGTATTCTTTCAGCCTGCTGAAGTTCATCGACTTTTATGTTATTGTTAAAAAATGTTGCAGCAGCCAGGATTATCATTGCGCTGTTGATAGCCCATCCTACAATCATTGAAAAAAGAGTATCAGCAAATTCATATTTCAGCTGTTTCCTGATTATATTTTCATCCTTCAGGTTCCACTGGCGGCTTTGGATGATCTCAGAATGAAGAAAAAGATTATGTGGCATAACAACCGCTCCGAGGACACTCATAAGCAAGAACAGAGCCTTCGGGAATTGATGGTTTTACCCATGAAATGCCGGCTTTTGCCCAGTCGACATCTACAAGGAATATTTCATACAGAAATGAAAGCCCGATAATTGAAACAAAACCAATGATCCATTTTTCAATTTTCCTGTAAGAATTGGAGAAGAGCATAATGATAACAAAAACCGTAACGAGAATTGCCCCGATTCTGACAGGTACATCGAACAGCATTTCAAGTGCAATTGCGCCTCCCAGGATTTCCGCAAGCGATGTGGAAATGGATGCCAGTACGGCAAATGAAAGAATTGATTTGGAGACTAACGGATTTGCATATATTGTGGCCGCTTCAGACAGACAAAGTCCTGTTGCAATGCCCAGATGGGCGACATTATGCTGAAGAACTATCAGCATAATGGTTGAGAGCGTTACCACCCAAAGAAGAGTGTATCCGAAATTTGAACCTGTTGCAATATTTGCAGCCCAATTGCCCGGATCTGTAAAACCGACAGTAACCAGCAATCCGGGGCCGATATATTTGAAAATGTCAAGAGCCCCGAATGAAGGTCTGTGATCTTTGCTTTTAAGATCACGAAAGAACTTTGAAGGATTAATTAAAGATTTAAAATCCGCCATTCCGGGGATGAGTTCAAAGTGCATAACAAATATAATCAATATTGCCTTTTGCATTTTCAATCTTCATCTTTATAATATTTATTTAAATTTGATGTGTTACATTTTCAAACTACCAGGATATGCAATTTTTACTTTTAGCTTATGACAGCACAGATAGCGGTGCATTGGACAGACGAATGAAAGCACGCCCGGAACATCTTGAAAAGATAGCGGTTCTTAAAAAGAACGGTGAATTTCTTCTTGGCGGGGCGATCCTCAATGATGATGGCCAGATGATCGGCTCCATGATAATTTATGAATTTCCTGACAGGGCTGCGCTCGACATTAGCCTTAAGAAGGAACCATACATTGTTCAGGGAGTCTGGAAGGCTATCGAAATCAAACCGTACCGGCTGGCAAAAATTGAATAATACTTTCATGAAAATCAGTAATTTAAAACCTGCTGTAGATAAAAAAATTCTGGTTTTTCTTGCTGGACTTATGTGGTGTGGAGTGGGAGTGATGCTTCTCAAACTTGCTGTATCCTGGTTAATGCAATTTCAGGGTAGATTTGTGTATTATCTTACTGGTTTTGTTATTGCCATGCCTGTACACCATTTTGGATTCCTGAAAATTGCCGACAGAAACCTTACCAGGTTAATGCCAATCTCAGAAAAGAAATGCATATTTTCTTTTATGACATGGCGGAGTTATATAATTGTCGTTGTTATGGTATTGCTGGGCATCACGATGAGACATTCCCGAATTCCCAAAAATTATCTCTCTGTCCTTTATATTGGAATTGGCCTTGCATTATTTCTTTCGGGACTGAGGTATTTCAGGTTCTTTATTAAGTTAATTTTACAAAAGCCGGATTAAAAAATAAGACATTATCAAATAATTTAAACCTTTTAACTATGAAGCGATTAAGTATTCTATTTTCTGTATTAATATTTGCCGGTACCCTGGCAGCCCAGCAGACAGCCAAATCAGAGTTACCTTTCAAAATGGAAGAACTCACTTCGCCGCAGTTTCCTGCTGCAGTTGCCAAAGCCGGAGGAGTTTGTGTAATACCAATGGGGGTTATTGAAAAACACGGACCTCATCTGCCAATCGGAACCGATATGTTTGAAGCAAGGGAAACAGCTTTTCAGGCTGCTGCAAAGGAGTATGCAGTAGTTTTCCCTCCATATTATTTCGGGCAGATCTTTGAGGCAAAACATCAGGCCGGAACACTTGCTTATAGTAATGAACTGCTGTGGAAAATGCTTGAAGAATCCTGCAATGAGCTCTCCAGAAACGGGTTAAAGAAAATTATCCTGAAAAGCGGACATGGAGGAAACAGCGGTTTTCTACAGTATTTCTGCCAATCCCAGCTTGCCAGCCGGAAGGATTACATCGTTGTTCTCTTCCGTGAAGGTAACGATCCTGTGAACGGGCCTGAGATCACGTCTCTTAAAAAAGCAAAACTCGACGGGCATGCCGGGGAAGAAGAGACATCGATGATGTTTGTAATAAGACCCGACCTTGTCGACCAACAGGAAATAAAAAGTCAATCAGGTCTGAATCAGAACAGGCTGGAAAAATTAAGGTTTGGTTACACAGGCATTTGGTGGTATGCAAATTATCCCAATCATTATGCCAGCGATGTGGCTCAACCAAATAAAAGGCTGGGAGAATTGCTGCTTGCCAGTGAGGCCGGTCAGCTTGCGGAACTTATTAAGTATCTCAAAACCAACAATACGATAGAAGAGCTTCAGGAGGAGTTTCAGAAAAGGGCAGATAATCCTTCAGGGAAATAAGTCTTGCAGGTTATACCAGTCTGGCAGGTCCTGCAGGTCAAAAAAATTCCACGGCTTGTAATACTTGCACGACTGCCAGACTGCACGACCGTCATGGAGCAAGACGTTCAATAACCCACCTGTTATCCCTCTTGACATAGGTCAGGCGGTCATGCATCCTGAACTCTCTTTCCTGCCAGAATTCAAACCAGGTGGGAATAAGCCTGAATCCTCCCCAATGCTCTGGCCGCGGGACATTTTTTTCAGCAAAAATAGACTTGAACGATTCGAACTGTTTCTCAATGTAGTGACGGCCCGGAATGATTGAGCTCTGGTCACTGGCCCAGGACGAAATCTGGCTTTCCCGAGGCCTGGTTTTGAAGTAATCGTCTGACTCTTCCTCAGATACCCTTATCGTGACACCCTCAATGCGAACCTGCCTTCCTGATTCTGGCCAGTAAAAAAGCAAAGCAGCCCTGTGGTTAGACAATAAATGGGAAGCTTTTCTGCTGTTGTAATTCGTGTAGAACACAAAGCCTTTTTCATCAAATTCCTTCAGCAGCACAGTCCTTACCGACACCTTGCCGGAAGGAGTCGCAGTACCAAGACTTACAGCGTCAGGTACTTCAGTTCCGGAATTAAGCCTCTCCTTATACCATATTTCAAACTGAATGTATGGATCCGGATCAATTTCATTTTCAAGTAGACTTCGATAGTTGGCCATATTATCTGATCCTGGTGTAAAATGTAAACAGAGAATTAATAGCAATGTTTGGCGGATTGGAGCAAAATATTGTTTGTACCCACCCGGTACTGCTTTTCGAAAATCGACATCTTATCTTGCAGGTTGCGCAGAAAGAGCCCATTATTTAAAATTGTTATTTTTGATGTTCCTCTAGTTTTCCATAGGTGATGGACTTTGTGGCAAAAATAATTTCTTTATCTTAACCAAAAATAAAATCCATAAGCCATGTTTAACAAAAAGCAAAAAACATTAATCACAGTTCTGGTTGTTATATCCACCGCCATGACCCAGATGTCATGCGGTCCGAAAACTGTGTCAGACCTTGGAAAGGCGCCTTTAATACCAAAACCTGTATCAGTCATATCAACAGGTGATGTATTTCAGGTTAATACCAATACTGATATTTTTGTTCAGGACGGATCGGACGAGCTCGGACAGATTGGACAAATACTTGCTGACAGGATTAGGCAATCAACCGGATTTGAAATAGACGTGATAGCCTCGGCCAAACCTCCCAGAACCGGGATCTTTCTTACATTATCAGGAGGAGAAGGAGCCTCAGGTGGTGATGAAGGATATGAAATTACTATTACAAAAAAACTTATAACAATAAGTGCAGGTAAAACTGACGGGATATTTCGTGGCACGCAAACCATCAGGCAGTTGCTTCCTGCGAAAATTGAAATAAGCGCCAGACAGGAAGGACCCTGGGAAATTGCAACCGGAACAATTGTCGATTATCCGGTTTATTCTTATCGCGGAGCCATGCTTGATGTCGCCCGCCATTTTTTCAGAGTTGAGGATGTAAAACGGTTTATCGATTTTCTGGCTTTATACAAAATGAATGTACTGCATCTGCATCTCTCTGATGACCAGGGCTGGAGGATAGAGATCAAATCATGGCCGAACCTGACTTTGCACGGAGGAAGCACTCAGGTGGGCGGAGGTCAGGGTGGCTATTACACACAGGATCAATATTCTGACATCGTCAATTATGCAAAAGCCCGTTTTATAACTATTGTTCCTGAAATTGATATGCCGGGACATACAAATGCTGCACTTGCATCGTATGCTGAACTGAACTGCAGCGGAAAAGCAACCGGGTTGTACACCGGAACAGAAGTCGGATTCAGCACCTTGTGTACAAAAAATGAGATCACCTATAAGTTTATTGATGATGTTGTTAGGGAATTGGCAGGTCTGACTCCGGGCCCCTATATCCATATCGGCGGAGATGAATCGCATGTTACAAAGATTGAAGATTATATTCCTTTCATTAACAGGGTTCAGGATATTGTGACAGCTAATGGCAAAACAGTACTCGGATGGGATGAAATTGCTTTGTCAACTCTGAAACCCAACACTGTTGCGCAGGTCTGGGCCAGCGAAAAGAATGCCAATCTGGCTGCTGGAGCAGGATGCAAAAATCCTGATGTCACCGGCATCAAAGGCATATATCGATATGCAATATAACCGGGAGTCACCGCTGGGTCTGCATTGGGCAGGTTATATTGAAGTCGACAGTGCATACATCTGGGATCCCTCAACTCTCATTTCCGGTATAGGAAAGGAAAATATCATAGGCATTGAAGCACCGTTGTGGACGGAGACTATAGCTAAAATGGCTGACATAGAATATATGGTCTTTCCAAGGCTTCCTGGATATGCTGAGATAGGATGGACTCCATCCTCAGAAAGAAGCTGGGAAGAATACAAGCTGCGGCTGGCTCATCATGGGGAACGGTTTAAGGCAATGAACATTAATTTTTATAAGTCAAAACTTGTTCCATGGGATAGCATTTAAAAGTAAAAGGTTTCTATTTTTCAAATCTAATAATCATCAAGATGAGGACAAGGATTTCATTATTCCTGATTATTTGCCTTAATATCATGACTGTCAACTCATTTTCTCAACCACTCACTTTAAAGCTATGGCCCGATGGAATTCCCGGATCAAAGACCGATCCCGGCTATGTTGAGAAGATCACTACTGAAGACGGGCGAATCACCCGCTGTGAGAAAGTTACAAACCCTGATCTTACTGTGTTTCTGCCACCTGCCGCAATGGCGAACGGAACTGCAGTACTGATTTGTCCTGGCGGCGGATATGGTGCACTGGCGTTTGACCATGAAGGCAATGCCATTGCCAGATGGCTGAATGATAACGGGATTGCAGGGATAATTCTGAAATACCGGCTCCCATCCGACAGGATCATGGAGAACAAATCAATTGGTCCGCTGCAGGATGCCCAGGAAGCAATGCGGATTATCCGACGCAATGCTGCAAAGTGGAAAATCAATCCGGGGAAAATTGGCGTGATAGGCTTTTCTGCAGGCGGACATCTTGCTTCGACACTATCGACACATTATGCTGAAGTTGTATATAAAGTAAAAGACAACACAAGTGCCCGTCCTGATTTTTCACTTTTAATTTACCCGGTCGTCTCTTTCGATACAACAATTACACACAGGGGAACAAGGAATAATCTGATTGGCTTAAAACCTGATGAAGCCGCAGTCCGCCATTTTTCAAATGAATTGCAGATAAACAGGGACACTCCCCCGGCCTTTCTGGTTCATTCGGCCGATGACAATGCTGTTCCGGTCATGAACAGTATTGGTTATCTCAGAGGATTGCAAAAGAACAAAATCGCTGCGGAGCTTCATATTTTTCAGAAAGGCGGTCATGGTTACGGATTGTCACCCAATGGAGGGACAGAATCATCATGGCCCGAATTGTGCCTGAAATGGATGAAAGCCGTGGGGTTGCTTTAATACTGAAAATTTTCCCGCAGATCTAGCAGACCTGGGGCTGTTGAAAAAGTTGATTTTTCGGACTTTTTCCCTTTGTGTTCCTTAGTGTATTACTTTTGTGATCCTTTGTGGTTCAATAAATTATGATTAACCACAAAGTACTCAAAGGTTATCACGAAGGTTCACAAAGGACTTTTTCAACAGCCCCTAACGCAGATCTATTATTCCTTGATAATCTTCTCCGTAACGGTCATACTTATGGTCGTAATCCTGATCATATACATACCTTTTGGAATGCTGCCCAGGTTAAGTACGCAATTATCATTACCCACCTGAATAGTCATAAGTAGCCTGCCATAAATATCAAACAAGCTGACTGAACTTATTTCTGATTCAGACTGGATATTCAGGATATCATCGACAGGATTCGGATAGAACGATATCAGGGAACCCCCGGTAATATAATGACCCGAGACAATTATTTCATTTGATGCTGTCCAGTTTTCAGGCAGACTGTTATCGAGCGATGGATCCGTCAGGGACAGGTACCTCCCGTTGCCGTCAGCATCAGGCCATGGAATTGTATCAGAATAAGTGACATTGTCAATTACATTTCCAAAGGCATCTGAAAGCACCAGATCTTCGGATTTATTTGAGAGCTGCCTGGTAAACCGGCCAAAAGGAGACAAACCATATTTTGCGCGGAAAGCTCCCGAATTACTCGCAAGAAGTACTGATGAGTGAGGACTCATAACTGTATTGGCGGGAAATTGATATACAAAGCCCGTACCTCCAAAATATATACCTGTCATATCGACATTCTGATCTCCGTCGTTTGTGATCTCAATAAATTCAAGGTCCTCGCTTACCGGAAATTCAAAAGATACCACAGGATGGTAATTTATCTTTGTAATAACAAGCGGTGGTACCGGAACGTTGTCACATTCTGAATATGATCCAAGATTTGAAGTCATCCAGGCTATCCTTGTATTTACGAATAATTTAAGGTTGGCGATATGTTGATGAAAGATGCCGGCTGTTCCCCACAATGCGTAATCCCGTATGGCAGCTTCATTGATCCCTGAAACAGTCTGATCGATAAAAGCCTCAATTGCTGAATGGTTTAAAGGTTGACCCGGCTGAATAAGCTCATTCCATCTTTTTGACAAATAGCATCTGAACGCAGGATTATTGAAAAGGTCCTTCCAGAACCTCGATCCATCATTGTCACCTGTCGAAAACTGCCAGACATTAGTGTGGCTTCTGTCATATCCCCAGAAAAACAAGTCGTTGCCGTAGGTAAGGTCCATGTCCCAAACGGGACCCGCCCGCAGTTTGCCGTTCCGGTCCTTATGAAAGAAAGCACTGTAGGTATAAGCATCGGCATTTGAACCCAGCTCGTTAATGATCATACAGTCGATAAACGACGGTATATCGATTACCGAAGGATAACCGTACGCAGGAGAAATATCGCCGGTAAAGGCAGTTGCTTCAAGCAAATTAAACTGGTTGTGGATATAATTCGTCTGCTGGGGCAATACGTTTTCCGGTTTTGGTAATTCATGAATGTATGAGATTGTGGCGCCAAACCAGGAGGACATTGTCCAGGCAACTGGATCTCCGCCGGTAGTTTTGTCAGCTTTGGTAATATAACCTCCTGTCAGTGCCGGGGGGGTAAGATCCGAGGTGCCAATCTTGACAATATTGACCCTGTTATCGTCTGCCTTGATTTTTTCCTGGAGAACATAGAGGCCCTTGTAGCTGCCGTTTATTACAACTTCGCAATAGGCAGTCCTGGCGGCATATTGTCCGATTTGCCTCGACAGGTTATAAGAAAGGTAGTCGCGGATCAATGCCGGGTCAAAGACCATTCCGTTAAGTATCCAGTCATTTTCCGCGGGCATTCCCAGCAAACTGACATTTCTTTCCGTGATGTTGTCAGCCTCCATTGTGGTAAAGCCATATTGCTTTTTCGGTCGCTCCTGGGATGAGGATCCCCTGACCTCAATTTCCATCCTTCCGTTATAGTCAAGGTATGCCGCATTGTTCTGGTCAATTAAAAAGTTTCTTTGACCTGACCCCCGGTAAATTATTTTCATGGTCCCGGGAACTTTCGGATCATCCGGGATCTCCCTGGCCTGGTCTGTATTTATAATTACAATAGGCAGGTTACTGTCTGTAAAGCCCTGTGAAAAGCCGGGTTTGCACAGAAAAATGAAAAGGCATGTTATAATTGGTGTTCGTCTCAATTAACAGGCTTGTTAGACTGGCTAAAAGTAAAATTTTTATCTGATTTGTTCAATTTCAAAATGATGAGGTAAACCATTATTCTGGCGGCTAGACTAAATAACGGTGATAACCAGTTACTTATTACTTATAATATCCGGTCAGGTACAGGTTCTTAAATCCTTTCAGGGATAAAAATCATCTTGTCTACCGAAAAACTCTTTTATATAATATTATATACAATAAGACATTACTTGGTTATTTAAACACGGAGTAAAAACGGAGTAAAGACGGAGTTACACAGTTTTATAACTCCGTGTCTTACTCTGTGAAACTCTGTGTTCAGCAGATATCTACGGGATCGGGGAGAACTACAAAAACAGAAGGGGCCAGTATTACACTGACCCCTTTTATAATAATTCTGCTAATAAAATACCTTCGAGAACCTTTAAACCAATGACCTGTTTACTGAGTTAATTTTTTGTAGGTCATAAACCATGCGACTTTATATATGCCGCTTATTGCATCAACAGATTTCTTGTTATCTGCTTTTGGCATATAAGGAATAAGTACATCATTCCCGGCTTGCCAGTCTGATGGAGTCAGAACGTTGTTCTTTTTGGCTGTCTGAAGTGCTGTAAGCGTTCTAATAAGTTCTTCTGTGCTGCGGCCTACATTTACAGGATAAAAGTAGATTGCATTGACCACATTATCCGGATCAACAATAAAGACCCCTCTTACATCCCTTGTAGTATTTGAAGGAGCATGAATCATACCGTACATTTTTGAAACAGTAAGTTTCTCATCGTCAACAATTGGGAATTTAATTTTCGCAGGTGTCCTTCCCTTATATTCAAGGCTCTCAAGAGCTTTTTTCCAGTCACGATGGGTGGTGAGTGGGTCAGTGGAAACCACTACCAGTTTTGTACCAAGCTTGTCAAATTCGTCTTGCAAATTTGCCAGTTCCAGTATTTCGGAAGAGCATACAGGAGTGAAATCCTGTGGATGGCTGAACAAAATTTTCCAGTTACGTCCGTAATCCATAGGAAAATTTATCGTTCCAGCTGTTGATTCTGCAGTAAATGAAGGAGCAACTTCACCAATTAATGGAATTCTGAAGTTTCTGTCTTCCTTTTTTTCCTGTGACCATAGCATTGTCACGGCTAACATAAGCACCACAACCAAAAAGATCTTTTTCATAACTATAAATGATTTTAATTTCAATCTATTAAACACAGGATAAAGGATGATTGTTCAAACAGAACTGATAATTCTGCAAAACATTTGCCGCAAGCTTTCATTCTTTGAAACAATTTGGAGTAACAGGAATCATTGTTCAGTTACCCCCAGGCTTGTTTAATGGTGGACCCTGAGGTTCAAAACTACAGAAGAATATTTTATTATTTATCTTTATCTTGTGAGCTGATTTACTTCTCCAAAGTAATCGGGAGGCCACCGAAAAATTCTGGGTATTATACGAAAGACAAAATTCTATGAAAGAAATGCTCCAACTTAAAAGCGTGATTATTTTTCTTCTGATATGCATTACCGGGAATAATGCAAAATCACAAAACAGCTTTATCTGGGGGAAACAATTTGGAACAGTGGGGGAAGATTACTCACTTAACCATGTTATTGACAAAAACGGATTTATTTATATCTCAGGCAAGACAACGGGAGCCATGGATGGGAACAATTTTGGAGGCAATGACGGATTCATCACTAAAATTGATTCTTCGGGGAATACAATTTGGACAAAACAGTTTGGGACAGCTGAAGAGGAAGATGTTCTCTGGTCTGCAGCCGATGGTGATGGCAACGTCTATATTACCGGATCAACAAAGGGTTCACTGGGTTCCGGAAACTCCGGCAGGGAAGATATTTTTGCCATAAAATACAATCCGGCAGGGCAGGTGGAATGGACAAAACAATTTGGTACCGACAGTACTGACATCGGAAATGGAATATATGCTGACGAAAAGGGATTTATTTATATTACCGGGGCGACATCAGGCAATCTTGGAGGATCTCCCTTTGGCAGAACAGATGGGATCATTATAAAACTTGACTCTGACGGGAATAAAATATCCGCTTATCAGTTTGGTACAAAGATGGATGACTATGGTATTGCGATAACAGGCGGTAATCGGTCAAATATCTTTGTTTGTGGCACAACATTGGGAGATCTGGGAGCTGCCAACAAGGGATTTATGGATGCATTTGTTGGCTCTTTTACCGAGAAATGTGAATTGATAAAATTCACCCAGTTTGGTACTGATGGTTTTGATATAGCATTGCAGGTGATCTCTGATAGTACGGACCTTTATGCGGGAGGAACCACAACCGGAAACCTGGGTTGCAGTCAGATAGGCAATGGCGACTGCTTTATTGCCAGGATCAGTCCGGAAGGAGGTATTGCCTGGACAAGTCAGTTCGGGACTAAAAACCATGATAGTGTTCGAGGGATCGATCTTAATAAGAAAACACCAGAAAATTTTCTGGTTAGTGGCCTCTTAAATCTGCCTCCTGGCAGGGCATTTATCAGAATGTATAAAAAAGACGGAAGTATGCTCTGGGAACGGATTATAAGAGAACAGGGAGCAGCTGTCGGGGTATCAGGAAAGACAGTAAGCCTCGGTAATAATGGGAATATTTATCACCTCGGACTTACCGGGGGAAACCTGTTTGGTCAGCTTATAGGGGAACATGACATTTATCTTATGAAACTGGCACTTGACCAGGATTATATGGATCATTAACCGTTTGTGCCCGCGTATTAATTCCTCCTTAATTTGAACTTAATTCCATATTAATCTTCTGCAGCAGGGGATGGCCTAATTTTGTTCTTTGCGGTACATCCTGGATCACCTTTTTGATAACGGTAAAAGGCTGAGTTGAATCGCAACATTCTGAGTCATTTTTCTTGCTAATCTGTAATCATGAAATCATGGAAAGCGAAAATGAACTGTTAGTTGAGGACTACGAAAAAAGAACGAAATCAATTTTTAAAATTCTGTTGCCTGCCGGTGTGGCAGGCATCTTATTCTTTACCATTTGCTTTATTTACGGGATAGTCTATATAATGCTCAGCGTTGTCAAACTGATATAATGGTGGGGTGATCCTGAAAGCTATCGAAAAAGTTGATTTTTTGGACTTTCTCCCTTTGTGTTCCCTGGTGTAATACTTTGTGACCCTTTGTGGTATGGATTTATTTTTTACCACAAAGTCCTTCACCTATGCAGATTAATAGGAACATCAAAATTGATAACTTCATAAAATGAGAATCCTTAAATCCTTTAACCACTGAGTTACACAGAGTTTCCCAGAATAATACACGGAGTTTCAAAACAGTGTAACTCCGTTTTTACTCCTTTAACTCCGTGGTTCAATAACTAATTATCGTCTTTTTGTATATAATATGCGTAAAAGAGTTATATAGTAGTCTTAATGGTTATCACGAAGGTTCACAAAAGACTCTTTTCAACAGCCCCTTCAATAAAACCAATTCTTCAGGTATCCTTTCCCCTTAGGGGGTTGGGGGTAAGCCCGGGTAAGCACCCTTTACTTTATAGATCAGGAAGCGGGATTGGATTTTTTTATCTGATTTTTTGTAACCATTTATACCTTTACGAGTAATCATTGTAGAAAGCAAAATCACATGGCAGAGAATATCCCGGACGAGACTGTAATGCAGAATATAAAGGAGGGGAATCTTGCGGAGATGGCGATACTGTTCGAAAGATACCATCTGAGACTTTATAATTTTTTCCTCAAGATGGGACTGAACAGGGACAACAGCCAGGATCTGACTCAAAACCTTTTCTACCGAATGGTAAAATACAGGGAATCCTTTAAGAGCGGAAATACAGTGAAATCCTGGATCTACCAGATTGCCAGAAATCTCCACGCAGACTATTGCAGGGAGCGGAAAAAAAGTGAAGAGCTTTTCATGGTTACTGAAACATATCCGGGAGACGTGACTGATGATGCCGGAAGTTTTGCAGAGGAGGACTTTGAGAAACTCACCAGGGCTTTATTCAAGCTGACCGATGCACAACGCGAGATAATTGTGCTGAGTCGTTACCAGGGGCTGAAATATGAAGAGATTTCTCCTTTAATCCATCAGTCTGTTCCCGCAATAAAAGTTGCGATGCACAGGGCAATCAAGCAGTTAAGAAGTATTTACATGAAACAGATTTAATACAGCAAAAGATGAAGTGCACAGAGGTTGAAGCTTTAATGTTAGACTACCTTGACAATAAGCTGGAAGCTGAACAAGCCCGGCAGATTGAAAAACACCTTGAGACCTGTGAAAGCTGCCTGGATGAGTTGCTTGGAATTCAAGAGGTTTTAGGGCAGATCTCAAAGGAGGAGATGACAAAACCTGACGATTCATTGCGGATCAATTTTTACCATATGCTTCATAACGAGATCAAAAAGAGCGAAAGCAGCAGAATGAAGCAGGATAAAGAGTTCACATCAGCGCTGGTTTGACCGGAGCGTTTACAGAATTGCCGCCGGAATTGCATTGCTTGTGACCGGTACATTTTTAGGGATGATATTTTATTCCATAATTTCAAATTCAGGTCAGTCAACCGAAATGAGTGAGCTTAGATCAGAGGTAACTGCTCTCAGGAAAAATGCCATGTTCACCATGCTGAAAGATGAATCGTCAAGCAGCAGGATCCAGGCTATGGATTATGCGAAGGAAATTAATTCTCCGGATGAGAACATAATTAATGCACTTGTGAAGACCCTTAATAATGATAAGAATGTAAATGTCAGGATGGCGGCAGCATATGCCCTGGCAAAATTTACGTCACAAAGGTCGGTCTGTGATTCCCTTGTAGAATCCTTGTCCTTGCAGAAAGACCCAATTTTACAGGTAACTCTCATTAATATCCTGGTGGAGATACAGGAAAAAAGCGCCATAAAATCTATTGAACAGATCATTTCAAGCGACAAGACCATACCTGAAGTTAAAACTGTAGCAGAGAACGGAGTTAAAATGCTTATCTGACATTTCTGAAGAAAATTGAATTCAATTGATAATAGGCCGGGTGAATACCGGATTTACCCGATCAGACTTAAACCATTAAAAAATTATGTAATGAAAACAAAAAAAATAAACTTAATCTTAATGATGTTCCTTCTGTCAGCCGGACTCGCTTCAGGTCAGGAGCACAAAATCCAGGTCCAGAACACCAGGGACGGGAAACTCATACTTAAGAACTTCCCTGGCGATCTTCCGATTGAAGGTTACAGCGGAAACGAAGTAATAATAACTTCTGAAAACGGGAATTTTGAAAATCCTGAAAGAGCGAAGGGATTAAAACCAATCTACCCCGGCGGAAATGATAATACCGGAATCGGACTTTCAATTGATAAAACTGGTAGCATTGTATCGGTTACATGTATCCTGCCTATAACAAGAACTGCCAGGTATAATATTAAGGTTCCGGATAACTTTTCACTCGAAATAGAGAGCGGATGTGAAAAATCAAGCAATATTTCTGTTTCAGGTATGAAAAATGAAATTGATATCCAGAGTTGCCAGGGCATAGATCTGAAAAATGTTACAGGTCCTCTTGTCCTTTCCACAATAAGCGGAGATATAAACATTTCCTATGGAAATTCAACACCAGATAAACCTTTATCAATCAATGCTATCAGCGGGGAGATTGATATCACTCTTCCGGCCAGGACAGCAGCAAATCTGGAGATTAAAACAGTTGCAGGCGCCTTTTACTCAGACTTCGATTTTTCTCAGACAAGGGATAACCTGAAAAGGATCGGAGGTAATAATCTTGATTACGCTTTAAATGGCGGCGGACCAAAAATAAGTATTGCCACCGTAAGCGGAAATGTTTATATAAGGAAAGGTAATTAATGCCTTTCCATTTTCTTATTATATAACAGAAATCATATTTTATGAAAACAATTGCAATTTTCATTACAGCATGGTTGTGCTGTGCCACATCATATGCCCAGACCAAAACAGAAAAACATATTGACTTCTCAGATAAAGAGACACTGGAACTGAATATCCAGATTGCAGATTCGATTGAGATATATACATGGAACAGGGATGAAGTTTTCGCAACTGCATCAGTAAATATAAACGAAAACAAGGATAACCAGGCGTACCTTATTACAACCGGCGAATCAGGTAAGACGGTGGAAATAGAGGCAAAATTCAGGGAGGACTATTTCAGGGGGAAGGATAACTGTTGTAATGAATCAGATATCCGATGGCAGGTTTATATACCTGAAAAAGCTACTTTTTCTGTTGAAACAATTAACGGGAATATCACCATCAAAGGTCAGACGGGTAAAATGAAGGTTAAAACCATCAGCGGCTTTATTGATCTGGCAGTTCCACCGTCAAAACAGGCGGATATAGAATTTTCTACAATTTCCGGAACTGTTTATACTGATCATAAGTTTGAAATGAAACCCAAATCTTCGGGTATACCTTCAGAATTAAAGGAAAAACTTAATAACGGAGGTGAACTTATTAGATTAGCCACTATCAGCGGAGATATTTTCTTCAGGAAATCAGATTGATGGAGGCGAAATCCGTTTCCCGCAGATCGCGCAGATTTACGCAGTTTGCGAAATCCGTTTCCCGCGGACCCCGCAGATTTACGCAGATTTACGCAGATTGCCAAATTCGATTCCCGCAGATTCCCCAGATTTACGAGGATCAAAATCCCCAGGCGTAAATCCGGATGATTTTAATCAGCAAAAGAAGCAACATTTGATAATTTTAATGGTCTTTATTGAATGCAATATAAACCAAAATCTTAATGAAATATTCCATCATAAAAACGATTGTGTCTTTTCTCCTGTTAAATGTGTTTCTTTCAAGCGCTTACTCACAGGATGCAGTAGCGAGGAGGACCTTTGAAACAAAATTTGCAACTGTACCTCCTGTTATTGACGGGCTGGAAAAAGATGACTGCTGGGCAACAGTTGAATGGAGCGGTGATTTTGTCCAGATTCAGCCGCAGGAGAACAAACCGCCATCCCAAAAGACAGCTTTCAAAATATTGTATGATGACGATAACCTGTATGTATTTATAAGAGCTTTTGACACTGAACCGGAGAAGATCAGCAGGATTATGACAAGAAGGGATAATCTGAGTGGCGAACTGGCAGGAATATTCATCGACTCCTATTTTGACAAGCAAACAGCTTTTTCGTTCATTGCAATGGCTTCAGGTGCAAAAGGGGATGAGGTAATTACCCAGAACGGTTTTAATTCAGATGATAGCTGGAATCCTATCTGGTTTCTGGAGACATCGGTTGATGACCTGGGATGGTGCGCAGAAATGAAAATTCCTTTAAGTCAGCTACGGTTTGGAAAAAAGGATGAGCAGGTCTGGGGGATCCAGGTGTCGAGACAGATATACAGACTTGAAGAACGGTCCGACTGGCAGTTTATTCCAAAGGGAGCTCCCGGCACAATACATTTATATGGCGAATTGCACGGAATAAAGAATATCGAGCCGAAGCGCCATATTGAGCTGCTGCCGTACGTCGTGGGAAAAGTGGAGAAATTTGAGAAAGTTGAGGGTAATCCCTTTCTCAATGGTAAATCCTCAAAAGTTTCTGCAGGGTTGGATGGAAAAATTGGACTGACAAATGACTTTACGCTCGATTTTACAATTAATCCCGATTTCGGACAGGTTGAAGCCGACCCGTCCGAGGTCAATCTTTCAGCGTTTGAAACCTTTTTTTCCGAGCGCCGTCCCTTCTTTATCGAGGGCAAGAATATTTATCAGTTTTCTCCGAACCAGTCCATAGTAATAAATAAAATGTACAGTGACAACCTTTTCTATTCACGAAGAATAGGCAGGTATCCTCATAATTATCCCCGGACTACTGAAGGAGAATATGTCAAAATGCCTGAATCAACAACAATACTGGGAGCTGCAAAGGTTTCGGGAAAAACAAAAAAAGGCCTTTCGATCGGTTTACTTGAAAGCATCACCCAGAAGGAAGATGCATTGATAGATAATAACGGGGAGAGGCGGAAAGAGAGCGTCGAACCCTTTACCAACTACTTTGTCGGCAGAATTCAGCAGGATTTTAACAAGGGAGAAACAGTACTTGGCGGTATGATTACAGCAGTTAACAGAAACATAACAAATCCGGCGATGTTCTATCTGCCATCTTCAGCATATACCGGAGGAATTGATTTTCAGCGTAACTGGAAAGAGCGAACCTGGTATGTGGCGGCAAATGCCGAATTCAGCAATTTAAACGGCAGGGAGGAAGCAATAATTAACTTGCAGCGGGCTTCGGCGAGGTATTATCAACGGCCTGATCAGAATTATTTGAAGGTCGATTCATCACTTAATTCACTTTCAGGCCTGGGGGGAACTGTAAAACTTGGAAGGGGCAGCCAGAAGAAACTGCAGTTCGAAACCAGCCTGACACTCCGCTCTCCGGGACTTGAATTTAATGACATCGGTTACATGAGATATTCCGATATCATTCATCATGGTACCTGGGTGGCTTATTATATCAGGAATCCCTTTGCCATCTTCAATAACTTCTACCTGAATACCAATTATTGGATGTACTGGAATGTTTCAGGTAAGCTTTTATCAGTACACACAAATATGAATTTCAATACCCAGTTTAAGAACAGGTGGAGGCTGAATGGTTCGTTTACCAGAACCAGTGAAAATACAAATGTGTCCTTATTGCGTGGCGGCCCGTCATTCATTTTTCCCGGTGAGATGGAATGTAATCTCAATATTAACAGCGACCAGTCTAAAAAGATCACTTTTAATCTCGGCGGCTACTTTGATGCCGGCGACAGTCACAGCAAAAGATACCTTGCCTATTGGACAAATCTGAACTTCAGACCTGTCAATTCCCTGTCAATTTCGTTATCGCCGGAATTCCAGAAGCAAAATGAGGAGCTGCAATACGTGAGTATTGCAGGACCTGAAACAGATCCCAGATACCTGTTTGGAAAATTGGATATGAAGACATTGGCTGTTACTTTCAGGATCAACTATACCATTTATCCCGACCTGACCATCGAGTACTATGGTCAGCCCTTTACTTCTGCAGGCAACTACGAGAATTTCAGCAGGATCACTGATCCGGTTGCTGAAAAATTCAAAGACAGATACCGGACATTCACGTCTCAGGAACTGACCTATAATGGCAGCAGTAATTCCTATAGTGTTGATGAAGATCTTGAAGGAACTGAGGAATATTCATTCAGTAATCCTGATTTTAATTTCCGCCAGTTCCGTTCGAATCTTGTTGTCAGATGGGAATATTTGCCCGGATCCACTCTGTACCTGGTGTGGTCCCAGGGAAGAACAAGTTCTGATTCCAATGGTCTTTTTTCCTATGGGACTGACATGAAAGAGCTATTCAGGACCACTCCTCACAACATATTTCTTTTAAAGCTCTCGTACTGGTTCTCACTATAGACTGATAGGGAGCTCTATTTAACAGTAAAGGATTTTGTTGACGAAATTAATTTTCCACCCGGGGTGATCCCCTGAAGAGTGATAATATAATCAGAAGCAACATCTGAAGTCCAGAATTCTACCCTGATCTTTCCATCTTTACCCGGTTGCACGTTTGGATTCCAATAGAGGGTATTTCTGAAATCAGGGACAGTGCTGTTCATCATTTCTGATGATGAATAAACAGGTGAAGCAAATGACTGAAGAGGGTCTATAACCCGGTACCGGGTTCTGATCATATAGTCAGCCAATGGAACAGTGGTAAAATCTGCGGATTTGGTAGTTACATTTATAATGCCGGGGAATGAGTACTTTCCAACTAAATACTCTTCCTTTACAACATCAATCGTCTCAACAATCCTGGGATCGAGGTCAGCTATTATTGACGGATCATTTATCCTTACACCATCAAGTAATATATCCGGCGATAATTGATACCAGATATCATAAACCCGGTCAGTTATTGATATTTCATAATCTGATTTTTTCTTTTTCAGTGCAACATGGGGTAAAAGTTCAAAAAAGATCTCTTTCATTTCATCCAGTCTGACGTAATTTGCCATAACCACTTCTATATCAGGTTTCCCGTAGAACCTGACAGATCGAAGTGGTAATACTTCCGGATCGAGGGTGTCTCCCGTATTGGAAACACCGTAAATCTTCTCAACCTGATAGTTGACACTCCAGTCTGCAAAAAAGGAAGGTACTGCCAGAACAGCTGTGTCAACCTTCATCTGATACTGGTCATTTTGATCACTAAATGAGGAATTGATAATGATTTTTTGATTTTTATCCTGCATTATCCGGCATGAATATTAAGTCCTTGTTTTCTTCATCAATATGGATATTGAAGATGAAATTCCCTTCAGTATCTGTTTTTGCATACTGAAATCCGGCCTTCCTGCCAGGCATGAATAATAATACAATTTCGGAAGAATCTGATGAAGAACCATCGTTATTCAGAAGTTTTCCGGAAAGTAAATGATCTTCCTTTTCCATCCCGTAAATAAATTGATGCAGAGTGTCTGATAGGATTGTTTTCCAGTTGATCCAGTTACTCCTGACGTTTTCCAGAACAGTGTCCAAAGCCTCATAAGGGATTTCACTGATATTGCCGTACCCGGGCATATCCGACGGGAGAGGACCGAACTCAGTACCGAATATCAGATAATTATCCACCCCGGATCCATCATTAATTGATGTTTCAGGAGCGACTGAAATGCTGAAATTTGAAGAAGTGACTGCTCCTGCAAGAGAATCACCAGGATCAATATCCAGCGTAATTTTTTCCCGCTCTTTGAAGCTGCTCCCGGTTTTAATGGCAGCCGTCTGTTTCTCCATGGCGGGGTTAAATGCATAACTTTCACACACCGGCTCTCCTTTTGAATCAAATATGGTAACCTGGTTGATCCCTGCAGTCAATGAATTTCTGGGAATAGTGATCTTCTTAATTTCTTCAACTATTGTTTCAGGACTTATACGGTCAATATTTCCATGGGTCTGGATAACAAGATAAAAGAGATTTCCGTTTCCCGCTCCGTATTTTTTGTCTGCCGAAACAGATATCTCCAGAACATCCGGCTTGTCATAAATTTTCAGGCCAATTCCCGCACCGGCAGGGTTGAGGCGGGGTTTGGTATCCGCGCTGGTTCCAGCGGCTTTGCCTGAAGGCAATCTCATCCTGAACTTATTGTTATGGATTGCATTATAGATCTTTATATCCTTTCTGAAGCAGTTAGAGGGAAGGAAGTTTTTCATCCAGTTTGTATATGCAAATATTGTATACATTCCTGAGCTTAAGGTATCCGGAAGGATTATTTGTCCCGGGCCAAAGCCATTGTCAATCAGAACCCTCTTTTGGAAAACCGGTCTGTTTTCGGCATCTAGCAGGCTAACATATGCTATCCTGCTGTGCAGGGAAGGTTTAAAACTCTGCCTGTCAATCAAATAAATATTAAACCAGAGTTCTTCCCCTGAAATATAAACCTCCCTGTCGGTATGAATATAAATCTCTTCCCAGGGTGTCGTTTTTATATAGTTCTGGAATTCCTGCATGAGGTGATCACGGACATTATCCTGGCCCTGACCAGAGACTCCCCGGATAGCCAGGGAGAATATCAGCAGAATAATCACCGGTTTTAGTCTTTTCCTCATAAAATATTTAAAAGATCCTCTTAATTAGTCGACCCAGAAGGCTGGTCTTTTATTTGAACCCCTGACCGTGCAATCAGCACAGCCTTTGTCATCAGTTATTATCCAGAAAGGTGTCCTGGCATATGGATGATCCTCAAGAATCCAGACCTCAGTTCCCAATCCTTCAGGAGGATAACTGTATATAATACCTTTGATGCAATTATTATACCTTTCGATAATTCCGTCGAACTTGTCTTGTATAAATATCCTCTTTGAGGTCATTGCCGAAACACTGAAATAGCCCAGAACCTTTTCATCCGGATTTTCAATACATCTCATATTACTCGGAACTGAAGCCGGAATGATATCATACAGTCCTCCGGACTCACCTGTAAGGTTATGTATTTTTTGCCAGTAAATATATTCGTCTTCAGTCAATGAATATTGATTTACCAGGATACTGTATTTTCTTTTCAGCCTGTCGGTTACGTTTGAGATATAATTTATCGGATGCCTCGTTATAACTGCTTCATTGAAAGCAGCGGTGCTCTTTATGTTGACAGCCCTTGATTTATCTGATATCCAGCATGTCATATTTTCCACCGGAAAGAGCAATCTGAGCACCCAGGTTTCTGAGTAATCCCATCTGTAAAACCTGCAATCATTTGAGGGATCATGGGTATCGAGGTAAATCTGGCAGGCATCAATACCCGGGTAATACCCGATTCTCTCCTTAACTGGTTTCTTTTCATAATAAAGGCTGTCAATCGGAGGAACAGGCTTCATTTCCATCTGAAATGACTCATAGTGAGTTTCAAAAACAGTCCTGATATGCAAAGTATAAGTTCTTCCGGGTTCGCCCTTAAAGTCTGAAGAATCTGTAATATATATGCCGGCTGTATCCTCAGTCAGATTGTAGGTATTACCGAGATCATCTGAAATACTCACTGTGCAGCCTGTGAAAGGTATTGCTTCGCTTTTTTTCCCAAAAGGAAGGGATCTTGACAGCTTTACCGTGTCAGTCCCTGGTTGATCGTTTAACAACCCTTCGACAACGAGCAGATCCTTTTCCTCATTAACCTCGGGAACAAATTGCGTGACACAGCCTGTCAGAAAAATTATCAGGAGAAAACATCCTTTTTTCATTGCGCTTTATTTGCCGCTTTTAAAGTCAAAACCGAAAGTTACGGAAGGAATGGCTTTTGCAAAAACTGCCAGTTTGTAACCCTTGTAAACATCTCCTTCTTTTTTAAAATAAATTGAATAAACATTTTGTCGGCCAAGCAGATTATAAACTGAGAATGTCCAGTAAGGATAAGCAATCTGATGTGCCCTGAGGTTTCCTCCCACCCTTATTGAAAGATCCAGACGTGAATAGTCAGGAATCCTGTATTTATTCCTGTCCGAATAATGAACAAGCATATTTTCATACATGACGTAGGTAGCCACCGGAAAGGTTATGGGCCGTCCGCTGTTCCAGGTATAGTTTCCGGAGAAACTAAATCTCCGGGCAAGAAGATAATTCAGATTAACCGACAGATCACCCGGCTTGTCAAAATTTGCGGGGAACCATTTTCCTTCATTAATAATTTCCTCCCTGAGGTGGCTCAGGCTCCTGATAAAAATCCTGGAATATGTATAGCCCAGGCTGAAGCGAAGTTTCCCTTCTGTCTTTTTCAATAATAATTCCAAACCGTAAGCCCTTCCCCTGACGTTTACGATTTCTTCCACTATCGACTCATTCATTATAAGTTTGGCGCCTCCCTTAAAGTCAGCCATATTCCTGATCACCTTGTAATATATATCTGCTGAAGTTTCAAACCTGTTGTTAAAAAGCATCTGGTAAAATCCCAGGGCAAACTGATCTCCCACCTGGGGTTTAAGGTTATAATCACTTAGTTTCCATGTATCGGTTGGTGCAATTGAAGTTGAATTGGAGATAAGATGGAGGTATTGTCGTGTCCTGTTATAATTTATCTTCAGAGAACTGTTGTCTGAAGTCCTGAAATTCAATGAAAATCTTAATTCCGGACCACCATAAAGTTTGGAAACCTCTAAAGATCTGAAATTGAGGGTATCAACAACAGACGAAGGACTTTTTGAAAAACCTTTCTGATAGACCGGCACTGAAGACGGACCAAGAGAAAAATATGAAGACATTCTTATCCCGGCATTGACCGACAGAAAATCCGTAAGCCTGAATTTGTCGTCGAAATATAAGGATGCCTCAAGCGCTCTCTCACTATCAATAATTAACGGAGTTACAAGCGATGAATCATTTGCCGGTTTATACGAACCGGGCAATACCTTATACGCGTTAAGATCAAGCCCGAAGTTGAATTCGTTCCTCTGCCTGAACCAGTTAAAATCTGCTTTCAGGCCGGTGCTGTTAATTTTATGTGAGAGGATAAATGATTCTGGCTTAAATTCACGACTCGAAATATTGTATTCCGAAGAGCTTTCATTTATTGAAAGAGCCGAAAAAAATGTGCTGCTAAAGATATGCTGCCATTTTAGAGCCAAAATGTGGTTGTTATACCGGTATAATGAATCTGAGCCTAACCGGAATGCATCCTGACTGAAATAGGAGGCAGCTTCAACTTTATCGGATTTGTTGAGGTCGTAAGTTACTTTCCCGTTAATGTCATAAAATGAAGCCCGGCTTCTGCGCAGGGTGGGATCCTGTATCAACCCGAGGATCCAGTTTGAGTAAGTATTCCGCAGGGAAAGAATATAGCTCAGGGTATCCTTTTTTAATGGTCCCTGAATCGTGATATGTGTTGCTACAGGACTTATGCCGGCGCTTCCCTCAAATTCTTTTTTGTTTCCCTCAGATGTGCTGATGTCGAGTATTGAGGATATCCTCCCTCCATAGCGGCTTGGAATGCCCCCTTTGTATAGGCTGACATCTTTTATTATATCGGGATTTATTGCTGAAAAGAATCCGAAAAAATGGGATGAGTTGAAGAGGGGTGCCCCGTACAGAAGGATGAGATTCTGGTCAGCTGAACCACCTCTGACATTAAAACCTGCAGAGCCTTCACCAACTGATTTCACGCCTGGTACTAAAAGGATACTGTTTACAATATCTGATTCACCCAGTGATGTGGGTGATAATTTTAATGAGGTGATATTGATATTTTCAACTCCGGCCTCAAAACGCTGAAGGACCATTCTCTTTCTTGCAAAGATCAGTGTTTCTTTCAGGGGAATATATTCACTGGTCAACTCAACATTCATTTCTCCGTCTCCGATCAGTTGGATGTTGATATTCTTTTCCTGCATCCCGAGTGATGAAAATTTAAGAGTATGGATTCCCGCAGACAGTATCAGTGAATAAAATCCGGATCCGTTGGTAAAGGTTTCAGCTGAGTGATCCTTGTTGCTGACGGTCACTCCCGGCAGGAGCTCTTTTGTTTCACTGTCAGTTACATACCCTGAAACGACAGCCGTACCCTGCTTACCGGTTTTAGCCGGATTTCCTACAACCACAGAGGTGTTGCCGGTATTATGGCCACCTTTCATGGGAAATGAGGAGACTGAGCCTGGAATAAAACTCGTTTCCCTGTTATACGATACATCCGGAATTCTGACTTCATAGTTTTTTGTGAGCACTACATTTCCGTGTCTGTCAACATAATAATAAATGGAGGTTCCATGTAAAAGATTATCAAGGACTTCTGATAAGGTGAAGTTCTCCGGATAGGAACCCATCTTCAGGTCTTTCACCCATTCATCTTTATAAAAGAATCTAACTTTCAGCAGTGGTTGAGTGACCGAGACGAATTCTTTAAAAGACAGATCTTTGTAATTTGAAGGCACCCACTTATTGTCCTGAGCTTTTATCACACAGGAAAGAGCCAGTATAAGAAACATTGTGGGAACCTTCAGTTTCATAAAAGCACGTCTGTTATCTCATAGTATCCAAATAGCTTATGACAGGAATAAAACTCGCCGGATATTCCTTTGAAATCATTAATTTGTTCCTGTTGATAAAGTTTCTTATTTCGGTTTTGTCTTCTTTCAGCAGCCTCATAAAATCATTTTTGCTTCTCAAAAGATGGAATGTGCCATCTTTAAGCATGTAGATCCTGGTTACCTCGTAAAACCTGTCATACTTCCCTTCAACTGCAAGTTTACCGATCTTTTTGCCATATTTGGCATACAGTGCAAGTTTGCCGCTGTACAAAACATTGCAATAGCCTTCCAGCCCTGTAACAGCATCATCAGGGATCCTTATGAACTGATATCTTTTCTTCTGAAAAATGACTGAAAAGCTGTCTACCATTTCTTTATTCAGCTGCAGGAATCCTCCCATGCTGCCTGGAGTCATGATCTCATCTTTATATATGTCATACCTGATTCTGACATTTGAAAATGTTTTACCTCTCATTGTAACAGATCCTGGCAGGAGCTCCCTCGTAAAAAGAAATTGATGATCCTGAACAAGTGGATAGAGATTCCGCCAGTATCTTCCGTTCAGGAAAAACTGATTGTCCCGTACAGTGTCCTGAGGTAAGATAATAGAAACGGTAATTCCGGAACTATAAACAGTGGGACCTGAATAAGCATTTACAATAAAGACAGTTATAATCAGAAAAGACAAAGAAACAATCCGGCCCATAGGTCCGCTTTAAATATTAAATGGATTTCAATCTTTAGTGAAACAAAACCGATCCAATGTAAGAAAAATTAGGTCTGCTGATCTAAAAACAATAGGATTGTGGTATATGTTCAAAATGAAGTTGAACAATTATCCCCGCCTTCTGGAAAAATAAAAATGTATATTTGATTCCAAGTTGGAATTGAGATTTCAGCTTTCAGCAGAGAAATCTATTACGAAATTTGAAGTTGGGTAAATGAAACAAATCCGGAAAGTCATTCATATAATACTGGTCAGCCTGACCGGTTTTCTTGCATTGACAGGTATCCTTGGAGGTATCGCCCTCCTCGGTGGATTTAATACGCCCCCTGCTGATCTGCTGGAAGGATCAATATTTAAAGATTTCGTGATCCCGGCAACAGCCCTGTTGGTTTTCGTGGGTGGCAGTGCTCTGCTGGCTGCTGTTCTTCTTATTAGCAGAAACAGGTTTGCAGTGCTCTTTGCAACTGTTACTGGAATTGTTATCATGTTCTTTGAATTTGTGGAAGTATTAGTAATAGGATCCCCTGCCGGAATAGCAAGGACGCTACAAATATTCTATTTTGGGTTGGGGACAATTATCACAATTTTTTCAATCGGAATCTTGTTCATTGATTCATCTTCACAACTCAAAAGCTAGTCAGACAGATTTAATTAACTTTTGATATAAATTCCTACATTTACATTTAATCCTAAATCACTGATAAAATGAAAACAAGAATCCTGATCTTATCTATTGTTCTTTCTTTGTTTGGATTTGCCTGTAAACAAAATGCACCCGCAAAAGAACAACAGGCTGAAGTATCTGCTCAGCCTGCTGATTTTCAGAAAATGATTACGGCGAGAGTGTTTATCAAACCCGGGATGGAAACTGATTTCCTGGCTGCTGCACAGGTTATGGTTACTAACTCAAACATGGAAGAAGGTTGTCAGGGTTATATGCTTTTTCAGGATCCATTTGAGAAAACAAATTTCATCTTTGTTGAAAGATATAAGAACCAGGCTGCAATTGATGCTCATTTTGGCACCGCTTATTTCAAGGAATTCGGGACCAAAACGGCTGACATGACGAGCCGGCCAATGGAGATAAAAATCTTTGATATCGCCGGCGAGAAGTAGAAATGGAATTTACTCTTTCAAAATATCACCGGGAAGTTTATCAATGGAGCTGATTCGGATATTACGGTAAAAAACCTCCGCACCTTCAGATTGAATCTGAATCTTTCCCCTGGTTAACGGAATTTCTGTACCTCCTTCAGACTGGCGGGAATTATGGAGTGTCATATTAACCGTTCCGTTTACTACATGAACACTGGTATTGCCAAAACAATATAAATCAAGAGTATTCCATTCACCCGAAGGTTTTTCTGCATCAGGAAATTTAATACAGTGCCGTCCGTTTGGACTGGTTATGCCAAAAGAGAGGAAATCTCCATTTTCATCGTATATATAAGTATCGTTTTGAGCCTTCCTGGCTCTGACATCAAAAATCGCTCCGGCGCAACCCCAGTAGTCCCCGCAGTCTCCTTCCTCAATTTGAAACTCATGAGACCTCATCCAGTTTCCGCCATCCGCACCATGAGGACCAACGGCATGATACATCAGACCGCTGTCTTTTTTCCCTGTTTTTCTTGGAGCCCATTTTAATTGCCCCCACCTGAACTGAAGCTGAAGATGATAATTTTCAAATTCACGGGTTGTGGAGATGCCACCAAAATTTTCACCCGAAATCCTTATCACATTTTCATCTCCCAGTTTTACCACACTGAATACTTTCACAGGATCAATATTGAGCCCGATCGGAATTGTGTCCCTCTTTTTCAGAACTGTATCGTATTTTGGTCCCAGAAAGGTATCCCAGCCGGTTAAATCTTCACCATTGAAAAGGGATTGCCATCCGGCATTTTTTGATGACTGGTTTGCACAGCCACAGAATAAGAATAGAAATAAAACAAATTTTAACGCTTTCCTGCAGGTCATAGTCAAATATTTTTAAGACTGATTGGTGTCTGATAAATGATTAACTGTTTGTAAATCCGGCACTCAGAATCCATTTAAAAACAGCTTATCCCGATGCCTTAGTCAAAGCCAAATCTAATGCAATTTTTCAAATAGAAAGACTACATGTGATGTTATTCAGTTTTAAAATTGGCTATTGTTAAAGATATCAAATGTTCTTTATAGACAGATGTATTTCAAAACAAATTGCCCGGTTGCGCGGAATTGACTAAATTAACCGATTGCAGAAAAATTATAGTATCCTTTTATTTCTGTATTTTCAGGCTTGAGTTATCATGAAAAAATATGGACCAATATCTGAAAAGGCTGATCGGAGAGGGCGAAAATCAACACCTTGACTTTAAGTACTGTATTTCAGACAGCAGAAAAATTGCAAGGACATTATCTGCTTTTTCCAATAGTGATGGAGGGAGATTGCTTATCGGAGTCAGGGATAATGGGAGTATAGCTGGTATTAGATCTGATGAAGAATGTTATATGGTTGAAACAGCATCACTGCTTTTCTGCCGGCCCAATATTTCTTTTACCACAAAATTACATGCGACCGGTAAAAAGTCCGTACTGGAAGTAATAGTGAGCAAAGGAGATAAAAAGCCATATCAGGCCAAAGATGAAAACGGGAAGTGGCATTCTTATTTCAGACGAAATGACCAAAACCTTGTGGCAAATAAAGTACTGCTTCAGGTCTGGAGAAAGGAAGAAAAGAAATCGGGAGTTCTGGTAAAATTCGGCAAGGCTGAAAATTCTCTTCTGGAGTACCTGATGAATAATGGATCGATAACGTTATCTAAGTTCAGGAAAATTGCAAGGATAACATCATACAAGGCTGAATCGATACTGGCAAACCTGATCCTTTTCAAAGTTTTAATAATGAACGCATCCGAAAAAGGATTCAGCTATGAACTTAATCCGGATGAACCTGTTATTTTGAATCCCTGAATATCTTCCTGGAGCCTTGCCAGGCATTTTGGAGATAAAAATGTAATTTTGAATAATGAGTGTAATTGATGCAAAAGACTTCGGGGAAATATCTTCTTTTTTCAAAGGAGAAAAGGGAAGAAAACGTGCCCGGTTTATCATGCGGATAATTGCAATTGATAAGGTTAACCGGGTATATGACCATTCAGGTGATTTTACCGGAGCCGAATTTGCATCAAGATTTTTAAATGATTTAGGCGTAAATTATGTAATTGGCAATGCTGAACGATTGGAACGATTGCCGGAAGGAGCTTTTATTACTGTATCTAATCATCCTTACGGTGGTCTGGACGGAATTATAATGGTAGATCTGATGGCCGGGATACGTCCTGATTACAAGTTTATGGTCAATAAGATACTCTCACGAGTGAAAACGATGAATGAGAATTTTATTTCAGTAAATCCTACCGGCAATAAGAAAAACATCCTTACAAGAACAAACCTCAATGCAATCCGCGAAACCATTTTGCATTTCAAGGGTGGTCATCCGATGGGATTTTTTCCTTCCGGAGCTGTTTCGGATTTCAGTTTAAAAGACTTTCGGATAAGAGACCGGGAATGGCAGGCGAGTATACTCCATCTTATTCATTCTGTGAAAGTTCCGATTGTTCCAATTCGTTTTTTTGATTTCAATTCTCCGTTTTTCTACTTCCTGGGTTTGATAAACTGGAGAATCCGTACGTTAAGGATGCCTTCGGAGCTTTTCAACAAAAGGAAACAGAAACCCCGCATCGGTATTGGTAATATTATTTCAGTTCAGGACCAGGAAAAGTTTACCGACAGCAGCTCATTAGGCACCTTTTTACGGAAAACCGTCTATGAGATGCCGCTGCCTTCCTCATTCGTACCAAGGACCATTCTGAGATTCCCTGATATAAATGAAAAATATTCTGCAACCTCAGGTTAAGGGATCGTTTTACATGACAAATCCTGCCGGTTTTCCAATTTCAGGAATAATGAAAGAGGCAGTTGAATGCAACTATTCAATCTTTTTTGCAGTCTTCCCATTAAAAATGAATCCTGTGACCTTTTTATCCTTATCAGTCTGAAACCTGTAGAGACCCCTGCCTTCTCTTATAAAAAATTCGTTGTCAGAGGTGAAATATACTCTCCAGTAAAGGTCACCGGAAACACTTACTGTCAACCCTATATTGCTCATTTTGAAGGCTACAGCTATTCCGTCCATATCATATTTACCTGCGTATTTATTCAGGACTGAGGTCTCTACTTCAACAACCTTGACTTTTTCAGGCAGATAATAATCCTTCCATTTATATACAGTTGCGACACTATTCGCTATTTCTTCAAGTATAGCGCCATTATTGTGATCTGTGTTAGTCATAATCACCACTCCTTCGCCAGCATTAAGGCAGCCGATGGCGGTGCAGCAAAATCCCTCATTACCTCCGTTATGATTAAAATACTTAAAAGAGCCGGTAACTCTTGAATTAACAAATAAGCCGAGTGCTGCATCATCAAGAACAGTGGTCAATCTTAGCCTTGTCATCTCTGGTGTCAATACTTTTGCCGATTCACCTATATATGAAAGTTGGGTCTCAATAAATGATCTGCAAAGGTCAGTGGGATTTGTCCATAATCCTGCGGCAGCCTGTTCGGGGTAGATATGATACTTGCCTTCAACTTCCGTGCCGTCAACCCTGTAACCGGTAGCAAGCAACTTCTCCCTGGATGCCGGAGAGGGTTGGGTAAATGAGCTACTGGTCATACCCAGTGGATCCAGGACATTCGCCTTCATAAAAACATCATATGGCTGATTTGTAATGTCCATTATGATCATCTGTGAAACAGTAATACCTCCACCTGAATAAATAAAGCTTTTACCCGGCTCGATCGATGATCTGACCGGCCCGGTATTCGCAGGCTTTTGTCCATCGAGGATCTGCGGCAGAGATGGAAGAACTTCTCCCTTTGCATAGCCAGGGAACCCCGAAACAGTCAGTCCACCGGTATGACTTAAAAGGTTTGTAAGGGTAATGAATTTGTTATTTGATTTTTCGTCGTATGGAAACTTCCAGGATTTCAGGTATTTATTGATGTCACTATTCAGATCAAGTCTCTTTTCCTGCGCCAGTTTTAAAACTCCTAAACTATTCACGGATTTGCTTATAGAAGCTGCCTGAAAGAGTGTTTTTTCTGTAACAGGGCGCTTTTCCGAAACATCGGCAAAGCCATATCCCTTTGCCCATTCAATCTGATAATTATGAATCACAGCGATGCTAAGGCCGTTTATATTATATTTTTTCATTCTGTCAGTCAGGGTCCAGGTATCATTTTCACCTGTGTGTACCCAGCCGGCAAGGCTATTTTCAACAAGTCTGATTCTTTCCTCAACATCAGCCGGATATTTTCTTGTTTGAGCATTAATTGATAATATGCCCAGGACAGCAATTACCAGTAAGAAGAACAGATATTTTTTCATTCCGGTCAATTTATTTGTCTCCAAGGTAAGAAGTTTTCAGGCAATTAAATCCTGATCCTGGCGGTCAATTTATTCCGGAATTCGGATTTTAATATTTACTTATTAAATCTTAACTTGCTTGTTGAGGTAACTTAACGCAACCTTATTCGAAAGTGATGAGCGGGTTGAATTTTAACTCAATTCTGGATGTGATTGTGATTGGTGCCGGGCACGCAGGACTGAGCATCAGTTATCACCTGAAGAAGCTTCGTCTGAGTCATATTGTGCTTGAAAAAGGTAAAATCGGAGATACCTGGCGCAATCAGCGTTGGGATTCATTCAAAATGAATACTCCCAACAAAGTAAATTCGTTGCCCGGGCAAGAAAATATTTTCTCAGATGCGGAAGGATTCTGTACTGCATCAGAGTTTACCTCCATGCTCGAGAGCTATTCGGGAACATTCCATTTGCCGGTTATTGTGGATTGCGAAGTTTTAAGGGTAGAAAGTATCCCTGACTCAAAAGGTTTTTCTGTTTTTGTCTCAGAAAAGGGTTCAACAAAATATTACCGAAGTAAAAAGGTAATAGTTGCTTCCGGTGCCCAGAATAAAAAGAAAGTCCCATTATTTGCAAAGGACATTTCCCCGGAAATCCTTCAGTTGCATTCCTGTGAATACCGAAATGCTTCCTTGTTGCCTGAAGGCGCCGTTCTTGTGGTAGGCAGTGGACAATCAGGCGTTCAGATAGCTGAAGACTTACTTGACAAAGGAAGAAAAGTCTTCATTTCGACAAGCCAGGTCAGCAGGGTTCCAAGGAGATACCGTGGGAAAGATATAGTGGAATGGTTTAGCCTGTCAGGATTCTGGGATCTGAGAACTGCTGATGTAAAAGATCCCCAAATTCTGATGATGAAGCAACCACAGATTTCGACCGGAGGTATACGGGGGCATACCTTAAGTTTGCAGGGACTTGCACGGGATGGAGCAGTCATCCTGGGAAAAACAGAAAATGCCAACAAGGCTTTTGTTTTTCTCGAGCCAGATGCAGCGACTAATGTAAAATTTGCAGATGAATCTTCAAGGAAAATAAAAATGATGATCAATGGATTTATCGAAAGATCACTGCTTTACGCACCTCCACCGGAAGAGGACACTGATGATAACCCTGATGAAACGGCTGCCTGTGCGTCGGCTGCCACTTTCCTCAACCTGAAAGAAAACAACATAACTTCTGTCATCTGGACAACCGGGTTTACAGGCGATTTCAGCTACCTCAAGCTTCCAATATTCAATGATGGCGGAATATTAATCCATCATGAGGGAGTTTCTGATATTGAAGGACTATACTTTCTTGGTCATCCCTGGCTCCGAAAAAGAAAATCAGGGATCATCCTTGGAATCAAAGAAGATGCTGAATTTATTGCACGGAAGATACTGGGGGACAACACATAACCAGAAAAAAATCTCTTCCAAAAATTTAAATACAACAGGATGCCACTTTCCCTCGTTTATATTTAATAGATCATATTCCCGTATTTATTAGTATATTTTGAAAATATTAATCCATTAATCCACTAACAGATGAAAAATTCGAATTTCAAGCGGTTGGCAGTTATATTTGTCCTGGTTGCATTAATTCCGGGTTGTAAGGATGACAGTAACAATGTTTCAGAATTTGTAGGGAATTATGTCATAAATCATGCTGAATTGACAGACATATTAACGGTGCCTACAGTCGAAAATGGAGATGTGCCTCTTGCAGCCGGAACAGATATTACACAATTGATCCAGACCGCATTATTAAGTGCAGTAAATTGTTCTTCTGTAGACAAATCATATGTTGAGTTGAGAGAAGACTTTTCACTGTACCTGAGTTGTGAAGGATCAAATCCTTTGAATGCCGGAACCTGGGATGAGGTCTCTGCCACATCATTGAAACTGAACATGAACAATGCAGCAATTCCCTCATCTCCTACGGGTTTTGTTTTAACGGTAACAGATATTGTAAATGATCAGGCCGGGTTAACCGGGAAAACAAGTGTGCCATTACCAAAAACAATGATTTCACTCCTGATTGCTCCGTTAACCCTGACTCAGACAGCTCCTATAATCTTTATAGCAAAATTTTCGGTAGAGTTTAGCAGAAAGTAAAAGAGGGGATTATTTTTTCCCCCGGTCAACATATCCCAGAATATCCTCATAAACGAAACTGATATAGTATAATCCGCCAATTTGTGCACTGCCGAAACTGGTGGTATAATATCTGTTCAGAATATTTGATCCTCCAAGTTTAAACTCGGTGTTGATTGCAGAAAATTTGTAGGAAATATGAGAATCAATTGTGGTGAATGCTGGAATTTCTCCGGCGCCAAAACCCGACTCCCATCTAAAACTATTCTGCCAATGAATATTCAGATTGAATCCAAGGTTAGGAAGTATGGCATAGTGACCGACAGAGAGGTTTGCACGGTACCCGGGAGAATTGAATCCGGCTTCCACTCCGGGTGCATCAAGGTTTGCCAGCAGTTTATTGCAGGCTATATTGCTCCTTATCAAAATGCCAACGGGTGTCATGTAGTCCAATCCTGCAGCCCATCCATACGATGAAACCGGCTGATCGGTCGTAAAATAAGTCTGATAGAGCAAATCCCTTGGAGTTCCTGCATCTTCAGCCAGTTGGGCAACAAGCTGAACTGCCTCAAATCCTATGTATTTATTATAAAAAGCATAGGTATCAAGGAATAACTTCTTGCCTAAAAACAATCCTTTGTAACCGATTTCGAAGGAGGCAACCTTCTCAGGACTCAATCCGGGCAGTTCGATCGGCCCATTCTCCGTGATTGGCCTGTCAGTAACCGGATTCCTTCCCGACATTGGATATATTGGTATTGAATTAAAGTGGTATTTGTTCTGAACTTTTGGCATCCCTCCAATTGTTCTGAATATCCCTGTATTTACATCTACCCATTGATCGGCAATTGACGGAAAACGGTAAGCTGTCTGAACGGTGCCTCTTAAGCTGTTTTCCATTTTGCTGTCGAGGAAATATATCAGAGAAAACCTTGGTGTATATTGAGCATCAAAATATTGGTTCTTATCAAACCTGAATGCGCCGGTTACCCTCAGATGCTCATTTATAAAGTTTTTATTGATCTGGACAAATGTACCGAACTGGCTGATGGTTATCGGTTTCCCCGGTTCATCGGCGAAAACGGTACCATTGCTGTTGACAAAATTGAAACGGTTAGAAACTCCAACCTGCATCTCCATAAAGTGGATCAGGTTCTTAAAATTATACATTCCTTCCAGCTGGTAGATTCTGCTATTGTCAAAAACCCTGGCTCCGCCTTCGTTGATGGAGCTGGAAGTAATTCTATCTATCATTTCATTGAAATTGCTGGTCCCGGGAACAGGAATTGCCGGTCTGGACGGGTCAAAAACAACTCCGGTTTTGGGATCTCTGTTGTCCGACACCAGACGGGCAAACTGATGAGCACTGCTCATATCGCCGGTAGTTAATGCAGTTTGTGTGTATGAAGTAAGATAATCTGAAAACCAGTTTTCCGAAGGTTTCCATTCTTCGTTGAGAAGAAGCGCGGCACCTCCGATATCATACGAAGAACCTGAATTATCAATCGCCCCCCATGCCCTGATATAGTAAACCGGATTATTCACTTCGATTTTTCCTGAAAGGATATTGAATTCACGGGCCGCAAACCGATTCTGTGCGGTATACACGCTTGAGCCCTGTGCATAATTTGCCTGAGCGATTGCTTCCGTACGTTCATTGATAAAATAGTGAAATGATCCTCCGAATCTGAGGTTTTTCGTTTTATCGCCTGATAAATCTCTTTCAATCCACCCTGTCCGTGTAACCAGCTGATCCGGAAAGTATGGAATTGCACTGTTATATAGTTCTTCATATTCCGGAGAACCGGGAGCTATTCCCTGTGATTCTGCAATGCCGTTAATTACCTGGAGTCCAACATCCTTTAGGTTCAATGATACCAATAATTCGTCGCCATATGTATTCACACCATCATACCCGGGATTTGAAAGTCTGTTCAGCATTGGATCATCAAGATTGGTTCTGTCTCTTTTATCCCCTGCAAGCCAATCGGTAGCATTAAGAAATGAACCTGTGAACTTCAGTGCCATCCTGTTACTGAATGCCCTGGCATACCTGAAATTCATTTCATACATCGGCGTAAGATTATCAACAGTCTTGTTGGCAAGATTCATCAGGCCAGGCTGAAGTGATATTGTAAGTCCCTGGTACTGAAACGGATCCTTACTCTGCATTACCAGTGTGCCATTCATTCCGCCAGGCCCGTACAAAGCAGTAGAAGCACCCACCACCATCTCAAGGCTTTTAACATCAATCTGAGACAATCCAAATATATTACCGGCAGAAAAACTCAATCCGGGTGCAATGTTCTCGACACCGTCAATTATCTGGTTCATCCGGTAATTTGTATAATCGTTGAATCCCCTTGTATTGGGCAGCTGAAAAGTCAGTCCATGGACATTCATATCCACACCTTTCATCAGATACAGACCATCATAGAAGTCAGCAGTTGATATTTGCTTCAGATCACGCAAATTCATTTTCTCAATACTTACAGGTGACCTTAAAATATTCTCCTCGATGCGGCTGGCGGAAACCACAACTTCCTGCCCCAGTAATAGTTGTTCTTCCATTTTGATATCAAGAGCAGTAGTTGAGTTTGTTACTTCAATTTGCTTTGAAACATAACCCACAAATGAAATATTTAATACCAGGGGTAGAGGTAAGTGGGTCTTTAATACAAAAACGCCATTTTCCCCTGCAATAGTTCCGTACACATTATTTTTGACAACCACATGAGCTCCAATCATCGGATCACCTGAATTTGAATCAGTAATCCTTCCTTTGATTTCATAGGTTTGTGCTGATACTGAATTGGGAATCAGACAGAGACTTAATAAAGTTAATAAGAAGGATATTGCTTTCATTACTTTAATGAGTTAAATACCTGTTCTATCTCCACAATGAGATCACTTCAGAAGTCTGATCAACTTTCTCCGGCTGAATATAGTCAGAATATCCGGTTTCTTTTGTGTGATTTAACAATTAAGATAATGATTTGTTGGTTAATGCAAAATCCGGACCTTTTTTTAAAAAGTTGCCGTTTTTCTTGCTATCAGATTATGTAGCTAATTAACAAGCACTTAATTCTTACTGGGTTGGCCAACTTACTCTGTCTGTAAATGACTGTGATATCTGCCCTTCCAATTCACTAATTATAAAAATAAATTGTCTTTAATCTTTGTTAGTTTTAAATTTGTGTACAGACAATGAATTTTATCCAACTGCAATCTGTTGAGTAATTCATCTGGCAGTCATTACGGATATAGTTTACTACCATAATTTTCTGGATACATTTACTTAAAAACAATCAAAATGAATCTTCATTATTCCTGGAAAAAAGCATGTTGTATTTTATTCTGTACAATTTACCTCATTCTCTCATCAAAATTTGGGTTTAGTCAGGCAACGACCCGGGAAGGAACTATAGTAATCCCGACATACGGGTGGGAGGAGGATGTTAATCCTAAATTCTGGGCGATGGAGGGTGGAGCTAAAGGCGCCACAACAGTAAGGGCTTCAATTACATATCCTTACAATATGCAGGATCATCTTTCCCGGAAACTGGAAAATATCACTTACAGGGCGGTTTATCTCGAAAATGAATATCTGAAAATAACATGCCTTCCCGAACTGGGAGGCCGGTTACATTCAGTGTATGACAAAACCACCAAACGCGAGGTGTTTCATAAGAATAAAGTTATAAAACCAAGTATGATTGCCATGCGTGGCGCTTTTATCAGCGGAGGGGTGGAATGGAATGCCGGACCGCAGGTACATACTGTAACAATTCTTTCACCCGTTGATGTTATTTCCGGAATCAATGATGACGGTTCTGCCTATCTCGAGATCAGCAATATAGAGAAAAGCCTCCGGACACAATGGACGGTGCGCGTTACCCTGCATCCGGGGAAAGCTTACCTCGATGAGGAGATCAGCATCAGTAATCCTGCAGATGCAATGAATCCTTATTATTTCTGGAATTGCACTGCTTTCCCCCAGTTACCTGGTACCCGGTTTATTTACCCGATGAGCCTGGGTACTGACCATTTTGGGGTTGAATTCTTCAAATGGCCGGTAAATGAAGGGAAGGATCTTTCATGGACAAAAAACTATGAGGAGGCTGCTTCAATCTTTGCCGTAAATTGCAGATATGATTTTTTCGGTGCTTATGATGTAGATCTTGACCAGGGAGTGGTTCAGGTTGCCAATCATAATGAACACAGTGGTAAAAAAGCCTGGACATGGGGACAGGGGGAATACGGAAGGATCTGTCAGAAGAATCTGACAGATTCGGATGGAAATTACATCGAAGTTCAAAGTGGTCCCTTACCCACCCAGTCTGATTATGGAATCCTGGCGCCCGGAGGCCGTATCTCCTGGAAAGAATACTGGTATCCGGTCCATGGTCTGCTTGACGGCTTTGAATTTGCAAACAGGCAGGTTGCCTACAGAACTGAAAGGAAAAACGGGAAGGTGGAGGTCAGAATAATCGCCACCGAAAAATTTTCGGGTGCCACCTGTAATTTGTATAACGGGGATAAATTTCTTGTGTCAGGGCAGGTGGAACTTTCTCCTGAAAAAACGGCATTAGTAACTCTCCCTGATCCTTCCGAAGCTGCGGTAACATTGGTTATTAAAGCTTCTGACGGTATTGAACTGGCAAGATCAGTCAGTCCGCTCCCGCTGCCTCCTGTTGATCCGCCTGAACCACCATCTTACTTTAACAAGGCTGATGATATGCTGACTTTGGAAGAAACATATTTGCTGGCACAGAAATTTGACCGCTCACTTGACCGGTTCAGAGCAAGGGAATATTATAACAGGGTCCTGGAAAATGATTCGCTTCAATTACAGGCTCTCAGGGACCTCGCAATACTCGATTTCGAAGCGGCGCGATATGATAAAGCTGCAAATATGTTAACAAAAGCTCTTGAGCAGATTCCAAATGATGATGGAATTGCCTGGTATTTTCTTGGATTATGCAGGCTTAAACAACAGGATCGGGAGGATGCCATGAAATGCGGTTTCAAGGCTTCAAGATGCCTGGGAACGGAATCTATGGGCTTTGATCTTGTTGGCCGTGCGTTAATGTTGCAGAAGAACTTACCGGAAGCCCTTTCATATTTTGAAAAGGCCTGCTTTTTGAATCAGAATAATGCAAAGGCAATTCAGCACTATCTGATTGCCCTTTACGCATCAGGGCAGAAGGAGAAAGCGCTCAATTCAGTTAAGAATCGTATCATTGCACATCCTTCCGAATTGACAACCAGGGCACTGGAAGCGATTATTCAGGATAATCCTTCCGGATTTGCATCATTGGCGCGGGGGTTTGTTGGTGAATATGACTTTGAAATGCTGGAAACCAGCATCGTCTTTTCCGAGCTGGATCTGATAAATGAAGCAATCTGGATCCTTGAAAAGGCATGTATAAAAGATCTGGTTGAGAATAAGCAGAATTACCTGATACAGTATCACCTGGCATACCTGTATTCCAGGATAGGGAACATGAAAATGTCTGATGAATATCTTTCCAAAGCATCTTCGAACTATCAGGATTTTATTCTTGCTTCAAGACCTGAATCCATGGAAGTTCTGGAGTATGCAATTAAGGAAAACCCGGGCGATGCACTCGCATTTTACCAGCTGGGCAATATACTCGGAAATTTCGGAAGAGTGGAGGAAGCTGCAAACAACTGGGATAAAGCAGTTAAGCTAAGTCCTTCAATGAGCATACCATGGAGAAATCTGGGCTGGTACCATTGGGTCATAATGAACGATAATGCCCGGTCTGAACTATGCTTCAGGAACGCCATAAAGTCCCGGCCTAATGATCAAACCCTTTACAGGGATCTTTCAGATGTACTTATTGATGATGGCAGGAGGCCGGAGGCTATCTCCCTTCTCGAAAAAATGCCATTTAAAGGTATGCGCCGGTCAGATATCATAATTGATCTTGCCCAGGCATACCTCGACGAAGCACGCTATGATGACTGCCTCAAACTTCTGATGTCTACTCAATATTTTGTCAACTGGGAAGGATCAAGTATCACCTGGAATATTTTCAATCAATCGCATATCAGGAAAGGGACAGAGCTATTTAATCAAAAGAAATACAAAGAAGCCCTGACGCATTTCGAAGCTGCCCTGACCTTCCCGGAAAACCTTGGTGTGGGCAGATCATCGGGGACTGAAGAAGCAGAAGCCTGGTTCTGGAAGGGTAAAACTCTTCTCGCTCTTGGGAAGCCTGAAGAGGCTTCTCTTGCCTGGCAGGAAGGAAGTAATTCCCTTTCTGATCCTGAGAGACAAAATAGTTATAAAAATATGTGCAGGATGCTTCTGAAATAAATAAACGAGAATGAAGGCTTTTAAAACCTAAATAGAGGTTGTCTCAAAAGTAGTTTAAAGAAGGTCTTCCTTCGTGCCACTTTGTGTTTACTTTGTGATCCTTTGTGGTATTAATTTAAACTTAACCACTAAGGTTCACAAAGGTTCTCACTAAGGACACAAAGGGCTTTTAAGACAACCTCTATAAATTATGGGTCACACAACCTTAAATATAATCAAATTACTGTTATTCATCCTTTTCGCCGGATGTTTCAAATAATGTTGCCTTTTTGAAAAGCTCAAGTTTGCCTGCCAGCCTCATAATGATAGCCAGCAGGAGGAACAGGCCTATATTACCGGCAAGGTAAGCATAGTCATTCAGAGTCAGCAGGACGAAAATAAATGAGTACAAAATCACCAGCATGCCAAATACTATCAATGCTGTCTTTTTTTCACTGAAAAGAGTGCCGGTAAAAATAGAGATCATCAAAATTGTTGCAACGGATGAGATCAGGTACGCAACATTAAAACCGACCTGTTCACTGAGGGAATTCAGAAGTGAGAAAAAGAGGACAAGCCCGAGAGAGACCAGGAAATAGTGGAAAATATGAATTGCTTCCTTCCTTGTGATTTCAAGAAAGATCAGAACAAGAAATGTGAGAGCAATGAAAAGTATTCCATATCTGGAACTCCTCCACGACTTCTGGTAATGATCAACAGGTTGAAAAAGATCGAGACCAAATGAACTTTCAAGCGGATGAAATGCACTTCCTGTCCAGTTCTGGGGAAAATTCCTGTTCAGATGGGTCACTTCCCAGTCGGCAGTAAATCCTGTTTCATCTACATTCCTTTTTACAGGAAGGAAGCTGCCGTTAAAGCTTGGAGAGGTCCATTCTGATTGAAGATGAGCAGAAGTTGACTTTCCAAGAGGAGTCAGAAGCAATCCTTCAGAACCTGACAGGTTGATACTCATGTCAATACTGATCTCTGTTGCCGGGTATGAGAACAGGACTGATAAATGAAATACCGGACTGAAAGATATCATTATCCCTGACTCCCGGTTCTGCTTCCAGTTCTGTTGAATCAGTTTTCAGAATGATCTTGCCCTTTAGACCCCTGTTATCTGAAATTCCTACAGTATAATATGCCTCATTCCATAAGAACTTCATAATTTTTTAGGATATCTGCCTGCAGGGATAATAAAATATCCTTTAATTTTCAATTCAGAATCATACACAACCGACTTATAAATACCCCTGTATCTTATTTCCGGTTTGATATTTCCCGTTATATTAAGACTTTCAGGTAAGATATGCCATATTTTGGTTATTGATTTCTCATCCTTTTCAGACGGGATTGTACGAACGGGGATATTGATCACCGGGCCTGCGAAACATTGTTTTGCAGCCCATTGATCTGATATTTCCTTCTTAACTTTTTCAGCATTCGATTGTCTTTCCATGATAATCTCTTTGATCATCTGGAGAGGGACAAGGAAAAGTAGCCCGAGAATTGCCAGTAATGCAAGTTTTATTGTCAGTGACTGGTGCCATTTACTCTGGTTTGTGATTTCAATTTTCATAGTTATTCAATTATTAAGTTTAAAAGTACTTTGAATTTCAAAGTATAATATACAAAAAAATTATTGTTCTTTTATCAGGTTTTCAAGAGCTTTTAAATGTTGCTGGAAATCAGCGATTCCTGTTTCAGTAGCTGAGTAACTTGTATTTGGTTTACGTCCGATAAATTGTTTATTAACCTTTATCATCCCTTTTTCCTCCAGAGCTTTCAGATGGCTGGCAAGATTCCCGTCAGTAACATTCAGAGTCTCTTTCAGGCTGTTAAAATCATAGGTTTCGTTTACCATCAGGACAGACATTATCCCCAATCTAACCCTGCTTTCAAAAACCTTGTTTATGTTGGAAATAAGATCTTTCATGCCTCGTATTTTCTGTACATTACCAGTCCGTAGATTATATGGAGGATTCCAAAACCGAATATCCAGAATATCAAGCCCCAGCCTGGGAAGAAGGCTGATACAAGACCGGTAATTATTTCAAGTATTCCAAGGTAAAATATCTCCCCATACGTGAACTTCCCTGCATTTACAAGCGCCAGACCGTAAAAAATCAGAAAACCAGGAACAATAAGCTGAATATGGTTCTGAAAAAGCAGGACAATAATAAAAATACCGCCAGTGATCAGGGGAATAAGAAGATTTATAAGCAGTCTTTTCGAAACAGGAGTCCAGAAATTCTTTCCGTCACGCTTTGCCTTTTTAAATGAAAAATAGAGAGAAAATAAAACAGAAAGAACCAGCACCAAAGCTGCATCTGCAATAAGCTGCCATCTGAGGACAAGAGTCTCTTTTGCCGAAAGACTTCTGAAATATTCATCATAATGAATACTTCCGTTGTTCAGAATGAGAAAATATGCAACCAGGGCTCCGGCTATTGCTGTGATCCCTGCAAATACCCCTGAAAGACCGCTGAGCGAAAGAAATCTGGATGATTCTTCCATTATTTTCCTGATTGTCTTTATATCCTCGATGGATTTAGTCTCTTTTTTCATAGTTTAAAAGTACTTTGAAATACAAAGTAAAACATAAATAACATACGATCCAAATATTTTTAGACACTAATACAAATTAAATTCCCGACGGGGGTGGAGACTTCAGACCGTACGGGCGCCTGCTACACATAGCCTTAAAGGCGCTACCGTACGGTCTGAAGTTCGCTCCATTTCCGGATTGCCTTCACGCCTTCATCTATATTGTCTTTAAAAGGTGATTTGAGTTTTGGATTTCAAACGGCCTCAGAGAATTTTGGGACACCGGGCCTCAGTTAAATGAATATCTAACCGAAAAGCAGAGGGCCCGGTCCAGCCTGATTCCCGATTCACATATAATATTACAATCCTCTATGGATTCTTTCACCAACAGGTTGATTAATAGTTATTGGAACCTGTTCCTCAATTGTATTTGTCGGATCAAGTTGAAAGGCAGTGACATCGGAAATACAGAGTAATCTGGATATCCTGTGAAGCGTAAGAGTAAGATTATTACGGTTTGAAAGTTTATAGTCACGGGTCATAACCCTGTCAATTAAAATATATTTGAAATCAGGAGGAACAGACCGCTTTCTGAGGGAATCATAGCCGCTTTCAAGCTTAATTTCACCTGAATTTGTCAAATCTTCCAGGACGTCTTTGAAATACAGATTAATCTTAGCTTCTACCTTAAAACCTAAATAAAAATCAACCCTGATTAAAATACCGGGAATAATGTATGTCACCTTATACTCAAAAGTATCCGGTTCATCTGTCCTGTCAATATGTAGTAGCCAGTAAGTATTGGCTCTCTTGGGTTGCTTTTGAAAAATTGAATAAATAACTTTCGATTCGACCTGTTCAGGCCTGTCTGCTTTAATTATGTAAACAAGATTTGTAGCGGTTCTGGGTATTGATTCATCTCTGGTAAGATTCTTAAAGAGCTCAAGATATTTGTCAAGTTTTATAAAGGTTACATATTTGTTTTTCAACTTCCTGCCGAAATACCAACCATACATAACCAAAAAGAAAAGTGATGCGAGAATTATTGTAAACCATCCGCCATGGCCGAATTTGTGAAGATTTGCCACAAGGAAACTTCCTTCAATGGTCAAATAGAATACCAATAACAGAAAAATCAATTTAGGGGATATTCTTTTCTGATAAAGATACCGGGACAAAAGCATAGTAGTCATGATCATTGTCAACGTAATAGACAATCCATAGGCTGCTTCCATATTTGATGACTCCTTAAAGAAGAAAACAACAAAGCTGCAAGCTATCCAGAGAAACCAATTTACAAATGAAACATATACCTGACCCTTTAAAAATGTGGGTTGGGATATTCTGACTTTTGGCCAGAAGTTAAGTGACATAGCCTCACTTATCAGTGTAAAGGACCCGGTTATAAGGGCCTGACTGGCAATAATAGCTGCTGCGGTTGCAATAATAATTCCGGGGATCAGGAACCAATCCGGCATAATCTCATAAAACGGATTAAGTCCAAATCCAAGGCCTCCGTTCCTGATCAGCCATGCACACTGACCAAAATAGTTAAGTAACAGGGCTACTTTTACAAAGATCCATGAGATCCTGATATTTTTCACTCCACAATGTCCGAGGTCGGAATACAGGGCCTCTGCGCCGGTTGTTGCAAGGAAAACGGCTCCCAGCAGGATGAAGCCTCCCGGGTATTTTGAAAGAAAAAGTACGGCATAATAAGGGTTTAAAGCCTTCAATACACCAGTATGCCCGACAATCTGGGTAAAACCCAAGATTGCAAGCATTGAAAACCAGATGACCATCATTGGCCCGAAAAGTCCTCCTACGACATTAGTCCCAAAATGCTGAACAAAGAAACAGCACCATAAAAATCGCAATGACTATAGCTATTACGGGAATTTCGGGATTAAACAACCGCAGACCCTCGACTGATGATGTAACTGTTATGGCAGGAGTAATTACACCATCTGCCAGAAGAGCGCTTGATCCAATCATTGTAAGTATGGCAGTCCAGGATGATTTTCTTTTTAAAAGAGCAAAGAGAGCATAAATTCCACCCTCCCCCTTATTGTCTGCCCTCAGGGTTATTATTACATACTTTAAAGTCGTCTGTAGAGTAAGGGTCCAGAAAATACAGGACATTGAACCATAAATCAGAAGTTCGTTAAACTCGCTTCCTCCGTTCACAATTGCCTTCATTACATAGAGGGGACTGGTTCCGAGGTCACCAAAGACAATTCCGAGGGTAACAATGACACCTGCAAAAGAGATTTTATTAATATCAAGATGCTTCCCGGTTCCTGCCATGTTTCTCTTTCAAAAGCTTCATAAATAAAAAACGGCCAAAGTTAATGGTATTCTCTTAACAAGATTCAATTTTGCCGGGTTATATCCTCCCGGACCGGATAGCCTAAATCCGGAGTTCAGATAGCAATCCCGGAATAGGTTCATTCAAAAGATTTGGAGACTCTTTTTAATGAAATTTTATAACCAATGGGAACTAATAAATCTGAATTTTTATCAAATTTTGTGATTATGTTCATTTCACTTGTATATGTAGTTTTTACATCGTTTGAAGTTAATGTAAAAGTACTTGTCTCAGTGTTGGGATCCTGATCAAGACTTCTTAACATGAATTTTAGCAAATCGCTTTTTTTAGCAGCCTGAGAGACACTTTTATTGATGATATCAATATAATCCATGCCAAGAAGTTTTTCTGCCAGAAAACTGACCAGAATAATTTTCTGATTAACATCCAGAATGAGCACCGGTTCATCCATTCTCTTTATAATAGATTCGGTAAGCTCATTCCTTTCAAGCAGAAATTCTGTTTCAAATCGGTTGTACTTTTCGAGACTTCCTGTTATATCATTAAAAGTTTTTGCGATCTGGCCGAATTCATCATTTGTATTGAACTCCATTCTTACCTTGAAATTTTTGTTTGCAACTTCAGTCAGATTTTTTGCAAGAATTTCAATTGGATCTGCAATATATTTCGGAAAACCAAAGATAAAGCCGAAGAACACAAGGAAGAAGATTGAGGCAATTATTGAAAGAACAATGTATGAATGTCGGGCAGTGTCATTAGCAACATGACTTTTTCTGATGATGGCATTCATATTTATATCAGAAATAGCAAATAATGCAAATTTAATTTCGCTTACGGTTGGTAATAGAATTGTATAATAATATCCTGATTTGTCGCCAACGGAACTCCTGACAGAATCAGATATTAATGATTTTAATTTTTCAAAGTTTTCACGAACGGACTGGGCCAGTTCCTCTTCTCCTGTTTCTGTAATATTGTTTTCTTCATCTGCAAGGTTCTTTTCAAAATTGGTTAAGAGAATCGATAATTCCTTTCTATCCGGTACAAAGTGGGGATTAAATATTGAAGAGGAATTGAAATCATTTATCTTATCTATAGATTTAAGCATATTTTCAGAATAGCTTATAGAAATGTTATTATCCTTGGTTATCAGATTGTTTTGCTGTGAAATTTTATAAACAAAATATAGACTGAATAAGCTGACAATCAAAAACTCAATAAACAGAAATATCAATGCCAGAAATAGTTTTGCTTTAATTTTCATAACGTCCTTGTTTTAACTATATTAAATTTACCTTATAAAGAGTGAAGTGATGCCAGCTTCAGACATTTAATCGTCATGTTGTTCCACTTTGTCAATTTCAGAACTTTTAACGGGGATTTTAATTGTGAATATGGCACCGCCGTTCTTCCTGTTTTCTGCGGTAACTGAACCTCCAAGTGCCTCAACATAACCTTTTACGATCGATAATCCTAATCCGGTACCTCCTGCCTTTGCATCTTTTCCCCTGTAAAACTTCTCAAAAACAGAAAGTAATTCAGATGGTGGAAATCCTTTTCCCCTGTCCATCACCTGGATAGTAAGTGTTCCCTGGTCGAAAAAAAACTTGAGTCTGATATTAGTTCCAGCCGGAGTATTTTGTGTAGCATTCAGAACCAGATTGTTCAGAACCTGCTCGATAAGGCCAAAATCAATAAAAACCAGTGGCATGTCGGATGGAATGATCGTTGACAATTTAAAAGGCTGTAATTCCTGTTTTAAGTTATCAGCTATCTTATTTGCCAGGTCATTAACATCGCACCAGTCCAAATGTGGAGTTAATCGTCCTGATTCGATACGAGACATGTTCAATAAATTCTCTATGAGACGATTCAATCTTATTGAGGCAGTATTTATTTCTTCATAAAGCTTTCTCCGGATTTCTTCGGGGTAAGTGTGCATCATCAAGGTATCTGTTGCTCCCATAATTGTTGCAACAGGAATGCGTAATTCATGAGAAATGGAATTGAAAAGTGTTTTGTAGAGTTTATCCGATTCATTCAAAATATAAATTTTCTTAGCAGCATCCCGTAAAAATTCACGCTCATATTTACCTGATATTTGCGAAAGAAATGCCTCCCAGAATTGTTCTTCGCCCTGCGTAAACGGATTGGAATGTTTAACGGCAATAACCCCGGTGCTATCTTTATTTCCGGTCAGGGGATAAAACGTAAAATCGGTTGAGGGTAATGTATCGGTATGCTTTCCGGCTTTAGCTGAATGTCTATAAACCCAGTCTGCAATGCTTAATTCGGTTTCTGACAGTTTTATTTTAGCATCCGGCTGAGGCTGATTGGTAAGTTGATTAAAATCGTTTTTAAGAATAATGGCACAATCCAGATTGAAATATTTTTTAATATCCCTGGCTGCAATTTTCGATACCTCGTCAACTCCTGAAGCCATTGTCAATTCCCTTGTAAGCTGATAAAGGGCATGGGTACGTTCTTCGCGGGTTCTGGTTTTTTTCTCCTGACGGCGGATCCTTGAAGTTAAAATCCCATTTAGCAGGGCAATGATAAAAAACATTATAAGCATCAGAAAATCGACTGGTCTCTCGATGTGTAATGTAAATGGCGGAGGAATGAAAAAGAAATCCCAGATCAATGCACTTAACGTCGCTGCCAGTAAAATGGGACCGGTACCATAAAAAAGAGCAAGAATTGAAACCAGGAATAGCAGGGCAAAAGAGACCACCTGGTAACCAACAAAATCTTTCACAAGATAAAAGATAACTGACGAGATAATAACAAGTAATGAGGTTATCAGGTATTGCTGGATGTTTGATGTAAATGGCGGGAGTGAAACGCTTTCACGAAAGTGGTCTTTTCCCTTACTGTCACCCCCGAGTATATAAACGTCAATGTTACCACTATACCGCACAAGCTTGTTTACAAATCTGCCAAGACGGAGTAAAGAAAACAGATTCCGTATCCTTGGTTTCCCGACAATTATATGGGTAATGTTCTCTTTTTGGGCGAAATCAACAATTGCTTTTACGACATCATAATTGGTAATAATCCGGAACTTAATCCCCAGTTGCTTTGCTATATTAATATTTTTGTCAAGTTGTTCCCCTGCTTTTTGCGAGAGTTTACGAGGGGTTTCAATGTAAACAGCCTGAATGGTTGCTCCCATTGAGGAGGAAAGAGTCTTGGCCCAGCGCAGTAATTTGCCCGAATATGGACTGGGCCCCACCGCAACCAGAAGATGTAACCCTGATTTCCAGGGACCTCGAATATGTTTGTAGCGCAGATAATCGTGCAGTTGCTTGTCTACCCTTTCGGCAACAATACGTAATGCCATTTCACGCAAGGCATTTATATTTTCCTTCCGGAAAAAGTTTATAATGGCCTCTTGTGACCGTTCGGGAGTATAAACTTTGCCTTCTGAAAGACGGTCAAGCAATTCTTCAGGCGTCAGATCAATAAGCTCAACTTCATCAGCATTCTCAAAGATCTCATCGGGCACAGTTTCCCGGACTATGATACCGGTAATTTGTGCGACGGTTTCGGAACGGCTTTCGAGGTGCTGAACATTTAATGTGGAATAAACACTGATTCCGCAGTCCAGAATTTCCAGGACATCCTGAAATCTTTTTGTATGGCGGCTTCCCGGGGCATTGGTATGTGCGAGTTCGTCAACCAGGACAATTTGTGGTTTTCGGGCAAGGATAGAATCCAAATCCATTTCCTCAATGGATGTAGATTTGTATTTGTAGATCTTGCGGGGAATGAGTTCAAAACCTTCTGCCAGTTGGGCAGTCTCCTCTCTGTTGTGGGTTTCAACATAACCGATTATAATATCGTTCCCTTTCAATTTCTCTGCTTGCGCGGTTTGAAGCATGGTATAAGTTTTACCTACTCCGGCGCACATACCAAAGAAAATTTTCAGTTTGCCTCGTTTGCTTTTTTCCTCTTCCAGCTTTAAAGAGGCTAAAAGCTCATCCGGATCCGGCCTGTCATCATCATAATTCATTACTTTATACTATCTAATGCTAAATTTAATTCAAATACATTTATTCTCGGGTCCCCAAACCGAAAAAACTGAAGTCCTTGTGTTTTGTTTTTAATGAGTTGCAACACCTGTTGAATTTGGGGATCACTAAGATTTCTTGCCATAGCAACTCTTTTTACCTGGAGAAGAGCAGCTTCGGGTGAAATATGCGGGTCGAGGCCGCTTGCTGATGCAAAAAGCATTTCTTTGGGAATAACTGATGTATTGGCTATTGAATTACTTGTAGCAAATAACCTGCGTCTTTCTTCAACCTGCTTTTTTAACTTTTCACTCGTCGGACCGAGATTGGAAGCTCCTGACGGTACCGGATTATAGTCAATCGCCGATGGTCTTGACCAGAAATATATAGCACTGTCAAATTTCTGGCCAATTAACTCTGATCCTTCGATTCTACCATCCTTTGTTACCAGGCTACCATTTGCTTTGGCCGGAAATATCAGTTGTGCCACTCCTGTCATAAAGAACGGATAAATAACTCCGGTGAGTAGTGTCATGACCAGTAAAAATTTTATTGCTATGATTGTTTGCGTTTTCATAATAATCACTTTTTAATATATTTTCCCTGCCTTAATATCATATCATGTGCATTAATACGAGCAGCATATCTATAAGTTTGATCCCTATAAAAGGAATTATAAGTCCTCCTATACCGTAGATAGCAATATTAAGTGCCAGCACCCGGTTGGCTGAAATAGGGCGGTATTTCACTCCTTTCAGTGCAAGGGGTATCAGGGCGATAATTATCAGTGCATTGAATATCACTGCGCTTAAAATTGCACTTTCAGGAGTTGCCAGTTTCATGACATTAAGGACATTCAGAGGAGAGCGTCCGGCAGATGTAACATACAACATGGTGGCTATTGCAGGAATAATGGCGAAATATTTGGCCACATCATTGGCAATACTGAAAGTTGTCAGAGCTCCCCTTGTCATAAGCAACTGTTTTCCGGTTTCAACCACTTCTATGAGCTTTGTCGGATTGCTATCCAGATCAACCATATTTCCTGCTTCACGTGCAGCCTGGGTGCCGGTATTCATCGCCAGTCCCACGTCAGCCTGAGCGAGGGCTGGTGCATCGTTGGTCCCATCGCCAATCATCCCGACCAGATGACCGTTAGCCTGTTCTTCGCGAATTCTATAGAGCTTTTCCTCAGGTTTTGCTTCAGCCAGGAAATCATCCACACCAGCTTCGGCGGCAATAGCAGCAGCCGTTTGCGGATTGTCTCCTGTGATCATAACAGTTTTAATTCCCATTTTCCGTAACTCGGCAAAACGCTGTCTGATACCGCCTTTAACAATGTCTTTAAGGTGAACAACCCCTAAAGCTTTTTTATCTTCGGCCACAACCAGAGGTGTTGCTCCCTTTCTTGCCACTTCCAGAACAATATTCTGGATTTCCTGAGGATAAAAACCATTATTATTTTGTATAAAAGTTCTGATGGCTTCTGATGAGCCTTTTCGTATTTTTTGAATGGTTCCTCCCTCGGCTTTTAAATCAACGCCGCTCATTCTCGACTGTGCCGTAAAAGGAATAAACGTTGCATTAAGCTGTTTGACTTCACGGGCGCGAATGTTGAATTTCTCCTTTGCGAGAACAACAATTGAACGCCCCTCGGGAGTCTCATCCGCAAGGGATGCCAATTGTGCCGCATCGGCCAGCTGTTCTATGGTGAACCCTTCAGCAGGAATAAATTCAGTAGCCATCCGGTTACCCAAAGTGATTGTTCCTGTTTTATCCAGCAGCAGAACATCGGTGTCGCCTGCTGCTTCAATTGCTTTACCGCTTGTCGCAATAACATTTTTGCGCAACAATCTGTCCATTCCGCTTATACCTATTGCACTCAATAATCCCCCGATAGTTGTTGGAATAAGGCACACCAGCAATGATATCAGAACAGGTAAGCTGAGATTTTGATTTTCGAGACAGACCCGAAGCTTTTAAACTGTAACCAAAATAAGCCGGCAGGGCAATGACAACCAGCAGAAATATAATTGTAAGACCTGACAGGAGTATTATCAAAGCAATCTCGTTAGGTGTTTTCTGACGTTTTGCGCCTTCAACCAGTGCAATCATACGATCTAAAAATGTATTACCCGGTTCCGATGTGACCTTTATTATGATACTATCACTGAGAACTTTAGTTCCTCCCGTTACAGCACAACGGTCACCACCGCTTTCCCGGATGACCGGCGCTGATTCTCCTGTTATAGCCGATTCATCTACACTGGCAATGCCTTCTATCACATCTCCGTCAGCTGGTATAATATCTCCAGCTGTACAGGAGACAACATCCCCCTTTCTAAGATCCGTTGCCCAGACCATTTCTTCCTTATTCTGAACCAGCAGGCGGGCTTTTGTTTTGGTGCGGCTTTTGCGCAAGCTATCTGCCTGAGCTTTTCCCCTGCCCTCAGCAACGGCTTCGGCAAAGTTGGCAAACAACACTGTAAACCAAAGCCAGAGCATGATCTGAAAGTTAAAGCCTGAATAATGTCTGTTGATGATATCAGCGAATACTACTATTGTTGTCATCAGTGCTCCGATACCAACAATGAAAATAACCGGATTCTTCACCAGGAGAGCCGGATTCAATTTCATAATTGAATCTTTCAATGCCTGAACCACTATTTCCCTGGTAAACAGGCGACTTATATTTCGTTTTTCCATATTAAACTTCTGACTTATTAAAAGGTAACACCCAAATTCATTAGAAAGTGTTCAACAACAGGACCTAATGCCAGCGGGGGGAAAAAGGTCAAACCTCCGACTATCAGAATGATAACTATCAGCAACATAACAAATAACCAGTTGTCGGTTCTGAAAGTACCTGATGAAACCGGTGCGATCTTTTTCCTTGCCATGCTGCCTGCAATTGCCATTACCGGAACAATTATTCCAAACCGTCCTATCAGCATACCAAAACCAATCATAAGGTTATAAAAAACGGTATTTGCATTGAGTCCCCCAAAAGCACTGCCATTATTTCCGGCAGCAGAACTGAAGGCATACAGAATTTCAGAAAGACCATGAGGTCCGGCATTATTAAGACTCGATAACCCGGGACCAACCGAGCAGGCAACAGCTGAAAATAATTTAATGACAACAGCGGGAGCCAAGATTGCAAGAATTGTCATCTTCATCTCATAGGCTTCCACTTTCTTCCCCAGGTATTCAGGAGTACGGCCGACCATCAGACCTGCAATAAATACTGTGAGAATAATAAAGATAATTATGCCGTATAACCCCGATCCGACGCCCCCGAATATTATTTCTCCCAGCATCATATTGAACATGGATACCATCCCGGAAATAGGCGACAGACTATCATGCATTGCATTCACTGAACCATTCGATGTGGCAGTGGTTGTTACAGACCAGAGGACGCTGTTCATTACTCCGAAGCGAGTCTCCTTTCCTTCCATTGAGCCCGAAATATTCAGCACATCGTTATGGCTGTATTCCGACCATAGGGATATTGCCAGTCCAGCCACAAAAAGGAGGATCATTGTAATAAATATAGCCCGTGCCTGACGTTTGGACTTCATATAATGACCGAAAGTAAAAACCAAACCTGCTGAAATGATTATGATAGAGAATAATTCCAGAAAGTTTGAAAATGGAGTCGGGTTTTCGAAGGGATGGGAACTATTCGCTCCAAAGAAGCCACCTCCGTTTGTACCAAGCTGCTTGATGGCAATTTGGGAAGCAGCCGGGCCGAGCGGAATTACCTGTTCCGTCCCCTGTAATGTGGTCGCTTTGACATAGTGGGAAAATGTCTGTACAGCTCCCTGTCCTACCAGTGCAAGAGTGAGAATAATGGCCATAGGCAATAATACATAAAGCACACTCCGGGTCATATCAACCCAGAAATTGCCTATTGCATCCGTTGTTTTTCTTGTCAATCCGCGAATCAACGCCAGCACAACTGCAATACCGGTTGCCGCACTGACAAAATTCTGGACAGTAAGCCCCAACATCTGGACGAGGTAACTCAGGGTATTTTCGCCGCTGTATGATTGCCAGTTGGTATTTGTCGTAAAACTCATTGCCGTATTAAAAGCGAGATGCCACGATACGTTTGGTAATTTTTCCGAGTTCATCGGAAGATATGACTGCAGCATCTGTAATAGAAACAGAAACAAAAAACCAAAAAGGTTGAATAGAAGAACAGCAATGGTGTATGTCTTCCAGTTCATTTCGTCCTTACCATTTATACCCGATATCCTGTAAAAAAGGCTTTCAAGCCAACCGAATACAGGTTTCATAAAATGTTTCTCACCCATAAAGACGTTGGCCATGTATTTCCCAAGCACCGGAGCCAGGCCAACCAGGGCTAAAAAGAAAATAATCAGTTGAATCGCTTCATTCATATTTTTTCAGATTAAATCTTAAAATTTATCAGGTCGTAAAAGAGTGTATATTAAGTATCCCAGGATCAGGAGGGCTATAATACCTCCGATTATATAACTTGCCGGGCCGTTTGAGGCGGCCGGCTCGGGTCCGGCAGGAATGACTGTCAATGAAATAAGGAATATAGATTTTGCTTTCATTTAATGATTGTATCAAAAGGTTAAACTAAAAACAAGGTGTGCAAAGTCATTTCTGGAATAGGTTGCCGACGGATTGAAGACCAGCATGACCTTCAGAGGCAAAGAAAAGGTCTCAGTGATTTTTAATGACTTTGTAACGCTGGCACCAATATTGACTATTGAGAATGATTTCTTATCTGCACCGGGCTCAAAAAGAGTTACTCCATAATTATTGTAATACCCCGGCCATGGAGTAAATCCAAAAAAGATACTTACCGGGCCTTTTGCATAATTAATTTCAACATATGTTGAATATGCCTGCTTTGTTGAATCGTCAGATTTTTTGTCAAGTCCATACAGCATAGTATTCCAGGTAACACTTACAGGGAAGTTCCCGGTTCCTGTAAACCCAATCGTCCCCTCAATTCTGTGACCGGTTTCGCTGTTCCTGAAATTGAAGTAATCTGCCCAGTCGAAATTCCAGTTATAATCTGTGATTCCAAATTTCATAACCCCTTTTGTCAGGAAAACATAAGTGTCAATTTCTTTATAGCTCCCAACAAAATCCGTAGATCCCCAAACCCCAATTTCAAAATTTCCTTTTGTAAAAGCCAAAGTCGGCTGGAAGTTGGGGGTCGGACTACCGGTTGCCATCGAACCTCTCCACACATATTGACTTACCAGATCTGCTGTTACTTTAAACGGAGAAGCTTGCTCACTTGTTTGTGCATTTACGGGAAGATTTGCAATGCAGGCTAAAGTGATAAATGCCACCAACAAATTGTAATTGTGTTTCATAGACTATACGCCCAATTATTGTAATTTTGATTACCTTTTGGATAGCAGTTAGATTTGAGAAGATGACCTGTCAAATATCCAGGTCCGAAAAGAAGAAATACCGCCAAAAAGCATTTATATATGCAAAATATAAGCATGGTCTGCCATTATTTAAAATTTTTCGGTTTAACAAGTGTGTATAAAAGCTATCCAGGAATAACTTGAGTGATTTTAGCTCCGATTAGATATCCTGTGGGAGTATTCACCTCAGCAAATTTTGATATCGCCAATAAAATTGTTTCATCCATATCAAACTATTTTTAAAAGATACAAAAATGCAATGAACTTTGTGAAGATCTTATAAGGATTACTTAAACATCTATAAAGATTTTATAAAGCACGAATAATCTGATTCAAAATCTGTTTTCATTACTTTGCGGACTGCGGATCAACGTTTTTCCCTTAAATTTGAAGATATATGATCTTAAATAAACACCAACGAAAACATCCGGACGGATCCTGATGAATTGATTGCTCCATAAAATCTGAATGAGACGGTAGTAAAAGAAAGTTTTTTAATAATCAGAAATTGGCAACAGACAACAATATATTGATAATTGATGATGAAGTACAGATCAGGAGACTTCTTGAGATAACGTTGAATCTTAATGGGTATAAAGTTTCTGAAGCTTCAACTGCTAAGGAAGGAATAACTTCGGCCGCCACACATAATCCATCACTTATACTACTCGATTTGGGTCTGCCGGATGAAGATGGCTTATCTGTTCTTGTAAAACTCAGGGAATGGTATCAGAATCCTTTAATTGTCCTGTCGGTCAGAAACTCCGAAGAGGATATTATTAAAGCTCTTGACATTGGAGCAAACGATTATCTTACAAAACCATTCAGGACAGGAGAATTATTAGCGAGGATAAGAACAGCTTTAAGATTATCACAAGGTCAGGCTGGTGCAGGGCCTCTGTTAACTTTCGGATCTTTGCTTATCGATCTGGCCGGTCATATCGTTAAGAAAAATAATATTCTTTTAAAATTAACTTCAACTGAGTTTTCTTTACTTGCCCTGATGGCAAGGAATTCAGGTAAAGTATTAACTCATCAGTATCTGTTAAAAGAAATCTGGGGACACAGTTACTCAGATCAAACACAGTATTTGAGGGTATTTGTAGCCCAGTTACGGAAGAAGATTGAAGATGACCCGACCCATCCGGGTCTTATAATAACCGAATCAGGAATTGGTTACAGATTCGGGGAATAGAATACAAATTCAAGTCCAATCAGATAGAGCTGTACAGTCTTACTCGCCTGCGCTTCAGAATTTGTTTGAAGCATCTTTATAAAATCTTTATACCTCAAGGATTAATCATTACAAAATGTTTATAAGTTCCGCTGCATTTTTGCAATGTGTTGAATCAAAAATTATGAAAAATGAAAACCTTTTTATTGATATTGGAGCTTTTCGGTGGTGTAATCGCAATATTTGGACTTGGATTTCTGATTGGTCATATTTTCAAATTAAATAAATTTTTCAAATCGTAACCTATCAGTACAAAAGATCCTGGAGGTAAATTTTACTTTCTGTTTTAGCTTTGTTCAATTCCTCCCGCCAATCCTGTAACCTTCTCACCCTCTTTTCCATTGCCTCCTGTCTTTCTGACTGTATCTTCGTTTGGGATCACCCTTTTCAGATTTCACCGTTGAGTGTCGGTGGCCGGAACTCTTATCCTGTTTCCCGGCTATAAAAGCCGGAAGCTCGGCATTAAAAACCTCGTACCCGATTAATTTTTCAATCCGGAGCATTTTGGGCATATCCGATTTGTTAACGAGTGTAATTGCAACACCAGTTGTTTCAGCACGGGCAGTACGTCCAACACGATGGACATAATCCTCTGCATCAGACGGGGTATCAAAATTTATTACAAGATTAATATCCTTGATGTCGATCCCGCGGCTCAACACATCAGTAGCCACCAGGACACGACTCCGGCGCGATTTAAACCTCAACAGCATCTCTTCCCTCTCCTTCTGCCCGAGATCGGATGAAATGCCTTCAACAATAAAATTTTTTGAGCGAAGCCCCCGCACAATCTCACTCACTTTCTTCTTGGTTGAACTGAAAATCAAAATGCTATGGTATTCGGGATGGTCAGATATCAGACTGTTTATCAGAGGCAATTTCTGGTGGTCGCCTAACATATAGGCAGCCTGAATAACACCATCGGCAGGCTTCGACATTTCAAGAGCAATTTCAACCGGATTCTTCATAATGTGCCTTGACATTGACCGTATCTTCGGCGGCATTGTGGCACTGAACATCAAAGTCTGACGCTTTTTCGGAACATAGGAAATTATATGCATTATATCATCGTAAAATCCGATATCAAGCATACGGTCTGCTTCGTCAAGTACCAATACCTCTATCTGGTTAAATTTCACGTATCCCTGATTAAGATGTGAGATCAGCCTGCCGGGAGTAGCTACAATAATGTCGGCACCTTTCGAAAGAGCAGCTCTTTCCTGCTCCCATCCGCTACTGTCTCCGCCACCATATACAGCTAAAGATGTAATGTTTAATGTGTAAGCCAATCCCAGAATCTGCTGGTCAATCTGCAGAGCCAGCTCACGCGTCGGGACCAGTATAAGTGTGTGGGTATGTTCCGGATGTTTCTCTGAAATGCTGTTCATAATGGGCAGGAGAAAGGCAGCTGTTTTTCCGGTTCCTGTCTGTGCGCAGCCAATCAGGTCTCTGCCGGAAAGTATAACCGGTATGGCCTTTTCCTGTATTGGGGTGGTCTCCCTGAAACCCATGTAATCAATTGATTCAAGCAGTTCCGGATTCAGATCCAAATCATCGAATATCATTTATGTCCTTTAAATTTGTTCTATGCATGAAAATTGACAAAGATAGGAAAAAAGGCAAACGTGAAAAAGGTGTAAAGGCTCAGGAGCGTTACCAGCCCCATCTGGTGATACCGGTTAATTTAATTTGATAACTTTAGACCAATGTATAAAATGCCGGATTACGTGCAGCCAGAATAAATGACACTCAGATGAACAAAAGAGTTGCTCCTTATTTTTGGATTACTGCTTTTACTGACAATTTATAATCCTTCAATTGCTTGTATAAAAGGGTTTTCCAATGGTCAGGAAATGCCTCCCGTGCAGGATACCGTCTCATTAAAGAAAGGCAGGCTGGCAGTTGTTATCTCCGGTGCATCAGCCCTTTACATAGGATCTATGGCTTATTTGCAGTATATCTGGTATAAAGATCACGAACGGGTTCCATTTGAATTTTATAATGATCTGGGTGGTTACAATCAGATAGACAAATTTGGTCATATTTATGGTTCCTATCTGGAAAGCTATATCGGATTTCATTCTTTGCTCTGGTCAGGTGTCCCAAGAAAAAAGGCTGTTATCTATGGCGGTAGCCTGGGATTTATTATGCAATTGCCCATTGAAATATGGGATGGGATGTATGAAGGATGGGGGTTTTCATGGAGTGACGTGGGGGCCAATACAATAGGTTCCCTGCTTGTCATAGGACAGGAACTTGCGTTTCATGACCAAATCGTGAAATACAAGTTTACATTTAGTCATTCTCCTTACGCACGCCAGGCAAATGGGTACCTGGGAAATGGCTTTGACGAAGTTTTTTACGATTACAATGGACACACTTACTGGTTCAGCACCGGTATTAACAGGTTGATTAAAAACGACATAATTCCTGATTGGGTAAACTTTGCCGTCGGTTACAGTGCCGGAGGAATGTTTGGCGAATTTGAAAACAAAACACAATATAGAGGGGTGACAATACCTGCAACGGAACGATATCGGCAATTCCTGTTTTCCTTTGATATTGACTTTTGTAATATACCTGCCCGGAACAAAAATCTTAAAAGATTGTTTAATAGTATGTTTATGATTAAAGTCCCTTTCCCGGCAATTGAAATAAATACTAAGGGCCAGCTCAAATTTCATCCCCTTTATTACTAAGCGACCTTTCATTTTCAGGAATTGATACCGAAGGTTTTCCGGGGAAAGTAAAATTATCCGGATCAGATGGCAACCCGGAAACAGAAAAATTAAATATAATTTCTATATTTACAGACCTCAAAAATAAAAAGTGGATATAATAACCTGATAATCTGTATGAAAATGAACATGATCGCAATGAAAAAAGTTGCAGGGATTCTGGTCGTCTCTGCTCTTATCGCCACATGCCTCAATGCACAGGAGAGAAATGATGTGATAAAAGCTTATAACGAAGGTGCAAAGTCTATGCAAACCGATGCTCCGGCTGCCATCGCGGCATTTGAGAAAGTAATTACCCTGTCTGACCAGGTTGGTGAGACTGCCAATGACCTCAAGCAAAAAGCCATACAGGTGTTACCGGGATTGTATTTGAAGATTGCCAATAACAGTCTGAAAGAAAATAAGCCGCCTCAGGAAACGATTCAGGCTGCAAAAAAAGCAGCAGCTGCAGCAGAAAAATATGGAAACGCATCAGTTAAGGAAAATGCCGGCAAGGTGCTGGTTCAGGGTTATAACGTAATGGGTACCGGGTTTTTTACCAAAAAAGATTATGAAAATGCCTTATTGGCATTTGACAGCCTTTTAGTAATCAACCCTGGTTATGTTAATGCAATTTACAACAAGGCGCTAATATATAAAAGTCAGAATAATGCCGGCGCCTATGAGGAAACGATGGATCTGTTCCTCGGAAAGCTTGAAGCCGGAAAGGATGATGAAAGGATAAAACAGGCATCTACCGCGGCGCTTGAATATTTTCGTGCTGCAGGCTCACAGGCAAACCAGGCCGGAAAACTTGATGAAGCGCTTGCCCTATTGACCAAAGCTGCAAAATACGGCAGCGACAAGGACCTCTTCTACTATTTTGCGGACGTATATAACAAACAGAAGAATTTCGACAGCGGAGCAGAGAATGCCCAAAAGGGACTGGACCTTGAAACGGGTACTGTTGAAGCCAAAGCGAAATTTTATTATCAGCTTGCCGTAGCCCAGGCAGGCAAAGGTCAAACTGCAAATGCCTGCGCTTCATTTAAGAATGCAATGTATGGTGCCTTTGCCGAGGCATCAAAAGCACAAAGAACAAATCTGAAGTGTGAATAGGTTTTAATACCTCAAAACCGCTCCGGCTTCACCCGGATATATGGCTGAATAACTGATCTCCTGGCTAGACTGATTCACGTTTACCCAAGGCGACTCAACCTGCCCTGCTATCTCAGCTCCGGTTATCTCATTTTAAGCGAAATAAGCCCGGATTAAAGGGAACCCTGTTTTTTTATGGCTTTATTGCAAAATTGATTAACTTTCACGTGCTGACCATGAATAGACTATTTCAAATACTACAATATTTTGCTATTTCACATATACAAACATAGTTTATTTAAAATCCCATCTTAAAATGAAAAAAATATTACTCCTGTTTTTATTGCTTATCGGGGCGTTCAGTCTGAAAGCCCAGTCATTTAACCTTTCACACCGAATAGACTCGCTGTTGAGGATAAATGTAACGGGCATGACTCCCGGCTGCGTTGTAGGAATAGTTAAAGATGGTAAAATTCTTTTTAAACAAATGTACGGATCCGCCAACCTGGATTATAGAATTCCTGTAACGGATTCAACGGTATTTAACCTTGCCTCTGTCTCTAAACAATTTACCGCATTCCTGGTTCTGTTGCTTGAGAAAGAAGGAAAATTAAGCTTGGACGATGAGATCCGGAAATATATTCCGGAGCTTGAAAACTACGGTTACCCGATAACTATACGACAATTGCTTCATCATACATCAGGTATTCCCACCACTGACAATCTGCGAATTTTTGCCGGTCTTTCATTGGAAATGCCCTGGGACAGGGAAGATGAGTTTGAAATGATCCGGTCATATCAGAAGCTGAACTTTAAGCCCAATGAAGAATATAACTATTCAAACGCCGGATATGTTCTGCTGACCCGTATTATTGAAAAATCGACCGGGATACCTTTTCCGCAGTGCATGACGGAGAAGATATTCAAACCATTGGATATGAAAAATGCTGTTATTTATGACACGCCGGGGAAAGTAATATTCAATCGTGCATCGGGTTATCGAAAGGCAGGAGAAAGTTTTTCACAAACAAACACTCAGGGAGCATCATACTTTGGTTCCACAAACGTGTATGCTTCAGTAAATGATATGATTAAATGGTCGGTAAATCTGACCACAAAGTCGCTTGGCGATCAGCAATTAGTTGACCGGTTATTCAATCCTTCAGATACCTTTAACAATGGTGATACCATTCCTTATACTTTTGGTTTCAATGTGAGGAAATACAAAGGGATCAAAATGGTGGAGCATAGTGGTTACACCGTCGGTTTCAAAACTGAGATTATGCATTTTCCCGAAGCCGGTTTTTCGGTATTTATTCTTGCCAACAATGAAAACACGGAACCCTGGAATACAGCATCACAAATTGTTGATTGGTGTCTCAAAGACATTTTGAAGCCGGAAGTAAAGCAGGAGCGTAAAGAAATATCTGTTAATAAAGATTTGTACAAAGAATTTAGAGGAAGCTATATGATACCTGGTGGAGTAGTGCTCCAATTTGATATAGTAAATGATACCCTGAAGCTTATAATTCCGGGCGCTCCAAAATTCGTTATGTACGCAGAGAAAGAGAATGAGTTCTTTTTAAAAGACTTTGATGCTCAATGTACTTTTGTCAGGGACAGCAATGGAAAGGTTAATGAAATAATCTGGCACCAGAATGGTTCGAATCCGAAGGGAATACGCTACACTGAACCAAAACCCCTTACCGTGAACGAATTGCAGGGTTACGCCGGGAAATATGATATTCCCCAATTGAATGTCTCGTATCAGGTTTCTGTAGAAGACGGTGTATTAACTTTATTATTACCAAAGAGTTTCAGATCTGTTAATATTGATCCCAACATGAAATTGAAGCATATTATGGGTGACAAGTTTTTCGGGAGTCTTTCAATGATTGAATTCAAAAGGAACAAGGAAGGAAAAATTGCCGGCTTTGTAATTGAAGACATTGGCAGACTTCGCAACATTGAATTCTCAAAAAAAGACTAAATGAAAATGCAAACTAAATCATTCCTTTTGCTGACAATACTGTTGGCAGGTGGATGTGACAATAATAAAAAATCATCACAGGACAAACTCGATCACATTTTCACTACCCAATACGTGCAGCCTATTATTTCGAAAGGAGACAATATTCCGGATTTTGACAGAAGGAAGGATAGCATCAATCTGTTCCTTGTTGCGTTAAATCAAAGAATTGACCCGGAGGAATTTAAGAAAAAAGCGGGCTGGTCTGATGAACTGATGAAGGAAAAAATCCAGTTGCTGACAGGTAAGGGATGGCTTACCAGTGATGAAAATGGACTAAAGCCAACCGTATTTATAGCGTCTGATAAAAAGGGGAAAGAACTTTTTAAATACGGAATACCTCTTGCAACAAAAATTGCTCAATGTATAGAAAATAAAATTCCCTCAATTAAGGAGAAGTTTAAGGCAAAAGGCTTTTCTGGCAAGTATGATTTTGATTCGATGTCATTTTTAATATTAAGCGATGTATTGCTCGATAACTGGCAGATTATGGAAATGGAAGCCGCATATTTAAAGAAGGAAAATCGTCCGGAACGACATGGCAAATTTTATTATGCTTCTATACTGGAACACGCGGATACTGATTATGAGCCATTTGGAATCTACGGTAATCAATACGGAAGTATCAATGACAGTACCCCGATGAGTATTTATGGGAACAATAGGATCATAGTCAACGAAAGACTACGCAACGATCCTGCATTTGCTGACTCTATTTTAGATGTAGCCCTGAATCTTACACCCGAACTCTACAAATGGTTTGTCGGTATAGCAAGTGACTTCAGGCCAGAACTATTAGAAATACTGGAGGCCCAGACAGATTATTCGCGTAAAGTGTATGAAAAATCAGGATACTCAGACCAGATTGCTTTTGAAGAATTTTTTATCTGGTGGTATCACTTTATTTATACCAGTGCAACTAATATTCTGGCGGAAAGGAAATTACTGAAAATTCCGGAAGGAGGAAATTTTTATTACAGGCAATAAGGGGATTCAAATACAACAGTAAATGAAATAGCTCATTCCTGCAATACAAAGTATATTGCTCTTGTACTGTTTTCCTCTGGATCTTCCATGATACTTATGTATACCTTTGGCTCCGATAAACAAAGAATTGATGAAATTGAATTTTTGCAGTCTCAGCAGTGGAAGCAGCGGAAATTGTTATTACCTGGGTAACGAGTTCCATGGGATTTTGATCGATGCCGGAATTTCAGCAACCTCAATCCGTAAGTTTCTGAAGAATATGGATATTTCCATGCAGACTATTATGGGTGTCCTGATAACACACAATCATATAGATCATATCAGAGGATTGGAAGTGCTTACCAGGAAAAACAGTCTTCCTGCATTCACTACCGATAAAATCTGGAAAAGCATTCTCACTCCGCAAATGAAAATATCCCATGACTGTATCCGCGAAATTCCCCTGAAGCAAAAATTCCATCTGGCAGGTTTTGATATCGAGGCATTTCCGGTTTGTCATGATGCTCCTGAAACCATTGGATTCCACATTTGTGCCGGAGATAAAAAAATAACAATTGCTACCGACCTTGGACATATTTGCCAGACTGCTGCTCCATATATTAAAGCAGCTAACCTGCTTGTTATAGAGTCAAATTATGATGAGCAGATGCTGGTGAATGGCAAATATCCTCATTTTTTAAAAGCAAGGATACAGTCAGACCATGGTCATTTGGGGAATCATCAGACCTCGGCTTTTCTGGCAGATAATATTAGCGACAATCTCAGTAATATCTGTCTTGCCCATCTGAGTAAAAACAATAATACACCTGAAATAGTGCTTCAGACCCTTCATCAGACTTTCTCAGAGAGGGGCATTATCCTGAACGGTCAAGCAGCGAATATCAGTTCTGAACCGTAATATGCCGACTGAAATGATAAGATTGATTGAATAGACAAATTAATCAGATAAGGGAGGAGTCTCTCCCTTTATATAAGGGTGAATAAATGACGTCTTAAAAGGGCGCTTATATATATTATTGTACGTTCTTATTTTATATAAATATCCGGACGTAACTAACTGTTATACACGGCCTCTCCCCAAACCCCTCCCCCAAGAGGGAGGGGCTTCCCCCTCTCTCCTGGGAGAGGGGGATTGAGGGGGTGAGGCTAAAAGACGTATTAAAAGACATATTAAAAGACATATTTCTTTTTTAAAAAAGACGTATTAAAAGACGTATTTCTTTTTTTTAAAAGACGTATTAAAAGGGCTCAAATATGATAAATTGCGCATTGCGGAAAATATTGAAATGTAACTATTTAAGTTTCCCCTCCTTTTGAAGGAGGGGTGGCCGGGGCCTCTGATTATAAGCCATTTGAAAAATAATCTTCCCCGGCCGGGGTGGTTAGCAAAAATCAACCACCCCCCGACCTTTTGGGATTGGAGATGTCTGACCACCATGGCTGAAACATCAGATCTGCGAAGATCTGCGGGAAACAAAAAAACTACTTCGTCTGGACTGGGAGGTTGATTCAATTTTGTTAATTGCCTGTCTTTAAGGGGCCGGTAGTTCTAAAGTTCTTCTCCTCTTATTTATTGAAAATATTGACAGGAAAATGCGTGACAAAAGATTTATAGCTGAACACCGTGGAGGACTACTCACCAGGGACAATCATCATAAGTTAATCAGATGGGCCAGAGAGTGCTCAGAACATGTATTGTCACTTCCGGGTCAGGAACCCGATGAACGGCTGATCCATGCTTTAAACGTAGCTAAAGAATGGGAAAATGATAATGCGGCTACAGGGGCGGCAATGAAAGCTTCGGCAGGTGCACATGCAGCAGCAAGAGACTCTTCTGATCCAGTTGCAATTGCAGTAGCCCGTTCCGTCGGACATGCAGTTGCTACCGCTCACATGGCCGATCATTCACCCGGTGCAGCATTGTATGCTTTGAAAGCTGTGAAACTTGCCGGCAATCCCCTTGATGAAGAACGAGAGTGGCAGATCAGACAATTACAACATTTACCATCAGAAATTGTGGATGTGGTCATCATTTCATTGATGAAGAAAGCTCACGCATTTTATCATAGATCAATCCCTGCACCCGATTATCCGGTTGAAAGTTAAATGTATTTTCCGGTAGTCTGATCTTCCTTCAGGTTTCGGGGTTAAGAATTTGAGAAACGAATTGAATATTTCTTCAAAACACTTGAAACAATGGTTTGATTTTTGTTGTGATAATTCTGACTCCAAAATTAAATAGGACCTGAATATCTGCCGACCGACCGCTCATTTATAACCCTTAAAGCCTTAACTATGAAAACAAAATCTGTTATTATTCTTATGCTGATCTGTTCGATCCCGGTAAGATCCCAGACCGTGGAAAAATTAAGGGGATTCTCTGATCTTAAATTTTCTTACAATATCTCATCCATGAGTGCCGGAGGTTATCATTTTCAAAAAAATGAGACCATAATTCCCTATGGTATTGGATCAGACCTGACCTGTAATTTAAGTAAAAGGTTTTCAGCCAGTATTGGGATAGAACTAAGAACAACCGGAAAAAGAAGCCTGGACTCCTTCATTATCAGCGAATGGGGTTATTCTGGTCCAATTCATCATGAGTCCAGAGATATTTATTTGGATATCCCGCTTCATATTAATTATAAAATATTGAATACCAAGCCATTTAAGATTCTGATAAGCTCCGGACCTAAAGGAACAGTCTCCTTTTTCAACGATTATTATAATCCTGGTTATGATGGGAAGGAACAAAGATTAAAAAGGACTAATTTTTCCGGCGGATTGGATTTTGGATTAATTGAAACCTTAAAGATTTTTAAAAAAGTTGGGATTTTTTCTTCACAGTATTACGGATACTATTTAATAGGTCATTTTTGTGAACTGGAGACTATTGACTTGAAAATAGGTTTGATTTATAACTTTAAATAGAAAAAATATCTTCGGTCAACACTGTGAAAGGGAGTTCTTAACCCATATTTTTCACGCACTTGCATGAATAACAAGATCCCCTGACTGTGCCAAATGTAACAACAATTCCAGGCTAAATTTTTACAAGTCGGGCCGGATGGGGTCAGTTACCGGCAATTAAGATTGCAGGGTTAAAAAATCAACTGATTTTCAAATGGGCTTTCATGGCGTCCCAGTAAAATTCTTTCCATCCCTCTTTGAGTGAATCAACCTTATGTTCCGGGACATCGGTCTGGAGGAATCTTAATTTTGTTTTATTACCGGTATTTTCAATCTCGAAAGTGCAGATGCTGAAATGGTCATCAGGCCATCCGTCTTCTGCAAAGTGCCATGCCTGTACTATTTTTTTACCTTCAATCAGTTCAACATTGTATCCATGGCAATATCCGTCAAAGACACTGAATTTGCCATTCACCTCCCTGCTCATAGTTACTTTTGAACCTGTAAAAGCAGCAATTTTTTTCTCGTCCAATATCAAATCAAAAATTGTGTCGGGTGTTGCAGCAAAGGTCACTGTTTGTTTAATAGATTTTGTCTTCATTTTGATCCCTCCCCGATATTATATCTTCAATAAATATGCAATAGTGTCCGGTTAAAAGTGAAGCCTATTAAGAAATTTACTGGAAACAAAACAAATACAAGGTCGAATGGTTTACTTACAATTTTTTTAAATGCCTGGTTATAAAATTGGGTCATTACAAAATTCTTTTCGTTTACAATTTTTGCAGTATTTGCCCATCCAGACTTCATCGAACTGGTTCATAATGGCAGTGATCATTTCCGGATCAGTTGTAACGAAGCCTGATTCGAAGTTGCGGGTATTTTCACCTTTCATTCCCAATCCTGCTCCTGTAAGATTTGCAGAACCTGTATAAGCAAATTTACCATCAATAATAATGTGCTTGAAATGAACCCTTGGACATAGCTGCCTTTCCATATTTTTCCATAACAAAGGGTATTTGTCAAAACTTTTTCTAAAGTTAGGACCAGGTTCTTTTGCATGTAAAAGACGAATTGCTACTTTCCTTTTGGCCAGACTATCAAGTACAGACAGAAAAGATTGAACGGTTCCTTTCTGGTGGACATGCAAATCCTTTATATCGGCCGTACCTATCCACACAAAAGAGGTTGCCCTTGCCACAGGCTCGATAGCCTGCTTATATAATTGTTCGTTAGTTATAAAGTTTATACTCATACATCCCGGATGGTTTGCCTTCGCTTGGGTCCGCTTATTTGGTATTTATTACCAGCGAGGCTTCTTTCAGTCCTTCGGCTGTTGCCCTGATGCTTATTTTTCCAGGGTTTGTTTCCGGACGAATTATTGCCAGACATATTCCCTGATAGGCTTTTTTCCTTGGCTGTTGAAAACTTGACATATCCCGTGGATCACCGCTTCCGACACCTGCAACCTTTCCATTGCCTGTAACCTCGAAGTTTACAACAACTTCATCCGCGTCAGGAACTATGTTGCCTTTTGAATCCAATATTTCGGCTCTTACATATGACAGATCGTTCCGGTCTGCTTTTATTCTGGTTCTGTCGGCTACCAGCCGTATTTCTGCAGGTTTACCTGTTGTTTTCAGCGTTTGTGAAGCTGTTTCCTTCTCATTGTCAAAGCAATGGGCAACAAGCGTTCCCGGCTCATAAGGGACCTCGAAAGTTGCAGTAATTGATTTTTCCTGATCCACATTCTGTTCCCCGATAATTTTGCCGTTTAACTCAAGCTTAACCTGTTGACAGCCGGTATAAACATGTACCTGGAATTTTTTACCTTCATGACCCGCCCAATTCCAGCTTTTAAGCTCATCCGGAAATCCCCAGTTACTTGTAACTTCTCTCTTGCCCTCCGGTATCGGCCGGTGTACCAGCATTTCAACTTTACTTTTACCCCAGACCACATACTGATAATATGAAGGCACCTTCCTGTTCCCGATCAGGTCAATATCACCCTGGTAATTTGTATACACAGGCCATGTATCGCGTCTGAAGAAGCCTCCTCCGGGCGGGGTTGCAGGCGGACCTCCCTGGCCGGCACTACGTTGTCCTGGCATACCGGGAGGCGGACCAGCCGGCCTTTGAAAATTAGGTTCACCAATATCACGGAGTTGTGGCATACCAACACCGGCTTCTCCGATATTATCGGTGGCCGTCCAGACAAAATATCCGATAACATAGGGATGCTTTACCACCATCTTCCAGTTTTCCAGTGCAAGCGGAGGATTTGTTTCGGTCCCGACCATAATCCGATCAGGGTATTTGACATGATCTGCTTCATACCTGGTGTACATATAGTTATAACCCACCACATCCAGCAGGCTCATATGTTCCGGAATTGAATCCCATCTGCTTGGCTGGCCTCTCCTTGAGCCGAAATCATTAAATGCCTCAGTGACAAACCGTGTCTGATCAAACCGGCGGATTTCACCTGTGAGGTTTCTGGCGATCCTTAATCCCGAAGTATCAAAAGTTTCGCGGATTTCATTCCCGGTGCTCCAAATAATAACTGACGGGTGATTGCGGTCGCGTTTTACCCACGATTCAACATCTTTCTGCCACCATTCCCTGAAGAACAGGTGGTAGTCCTGTTCCTTTTTAGGAGTTTCCCACATATCGAAAATTTCGTCAATCACCAACATTCCCAGGCGGTCACACGCATCCAGGAGTGCCGGTGAGGGAGGATTGTGGCTGGTTCTTATGGCATTAAATCCTGTTTTCTTCAAAACTTCAATTTTACGTTCCTCGGCACGATCGATTGAGGCGGCACCCAGAGGTCCGTTGTCGTGGTGGTAGCAGCCACCGATCATATCCAGCGATTTTCCATTGATGGTTAACCCGTTCCGGGCATCAATTTTAATACTGCGGATACCGAAAGGGGTTTCGCAGATGTCAACCATTTTTTCACCGATCATTACGAATACTTTTGCCCTGTAAAGGTTCGGATCATCTGTGGACCAGAGTGATGGCTTCCTGACCGGGATTTCCTGTGAAATTTCAGCTGTCTGACCCGAAGTCAGCGTGGTACTGGTGCTGGATGTCCCTGCAGGTTTGCCTGAAGGATCAAAAAGGTCAGTTCTTAAAACTACATTTTCATTCTTATTGCCTGAATTTACAACGGTAGTAACGATTTTTATATCCGCAGATATTTCATTGACGGAAGGAGTGGTTATATATATACCACCTGATATTTCGATATGGACAGGATCAGCAAGTGTAAGCCAGACATGCCTTGTTATTCCTGAACCTGAATACCAGCGCGAATTCATTCCATTGTTCTTAACGCGGACTGCAACAACATTAGCCTGCCCTGCAGGATTCAGAATTGAAGTAATATCATAACAAAACGGAGTATACCCGTAGGGATGAAATCCAAGATGTTTTCCGTTAAGCCATACATCGGAATTCATGTAAACGCCGTCAAATTTCAGCCAGGCAACTTTATTCATGTCCTCTTCCCTGATTGTAAAACTTTTCCGGTACCATCCGGTCCCTCCGACCAGATAGCCGGAACTCATTTTGTCTACGGCAGATTTATCAAACGGCCCGATTATGTCTTCACCGTTCTGGCCGGGGAGATCTTCAATACTCCAGTCATGAGGGACATCAAGGATTCTCCAGTTTGAATCGTTGAAATCGGGATTCTCCGCACCCAGTATACTATCTTTTAGAAACCGCCATCCATCATCAAATGATACCGTTCCTGAAATGATATCAGTCGCCGGTTGTTTGTTGCATGACGTGAGCCCAATAAACATTGATGCCATCATACACAGGGATGCGCTCAGAATAAGCGTAAAAAGAATAAATTTTTGCTTTTTCATTTTGGATTTCAGGTTAGATTAAATAAGGCGGGTTGTTCATGTTAATAGACAATTCTGAAACTGTATTCATTCCTGAGAAAAATAAAACTTTTAACCTGGTATAAAGAAAACAATGAACTTTACATATACTTTCTTTTATTTCAGAACCAAAAATAGCAGTTTCACCATATTTTACCGCGATAATGGTTATCCTTTCAATAAGATTTGCAGAGTTTTTCATAAATTAAGAGCATGAAGCAGTTTATAATAATCGATACCTGACAATTTCATCTGCTTCAGAATATATTTTCTCCGGAGACAGTATTTTTTTTGCAAAAAATAAATTAAAAGAAATTTCAAAATGACAAAATTAACTTTTAGAGGAATTAAGATTTCATTGGTAATCACAGCTCTGTTTTTCTTTACATGGGAACCTGCAGGAAGCCAGACCAAAGATCCCCTGGTGTTCCCAGGAGATAACTTTACAGTGGAAACCAAAACGGTGAAGACCTCTTCAGGTGAAAAGAAAGTCACCTACCGCTCCTATATGCACATTCCGTATGTTGCGAATCCGGTTGACAAAGATTATCAGAGCCTGAACGTCAGTGTTCCCGTTAAGGTTGATGATAAAGCTGTTGATGCCACAAATGCCCCTATTCTGTTTGTAATTGGCGTCGGGGGCTATATGTCCGTCGAATAACGCGCGCACCGGTATTGGAGGTGCTCCCGGAGGCGGCCCGGGTGGAAACAGCAAGTAAGCAGCAACGCTGATCTGGCCCTGGCAGCAGGTTATGTGGTGGTGTCACCCGGCTGCCGCGGACGTGACAATAAAGCTGCCGACGGCACATATTACGGCAAGGCGCCTGCTGCCATTGTGGACCTGAAGGCAGCTGTCCGCTATATACGACACAACAAGGGTGTTATACCCGGCAATGTCAACTGGATCTTCTCGACTGGTGTCAGCGCAGGAGGAGCACTCTCCGCTCTTCTCGGAGCTTCGGGTAACAGTCATTTGTATGATCCATATCTTAAGGAGATCGGTGCTGCCGATGCAGCTGATAATATCTTCGGCAGTGCCTGCTTCTGTCCGATCACTGACCTGGAGCACGCCGATGGGGCCTATGAGTGGATGTACGGCACCACGCCAACCAGATCCGGACTGGTGGATCAGGAGCTTTCAAAACAACTGAAAGCCATCTATGCCGGGTATCAGGACTCTCTGAACCTTCAGGGAAAAAATGGCTTTGGAACCATCACTGCTGACAACTACGACAAATACCTGCTGCAATACTACCTGATCCCATCAGCAAATAAATACCTGAGAGACTTGCCGGATGAAAAACGGGAAGAATACCTTGCAAATAACAAATGGATCACCTGGACAGATAAAGGGGCCATGTTTGCTTTCGCAGACTATGTTGCACATGTCGGCAGGATGAAAGGCCTTCCGGCCTTTGACGATTTTGACATGAGGCAGCCTGAACCAAGTCTGTTCGGCAACACGACCACCGATGCCAGACACTTTACAAATTTCAGCCTGCGGCAATCCACAGGAAATATGAATGCAGAGATTGAGGGCAGTCTGAAAAAGCTGGTAAACATGATGAATGCAATGTACTTTATCGGTCAGAACAATAGCGACTGTGCCCAACACTGGTGGATCCGCCATGGCACTTCTGACAACCACACTTCACAAACCGTCATTGTCAACCTGGCCACAAGCCTGGAGAACCGGAAGAAGGATGTGAATACCTGGCTATACTGGGATGCAGGGCATGGTGCGGATGAGGATCCGGAAGAATTCATCGCCTGGATCGGCAAGGTCACCGGTTTCTCCCATAGCCGTTGACTTAGGAATCAGTTTTGGGCTGAGAATTATTTTTAGCAGAAATACAATTAGTTAAGACACATTCCACCGAGCTGCAGAAAATTTCGGGGCTCCCGTTTTGAGGCTTGCTGATTATTTCTTGTCCTTTCTTTTTACGCAAAAAGAACCGAGGGGTTGAATAAAGGCTTTAATTCGTAGGAAGTTTTTCAACCCCGAGCTCGACGAAGTCAAAGGACGAAAGAAAAGGCGCCCAAAAATACAAATTAATGGCTTTGTTTTCGCACAGGCCAGCCCGAACCAGGGAAGCGCAAAAATTAAACAAGGCTCAGACTCTTGTAAAGTCAATGGCTATGCTGTTTCTCCGGACATAAATGACGCAACGGGTATCTCAGAATACAAGCCCTGTCAGCCATCCCCAGATCACATAACGTAAAAATTTTCCCGCCAGCATGGCAGAGGCAGTGATCAGGATATTAGCTCGTAAAATGCCAAGGCCGACAGCAAAAATATCTCCCACTGCCGGGACCCAGCATAGAAATGCAAAAATTGCTCCTCTTTTGTAAAGGCGGTTATGCCACTTTTCAATGGTTTCCCGTTTAATCCGAAGGTACTTTTCAATCCACTCCCATTTACCCAGATAGCCGATAGCATAACTGCTCATTCCGCCAAGCCAGTTTCCTGCTGTGGCCACCAAAACTGCAGTATAGGCATCTGTTCCGTTGATGATCAGGAAAGAAAGCAATGCTTCGGAACTGAAAGGCACAACCGTAGCTGCCAGGAAACTGGCTAAGAATAATCCCCAAAGGTTGTAATCAAAAAGTCCTTCTGTCAATTTTAAAAGTCAATTATGCTGCGAACCTGCCCGCTGGCAGGAATCTGTGGGCAGGCTCAGGTCAGTTCTTTTTTTTACCAATTCAGATTTTTAAGCCTTTCTATTGCTTTAAGCACATTTTCATGGGTAGCGAATGAAGAAAATCTAAAATATCCTTCACCCGAGGGGCCAAAACCTGATCCGGGAGTACCTACCACCTGAACTTCATACAGCAGTTTATCAAACAAGTCCCACGATTTAATGCCCCGTCCGGAGTTAACCCAGACATATGGGGCATTGATCCCTCCGAAAACCTGAAAGCCCATTTTGAAAAGACTTTCACGCAGGATCTTAGCATTGTTCATGTAGTAAGCTATTGAGGATTTCACTTCCTTTTTTCCTTCCGGAGAATAGATAGCAGCAGCGGCTTTCTGCACCGGGTATGATACTCCATTGAATTTTGTGGTATGTCTTCTGAACCAAAGCGGGTGCAAAGGTTTTTCGGATCCATCCGAAGTTGAGGCGACAAGATTTTTTGGGATAACGGTAAAAGCGCAACGGGTTCCTGTAAATCCTGCTGTTTTTGAAAAGCTGCGAAATTCAATGGCCACTTCTCTGGCGCCATCAATTTCATAAATAGAGTGTGGGATTCCGGGGTCAGAAATGTATGCTTCATAAGCAGCATCATACAGAATAATGGACTTATTGCTTATAGCATAATCAACCCATTTTTTTAATTCCTGTTTGCTGAGTGTTGTGCCTGTGGGATTGTTTGGATAGCAAAGAAAGACAATATCAATCCTATCCTTTGGTATTTCCGGGATGAAACCGTTTTCGGCGGTACAGGGCAGGTATACAAGTCCGTCATAATACCCGTTCTCCAGATATTCTCCGGTACGACCTGTCATCACACTTGTATCGACATAAACCGGGATACACCGGATCCTGTATGGCAATGATATTGTCCTGTCCGAAAATCTCAAGAATATTACCGGTATCGCATTTTGAGCCATCCGAAATAAAAATCTCATCAGCATGAATATCAGCGCCACGGTCCTGATAATCGTTATTTGCAATAGCATCACGCAGAAATTCATAGCCCTGTTCAGGCCCGTATCCTTTAAATGTAACCGCCTCAGACATCTCTTCCACGCCCTCATGAAAAGCATGAATAACAGCCGGAGCAAGCGGCAGCGTGACATCGCCAATCCCCATCCTGATAATATCGGCCTCAGGATGCTCTTTCTGATATTCACGAACCCGCCGGCCAATTTCCGGGAAGAGATACCCTCCCTGAAGCTTTAAATAATTTTCGTTAATCTGTGCCATTGCTTATTTTTGCCCCAAATATATTAAAGTTATCCTTCTCTCTCAATTTTCATAATTTTTACAGGAGAGGGCCGGAAGAGAGGAGAATCATGAGAAAAACAGCTTTGTAAAGATGCACGGACTGGGCAATGAATACATTGTCCTGGAGAGTACGAATATTGATTTCCAGCTCACACCTCAGGCCATCATACGTTTATGCAATATTCATTTCGGGATCGGCTCTGACGGAATTGTACTGAAGGTTCCATCGCTCAAAAGCTGATTTTGGTTTCAGGGTATACAACCCCGATGGCTCTGAAGCAGAGAAAAGCGGAAACGGGCTTCGGATCTTTTGCAAGTACCTGTATGATTACGGTTATGCAAAGAGCAGACAGTTTTCTGTAGAAACACTTACTGACATTGTATACGCCGAAATAATTAAGGAAGAAAAAGGGAAAGCCATAATGATAAGGGTGGATATGGGAAAAGCAATTTTTTCATCGCGTGATATACCTGTCGATTCAGATAAACCGGAATTCATCGCACAAAAGATTAAAGCCGGAGACAGGGAATTCGAAGTGAATTGTGTGTCAGTCGGGAATCCGCATTGCGTTGTGATAAAACAGGATCTGGATGAGAAGGAAATACGGAAATACGGTCCATTACTGGAGAACCATCCGCTGTTTCCCAACCGCATAAATGTTCAATTTGCCAAAGCCCTTTCAGATCATGATGCACAGATTCTGATCTGGGAGCGGGGAGCAGGGTTACACCCTGGCTTCCGGAAGTTCATCATGTGCAGCTTCCTGTGTTCTTGTAAAAAGAGGCCTGGTAAAAGGTGATCTGACCATGCATATGACAGGGGGGACGTTGAAAATACAAATTGACAATAATTGGAACATCCGGATGACCGGAGAAGTGCGCGAAATCGCAAAGGGGGTACTGAGTAATGAGCTGGTGGAGGATTTAAACAAACCTTTTTCAGAATGAGTCCAATTCAGGTGGTCAACCTCCCAGCAACGATTTCATTATATAGAGATCCAGTTCCTCGTAGTTGCGTTCTTTCTGACATTTAAGAATTAAATCCTCATCAATCTTCCTTGATATTTCAAGGAGTTTAAGGAATATCTCCCTGCTGTTACTCAGGTGTTTTGTGGCTACATTGTCCTTCTGTGTTCTCATGGCCTTGACATCAAGCCCTACAAATTCACCATTGTTCCCATAATTATGTTTATCGAGAATCCTCACCTGGTTAAAAGCCCGGCGTAAATCAACAGAACCAAAGGATTTGTCCTGATCAAATTTTAACCCATTCTGATCATTCAGGTGGACTGTCCATAATTTTTTGAATGTCAATGCAAAACCCATCTCGTCCGAGGGATCAAGACCTGCAAGTATGGCATGGGCACTTTCAATATTTACACCAACACGATTTGGATCACGGCATAAAAGTGCCAGTGCAATTGCGTGTCCTGTGGTCGGAATATAAGTATGATCCATGGGTTCATTAGGTTTGGGTTCGATGCAAACTCTGATCCCGGGATCATAAGCAAGCATCTGGTCAATGGCCTCAATGATTCTTTCGGTTGCTACTTTGCTATCTTTTGACTCCCGGATATAAGTCCCTTCGCGGGCAAGCCACAAAACAAGCAGATTTGTGCCAAGGGCATTTGCAATATCAATCGAACGCTTACTTCTTTCAAGGGCATAATCTCTGCAAACCGCATCATTTGAAGTGTAACCTCCGTCAATAGTGCGAATGTCTTCCCACAAACGTGGCGCAACAAATTCAGCAGTCAATCCGCTGGTTTCCAGTACCTTCTTTAACTCCTTCGCCTGGCTGGAGATTTGTTGAGGCGAAAGGTTATTCATATCCGGCACTGCGTCATCATCGTGAAACTGAACACCATCAAACCCGAGTAATTTATAGGATTCCAGTTTCTTTGAGAATTCGATACTTTTTCTGACCGCAGGGCCAAAAGGATCAGCACCCTCATGGATGTTCCATGGACCAAAGGTGAACTTAAAAATTCCAGCCATAAAAAGGTCTTTAGTAGTTAATAAATTTGATACAAAAGATAACCAATTATAATAAGTGAACCTATGCAGGGATTAAAACTTCCCGCAAAATTTTGCCCCAAAACATTCCAGCTGCTTCAACCGCCTTTAGTCGCAAGCTACGTGGATCTTTATTTGGTAGTATACAAGGTCAGAGATTCATTATCCTTTATAAAAATCCTGTTTCCGGAAAGGATCGGGTGTGCATATATTGTATTATCGGAAACCTTTAGTATTGCTATCTGGGAATATGCCTTGCTGTCAGGTTTGCAGACCACCATATTTGAGTTGCTTGATAAAGCTACTATCACTGAACCCGCATCGATTACAGAGCCAAAATTCTGATGTGCGGTTTGGTCAGTCCAGGCTGTTTGTCCATTACCTGCGTTGATGCAGAAAAGCCTTCCCTGGTTGGAAAGCCCGTACAGGAACCCATCTTTAATTATAGGAGTACTGTAAGAAGTGCTGAAGTCGGGATTCGTCCAGAGTTTATTGACAGTAAAAGCATCCCCTTGTTTTTTGATCTCAATTGCATTAACCCCATTATTTAGTCCTGTATGGAAGATTTTGTTCTGATCGACGACCGGACTGGTAGCGTTCTGAACTCTTCCTGTTCCGACAGGAGTAGCGTATTCCCATAACTGCTTGCCATCAGTGATATCAAAACCAACGAGTTTTGTTTGCGACTGAAAAACTACCTGTTTTGAACCGTCTGCTGAAAACAGGACCGGAGACCCGTATGTCGGGCCTTCCCCGTCTATTTTCCATTTGATCGCTCCTGTTGCAAGATCAAACGCAACGAACTGACCTGTCTTTGGTCCTCCCAGATGAGCAAAGCACATGCCTGAAGAAACCAGTGGTGAGGTGCCGGTAAAGAATTGAGGAACGGCACCTTTATACTCTTCATTTCTCCATAAGAGTTTTCCTGTTGAAGCATCGAAGCATGCTAAATCACCCCCGACGCCCAGGGTAACAACTTTTCCTTCGGCTACAGTTGGTGAACTTCTCGGTCCAGGGTGTGATGCCGGGGGACCCGTAACAACCACAGCCGGATACCCGGCAGATTGCCATACCGGTTTCCCGGTTGAGGCATCCAGACATTGAAGCATTTCATTTTCTCCCTGTCGTGTAAAAACAAAAAGCCTGTTATTTACAAGTGCTGGTGTGGCATCCCCTAATCCGACAGATACCTTCCAGACCTGAGTAAGTTGCTGTGGCCATGCCTGAGGCGCAATAAACCCGGTAACCTTACCGTCACGGTTTGTACCTCGCCATTGTGGCCAGTCCTGAGCCTGACTTGTCAATATACTAACTGACAGAAGAAAAACTGACAGTGTAAACGTTTTAAGTAATGATTTCATTTTTCTAAGTTTTTGCAGGTTGGTTTAATAATCTTAATTGTAATTGATCTTTCCTTACAACCGATAAAATTATGATTTCAAAAATAAGCCCTGTAATTACCGGTGCAGGTAAAAGTGAAATTAAGCCTGAAATATCTGTTAAATTTAAGTTATTAGTTACATAAAATCAAGGTAATAACTGTTAAAAAAAAGATAATTTTGGAATACCAGTGCAAGTTATGTTAAAGTATCTGCCTTGTGGGAATGTGTGCATTAAAACTGTTTCACCCGGGTATAATTTATCTTTATAAATCGAAAGAATCTGCGAAATCAGCCGGAAATTTTTTGTTTTCCCGCAGATTTAAATCCGGATTTAACACGTTTTCAACTGATATTGTGCCTAGACTCCACTTTTCAAATGAAAATCATTAAGTTTGGTTCCTGACGAAGCTGTAAACCAGAATAAAAATTACAATGGCAAAGATCAATAGACGTGAATTCATTGAAAAATCGCTTCTTGCAGTTCCGGGTTTCGCATTAGTTAACAATTTCAAGGAACAACCGCATCCCGGATCAGAGACGATAATGTCGGGACATAACATTAAAGTCCTTATTCCAATGCCTTTACAGATTGTAATTGATGATGTCGGGTGGTGGTCCGGTGAAGACGGTAGCAAAAAACAGGAACCTTACAGGACAGGTATAAACCGGAATCATGTTCCTGCCGATTATCTTGCCATAGCAGAGCTGGGTCGTGCCCTTCATGTCAGACCGCAGGCAGCAATGGTATTGTGCGAATGGGACAGGGAAAACATCCTGCGTAACCTGCCATCTGCAACATGGATGGGAGAAGGATGGGATAATTCAAAATGGATGGGTCCATGGATGGAGGAATCTGCAGAAATAATACGGAATAACCGGGATAATTTCGAGATTACGATTCATGGTATAGGTCATGAATACTGGGAAGGCGGAACCTTTACCAGGGCGGAGTGGACCGATTCAAAAGGGATTATGCGTTCCCCTGATCAGGTGGAAAGGCACATTGAATTTTATGGGAAACTTATGAACCAGCATAACCTTGGATCTCTTCCTTTATCTTTTGTCCCCACCGCATTCCGTCATTGTTTCGGTAAATCTGAAGGAAGAGAAATCAGTCTTGCTTCGATCCTGGAACGCCACGGTGTAAATTATATTAACACTCCCTTTCGGATCATGAACAACAATTCGGCGGTTCAACACGATCTTTTTGGATTCGATGCAAATGTAATTACTATTGACAGGGGCGAGGATGAATTCGGATGGGATATTTTCCCGGCAGATCCCGGATCCGATCATAAAGGTCCCACTTATGGATTGCACTGGCCAAATATGTTACATCCTGATCCTTCACGGAATTCAGAAATTGTAGGAAGATGGGTGAACTACTTTAAAAAGTACAATGAAAAGGCAGATTTTATCCTTGCCTCAGATTCAATTGAACTTCAGCAACAGCTTGTGCACAGGCAACTGACCAGAGCTGAGCTGAATGGAAATATTATTGAACTTAATTTTGGTAATACAGATAGGCTTCCGGGGAGCGTCAGAAAAAACAGATTGTCTCTTAAAGTTCTTTCTGATATGCCATTGACATTTAAAGCCAATTCTCTTAAAATCACTTCAGCATCTTTATACACTGAAGAAGGCTATCATCAATACACGTTAAGGATAGAGAGGGAGCATCCGGGCAGTAAGGCAAGGATCCGGATAAAAAATTCCTGACCATTAGTTGTTTGGCCTGTTTCTGTCCAGGTAATTTTGGTTATTCTCCTGTAATGCCAATAGTTTTTCACTATAAAATCTTAACATATTTGCGATGTTTTCTGCTGAAGGATTTTCATTTAATTGTTTCTTTAAAATTTTATAAGCCTCATCAAATTTTTGTAGTTCAGATTTAAATTCAGCTTTTTCCTCTGAATTAACAAGGGAATTAAATGTAATACTGGTGCTCCGGTTAATTTGATGTCGGTAATCATGTTCAGCTTTCCAATACTTAAAAGAGATGCGCGACAGGGGAGGACAGATATATGCCCTCCACAAAAGAAAGGATAAGGTAAAAATGATTAATGTGGCTATGCCGACTTTTACCAGATAAGGCACAATATTGATTACTTCCCTGAATTTATGTAATAATTTATTTAAGAAATGCTGATTGTGATCGGGTTCAGGTTGATAAACGTCGAACTTATTTTTATTGTCTCTGATAAATTTTTCTAATTCTTCTTCTTCCAGGTTTTTCATATAGTATGTTTTCAAACCAGAGCACACCGTTTAAGACCATTAAATTCAGGTGTGGATATGTAAAGATATTTCAAATTCTCTCATAATTCAATCCCGGATTTTTGATAAAATCAGCAAAATGTTCAATTGCAGGTAAGACAGCGCGTAGCTGAAGGAATGGCCTCGCGGACTGAATCCTGTGACTATAAGGCTATTGCATACTATTTTACAAAAGCTGATTTCAAAAGATAATCAGCACTCTGTTTTATCCCTTCGAGGGATGTTTTAAGCTGTTCAGCCTGTGCTTTCGGATCCTGCTGGCCGCGGCCTGCCTGAGGAGCGCCCTGACCAGCCGGTCTACCCTGTCCTGTAGCTCCACCCTGTCCTGCAGCTCCACCCTGTGCTGCCGGTCTGCCCTGCCCTGGAGCGCCACCCTGCGGGCCTGCCTGCTGACCGCCCTGGGCCTGCCTCTGCTTCATCTGCTCCATTCTGGCAAGATTCTGTTCCATTTGTTCTTTAGTCATTTTAGCTTCCATCTCAACGAACCAATCCTCATATCCATTTTTATAAAACTGATTGAAAATTGCTTCATAATTAAGCTTGCCACTCTCTCCAACCACATATTCATCTTTTATATGGAGCACCTTGAAACGGGTGGGATATTTCTTCATGTAAGCAACAGGATCCTGACCGCCAATCATAATCCAGTAAACATCCATCTGAAAGAATACTTTGTCGGGATCTGTATTGGCAATAAGGAAATCCTCATAAGGCTGGTCTGTACCCGTTAATGTGGCGAACTCAAAATTATGGTTATGATACCCGAATTTAATGCCTCTTTTGTTAGCCTCTGCACCGATCCTGTTCATAAGATCGCACTCTTCCCTGACTCCTTCAACAGTGCCAGCCCAGGTATACATCGGGAAAACTAACATATTTGCAGCCCATGGCTTTGTGGTCGTCAAAAACCTTTCCCCATGCAGCCAGAGTTCCTTCAACGTCCTTCACGTCAAATTTTGCACGGGCATGGCTTGAAATAATATCAATACCATACTTCTCCGCCAAAGCTGCATAATCAGCAGGTTTGTAACCGGCAACAGTGCCGGCGCCGGTATTATAATTAGAAATCTCCATCACAACATATCCATCGTCGGCGAGCGCCTTGAAGGAGCCTTCGATGTCCGATTCGAGTCCCTTTACGGAATACGTAGCTATACCGAGGTGCTTTTTCGGAGCAGGTGTTCCGGAAAGAGCACTGGCAGCAACAGAAAGCACCAGAACATATGCTACAACAAAACATAAAATTTTTTTCATAATGTTTAGAAGTTTAAAAACAATTTAACTAAAAGTATTTACATCACATTTTGCATTACAATAGTGTCGTATGCAAATGTATTATTTTATAATACAAGGCAGACCACAAATGATGAAAAACATTAATTCTCTTTACCTGTCAAATATGTCATTCACCTGTGAAAATCATCCATTTGCCGGTAAAGGATTTTGTAAAACCTATCGATGTTTTATCTTTGTACATTATTCATATAACCTATAACGCAATCCTGATGAAAAAGATTTTGATTATCAGTTTTAGCACTTCTGTTCTGTGCTTTGATCCCGGCACAAAACAGCGCCAGCCTTAAAATGAACCTTGAGAAAAACAAGGTCTACCGGTTGAAGTCTGTTTCGGAGCAGACTATTACGCAAACGATAAACGGAGTTCAACAGACCACAGAATCCAAAGTCAATTATACGCTTTCGCTGAAAATGATTGATGCAACAGCCGATTTTATGGTCGCCGAAATACATTTTGACACACTGATTACCAATACCAATACAATGGGTAAAATAACCAATATCAGTTCTGTCAGTGAAGGAGATATCAAATCGGCAGAAACGGCTGATATTATGTCATGTATTATGAACAGGTTAAGTAAAAATGCACTGTATGTAAAAATGGATTTTGCCGGCAAGCCATTTGAGATCGTGAATTCAAAAATGCTGTCTGATTTAATTATGAAGGATACCAGTTCCATTACCCTGACGGGTCAGACAGCCGCTGCTGTTAAAATGCAGATAATAAATACAATCAATGATAATTCTTTAAAAACAATGATCGGGATGTTTACCTGGTGTTTGCCCGGCAAACAGGTTTCCACCGGTGATAGCTGGAATATAACGCAACAGATGAATTCCGGCGGAATGATGCTTGATATAATTACCACCTATCATCTTGACGGATTAAATGGCAATAATGCAAATATCACAGTCGAATCAAATATTAAGGCAGCAGAGAATGCAGCTCCCATTGAATCAGGCGGCGCTAAAGTGACCTATAACGATTTGAAAGGATTGAGCAAATCAAACATGGTGATCGATATCCGTACCGGACTGATAGTTGAAGATAAGGCAAAAACACATATTGCCGGAAATCTGGGCATCAGTGCTCCCGGTTTTAGCATGCAAATGCCCATGGATATCAACGGTGAATCAAAAGTTATTGCATTACAGTGAATTGAATCGACAGATAAAATGAAAAAACTTATTGTCTGGTTACTGCTGATAACATCCATTACTGCTCAGGCTCAGAACATAAAGGGAAAAGTATGCTTTGAGAAAGACAAATCACCCGTACAGTTTGCTTCTGTCGGGCTGGTTCAATTGCCTGATTCAACAATGATTACCGGAGTCATAACATTGACCGACGGAGGCTATCTGCTCGAAAAGGTAAAACCGGGCAATTATTTTATAAGGGCAAGTTTCGTTGGCTATAAAACCAATGGGAAAAAAGTGGTTGTTGAGGAAGGTAATGACCGAAATTACCGTTGATACAATTTATTTGAGCGAAACCACAGCAGCTTTGAATGAAGTCACAGTGGTTGGTGAGCGTCTGAAGGGCAAGGAAATGGTCGACCGCACTGTTTATGCCATTCCGTCTGTAGTATCCAAATCCACAAGTAACGGGTATGATCTCCTAAAAAAAATACCCCAGGTTAATGTCGATTTTCAGAATAATGTAACTCTTAACGGCAGCAGCAATTTTATAATCCAGGTGGATGGAAGGCAGCGCGACAAGGAATACCTTGCCAGAACTTCTTCCGACCGATATCGAAACCATTGAAATAATCAGCAATCCGTCGGGTAAATATGAAGGCAATATCGATGGGGTAATAAACATCATTCTGAAAAAAGAAGCCAGGTATGGAATGAACGGTAATGTCGGGCTCAATATTAAAACCATTTAATAAGATCACCAGTCAGGCAACAGGGAGTCTCGATTATGCACTCGGTAAAATAACCTTCTATGTGACTGCCTTAAATATTTCACAGAGACTTTATATAAGTACAACGAATGAAAGCCGTTTCACAACAATCGATTCCACAAGCAGCCTGTCGGGGAACGGAGGCATAAAAGTTACGCTGTCGACTATCAACGGCGGATTCGATTATTATATGAACGATAAAAACAACCTGAGCTTTAATGTCAGTTATAAACCGATACATCAGAATGTAGATCTGCTAAGTGAAACTTTCCTGTACAAAAACAATAATCCCCTGAATACAATTTTATCCCTGTCAAACAATGGCGTTGGAAGTGATGAAGGATCAGCATCCCTGTTTTATAAAAAGACATTTAAAAATCCTATTCAGGAATTCACGGCTGAGAACACCTATTATAATTTTAAGTCAGATGAGGAGAATGATTTTACAAATACCCGGTACCTTTATAATACAAATTCGGTACTCGATACTTATGTCCGGCTGGAAGACAATCTGAACGAACGGAATTATTTTTCGACCAAATTGAATTATGTTCAGCCAATTGGAATGTCTGCGAAAATTGAAACAGGCTATCAATTGTATTACCAGCAAATGAGCTTATGATTTCAAAATAAATGATCAGGAGTCAGATAACCTGTTTGAATATGCTGAGTTCAGAAATTCGGTTTATGGCGGAATTACCTGTAATCTGAAAAAAATCGGATTCCAGGCTATGCTGAGGGTTGAAAACAGCCATATCAAGGCTGATTCTGTCAACGACCCCGATTATTCCTGTTTCCTGCCTTCTGTAAATCTTCAGTATAAATTTTCAGCATCACATAATTTGAAATTCACCTATAACCGGAGAATTAACCGGCCCGGAATTTACGATATGAATCCCATATTACAGAATAGACCAGAATTACAATATTTCACAGGGAAATCCCGATCTGAAACCGGATTATCGTGACCGTCTTCAACTTACCTATACCTGGAACTTTGGCAGCAACTATTTTTCACCTTATGTTTATAAGGAATATTTTTCCAATAAGGTAGGAACTGAGTATCGGATAATTAATTCTCCCGTCGACAACACCCTGACCACATTTACCAAATCCTTTAACCTGCTTAGCGGCTATGAGCTCGGGGGCGGTATAAATGCAATGTTATGGTATGTAAATATCAATGCAAGGATTTATAAGGGACATTTTAACGAGTATACGGGGCAATCAATTTTTATACCCGCAAGGGATTATTTCTCCTGGAGTATAACCAGCTATGCATATGGTAATCTTGACAAAAAGAAGACAATAACTGCATTTGCTTTCCTGAGTTATAAAGGAGTTAGTATCAATGCACAATCCAAGACATACAGCATTCCTTTTTATGGTCCCGGCGTCCAAAAACAGATAAAGAACCACAGCATAGGTGTGGTTTGGGTATTACCGTTATCAACGGATGTAAGATTGAGCAGGACTGAAACCGAGACATCTGCTTATAGTTCAACGAATATAATAGGATTTGATGCTTCGAATTATATCCAGTTCATGTATTCCTACAAATTCAACAAAGGGAAAAATGTTAAAAAGCTCGACAAAAAGATTGACGTCGAGAGCGACAGCAAAAGCCAGGCAATCATAAAGTAATTATTTAAATCCCCTCGCTGGCGCGGATTTAACGGAGCGAAGCGGAGTGTAATCCGTTCCAGGTCGAAGTTAATTAAAGCACGGATTGCAACAGAGCAAAAGGCACGGATTGCAACCGAGCAAAAGGCACGGATTGCAAATCCGCGCCAGCGGTTTAGAGTGTCATCTTTTGCGAGCTCGCCGAAGGCAAATCCGCGCCAGCGGTGAACTTACAAAGGTATGTGTACTTCTGTGTAAGTTCTTAATGATATTATACTCTTCAAACCAGAAATTTCATATCTGTTTGTTCACCATATTTATATTATTTATACTAAATTCGAATACGCTCTTAATTAGTATTAAATGATAAACCTGTCTTTTTCACGAAGAGAATTTGTGAGGCTTTTTACAGGGGGAACAATCGCAATGCTCATCTCCTTTAATACCGCCTGCAGGAATAAAATCAGCCAGGTGGCGGTATCTCAACGAAGAAGAAATCACCCTGCTGGATGCAATTGTTGAACAGATAATTCCAACCGATGATTTTCCGGGTGGAAAATGGGCCAATGTGTCAAATTTTATCGATAAGCAACTTGACACGTATTACAGGAAACATCAGCTTGCATATCGTGAAGGTCTTGCTGCCTTTGAAAAAACTGTAATTCAGATGAAGGGTAAAAAGTTTGAAGAACTACCTTTCGCAGAACAGACTACGATCCTTGAAAAAATGGAGGCAGGAGAATTCTCCGGCGATTACTGGAATGACCACTCTCCGGCTAATTTCTTTAACATGATCAGGGCAGCATTCACTGCAGGGTTTTTATGGAAGTCCTGTTCACGGAGGAAACCGCGGACTATATCAGTTATCAAATGCTCGGACTTGATTATCCTAATGTTATCGGACAAAACAGGTACAATGATTTAAGCTGGCGAAAGTACGATCCTAAATCCCCCGAAAATGGCAAATAAACATGTTAATGCGGTTGTGGTCGGTGCAGGAGCGGGAGGCGGAGTAGTAGCCAAGGAACTCGCTGCCGGAGGTCTCACAGTGGTGCTCTTTGAACGCGGAAGATGGCATACCTACGACGAACACGGGGATGATGAACTGACGTCTCAACGGACTTTTCCCCTCAAATGCGGCTATGGTCCGGATAATGAGCGCAACTGGAGAATGGCTCCCGATGGAAAAAATGGATGGATAAAGGTTTTCCCGAACCAGTGGAGCTATGGAAATAATGCGGCCTGTGTCGGTAGCGGAACAGTCAGTTATGGAGCAATGGCCTGGAGATTTCAGCCTGAAGACTTTCATCTTAAAACCAAATATGGTGCAGTACCGGGCAGCACCCTTGATGATTGGCCTTTGACCTACGATGAACTGGAACCTTATTATGAGAAAGCTGAATATGAAATGGGTGTTGCCGGCGATCCGACCAACGATCCTTTCGTGCCACCCCGGAAGAATCCTTATCCCATGCCTGCATTTTCTTTCAACAGGGAAGGAATCATCCTGGAAAATGCTGCCAAAAGACTGGGATTACATCCTTTTCCAATACCCATGCTACGGAATTCAGTGCCATATAACGGTCGTCCTGCCTGTATCCGTATGAGAACATGTGTAGGATATGCCTGTCCGGTTGGCGCCAAAGCCGGCACACAGAATACTGTAATTCCTGTTGCATTGAAAACCGGAAATTGTGAACTTCGGATAAACAGTATGGTCAGTGAAATAATGGTCGACGACAGAGGCAGAGCTAAAGGAATCAGATATTTTGATGCAGATAACAAACTGCAGGAACAAACTTCAGATCTGGTCGTTGTGTCAGCTTCCGCCAGCGAAACTGCAAGACTTCTGTTAAATTCCAGATCAAAGTTATTTCCGAATGGAGCAGGTAATAACAACGGCTGGGTAGGTAAGAATATTCAGGATCATGCATATACAGGAGCTTATGGCCTTTTTGAGGATGAAGTGTATGACGATGTAGGCCCGGGTGCCTGTATAGCAATAAATGATTTCAATCATCGCTTTCCTGACGTTATCGGAGGCGGGGTATTGTGTAACGAATTCATCCGGATGCCATACCAGTTTACCATCGATTCGTCCTCCAGGCAGCAGGATGTGGGGAAAGGACCATAAGGACTTTCAGAAGCAAAATTTTAAAAGACATATCGGCATACACGGACCTGTACAGGAAATGCCGGTATTTGACAAAATGGTTGAAGTAGATCCTGTAGTCAGGGATTTCTGGGGGATACCTGTTGCCCGGATCAGTGGGTTAAGGCACGATAATGATATTAAAGTGGGTCATTTTCTGGCTGATAAAGCAGAAGAATGGCTGAAGGAGGCAGGGGCTATCTATACATGGCAGGGCGTTCCCGGTAAGGAGAGTACACCAAGCCAGCATCAGAGCGGGACTTGTCGTATGGGCAATGACCCTAAAACCTCAGTGACCAACAGATATGGCCAGTTACATGAAATCGATAATATATTCATTGCCGATGGCAGCCTTCATGTTAACAATGGCGGTTATAACCCCGCGCTTACCATACTTGCTCTTGGCTATTGGGTTGGAAGCCATATTACGGAGAAGTGGAAGGGGACAAATATGAAGTAGCCGAACTGATTCCTGACCTCTGGTTTTTGAACTTTAATGAAATACCGGCACGAATGAAAAGGATTTTTATTATAAGTTCAAGTCTTCTCTTATTAGTTGTGGTAATGTTTGTTTCTTACTCCCGATGGAATACCGCTTCCCCGGCAAAAACCTGTGCAAGCTGCCATGAAATTTCGCATTCAGTCGACCTTTGGGCCGGGTCGACTCACAGGAACATAGCTTGCAGGGACTGCCACGGTACAGCCCTGAGTGAAGGAATGCACAGTCTGAAAGAAAAGGGAGCAATGCTTTTTCATCATATCCGGCAAAACAAAAGCTGAGGATGTAATAATTTCCGAAGCTCAGCGTCTGGAGGTGATGCAAAGGTGCATCGGCTGTCATCAGACAGAGTATGCCAAGTGGAATTCAGGCGGGCATGCGATGAACTACTCAGAGGTGTTTTTAAATTCTGTTCATAACAAAGCCGAAACCATTCATGACGATTGTCTCCGTTGTCATGGTATGTTTTATGACAAGGGCACGGTTGTTAGATATTGTCGAACCACTCGATACTGCCGGTCCCTGGAAATTAAAGAATGTAAGCCTCGCATATCGTCCTGCAATACCTTGCTTTGCCTGCCACCAGATTCATCAGCCGGGCTATCCCGCAATAAGACAGAATCTCGAAACACCTGCATCCCTTCATTATTCAAGGATGAAAAAAACACTTACCTCATTCTATTACAGGCGCGATAAAATGTATTTTCCTGTTTTATGGCTAACTTCTCAGGAGATAAATTATAAGTCAGTACCAGTTAAAATTTCGGAGGATCCCAATCAGAACCTATGCATTCAGTGCCATTCCCCCAATGCATTCAATATGGCTGGTACGGCTGACGATCGGACTCCCAGGGGAGTTCATGAAGGGATAAGCTGTCTGGCATGTCATGATTCACATTCCAACTCAGCAATAGCTTCCTGTAAAAATTGCCACCCTGCCATTTCAAACTGCATGCTTGATGTGGAGAAGATGAATACCACCTATCTGGACCAGGCAAGCAAAAACAACATTCATTTTGTTGCATGCACAGATTGCCATAGTAAGGGGAGACCGGCTAAAAATACTAATCCGTAAATCGTTTTTCCCTGTATCTCATTTCGAGGGGATATTTTAACTTATCCGGGTTTAAGTTGTTTGAATGTTTAGTAAGCATGGATATTTAATTCATGATTTAAAATCTTGGATTGAAGCCTGCTAATTGGGAATTTTCTGATAGACGACCCTCTTGCTACATCATCTGACTTGCATTGATATCAGGAGTTTTTTAAAACATAATCAAACACATGGAAAGTAAAAATGAAGAAATGATCTATTATCCCTCGCAGCAGGTAATAGACAATGCTAACATTAAGGAATATGAAATGATGTATAAGTATTCCATCGAAAATCCAGAAAAGTTCTGGGAGGAGCAGGCCGGGCATCTTGAATGGTACAAAAAATGGGATAAAGTCCTGGACAAAAGCCATCCTCCGTTTTATAAATGGTTTGAGGGTGGGAAAACCAACATCATTTTAAATGCCATCGACCGGCATCAGAATACCCCAAACAGGAATAAGCTGGCGTTGATCTGGGAAGGAGAACCGGGTGATACCCGGACTTTTTCCTATCATGCATTGCACCGCGAGGTATGTCATTTTTCAACTATCCTGAAAAGTATGGGAGTGAAGAAAGGAGATGTAGTAACAATTTACATGCCTCAGATCCCTGAACAGATTTTTGCAATGCTTGCATGTGCAAAAATAGGAGCTTCACATAGCGTTGTGTATGGCGGCTTCAGCCATGAAGCCCTTGCCGACCGGATTAATGATGCCAACAGCAGGGTAGTAATTACCGCAGACGGAGGTTATCGACGCGGGAAAGTTGTTGAGATGAAAAGTGTAGTTAACAAAGCCATGGAATTATCACCTACCATGGAGATCTGTATTACTGTTAAAAGGACCGGCAGTGATGTATATATGGAAAATGGCCGCGATTACTGGTATCATGATCTGAAAGCGTTACCTGTCACTTTCAACAAATGCGAAACTGAGCAAATGGATTCCTCGGATATGCTGTTTCTCCTTTATACTTCAGGCTCTACCGGTAAACCCAAGGCGCTTATTCATACTCATGGTGGATACAGTGTATATACCGGAACTACCCACCGTATGGTATTTGATATAAAACCTGAGGATCGTTTCTGGTGCGCTGCAGATCCTGGCTGGATCACAGGACACAGTTATATAGTTTACGGTCCGCTGATCAACGGTTCAACGATTATGCTTTATGAAGGCGCACCAAACCATCCATATCCGGACAGATGGTGGAAGATGGTTGAAAAATACGGAGTGAATATTTTGTATACCTCTCCCACTGCTATCAGGGGATTAATGCGTTACGGAGATTCCTGGCCGAACAGGAATAACATCAGTTCACTCCGCTTATTGGGGTCGGTTGGGGAACCAATAAATCCGGAAGCCTGGCATTGGTTTCATAAAGTAATTGGAAAGGGAAACTGCCCGTTGATAGATACCTGGTGGCAGACAGAAACGGGAGGATTTATGATAACACCTTTGCCCATAACACCTTTAAAACCCGGATCAGCCACCAAACCCTTTTTCGGCAATGTAGTCGGTGTCGTTAATGAACAGGGAAATGCTGTTAAGGACGGGGAGGAAGGGAATCTGGTAATAAAAACTCCATGGCCCGGGATGACTGCCGGGGTTTTCAATGATCCGGAGCGATTCATTGATACTTACTGGAAAAAATATGAGAAACAAGGCTGGTATCAAACCGGCGATTCAGCTAAAATGGACAAAGATGGTTATTATTGGATAATCGGACGGACTGACGATGTTATTAAAGTAAGTGGTTACCGGTTAGGCAGTGCCGAAATTGAGAGTGTTATGGCAAGGCATCCGGCAGTTGTGGAATCGGCTGCAATAGCATTGCCCCATCCATTAAAAGGGAATGGTATTCATATTACTGTTGTTTTACGGCCGGGATATGTATCCGGAAAAGAGCTTGAGCATGAATTGATTATGCATATGGTTGAACATCTTGGTCCAATTGCCCGTCCTGAAGCAATTATATTTGCTGATATGTTGCCAAAAACCCGAAGCGGGAAAATCATGCGCAGGGTACTTAAAGCGAGAGCACTTGGACTGCCGGAAGGTGATCTCAGCACTCTCGATGATTGACCTTTATCTTATTCTTTCAGGTTGACTGACCGTTTATTATCCCCGGAACATTACATTCCAAATCCTTTCCCTGCCGGACGCACGATGAGTTCACGACCGAAGGGTGTAAAGATCGAGGTTGCAGATAATTTCGTGGGTTCGGTTCTGAGGCTTGCCCACGCAATACAACTAGTCGTCCTTCGTCCTCCTCAAACAGTATTAGACTATGTCGATAAGGGCGTGAGGGCAACCCGGAAATGGAGCGAACTTAAGCCATGCCCGTAGCGCCATTATGGCATGTGTAGCGGGCGCAGGGCATGGCTTAAGTTATCATTTCCGGCCGCTTTTCTTTGTTACTTTCTTTTTACGGCTAAAAGAAAGTAAAATAATAACTTTGGGGGAGCAAAAAACAACAACAACACTTAGACCCTTGAAACATAGATTAACCACCCCGACCGGGAAAGCAGCAATGGGGTGGTTGGAGGCATGGACAGACTTTTAATGGATGAAAAAAATTAAGATACTTGTTTTATTCCTCGGAGTTATTTTCAGGGGATTACCGGCACAAAATCAAGCATCAGACGGGATTATCATATTAGACCGGTCTGAATTCCCTTTTATTTTTGAATTAAATACCGGAGAAAGCCAGATGATCCGGCGAAGTTATCAGGGTAAAGCAATTGAAAGAGTAATAAAACTACTGGGATTTGAGGCTTTCAGTGAACCTAATTACTGGTTCACAGATCCCTTGTCTCAACTTGATTATTACCAGTTCAGAGTCGATCTGGAAGTATCAGGTGAACGGGTAAGCCTTTATCACCGCCCGTACCAGATGCCGGTGGAAGCAAACGGCCTGAGGATTTATATTGAGAATATGAAAGACTGGGGAGCGGTTCCCCAGGATCTGAAGCCCTCGGACCTGGTTAAACAGGTGCGGATAGCAGTTTGTCTGGTAAACGAACCATGGGGGCAGGATAACATTATTTTTCCCGTTAACGATTTCAGATGGCGTGCTAATGTTTATACTAATACCTGGTCATCACTGGTTCCCTATAATTTTTTGTATTACCACAGAGGGGAAGACTATGGTGCGATTCCCGATCTGCTTGATCTGGCAGCCCCGATATCAGGTAAGATTCTGGTAACACCTCTTTCACATAAAAACGGGGGCTCCAGTGAAATTGTGATAGGGAATCCGAATGGCCTGAAGTTTGGCTTTTACCATATGGATATCGAAACCATTGTAAAGAAATATTCTGTTAACACCCCGATAAAGGCAGGGGATGTATTTGCCAAAACTGGAATGACATGGAATGGATACAAGGCACAGGAAACTGACCCTCATGTACATGTTGATTTGGAAATTGACAGTATCATAGTAGCTTCTTATCCTTATTTGATGGAAGCGTACCTTCGTAAATATCCTGACCCTGTCCTGGCTATTGCAGGGGGATATCGTTTTACTGAAAAGGGAATGCAGATCGTTCTGGATGCCGGACGTTCTTTTACAAGGAAAATGTCTCCTGTTAAAAATTATCAATGGAAACTGAGCAACGGGCAAATTGCAGAGACCCCTCAGACAGAAATAAGTTATAGCAGGCCGGGATTATATGCGGAGGAATTACTTGTGGAGACAGAGGAAGGTTATCAGGACAGAGATTTCCTGAGTGTCCGGGTATATGATCCTGAAAGAGTTGGAAGAGTCGAAGATGGATATGGCTGGTGGGCATACTATTATCCGATAAGAGGTATAAAGCCCGGTACCCCGGTCCTTTTCTGGAACAGGCTGAATGCTGCACATTCCGATGTTAAAATTAATTATGGAGATTATTCCGGTTGGGAAACAATTAAGAGGGAAACAACTCATAAATATCGGGAATCCGGAAGTTATGTAGTCACATTACAATCCACCGGCGCGGAAAATGAGCCACTGACACTTAAAATGGAAGTTATTGTAGAATAAGATTCGCACCGGGACGGATTTGAATCAGATATAATTAACAATTCATCAAGGCCTCTCCCAGCTTGGCTCCCCTCCTGGGAGGGGCTGGGGGTGGGTTTCTTCAATTAAAATTTTTTATCCAAAACGCAGGGAGCCGAAGAATAAAATCCATCCCAATCGCTTCGCAAATTGGAAGAAAAGAAATGAACCCACCCCCGACTTTACAGGATTTCTTGTTTTATCCCTCCTATTCATTCTTTTCAGAACAACCGACCTGTTTTAACAGCTATAGTTAAAATTCATTCAACCTATTTGACAGTTCGCCATCATTTTTGACAGCTTCACAACTATTTTTCCTGAGACTGAAATATCAGGGAATTAAATTTATACAGATACTCATCATGTATTAGAAAGAGAAACTTAATTCTATAATAATTTTATTCAATGGCAAAGAAGATTATTTCAAACCTGTTAAACATTTTGCTGCTGGCATCTATTTCACAGATCATAAATGCACAGGAAAAAGAATCAGTGTCAGATACCCTGAGAAAAGATGCAGTGAAGATTTTCCTTGATTGTCAGAGCTGTGATATGAATTATACACGACAACAAATACCCTACGTAAACTTCGTCAGGGATGTGAAAGAAGCCCAGGTTTTTATTCTGATAACACAGCAGAATGCTGGAAGCGGAGGGACACAATACACTTTAACTTACCAGGGGCTGGGAGTTTTCAATGGATTAAATGATACACTTGTTTATACCAGCAGTCCTGATGAGACAAGTACAATTATCCGTGAGAAAAAGAATAATATGCTTCAAATGGGCTTAATGAAATATGTTGCCAGGACGCCTGTGTTCAGCGAAATTGAAATCAACTACAACGTGGAACTTGAACAGGAGCAGGTTGTTGACAAATGGAATAACTGGGTTTTTGCTCTTGGCACCGAACCCCAGTTCCAGGCTGAAGAATCGGACAGGCAACTGGAGTTAAGAAACTCATTTAACATTACCAAAGTTACGCCGGATATAAAGCTTGAACTTGAACTTGATCAATCCTATAGCAGGAGGAGGGTTATTGAAGAGGATGATTTTGATACTACTTATGTAACCAATGAATTTCAGGGAGACAACTTGTTTGTGAAGAGCCTTGGTGAACACTGGTCAGCCGGAATAAAATGGAATATCGGTACATCCACTAGAGAGAATTACGGTTTCAGAACTGATGTTCTCCCATCTGTGGAATATGATCTTTTTCCTTATTCTGAAGCAACGCACAGACAATTAAGATTCCTGTATAGTGTGGGATTACAGTATAACAACTATAATGATTCAACCATATATAATAAGCTTAAAGAGAGTCTGTTTAAACAGGAGGTCAATATTGCCTTCCAGATTCAGAAAAAATGGGGATTTGTGAATTTATCCCTATTGGCTTCAAACTATCTCAATGATTTTTCAAAAAGCCGTGTTGAACTGAACACTTCCCTTAATCTCAGGATCTTTAAGGGCTTGTCTTTGCAGATTTCAGGAGGTGTTGCTCACATTAATGATCAGGTAAACCTGAAAAAGGGAGATATTTCAGAAGCTGACAGGCTTCTGGAGCTAAGGGAATTGTCTACACAATACAGGATTGAAGGAAGTATAGGGTTAAGATATACATTTGGTTCAATTTACAATAATGTGGTTAATCCCAGGTTCGGATTCGGAGGCGGCGGCGGTAATATGGGGGAGCCACCGGATAATGATTAAGGGCAACGACCGTAAAGATAACGGGACATAAGGTTAAAAATAGTTAATACAGCCTGAAAAATATAAATGAACGTTCTTTTGATTTATATTTGGTCTGATTATGGATAGATTCAAACGCATCCTGATAAGCATTTTAGTTGTTTTTATCTCATTTTATTTCATCGATGTGGGTAAAACCATTTTGGTTTTAGATAATATACAAATCCACCTGAATCATAATCAAAATAGTGACCTCGAAATTCCACATCAGCATAATCTTAACAAATCTGATGACGGTGAAAAATGGATGAATTCAAATTCATTTGAACTTCCATGCTCATCTGAAAAGCATATTCTTTTTTCCTGTTATCCCGATAAGAAGACAGAAGACTATGCTGGATTAATTTGGCAACCGCCTAAATCCATGTAGGCAGGATACCTTTTAGAAGGTTCGCCTCGAAAATTCCATTTGAAATCAATTAACATTAATGCTTTCTAATGTACTATTAAGTATTTCATATACATTTTTGAACTTAAATAAACCTGATCATAATGTACCCACGGTATCAAACAGAAGAGCTAAGGGGCCTGTCACAAAAAGATGCCTTGGAAATCCTTCAAAAAGAAGGATATAACGAACTGCCTTCTTCGAAGCCAAAAAGTGTATTTAAAATCGCCTTTGGTGTGGTAAAAGAACCTATGTTCATTCTCCTGGTTGCATGCGGAACCCTGTACCTGATGCTTGGAGATATTCATGAAGGTTTAATGCTCCTTAGTTTTGTATTTGTTGTGATGGGAATTGAGTTTTATCAGGAGAAGAAGACAGAAAAAGCTCTTGATGCGCTGAAGGATCTTGCAAGTCCGAGAGCGCTGGTTATCCGTGATGGAGAAACAATCAGGATCCCGGGAAGAGAAGTAGTAAAAGGAGATATTGTGGTTTTACAGGAGGGAGACAGAGTACCAGCGGATGCACTGGTTTTAAAGAGCAACAATTTACTCGCCGATGAGTCATTATTGACCGGAGAACCGGTACCTGTACGAAAAAGGGAATGGAGAGAAGGTGATAATATTTTCATTCCGGGGGGAGATGACATCCCTGTTGTATATTCAGGATCGATGATTGTCCAGGGGAATGGTATGGTAAAGGTTACTGCCACAGCATTAAGTACTGAAATCGGGAAAATCGGGAAAGCAATTGATTCGCTTAACGAGGAACCCACCCAGCTGAAAAGGGAAATGGGGAGTTTAGTGAAACGACTTGCAATAATAGGAATACTTTTATGTATCCTGGTAATAACCATTTACACACTTACAAGGGGTGATTTATTAAAAGGGTTTCTTGCAGGAATAACCCTGGCAATGGCAATGCTCCCGGAGGAATTTCCAGTGGTGCTGACCATTTTCCTGGCTCTTGGTGCATGGCGAATGTCGAAAAAATCAGTGTTAACCCGTAAACCTGCAGCTATTGAGACTCTTGGCTCTGCAACAGTGCTCTGTACGGACAAAACAGGTACTCTGACTCACAACAGGATGACTGTCACACGACTATTTAACGGATCTGATTTTTCCAGTGTAGTACCCGGAGGTGCCTTCCCTGAACCCTTCCACGAAATTATAGAATATGGAATTTTATCAAGTCAGGTGAATCCCTTTGATCCAATGGAAAAGGCCATCATAAATATTGGTGACCAGTTTCTTCAAAATTCAGAACACATACATTCAGACTGGGTAATGGAAAAAGAATATCCGTTATCAAAAGATCTTTTGGCCATGTCAAGGGTTTTTTCAAAAACAGGGACTAAAGAACAGGTAATTGCAGTAAAAGGAAGCCCTGAAGCAATCTTTGACCTTTGCCACCTGAATAGTGTGACGATATCAGGTTATGAAAAAGCTGTAGCCCAAATGGCTTCCGAAGGATTAAGAGTTCTGGGGGTAGCCAGAGCAAATTTAATTTCCGGGGAACTGCCACCAGTTCAACACGATTTTGATCTGGAATTTGTGGGGTTGATAGGATTGTCAGATCCAATCAGGAATAATGTGCCTGATGCTGTAAAGGAATGTTATAAAGCGGGTCTTCGGGTAATTATGATTACAGGCGATTACCCCGTAACAGCAACCAATATTGGAAAGGAGATCGGAATAAAGAATCCGGAGCTTTGTATAACAGGTTCCGAATTGAAAGATATGAGTGAGGTTGAACTTTGTGAACGAATTAAATCTGTTAATATTTTTGCCCGAGTTGTTCCGGAACAAAAACTTAAAATTGTCAATGCCCTTAAAAAAAATAAGGAAATAGTTGCTATGACAGGCGATGGGATCAATGATGCTCCTGCCCTGAAGGCTTCGAATATAGGAATTGCCATGGGTGAAAAGGGTACCGATGTTGCCAGGGAGGCATCTTCCCTTGTATTAATGGACGACAATTTTGCGTCGATCGTAGGCGCTGTGAAAATGGGCCGAAAAATATTCGATAACCTTCAAAAAGCACTGGGATATATTTTTGCAATCCATGTTCCCATTGCAGGATTATCTTTGATTCCGGTATTATTTGCTGACTTACCCCTTATACTGTGGCCTGCACATATAGTTTTTCTCGAGTTGATTATCGATCCGGCATGTTCTGTCATTTTTGAAGCAGAAAAAGAGGAAAAAAATGTAATGTCCAGACCCCCTAAAGATATTAACGAACCATTTTTCGGAGCAAAAAAAATATTATTAAGCTGTTCCCAGGGTATCGGGATCTTAATTATTTGTTTGCTCGTATATTTTATTGGACTTAAAATGGGATATACCGAAAAAAGTGTCAGAACACTTACCTTCGTTACATTAATTGTTTCAAATATTGCTGTTATTCTATCAAACCGCTCCCTGACATTCGGATTTTTAAGAATTCTTTCAACTCCAAATAAAGCTGTTACCTGGATTGTTAGTGGGGCAATTATCTTCCTTATCCTGATTCTGAACATACCATTTCTTCTGAATCTGTTCCAATTTGAAAAAATCGGATATATTGAATTACTTGTATGCACAATGGCAGGTTTTTCAACCATTATCTGGTTCGAGATCTATAAAAAAATGAAGAAAACTTAAAACTATAACAATTATGAAATCAATTTCTCCAAAATTACTTTTAACAATATTATTCTCTTCCGTTTCTATTACAATTGCTTACTGTCAGCTTTATGAATGGCGCGGGCCCGGCCGAAGTGGTATTTATAATGAATCCGGATTGCTAAAAAAGTGGCCCGCAAGCGGACCTGCACTTTTATGGGAAGCTGAAAATATGGGTGACGGCTATTCCTCACCAACTGTTACTGATGATGCCATTTATGTAACAGGAAGAAAAGACAGTTCCGATGTTCTTACCGCTCTGACACTGGATGGGAAAGTGAAATGGGAGACAATCTACGGAAAAGCCTGGATGGCAAACCATACCGGATCGAGATGTATTCCGACCTACTATAACGGAAATATTTTCCTTATCAGCGGAAGCGGAGATATTGTCTGTGTCGGATCGAACGGTAAGATAAAATGGTCAAAAAATCATTACAGCCTGTATGAAAGCAAACCTATTACAATTCGGAATTTCCGAGTCTCCTCTCGTTGTCGACAATATGGTTATTGCATCTCCGGGCGGGAAGAAGGCATCTCTGGTTGCTTTTAATATTACATGACGGCAAGGTCGTCTGGGAAACAGAACCACTCGACCAGGATGCCACAATATGTAAATCCTAAGCTTATCGAATATGCCGGAAAGAAAATGATTGTTACCGTAATGGGGACACACATATTTGCAGTCAATGCGAAAGATGGCAAAATCATGTGGAAATTAAACTATGCAGATATCAATGCAGCAACCGGCAGGGTAATGAAAAATCATGCAATCACACCTGTTTACAAGGATGGGAATATTCTTATTGCGAACGGATACAACTGGGTGGCATTAAAGCTTAAGCTTTCAACGGATGGAAATTCAGTTGATATTGTCTGGGAAAACAGAAATTTTGATCCCCAGCTTGGAGGAGTAGTCCTTCTTGGAAATAATATTTACGGAACAACTCATATGTCAAAACCAGTTGACATGTGGGCCTGTGTAGACTGGACAACAGGGAAAACCCTGTGGACTGCTAAATGGTACTCAAGAGGCTCTGTAATTTCTGCTGATGGAATGCTGTACTTTTTTGAAGAAAAGTCAGGTCATGTTGCCCTTGTAAAACCGGATGCCACAAAACTTGACATAGTAAGTGAGTTTCAGGTAACAAAAGGAGAAGGACCATTCTGGGCTCACCCGGTAATAAATCAGGGGAAGCTCTATATCAGACATGGTGATGTACTCATGGTGTACCAGATAAAATAAATATCCCGAATGCTTTTAATTATGTTTAAATAAAAAGTTCATTATTCTCAAAAATTGAAAGTGTTGGAACCACCGGCAGAATATCTGGCAAGATTAAATATATAAGTTCAGCCAAACCCTTTGGGAAAATAATTAACTGTCATTATTGCTTTGATTATATGTTGATTAAACATATATCCTGGATAAATCAGGCATCACATTCAAATGTATTTCGTCTTTTAATAGTTAAACAAAATGTGTATTACTAAAACTTGCCTTAATGTTATCCAATTACCTAAAAATCGCATTACGGAATATCAGGAGGCAGAAATTTTATGCTTTTATCAATATTACCGGATTGACAATCGGATTAGTTACAAGTCTGCTGATCATACTTTACATTGTCGATGAATTCAGTTATGACAGGTTCCACAAGGATGCCGGTAAGATATACCGGGTTAATCTCACGGGACGCATGTCGGGACAGGAATTCAATTCACCAAATACATCTGCACCTGTTGCTTCCGGATTCCTGAACGAAATTCCCGGCGTGGAACAAGCATGCCGGATAGCTCTCTGGAAAGAAATGCCTATCGAACACGGGGAAGATCTGTTTACCGAAAAAACAGTACTTGTTGCAGATTCAAATTTCTTCAATTTCTTTAGTTTTAAACTTCTTTCGGGCGATCCGGATAAATGTCCTTGCCAGACCAAATACCATAGTACTGACAGAAACAGCTGCAAATAGAATATTCGGGTATTCAGGACCGGGGGATAACCGCTGTATTGGGCAGAGTCTGGAATTTGGAAATGAAAAACGGGTCTGTAACATAACAGGAATTTGTGAGGATCCTCCGCCAAATTCACACTTCCATTTCAGTATGATCCTCTCAATGGAATCATGGGATGATAGTCACAGTTCTGTCTGGGTCAGCAACTCCCTGCTAACCTATATCAAGTTTGGTGAGGATCCGGACCAGGATCTGGTAGGATCCCAGATTCAGGAGCTTGTAAAAAAACACATAGGTCCGCAGGCACAGAAATATCTTGGGATATCGTTTGAAGAATTCCTGGAAAAGGGCGGAGCATATGGTTTTTACCTGCAGCCACTGACCGGGATACATTTTGCATCAGATGCTGATCTTCACCTGGAACCAGGCGGCAATATGACAACAATCTACCTGCTGGCAGGTATAGTGGTATTTATTATTGTTATCGCCTGCATTAATTTCATGAATCTCTCAACCGCAAGGTATTCAGGAAGGGCAAAAGAGGTTGGAGTAAGAAAATCTCTGGGAAGTGCAACCAGCAGTCTCAGGACACAGTTTCTTACAGAGTCTGTTTTATACACACTGCTTTCTTTGACTGCTTGCCCAGCTTATTCTCATATTAATCCTTCCGCAATTCAATATTCTGTCAGGCAAGCTTCTTAACCTAAAAGCATTATTTAATTTTTATTATATCTCAGCCATCATCTGCCTGGTTGTGATAACCGGCATAATTGCAGGCAGCTACCCGGCATTCTATCTTACGTCATTCAAACCTGTCGATACTTTAAGAGGAAAACTCAAAGCAGGGATAAAAAGCAAAAGGTATCAGACAAATACTTGTGATTTTCCAGTTTACTATGTCAACAGGGTTAATAATTTGTACCCTGCTTATATATAAACAGTTGCAGTACATTCAAAACAAAGACCTTGGCTTTGACAAGAATAACCTGATAGTACTTAAAAACGCCGGATCATTAGGTACAAATAAAAATGCCTTTAAAGAGGAACTTTTAAAAATGTCGGAGGTTGAAGATGCCAGCATCTGTAACCTTGTTCCCCCTGATGTAAGTTATTCCGATATGTTCAGGCCTGCAGGAGAGGATATACAGGAACGTGGCAGTAACTATTGTATTGCAGATGAGGATTTTATGTCAACACTAAAGCTGACTTTGGTTGACGGCAGATTCTTTTCAAAAGAGTTTACCTCCGATGTTAACGGAGTTGTAATTAATGAAGCTGCAGCCCGCCTTTTCGGTTTTGACAATCCGGTCGGAGAGAAGATACAGACATTCTGGAAAGAGGACAACCTGGATACACGTGAAATAATAGGGGTGGTAAAAGATTATAATTTTCAGTCACTGGAAGAAGAGATAACATCCCTTCTCATATTCCAGGGTAAAGAGGGTGATAACATCGTTGTAAGACTTACATCCGGCGATATTAACAATAAGATAAACCGTATTGAGTCAAAATGGAAATCATTTCCTGAAAGCGGATCGTTTGACTACTCCTTCATTTCGGATGATTTCAATGCAAAATTCCGTAAAGAGCAGCAGCTCGGAAGGATTTTTCTTGTATTTACCATTCTGGCTATTGTCATAGCATCACTGGGATTGCTGGGTCTCGCATCCTTTACCGCAGAGCAGAGATCCAAAGAGATTGGCATACGTAAAGCTATGGGGGCATCTTCAGGAGGTATAATAAAATTATTGTCAATGGAATACCTGAACCTTATTTTTGTTTCATTTCTTATTGCCGCTTTGCTGTCGTATCTAATTATAAACTGGTGGCTGAATAATTTTGCTTATAAAACTAACATTGGTGTTTTATCTTTTATTGCAGGAGGAATTATATCTGTATTAATTGCGATTTTATCCGTAGGTTATCAATCGCTTAAAGCAGCTTCAAGGAATCCTGTTGATTCCCTGAAGTATGAATAATCATTAAGGTTGTCTGGGCTGGTTATCGCTTTCAGATAAAGTTGATGCACGGCCCCGGTGCGATAGAAGTTGTTTATACCTTAGGGGATAAATAAAAGACGGTTTTTATAGAAGTAGAAAACAAAATTCATTTCCATTATGAAAAGCTTATTATTAAAAGTTAAAATTCTGATTCTGAGTTTAACAGGCATGCTGACAATAACATTCCTGCATGCTCAGGCTCCTGTAGGGCAGACAGAGATTACAAAGTGGAAGTATGGCAGAAACGGGGCTCTCTCCATAACTTATGACGATGGATCGATAAACCAGTTTGTAAAAGCTTTACCAATCATGAACCAGTTAAGTATGCCCGGTACTTTCTTTATAAACACAGGTTCAATACCAGGGTCAGAGTATCAGGGTAAGTTCATTGGTCGACCGGTAAAGGAGATAATTGATGAATCAAAATCGGTCCCGGCGAATAAAGATAATGTTTATGAGAGAGCTTCAGCGGCAAGGTACCTTGGATACAAAGGAACTTCAGAGTATTTTACAAGAGCTGGGGCACAGATTGATGCAGGAAGATATGCTGAAGCTTATAAAATACTGGATGAGCTTTATAAGAAGGTTGGCATTGGAGATTTCCAGGCTGAAACTGATCCGGAAATAAGGGTAAATGGCGAAAATGTTCTTACCTGGGACATGATTAAGACCTTTGCGGCCCAGGGACATGAATTTGCAAGTCACATGGTTACTCATCCCTATATGGCTGCGCTTGATGAACCAAATATGGTTTATGAGCTTGAAAAAAGCCGGGAAGAGATAATTAACCACCTTGGCACAAAACATACATTTTCAGCTGAATGTCCCTATGGAACAGAGGATGAAAGGGCTATGGCATATGCTCACAAGGTATACCCGGCATTAAGGAACAGAATGCCTGAGAAATTCCTTCTGGAGCTGAATCGCTCAAGTCGAAAAACACCTGTTAATCAGGCAAATGAATATGTTCAGTGGCAACGTGGGGCAACAACAAAAACGCCATTGCAGATGATGAAGGCATGGGTTGATTCGACTGCAGGTCACAAAAATATATGGCTTGTACTTGTTATACACGGAGTTGACGGGATAGGGTGGGAAGCACTGACAATTCAGAGTATTGATGAGTACTTCCGGTACATCAAATCGAAAGAGCATGATCTTTGGGTTGCAACTTTTGGTGATGTTGCAAAATATATGCGGGAAAGGATGAATTCTATAGTAAAGTCCTCTGAGAACAAAGGAAAAATAACTGTAACATTTACACATTCGCTTGATAAATCTATGTATGATCTTCCGCTAACGTTAAAGACTGTGGTCAGTCCGGAATGGAAAGAGGTGACCGTGAAACAGGGTTATGAATCCAGCAGGATCTCGACTCAGAAGACCGGGGATGTAACATTTGTCCAGTATCAGGCTTCACCTGATGCCAACATTGAGATCACAGCTGTCTTGCCCTGAACATCGGATTTCAATCATTCAATACCCGGCATCTTTTTATCCTCCTGAAAAGGAAGATTCCTATATTTTCATTTTGTAACCACCTGAACAGGGGATTTATTTCATTATTCTATATACGGATGTATTGATTTAGATGCCTGATTTTCGACCGGAGGGCGCAATTAAATAAATAATCGTCAGGCAGCAACTTATAAACATCATAATATCAATAATATACAGAGTTTTAGTTTATTCTGTATTTTTAGAATGATTTTTAATATGGTATTTGTATTAAAACATAAATCATTATATTCAGCCTCTGAACCTTTTCAGGACTACTATAATTAACATCTCAGATTATGTTACTTCATCAGCAATTTGTTCGTATGGCAAAGAAGCATGCCAGAAAAGCCTGCAATTATTGACAAAACCACCGGGAAGACTGTTACTTATTCAAGAGGCTCTGATCGGCGCTCTGATCCTGAGTTCAAAATTTAAAAAGTATGATAAGGGATTCATTGGTATTATGATCCCTACTTCTGCAGGTTGTGCACTGGCTACTGTTGGAGCACTGATGAGTGGAAGAATACCTGTAATGATAAACTATTCAACAGGTGCTGAGTCCAATGCAAAATATGCACAGAAAAAATGCAAATTCAAAACAATTATTACTTCCAAAGCATTGCTGGAAAAAATCAATTGTCCGGTAATTGAAGGCATGGTACTGATTGAAGATATAATGGAAAGTGTTACAACAGGGGAAAAGCTGAAGGCGGCTTTAAAAACAAAACTTCCTGTTAATATGATCCTCAACAGTATTCATAAAGGAGATGAGAATGACACTGCTGCAATCCTATTTACCAGCGGAAGTGAAAAAGATCCAAAAGCAGTCCAGCTGACCCATCGTAATATTGCTTCAAATATTGAAAATTTTGGCGGTTATGTGAAAATTTATGAATCAGATATTATCCTGGCAAATCTTGTCTTTTATCATATATTTGGTTTAACAGTAAATCTCTGGGTGCCATTATATTACGGTATGACAATGGTATCTTATGCTAATCCTCTTGATTTTCAGACAATCAGTAATATTGCCCGTGAGGAGAAGCCGACAATAATGGTTGGTACTCCAAGTTTCTTCTGGGGCTATCTTCAGAAATCTGAACCCGGAGATTTTAAAACTCTCAGGTTAATGGTAGCAGGAGCCGATAAATGTCCTGATGCCCTTAGGGAAGGGTATATGAAAAAGCATGGGGTCACACTTCTTGAGGGTTATGGAGCTACTGAAACATCTCCGGTCATATCTGTTAACTCACATGAATTTAACAGACCCGGCAGCACCGGGAAGGTCATTCCAAATGTTCAGGTCAGAATTGAGAATTTTGAGACTGGTAAAGAGTGCACAAACCGGGGAAGTCGGGAAGATCTTTGTAAAAGGAGACTCTGTAATGAAAGGATATTATGATGATCCGGAGCTTACTGCTGAAGCTCTTGTTGATGGCTGGTATAATACCGGTGACATGGGATTCTTCGATGAAGACGACTATCTGTGGCATGCCGGCCGGTTTAAGAGGTTTGCAAAGATCGGAGGAGAAATGATCTCACTGGTTAAGGTAGAAAATATATTGGAGAAGTTTCTTCCGGCAGGAGTATCCTGTTGTGTTGTTGAGGTATCGGATGAAAAAAAGGGATCATATATTGTGGCAACAGTCTCAAAGGAGGTAAACAAGACAGAAATACTCAGGAAGATGTTAAAAGAGTTGCCTATTATTGCTCTGCCGAGGCAATTTATTAGTTATTAAGGAGTTACCTATGATGAGCACAGGAAAGATAGATTTCCGCAGTGTTACAAAAATAGTCCAGGAGATATTGAGCACTTCAAACCCTGAGCGGTAGGTATATTATCTAAATGCAATGACGACCAGTGCCCTGGCATAGGTCCTCGCCCTGTACCCTGACTTAAACTACAGCGGCCATTCAATTTCTTACCTGACCAGCCAGAAGTGGTTGGATTTTCCATCATGCTAAACAATCCTGAATGCCAATAATTTCCTACATTTATGGGAGTAATGGGTTACTAACTAAATCTCTAAAAAATGAAAACACTTCGCCTTCTCCCATTAATTCTTCTGATTTTCAGTTGTACACAGAATGTGAACCAGAAGATAAAACCTGTCAGTGTTGATGCAGAAGTCAAATCTACCCTTGTAAATGAGAACTTCGGGGGAGTAGGATTTGATGTCTTCGATCATATGCATAATGCGTCTCGCTGGCATTATGAGCAGATCTTTGCCAAGAGATGGCGCGAACTGAATCCCTCTTTTGCCAGGGTTCCGGATGACTGCGGATGGGATTTCAGGAAAATCGATGAGGTTTCCTGGTTTCTTGATGTACTGAAAGAGACAAATACAGAGATCTATATAACTACATTCAGGAATAATTGTCTTAAGAAGGATAAAAATGAAATGGAGTATGTAAAACATGAGGCAGACAATCTGGAATATCTTAAAAAGGTAAAGGGATTTGATAATATAAATTACTACTGCATGGCTAATGAATTATCCCTGGACCAATGGGCATCAATGGTAAAGGACCTGGATTTTTTCAAAAAGGTTCATGGCCTTTTCTATGATGAATTTAAATCAAGAGGATTGGACATTAAGCTGTTAGCCTCTGACTCATCTCCTTTCGAATACTGGCATACCATTGAGTGGGCTGCAAATAATATGGACAGCATAACAGGCATTTACGGAGGACATCACTATATAAACGACCGGGACCTTTTTGACAACACCTTCTATAAGTATTTCTATGAAAAGATCAAATGGGGGACAGATCTGTCGAAAAGCAAAAACAAGAGGTTCATCGTTGGTGAATTCGGGGCAAAACAGAACAGCAACATTATTGACTCGGTCATGCACGACGCAAACATGTACAACCAGACTCCTCTGGAGAAGTATATGGGCATCCAGGTTTCCGAAGCGATACTTGCGATGATAAATGCCGGAGTTTATGGTTGCGGATACTGGACCTTCAGTGATTTCCCATTCCCCGCCAACGGTCATCGTACAAATAAATGGGGACTGTACCACTGGGAAATCGACAATTATACAACAAAACCAAGTTATTACTGCCTGGGCTTGCTTACAAAGTTTTTCAGAGGTCCGTCAGAAGCTTATGAAGTTGTATCATCCGATTCCCTTATCAGGACAGCAGCGGTGAAAAATAAAGATAACGGATCAGTTTCGATAGCTGTGATCAACAGAAATGAACTTCCGGCAGATGTCAGGATAGACATGGGTACGCTTTCCGTTGATAAACCCTTCAGGAAGTACCTTTATGATCCTGAAAATGTACCATTCAACTATTTTGGGGATCTTCAGGATCCGTGCGCCAGGATACCCCTCAGAAACAATAGTATCTCCGACCTGATTCCGTCTCAGTCGATGGCGGTTTATACCACATGCTATGATGAAGATCTGCCTTCAGATATCACGGGATTGAAGGTTGAGAAAATTAAAGAAAATGGCCGCGAAAGAGCTGTACTTACCTGGGAACCAAATACCGAAAAGGACTTCTGTTATTACAGGATCTACAGATCTGAAAAGCCCGATGTTGAAATTTCACCCAGAAAAGAAATAGGAACAACGATAGCCAGTTCTTTCAATGATATCTCTGTTCATGACCTTCCGGAATATTACTACCATGTAGTTGCTGTAGATCAATCGGGAAATATAAGTAAGTAACAAATACTTCTCCCGGCTTAGCCTGATATAATTAATAAGAAACGTTAAAGTTTATGTTTAATAATCTTATAAGATACAGTTTAAGATCCTTTAAAAGACAACGTGCGTATATAATAATTAATATCCTTGGCCTGTCCATTGGTATCGCCTGCAGCCTTCTGATTTCATTTTTGATATTTAGTGAATTAAGTTTTGACAGGTTTAATACCAGGAATAAGAGGATATTCAGGTTGATCCAGGATACCAGGTACGGTGAGGAGGAATATACTTCTTCCTACGCCCCTTCAATTATAGGTCCTGTAATGCTAAAAGAATTTCCTGAAATTGAGGATTTTCTGAGAATGACCAGAAGAATGCCAACAGATGTAGAATGCAATGGTCAGACTTTTACAGAGGAGCATCTGGTTGAAGCAGATTCGTCATTCTTCAATTTCTTTTCAATACCCGTTTTAAAGGGTGATCCGGGAAATCTTCTTAATGCGCCGGGGAAAATAGTACTGTCATTGTCAACTGCAAAAAAATTATTCGGTAATGATAATCCGATTGACAGGATAATTAAGATAGGTTCAGACACATTAGGATATACAGTTTCCGGGGTAATGGACGATATTCCTGAAAATTCTCATTTTGAGGCCAATATGCTTCTGTCATTTATGACCAATCCGAGATGCAACGAACAAGTTTGGACTAACAACAGTTTCAGCACGTATCTTTTATTGAAGCCAAATACAAACTTCAGGACAGTAGATGAGAAAATCTCTGAACTGGTTTTTAAACATGTAGGTGCTGAAATCCAGCAAGGACTCGGAATATCGATGAGTGACTGGCTCGCTAAAGGAAACAAATACAGATATTATTTGCAGAATCTTAAAAATATCCACCTTGACCCATCAATTGTACAGGAGTTTAAAGATGCAGGTGATCCAAAGTACCTGAAAATAATAGGAAGTTTAGCCATTCTTATTGTATTGATAGCTGCAATTAATTTTATGAACCTTTCAACTGCCCAGGCATCCAGGAGGGCAAAAGAGGTAGGGATTAAAAAGGTAAGCGGCTCTACAAGGAGTATGCTTATTTTTCAATTCCTGGCTGAGTCTTTTCTTCTCTCATTCATTTCATTGGTTTTAGGGCTTATCTTTATTAAAGTTACTCTTCCATATTTTAACAATTTACTCGGAGTAAATATTTCTCTTAATCTGTTATCCAACTGGTATACAATTCCGTTCCTTATTTTTTTCACTCTGGTTGTCGGGTTTTTAGCAGGAAGTTATCCGGCATTATTTCTTTCATCTTTTAATCCTTACGAAGTTTTGAAGGGAAGTTTAAAAAGCAGCATGGAAAACGGCAGGCTGAGGAAAGTATTGGTGGTCTTTCAGTTTGCTGTTTCGATTATTCTGATTGTAGGCACAATAATTATGTACAGGCAAATAAAATATATGCTGAATAAAGATCTCGGATTCAACAAGGAACAGATAATAGTAATCAACAAAGCGGAAACACTTGGAACAAAAGTGATGTCATTTAAAGAAACTGTAAACAATATCCCCGGAGTTATTGATATTGTCAGCTCAAGTGCAGTCCCTGGCATCAACAATAACTCTATCCGTTATAAGCTGGAAGGAGGAGATGACAAGAACTTAATACTCGAGACTAACTTTATCGAAGATGGTTATCTGAACGCTTACGAATTTAAAGTTATTTCAGGGCGAGCCTTTAATGAATCATTTACGGGTGATCAGCATGCATGCCTGATCAACGAAAGTGCTGTGAAGGATTTTGGGATTACGGACCTTGAAGCGACAAGATTCATGTACGGAGGAAGTCCAAACAGTTCGAACTATCTGAATGTAATTGGGGTAGTGAAAGATTTCTATTTTAAATCACTACATACCCAGATTGGTCCATATATGTTCAGACTTTATTCTGATGACTTTCCCGGAGAATATTTGTCAGTAAAGTTATCAGGAGGGAATTATTCAGAATCAATAAGAGAAATTGAAAATAGATGGAAAGAGTTTACCGGTAATAAGCCATTAGAGTATTACTTTGTAGATGAAAATATAGAAGAAAAATATAGACCCGAAAAACAAAATGTCCAGATTGCGGTGATATTTTCGATCCTTGCAATATTTATAGCATCACTCGGACTTTTTGGACTTACATCATTCGCTGTCGAACAACGGATAAAAGAGATAGGTGTAAGGAAGGCAATGGGGTCTTCAGTATCAGGAATTTATATGGTTATATCCAGGGAGGTTATAATTCTTGTTTCAATTTCATCGCTGATTGCATTTCCATTGATTTATTATGTTTCTGTTAAATGGTTGGAGAGCTTCTATTACAAAATATCACCGGGACTTTTTAGTTTTGCTGCAGGTTTTACCATAGCTTTTGGCATAGCTATTCTAACAATCAGTTATCGGATCATCAGGGCAGCACGGGTTAATCCAGCCCAATCTCTTAAATATGAATAGAAGACATGAGAAATTTTAAATTCATAAATTTGTTTTTCCGCCCCTTATGAATTACTTTGATATCTTTATGATATTATATTGATATGACACAAATAGTATTCTATCATTTATCTCAGCTTATGACACGGTGCCAATCCTTTCCTGTAAAACAGCTGACAACATTTTCAGTTTATCTTTGTTAGAAAGATAAATTAAAAGGCTGATTATGAAAAAACGGATCTGTATAATCTCAATTTTTATGTTAGCATCATTTTCCATGTCCGGCCAGAAATCTCTTTCAATTGGTGACAAGGTTCCCCGGTTCAAAGCCACTGCTGATGATGGTTCGACCTGGGATATCAGTAAATTTATTGGCAAAGATTACATTGTGATTTACTTTTTTCCCGGGTGCAATGACCAGCGGATGTACGAAGCAGGCATGTTCTTACCGTGATCATCAGGACGATCTGGCATCAGCCAATGCAATAGTAGTTGGCATCAGTGGTGATGAAATTGAGAACCTTAAACTATTCAAACAGGCAGAGAACCTGAACTTTCCGCTTTTATCGGATAAAAAGGGCGATCATCGCCAGAAGCTTCGGGGTTCCTGTTGGTGAAGGCGCATCCATAAAACGTACTGTCGGAGGCATCGAACATGAACTTGTTCGTGACATAACTATAAAAAGATGGACTTTTATTGCAGGAAAGGACGGGAAGATAATTTACAAAAATGAGGCTGTCGATGCAGAAAAGGATTCTGAAGAGGTTCTTAATTTCCTCAGTATGCAGAAATGACTCAGTTCGAACCTATCCCTATGTGCAACCTCTCTTTGAAGCTATTGTTCAGGTACTGTTATTAAATTCACACTAAAAATAACTTCTTTTGTTCTTCTGAATATGTAAATGCTGTTTCTGATCAATCTGTTATGAGAAAGGTTGTTTTCTTGTTTCTTTTTATCAGTTTCAATATAGTTGCTTTTAATCAAGTAATCAGAGGAACTGTCACAGACCAGAATACTCATGACGCCATTTATTTTGCTGCAATCTATATTAACGGGACATTCGTAGGAACTCATTCAGATCGGAACGGGTATTTTGAATTGGATGTTTCAGAATACAAATCGATGCCATTGACAATTCATGCTTTGGGATATTATTCGGTTATTCTCACTGATTTTATATCCGGGGAGCCACTGTCAGTCAGTCTGAAGCCTGAAGTATTTGAACTGGACCAGGTTACAATTCGCGGTAAAGAATATGCAAAGGTCAGAAGAAATAATTTGAAATTATTCAGGGAAGCTTTTCTTGGAGTAACTTCGAATGCATCCCATACTAAAATATTAAACGAGAAAGAGATTCAATTTTATAATTCAACAGGTGACACTTTGAGTTCATACGCATCAGGTCCTATCCGGGTTAAAAACCGGGGATTAGGTTACAATATGACTTACTTTTTAAATGATTTTAAACTTAACAGGAAGAACAAAAATTTCTTTTTTACAGGCGATATTCTCTTCGAAAAGGATCTGGGAACCGGCGGAAGATTACGGCAACATGTATGAGGAAAAGCGCAGAAGCGCATATCTGGGATCAAAAATGCATTTTTTCAGATCGCTCTGGGGTGAAGAATCTTCCGGATTTGAAATCAGAAGCTCAGATGGGAGGATACTGAGCAATAACGATATAGTAATTGGAGAAGACAGCGTGACAAAATTCCTCAGGTATCCTGAAAAACTGGTTATTTACTATCAATCGGTAATACCTGCAGGTTATATTAAATTCCTGAAGGATATGACATACTTTGATAAAAGCGGATATTTTGATCCATTTAGTATAGTATGGGATGGCGAAATGGCACAACAACGAATAGCGGATCAGTTGCCGTACGAATATAAAATCTCAAAGTAAAACGGGGGTTACAAATCAGAATGATTCTTTTTTTTCCTATTTATTTTAGATTCAGGATAATATCAAAGCATAAAACAATATTGATTATTTGTTGTTAGACACAGATACGATAATCGATGTATTATGAAAAAACAGAACAACCTTCAAACACAGATTCTGTACACTGTGAATGATAATAAATTAATTTTTATCAGGTTAATAGTAGGCTTAATATTTTTTTCTGAAGGCATTCAGAAATATTTGGTTGTGAGCATGCTTGGACCTGCGTATTTTAAAGAAATTGGTTTTAACCATCCTATGTTCTGGGCCTATTTTACCGGAGGATTTGAAATGCTTTGTGGTATCCTGATATTGTTTGGATTGTTAACACGGCTGGCTTCTATACCTCTGTTAATCATAATAATAACTGCTTTTATAACAACTAAATTACCTCTGCTGGCTGCTAACGGTCTCCTGACATTCTTACATGAGTATAGAACAGATTTCTCACTGACATTGCTGCTCATCCTGTTAGTTATTTATGGGGGTGGAAATTGGTCAGTTGATTTAAAAATGTTACTTTCCAGGAATTCTTAACTTTTGGCCGGGATCTTATTATTTTTGCCTCACCCATATATTCTTTTAGTAAATTTTATTCCGACTAACAATTGTCAGGATCACTGACTTTGTCAGTCCGGTAATTCTTAAACGTCGGAAGCACGCCCCTGAGATAAGGGTTTTAGCACCCTTTATCCATAATTAATATTTGTCGATTGTATCCTTAATTCTTTCAAATCTTATTGGCTATCTTAGAAGAAACATTCAAACAAACACATTGTACCCATGAAGAAGTTCTTATTATTCATTCCCGCTCTTGTATTATCGACTGCCCTCAGTGCACAGGATGCAGAAACAAAACTAAAGGAAAAGGGAATTGTGCTGATACCGCCATCAAGTCCAATTGCAAATTATGTAAATGCTGTCAGAGTTGGCAAATTGCTTTACCTGGCAGGAAAAGGACCATTGAAAGCTGACAATACTTATGTAACCGGTAAAGTAGGCAAAGACCTGACGACTGAGCAGGGATATGAAGCCGCACGTATAACAGCTATCAACCACCTGGCAGTTTTAAAAAGCGAACTTGGTTCTTTAAACAAGGTGAAACGAATTGTAAAAGTATTGGGTATGGTAAATTGTACGGAAGATTTTAAAGACCAGCCTAAAGTAATTAACGGTTATAGTGATCTGATGGTAGAAATTTTTGGCGACAATGGAAAACATGCCCGATCGGCAGTTGGTATGTATGCACTTCCATCTGGAATGGCTGTTGAAATAGAAGTGATAGTGGAAATAGAAGAATAGTCAGGGAAACCTTGATCGACAGGTGGCTAATATGTTTTACAGATGGATTTACAGGCTATCCCAAAAATTGAAAACCACCTCCATTTAGAGGGCGCAATTCCTCTGGAAACCATATGGCAGTTGATACAAAAATATGGTGGTGACAAATCAGTTTCCGATATCGAACGGTTAAAAAAAAGGTTTGTATTTAAGGATTTTAATCACTTTATCGAAATATGGTCATGGAAGAATCAGTTCATTCGCGAATATGAGGACTTTTCCATAATAACAGAAGCCGTTCTTGACGATCTGATCGGGCAAAATATCAAATATGCAGAAATCTTCATTTCTCCTTCCTTATTTAAAAAAAGATTGCAGATTCAGAAAATTGTTGAAGCTATTTCAACCAGGACTTTAAAGAAAACAGGGATTAAAGTCAACCTGATAGTTGATCTTGTGAGGGATTATGGTTCAGATAGTGAAATGAGAACTCTGAATGAGATAAATGAAGTTAAAGACTCAGGTATAACTGGAATTGGAATCGGTGGCTCAGAAAACAGATATCCGCCAAAATTATTCAAAGGTATATTTGAACAAGCCAGAAAATTTGGATTTAAAACAACGGCTCATGCCGGAGAGGCAGCTGGTCCTGAGAGTATATGGGAAGCAATAAATGAACTTAAAATTGACAGAATAGGTCATGGCACAAGAGCCATAGAAGATAAGAATTTGTTAAGATATCTGGTCGATAATAAAATACCTGTTGAAGCATGTCCTTTGTCAAATTTAAGGACAAAAGTTGTGGCATCTATGCATGAACATCCGGTAAAAACATATATTGATATGGGAATCCCTGTCTCAATCAATACTGATGATCCTAAAATGTTCAATAACTCACTTGCTGAGGAGTATCAATCGCTTAAGGACACATTCAACTACTCAGATGAGGATATTTATCATATTATAATAAATTCAATTCAAACAACCTGGCTTGATCAAAGTGAGAAAGAGAATTTAATTGTAAAGTTCAAAGAGGATTTTAAGATGTGAATCGAGCTGGAATAAAATCCAGGGTGGTTTTGTTACCCGGAATTAATTTTAGATACTGCTTCTATATTGAAATCCGACATATTGATTTTTTGATTTGAGATCAAAATATGTCGAATGAAAAATGAACAAAACAAATAAAAGGGTTGTTACTCATTCCCGGCAGTTGTGTAATATAGCCAGATAAAAAGTCTGGTTAATTAATGCTTAACACGCTGAAGGTTAATAGTTAATTGGATTTAACCGATGGCTAGCATTGTAGACGGATTCGATTATGACATCTTCATCAGCTATAGTCAGAATGACAATAAGAATGATGGCTGGGTAACACAGTTCGTTGCCAACCTGAACCAGGAACTTGAAACAACAGTTAAAAGCAGAGTCAACATTTATTTTAATAAGAATCCTCATAACGGACTGCTTAAGACTCATAACATTGATAAGAGCCTTAAAAACAACCTCAAATCAATAATTTTCATTCCAATCCTCTCACAGACCTACTGTGATATAAACAGTTACACCTGGCAGCATGAGTTTCTGACGTTTAACAAAATGATTAAAAGGGATAGGCATAACAAGGATGTTAAAATTATAAACGGGAATATAACCAACAGGATATTGGCGGTCAGGATTCATAATCTGGATACCGAAGACCTGAAATTGTTGCAGGACGGGTTTGGCGGACAAGTGAGGTCTGTCGACTTTATCTATGTGGAGCCCGGAGTTAACAGGCCATTAAGACCGGAAGATGAAGAGGAAAAAAATCTGAACAAAACAAAGTATAGGAATCAGATCAACAAAGTGGCTAATTTAATTAAGGAAATACTGGTCAATATTCAATTTCCGGATAAATTAAGCCTGACATCATCGGAACCGTATCTTTCCGGAGTCAAATCAGACACTAAGTCCATAGCGGTTCTCCCGTTCGTAAATATGAGCAATGATCCGGAACAGGAATATTTCAGTGATGGTATCTCCGAGGAGATCATAAATACTCTGGTTCAGATTCCAGGTTTAAAGGTAGCCGGCAGAACTTCTGCCTTCAGTTTCAAGAACAGAAATGAAGATCTGAGGACCATAGGTGAAAAGCTTAATGTGAATACGATCCTTGAAGGGAGTGTCAGGAAGTCAGGTAACAGGATCAGGGTTATTGCCCAGTTAAACGAAGCCTCAACTGGCTATCACCTGTGGTCTCAAAAGTTTGACAGTGAGCTTAGTGATGTTTTTTCTATTCAGGATGAAATTGCCAGAATGATCGTGGATAAACTCCAGCTAACCCTGGAAGGGAAAGCTGTTGAGCCCAATTTACGTCCACAAACCCAAAATGTGGAGGCCTACCAGCTATACCTCAAGGGAAGGTCCTTCTTATATAAGCGTGGTGTGTACATGTTTAAGGGAATCAAATACTTTGAAGACGCCCTTAAAATTGATCCATACTACGCTTTAGCCCTGTCCGGATTGGCAGACGGCTATATCATGCTGTGCACCAACAGCTACATAACCCCCGAGGTTGCCGGACCAAAGGCCATGGCAGCAGCTAAACAGGCACTTCAGCTCGGAAATGAACTCCCTGAGGTGCATTGCACAGTCGCTACCATAGCTTTGCTTTTTGAATATGATTGGGCAAAGGCTGAAAAGGAGTATTTATTAGCCATCGAACTAAATCCGCATTACATTCAAGCCCGGATCTTCTACTCTATTCTTTTCCTGCAGGCAGTCCGGCTGGACGACGGGGAAGCTCTAAGACAAGCCCGTCTGGCTATTGAGTATGATCCCTTCTCTTCGTATGGACAGGCCATTCTGGGTTTTGTCGCTTCCAAAGCTGGTTTTTATGATGAAGCTATTGAGGCCTGTAAAAAAAGTGTTGAATCTGACAAGGAATCTTTTATAGCAAGGTATTGTCTGGGTTACAGTTACCATTGTGCTGGGGACCTTATACCCGCAATCGAATCGTACAACCAGGCAATCTATATTTCGGCAAGGCATAGCTGGGCTCTTACAAGCCTCTTAGCACTTCTTTCAGATTCCCCTGAATATAAGGAAGCCCCTGAGGTCGATCTAATTTACAGGGAGTTACTAGCTAAGACGAAAACAACCTATGTTTCTCCATTTCTTCTTGCAATGGCTTCTGCTGCTGTCGGTAAGAATGAGGAAGCGATCATGCACCTGAAACAGGCTTTGGATCGTCATGACCCATTAGTAACTCATATGTTAAAGGGAAGGCCGGACAACAAAGCGCTTCGGGCCCTTCCGGAATTTCTGCCTTTAATGCAATCTATCGGATTAAAATGACCGGGTTCATTTAAAATTAACTTTAGTAATTATAACTTATGTTAAGCGAAAGTTCTTTAAAAAAATTCAGAGAGAGTTTGCGGGGCAATTTGTTTGAACAAGCTGACAAAGAGTATGAAGAAGCCCGCAAGGTTAACAACGGGATGGTCAATAAACACCCCCGGATGATCGCCCTGTGTAACGATGTGGCCGATGTGATCCTGGCAGTTAATTTCGCAAGGGAAAATAGAATAATGCTTTCAGTACGTGGCGGAGGGCACAGTGCAGGTGGTCTGGGTGTTTGTGATGACTGCCTGGTGATTGATCTTTCAAGACTTAACTACACCCGTGTCGATCCGGTTTCAAAAACTGTTGTGGCAGGAGGTGGATGCAAATTAGGAGACATTGATCATGCAACTCATTTGTTTGGATTAGCTGTTCCTATGGGAATCAATTCGGCGACCGGAATAGGAGGTCTGACGACCGGAGGTGGAATTGGGTATCTGACAAGGCAATTCGGATTAACCGTTGATAATCTTCTTTCAGTTGATATGGTGCTTGCTGATGGCTCATTTGTATCAGCAGATGAAAAGCAGCACCAGGATTTGTTCTGGGCTGTGAGGGGAGGAGGCGGAAACTTCGGAGTAGTAACTTCCTTTACATTTAAATTGCATCCTGTTTCTGTCGTATATGCAGGTCCGATATTATACGAGATGAGTGAAGCAGATGCAGTTTTAAAATGGTATCGGAAGTTTATTAAAGAGGCTCCTGAAAACCTTAATGGATTCTTTGCTTTCCTTATAGTGCCGGACGCTCCCATGTTCCCTGAACATCTCAGGCTGAAGAAAATGTGCGGAATTGTGTGGGCATGCACCGGACCATTGGAAAAAGCCGAAGAGATTTTCGAGCCAATCCGGACTTTCCGGAAGCCTGCCCTCGACTTTGTAGGTCCGTTGCCGCTTCCAGCCTTACAGAGTATGTTTGATGATTTTAATAAACCCGGTTTGCAGATGTACTGGCGATCTGATTTTATAAAAGATTTACCCGATGATGCGATTTCAATTCATTTAAGATTTGGAGAAGCTCTTCCTACGAGTCTTTCACTTATGCATTTATATCCTGTAAATGGTGCTGCTTCGAGAATTAACATGAAGGATACGCCGTGGGCATTCCGTGATGCCACCTGGGTAATGATAATAGCCGGTACTGACGCCAACCCGTCAAACAATGCAAAAATTATCGCGTGGACAAAACAATACTGGGAAGCGATGCACCCGTACTCAGCAGGCGGAGCTTACGTTAATTTTATGATGGACGAGGGTGAAACGCGGGTGAAGGCAACTTACAGAGAAAACTATGAACGGCTAAGGGAAATAAAGAATAAGTACGATCCGGATAATCTTTTCAGGGTAAATCAAAACATAAAACCCTTGTATAAATCTTAAAAGTAAGAACTTAAACCACTGACCTGCTTTCCTTCTTTAGAATGAAATTTTTAGTTTTTCATGGGGCGTTATTACTTTTTGTCCTCAATGATTAAACTATTAAAAGGGTCAGAGTCTTACAATTTTTATTACCAGGGGAGTTATATTTTGGCTATCCTTTGATGTAAAAACAACAGAACCTTTACTCACATCAAAAATATATGTAAATCCATTTTCGGTTGCCACCTTATCAATTGCTTTATTGATCTTTTCAATGATAGGTTTAAGAAGTTCTGAATTTCTGTTCTGTATTAGAGTTGCTGCATTTTGCTCAAATTCTGCCATTCTCTTTTGTTTATCGAGCAGTTCATCCTCTTTGGTTCTCTTTACCGTCGGCGAATATGATGAAAGTCCCTTCTGGTAATCTTCATACAGCTGATTATAGGTCACTGTCAATTCCTCATACGCAGATTGCAGTTCTTTTGATTCTTTTTCAAGGATAGTTTGAGCACTATCCCGTTCCGGAAGAGTAACCATTATTTCTTCAAAATTAACATGGCCAATTTTTAATTGCAGCTGGGAGAAGTGAAGTCAATGACATGAAGAAGAATCCTGTCATTAATAAACCTGTGAAAACCATCTTCATAGTATTTTATTTTAAGGTAATTACTTTCCCTGATGACTTTGTTTCAGATACAAAATATAAAATATAGGTATGAGTAAGTCAATGGTAAAGTTATTCCAGATACTTCTATGAAGTAGTTAAACTTGAGTTAAATGTCTCTTAATGAGTAGTTAAATACTTTAAATGATTACTTTATATGGCGTTTTTATACGAAATTATAAGGTTTGACACAAACACCAGAGGCTCCCTTTTCCGTCGGCAATGAAAAAGGGGCAATCATTATCAGCCCCTTTTCTTTTACTGTTTCCCAGATCTTATCTGCGCCTTGCACCTGACGTTGTTGACATCCTCATATTCCGATTCATAACGTTGGCCCGTGCACCATCGTTTACCTGCAATCTTCGGGCCTGGGATGCGTTCTGATTTCGCACCTGTGTTCCCGTTTGCGAGATTGAACAGGCAGGATCCTGAAATCTGGTCTGATCCCTTTTACGAATCTGATCTCCTGCCCCGGTTTGGTCATGTAAGCGAAGCTGGTCCCTTTTTCGTGTCAGAAGAAGACTCTGATCGCCAGTTTGTGATTGGGTACCATCCTGCAGCTGTGTTTGTGTCTGCGTACCGGTTTGCACCTGGCTTTGATTCTGGTTCTGGGTCTGATTAGTACTCTGAGCTGTAATGCCTGCACTGATCAAAAGTGCTAATGCACTAAAAAAAATTGTCCTTTTCATTATCTTAATTATTTAGTTTAAATTGTTTACATGTCAAATGTATGTCCGTGAAGATGAACAAATAATGAATTTTTGTAAAAACAAAAAAAAACTCCGGGGAATTTTAGAAAATCCTGAAAATCGCTCATAAACTAAAAGCACACCCTTTAGACACAGGGAGAAATGAATCATTATATAGAGGCAAAACTAAGGTGGCTTCAGAGTGAGAGTGGATTAACCTTTTTTACTTATTTCAGCCAACAAATCGTATTTTACAACCTTTACATCCTTCTCATGCAATTCAATCAATCTATCTTTTTCAAAAGATTTCAGCAGTTTCACGGCACTTTCAGTTGAGATTCCGGCAAAATCAGCAAGATCTTTCCGTGTAAGGAGCTGAAAAATCTCTGCTGTTTCCGTTTTCAGGCTATCCAGATATAATAATGTGTCTGCCATCCTTCCGTTCATCTGTTTGTACATAAGATTGCGTACCGTATTAAGCAGGTTGACATTTTGTTCACAATACCTTTTAATTATGGCAAACCCGAATAAACCATTTTTCTTAATTACTTTAGCTATAGCTTCTTTTTCAATAAGATAAACCTGGCAATCTGTAATCGCTATGGTGGAATAATTAAAGATATTTTCATAAAACACTGTAGAAAGTCCAACAAAATCGCCTGGTTTTATGATCCGCAGGTTATAATTCCTTGTTCCGTCGCCTTCAAGATATTGCTTCACGAGGCCATTAATAATAAATAAAATATATGAGGCAAAAGCCCCTTGTTTGGTAAGATTATCATCTTTCCTGAAGAGCACCTGTGTCTTGCTTGCCCTGACAAGTTCAGCCTCCTCCTGTGAAAGATTCTGAAAGCAAGGCGCCTGGATATCGCATATAAAATCTTTGTCTGTTTCAAGTATGGTTCTCATACATAATGGATTTATTAAAGAAGGCAAAGTTAACGTAAATCAATAAAAAAGTTGTCCTGATTCAACCTGTAAGTTGTCACGTTGAACCTTCATTCCTTCTATTCATAATACATTGTACAGTAACTTTGTGGCATCTCTTAAATTTAAAAAGTCATGTTATACACTAACTTAAAACACCTTGAATCAGCTGCTGATCTTAAAAAAGCTGTCAGCGAAAATGAAAACGTTATGGTAATTTGCGGCCGGATGGGACCGATGTGTATTCCTGTTTACGGGATTGCCGAAGAACTTGAAGATAAGTATAAACATGTTAAGTTCTTTGATATGGAGTTTGACAATCCTGAATCACATATTATCAGATCCTTACCTGAAGTCCGCGGTTTTATGGGAATCCCGTTTACCATATATTATAAAAACGGGAAAGTGGTTAAAGCTACTACCAGTATTCAGACCAAGGACCAGGTAAAGTCTATTTTGGACAAAGAACTTTCTGTCAGGGTAACAGCCTGAGCATATGAGTGAAGTTAATTTAACGGAGAAATTAAATATAAACAGCCGGTGAAGATGCCAGGCCATTTAACAGGTGAATTATTAAAAAACTTATAAAATGAAGAAAAACATGGGTTCTATTGACAGGATACTCAGGATACTGATAGCTGTCGTTGTTGCAGTATTGTATTTTACGCAATTAATCTCGGGTACATTAGGTATTATTGTGCTGATTTTGTCAGGAATATTAGTTCTCACCAGCATTATTGGAATATGCCCGCTTTACCTGCCGTTTGGTTTAAGTACGAGCAGGAAGGTATAGAAAACAGGCCTGCTGGTCCTTACATTCCCCGATAATCAACCGTAAAGGGCAATGATTGAATCGATATACTGGCTTGCCCAGAAGCTTGGAATAACGGGGTTACCGACATTATTATTCATCCCAGCAAAAGGTAATCCTCAAGTCACTATGGGAGCACTTCCCAAAGAAAGTTTAGTGAAAGCAATAGATGAAATACTATTAATCAAATAATTAATAAAATCTAAAATGGAAGTAACTTTTGACGGCGGTAAGGTAATAACAGCACACCTGAACGGCAATATTATCAGAACAGACCAACCTGTTAATAGTGGCGGAGGTAACACTGCACCTTCGCCTTATGAATTATTTTTGGCATCCATAGGTACCTGTGCGGGCATTTATGTCAAAATGTTCTGTGACCAGCGCAATATTCCTTCAGATGATATTAAGATCATTCAATCAGTGGAATTCGATAGTCAGACAAGATTGCCTGCCAATATCAAACTGAATATTCAATTGCCGGCTGATTTTCCCGAAAAATATAAAGCAGCAGTTATTAATGCAGCAGAATTATGTGCTGTAAAGAAAACAATCAATAATCCTCCAAAATTTGAAATTATTACCTCAGTAAATTAGATAAATGAAAATTGCTATTCCTGTTACAAAAGAAAATCAAATAGACAGCCATTTCGGGCATTGTGAGTCTTATGGGATTTATACTATCTCAGATAAAAACGAAATTTCAGATTTAAGGAATGTTCAATCATTACAAGGATGTGGCTGTAAGTCAGATATTGCATCTGTTCTGGCAGCTGACGGTGTTACCTTAATGCTTGCAGGCGGAATTGGCGGAGGTGCCATTAGTGTACTTAATAACAGTGGAATAGAAGTTATCCGGGGCTGCACCGGAGACGCCGATGAAGTAGTAAAACTATATCTCTCCGGATTAGTATCAGATAGCGGGAACAATTGTCAGCAGCATGAGGCACATCATCAGAACGGTCATCAATGCAGTCATAACTGATCCTTCCCGACTCGGGTAAAAACGGATAAGAATTCAAGATTTATGTCGTTCCGGCAATAAATATTGCAATTTATTATAAATTCGTTGCCAGTGGTTACAGTATCACTTTAACCGGGACTTTGTATTTCATTCGATTATTCATTTATTGAATTCAATACAGAGATAACAGATATAAAACCAATGAAGAAAGTAATTTTTCCCCTGCTGGCTCTCTTTTTCTCTGCGACCATTTGGGCACAACCATTGCCTGTTAAATTGAATTACACTGTCATTATTGACACAGATTGTGCAATTGACGATATGCGTGCTATAAGTTTATTATTGGCGCGTCCTGAAATAACAATAAAGGCAATAACTGTAACCGATGGCACATTGTCTCCCAATGAGGGTGCTGAAAAGCTTGGCTCCCTGCTGCACGAATTTAATGAAGATGAAATAACCATATCCTGTGGTGATGTTCTTAAGGGTATTAATCCACCATGGCGTCAGTTTAACAGACAAATAAGCTGGGGCGGAGAAACAATAAGCCGGGCAACAGTTTTAGATGCAGTTGATTGCCTGTCGGAAAAATTAAGCAATACAAATGAGAAAATCACTCTTGTTTGTCTTGGTCCGCTAACGAATATTGCATAGCTGATAAAGAAAGATCACGGTCCTTGTACCAAAAATAGAACGGATTATCTGGTATAATGAATCTGTAAAGCCCTTAAAAGGATTCAATTATGAATGTGATAAAGATGCAGCTAATGTTGTTTTTAAATCCGGGGTAAGAATTGATGTTATTTCCAACCTTGATAATGAGAAGGTTTTGTTCGATTCAGCCATGCTGGATGTGTGCAAACAATCAGATACACAGCTTGCAAGAATCTTGTATAGTGTTCATAGTCAGCAGGTGGTTCTTGAAAAATTGGAACAAAATCATTTTAAATTATGTGATGACCTGGTGGCACTTTACCTGACAAATCCTGAATTGTTTGGCATCAATATAATAACTGATAAACTAAATATCAGATATAACCAGAATTTTGATGTTCAGGGGGTGAAAGAGGCTTTTTGTGATATGATAAAAGGTATTTATGTTTCAGAGCGGAATATTGTGTTCAACAGGTTTCCTGTTCAGCGTGAAATGTTCAACTACGATGTCCGCCCGATCATGGATTCTGCGATTGCCCGTTATGGATTGGAGGAATGGAAAGCAAATGTTATGACCGATGAGTTTCACAGGCACCTTGGGGTATTCTCAATAGTCGGGGCAAAAATGGGTATTAAAGCACGTGAATTGTTTGGCGTTGGTGCTGACATGCTTGAAGTAATCACCTATGCAGGAACCAAACCACCATATAGTTGCCTGAATGATGGCATACAGGTAAGTACCGGTGCAACTTTAGGAATGGGAACAATTCGTCTGGCAACTCATAGTAAAACCAGACCATCGGCTATTTTTACATATAAAAATCGTTCTGTCAGAATCAGTCTCAAAAAGGAATACCTTGAACAGGTAGATGCGGATATTAAAGAAGGGATTATGAAATTTGGATTAATGGACGATGGCTATTGGAAACTTATTCGCCATAATGCCTTAAAATACTGGGCTGAATGGGATAGAAATAAAATTTTTGATATTGAAGAAATTGGTCTGAAAAAGTAGTTTCGAAAGCTTGCAGCTGAAACGTATTGAGTTGGATAAAAATTCCGGACTTAAACCAGATAATAATGTTAAGAATCTTAATTCTGCCACTTTTGCTGGTCTTTCATCCAGTCCATGTGACAGTGACAACTATTAACCAGGCTCAGGGTAATGATTCTATGAAGGTATTTTTCAGAATGTATTATGATGATTTCCTGAGGGATTATAAATCATTCGATCCCGATTTTAATATTGAGAACCTGTCCGGAGATAAGCCTGTTACCTGATGATATGATAAATAAATATTTCAATAACAGGGTGAAGATTTACGTAAACAATAAATTACTGGCCGGCAAGTTATTCACTGCCTCGAATGATTCTTATGAGATCTTTCTGAACCTGCTTTACAAGTCAGAGAAAAATCCCAGGAAATTCATGATCAAGAATCAGGTTTTGACCGGATTATACAGCGATCAGACAAATATGATCTTTATAAGCATAATCAAAAATGAGGCAGCAATGAGGCTTACCCCAGAACACAGGAAAGAAGCCTGGTCTTTTTAGAAGATAAGCTCTCCCGATGTATTCATTTTACGATGAAAGTCTCCTCATTATGTTCAGGGGTCAGTTTGATCCCGTAGTCAAAATCGTTTATCCTTACTAAAGTTAAATTTGTCTGATCACTGTACCATCCGGTAAGAATCATATTTCTGACAGTTATAATCTTTGGTTTTTTATCTGATTTATAAATCAGATTCATTCTGAATTCATTATCAGTGAGATTCGCAGTTAATAATTTCCCGATCAGCAGTTTGTTATTAACATAAATAAAGACTTTTGAATTAAAGTATTGGTTAATCAAGTCGGCAGGGAAGGGCTGCTTACTGAATATTTTGTTCAGATATCTGTCGTCGTCAATTGTCTGTAAATCTTTCAGAAAATCATCAAAATGTATCATGCAAAATACTTTTAAAGAATCGGTACCCTGTTACATGGTCAATGCTTGTCATTGATACGTGACCCGGTTGCATAATCAGCCATAAGTAGATTGCTAAGGTTCGTAACATTTTACTTCAGTTCTGCCAATTGATATTAAGTATTTGCAATTATTTCATTGTGCAAGTTACATAAGAATCAGTCTGATCTGGTATTCACCTGTTCATTTTCCGTTTATCGCGGTCCGGATGCCTTCGTAGTTATGCCAAATCATATCCATTCACAGAAATCCAGTTCATACTCGGTCGTTTGGTGAGGCCCACTGGCTTATCCCTTACAAGCGACCTTCTGTACAAAATCCGGACAATAATAAAATTGACTTCAGTGTATTAAAGGTTTAACTTTGTTAATTATTTAACATCAATTATGAATTTTACCCGGATGAAAATTCGTTTTAGTCTGTTAAGTATTCTTCTTACAGGAATATTAATTGGACCTCCGATTCATGGACAGATCCAGAAGGGAAAGCTCGATTCTATTCCAATGTTTAAACCAAGGGTCAATAGGAGTCTGTACAGGTTTGAAGAGAATGGAGTCAAAGAGATTCAAATCCTGGATAATCATACAGAATTAGTCCGGTATAAACCAAATGCTTTTATTCGCGATGTAGGAAACGGTGCTTTAACTGCTCTTACCGGATTCGGTTTTAGTTCAACGACTGACGGGAACTGGAAAATTTCGGGAACAATTCAATGTAACGATACTCTCAATGACTGGTTAATTAACATGTTTTGCGAAGGGTATTTGCAAAAAGACAGGGAAAGGGTCAGGGACGATGATGGGTCATGGTCAGTAGAAACCTCCAAAACAAATGTTTATTACTGGGAAAAGAACGCAAGTGGACTAATAATGGAAAGTCAGGATACCATAGGATATTTTTTGATTATAATGAATCCGCGGGAGGATACTTTAATGAAAACATGGTCGGATTTTATTCTTCCTGAAAGAGTGGTCAACGATAATGTCAAATCTAAATTTAGTGTGGTAGTTTCATGGAAGCCTGTTCCTGGCAATGACTATGGAGTAGTTGGAAAATTCCGCAATAAGGATTTCTTCATAATTCACAATGGAACTGATCATAAAGCATGGATCTCCATAGATAATATACTCAGGTGCAAATTTCAGTCAGATCTGGACTACCCCGGATTAAGCAAGAAATATCGTATAATGCCATATCTTCTGATCAACAATAATATTTCCGGACAGGATAGAAGAGATCTGTTCAGACTTGCCATACTAAGTTGTTTCCTGGATAATTACCTGAATTAAAATATATTAATTCAATAAGTTGAGATTACAAATTATGAGTAGTCACAAAAAACCGATTTTCTTCAACTTGTATTTATTCAGGTGGTCCGCCTGCAATCGGAGGAACATCATACTTTGCCGTGCGGTTGTCTTTGATCACACCCGACCAATTCAGGCCGAATGCAAAGTCATAAGTGTTGCCGTCGCTGTCAGTATGACATTTCATATCCCGTGGCACATCCTCGAATTGCGCCTCTACGGTCTCCATATTCGCAGGCATTTGAAGCGGCAGCAGCCCGGACGGCTCTACCTGACCGGCAATAATCTCAAGGAATGCTTTGTCGGACAGATAGGCTGACCTGTCACCACCGAATCCCACAAGGATTGCATCGACCTTGCTCTCAAATTCCCTGAACACCATAGGATTTGACACGTTTAGAGCAACAATGACCTTTTCGGCCGCAGATGCAGTATTCAGTACGAGATCCAGATCACTTTCATTCCTGATGATTGCGGTCTTGCCGAAATATGAGCGATTCTCCTTTACCAGTGTCTTCATATCGCCATAACCATCAGGCGATGTCTCTGTCACCTCGATCATATCTCCGCCGATAGACTCCTTACGCACGGATTCTGAATTTGCAGTGTAGGGTCGATATTGCAGTGAAATAGGCAGATATGTATATTCCTTGCCGTCGGTTGTAATGCCTCCGAATCCCATGTATGTTGGATTCCCGTTTTGAGGACTGGTTATCCTGACAAGAGCGAAGTCACATCTGGCTATTTCTGCTGCAGATGCACGTATGATGTCATTTGGCGATAATGAGCGATTGCCCTTGTCATCCGCCGGGCCTGTAAGTTTCCCGGCCAGCGTGTCAGTAACGACATTGAAGTACTCTCCGGCTGCTTCGAGATTGAATGCCGGGTTGGCAGATGCGGGACTGGCTTGCCGCCCGGTAGTCGCGGCTAGATACACCCTGGGGATATACACGGTCGATTTTCCTGTTCCTGCCGATGCCCCGTGAATAATGCCGCCACTGTTCTTCAGCATCACGATAGATCTGAGCATAGCCTGGTAACCTCGGGCGTTGTGCTCCGCATTGTTTGGAACCGTTTCGGCTTTCTCGATGCTGAGATATGGGTTGTCAACTATACCGATGTTAAAGTGGGTTCTCAGGATTCTTTCGGTCGAGTGCCTCATTATCTCGTTCATTGCTTCTTCGCCGAGCTTCTCAACCCCGAGTTTATAGGCCTCCATGGCCAGATCTATGTCCTTCTGGCCGGACCTGCCCTCGCCACCGAAGGCATCACATCCAGCTTCCAGGATCGCTAACATGCATTCAGCCGGAGTCAAATCTTCCATACCGAAATTCTTGCCTGTAATGATCCCAAAGTCCGTCAAGATATAACCATCCCAGCCATACATTCCTCTCAACACGGTATTGATTTTATATTGGCTGTAGCTTGAGGCGACACGCTTTTTGCCAACTGGCGAACCATCCGCTTCAATACCTACGGAAAAGTTCGTCATGGCAGCTGTTACCGTTTCAGTCTTGCCCGGCAGGTCCATACATGCAACAAATGGCAGGAGATGAGTGAAGAACTGACCTCCCGGGAATACGTTGTATGCCCCGTCACGGGTATGCGACTCGCGTCCGCCTTCGGCAGCACCGTCTCCGGGCCAGTGCTTCATCTGGTTGTTTACACTGTGTTCGCCCCAGCCCAGATCATTTCCGTCTTCGTCGTAGGTAGATTGCCATCCGTTAATTACGGCTCTGGCCATATCCATTGACAGGGCTGGGTCTTCGCCGAACGTACCGGAGATACGTTTCCAGCGCGGTTCCGTAGCCAGGTCCATCTGTGTTGCGACCTGCATTGATATTCCCATGGCCCGCCACTCTTCTGACATCAGTCGTCCGTATTCAGCTCCGACTTCAGGATCAAAGGTTGCCGCCATAGCAAGGTTGCTTGGCCAGTCGGATACGTCTCCTGATCTTGGGTCAGCTATCCAAACCGCAGGAATACAGACGATATCATCAAGGGTTTCTATGTATTCCTGTACCATATTGTTCCACGAAGCCTTTACTTTCCCTGAAGTATTCGAACCGGGTGCCCGCAGCTGTCTGTAACCGATTTCCAATCTGTTTCTGATGTCATCATCCAGTGCATCAGCGTTGACACGTCCCAATACCGAATGGGTTCATTTTCATGCCCATCATCTGATCGACCGGGATTTCTTTAACGATGCTTGCCGCCCTTGTTTTAAAGTCAACGCGCCAGTCTTCAAATTGATCCAGCAGGTTGTTCCTGTTGAGATCTTTGAACGCGTATCTGTCTACCTGGATAAGCTGAAGCCCGGAGTTCTTTGAATATCCGAGGGTAGCCCCGTCTTTATTTGTTACCATAGTCCAACCGTCCGGAGTCAGTGATTCCGCCCACTTGACTTTGCCGGATCCAAGACGGTCAGGTTCTCTGGGATAATCATCGGTTTTATTGCAGGCAAAATGTAAGGTAGCAACACCTGCCAGTAATACCTGGATAAATAAGATTTTTTTTGATGAAGTATTGTCTTTAAATAATTTCATTGGTTTGGCTCCTCCTTTTTAATAGTTGCAACTTCAATAATGGTCTGAAATCTAATAATTAATTTAATATCTTGGTGCAAATATCTACCTGATTAGTAATGAAAGTCAACCTGAAAACTGTGAATTATTACATTAAACATCAGGTAATGACGATCGGGGTCAGCCATTTAAATATAAGGAGTTTATTATGAAAGCAGTAGTAATCGGAGAATCATCTGGCGCAACAATGGAAGTTATAATGTCTGTCTATCCAAGACACAAACTTATTGCTGATAAGTATATTGAAAGAGGTGATGTTATTGGCATAGGGCCTTTTTCTGACAGGGGTAATATGGCGATATTCAAGACTCGCGCAGCTGCAGAAGAGTGGGTAAAAGAAGATCCATTTATTCTCGAAGGTCTGGTAAAATCATTTGTAATCAGAGATTGGAACGATAATTTGCTTCCTGGGTAGCCGATAGGGAATTGTGAAAATCCTGACCTGGATGAATTTGGGATGCGAGAATTAGGTTTTCTTCAAAATCCGTTATTCTTTGAATACTATAAGAAGGTCTGAGAACACTTAACAAGCATTTGGAAATAACAAGGATATAAAATCAGATTTTCGAAATTAGCAGAAGTTTTGTATCTTGTATTAATTCGCTGCATTTGGATTTATGTGCTCGTTGTTCAGGAATAGACTCCGATATAATTCGTTGCGTTACTGCCGGCCGGGATTACTCCCTTCCAGGGAAATATTTTGTTACAATTTGCACAGAAGGGAAGACAGGAATGGTTCGGTAATGTCATCAACGGTAAAATGCATTTATCTGAAATCGGGCAGATTGCATCTCAGATATGGTATGAAATACCGGTTCATTTTCCGTATATCGGTCTGGATGCATTTGTTGTTATGCCAGACCATCTACATGGGATCATTGTTATTAACCGATTTATCAGAATACCGATAGTAGGGGCGTTGCATGCAACGCCCCTACCACCAATGATGCACACATCTGTCAAACGAAACCATGTCCTTCATTTCACCGAAATCCGGTTCATTATCGGTCGTTGTCCGTTCATATAAATCGGCAGTGACAAAACATGCTCACAAATTTGACAATAGTTTTTCCTGGCAGCGTGGATATTACGATACTATTATCTGTACAACCGGGCAATTGTCCCGTATCAGAAAATATATTTCAGATAATACTCAAAACTGGGATCGGGAATTTGATTTTCTTCAAAATCCCTCCTTCTCTGACCACTATAAGAAGGTCTGAAATCGGACAGATTGCATCTCAGATAGGGTATGAAATACCGGTTCATCTTCCGTATATCGGTCTGGATGCATTTGTTGTGATGCCAGACCATCTCCACGGAAAATATGCCCACAAATCTGACACTGTGGATACGTTAAAATTTCGTGTTTCAAGAATTTTATAAAATTGATTAAAAATTAAAAATAATGAAAAACGCAATTATCAAATTCAGCGCTCTGATAGTGCTGGTTATTCTTTTCGGATGTTCATCAGGTGTTCAATCGCCTCAGCAGGAAGAGAAACCGGCAAAAAGCGATTATTATGTGGCGGCATATATCTGGCCGTCGTGCCACGACGATTCGTTGGGCAGGGAGAAGCTGTGGCCGGAAGGCACCGGCGAATGGGAAGTGATTAAAAAGGGCAATCCCCGTTTCGACGGACACTACCAGCCCCGTCAGCCGCTTTGGGGTTACGAATTGGACAACGATCCGAAAGTGGTGGAAAAATGGATTGATGTAGCCACTGACCACGGTGTCAATGTATTCGTTTACGACTGGTACTGGTATGACGGGGGCCCGTTTCTGGAAAGCGCCCTTAACGACGGTTTCCTGAAAGCAAGGAACAACGAAAAAATGCAGTTCTACATCATGTGGGCCAACCACGATGTGAAGTACAATTACTGGAACGTATCACCGCTACAAGGACAATACCGATATCCTGTGGGACGCCAAAGTGGACTGGAAAAACTATCAAATCATCGTTGACAGGGTCATCAACCAGTATTTCAAGCAACCGAACTATTTTAAAATCAACGGCGAGCCGGTATTTTCCATCTTCAGTGTGGACAAACTTCTGGAAAGCTTTGGCAACAGTGTGGAAGAAGCCCGTAAAGCGCTGGATTATTTCCGCGATGAAGTGAAAAAGGCCGGTTTCCCCGGGTTGCATATCCAGTGGAACCAGGGCGGCGGCTCCCTGATGTCGGAAGCGGCAGCCGGGCAGTTTGCCAACAGTGTGAAAGCGATGGGTTTCAACAGTGTTGCCATGTACAATATGGGCGGACGCGCTGAAGATTATATTGCTTACGGCACCAATTCTATCAAGATACGTGAACAAATGGACTCCATCCTGGATGTACCGGTCTTTCCCTGCGTGTCCATCGGATGGGACGATACGCCGCGTTTCCCCGCAAAAGGTATCCACGATGTGGTGCACTACCACAATACGCCCCAAAGTTTTGCAACCCTGCTCGCCAAAGCGAAAAAATATGCCGACAGCCACCCCGAACAACCCAAACTGATCACCATCAACGCATGGAACGAATGGGTGGAAGGCAGTTACCTGTTGCCCGACATGCTCAACGGATTCGGCTATCTGGAAGCAGTGAAGGAGGTGATCATTGACGGTAAATACGACAGGTATTAAGCCTGTAACAATTGAGTCCCAGCCCAAAAAAACCCGGACCTCATTAGTGCAGCGCTTATAGAGGTCATTTTTACACGAACACTATGAAATCGCCCGAAATCGTCAACTTTTCATCCCGCCAAACGTTACCAGCAATATGAGACGGCCACAGTATCACGGCTGACACAATGGGAAGCTTTAAAGAACTTAAACGATGAACAAAGACATTCAGGCATATAATAACTCGCAGCCCAATGGAGACAGAGAAATTTGCAATTTGCTTGCAAAGGAAATTTGCGACAGTTTACCCCAGGCTGAGAACAAAATCTGGCACGGCCATCCAGTTTGGTTCCTGGATGAAAACCCGATTGTTGGATACAGCAAATTGAAGAATGGTGTTCAATTGCTATTTTGGAGCGGACAATCATTTGAGGAAGAAGGACTACAAACTGAAGGTAGCTTCAAAGCCGCTGAAATGCGTTATACATCATCTGAACAGATTAACACAAAAGATTTAAGACGATGGCTTAATAAAGCCGAAGCAATTCAATGGGATTATAAAAATATAATCAAACATAGGGGTAAATTGCAGCGGTTAAAATGATAGATACATGGAATCCCAAATCCCATGCCTGATAACCATAAACATAGAGAGGCTATTTTTATCATATTATTTTAATTACAGGGTAATAACAATTCTGCTTTAACTTAAAAATATCAAACACACCAGGATCTGAATTTGTTTGACTTTCTATTTTTATTGATATTTAGTCTGTCACGAATTTTTTTAATAAATCGGCAGCCTTGTCAAGGAAGACAAAATGGTTCGGTAATGTCATAAACAATAAAAATGTATTTATCTGAAATCGGACAGATTGCATCTCAGATATGGTATGAATACCGGTTTATTTTCCGTATAGCGGTCTGGATGCAAGAAAATATATTTCAGATAATACACAAAATTGGGATGCGAGAGTTTGATTTTCTTCAAAATCCGTCCTTCATTGACCACTATAAGAAGGTCTGAAAAGAATTAACATAGATTTGGAAATAACAAGAATCTAAATTTTGGGGAAAAGTATAAATTTGCGGGAATAAAATAAATCTATGACACCAAAGCAAAGCTATAATTCTTTGTTAGCACAAAAAGTAATTAAAGAATTAAAAAGCCGCAATATTCAGGGATTCTACTTTGAAACAAAGGAGGAAGTTCTGAAAAAAGTTCTTGAGATAGTACCCAAAAATTGTACAGTCTCATGGGGAGGTTCAGTTACTTTACATGAAATTGGTTTGCTCGAAGCCTTAAAAAATGGGGAATATAATGTCCTGGATGCTTCAGATAGATCAAAAGGGGGGGCTGAGATGAACAGAATTGCTCATGAGGCATTAAATTCTGATTATTATTTTCTAAGTGCCAATGCCATATCTGCTTCAGGAGAGCTTATAAATCTGGATGGCATTGGGAACAGAGTTGCAGCGTTGATTTATGGTCCCAAAAATGTAATTGTTATTGCAGGAATAAATAAGGTCGAACTAAACCTGGACCTTGCAATAAATCGGGCAAAAACCATTGCGGCTTCGCTTGGTGTTTTAGGTTATGAAAAAAATGTATCTACTTTTGAAGAACTTTTAGGTAAGGCACACGGTATCAGCAGTCAGTTGGTTATTACAACAATGTCTGTATTTAAAGACAGAATAAAAGTTATCCTTGTTGGAGAGCCTTTAGGTTATTAATTTCAGGAATAAACTGTCGCACCAGGCTAAAAACACCTCCAGAAAGGTCCTGCATCAGAAAATATATTTCAGATAATACGCACAATTGGGATGCGAGAGTTTGATTTTCTTCAAAATCCGTCCTTCATTGACCACTATAAGAAGGTCTGAGAAGATTTAACATACATTAGGAACGACGAGGACTTGACAGGAAGTCTCCTAATTCTCAAACACAAAGCCATAATAAAACCCCTCCTCAATCATGTAGATTTCATGGAAAACCAGCCAAAGGTAATAGTGAGACCGGGAGGGGAGGGGGAGCGATATTCAGCAGAATCATTTTGAACAGTCCGTTGAATAAGAAACATTAGGACTGCCGCTTGAAAAAACAATTATTGATTCGGGAGGAAAAGGTGTAGTCCAGACGCATACTTTATTCAAGGTCGGCATACCTCGAATTTCCAATGAAGTGATCCTGGTATTTTTTGAGATATCAAGATTGATTAGTTTGTTGTTGTTGCACTCTATGGAGATAAGGCTCAGATTTGTCGAAACATCGAATGATTGAAGCTGATTATCACCGCATAGAAGCCATTTCAGAAGATTATTATTAGTAAGATCAAGGTCAGTCAGCTGATTATATGAACAATTCAAGGCTACCAGCTTTGTTTTTTGTGATACATTCAAAGTTGTAAGATGATTATAGTCACAGCCCAGACTATTCAGCTCTGGATTTGATAATATATTTAACTCGGTCAGATCATTGCCTGCACATGACAGGTATTTTAACAAGACATTTTTTGACAGGTTTAAAGAAGGTATATTATTAAAGTTACAACCAAGAGCCTCAAGCAGAGTATTCCTGGAGACATCCAGGGTCGTTAAATTGTTCACTCCACATTCAACTACTTTTAATTTCAGGTTATTTGAAATGTCCAGTGTATTTATGCTGACATGTTCGCAATACAAAGAATCAAGTTCCTTATTATTTGAAAGATCAAGGGAGCCTAATGGATTATACCTGCATGACAGAAAATTAAGCTTTGCATTGTTCCCTATATCAAGTGATGATATTTTATTTGCTCCACAATTCAAGTGTCTCAAATTTGACAGATTTGATACATCGAGGTTGGTTAAATCATTATTGGAGCAACTCAGATAAACCAATTTTACATTATTTGAAACATCCAGGCTTGTTAAGTTATTATGATGACAAATCAATGTTTCCAGGTTAATAAATGCTTCAATACCGGTAATATCAGAAATTGTATCATTATTAAGGTGCAGAGCTGTAACTGATTCAGCCTCCTGTGTGCTTATTTCACCGTCTCTGTCCTTATCTATGCCCTGCCTGATAAGTGATTTCAGAAAATTTTCATCATTAATGTTAATTGAGACATGTCTTTCACATGATGTTTGAATACCCAGCACCAAAAGCAGCAAAAATATTATCTTTTTCATGAAGTCCTTTCCCCTATTTAATAAATGGGTGTCTGAATATACGATTTTCTTGAGATTTTGTTACATAAAGTTATCCCTAAAATGATAACCTTTTTCCAAATCCTGGCACCGGGCCGAGCGTAAAGAATCCCGCCAGTGGCGGGATTCAGCGAAGGAGCCAGACTGCCGCGATGGCAAAAGTAGCTTAAGCATAACCATTAAAAGAAAAAGCCCTCCTGCGCTAAAGCTTCGGACTTCGTCCGACGAAGCGGACTATGTCCGACGAAGTCGGAGGGCGGAGGTGGGCCCAGCTGGCCCCAAAACAAAAAGACACCTTCAGGGTCTTGTAAGTGTCTGATTTCTTCAAAATCCGTCCTTCTTTGATCACTTCAAACGACGGTCTGATAATAAAAAACACAGATATTCCAGCGAAATAAATACTTATTTTTAGTGCTGACCATTTCCATCTGTGAAGGCATCCTTATTTTAACACTTTCCTCTCTCAAATGTTTTACTGTTTTGTTTCTGCACTATTAAAAAAATTAATCATATGAAAAGAATTTTTTTAACAGCAATTATTTCTGTTTCCCTTTTAATCTGGTCAACCAGATTGGAGGCACAGACCACTTTGACAAAACTCAATCAGGTAGAATTGATTAACCAGCTTACAGGCAATTGGAAGGGGGATGTAGGGAAAGATACCGCTGCATTTTGGGAGATAAAATATAGTAATGTGGGACTTGAATGTAATTTTAAGTTTGTCACAAAAGACAAAATGGTCATGGAAGGAAAACAACTTTGGGGGTATGACAAAAAAGCTGATAAATTCATTTTATCTTCTATGACCGGAATGGATTCCGGGACTCATGGCCTATGGTTCACATCAAAAAGTAAATTTATAATTGTACCATTAAGTGATATTTCCAATCCCGAAAAAGCATCTTTTAAACTTGAATCGGAATTCAAATCACCTGATTTGTTTACACAGAAATCGGTAGTAAATAATAAAATCGTCAAAACCGACACTTTCAACCGGGTAAAAAATTAAGTTGGTAATCTCTGGTTTAAAATCCGACTCATTTTCAATTTGGGCCCGTTCCTGTTCCTCCTATGTGAGTTTTGAGAAAACAAAACGAGAGTGTTCGCAGCCTCACTGGCCTTGCTCAAACCTGATTGTTTTTATTACTTGCGTTACCAATTGATGTTTATTTTTGCCAGATTTGTTTTCAGAAATATGCAAAATAAGGACGATCAGACTTCAGCTGCATTAGCCAGCGATATAGTGGGGAAAACAATATTTTCCATTTTATTATCCATTAGCTTCTCTCACCTTCTTAACGATACCATCCAGTCTCTTATCCCTTCCATATACCCGGTAGTTAAGAATTCTTTTCACCTTAACTTTTCGCAAATAGGGATCATTACCCTTGTATTTCAGTCCACAGCCTCTTTGTTTCAGCCGATTGTCGGATTGTATACCGATCGTAAACCGCAACCTTATTCGCTTGCTGTTGGCATGGTTTTTACACTCTCGGGTTTAATCCTCCTTTCCCAGGCAAAAAATTATGCCTTGCTTTTAGTCTCGGTAGCTGTAATCGGAACGGGATCGTCTGTTTTTCATCCTGAAGCATCGAAGGTTGCCTATATGGCCTCGGGCGGCCGCAGGGGATTGGCCCAATCCATTTTCCAGGTAGGCGGCAACCTGGGAGGATCACTGGGGCCCATACTTGCAGCTATGATCATCGTTCCCTTTGGGCAGGCGAGTATCCTTTGGTTTTCAGTACTTGCACTGCTTGCGATTATTGTGCTTTTAAATGTTGGCAGCTGGTATACTCATCATATGAACAGGATGCGGAAAAAAGTTATTGAAATAACAAAAGGACATGGTTTGTCAAATGCAAAAGTCGCCTGGTCCGTGGTGATTCTGCTTGTCCTTATTTTTTCAAAATATTTCTATATGACATCCATCACCAGTTATTTTACATTTTACCTGATTCATAAGTTCAATGTATCGATACAAACTTCCCAGGTGCATCTGTTCCTGTTTCTTTTTGCAGTAGCCACAGGAACACTCCTGGGCGGACCCATTGGTGACCGGGTGGGACGAAAGTATGTTATCTGGTTCTCTATTCTCGGTGTCGCGCCCTTTACTCTGTTGTTGCCTTATGCCAACCTTTTCTGGACCACTGTACTAAGTTTAATGATTGGTGTGATACTTGCCTCTGCATTTTCAGCGATCCTGGTTTATGCACAGGAACTTATTCCGGGTAAGATAGGAATGATTTCGGGATTATTCTTTGGTTTTGCCTTTGGCATGGGAGGATTGGGATCGGCTTTGCTCGGAATGCTGGCTGATAAAACCAGCATCGATTATGTTTACCATGTTTGTGCTTTCCTGCCGCTTATTGGTGTAATCACTGTTTTCCTGCCCGATATCGGGACAAAGAGAATTAAATAGTACATTCCTAACTTTCCAGATAAGAAACCGTGTTCAGATTAGTGAAGTAGTAATACAAAGTTACTAAAAGAGATTATCAAATCCTGGCTTCTTCCCCTATCAGAAATCCATCCTTGCCGGCGGAATGTGGTCAGGGCGACCGGCTTATGCAGTAGAATGGTGTAAACTACCACCAACCTTTGTTAAATTTAAACGGATGATTGGAACCTTTTTCAAATTCTGTTTTGCAGGGATCTGATTTTCTTCAAAATCTGTCCTTCTTCGACCAGTTCAACAGAAGGGCTGATAACACTTACCGATTTAGAAAACCAAATCATTCAATTTCAGACATAGCGTTTAGTAGGTACATATCTATAATAAATTTGACTTCAACTTTATAGAGGTGTAACTTTACATACTAAAATTACTCATCATGAATAATCATTTCCTTTCCCGGTTCGATTCCGACAATCTAAGGAAAACAATAATCTATTTTGGAATTGCACTCCCATTAATCATAATTTCACTGGTATTGGGCATAGAAAAAAGTGGTCTGGCGACTTTTATGTTTTTTGTCGGAATTCCCTTCTTTTTTTATGCAGCGCTTCGTCTCTGGGGAAATGCAAAATATTATGGAATTATGTGCATCATAATCATCATAATTCTTACACTTTGTCTGACTGTTGGAAGTGGTATTCTGACAAAGATGCAACTAAAATACAATTGGGACAAAGACTATGGCGAAACGATTGGATTTGTTGGCCTTGCAGGAGTTATTGCTGGTATTACAGGCATATTCCGTTTTAGAAATCAGGATTAGTTATAAATCAATTGAAAAATGAAATCCAAACTCGATAAAGCGATTCTTGATTCGATGATTAAAAATCCTAATAATTGGAAAGGAATTTTCTATAAAAATCCTAATGATCTTAGAGTTTTAGTTCCAAAGATTAACCCAGGAATGGGCTGGTCTTTCAATTGGGCAAGTCCTTATTCTTATGTTTCATTAATCTGTATTATTCTGATTACTATTGGTGCTATTTTGTTTCTATGACACCTTTATGTCCTTGCTTTCAACCCTGGCACAATCAGTATAACAGGTGATCATATTACCCCAGTCAACTGTTATGTATTGTTTGTTCCATTTTCCAATTATACCATTGTCAATATTTTTGCCGCTAAAGTAGGGGCGTTGCATGCAACGCCCCTACATGTCTGTCAAACGAAACCATGTCCCTCATTTCACCGAAATCAGGTTCATTATCGGTCGTTATACGTTCATATAAATCGGCAGTGACAAAATATGCCCACAAATCTGACACGAGTTTTTCCTGGCAACCAGGATATTACGATACTTGAATCTGTACAACCGGGCAAGGTCACACATCAGAAAATATATTTCAGATAATATTGGGATGCGAGAGTTTATTGAGATGGCACTGGCTTGATTTTTGTTGTGAAAACGTTAACACTAAAACAATTCATGCCATTTCTGATGCCGATAACTGAAATGGGAAAAATGTATCTTTAAAGAAACTTATCAGTGAGAAATATCTTTCATTATTCAGTATTTTTTTTAGTCATGTTTTTTAGTTGTGAAAATGACGTAAAAGTTGACAATAAAAAAGAAGCTGAAAAAGCGGGTGACAGAGAATTTGTTCCAGGTGATTTAAGCATTGGAATAGTTGACTCTGTTACAATTACAGAAGCCTGGGAGTTAGTTAATTCCTTTGACCTGAAGATTACTGATGCATGGGGCCACAAATATTTATCAAGCCTGCCAAATGATAGCATTGATTATATTATAAACTATTTGAATAAGAAGCCATATATTAATAATGGCAGGTGGAAAGCAGTAAAAAATGGGAATGTTTACATTGACAGGAATTTTAACAAAATTTCTGTTTCATGTCGATTAACTGATGATATTACCAGAAATTCAGGATGATTGGCTTAAAGTTGTTGAAGTATTAAAGCTTTATGAAGTACCTGCAAATACCAAAGTATTCTTGATCTGAATGTTCCTGTTGGGTATGAATTACCAGGAAGATACATTTGAAAGTGAAAAATATCAGATGGAAAGCCCAAATTACTATTCCGAAATCGAGTTACTTGGATAACACCCGATCACTTAGCCCATAATAATTGATTTAAAACTAGAGTATTCAAGTCAGAACCACTTCAAATGTCTATTTTTGTAAGAGCCAAATGTCATTTAAATGGATTTCAAATCAGGGGTGTTCGGAAGAACATAAAATTAAAAAATTACTGGATATTGACAATTTTGAGTTAGTATTGTTAATAACCATGGAGGCGTGGTTAACGTTTTCCTGAAAACCAGAGTGATATAAACAATTTTTACATTCATTGTTTGTAACAATCTTTCAATCAATATTATAACCAGACTTATTCCTTCTAACTTTGTTTGATGATGCTCTTAGAAGGATGAAAGCTGATACACAGAAAATATCCATTATACAGTTACTGACTTTGATCCCGGATGAAGATATCAGAAAGATAGCCAAGAGGACTAAGGTAGATTATTATGCAAAGATTTTGGATGGGAAAAGTCTGTTGTGTCTTATCCTTTACTCCTTAATAGAAAGCCAGCGCAATAGTCTTCGGACAATGGAGGATATTTTTAACAGCACTGCTTTTAAATTCCTTTTTAATCTTGATTCTACGAAAAAAGTTAAATACAATTCCATCTCGGAGCGGTTATCGGTTATAAACATTAATTTCTTCAAGAAAACTTATGAGCTCATTTATAGCCAATTCAGCAAGTATTATACAGAAGAAGAAATAGAAAATCTACACCTGATAAGGGTTGATTCTACTATGGTCGCAGAAGCAGCGAATAAACTAAAAAAGGGGATGAATATTGGAAGGAAAAAGGATGGGAAGAAACAAGTAAAATATACAATAGCCTATGATGGCAAATATCCTTGTATGTCCGAATTGTTTACTGAAAAGAAATATTTATCTGAAGATCTTGCTATACCAAAAATTGTTTACCAGTATGCAGATAAAAACACGAATTCTGTTTTTTTGTTTGACAGAGGAGTAACTAAACGTCAGGTCTATTGCAACTTGAATCAAAAATCAACATTTTTTATTACAAGGCTTAAAGATCAATTCCGCTACAGGGTAATTAATCAAACAGAGGATGGACAGAATAGACCTGTTGGGACATTGGAACTAATAAGTGATCAGGTAATACAGCTTGGCGTTCCAAACAGCAACAAGTTCTTAGAAGACCAGTTCCGTTTAATAATCTCGATCAATCCAAAAACCAGAACCACTTACTACTTCTTAACCAATTTATTTGTTTCAAAAGTAGAAGAGATACTTGCTTATTACAAGAAGCGCTGGGATATAGAGGTGTTTTTCAGGTTTTTGAAGCAAGAATTAAACTTGAGCCATATTACATCAACAAGCGAAAATGGGATGATGGTTATTATGTATATGACCATGATCGCTTCAATGTTGGTATTAACTTACAAAAGAATAAATAAAGTTGGATATAAAACCGCTGTAAGAAGGATCTCATTCGAGCTTAATGAGTTTATAATTAAGCTAATAGTAAAAGAATGCGGAGGTGATCCCAGCTTAGTTTTTCGTTAACTAAAAATGCCGATAATTTTTGCGATCTTTGAAAAGTCTTCCGAACACCCCTGATTTAAAATCCGCCCGAAAAATAATCCTGACTCATTTGCAATCTCAAAAAGGGGCAACCAATTTTAAACTTATTGAATTAATCGGTGGCGATCTACCTTTATTTGAACGAATAAAAGAAGAGCTGATCTTTAATGATCTGGCTGAGGATAAGAAAGGTGCTGGCCTGGTTTATATTGGTTCCGAAAAAGTAAACGATGATAAAAATACAGGAATTCAATCGGAGCATAATACTTTCCAGATTTCAGGATCAGTGTCTCATAAAGTTTTCATCAGTTATGGAAGAAAGGATGCTGAAAGAAAGTGGAGCGTTTATCAGGACAATATAGATTCTAATTATCCCAAAATATGTTTAAAGTACTTCTCACGACAGATCATTTTGGGTCTAACATTTGCTTTCCTATCCCGAAAAAATGTCCCAGAATAACTCAGAATCAAACTGGTGGTGTTTAGTGGGAATTGCCACCACCCCTGAGTTCAAAATCCGTCCTTCTTAGACCACTTCAAAAGAAGGCCCATAAAGTACATTATCTATAAAAATGATATTTATTAGTTTCTTTGCTTTGAAAAGACATCAAAAAGTTAATAAAATGGTAGAGAAAATCAGACTTTTCAGTTGAAAGCAACATTTATTTTTTTAAAGTAGACTCACAAAAGAAAATTGACAGACCTCAAAGTTTTACGGATATTTGATTATTATTTTAACGCTAATGAAAATTAAGCCCTTTAATGTTATAGATCACACCTCCTTACCTGTAATAACGGTTGATAAGCTTCCCGTAAATGGCGATCCTCTGGAGATTGAAAGGGAAACGTACTTTGTTTGTGAAGCGAATTTAAAAGAGATGGATGAAGAGAAGATCGGGGTAATACCCCTTGTCGTTAAAAATCCTGCCAAGGTTGATAGTATTGATGTCTATATAAAATGCCTAACAATTGCTCAAAGAAGAATAAAGTTCAGGAAGGCAAACAACATCTGTGACTTCAATGATTGCGATGAAATGGTAATTTCTTAGTTAAATTTCCTTTTATGAAGAGAATGGTGGTAATTGACACCAACCTTCGTTTAAATTTAAACAAATGGGTGATAGAACTTTTCAATTTTGTTTTGCAATGATTTGATTTTCTTCAAAATCCGTCCTTCTTTGACCACTTCAAAAGAAGGTCTGAAAAGACTTAACATACATGGGAAACAACAAGGATTTAACTCCAGACTTTGATTAACTGTCTTATATCAGCATCAAAGTTCGTTAGATACCGCCATAAGTTAAAATGTTGTGATCTAGGTTCATTTGACTTTGGTTCAAAATTATCTTAATTTACATGAGTCTGGGATTACAAAGCTTTTAATAGGCCATATCTCATTATTTGAATTATATTTGCCTTAACAGACAAATGATTTGATTCGCGAAATAGAGTTCTTTAGCTTGATGTACTGTGATGTAGATTCAAAAATAGATGCTACGATTTATTTCTATATTAAGAATCATTAAACATAAAGCCCTTCTTGTATTTAATTGGTTCCTGCCTGGTTGCAAATTAAAACCTTTCATTATATCATCATTGCATGCAATCTGGATGATAATATTCTCTTTATCATGGCTGGTCTATATCAATATGTTCGATGGGTTCAACTTTATGAACGATGTAATGGATTACCGCGATCTATTGAAAAAAAATGTTCTTAATATTCATTCAGGTTCTGATATTAAAACAAAGTACTTATTGATCAACACATCCAACAATAACCAATTACTTTCAGCGGATAACGATAACCAAATCAATACAGTAATCACTGACAGACAAAAACTAATCAAGGTCCTAAATACATTAAATGACAGTTCAGGGAAAATTAAATATATTGTTTGCGACATTTTTTTTGGTGAACCTGATACTATTTATGACAAAGGTTTACAAGAGGTTATAACACTGCTAGATCAAAAGCATAAAATAGTAATTCCATACTATATAATAGAGGGGGAAAAAATAATCAACTACCCCATTATTGAAGCCAAACATGGCTTAGCACAATACAAAACTTCTTTTTTAAATGCACAATATCTGAAATTCTCTTTTATCTCATATGATACTCTTGAACATATGACACTAGTTGCTTTTGAAGATATCACCGGCAAGAAGATGGATAATCGCAAGTTTTTGGGGATTAAATATTATGCGATAGGAAAAAGTTGGTGTCTTAATACTATAATTCCAGAATTCAGATACACCTCTTATAATGTAATTCCTGATTCTACGGTTTTTGACCTGGGTTTCTTTTCAGCTGATATTCTTGGAAAGGACCAGATAATCTTTATTGGAGATTTTGAAGGGATCCGGGACAGACATCACTCTATGATAGACCAGGTTGCAGGGCCTCTGATTGTTATAAATGCTTACGAATCTCTTATACATGGTGATAATTTGATCAGATTACCATATCTTTTTTTGCTATTCTTTTTCTTTATAATAATCTCTTATCATACCTTTTATAAAACCAGGTTAAAACAATATTTATCTGAAAAGGGAGAATCGCGAATCATCCTTGATTATCTCCGGTCAAAGATCAATTATATTTTAATACTGATACTTACTCTTATTTCAATGCTCTTTTTTCATCATTATATCCACCTCCTCATTTTACTTAGTTATTTTGCATTTATTGAAGTTGTTATTGATTTGATTAGGGGAATACAATTAAGGAGGAAAAGGAAACTGGTTAATGGCTAAAACTCCCTTTTATGATAAAAAGAATCTTTTCATTGCTTACAATCATAGTTTTCACATCATATCTTGCAAGGGTTTATCCTCAGTCGGTAATACCCAAAGGTAAGGTAGAAGTTCTTGCAATTAGAGGCAAAGTTGTTTACAATGGATCAGAATTAAGAAGAGGTGACAACTTTGAATTTAAACCAGATATAAGTGTTATGGATCAATTGACATTCTCCAGCGAGACTGATTGGATAAAATTAATTGAAGTTAACTCAAGAAAAGTATATCATTATTACAAGCAAAAAAAATATGCATGCAATAATTGCCTGTTTACCAGAGGAGTATTTCTAAAATTTAATTCAAGAGTCGATCCTTCCGATTATTTTGGCAGGAAGCTTATTTTCCTTTTTGAACCTGATACGATTCTTCTGCTGAAAAAAAGCATTGATTTCAATCCTAATAATGTACCAATATTCCAGATTTCAGTCAATGAGAAGATCTATAACAGAGTAGTAGGTTCACATGACACTATTATTTTATCTCATGACAAACTGTTTGGATTTGCTGATGAAGAACAAATATTATGGCCTTCGTTCCAGACTGACAGCATAAGATTATCATATTATGATAAAATTACTCGCATTCAGACTATTCCTGCCGTACCATGGTTCCATATTAAATTCATTGAAGATGCAATTCCATTTTTCCGCAACATGGAAATGTCTTCTGAAGAGATTTGTAATGAATTGATTGAAAACTATATTGATATAAAATACCTTACTGATAGAAAAGGTTTTGACAATATTGAAGCCACAAAGAAATGGTTAAAAGAATATATTGATACAATTATCTCAGGTTATTCTTTGTAGATCATGATTTTTAATATCATTGTTCCTGAACAATAAGGCAATTATTTCTTGGAGTTTTCTTGACTTTTTTTATTTATTTCCATAACTTTAGCATAATTCCGGATCAGTTAAATATCTAACTTAAGGTTTTCAGAAAAATAGATACCATAATTGTTCATTTATTAGATAATAGGTTTTTCCTGTTATATTCCTAATGCCTATGAAGAAGCAAATTTTCTTCCTTTTGATGTTATTTCTCTTTTGGGTTAGCAAATCCATGGCTCAAGATCCTTCAATAACAACACCTAAATTAATATTCGATGGCCGCAGGCTTGTTATATCATATGATGTTACCAGTAAAAGTCAATCTGATAAGTTCTTCGTTTGGGTTGAGATGGAGAAAAAGAACGGTGCGAGAATTGAACCGAAGGCTCTTTCCGGAGATATTGGAGAAATTAAAGCAGGAAAGGACAAAAAAATTACATGGATTCCTGAAATGGATTCGGTCATCATTTACGAAGAAGTTTCTGTTGAAGTAAAGGCTGAAAAATATGTGGAATTATTTCATAAAGGAAATTTGGTTGTTCTATCAACAGTTGTTCCTGGTTTGGGACAAACAAAAATAAGCAAAGGCAAGCCATATTGGTTGACCGGAATAGCAGCATATGCAACATTAGCGGGTGGTTTTGTTTTTCATTCAGGCTATATTAAAAGTTATGATAAATACGGTATCGAAGAAGATGCTGTAAAGAGAGCAGATTTGTACAATCAGGCACAAAGCCAGATGTCTGTTTCCAGAATATTGCTCGGTTCTGCTGCTGCAATATGGGCTGCAAATATAATTTGGATTACCGTGATTCCTGACAAGTATAAACCATTAAAACACCTTTCATTTTCCCTTGAAAAGTCGCCAATCTCCTTTAATCAAGCGACTTTACTTACTATGCGAATTCAATTTTAAAAGGAACCTTAATGAAGAAGTTTGTATTTCTCCTGATTCTTTGTTTGACAGAAATGGTTATTTCCGCGCAGATAGTAAGCAGCGGAAAGGCTTCTGTAATTATAAACAGTAAGCCAAAAACTATTGTTTTTGAACCCGAAGTCATAATTGATTTATCAACCGGGGTTGGCAAGTACTATGCTCTTATAATCGGTATTAATAATTACAGTGACCCCATAATTAATCCGCTCGACTATGCGATAAGAGACGCTGAGATGTTTTATAACACAATTACAAGCAAATATAATTTTGAATCCCAGAATGTAGAATTCTTAAAAGATGCTACGTATGAAAGTATTATTAACGCATTGGATCACTATGCCAAAATGATACGGAGCATTGATAATTTTCTGATTTTTTATGCTGGACATGGTTATTGGAATGCTGAATCTGAAATCGGATATTGGCTTCCAAATGACGCCCAAAAGAATAGTACACGTTACTGGTTCAGAAACAGCGCACTTAGGGATTATCTTCGTGAAATAAAATCGAAGCATACATTGTTAATTACCGATGCCTGTTTTGGAGGCTCAATTTTAAAAACGCGCGGGGCATTTGAGGAGGCTCCTTTGGCTATCAATAAACTCTATGAACTTCCAAGCAGAAAAGCAATGACTAGCGGGACCCTCACAGAAGTGCCAGATCAAAGTCCCTTTTTAAGATACCTTGTTGACAGATTGGAGAACAATACTGAAAAATATCTCCCTGCCGGGCAACTATTCAACAACTTCCGGATGGCTGTAATTAACAATAGCAAGGTTCTTCCACAATTTGGAGTTATACAGGATGTTGGCGATGAGGGAGGGGATTTTATTTTCGTTCTCAAATAATGTTATGACGAGACAGAGATTAAATAAATAAGTACGGTTCCTTTTTATGACAAAAAATGTCACAATATTAGTTTATCTGTTTCCCTTCTTACTCTGCTTATCATCTATTTCTTCATGTAAAAAGCTTGAAAAGCTGGTGGCGGTTTCTACAGGAGAAGTAACTAATATTTTGACCAATTCCGCAGAAGTTTCTGGCGAGGTTATTGATATAGGAGAAGGGGTTATCCAGCATGGTCACTGTTACGGAAAAACGCCTGATGTGACAACTTCATCTTCTAAATCAGAACTTGGTTCACTTGGAGGAAGAGCAGCTTTTTCAAGTCATCTTACAAATCTGGAACCGGGAACAAAATATTATATAAAAGCATACATAATTAATGCTACTGAGACTAAATATGGCAAAGAAATCAGTTTTTCAACCGGATCATTATCAGTTCCCATTTTAACTACCTCAACACCTTCTTCAATAACTTCAACATCTGCCATCAGTGGAGGAAGTATCACCAGTGATGGAGGAGCATCTGTAAATGCCCGTGGCGTATGCTGGAGAACTACCCCTGGACCGACCATAAACAATAGTAAAACTTCTGAGGGTATAGGGACAGGTAGCTTTACGAGCAATATTAGCAACCTTACACCTGAAACGACCTATTATATCAGGGCTTATGCAACAAACAGTGTTGGTACAGCTTATGGAAATGAGCTAAGTTTTAAATTAGCTGCTATTTCTATCCCATACCTTTTCACAGCAGAAATTACTGCCATTACGACAACTTCGGCAGCTTCAGGCGGAAATATAACTTCCGACGGAGGAGCTATAATAACAGCTCGCGGTGTATGTTTCAGCAAAACCCAAAATCCCACTATTAGTGACAACAAGACATCCAATGGCACGGGGACCGGATTTTTTTCCAGTTCTCTTACCGGATTGAATCCGAACACTACCTATTATGTTCGTGCATATGCTACAAATAATAAAGGTACAGCATACGGAAATGAGTTAGACTTTGCAACTAATGCACTTTCCATACCTTCCCTGACTACTGCTGAAATTTCTACAGTCACAAAAACTACCGCAACTTCGGGAGGTAATATTACTTCTGACGGAGGAACACCTGTAATAGATCGCGGAATATGTTACAGCACAAACCAGAATCCTACTATTAGCGATACAAAAACCACCAATGGGACTGGTACCGGTGCTTATGCAAGCAATCTTACAGGTCTAACAGCTGGAACTACTTATTTTGTGCGCGCCTATGCAACAAACAATATTGGTACTGCATATGGCAATGAATTGAGCTTTGCAACCTCGTTAGGTGATCCTCTGACAGCACCGACAAATATATCCGCCACTCCAGGAGATAAGGAGGTAACGATAAAATGGGATGCTGGGGCAGGAGCTACGGGTTATAATATTTACTGGTCAACGAGTCCGGATGTATCACCTTCAAATTACACAGCCAAAATATCAGATATTGCAGCACTCACTTTCCTTCAGAGCGGATTAACAAGCGGAACAACATATTATTATGTGGTTACGGCAAAAGATGCGACCAGAGAAAGCAGTGCATCAAGTATAGCAAGAGCAACACCTCCACTACTTTTACAGACCAATAATATGTCTGTTGATGGCGAAAAACATTATTACCAAGTTACTGTTTCGAGCGGTCAGAGTTTATTTATTACCACAAATATAAATTCGTATCCTCATGAATTCTATCTGTATGCAAAATATGGATCCGTACCATCAATAATGGATTATGATGTTAAATCTGAAACTGGAGATGATGAAGCAATAAACATCACCGATACTCAATCAGGTACTTATTATATTATGGTATATGCGCATAATCGTTATGGAACATATAGTGGTAGCTATACTATCACTGCCTCAACGAGTACAATGGCATTGACCTTGGGAACAACGTATGACGCTATTATCAATTATACTCAGGAGAAAGATTTTTATGAGTTTACAGTTACAGGGGGGCAAAATTTAATGGTAAACCTTCATATTTTAAATTCTGAGCATGCTTTTTATCTTTATATAAAAAGGGGTTCATTGCCGACAAGGTTAGATTATGATGCTAAATCTGAAACAGGAGATGATGAGGTAATAAACATTGCCAATACGCAGGTCGGGACTTATTATGTTATGGTATATGCATATAATCGTTATGGCACCTATGCTGGTAATTATACTATTAAAGGTAATCTATGGTAACGAAGTTTTCTAGAGTATTTTGTTGACTGATTGCAGAACAATTATGAAGGATACCATTCTACTGAGCAGTAGGAAAATAAGTAAAGTCTTTATTATGATATTCTTTCGTCCAAGCAAAGCATCTCAAGAGAAAGAAGTAAAGCTTATGGCGGCAATAAAAAGCCATGAATTTGAATTAGCCATGGTTTTAGTTCAAACAATAGAATATGTTGACTATTGTGATAATGAAAAAAGAAGTTTCTTAATGTACTGTGCGGCACATTCTCACCATAAACTTTGTAATATTTTAATAGTGAAAGGAGCTAATCTCAATTTACAAGATAAAAATGGATGGACTGCACTAATGCAAGTCAGAGGAGAGGAATTCGTCGACACTGCTAAATTATTGCTTGATAAAGGTGCAAATATTAATTCGAGAAATATGTTGGGTGCAACGGCTTTGATACAAAGCATAATGAATGGGGACAATAAGCTGGCAGAATTATTGATAGATAGGGGGGCAGACTTGGAATTGAAGACAAAAGAAGGAATAACAGCTTTGAGTATAGGAACAAAAAAGAAGAATAAAAAAATTGTCAAACTCCTTATAGAAAAAGGGGTAAAATTAGATACTTTAGACGCAAATAATGCTACCCCTTTAATAATAGCCACAATTAATGGAGATAAAGATATCGTAAGTATTCTATTGGAGGAAGGAGCAAATATGGATAACCAGGTCAAAGGTGGAATGAGTGCGTTAATGTTTGCATCTAGTTTAGGGCACACAGAGATAGTTATACAATTGTTGCGAAAAGGTGCAAATCCAAATCTGCGAACAAATAACGGGGATGTAGCTTACAATTTCTCAGCAAACAGTGATATTGAGTATTTCCTTCATAATTATTCTGGAAAGTGATTATTTTGTAGTGTAAGCTTCCCTATTTTTCGAGCCTATTAATATTTGAGAGAAAAAGTGTGTGTGCTTCTCACAGATGATTCCCGGGGTTTACACAGATTTGTATCTGGTTGTATAAGTTTATTTTGTAACAGAATAATTGTAAAAGATTTCATGGTTTTATACCGATATGGTGGAAATACTGGCACCAATATTGGCACCAAAATACCTCATAAATAATTCAACTATTTTTTTCTTTTTTTTAGCATTTTCAAAAAGTTATCGACGTACTGTTTAAAGGATAACTTAGTTTCCTCTTTATATTTGAATTGTTCACTAAGGTTTCTAAGCGTTTCTGTAAATTTCCAGTCGGTTATGTTTTGAAAGCCTATTGAGAAATGGCCTGTTTTATTAAGAAATTCTTCAAAACCTGGTTTATCATTTAATAATTGGGGCGGGAATAAATAGAATTGTTCACCTGAGGCATTATATTGGAAATCTCCATCAAGATTAATCTCCTCTATTTTTTTAATTAATGTTTTAGTCCATAAATAATATTCTTTTTTACCATGGACAGTAAGCCCAATTATTAAAAAGATTGTATCTCCTTTAGTCTGTTTAATCCAATGTTTATTAGTTGATATGTAATGTGTTGACTCAGTTAAAGCCAGCTTTGGTTCATCGTCTAGTATTGACTCGGCTGGAAAACCAATCTTATCAGTATTGTGGTACTGTATCCAATACCTGGTCGGAAATGGGTGGTTCATTCTGAAATTTGGGTCCATATTTAGTAATTTTGGGTTAATTCTTTTTGTTTCCGTTAGATTTCATAATGGTTTTAGTAAGTTTTCTGGGTTTCTGACCGCTTGACATCTTAACTTTATTATTGTCGAACATTTGGATTTCCTTGTCACAAACAGCATTTACTCTACAATCCAAACATTTAGAACGATCACGGCAATATCCATAATTATTACTTTCTGTTTTAGCAAAGAAATTGCTGACAAGCTTTTTATAAGCTTGAATACTGTTAATAATCATCGGCAGAATATTCTTGAAAAGATTAAAGCTGCCAACACAGATGAAGCAATCAGATATGCAAGGATTCTGGACCTATTATGAGAAATTAAATTTTTGCACAATCTTCCAAATCGGTGTTTTAAAGGATTCTGGCAAAATATCACATCCTTCCAGTTATCTTTCTTGGCCATCCCCTGAAAATGTCCCAGAATTGACCAGATTCATCCAGAAACAAACTGGAGATTGTTGGTGGTAATTCCCACCAACCCTGAGTTCAAAATCCGTCCTTCTCCGACCACTTCAAAAGAAGGTCTGAAAATTCATAACAAATCTAGTGGAAAATTGGTCAGATTACCCTAGTAATTGCTTTTATCACTATGATTTATAAGAGGTGACTTAAATTTATTTGATTTCAGCATTTTGCTGATGTAACTTGCATCATATTTCTGACTTACAGTTGTTTCTTTTATACATTAACCAAAATCTAATCAAATGAAAAATTTCTATTTGGCAACTATGTTTGCAGCATTTTTGATATGCATATCTGGATGCAAATCTACGCAAAGCGACCTATTGACACCGCAGCAGAAGGACCAGATTAAAAAAGAAATAGTGGTTGTGTGTGACAGCATATCAGTCAGACTCCATCGGCTGGATGTAGGATGGTTCGATTACTATGTAGATTCACCTGACTGGGCAATGTTAAATGCTGATGGTTCAAGATGGGATTATCAAACCACCAAGAAAGTTCAACCTGATTTCTTTAGTTCCGTTATCTCCTGTAAATGGACGATGACTAATCAGAAATTCATATTTCTGACAAAGGACATAGTTATCTGTTCAATAGATTCAAAGGATGAAACAATTCTGAAATCAGCAGAAAAGATTAATGCTGACAATACCCTTAGTAGTATATTAACCACTGATCAGTCCGCAATGAAACAGGGAGATAGAATTACGACTGATCCACATGCCTATACATTAATCTTTAAAAAGGTTGATGGTCAATGGAAAGTCATTTACAGCCACGATTCTGGTTTCCCTGTCGTACAAAAAGCTGAAACGAAATGATGACTTTAATCTCAACACGGGTTTAATATGTTGACGTATATCTGTAACTGAGTAAAGTTGAAAAGCCAGTGACCTTGACCATATTTTGTCGAATCTCATTGATCACCAAAAGCAGGAATTAAATCAATGTTCTATACTTTTTTATGTCAAAGACAATCTGACTGGCTAAATGGGGTCATGCTCTCCAACTTTTGCATAAAAACGCCTCATTTTAATCCAAATCCTGGCACCAAACTGGCACCGAGTCGAGCGTTAAAAATTGCCCAGTGGGCAATTTTAGCGAAGGAGTCAGACTTGCCACGGTGGCTAAAGGAGCTTAACCAAGAACTTTCGATTCTTCTATCTCCTTGACAGTGTGAGTGTCAGAGCGAGTTATCGAGAAAAAAGAGTGATCATCTCGCTCCCGCTCTCACTCTTTTTTACAGCCAGCCTGCAGCAGTGGCAAAAGGAGCTTAATCAGGAATATTAGATTGTTCTATCTCATTGACAGTGTGAGTGTGAGAGCG
>CAVPGA010000003.1:0-856077 GCA_963703935.1 uncultured Bacteroidales bacterium | reverse complement strand
AAATAGGATTTGATGTCGAAATTGATGAGTTAACAAATTCGATCAGAAACGTAATATCGGGGGATAGTTTTTCAACTGACATCTCGCGAATTACCAAAACTGACTTGAAAAAAGTAACTCAAAAAGAAGGTTGGCAGTTTGACTGGAGATTGGAACTTAAACATCCAGAAAGAGAAATCTCTGTGGCGGCCCACAAGCTAATTAATAGATATTTTTCAAATCTCTAGAATCATGAAAACAAAGAAAAAAGAATTAGATGTTGATTATATAGGAGAACAGAGAGATTCGACTAAAGAAGAAGAAAAAGCAATTAGCGACTATATTAAACAGAATAAAGCTAAGAAACTCAAAAGATCTTCTTCCAAAACAAAGACTGTTAAACAAATAATTTAGACAGAACTAACCGCTAATACATAGGGCTTCATACGGTGCAGAGCACCCAGTAATGAAGCCCACGTTGAACTAAATCCTATAAAAGTCTTGCGGTCATGCGGTCTTGAAAAAGGTATTCGAAAGCTTTTTTCAGTTAAAAGCCTCGCTCCTATGGTCTTAATTGCGAAAAATTTCGGAATGTTTGTTCCGAACTTTATCGTAGTCATCTATTATTTTCCCCGGCACAGATATAGCTATCGCTTAAATTGTGTCGGATTGACCGGAAAAACTTCGGGGAATAAAGGTTATTAGACAGACTGTCGCTAGCATTCAGGCCTAAGTGCCCACCGGGACAATTTACGCATAGCGTGACAGTTCCGTAACAAAACGGATGGCCCGAAATGCTAACTGAAAAAGCATAATTTCACTCGACAACCGGGATTCAAAATACTTTGTAGCTTTGAAAATTAGTAGAATCTATAAACAAAATAATTGTAAGGCAAATTCTGTACGTAAATTTCAAATACAAATAATAGCCTCTAGACAATAGCCAATACTTAGATAGATTCGAAGAACCTTCAAAATACCTAGTCAGAATGTTTAAAAACTATTTAAAATCAGCATTCAGTTTTTGGAAACATAACAAAGTATTTGCATTCATAAATGCAATGAGCTTGTCAATAGCTCTTGCAGTTTCATTCATTATTATGCTCTATGTTAGTAAATGAGTATAGTTATGACAGATGCCATGCAAATCTTAAAAGGATTTTCAGAGTTCTGAACTATTATGTCGATTATAAGAAATCATATACAGAAACTCCATACGTTTTAGCCTCAGCACTAAAAGCTGAGTATCCCCAGGTTGAAAAATCCATATCTGTAATATCCAAAGCTAGCATAAGAATAAAAGTTGAAGATGAAGATTTTACTGTATCTGATGCAGTTTTTACTAATTCTGAAGTTTTTGACATTTTCACACTTCCAATTGTAAAGAAAGTACAACAAGGAGACCTTTTGGAGGATAAAAATTCAATTGTCATTTCCCAGGAGTTAGCAAAAAAAATCTTCCCGGGACAGGATCCAATCGGAAAGAGAATCACAATTAGTTCATCAGATGGAGATTTACAATTTTTTGTCAAAGCTGTTTTCAGGGATATCCCTTTGAATTCGACTTTCAAAGCTCAATGTCTTTTTAGTAGTAAACTGATTATTGAAAACCTTAACAAAGCTTATAATGTTACAAATTCAGACAAGGACTGGACCAAAAACTCATTTGTAACCTGGATTTTACTATCAAAAAACTCTGATGCAAAGGAATTAGAAGAACAATTCCAGGCTTTTGAGCTTAAGAACCTTGGCCAGAATTCTCATTATCATTATTTACTTCAAAATTTATCAAAAGTTTACCTGGGTTCTGAAAATATCGGAAATGCCGGAATAAAAGGCAATACAAAGAATATAAAATTATTTATTACAATCGCTCTTTTAATAATTCTCGTTGCTTCAGCAAATTATATAATCCTGTCTACTTCTGTTTCATCTGAGCGTATGAAGGAAATTGGGTTGCGTAAAACATTTGGAGCAAATAATCGTGAAATTAAATATCAATTATACATCGAGTCTGTTTTAATGGCAATAGGGATAATGCCGATCTCAATTTTAATTATGTGGTCAGCTCTGCCAGCAGCAAGCAAGTTGTTCCAGACACCTATACAAATAATACCTTCAAACATACCGATTTACATTTTGATCTCCTTTGCATTAACATCGTTTATCGGTATATTATCAGGCGTATATATTTCCACAATCCTTTCAAGGCTAGAGGTCACTAACATTATAAAGAATTCTATTCAAACAGGTAAGAAGGAAAACTCTCCTACGCTCATCGCTTATTGTGTTTCAATTAATCATTTTTTGTTCTTTTGTATCATCCGTGCTCATCATACGCTCCCAATATCAATATGCAATTAAAAGAGATCCCGGACATTATAACAGTAACTGTAATTATATTAAATCTTGGTCGAAATTTTAGTGGATATTCAGCATTACTCAATGACATTAATAGCTAATACTAATGTTATAATGGCTGCTGGATGTGCAGAATGCCTGCCTATGCAGAATTCAGCAACAGGAATATACCAGAATTTCCAGGATAAAGAAGTTCGAGTACAAGTAGAGGCAATGTATGTTGATTTCAATTTTTTGGAAACTTTGGGGATAAAACTGGTTGAGGGACGTTCTTTTTCCAAAGAATTTGGGAGTGATCAGACGCAATCTGTAATATTAAACGAAACTGCTGTGAAGAAGTTAGGTATTGTAAATCCTGTTGGGCAAAAGATTGCAGGTTCGACTATTATAGGAGTTGTCAGAGATTTTAACCTTCACTCAATACACACAGAGATTCCACCAACAATGATTGTGTTGAAAAATGAAATTCATTGGCAGTTGGTTGTTCGTTATATGCCAGGTTCCTTTAAAAATGTCCGTCAGATGCTGGAGTCAGAATGGAAAAAATTTGGTACCGGCCGGCCATTTAGTTATAATACCATTGAAGACCTAATTACAAGCATATATTTATCAGAAAATAAGTTGAGTATTTCAGTAGCTATTTATGCAATTATAGCAATTTTAATTGCTGCATCAGGATTATTTGGATTAACTCTTATTTATTGCCCGAACCAGGACAAAAGAAATAGGAATAAAGAAAGTATTTGGATGTTCCGAAAAATTAATTATTTACTCTTTTCTATGGGAAAACTTTGTCCTCGTACTTATAGCCGGATCAATATCTATTCCAGTAACTCTTTATTTCATGACTAACTGGTTAAAGAATTTCGCTTATAAAATTAATATTAATTGGTGGGCATTAGTAATACCTTTTTTAATTGCTTTGATTATTGTTCAGTTGACCGTTTTTGTTTATTCATTCAACGTATCTAGAATCAATCCTGTTAACGCTCTGAAATACGAATAGCAATAAAAATTCTTTGTCTTTAATTAAATCTAAATTAACAGATTATATAAATAGCCATAACAGCTGGCTTGGTAAATGAAGGTAAGTTGTTGGTCACAGTTTTTGCTTTTGCTCTCCCATGAACAAATTCTAATTGGGGACAAACTCAGACGACACCGATACTGTTAACTAAAAAACGCTTCCGAGACAAATCCTGCAACCGAGACAACTTTATCTTTCGCCGGGACTTGCAAAAATTGCGCCATGGTGGCTTGCCCGCCGGGACAATTTTCTGGCTAAAGTACCGGGACTCGTATCGGCGGACGGCGCCACCAACGTTTACTCCCTCAACCGCCGGGCCGTTAGTAAAAATAGGATGCTGCCCAGAACAGAAAAAAACTACCATTTTAGAGAATAATTTCCATATATATTTTGTCTAATATATAAACTTAATCAAAATGAAGAAAGTAAAGGCTGCTTTAATTTTAGTGGCAATATCAATTCTTCCTTTGACTTGCCTAGTTGGACAAAACAGTGCTGAAAGTCCATCAAACAAAAATTCTAAAAACCAAAGTGCTATTAGATATACAAATTTCACTGAGATGAGTTATGGGATCGGCCTCGGCAGTGATATTGATGGATCCCAAGGTCATTCAACATATGGGATTCACACAATAAATGGATGTCTTATCAATTCAAAACTTAGTCTTGGATTTGGGATAGGTCTAGACAGACTGCGGATTAATGAAAACCTTGGTCAAACACTTCTTCCTGTTTCAATTGATATAAGGTACTATTTCTTAAAAGATCCAAAAATTCTTTTTTGTGGGATTGAAGGTGGTTACACATATAATTTGTCGGGTGTTAAACTTGACTATGAAAGTGGCTTAGTTGGCTTCTTTATTAATCCATCTATAGGAGCAAAAGTTTTTCAACTAGAAAAAGCATCATTGATAATAAATCTTGGTTTTAAAATTCAAGAAAATACCATACAATATGTGTGGACACCATTGCCTAAAAATGAAATGCTTCTTAATATCAAAGCAGGTCTTCTATTTATTTATTTCCATTCTAAAATGTAACTTGATCTTAAATACCTAAATTTGCTAATACATAGGGCTTCATACGGTGCGCAGCACCCAGTAATGAAGCCCACGTTGAACTAAATCCTATAAAAGTCTTGCGGTCTTGCGGTCTTGAAAAAGGTATTCGAAAGCTTTTTTCAGTTAAAAGCCTCGCTCCTATGGTCTTAATTGCGAAAAATTTCGGAATGTTTGTTCCGAACTTTATCGTAGTCATCTATTATTTTCCCCGGCACAGATATAGCTATCGCTTAAATTGTGTCGGATTGACCGGAAAAACTTCGGGGGATAAAGGTTATCAGACAGACTGCCGTTATAGGCAATGGCACCAAAATTGTGAGTGGTCACCCAAAGGATAGAAGTTCATTTCCGAGGTCCACTTATCGACAATTTAAATAGAAAATATCATGAATAGATTTGTTTTATTATTGTCTGCGCTCATCCTTAGTGTGAGTTGCAACAAGAACGAAGAAACATTTGCAGGCATCGAAGATATTTCATTTGAAAATTATCCGAAGGTTGATGGCTCTACTTCTGCAAGAGTGTTGAATGTGATGGTAGCTTGTAAACTGTTGGATGTACCTTATATATGGCTTCCACCAGGAGCAGTTACTGAGTGGACCTTAAATCCAATACGTACTGAACTCCCCGAACAGTATAAAGACTTTTTTTGGGATCATGTTAAAAGTTCTCAAACACATGGTGCATTTATGAATTTGATTGATGGAAACGCTGATATTATCCTGACCCACAGAACTATTTCTCCCGATGAAAAAGTCCATGCTGACTCAGTTGAAGTTACATTAATTGAAACACCTATCGCATTAGACGCTTTTGTCTTTGTTGTTAACAAGAATAATCCGGTAAAATCTCTTACAGTCAATCAGGTTCAGAAAATATATACCGGAGAGATTACCAGTTGGTCACAAGTTGGTGGCAATAATGCAAGTATTAAAGTTTTTACACGTCCACGCAATTCAGGCAGCGAGGAGGTGCTGAGAGAGTTAGTTATGGATGGTTTGGAACCGGCTGATTTTCCGGAAAGTTCAATAGGTGGTATGTCACAGGTTTTTGGTGAGATTTTAAATAACGTGGATGGTATCTGTTATACTTTCAATAATTACAAAGATCTGCAGGCACGGGTACCTGACAGTGAAGTGCCTAAACTGGCCATTAACGGCATTTCCCCCAACAAAAACACTGTTAAAAACAGGTCATATCCTTTCATTTCAGAAGTACATGTTGCAATTCGTTCAGATTTAGACCATAACACTATGGCCTATAAACTGTACGAATGGCTGCAATCGGAGAATGCAAAATCGACAATCACAGAGTGCGGATTTATCCTGAAATGATATAGTTCGGTCTTGCGGTCCAGTTTATCACAGTAGAAAGTTTTTATTGACCTGGCTTCCTTCGCACCTTCATACCTTCATACCTTCGTCCCTTAGTCCCTTAGTCCCTTAGTCCCTTAGTCCCTTCGTCCTGCATTAAATCCATTTCCCGCAGATATCGCAGATTTACGCAGATGGTTCGGTCTTTTTGTTTTGCCAACTGCCAACTGCCAACTGCGCATTTCTGCCTACGGCGGTCTTGCGGTCTTGCGGTCTTGCGGTCCAGTTTATCACAGTAGAAAGTTTTTATTGACCTGGCTTCCTTCATACCTTCATACCTTCATACCTTCGTCCCTTAGTCCCTTAGTCCCTTAGTCCTGCATTAAATCCATTTCCCGCAGATATCGCAGATTTACGCAGATGGTTCGGTCTTTTTGTTTTGCCAACTGCCAACTGCCAACTGCGCATTTCTGCCTACGGTCCTGCGGTCTTGCGGTCTTGCGGTCTTGCGGTCTTGAAAAAAAAGGGATTCAAAATGGCTGTTTTCGGGTAAAGAACGGTTGAAGCGTTACGTCATGCGTTAAAAACAGGATTTGTTGTTATGGTAAAATCAAAATCGCAGAATCCGTAGGGACAGGTCGCGACCTGTCCCTACAGGACATTTCGCAAATGAAATATGAACGACATATTAACCATGACACATTATTTTTTAACCACTATAAAAATATTATTTTAGCATCATGATTTTACATTATTTAATCTAAAACCATGATTAAACTAACAAAAGATCAGATCAAAGAGATAGCCGAGGAACTTGACTGTGGGATGAGATGCTACATTAATAAAGAAACAGGAGAAATTAAAACCGTCCTGAATTTTGAGAGTTGGCAAACCGATGACAATGAACCGTGGGAAGATGTTCTTAACGACTTAGAGGAAAATTGGGATAAATACTTCGAGATAGAAAGGATGGAATCCCACGAATCATTTGAAGTAATGGCTGGCTTCGCTGAAAGTGTAGATAGCAGAGAATTGAGAGAAGCTCTTATTGGTGCATTAAATAAAAAACATCCATTCCAAAACTTTAAATGGGTTGTGGACAATTCCGGACCATATCGTCAGAAATGGTTTGATTTTAAAAACCAGAGGTTAATCGAGTGGGTAAATGATCAACTTGAGGTTTTAAATTTTGAGCAGGACAATGAATAACAAAGAGTTAGAAAAGAAAGTAAAGCAATTCACTTCAGAACTAGCCTTGCCTCGCCAGGGCGGGATTGCTCCTGCACTCGTTGCACCCTCCCGGTACTCAGCCATCGCGCTACTGGAAACAATTACTTGTGCTAACAGCAAAAGGCCAAATTAATGTAACCGGACAGATTTGACTCTTAACAAAATCAAGACTACCGCATTGTTGAATGATCAATTATTAATAGATTTGTAAAAACATTCTAAATGGACCAATCAGAGATTAAAAATATAATCTTGAGTCACTTAAAAGGGTTTGATCCGATTAAGGTTGGTATCTTTGGATCTTTTGCCAGAGGAGATAATAAAAAGGGTAGTGATATAGATATCTTAGTTGAGTTCAAAGAGTCTCCTTCTTTGTTGACACTCATTAAATTAGAAAATGACCTTTCCGAAATTCTTGGTGTTAAAGTTGACCTGGTCACAACTGGAGCTTTGAAAAATAAGAGAATCAAAAAAAGCATTAAGAAAGACCTCATTAACATATTGTAATGATTAAGGACGATCTGGCATACATTGATCATATTCTTGATTGTATCAGAAAAATCAATGAGTTTAGTAAAGGACTGTCTTTGAAAGAATTTAAGACCAACGAGTTAGTTCAAGATGCCATCATCAGAAATATTGAGATAATTGGTGAGGCTTCAAAAAAAATCTCTAAAGACACAAAACAAACCTATTATAAGATCCCCTGGAAAGAGATTGCCGGAATGCGGGACAAACTAATCCATGACTATTTAGGTGTTGATGTTACTGTTGTCTGGAAAACTATCCATCAAGATATTCCGATGCTTGAGAAACTCATCAGCGAGATAGAAAAATAACATACTTGTGTAATACATAGGGCTTTATGCGGTGCGCAGCACCCAGTATTGAGCCCACGTTGAACTAAATCCTATAAAAGTCTTGCGGTCTTGCGGTCTTGCGGTCCAGTTTATCAGAGTAGAAAGTTTTTATTGACCTGGCTTCCTTCGCACCTTCATACCTTCATACCTTCGTCCCTTAGTCCTTTAGTCCCTTAGTCCCTTAGTCCTGCATTAAATCCATTTCCCGCAGATATCGCAGATTTACGCAGATGCTTCGGTCTTTTTCCTTTGCCAACTGCCAACTGCCAACTGCGCATTTCTGCCTGCGGCCTTGCGGTCTTACGGTCTTGCGGTCTTGCGGTCTTACGGTCTTGAAAAAGGGATTCGAAATGGCTGTTTTCGGGTAAAGAACGGTTGAAGCGTTACGTCATGCGTTAAAAACAGGATTTGTTGTTATGGTAAAATCAAAATCACAGAATCCGTAGGGACAGGTCGCGACCTGTCCCTACAGGACATTTCGCAAATGTTATTAAATGGTTATGGTAAAATTGCCGCAAAACAATGGGATTGGTTATCCGAACAATATCAATTTGTTTTTCTGCATGAATTTGTGATGATGCCAAATCATATATATGACATCATTGAAATAAATCGGAACCGCCGTTAGCTGTAAGGCTTTTTGATACCCACCACGCTTTACTCATACTTCTACGGCTACATTTCCCTTTTTATGCCCTTTTTCAACATAAGCGTGTGCTTCAGCTATTTGTTCCAGGGAATAGGTTCTATCAAGTACAGGCTTATATTTACCGGCTTCAACTAGCTTCTTGATAAAAACAATATCTGTCTTGTTATGACTTATTACACCTGTCATTACCTTTTTGTGGCTTGTCATTGAAATCCATAAACCCTGAATCATTTCTGACATACCTGCGGCGCTTAAAATCATTATTCCATTTTTAGTCAGTGATTTTATACTTCGTGAAATTGAAATTGCATTCACCGCATCAAAAATAACATCGTAGGTTTCGCCATTTTTCGTAAAATCTTCTTTTGTATAATCAATTACTTTGTTTGCTCCGAGAGATTTTACCAGAGTAACATTTGTGGAGCTGCAAACACCCGTAACATCAGCCCCAAATGACTTTGCTAATTGAATTGCGGAACTTCCAACTGCACCCGATGCTCCTACTACAAGCACTTTTTGTCCTGGTTTTATCATTGCCTTTTTTATAAAATGCAATGCAGTAACGCCACCAAAAGGAATAACAGCTGCTTCCTTGTGAGAAATATTCGAAGGCTTCAATGCTATTGACGCATTTTCAGGCAGACATTTGTATTCTGCATATGAACCAAAACTTAAATCTGTATGACCAAAGACAAAATCACCAACTTTGAAATCTTTTACAGTTTCTCCTACACTTTCAACTTCACCTGAAAAAACACTTCCAAGAATATTTATTTTGGGTCTTAGCAAACCGTTTAAAAATCTTATAGCAAATGGATCGGCTTTCCGTAATCGCCAATCCCCTGAATTGACTGCGGAAGCTTTTATCCTTAATAAAATTTCATTTTGTTTTGGAGTAGGTTTTTCAACCTCTTTAACTTTGAGGACCCCTGGCGGACCATATTGTGTGTAAACTGCTGCTTTCATTTCTAAGTGTATTAATTAATTCAAAAGACAAAAGTAATTGCTGCATTATCTACTTTCGTTGACTTTGGTTAAGAAATAAATGACTACCTATAAGATTGACCCTTATGGTACATCCATGTACCCGGACGATTATCGGTCCCAGTCAAACTCAGATGCCTCTAAGTCATACTCAATGATGTTATGGTTTTTCATCCTGCCTTCTTTAATTTAATTCTTTTTGCTCGTAAATAGTTTTATTTCAATCGAATCCCTAATCCAAATTCCAGTGAAAGGTTGGACATATTATCGCTTAAAGACCAGACATCAGAACTTTTGAAGGGATATGGATAAAGTGGCATAAACATCCGGCAACTGAAAAAGTATTTCTTCTTACCAATCTTTATATTATACATCAGGCCATGGTCGGGACTGATGGAACTCACCGAAGCTGATACTTTCTCAAAATCAGGATTGTCTAATGTTTCTCTGAATGCATCATATCTTATCCCTGACATTATTGAAAGTGTATGGGAAGCATGTCTTGTGTAAAGAGAAACTCCGATGCCAAATTTCTGTGAAATAGCGTAATTATAATCAGTTTTTATATGATTAAATGTCCGCTGCAATGCATTATTATAAGCATAAGATGTATATGAAACTAAGCTGAAATGTTTTTTCAGGTTCCATTGTACCAGATTGCTTATAATCAAATCAGACATTGGTTCCAGCCCGAGAGCGGGTTCTGTTGTTAATGTTCGAACAGGTGAATTCTTGTCTCCTTTTCCTGAAATATCCGCCTGCGCCGATGCCGGTAGAGAAGCAAGTAAAATTGAGCAGAATAATATTGCAGTTTTCATGTTGTTTTTAAAAGATGTTAAATGATAGAACCCTGAACTGTTTATCTGTTTTGGAAATAGAATTTCAGACCTTCAATAATGTTTGGATTTTCTGAGCCCCTGTGTCCAAGCTGAGGCTCGATATTCATTTTAATTTTCAAATCAGGATAATTATTCTTCAGACGCTGATAAAAGGCTTGAAAAGGTGCCAGCATTTGTCCTGAATTTTCCATTTCACCCATACCTAGAAACACCAACTGATAATTGTTTTTATTGAGGTTGCGGTTTTCTTGTTCATACCTGAATACTATTTCATCAGCATACCAGATTGAAGGGCTAAGTATAATGTAATTGCCAAATAACGTGTTGAAATTTGTAAAGGCATAAGCGCCACAAAGTCCGCCAAAAGAATGGCCCAGGATAGCCCTCTTTAATCTTGATGTATCTGATCCATACTCATTCTCTATCCTGGGTATCAGCTCATTTCTAATAAAAAGCAAAAATTTTTCTGCACCTCCGCCACCCTTTATTGCACCTCCTCCGCCTTCCACAGGTGTATAATCAACAGCTCTGTCATTCCCGTATCCGATTCCGATCACCAGGACATTTGAAGTGGCAAGATCATTGCTTATTCTGCTGCATTGCCCTGCAACAAAATCGAAATTTTCAACACCATCCAGAACATAGATAGCAGCATATTTCTGTGTATTTGGAGTGTAATTTTGAGGGAGGGCGACTTTAATGTCATATTGAGCGCCAGTTGTCATGGATTGGATTGAAAACTCATCGGTAAGTTCAGCGCTGAAAAATTCTTTTTTACAAGAGCTTAACATGAGGATGATCATGAACGGCAATATTCTTTTCATCTACACAATTTTTTATTAACAAACTTTGTTGAGAACTTACTTTCAGGAGTTAAACATAAATTAACGAACTATGTTCGATGGATTCATTATTAAATTTTGATGCCCTTTTAACACAAGACACAGTAATGACTATCTTTATTAACCAAAACATATATACATGAAAACACTAAAAGATGGCGACCAATGCAATGTTGTCGGGGGAACGCATGTGGGAAAATCTGGCACAGTAAGAGATATAAAAACAAGTAAAACAGGACACATTACTATCACTGTTGAGCAAGAAAATGGAGTGAAGTTCAAGACCCTGGGCAAGAATGTAGTTGTTAATGCAACCAGTAAAACATAAGAAGTGGACAGTGGTAAACGTATTGACAGAAATCATACTTAACAAACTGTTTGGCATAGTTGCGGACTTTTATACCATCGACAAGTTCCACAGGACAAGATAGTTTTAACCTTCTCCGGCGCCTGACACGGATAGGTGTCATAATCAAGTCCCCGGTTAATGAAGAAAACCTAAGAATGATTCTAATGTTACAATCAGAATCTAAGATTATACTTCGACAACTTTTGGAATAAATTTATCTGAGTAAAATGAGGGCAACCTCTCCAATACATCCAGCAAGTCAGTGATATTCACAACCTCTGGATCATATTCGACAGATATAACCGAAATATTCTTTTTTTCTGTTAAAGCGACATCGAAAATCCCATTCTTTTCTATTAATACAGACCGGATTTCTTCGACACATCTATCACAATGATAACCACATTCAGCGATTATTGGATTGCAATCCAAATGAAAAAATGAAGTAGTCTTCATGACAATCGTAAAATATAAGGACAAATTTATTAACTTATTGAAAACTTGCCAATAAGAGAAACTTATTTCATGACTAAAATAGAACTATTACGAACACCTGACACAGACAATATGGGTAAGTTGTTCAGCCTTCGCTACCTCCTTCGCTGAAGGATAGTATACCGGTTCCGATTAGACTTGCGAAATATTTCGGAATGTTTGTTCCGAACTTTTTCGTAATCATCTATTATTTTCCCCGGTACAGATACAGCTATCGCCCAAATCGCATTAGATTGACCGGAAAAACTTCGGGGGATAAAGGTTATTAGACAGACTCCCGTTAGCGGTAAGGTTGTCAGACAGACTCCCGTCAGGTTTAAGGATGCTAAAAAACTAGAATTTCCGTTTAATTATATAAAGACCAATTTATTTTAACCTAAGTTGTGATAGGTTTTCTACAATTTTTGTATAATTTTTTTATGAATTATCCTAAACTTTTTTAAAAACGGAGGTTTTATTAATATCTGAAAATCAGAATAATTCAAAGATTTAAAGTCGCTATTGATAACCAGATAAATATTAAACAAATGAAAAAGTCAATAATCATTATTATGCTTCTTTCTCTCTTTTTTAATCTGCCTTTGCAGATCAAAGCCCAAACTGAAAAGGGAAAGTTTCTTCTTGGAGGGAACTATGGTCTGAGTTTTTCATCAAATACCCAAACTTACAAAACAGATAATGTAAGTAATGAGGGGAATAAGACCAGGTCTCTGGAGGTTACTCCCCAATTAGGATATTTTCTTTTAGATAATATCCCAGTAGGTATGGAGCTTCAATACGATTATAAATATAGTGGAATTGCCAAAAACAATTATTATTTTTCATCTTCATTTTCTTTTCTTCCTTTTTTAAGATATTATGCCGGAGGAAATAAAATTAAACCTTTCCTGCACGCAGCAGTTGGTCCGGGTTGGAAAAAATATGTATCCAGAGTTGGTGATTTTCCAAAATCTATACAAAACTCAAAATTACTGGTATATGAATTGAAAGGTGGCATCGGCATTTTTATAAATGAGCAAGTTTCAGTTGATATTAGTTTAGGTTATCATTCTACTATTGAGTATCACAAAGAACCTATGGTGGACGGGACTTTTGATAAATGGAGATTGGTCAGCAACGGAACTATTGCAACTATCGGTTTTATGCTTTATCTATAAGTGAAGTTGTACCTGGTATTAAACCACTGATAAGGCCAAAATTATTATGAAAAAAAGATTGGCAGCTTAATAAAAAAATTAAAATGAAGAATCATTTCATAAATAGACATCCAGAGGCTATCATCTCCAAAAACAGAATTAAAAATGCAAAACATCATTTCAAAGTCAATCAGAATTCTTAATATCAGGTTTATCCCGATAGTAATACTTGGGTTTGTATTGATTCTTACCAACAGTTGTAATAAAGAGGAACCTTATATTACATCCTGCCACTGTGACTGATATAGATGGGAATGAATATAAAACTGTAACCATTGGTACCCAGATATGGATGTCAGAGAACCTTAAAACGACAAGATATAGAAACGGAGAATTAATAGGAACAACAATTCCTGATACACAAGATATTTCAGGGGAAATTGAGGCAAAATATCAATGGCTTTATGAGGGTAATGAAAGTAATGCAAATACGTTTGGCAGGTTATACACTTGGTTTACAATAACTGACAATCGCAAAGTTTGTCCATCAGGTTGGCATATTCCGAGCAATTCAGAATGGGAAACTTTAATTTCCTTTTTGGGAGGCGAATACGTGGCTGGATTTAAATTAATGGAAATCAGTAACTTGTACTGGATAAACAATGAGAGAGCTAACAATGGATCTGGCTTTACAGCCCGTGCCGGGGGAGAACGTTACATTAATGGGACGTTTGATGGTATGCTTTCCTATGGACAATGGTGGTCCTCTTCAGACAATTTAACATCAGGAGACTGGGGTTTATGCAGGGAAATACATTACTGGGACTCCGTTGTTTCACCCATACCTCTCCACAAGGCATGTGGTCTATCTATAAGATGCATCAAGGATTAATGCCTGACCGGAAAATCTTCGGGGTATAAAGGTTATCAGACAGACTGCCGTTAGCAAACATAGGGAATGCCAGATTGCTCAGTTTGAATACAAAAAAGAGTATCAAATAATAAATGGAAGCTGGGAAAATTGTAACTTTTGGTACATTTTGCTATTATTCTATTTAATATACTTTAAATATCAATGAAAGTAAATGTAGTTATACCATCATTATTATTGTCTGCCATACTATGTTGTCAATGTGATAAAGAGCCTGAACCAAAGCCAACTTTTCCAGACAAAAACTTCATAAAGGCTTTGATAGAAAGTGGTTGTGACAAAAACAAAGATCAAAAAATTAGCCCTGATGAAGCAGAATCTGTTATATATATAGATGTTAACAGAGATAGCATTTCAGATTTAACTGGAATTGAACTTTTTACCAATTTAAAAATCCTCAACTGTGCCGAAAACCAGCTAATCCTATTGGATGTTTCCAAGAATAAAGCCTTAGAATATCTTGATTGTAGTCGGAACCGAATAAGAAGTCTTTTTACAAATAATCCTGCATTAGAGCAATTAATATGTGGGAGTAACCTATTGTATTCGTTGGATGTTTCTAATAATCCCGCTCTAAATAAATTGGAGTGTCAGAGTAATCGACTTACCACTCTGGATGTATCAAATAATCCATCATTATATATCTTAAAGTGTGATGGTAATCAACTTACCACGTTGAATGTATCCAATAATGCCGTTTTAGAGGAAATAGTTTGTAATGGAAACTCATTAAGAAGTCTGGATGTTACAAAATGTCTTGCGTTGAGAAGTTTACAATGCTCCGGTAATCCATTGATTTCATTGGATGTTATTAAGAATACCTCGTTAACATACTTAGATTCCGATGCCACTGATTTGAATAATTTGAATGTTACAAATAACGGTGCCTTAGAGTATCTTAATTGTAACAATAATCACAATATAACTTCTTTGGATGTTTCTAAAAACCTTGTTTTAAAAATCCTTTGGTGTAGTAGTACTGCTCTTACATACCTCGATGTTTCAAAGAATACCATTTTACAGGATTTATATTGCGCCGGAGATCAATTAACCTCATTGGATGTTTTGAATAACACTGCCCTGACCTATCTGTATTGTGAGTATAATAATTTAACAACTTTGGATGTATCAAAAAATACTGAATTGGTAGATTTACATTGTGAACATAATCCCTTAAATAGTCTGGATGTTTCAAAAAATACTAAATTAAAATCACTGGGCTGCCGTAACAACGAACTGAAGATATTGGATGTTACAAAAAATGTTAACCTTACGCAACTTGTTTGTTCATCCAATCAGTTATCTCAATTAGATATTTCTTTAAACAATAAACTTGAGCTATTATGGATCGAGAGTATGTCGACTCTTTCAAGAGTTTGTGTATGGACATTACCTTTTCCTCCTCCCAATTTTGAGTTAAAAACTACTAATAGCAATAATATTTTTTTCACAGTAGATTGCACTGGCAAATAGCGAAGCGTCAGGACGGCAGTTTTTTTGCCAACTGCCAATTGCCAACTGCGCATTTCTGCCTACGGTCTTGCGGTCTTGCGGTCTTGCGGTCTTGCGGTCTTGAAAAATGGATTCGAAATGGTTGTTTTCGGGTAAAGAACGGTTGAAGCGTTACATCATGCGTTAAAAACAGGATTTGTTGTTATGGTAAAATCAAAATCGCAGAATCCGTAGGGACAGGTCGCGACCTGTCCCTACAGGACATTTCGCAAATGTTATTAAATGGTTATGGTAAAATTGCCGGAAAACAATGGGATTGGTTATCCGAACAATATCAATTTGTTTTTCTGCATGAATTTGTAATGATGCCAAATCATATACATGACATCATTGAAATAAATCGGAACACAGCTACAGCCATCGCTTAAATGCTATCAGATTGACCGGAAAAATTTGCAGGAAAAAGGTTATTAGACGGACTCCCGTTATAAGCAAGCTGTGTTTGATCCAGGTCTCATTATATGGGACTTAAATAATAGCCTAACTGCTTCTAATATAATTCTTTGCAAAAATACTTGACAAGCCTGACATTAATTCTTAAATTTACTTCATAAGGATAGCAGGGACGATCATCAGATTTTCTAATCTTCTCATTGCATGAATATTACTAAAAAATCATAATTATGCCAATCTGGTCAGCTGAAATTAAAGAAATTCAGATTCTTTTCGATTCTTTAAAGGGGCAATTCCCTGACCTTGAAAAGGAACTGAAACCATTAATCACTTCGCAAGACTCCAATGTGGTCTTGCTATACTCACGTAGGTGTCTGGAGGTTATTGTAACAGAACTGTGCGAGGTTGAATTAAAAAGACCTCGAAAAACAGAACCTCTGAAAGGAATCATTGACAAGCTTAACAGTGAAGATAAAGTCCCTTTCCACATCGTCACCTCCATGCATAGCCTGAATAGCCTCTCGACATTTGGGACGCATCCGAAAGACTTTGACCAGGAACAGGTTAAGCCGGTTTTGAATAACCTGGCCATTATCATCAGGTGGTATCTTAAATATCAGGAGACTCAAAGCAAAGGGAAAGTTCCACCTGACACTCAAAAAGGGTCAGACAGAACATCAACACTGGTAAAAGGGAAAACCCAAAGTAAAACAAAGAAGATCCTGATCTATTCTTTCGCCTTCCTTATAGTTGTTGCTGCTGTTTTGGTTATAGTAAAATTTAATGTCTTCGATAAAGAATTTGAAAAATCCATTGCTGTATTACCATTTAGAAATGACAGTCGTGATTCAACAACAGCTATTTTTATGGATGGTGTTATGGAGGAAGTATTAAACAGACTCCAAGCAATAAAAGAACTTACACCTATTTCGAGATCTTCAGTTGAACAATACAGAAACACCGCGAAATCACTCCCGGAAATTGCACGAGAACGGCATGTAAATTACATAGTAGAAGGAAGTGGCCAGAAATTTGGAGATTCAATAATTCTACGAGTACAGTTAGTTGCGATCCGTGATGAAAGAGAAAAACATTTAATGGGTAGTTCATTTCGACAGAAACTTGAAAGTGCCAATACATTTTTCAATATCCAGAGCATTGTAGCCCAAAACATTGCATCAGAATTAAATGCAAAAATAACTCCTCAGGAGAGAAAGTTGATTGAAAAATTGCCAACTGATAATCTTGAAGCGTATGAGGCCTATCTAAAAGGACAGTTCTACCTGAATAAGTTTACTCCTGATGCTCTTGATTCAGCGATGGTATATTTTGAACATGCGAAACAAATAGATCCCAATTATGCTATTGCCTATACTGGTATCTGTGATGTATGGTCTTATCGTCAGCAATGGGGTCTTGTTATTCCTTCAGAAGGGAACCCAAAATCAATGGAAGCCGTAATGAAAGCATATGCTCTTGATAGCAATAATGCAGTTGTTCAATATACTCTGGCGGGTAAAAAGACCTTTGGAATGTTTGACTGGGATGGTGGTGAAAAAGGCTTTATGAAATCCATCTCGCTTAATCCCAATAGTGCAATGACACATGCAGTATATTCGCACCTATTAAGTATACTGGGAAGGACTGATGAAGCTCTGCAACAAATTGATATTGCACTCAAGCTTGATCCTATGAATCCTTTTATCATTACCTTTAGTTCTGTCGATTTCGTGATGGCTCGGAAGTATGATGAAGCTATTAAGGAATTCAATGAAGCTTTACGTATTGAACCAGGATATCCTTTTGCCCTGACAAACCTGTGGCAGGCACTTTATCTGTCTGGAAAAACTAAGGAAGCATATGCTACATATAAAACTTTTTGGGGTATGGTAGATCCTGAATCGCAGAAACCTATTGAACAGGGATATTTAAAAGATGGTATAAATGGAGCGTGTTTATCATTAGCTGACAGATTGGAGAAGTTATGGACTATCAGTCAAAATCAGTTCTTTGCTCCTTTTGATATAGCAATTTTATATTCAATAGGCAAGGATGTTGACAAATCTATCTATTGGCTGGAGCAGGCATATAAATTCAGAGATCCCAATGTTCCGTATCTTCTGTTTCCTGCTTTCGATTATGTCAGAAATGATCCCCGCTTCAGGAATTTATGCCAGATAATGAAACTCCCTTGGAAAGTAAAAACTTAAGCCACAGTTCCCTTTTCACTATTTTTTAATAAGCCTGCTTATAATACATAGGGCTTTATACGGTGCGCAGCACCCAGTATTGAGCCCACGTTGAACTAAATCCCTCCGGGAATTATATTATGGGGATTCAATGGGTTCTCGTAACGATTGTGAAAGTGTTGATAAGGGAGAAAGAAAACGCCATTCAATCGGAAAATGCAAAATAGGAGTTTCTTAATGGCTGTATTCAGGTAAAAGAACGGTTGAAGCTGTTGAATTTATGAATGATACTTAAGGTGTAACCAATACAAACCCTGTTGGTCTGGCAGTAGCAGACAAATGACCCGGGCAATTACTACGATAAGCTGAAATAATTTAACCCTAAAGGAGTCGGAGAACGGCTTCTTGGAATGACATCAACAAGAAAGAGCTGTCCTTTTCTGCAGCGGGGACATCGGGTCAGGTCAATACCAATAAGGCGATTTATGCGCTCGACTGTGGTTTCCACTGGTTGTATGACCATCTTGCATTTGTCCGCGATGGCATTCCGGAAGCGTGAACTGTATATCCCGTAGTGGCGTATCTTAACAAACCCCTGAGGGAGTATGTGCATACAAAAACGCCTGAGGAACTCTTCACCTGAAAGAGAGGTTGTTTTCTGGTTACCATGATCACTGTAGTCTTTAAGACTGAATAATACTTCATGATCTGTTATATCAACAATACGATGATTTGTGATGGCCACCCGGTGAGTATACTGGCCGAGATATCCAACAATATGTTCAGGTTTACCAAGGGATGGCTCACAGAAAACAACCCATCGTTTGCCCCAGGCTTGTTCAATATGGTTGCTATAATCACACAGGAGATCCTCTGCGGCAAGATGCTTTTTCACTCCGGACATGAACTTACCCCTGAACTTAAGGCTAAGTCTGGTGACCGGGTAAAGGTATTTGCCGGCCTTGCCGATCTGCTTCAGGTTGCCCCTGAGGGTATAGCCAAGTGCGGGAACAATGCAGTGCACATGGGGATGAAGACTGAGGTTCTGCCCCCACGTGTGCAATATGCATATAGCGCCGCTTTCCGCCGCGTAATGACTGAACCCAAATGACTGCAATGTGTCCCATACTGATGCGAAGAGATGATTATAGAACCATTTGCTGTCGCAGAGACATATTTCGTTCAGAACTTCAGGAAGAGTGAAAACCAAATGGAAATGTTTAACACGGTATGCATTTTTAAGCCGGTCCTCGACCCAGAAAGCCTGCTTTGTCCTCTGACATTTGGGACAGTGGCGATTGCGGCAGCTGTTATAGCTGATATGTTCTTTCCCACAATGATCACAACGATACTTATGACCGCCCAGGGCCGCGGTGCGACACATGGATAAGGCTCTCAGAATGCGTATCTGGTAACCGTTCGGATGGTGATTACTGACAAAATCCTCACCAAACCTCCTGATAACATCCGCCACCTCATGCTCAGGGCGGCTCATAAGGTATCCTTGTACAGTGTGTCCAGCGGACTATGGGCCTTAATTACATCCAGCCGGGCAACATGCAGGTAGATCATAGTGGTGGTAACATCAGCATGACCAAGGAGCTCTTTTACGGTGACGATATTTACGCCCTCTTCAAGGAGATGAGTAGCGTAGCTGTGTCGAAGGGAATGAAGATTAACTTTTTTGCTGATGGCAGCATTTTTCCTGGCTTCATGCATAACCCATCCAAGACCTTCGAGGCTGTACCTTCCGTCGGGTTCCTTGCCGTTGAAGAGATAGTCGTGAGGTTTTTCAACATGAAGGTATTTCTTCAATCCGCGCGACATGTACTCGGAAAGAGGAACGATCCGATCCTTTAAGTATTTGCTTTGACGTATATGAATTGTCTTACGTTCGAAATCAATATCTGATATTTTGATGTTAACAGCTTCCTGACGCCGGAGGCCGGCGGAATAGATAAGCGTAAGAATGATGCGATGCTTCAGAAGCTTTGGCGCTTTGAATAATGCCTTAAGTTCTGTGCGGTTAAGAATTACCGGCAGCGTGGCTTCTCTTTTAAGTGATGGCAGCTTAATAGCAAGATCGGTCTTGCCGACATGACGGAAATAATACCTCAGCCCATAAACCATGTGTTTGAATGCACTGCGCGAAGGAGAACGGCTGTCGACTGCCAGTGAGGTGAGATACTCGTTGATCTCATCTTCCGAGATCCGGTCAGGGAGGCTGTTAAACCGCAGGCTGATTATGGCAATGCTGCGAAGATAGTTGCTCAGGGTACTTTCACTTTGTCCTTTGAGCTTAACCTGCTGAAAAAGAGATTTACAAACTTTATCAAAGCCTTCAATGGAGAGAGTAGCCTGTTCAACGATGGTGGGTAATGTTCTTTTTTTTCATGTTGATAAGATTTAAATTATGATTATGGCCTTAAATTACTTTAAATCTTAATTTTGAGTACAGTCCATAGAGGCCAGACCGCGAAGCGGGATTTAGTTCAACACGGACAATATGGGTAAGTTGTTCAGCCTACGCTACCTCCTACGCTACCTCCTTCGCTGAAACTCCGGACTGCATCCGACGAAGCGGACTTCGTCCGGCGAAGTCGGAGGTCAAAGAAAGCTTCGGCTGACACAGTTGTCACACTTTTTGCCCCGCCAGGGCGGGATTTGGCTACGCCGAGCTCACTTCGTTCGGTTCGTATCCGCCTGTTGGCGGATCCTCAACTTTTGCTTCTGCACCCAAGACAGCTTTGTAATGGTTCTTGCACCTGGACCCACTCATATGCCCACAATTTAAATCTTGCACCGTGACAGCACTTACCGGCCAGCCGTTATAAGCTATAGATCCTGCCTCTTCCATAATAAATAGCCCATTTCGTTAGTGCAAAAAAAATGTAAAAACGAAGTATCTATTCTCAAAAACTCTATCTTAGAAATTCTAAAACCCTTTAAAATGACAAAAGAATCTTTGGATGAATTTCGAGTTAACTTATCTGTAAAATCAAAAAATGGTCTTGATTTTACTTTATCGGCAGGTATTATTTGGATTATCATTGCGTGGATATGGACACTTGACTTAAAATCATATGATAAGTCAGTATTTACATTTATCGTGGGAGCCTTAATGATGCCGTTAGCATTTTTGTTTTCTAAACTCTTTAATACTACCTGGAAAAATAAGGACAATCCCTTACAACCCTTGGGACTTTGGTTGAATTTTTCTCAGTTGTTTTACTTTCCATTTTTAATTTTTTCACTTATAAAATTCCCAAATTATTTCGTCATGGTTTACGCGATAATTACTGGTGGACACTTTTTCCCATATGCATGGTTTTATAAGACTAATTTATATGCTGTATTTGCAGGCATTATTTCTATAGGTGCTATGACTCTTGGATTAATACTGCCTGTAGAAAAAATGTATTTCATTCCAATGCTAATGAGTGTATCACTGATAATACTCACTATTCTACTATTATTTGACAGTAGAAATAAGAAACCAATTGACCTTACAAGATAAATAAACAACGGCTGATAAAACGGACAATAAAGGTAAGTTGCTCAGCCTACGCTACCTCCTACGCTACCTCCTTCGCTGAAGGACAGTATACCGGTTCCGATCAGACTTGCGAAATATTTCGGAATGTTTGTTCCGAACTTTTTCGTAGTTATGTAATATATTCCCCGCGACAGATACAGCTATCGCTTAAATCGTATTGGATTGACCGGAAAAACTTCGGGGGATAAAGGGTATTGGACAGACTGCCGTTAGAGTTGAACATAAACAATTCATGATTGTTTTGAATGAGTTGAGTAATACTAATTGCTAAAACTAGCCATGAAAATAATACTGTTTGTTATCTTAGGACTTGTAATACTGTTTAGTGTATTATTAGGGATTTTTTATCTGCTCTCTGGCAGACCCACAGTTATAACCAATCAAGTCATTATTCAAAGACCGCAGGAAACAGTTTTTGACTTTGTTGCAGATATGAGAAACGAATTAAAATGGAATCCAGATGTACAAACTATGGAGAAGCTTACTGAGGGAACCATTGGAATCGGCACTAACTTTCTGGCCAAATGGACTTTAAGCGATACAATTAACGTAGAAATAATCCGTTACGAACGTCCATATTATGTAACCTTCGTAAACGGAGGTAAGCTTGGTGTAACACTTGAATTAAGTCTTTCTTCTTCGGAGAATAAAACTGAAATGAATACGAAATTCATAGCTACTCCAAATGGATTTTTACGAGCGATATTTCCTGTTATGAAAAACCGGCTAAAATATCAGGAGCAGAAGAATATGGAAAACCTGAAAAGTTTTTTAGAAAATACATTATAGAAAAATGAGATACAACACTGCCTGTAAAATCACTATATGGCAGTTTCCAGTTTAATAGCCGTCAGTTGCTCAAAAGGTTTCTTCACTGAATCTGATAAACTAAAATAAAGGGAATAATAAAACAGTATGATAAAAATAGCAGCTTTATGTTTATGGATTTCAGGGCTTGGATTTGGGCTTCCTTGCATTTATGGAATCTGGAGCATGGTAAGGGGAAAGGGCGTAGCATATTTAATGGGTTTCCCAACTTATGGTAATGGTCCATTTGAAAAAATAGGCGTACACACCACCACACTTTTGCTTATCGGATTTCTTTTAGTCTGTGGTTTGGAATGTATTGCAGGTTGGGGATTGTGGAGGGGCGACAAGGGTGCTGCTATCCTCTCTTTTGCCATTATTCCTGTCGAAATTTTATTCTTTTTCGGTTTTGCGCTCCCTTTTGGGCCCATTTTCCTTATTGCCAGATTGTTTCTCTTATTAATAGGATGGGCATCCTTCAACTAATCATGATTAAAACGGGCCCTAATGCTCAATAAAAATTGCACCCGGCCCACCTTTTGACTCTAACTCCCAGGTTAACGTATTTGTAAAAATAAAACGACTTGTTTGTGATTTTTAAGCTTGATCTGTTACTAATTGGATAAAGTGGGATCATAGATTGATTTATTTACCAGAAAAGTAACCAGAATGACAAATGACAGAGAATAAACAAAAGGACCTATTTCTGGATATTTTAGAGAAAAATATAGGGATCATTTTAAAGATTTCGAGAGCATATACAAATTCGGTTCATGATAAAGAGGACTTAATTAATGACATTACTCTTGAACTTTGGAAATCATTTGGACGATTTAAAGGAGATTCAAAGATATCTACCTGGATCTACCGTGTTGCAATTAACACTTCGATGAATTTTAGCCGAAAAAAGAAGAGTGATAAATTGTATTTTCCGGCTGATCTTAAACAATTTGAAAGTCCAATCTGGATATCGGAGCCTTCTGACTCATCACATTCTGAAATCCTATATCAGTGTATTGATGAGTTAAATCAATTAAATAAAGCAATAATCCTTCTCTATCTCGATGGCAATTCGCACGATGAAATATCTGAGATAACCGGAATTTCAAAAACAAATGTCGGTACAAGGATCAGCAGAATTAAAGAACAAATAAAAGACTTAGCCACTTCTAAAATTTAACAACATGGAACTAGCAGAATTACAAAATATATGGCAGGAGTACGATAAAAAAATATCAGAAAATACTCGCCTTAATAAAGAAATATTGAGACTAATTTTAATTGAAAAACCACAGAAAAAAATAAACTGGATAAAGATCAAAGCAGGATTATGGATATTTTCTCCCGTTCTGTTTATCGCATTAATACTGATCCTGGATGTTCAATTTATTATTTCTACGAGATTTTTTATTGGATTAGGCCTGTTTCTACCTGTTTATATTATCAACTATATTTGGGATATTAGATATTTCACACTGATTCAAGGAATTGACTTCACAATGCCGGTATTGTCTTTAAGAAAGGTGATAACAGAACTTCAAAAATATAAAATAAAGACCACAAGAATAAGATACCTGTTAATGCCTTTAGCGATGATGGGATTCCTATTAATGATAATTCATAAGATCAATATCAAGTTAGATTTTTTCTCAATCCTGCCATTGTTTTTGATTGTTCTGGTCTTCTTCTCATCAATGTATTTTACTTTTAAATATTCAATTTATGAACGTTACAAAAAGCTCAATAAAGACATTGACGAAATAGAACAACTTGAACGCGACTAAAAAATATTAATAATAAATTAAACCTGAACGAAACGCTAATACATATGGCTTTATACGGTGCGCAGCACCCGGTATTTAGCCCAGGTTGACCTAAATCCAGGTCATGGCGTTAAGGCTCCCTCCCTCGCTCTGTCCTTCGGCGTCCCCCCCATGCATTAAATCCATTTCCCGCAGATATCGCAGATTTACGCAGATGCTTCGGTCTTTTTGTTTTGCCAACTGCCAACTGCCAACTGCGCATTTCTGCCTACGGTCTTGAGGTCTTGCAGTCTTGCCGTCTCACGGTCATGCGGTCTTGAAAAATGGATTCGAAAGCTTTTTTCAATTAAAAGAACAGGGACTTATCAATCTGGACAACTTCATCATGACACGACAAATCCTGTCCATCTATCGGGATCTAAAACGCTGCGCCGCCTAATAGCAAAGAGCCAATTTTGATATTTAATACTTAAAATTTGCTTGTTTAATAATAAATACTTATCTTTGACGTTAGTAACGCTACACGGAAAATGATTACCTCTTTTGGGTCTAAGGAGACTGAAAAAATATGGAATGGGGATAGAGTTAAAAATCTACCTCAAGAAATACAACAAATTGGAAGGAGAAAATTAAGAATGCTTAATAACTCACAGAATTTGATAGACTTAAAAGTTCCTCCATCAAATAAACTTGAGAAACTTTCAGGTAAGATGAGTGACTTTTACAGCATCAGGATTAATGACCAATGGAGAATTGTATTTAAATGGGACGATGGAAACTCAAGTGATGTTACAATAATGGATTATCATAAATAGAATGAAATGGAAAAGCTTTCAAATATTCACCCGGGAGAAATTCTTCTTGAAGAATTTCTCAAACCTTTAAATATATCTGCTTACAGACTTTCAAAGGACCTTGGAATTCCTCAGACCAGAACTTCTGAGATAATTAAAGGACAACAGAAGCATAACTGCTGACACTGCAATAAGACTAAGTTACTATTTTGGTAATTCTGCTAAATTCTGGCTTGGACTTCAGAACGACTTTGATCTTGAAGAAGAAAAAAAATCAAAAGCATCAGGAATTCAAACATATTAAAAGATTAAAGGAACATGCTGCCTGACATCCGAATTTTATCATACCAGACAAATTCTATGAGCTATGGTTAATGACCCACTCTGAGGGATAGAGAATTTTTAAAGCAACAAACCACAGATATTCAGTATTTCAACTAGATTTATGGCTTAATCATAAAAATAGTTAGAAAATCGAATCTATTCACTCACTAAAACCAGGAACGATGAAATCAATTATTCCCTTTGCCATTTTCAGCTTTTTTATAACATTTAATATTAATACCCTGGATAATACCGGGAAAATCGACAGTGTTGAGGTTATTAAAGATTTTAGAAATTTATACCGTTATAATGATTTTTATATAGCCGGTCAACCCACTCTTGAAGAGCTGCAATGGCTCTGGTCTCAGGGAGTAAATAAAATTATTAATCTGCGTACTGAAAATGAAAATACAGAATTTACTGAATCAGCTTATAACGAAGAAATAAATGCACAAAAAATAGGATTTGAATACCATTCCTTGTCGGTTGGCGGGAATAATGATTATACACCTGAGAAGTTAGATGCCTTTGCAAGTCTCATTAATAAAGATGATAAAATATTGATTCATTGCCTGTCAGCTGGGAGAGCCACAACTTTTTTTATGGCCTATCTGATTAAAAATAAAGGATATACTATTAACAGGGCAGCTGATATAGGGAGGAATCTGCGGTTTTCATTTCCATTAGAAATGCTTCTCAATACCAAAATCAGTATAGAAATAATTAAATAAGGATCCAGATGTTATTACCATGTTATCGTAAAAGTTCCTTTAAAACTCCCATCGCTCCCTCGTTTTGTCAATCCATTTCCCGCAGATATCGCAGATTTACGCAGATAGTTCGGTCTTTTTCCTTTGCCAACTGCCAACTGCCAACTGCGCATTTCTGCCTACAGTCTTGAGGTCTTGCAGTCTTGCGGTCTTGCGGTCTTGCGGTCTTGCGGTCTTGAGGTCTTGCCGTCTCACGGTCTTGCGGTTTTGGTGGCATGCGGCTTGCGGCATGCGGCTTGCGGCTCGTGGACCAGTTCCCTCCTTCGCTCTGTCACTCAAGCGTCCCTCCCATGCATAAATCCATTTCCCGCAGATATCGCAGATTTACGCAGATGCTTCGGTCTTTTTCCTTTGCCAACTGCCAACTGCCAACTGCGCATTTCTGCCTAGGGTCTTGCGGTCTTGCGGTCTTGCGGTCTTGCGGTCTTGCGGTCTTGCGGTCTTGCGGTCTTGCGGTCTTGCGGTCTTGCGGTCCAGTTTATCAGAGTAGAAAGTTTTTATTGACCTGGCTTCGTTCGCACCTTCATACCTTCATACTTTAGTCCCTTAGTCCCTTAGTCCCTTAGTCCCTTAGTCCCTTAGTCCCTTAGTCCCTTAGTCCCTTAGTCCCTTAGTCCCTTAGTCCCCTCGTCCCCTCGTCCCTTCCTCCTGTATTAAATCCATTTCCCGCAGATATCGCAGATTTACGCAGATGGTTCGGTCTTTTTCCTTTGGACAATGGCCTAACCATAACGGGCTTTTCAATATTTTTTAAAATAAATCAAATAAATAGTTCCCATTTTGGGAATTAATTACTATCTTTGCCACAGATAACTAAATTAATGGAGCGAATTTTTGCAAAAAGTACTCTTAGACAGTTTTGGGAAAAACACTCTGATACTGAACAGTACTTAAAGACATGGTATGACACGGCCATGAACTCAGATTGGAAAACTCCCAATGATGTTAAGAAGACTTATGCAAATGCAAGTATTTTAAAAGACAGCAGGATTGTTTTTAACATTAAAGGCAATTCCTACAGACTAGTAGCAAAATTCAACTTTGAAAAACAATGGATCTTCATCAGATTCATTGGGTCTCATGCTGATTATGATAAAATTGATGCAAACACGATTTAAAAAGAAAAACAATGAATATAAAACTGATTAAAACAGAAGCAGATTACCAGACAGCTCTCAAGAGACTTGAGGAAATCTTTGACGCTAAGATCGGTACAATCGAAAGTGATGAGGCTGATATTCTCGGATTAATGATTGACGAATACGAAAAGAAACACTACCAAATAGATGCTCCAGATCCAATTGAGGCAATAAAGATCAGAATGGAGGAAATGCAGCTCAAACAGGTTGATCTTGCGGATGTCATTGGTGGAAAAAACAGGGTTTCTGAGGTTCTCAATCGCAAACGTAAGTTAACCGTTGAGATGATTCGTAATCTTACAAAAAGATTAAACCTTTCACCTGGACTCTTAATCCGAGACTACAAACTTGTCGGATAGGCGTTAAGGTATAACGGCTTGCGGCATTAGTTCTGAAGGCTCACCCCCTTTAATTCCCCCCATCGCTCCTTCGCTCCTTCGCTCCCTCGTTTTGTCAAATCCATTTCCCGCTGATATCGCAGATTTACGCAGATGCTTCGGTCTTTTTCCTTTGCCAACTGCCAACTGCCAACTGCGCATTTCTGCCTACGGTCTTGAGGTCTTGCAGTCTTGCCGTCTCACGGTCTTGCGGTCTTGAAAAATGGATTCGATAGAAAAGGCGCGTGGGCCGAACCTCACCATATCGGGCTGTTCCAGAGAGAATAAAAAGAGATAATGAACTTTATCTTGTGAAAAATGTAAATTTACAATAAGTTAATTCTGACCAGGTATTGTATAAATAAATGTTCTCTCTAAAATCTACAAAAAATGGAAGACAACAAAAAGGGTACTTTAGTGCCAGACATGAAAGTAAGACTCTCAGCACTATGGCTATTTGCAATGCTCACTTATACTTACGGCGATGTTGTAACTTTAATGGATCCTGTTAAACACGGATCGATTCAATTAACTGAAGGATTCCTGTTAGGAGGCTCCATATTCATGATGATTCCGATAACAATGGTTCTGTTGTCTCGGATATTAAAGTATCGGGCAATTCGCTGGTCGAGCATCATCGCAGGCACGATAATGACTGCTGCTCTACCTGTTACTCTTTTTGTTGCAGTGCCAACTTCATATTACGTATTTTTCACCGTTATAGAAATTACAGCTACTGCACTTATTGTCTGGTATGCATGGAAGTGGCGAAATCCTGAAGCCGTATCTAAATGAAACATCTGACAGGTTACCTCTCTGCCAATTGCTTCATTATGGCGTCAAGGTGTTAAAGGTATAACGGCTTGCGGCATGTGGCATGTGGCATGCGGCATTAGTTCTGAAGGCTCACCCCCTTTAATTCCCACAAGGGTATACGCGATCTTAAGGATCCTTGTTAAACGGAGTATTTTTAACTAGCAGAAATACAATTACATAAGTTTCCCCTCCTTTTTTAAGGAGGGGTGGCCAGACGGTGAAATCATCTGACAGGCTGAAATTAAATTCGTCTGGCCGGGGTGGTTGAATCAGAAGCTGTTTTATGGAGTCAATTAAAGTCAAAGAATCTTGATGGCAGAAAATTTAGAAGACAACACATTTCGGTAACTATATAGTTGATTTAATCTTAAACCACCCCGGTCGGGAAAGTTGATTGTTAACCTATCAAAATCTATTGTCCCGACCACCCCTCCCTGCCGCTAGCGAGCGCCTGCAGCATAAGGAGGGGAAAGTTATCAAACTTAAATTCAGTACTTTACATTCGGTTTGGGGTTTAAACTCCCTCCCTATTTCCCTATATCCATCCCTCGTTTTGTTAAATCCATTTCCCGCAGATATCGCAGATTTACGCAGATGGTTCGGTATTTTTCCTTTGCCAACTGCCAACTGCCAACTGCTTAATTATGGCGTTAAGGCGTTAAGAATATTCAGGGAGACAACCAGCGGCCCTTTAACCTTCAACTGCAACCTCAAATCCACCGTATGTAAAGCGCTGCATATCGAATGGCATCGAAAAATCCTTAGCATCTTTATATTTTTCGTTCATCTCGTCCATTACCTTTTTATTTACCTCGTCACGATGCTTTTTTGATTCAAATACAATGAAAGAAAACCAGACATTTTCACCAGGCCTGGAATTTGCCAGTTTTGTGAATTCAATTGGTTTCCCGCCACCGGAATCCCTGGTAGTTAAATCATCACCCTTGCATTCAAAGTATGAAAGCGCTCCATGCTTCATCCATGAATTTCTTCCTTCTTCTGCCATTTTCGTGTATTCGGCTACCTTGCTGTCCGGTACTACAATGATAAATCCATCTACATATTTTGCCATATCAATATCCTCCTTTCATTTTGATTGAACGTTTGAGCAATGATTTTGTTTTTAAGAAAAAAGTAAAAAAACATAAAACATAACCAACTTTGTAACCGGGGATAGATTATGCTTAAATGACAGCACGTTACGAGACTGTATCTTCATGACAACAAAGGCCTGAGTGTAAAACTCCGAACGAGAATAATTTTTGAATTACCGGACAAATTTGTAATCCACGAGAAAATTACTATACTTTACCTAAACAATAATAGACTATGATTTTAAACTATATTCAATTGGAATGTTGATCCAGAGATTATTAATGTTTTCGGGATTTCTATTAGATACTATGGACTTCTATTCGTAAGTGGATTAATCCTTTGCATCTATATTTTAGGCTGGATTTATAAAAGAGAAAACATTCCATCTGAGCATCTGGAAAAATTATCAATCTACGGTATGATTGGTATTCTGGCAGGGGCAAGACTTGGACATTGTTTATTTTATGAGCCATCTTACTATTTATCACATCCTCTGGAGATGATTCTTCCAATTACCTTTCCTCCTGATGGTGGAATAAAGTTTATCGGATATCAAGGATTGGCAAGTCATGGTGGTGTACTAGGATTACTGATTGCCTTATATTTCTATTCTCGAAAGACTAAACATTCAATGATTGACACCATTGATTTGATTGCGGTTGTTGCAGGATTGAGCTTTGGATTTATCAGACTTGGAAACTTTATGAATTCTGAAATTATCGGCATTCCGACAACAAAACCCTGGGGTGTGATTTTTGAGCGAGTAGATAACGTACCGAGACACCCAGCTCAATTGTACGAGGCGATTTCTTATTTTATCATTTTTGCGATTATGATGATTCTTTACAAAAAAATGAGAGATAGACTTAAAAACGGATTCTTCTTTGGGCTTGCTACTGTTTTATTTTTTACAGCTAGATTTATAATTGAATTTGTAAAGGAGAACCAAGTCGGATTTGAAGATGGAATGACATTAAATATGGGACAACTTTTGAGCCTTCCTTACATTGTCGTGGGAATTGGATTTATTATTTATGGATTAATGAAAACCAGAAAATTACTCAACGCTGACATCCAATAATTAAGTTCCTTCCTATCTGGACAACTTCGTAAACATCGAGACTGCCGCATTTTAAGTTTTGGACTCTGAGCGTTATTTCGCCCCAGGCTCCTTCGCTCCCTCGTTTTGTCAAATCCATTTCCCGCAGATATCGCAGATTTACGCAGATGGTTCTGTATTTTTGCTTTGCCAACTGCCAATTGCCAACTGCGCATTTCTGCCTGCGGTCTTGAGGTCTTGCGGTCTTGCGGTCTTGCTGGTCTTGCGGTCCAGTTTATCAGAGTAGAAAGTTTTTATTGACCTGGCTTCCTTCGCACCTTCATACCTTCATACCTTCCTCCCTTCGTCCCTTAGTCCCTTAGTCCCTTAGTCCCTTAGTCCCTTAGTATCTTCCCTCCCTGCAGTCTGGCTCCCCGCTGAAGCGGGGCAGGCTCTTCGCTAAAAATGCCCACAGGGCATTTTCTTTACGCTCGGCCCTGTCCCTTTCCCTTGTCCCTTATCCCTCCTGTATTAAATCCATTTCCCGCAGATATCGCAGATTTACGCAGATGCTTCGGTCTTTTTGTTTTGCCAACTGCCAACTGCCAACTGCCAATTGCGCATGTTAGATTTATGAATGGATTTTAACTTCACAGGTAGCAGTTCTCAAATGAATCTCATAACTTTACTAATGATTACCAATACCTCATAAAATGAAAAGATCAAAGTTTTTTTTAATCATCGCCGCTCTGGTAATGGTTGCCAATGCACTGAATGGCCAGGACAAAGTTAAGAACAACATTCTTCCAGGTTCATGGATGGGTAAACTCTCAGCCGACGGTATGGAATTAAGGGTAGTCTTTAATCTTAAGCTGGTTCAAAAAGACAGCCTCGCAGTTACACTGGACAGTCCTGACCAGAACGCAAAAGACATTCCTGCCGGACCGGTTGTAGTGGAAAATCAGAAAGTTATAATCAAAGCTCCCGGGATAAAGGGGCAATATGATGGAACTGTGATGAACGATTCAACGATAACAGGAACATGGTCGCAGAATGGTAGTACGCTACCATTGGATATTAAGAAACAAAAATAGTTCTAAAAACTGTCACGGTTTTTGCCCCGCCAGGACGGGATTTGGCTTCGCCGAGCTCAGCTTCGCTTCGGTTCGTCTCCGCTTGTTGACGGATTCTCAACTTTATTATGTATCATCCCGGGTACCAGGGACTGCCCGGATGCTGCCCATGACGCCGAAACAAAACCAATGACATTTTTGTCTATGTAATATCACATCAGTATGTTTAACAAACAATTTATTATGAAAAAGCAAATTCTGACCCTACTTCCCCTTGCCATAGTTATAGTAATAACATCCTGCAAGATGCGTCCGGAGGAAAACCAGAACATATCAGTCAGAACGGAGGAAAAAGCAGTCACCCACGATATAAAACCATCTGAAAGCGGATATGCTGATATAAACGGTCTGAAAATGTATTTTGAGGTATATGGTAATGGGAAACCCATTGTGCTTCTGCACGGCTCCTATATGAATATACCACTGAACTGGGCGCATATAATACCTATGCTGGCAAAAGACAGGAAAGTAATAGTAGCTGAAATGCAGGGGCATGGACGCACAAAGGATATTTCCCGTGAGATCACTTATGAAGGTATGGCCGACGACGTATCAGGTCTGCTCAGGCACCTGAAGACAGACAGTACCGACATACTCGGATACAGTATGGGAGGAGGTATTGCCTTCCAGATGGCTGTCCGTCATCCTGAGCAGGTTAGAAGGCTTGTGGTGTTGTCGGGCACCTATGCACATAACGGTTGGTGGCCCGATGCAGAGGCGATGTTTGCAACCATTACCGCGGATATGTTTAAAGGTACCCCTATTCAAATACAATATGATAGTCTGGGAAATGATCCCGCCCATTTCCCTGAATTTGTTAAGAAGGTGATCAGTCCGGACTTAAAACCATATGATTGGTCGCGGGATGTAAAAAACATAAAGGCTCCGGTATTTATGGCCATAGGCGATGCCGACGGTGTCCAATATGAACACGCGCTTGAGTTGTTCAGGGCTAAAGGAGGCGGAAAAATGGGAGATCTGCACGGGTTGCCGAAATCGCGTCTGGCCATTATCCCCGGCACCACCCATGTAGGGATGATGCAGCGTGCGGACTGGCTGATACCCATGATCACAGATTTCCTGGATTCGGATCTGAGTTCAGCGCCACCGACGTTTTAGCCACCTCACCTACTTTAAGTGCAACAATTAAAGAACCCTATTGCTTACGTATGCTGCTAAAGGTCATTATCACTGGATCTACCGGGATGGTTGGCAATGGAATTCTTCAGGTTTGTCTTAATCACCCGGATGTTAAAGAGGTCCTTGCTATTAACCGAAGAGCTTCTGAAATATCAAATCCTAAACTAAAAGAGATAATCCATCAAAATTTCTTTGATCTTTCACCAATTGAAAATCAATTATTTGGATATGATGCATGTTTCTATTGCCTTGGTGCTACATCTTTTCTAATCAAAGAGCCTCAGTATTATGAAACTACACATGACTTGACACTTTCTTTCGCGAACAAGCTGGCAGATATTAATCCGAACATGACTTTCTGCTATGTATCAGGACTTGGAGCCAATTCTCCGGATAAAGCAAAATTTATGCAGGCAAAGATTAAAGGCTTAACTGAAACTGATCTTTTTAAAACTTCATTTAAAAAAATATATTCTTTCCGGCCGGGACTACTTAAGCCGGTTAGGGGCCAGAAATATGTGCATAAGGTTTATTACCTGTTCAATCCATTTTACCCTGTTTTCCGTCTTTTATTTCCAGAATTTGTACTCTCACTTAAAGAGTTAGGCTTAGCGATGATAAATTCAGTTATAACTCTACATGAAAAACAAATCTTAGAAGTAAGAGACATTGTATCTCTTTCTAAATCAAATTAGTGCAGCAGCTGACAGGGACAATATAGGTAAGTTGTTCAACCTAAGGTATGGACTGCATCCGACAAAGCGGACTTCGTCCGGCGAAGTCGGAGGTCAAAGAAAGCTTCGGCTGACACAGTTGTCACACTTGCCCTTACTGAACATACGAACCTGGTCTGGAGCTTGAGGGCGAGACGATTGTCGGGGGAGAGTGGGTGGACCGCATCGTGGGTTTTCAACAGCCCCACTAGTATCCGGATCCAAACTTCATATTCATTATCTTTGCAAAAAATATCGATACGGGTATTCGACATTTTACCCGGATGAAATTCAAATTATAGAAAATGAGTAAAAGTATCACAGCTAACAAAGCCTTGCTTTTGTTCATCTGCGCGTGTATGTTCCTCACTTTGCAGACTTGTACTTCCCGCAGACAGGATGTGGTGGAAGATCGGGAATTGGCCGGGGAAGACTGGCCGCAATGGCGCGGGCCTTCGGGTAACGGTGTCTCCTCCGAAACCGACCTGCCTGCCAGGTGGAGTGTGGATAGCAACATCGTCTGGAAAGTCCCACTGGCAGGGCTGGGCGGTTCGTCTCCAATTGTTATGAGCGATCAGGTCTTTGTGACATCGCAGATTGGCAGTGCCGCTGTTCGGGGGGGGTCGCATCCTCAGCTTGCCCGGGATGATCCGTCTCTGGTGGTAAAAGAAAATCCTATGGGTGGTCGTCGTAGTGTTCCTCAGGAAGACATCAGCGAAGTATTTCTCGTAGTCGAAGCATTCAATCGATCCAATGGGAAGAAGCTTTGGGAATATCGCGTTATGGCGACTGGCCCTTTTCCTGAACTACACGAGAAACACAACCTGGCCACACCAACACCAGTCACTGACGGTGAACACCTCTATGCCTGGTTCGGAAATGGGCTCATCGTCTGCCTGGATATGAAAGGCAACCTGGTGTGGTCGCGCCATTTAGGTCAGGAGTATTCTCCGTTTGAGATTCAGTGGGGCCACGGCAGCTCACCCGTCCTTTACAGCGACCTGATTATTCTCCTGTGCGATCATAGTCCGGCTTCATATCTTCTCGCGCTCGACAAGAGGACCGGTAAAGAGCAATGGAAGCAGGACCGTGGTAAAGACCGGGTCTCATTCAGCACTCCGCTGGTCGTGTCCCATCCGGCAGGCGACGAACTTATTGTCAACTCCAGCGAACGAATTGACGCCTACAACCCCGTGAACGGCGAGTTGTTATGGTATGTTGGCAGCCCGCGCCAATCGCCAATTCCTTCACCTGTATTCCACGATAGTGTGATTTACATGAGCCGCGGATATCGCAACAGCGACTTTTTGGCCATCCGGCCAGGGGGGCGCGGTGAAGTTACGGAAAGTCACACTTTATGGCGGACGCCAACAGGTGCATCGTACGTACCATCCATCCTTTATTACGAAGGGCTCCTCTACATGACCAGCGATGCGGGAATACTGACCTGTGCTGATGCCGGTACAGGTGAACAGGTGTGGCGCCAACGGTTGCGCGGTGTCTTTTTTGCCTCTCCGGCTGGGGCAGACGGGAAAGTCTATTTTGTCAGCGAAACTGGTGAAACAATCGTGGTCCGGGCGGGACGGGAGCCTCACATTCTGGCTCGCAACAATCTCGGGGAACGGTTGATCGCATCACCTGCAATATCAAGAGGACACATCTTTCTGCGTAGCGATGAGAATCTGTTTTGTATCGGCAAATCAACAGTTCGAACCCGACAAACAAGAGACAGATAAAATGACATTGGGTCTGATGATCCCAATGAACAATTCTGTTAGGAAAATTCCATTCGGTTGGTTACGAAAACTATTTGAGTATTAAGGAAATATCTATATAGAGATTAAAATTTTTAATTTATAAGGAGATAAGACTATGACAAAAAATAAATTACTACGAATGGACAATGTCCTCCTCGTTGTCGACGACCTCAAGGCTGCGATCGCGTTCTTTACCGAACTTGGTCTGGAGCTTGAGGGCGAGACGACCGTCGAGGGAGAGTGGGTGGACCGCATCGTCGGGCTCGACGGCGTCCGAAGCGACATCGCAATGATGCGGACCCCGGACGGCCACGGGCGGCTCGAGCTGGACAAGTTCCACACGCCCAAGGCGGTCAGGGCTGAGCCAGAGGACGCACCGGTGAACACGCTGGGCATCCGTCGCATCATGTTCGCTGTCACGGACATCGACGACGTCGTTGCTCGCCTGCAGAAACATGGGGCTGAACTCATTGGCGAGGTGACACAGTACGAGGACATGTATCGACTCTGCTACCTCCGCGGCCCCGAGGGCATTATTGTCGCGCTGGCCGAACAACTCGGTAATAAATCGGTATATGATGAAATGCAGAGGCCTTAAAAGAGGATTTACCGGAAAATCACTGACGAAAGGAATTTCTTCCAAAAAAATTGAAGTTTAAAAGATGGGGAAAAACGTGAAATATCCGAAACTGTTTTTATTAAAACTTCGTTTAAGTTCATGCTTTTTTGCAGTGACATTAGCTTTTCTGGTTACCGCTTCATGTCATAAGCCGGCTGAAATTTCCTCTGGTGATAGAACAATCTCATTTGATGAAGGCTGGCGCTTTATGAAAGATACGCTTTCAGGCGCTGAATCCCCGGATTATAATGATTCAGGCTGGAGGATCATCGACGTTCCTCATGACTGGAGTATTGAAGATCTGCCCGGACAAAACGGTGTGGATATAATCGGGCCCTTTGATAAATCCGCCATTGATAAAGGTACTACCGGCTACATGGTTGGAGGAACAGGCTGGTACAGGAAAAACTTTACGATAAGGGAGGAGGATAAGGATAAAATTGCCTGCCTGCAATTTGACGGGGTTACTGTGAGATCCGATGTTTGGCTGAACGGAAAACACCTCGGATTTCATCCTTATGGATATACTCCTTTTTACTATGATATTACTTCTTATCTGAATCCCCCGGGAGAACCTAACATTGTTGCTGTTCGTGTTCAAAATGAAGGGATGAATTCACGCTGGTATACAGGATCAGGTATTATAAGGCATGTATGGCTCACTCTGGTAAATCCTGTTCACATAGATATCATCAGGTGGATTATACATTACAACACCCGTTATAACTGAAAATTCTGCAGATGTGAAAGTTGAAACGACTATTGTGAACTCCGGGAATAGTGATGAAAGTATCGTCCTGCGTACCGAATTGTTGGATCCTTCAGGCAGGCTGGCTGTAACTGTAACCAGCAATTCAATAGGTGGCGTCAGGTCAGAAAGAACAGGTAATACAGGAAATTCCGGTAAAGATGCCATCTCTCTGGTCGGTCGATGAACCGAATCTCTACAATGCGAGAGTATCTGTGCTGATAAATAATAAGATTGTTGATGGTCTGACAACTCATTTTGGGATCCGTAGTATTAAGGCAGATGCGCAGAAAGGGTTTACTGTCAATGGTAAACCGATCGAAATGATCGGCGGTTGTATTCACCCGGATAACGGGCCCCTGGGAGCTGCTGCCATCGACCGTGCCGAGGAACGTAAAATTGAGGTGCTGAAAAACAACGGCTTCAATGCCATCCGTACCGCCCACAATCCTCCGTCAACGGCACTCCTGGATGCCTGCGACCGGTTGGGAATGGTAGTTATTAATGAAATCTTCGATGTGTGGGAGACTGCTAAAAGGAATCAGGACTACCATCTTTATTTCCGGGAATGGTGGCAGAAAGATGTGGAGTCGTGGGTAAAGCGCGACAGGAATCACCCGTCAGTCATAATTTGGAGTATCGGGAATGAAATCCGTGAGACTTTTGATACCTCAGGACTAAGAATTGCAGGAAATCTGACTGAGGAAATTCGCCGGATTGATAACACACGATGGGTCACTGAGTGCTTTGTTGATTTCGCATGGATGAGGGGTCAGAAAAGCAAATGGGACGAGATCCCGGAACACATGGACCTCTTTGATTTAATAGGCTATAACTATGCGTACAGGAGATATGAGGAGGATCATATTAAATATCCTGACCGTGTTATGGTTGGAACTGAGACAAATCCTCCGCTCGCCCTGGAAAATTATGAGATGGTAAGAAAGCATCCTTTTGTTATAGGTTATTTTGTCTGGACAGCTACGGATAACCTCGGTGAGGCAGGTGTAGGCCTGCCACAACTGAGGGGCATAGCTCCGGATGCGGGTCAGACACAGACGACAGGACAAGGATTTTTCAGTCGTGATTCATGGCCGGCATTTACCAATTACCAGGGTGATATTGACCTTACCGGAAACAGAAAGGTGTCTTCATATTATCAGCATGTTGTCTGGGGTAAAAGCAAAGTTGAAATGTTCGTGCATCGTCCCATCCCTGCAGGCAAAAGAGAGGTAACCGGTAACTGGGGGTTTCCTGATGAGCTGAAGAGCTGGAACTGGTCCGGTCATGAGGGTGAAAAATTGCAGGTACATGTCTACACCCGGAGTCAGCAGGTCAGACTTAAGTTAAATGGTAAAATCGTTGGTGAGCAAAATGTGGATCCGGAAAAATCAATCACAGCTGCATTCGAGGTCCCCTATGAGGCCGGGACGCTGATTGCCAGCTGTTATGACAATGGTAAGGAAACAGCATCACAGACTCTTGAAACTACAGGTAAACCAACAACAATAAGACTCATAGCTGATCGGAATAAGATCAAGGCCAACCGTAACGATCTGTCATATATAAGGGCAGAAATAACCGACTCTGAGGGCAATATTGTTCCTGATGCAGATGACATCCTGGTTAGCTTTGATATAAGCGGCAGGGGCGAGGCCTGGCTGGTGTCGGGAGTGGTAACCCCCTGGATATGTCGAGCTTTCAGCAACCAAAGAAAAAAACCTGGCAGGGGATATGCCTGGCTAATAGCACGGCCGGGAACAAAGGCCGGGAAAATAAAGGTCAGGGCCACCGCTGAAGGATTGAAGAGGGCTTCTGTAAAAATAACCGCTGAATGATCCGGCCAATAAGCCATCGACCGTATGAGTAAGAGGATATAAAGCAGGAAGCGTTAAAAATGTTTAAATATTTTGACGTATTCAAAACATTCACTAAGTTTGAGTTACTTAAAATCTCGATCGTGTGAAATTCAGGAACCGGATAAATCAACATTCCCGGGAACGGATGCAGGCACTCAATTTAACTCACAAACATAAAGTATAATGAAAAGACGAACATTTGTTAAATCCGTTTCCGCAACCGGTGCCGGACTGATAATCCTTCCCGGGGGTATACTTTCAGGACAGAATCCCAGTGATAAACTAAACATTGCCCTGATGGGTGCGCATGGTCGGGGCAGCCAGCATTATGGAGCATTGGAGAGCGAAAATGTAGTTGCCATTTGCGACGTACATGCAGGTAATATGGCTCTGGCTGCAAAGCAATATCCCAATGCAAAGCAATACACCGACTGGAGGAAATGTCTGGATCAAAAGGATATTGATGCTGTATTGATTTGTACTCCCGATCACCACCATGCATTTATCAGCATCTGGGCCATGAACCGTGGAAAGCATGTCTACTGCGAAAAACCGGTTGGTGAATGCGTTACCGAGGCACGTGAGGTGCGGAAGGTATATCTTGCCAACAAGGGTAAGCTGGCTACCCAGCATGGGACACAGCGACATGCCAATGAAAATTTTGACCGCGTCGCGGAGCTGGTTCGTGGCGGCGCAATTGGCGATCTGAAAGAGGTAATTGCATGGGGCAACCGTACTCATGATAAAACGGGGTATCTTCCTGCAGCAGGACCTGCCCCAAAGGACATTGACTGGGAACAGTGGGTTGGTCCGGTTCAGATGCATCCATATAATCCGGGCTATTTCGGCGCAAGACCGGGAGCAGGTTGTCTGTTGTGGAACATGTACCATGATTTCGGCAGCTGGCAGAACGGAGACATGGGCGCCCATACTATGGACCTGGCCTGGAATGCAATAGATGCAAGCCAGCCTACAAGCGCATCGGCAGAGGGAGACCCTTACAATCAAGAGGTTGTAGCCTCGAACCTTCATACAAAATTCAATTTTCCTGCCAACGACTGGCGTGGACCAATTACTGTTGAATGGTACCAGGGTAAGTTAAGTCCGGCCTCTCCGAATCCAGCCATTGATATTCTGAAAATTGGCCATGGTGCAATGTTCAAAGGCACCAAAGGGACTCTTGTTGCTGACTTTACCAACCGGATGCTTCTTCCGGAGCGCAGCGGAGCCGATATGACTTATTACAAACCACCAACCAAAGACCAGGTTGCACCTCCCATGGGCGGTTTCCAGCAGCAATGGTTCAAAGCATGCAAGGGTAACCTGAAGACTGATTGTGATTTTGACTACGCTGGCCGTATGATAGAGACATTAATGCTTGGTCTTGCTGCACATCAGGCTGGCAAGGAACTGCAATATGACCCTGTTGCCGGACAAGTGACGAATGATGCCGCTGCCAATGCATACCTGACTAAGGAATATCGCAAGGGCTGGGTGCTTAACGGATAAATCATATGATCCGGATTGTAACTGATTAAGCAATTCCGGAATACTGTTAAATATAATTTTATCTCAATAGAATGAAGAAAAGTAATTTCTTTAATTACTCTAATATATATTATTAACGCTGTTTGTTTTTGTACTTATGGTCAGGAACCAGGCTCGTTTACCGATGACAGGGATGGTAAAGTCTATAAAACTGTTAAAATAGATGATCAGGTGTGGATGGGCGAGAATCTTGCCTTTAAGACTGAAAGCGGATGCCTGGTTTATGATAATATCAAAGATTATGTAAAGACCCATGGTTACTTATATTCCTGGCAGGCTGCCACCAAAGCCTGCCCTGCCGGCTGGCGACTGCCATCGATGCAGGACTGGTGGTATTTATCTACCTATCTTGGAGGTGACGATCAGGCAGGCGGAAAATTGAAAGAGACAGGAACAACTTCCTGGAAAAGCCCAAACACCGGCGCAACAAATTCAAGTGGTTTTACTGCTCTCTCAAGCGGCCGTAGCGGTGACACGAATATGGAACATTTAGGAAATATAACCTTATTCTGGACAAATGTAGATGATGATGATGTTACCAGCTGGTGTGCGGCATTATACTCATCAAAGAGAGAATTATCTCTTTACCCGACTGAAAAGAAAGATGGTTATTCCGTTCGTTGTATTAAGATCTCTGACCAGGTCAAGGAAGTATTTGATTTCTGGTGATTTTTTGTCTCACTCACCTTTGGCCAAATTCTGATATAGAATCCCTTTTTACCTGCCGACTGCCTGCCCGTCCCGAGTTATTATGAAACAGCAGAACCTACAACTATATTGGCTTTTGGAGCCATCTATATAATATGGGGCTCCACCTACCTTGCAATACGCTATGCTGTTGAGACAATCCCACCGTTAATGATGATCGGAATAAGATCCCTGACAGCAGGGATAATTCTTTATTTTATTAAGCCGGTTTAAGAGCAGGGAGAAGATAAAAAGGGAAAATATTCTCCCGCTGTTTACAATAGGAGCACTGTTCTTTTTGATCGGTCATGGACTGCTGGCATGGGCTCAGCAATATGTACCTTCCGGAATGGCAGCGGTACTTGTTTCTGCGGAACCTTTATGGATAATAGGAATAGAATGGTTTTTCCTGAAGGATATCAGGGTAAAAGGAAGGGGAGTGTCAGGATTATTTCTCGGTTTCGGCGCCATTTTGTATCTTATTTTTTCTGCAACAGGAAGCACAACATCAGATAATGATTTTCTTGCCTCTGCTTTAATTGTTGTAGCAACCCTTTCCTGGGGAGCAGGTGCTGTATATTCAAGAGTTGCAAATGTTCCCGGGTCGAATCTTTTATCATCGGGGATGGAATTAATTTTCGGTGGTATTCTTGTCCTGATAGCCAGTTTTATCATTGGCGAACCATCGCGATTTCAGATAAGCCAGGTTTCATTAAGATCTTTCCTTGGATTATTATACCTGATTACTTTTGGTTCAGTGATTGCCTTCAGCGCTTATACATGGTTGCTGGGACATACATCTGCTACACAGGATTTCAACACACACTTACGTAAATCCGGTAATTGCGGTCTTTCTTGGCTGGCTCATTGCCAATGAACAGATCACTGCTTCGTTACTGGTTGCCACTGTCATTATTATTATATCAGTATATCTTGTGCTTTATGATCAGTACCTTGACAAGAAAGGGGTGAGAAGTGATTCAATATCTGAAAAATGGATAAAGACTACAACGAAAACAGAGTAATTGATTTTAAAACTATTGATAATTTCATGCCAGGGCAGATACTTGACCTTTTAGAAAAGAGCTATGCCGGACTGATTGATTTCTTTCCAAAATATATATATATTTAAAGGTTGTGAATAGACAATTTTCGGGTTTTTTCGAAGTTTTAAACAGAATAAGATTCGATTGGATAAATTGCCTGTATTAAAATCCCTAAGATTATGAAATTTATACGTTTATCGACAATTCTTCTTCCGTTAGTATGTCTCATGTGTTTTTCATGTAAAAAAATAGAAGATAAACCAATACCTACGGAGGGACTTGTTTTGTATCTCAACTTCAATGGGAATACCGCCGACCTCAGTGGTAACATGATTCAGTCAATTAATTGCACTTCAAATAAATTTGTCTCCGGAATCAGGGATAAAGCATTAGACTTTAATGGAACATCTGACTACATTCAGCTGGTAGATACCATTAATTCCGAAAATGGCTTGACGTTTTCGTTCTGGACAAAAACCAGAGGAGCTGTTGGAACGGAAAACAACGGCGTTATTTTAGGGAAATATAACATGACAACGCATCAAAGATGTTTCCTGATTTATTCTTTCGGAGCAAACGAAACTCGAAATGATAACCGCCTTTCAGCTGCATTTTACAAATATGGCAGTTCCTCAGCTTATCATGATAATGTAAAATCTTACATGGAATCCGGTGAATTATCAGCCTACCCTTCAGATCCATCCTTGTGGAGTATACTTAATCCCACAAGACTTGTGGTTGGAAGCTGGACCCATTGCGTGATAAATGTTACGACTAATAATATTGAAGTATGGGTGAATGGCATTTTGTGTACTAAAAAACAAAGAGAATATCTCTCCTACTTTAAAAGTTCAGAGGAACCAATCTATATTGGGAACAACCAGACTCTTGGTTCAGGAAGCAACAACCACTTTAACGGGGCTATTGATCAACTCAGAATCTATGACCGGGGACTTACCCCGGAGGAAATCCAAATTCTTTTTGATGAAAGATAAATTAACGCCCTATAAAACGAACAATGATCCGTCCATCTCGTGACTTTTGAAGGCAGATCGGTGTGATAAAAGAACGCAAACCGAACAGGTTACACGGATATGATTATTCGTCAGATAATTTGTATTATGTTACGTCATGCGTTCAAAACAGGGTTTGTTGTTTTGGTGAAATCAATATCGCAGAATCCGTAGGGACAGGTCGCGACCTGTCCCTACAAACCATTCCACAAATGTTATTAAATGATTATGGTAGAATTGCCAGGAAACAATGGTATTGGTTATCCGAACAATATCGATATGTTTTTCTGCATGAATTTGTGGTGATGCCAAATCATATACATGGCATCATTGAAATTAATCGGAACAATATCATCGTGCGGACAGGAAGCGGCCTGTACGCGAGTTGAGAGACACACTGCCGTTAGCAGCCATTGGTCCCTGACTGATCACTGAGCTGATGAACGGATTCACTGAGATTTGAATACAGCTTTTTGTACCTCTGATTATTCTGATATTTAATAAACCATGGTACTGACAGAAGCATCAAAACTAATATTCCTATTAATGGGACCGGGACAATTTCAGTGTCCCGGGATAAATTCTTAACACCTCCAATATCTGTTAAATAGTTAAATACTATCAAAATAGCAGACACATAGAAAAATATAATGCAGATTATAAAATCAGTTGTCTTTATTCTTTTCAATTTCTTACAAAAAACCAACAAAGATTCTTTAAGAGAGTAATTATCCGCTGTCCTGGTCAGGACTAACAATCTTACAAATTCTGAGGTAGCAGTTATTAAAAGGAAAATTCCACCTAATGCAAGCGGGACTAAAGAATTGAGAGACAAATTCAGTTTTAAATATATTAAAGCATAAATCATTAACCCGACATAAATAATTAAGATCAGTGTATAAAGAAGGACTTTTGATTTTACGTCAAATAAAGTTTTGGAGATTACTTTACTATGTTTCAAGCTCAGGGTTTCTTCTATACTTACTTTAGAGAAATTAATTTCACTATTCGTGGAATGGGCGTCGCGCCACATCGATTTAAGATCATTATTGTCCATGGTTCAATATCTTAATAAGTTGAGTTTTTATTCTATTAATCCTGACCCCGGTATAATTTTCTGAGATGCCTATTATATCTGCAATCTCATTATAATTGAAATCTTCCAGATACATAATCATTATCGCTTTTTCAATATCAGATAACTGATTAATAGCCCGGTAAAGCCTATCCTTATTATCAGATTCGACGTTGTTTTTATAATCAGTTATATTGTATTCTGTTTTTGAAAGCTCAGTGTGTTTGGGTAAGAGGCTTTTCTTACGAATTATGTCAATTGCGGTATTCAAAGCAACTCGATAAAGCCAGGTCGAGAAAGTTGATTGATTTTTAAAGCTTGGATACGATTTCCAAAGTCTGATCAGAATTTCCTGATAATAGTCCTCCTTGTATGGATCTGAAAAAAAATATAAATTACAAATCTTATGTAGGATTCCCTGATGACTCTTAACTAATTTGATAAACTCTTTTTCCACCTCCGAAATGATTGAATTCTTTAAGTTAGTCGAATATATCGACAAGATTATTACAAAATAGTAAAAAACATCAGCTGCTAACCCGGGCCGGTTTGTTCTAATTTTTTATTGTCTATTTTTATAAGTTAATTTAAATCCTGCAAAAAATGAATACTAATAAAAATACCAGTGTGCCGACTCAACAGAGACCGCTTAGATTATGGCCGGGAGTAGTCATCGTGATACTCCAGTGGCTGGTCAGATTTGCACTCCCGGCTTTTGCCCCAAATACTCTTGCTATCGGGGTGTTTGGTGGACTTCTTGGCGGATTAGCAATCGTGGTATGGTGGGCATTTTTTAGCAGGGCACCCCGGTTCGAACGCTGGAGCGCTATTGTTCTGATGATTGCAGCGCTGGCCGCGACCTCGCAAATCCTCCACAAGTCGATTGCGACAGCGAATATGGGAATGATGTTCCCTATATTTTCCATTCCGGTACTAAGCCTGGCTTTTGTTGTATGGGCCGTTGCCAGCCGTCGTCTTTCCGGAGGACTTCGACGGATAACTATGGTTGCTACCATACTGTTAGCAACAGGTTTCTGGACACTCCTTCGTTCAGAAGGGATGGATGGCGAGATCCATTTTGATTTTGCATGGCGGTGGTCAAAAACAGCTGAAGAGCGTTTCCTTGCATTGGCCAATGATAAAATTATTTCTATTCCGGTCGATTTGGCTACTGGATAAGGAACCAGAATGGTCTGGTTTTCGGGGACCAAATCGGGATGGTATCATCCACGATATGAGAATTGAGACTGATTGGTCCAAATCACCGCCGGCTAAAATGTGGAGTCGGTCAGTCGGACCGGGTTGCTCATCTTTTGCAATCCATGCCTCTTTGCTCTTTACTCAGGAACAGCGCGGTGATTATGAGATGGTTAGCTGCTATAACCTGAAAACTGGCGAGCCGGTGTGGATTCATGGCGATTCCACCCGTTTCTGGGACTCACATGCAGGTGCGGGTCCCCGTTCAACACCAACCCTCAGCAATGGCCGTGTATATACGTTAGGTGCGACAGGAATCCTGAATGTGCTTGACGAACGTGACGGTTCTGAAGTATGGTCGCGTAATGCAGCGCAGGACACGGATGTAAAAATACCGGGCTGGGGCTACACGAGTTCGCCGTTAGTAGTGGACAGCATCGTCATAGTTGCAATATCTGGTGAACTCGCTGCTTATGACGTTGTCAATGGTAATCCGCTCTGGTCCGGTCCTGATGGAGGAGAAAGCTACAGCTCTCCGCATCTGTTGACAATCGATGGTGTCAAACAGGTTTTATTTATGAACAAAACAAGCATGACAAGTTTCGTACCTGCCGATGGCAAAGTGTTATGGAAACTCCCATTGACGGGAAGCCCGATTATTCAACCGGCAATGATTACTGAAAGCGATGTACTGATTAGTGAATCCACCGCAGTCGCTGGAAAAGGGATGCGGCGTTTCACAGTTAACAATAAACCCGGCGGATGGACTATTGAAGACCGCTGGATATCAGACAGGTTAAAACCATACTTTAATGACTTCGTCATTCATAAAGGTCATGTTTTCGGTTTTGAGGGCCCAAATCTCATGTGCATCGATATTGAAAAAGGTAATCGCAAATGGAGAGGCGGACGCTATGGGGGTCAGCTTCTCCTGTTGGCCGATCAGGATATTCTCCTGATTTTGTCGGAAAAAGGAGAGCTCGCATTGGTTAAAGCGGACCCTGAACAATTCAAAGAACTTGCGCTTTATCCTCTGATTAAGGGTAAGACCTGGAACCACCCGGTATTGGTTGGCGATGTCCTGTTAGTTCGAAACAGTCAGGAAATGGCTGCATTCCGGTTGTCCCGGCAGAATTAGTTGCTACGCAATAAGAATCCGGGTACCCGAAACCCGTTTGCGAAAAAATTCGGATAGAATGTTCCGAAAATATTCGGAATGACATGCTTTCTTTGGTGGGTGGGGGAAGAAGCACACTACAGTGGACTTAATTCAACCTGTTTTTTTACAGATTTTACTTTGGGATGAAAAATATGTAAGACCATTCATCCTCATAACATTTGCCATCGTTAAACCATTCTTTTTCAAAAGTTTTGAAACCTTATTTTCATCTAAAAAATGTTCTTTTTCAAAATAAAGAAAATTCTTAAATTTGTAAAGTAACCTCGAAAACCAATGATATCTGGTTACTTCCAAAGATTTGATATCTGAATAATATGCTATGAAACTTGCATCCTTTGGTAAAAGATGAAAAAGTGTTTCCAGAAACAGATCCAGATATTTTATCGAATTAAGTTTTTTAAGATTTACTAAAACTCTGACTCTTTTTAAATCAGTTTCATCATAAAAATAATGATGTTTTGAAGAGAGCACTATTAAATCAGGTTCTCCTGACAACCCAAGACATTTAATATATCGGAAAAAGTTTATGCCACCTTCGGTAAGTAAAGAATGAATGGCGGGACTATAAACAGCCTTTTTTCGCAATATCTCCTGCTGCGTTACTGCTGTACCATGAATCTTATCATAACTCCCAATTAGTCTTTTCTCCATATAGATGAGACTTCATTTATTGACTGTTAACCGTATTAAGATTATTGTTCAATTTAAATACTGTATTCTAAGTTGATAATACCAGGTAGTGCTTGTATCCGGAAATGACTGATACAAGAGTACTACATGTACAATCAGCTTAAATTAAGAATGAATTAAATCGTGGTTAAGATTAAATTAATCCAACAATTCCGCTCTTTTTGTTTAACCTAAGGTCACCTTTGGTTTAACACCAAGTTGTGAACCTCGGTTAAAGATTACCGGATGTGTCTGAACTTATGCACCGGACACATGTTGGTAATGGTGCAATTTTTTTTTGACTAAAAAGGCATGGGACGCCCGCTATCAATTCAAGTATGGTTGTGAGGCCGTTGAACTCCTGACAATTGTTCCTTTCGCACCTCATCCATTTCAAGTTTCTCAGCTATGGTAAATTCTTTACCACACCGGGTACAAACCCAATTTATGAGAAATGCTCCGGCATAGTATTCCTTCTCTAGATGAGGATGATCGCATGGTTTATTCCCCCATGAATCCTTCAGACTTTGTACTTCGGTATATTCCATCTTTTTGAACATTAAAATTATAAATAATCCTTCACACAACGGACAAAATACCCGAAACTTCTGTCTCCGGCTGCTTTTTCGACCTGCTTGGTAATGCAACTACGTGTTGCAGCTCATCCTTCCGGAAGCAGGGATCAGGAAAGTTTTTCTATTGCTTTCAGGGCTTTTTTAAGAGAAATACTCTGTTTCAGAACAGGTTGCCACAGGTCACCGGTTTTTTCAAGCCGTTGTGCAATATTCTTAATTGTAAACATTTCCGGTAATAACCGGTGGTTAACCTCTTTCCAGTTCAAAGGAGCTGAAACTGTTGCAAGTGCCCTTGGCCTCACGCTGTAGGGTGCGGCGATTGTCTGACCTTTTCTGTTCTGAAGAAAATCGATATAGACCTTATCACTTCTTTTTGAAACAACCCTTTCTATGCTGGTTATCGAGGGCAGCCTTCCATGTGCTATTACAGCAAGTAATTCAGCGAACATCCTGGCCTGGTCATAATCGTATTCAGCACCAAGGGGGATGTAAACATGCAGGCCGGTAGCTCCGCTTGTCTTACAGTAGCACGGGATTTTTATCTCATCACATAATTCCTTTATTACCAGTGCTGTGTCTACAACATCTTTAAAAGAGTTGTCACCTGGATCCAGGTCAAGTATCATGTAATCGGGAAATTCGGGTTTTTTATATGTGCTGTGCCAGGGATTTATCTCAATACACCCGAGATTTGCCATAAAAACAAGGGTTGCTTCATCATTGCAAATAAGATAATCAATGCCTTCGGGGTGCGTTTTGGATTCCATCCTGGCAGTTTTAATCCATCGGGGGATCTGACCCGGGTCCATATCCTTCTGATAGAAGCTCTGACCCTTGATACCGCCGGGATGACGGTTAAGGGATTGGGGTCTGTCTTTCAGATATGGCAGCATAACACTGCTGATTTTCTGATAATAAGTTATCAGATCGCCTTTTGTATACCCTTCATCGGTCCAGTATACTTTTGTAAGATTGGTTAGCTTTACTTTATTCCCCGAGAGCATAACAGTTTTTTCTTTACCGGAATACCGACCGTTAACTGCTTCTCCTTCAGATATGATCGCCATTTCATTCACAACCTCCTCAGGATCCTTATCTTCCCTCAAACCCATGAACACAGGTGCTCTCATAATCCCCTCCCGTGACCATTCCATGAATTTTATGTTCGCCACAAGCCTGGGTTTTAACCAGGCCGGCTTCCCTTTATTCCATGATAGCTCCGGAGGTTTGCCGAAAGGACATTTATCCGTTTCATGTAATTTAAATTTTTCAAACAGCTCTTTAAGTAAGGTGTCATTGAAGCCTGTACCACAATTTCCGATGTATTTCAGCTTGTCACCCTCATACAAACCCAGAATAATGGAACCGAAATATTTTCTGCTTCCCTGAGGCTGTGTATATCCGCAGATCACCGCTTCCTGTTTCTGCGTGGCTTTTATTTTGAGCCATGAATCTGAGCGTTTTCCAGGCATATAGCTGCTATCGGGATCTTTGGCTATTATCCCTTCATAACCCTGACGGGATAATTTTTGGAAAAGTTCTTTGCCGTTCCCTACCTGATATTCAAGATTGCTGATTTTTGCAAAATCATATTTCCGGAAGAAAGCATCAAGCAGTTCTTTTCGTTTAAGAAGAGGAAAGCTCATAATATTATGGCCATTCAGGTAGAGCAGGTCGAAAACATAATATTTCAGATCTCCTTTCCTGGTAACAGCATAATTCTGCAAGAGTTGAAAATCGCTCTGCCCCGTAGCTTTCTCAACAACAACTTCTCCGTCGAGGATCAGGTTTTCCTCAATTTTTGCAAGATCGTCAAGCAGTATTTCAAATTGTTGTGAATAACTGTTGCCGTTGCGTGAAACCATTGCAGCTTTCCTGTCCCGGAGCGAACAGATCATCCTGTATCCGTCCAGCTTCGTCTCGTAGATCCATGACGGATTATCTTTCACTTCAGTCACGAGCCTTGCAAGCATAGGCCTGGGCAGCGGATCGGGAAAAGGTTCAGAAGGATTTTCTCTTTTAACTTTTGGAGTTTTTGATGCCCTGGATTTCAATGGCTGGACCGATTCAATATCGAAACCACCAGTTGCGAACTCATCAGCTTTTTTTACGAGCATCCATTCATTTCCCTTTTCTCCGTCGTTAAGATGAAACAGGGCAAAACGACCTTTAAGGTGTGTTCCGTTCAGGAAGAGTTTTATATCGCCTTTCTCCAGCATTTTCAGCAGATCTCCTTCAGGATTCTCACTTTCAAAGGAGGAAGTGTATGTCCCTTTATCCCAGATCTCTACAGTTCCTGCACCATAATTGCCTTCAGGTATCCGGCCATAAAATTTGCCATAAGGAAGCGGATGGTCCTCAACCATTATTGCGAGCCGTTTCTCGCCTGCAACCATGGACGGACCCCTGGGAATTGCCCAGCTCTTCAATACTCCGTCCATTTCAAGCCTGAAGTCGTAATGCAGGCGGGTGGCATTATGCCTCTGTACCACGAAACTCAGCTTTGACTTTTTACCTGCTGTCTTTGCCGACCGTGGTTCCGGGGTGCTTTTAAAATCCCTTTTTTTCTTATATATAGCGAGGCTCAATTGTTATGATGCTGATCTTGAAAGACTTGCCTTAAGCTGTTCCATGAGATTATCGGTATTTGAATAAGCCACCCTCATTTTCCTTATCTTTCCCTTCTTACCTGATGCTCTTTCTTCGATAACTTTAAGAAGAGCCGCAGCATATTCATCCTTGTATTTCTTGATATCGAAGGCTTCAGTATACTGGTTTACAAGTGTGAGAGCCATTTTCAATTCTTCAGGTTTTACCACGGATCGTGCAGGTAATTTCAGTTCCTCAAAGCTCCGGATCTCTTCTGCAAACCTTATTTTACTGAGTACCAGTACATCTTTCATCGGTTTTAGCACCGACAGTGTCTCCGCTGTCCGGAGTATAAACTGCGCAAGACCTACTTTGCCGGACTTTGTCAGAGCTTCCCGAAGTAGTGCATATGCCTTTTCACCTGATTTTTCAGGTTCCAGGTAATAGGAGTTCTCGAAATAAATGGAATCGATCTCTTCTTCCTTCACAAAATTGTTTATGGCTATTACCTTGCTCTTCTCAGGTGATGCAGCTTCAAAATCCTCGTCTTCGAGCAAAATATACTGGCCATTAAAGTTGTAAGCCTTGCCGATGTTTTCCATTGTCAGTTCCTGACCGGTATCCTCATTAATCCTTTTAAACCTGACCTTCCCCAGATCGCGCCGGTCTACCATTTCGAGGTTAAGGCTGCTTTGCTGGGTGGCGCTGTATAGTTTCACGGGAATATTGACCAGACCAAAGCTCACTGAGCCTTTCCAGATTGCTCTCATCTTTTATATTATTAAATTACTGATAATCTCATAATGGATATCTATTGACTTCCTTCCCCAAATAATAACTCAAGATTGTTGACAAATATTTATACAGAAACAATTAAATGGAGCAGCTTGTTTACAAACACTGGTTTAATTCCTAAATACCGCAGGTGACTAAAAGAACTTACACTGAGATCCACTGAGGTTTCACAGAGTTCCACAGAAGATTTTTGAGGATGGTTGGGTATTTGCTCTCTGGGCTCTGTGACTTCTCTGTGGAACTCTGAGTAAGTTCTTAAATCCAAAAATAGTTAGGGCTAAAAACTTCTGTGGTATAGTTTTTGTGCATTTCTATTGAATAATAACCAGCCTGATAATGAAAAAAATATCCAAAGCCGGATTACTGGCTATTGTAATTTCACTTGTTGCCGTTCCCTCCTGTGAAAAGAGCGGTAATAATGGACGGCCAACCGATCCGGGAGATCCCGTGAATATATCTACCGAGATTTATCAGAAAGAGGTAATAGACTCTGCAAACAGGTTTGCATTTGATTTGTTCGAACCTCTACTTGCTGATGCAAAAGGTGATGAGAACATAATGATCTCCCCCTTCAGTATTACCAGCGCACTTTCCATGACCCTCAACGGGGCCGCCGGTGAGACCCTGGAAGCCATGAGGAAAGCGCTCAGGCTTGAAGGGAAAACCCTTGAACAGATAAATGATACATATCTTAAGCTGATGACCGAGATGGTCCCTGTTGATGAACGCGTGGTTCTGGAAATAGCCAATTCGGTTTGGGTGGAAAAACATCTCACTGTAAAAGAGCCGTTTATGAAGGCTCTCGAGACCTGGTACAAAGCCGAGGCACTTGATATTAACGTTTTAGATCCACGGGCGGTAGATATTGTTAACAGCTGGATTGCTGAAAAGACCCATGATAAGATAACTGATATGCTGAGTTTCCTGGAACCTGATCTGGCAATGCTTCTGATCAACGCTGTCTATTTTAATGGAAAATGGAGGTATCAGTTTGACAAGGCTGACACAAAGGATGAACCATTTTATGTTACTCCATTAATATCCAATGCAGTTCCGATGATGCATCTGGAGGAGAACCTGAAAGCTGTAAAGACCGCTAATTCGACTATTGTTGACATTCCTTATGGTCAGGGCAATTATTCAATGGTGGTAATCCTGCCCGACGAAGGATTCACCTCAACTGATATTACTGATGATCTCAAACCATTAAACTGGAATGACTGGATGGACCAGCTTGAAAATAATACCCGCGAGGTTGATCTGCACATGCCCAGGTTTAAATATCAATATAAAAGAAATTTAAATGAGGACCTTATTAACATGGGAATGGGTGTTGCTTTTACGGGATCTGCCAATTTCAGTAATATCTGCAACACTGGTCTGATGATAAGCAGGGTGGAGCACCAGACGTTCATTGAAACGAATGAGGAAGGGACAGAAGCTGCAGCAGCTACTGTTGTAGTGATGACTGACAAGGTTTCGGGAGGAGGACCGCTGACCATAAATCTTAACCACCCATTTCTTTATTTTATACGGGAGATATCAACCGGAACGATATTATTTATGGGAAGGGTCGGTAATCCTTAGCTTATCATGTTTCAGGGGACCAGATGCTCAATCCTGACAAATTAAAGCAGCATTGACCTTATCAATCCGGCTCAAACGACTAATACCACATCAGTTCGGATTTTTCATGATCCGATAAACCGGTAACATAGTATTTTATATTACCATCCTGAGTCACCTCGATCATCACCGTACTTCTGCCTTTATACATAAGTAAATAGACTATTCCCGGTACAATAAAGAGTAAGAGAAGAAATATTAAAAGAAAACCTTTTGCTTTTTTCTCTTTTACCAATAAGCATTTTGTTTCAGACTTGGTCGCAACTCTCCACCCATGATTCACATGTTTGAAAATATCTTTATCAAGAATTAATTTCATTTCTTCTACTGACTTCATCCTGAATGGTCTATATTGTTGATCCAAAAATAACAAATTCCAGGGATGGCAAAAAAAGGTATACCTGCTAATTTTCTTTCCGTTTGTCTTTAAGATATGAAGCTATGTTATGAACATTGTCAATCCAGATGCCATTGGCGGGGTCTGTAGCATATTTACAAATTGATTCTATAGTCTTCAGCTGCGAGGTCTGGAATCCTTCCACATCCATTTCGTGCCCGGCAAGAATTAACCAGTACCCGTTGGTTTTTGCCGATTCTATAAGATTCAGAACCTGGTCAATTGACTTTCCGTCCAGTTCTGTACCATTCAGCTGAGACAGATCACAAAAAGCCGGATCATTGGGTGCCTCATTAAGCCAGCCGCGTCCGCTTTCAAACAGGAAGGCGATCAGGGGCACATAGCTCTGTACGTTTATTCCTCTTCCTATAAAGGTCTGACCACACGGATACGCAAAGGACACCGGATGAAGACCTACCTTCTCCGTTACGAATCTGCTTGCAGAGTCAAGTTCATTCATCATTCTTTCAAGAGTATAATCTTCCAGCGCCCTGCTCCTTGACCAGGTGAAATTTCCGGAGCATGGATGCAAAAGCGAATGATTTCCAATTTCATGACCGTTTTGTGAAGCCTTTTTCCATTTGTCAGAACGCTTGATCATGTTTTCCGGCGAAATATAAAATGTAGCTTTCACCCCATATTTGTCAAGCAAAGGAATACCTGTATCTATCTGGGAAAGGCGTGCATCATCAAAAGTAAGGGTCAGAGCCATTTTTCTGCCTTCAGGCCAGGTAAAGGACTGCCTGCCACTTGAATTATCACTTCCGTATGTTTGACCAGAACTGTTAAGGTTTATGAAACTAAAAGCTGCTACAATAAGCAGGATCATTAGATGTTTTTGTATCATTAAACATAGGACTTTTATTATCCCATAAAAATAAACAATTTGTGACTTTGTGGAGGACATAAGGACTAAAATGGTGAGCTAACCTCTACGGGTTACATTTCCCCTCCTTTTTTTCAAGGAGGGGTGACCGGGACTACAGATTTTGAGAGGTTTACATTTTGCTTTCCCGGCCGGGGTGGTTTATGCACGCCACATTATTCTTTTGGCATTCCATTTTTCTCCAACCAGGCTTTAAATCGCTCATGGGTTATGCTGTAAGTGTTTTCGTAATCACTCACTCCCTTTTGAAAAATGGATTCGTCGCGGAGGTTCTCCAGAAGTGGGTCATATTTAAGCCAATAAAGAAAAATAACTGAACCAATAGTTCCCTTTTTAAAGCGTTCATTAGCTTTATCATTAAAGAATTTAAGTATTTGAAGTGCTCTCCCCTTTTCTTCGAGGACTGCAAACACTCTGGCAATTGCTAACTTTGCCATGTCATCATTTGGATCTAATTCAAGTACTTTTTCACATAGATTCAACTGCTTGTTAAAATAATCTTCAGCCTCTTTCGTATGTCCTGTTTTCAAAAAAGCATATCCAATGTAGTCCCACCCATATCGTGGTGAAATATTCTTTTCTTCCAGGATTTGAAGCAAATTAAGAGCCGTTTTGTAGGCATCCTCATACCTCCCCAATCTTTCATAGCCATTCAGAATTCCATACAAGGCGCGTATATTGGAACGGTCTATTTTCAAAACTTTATTATATAGCTCAACAGCTTCTAAATCATTCAGATATTCTTCTAAAACTGCAAGCCTGTTGATGTAACGTATCGAATCATTTTCAAGTCGGAAAGCTTCATCATAGTAATGCCTGGCTATTTCAGGAAATCCAAAATTCCTTATAGTTTCACCTGTTATCGCCAGTAGAACAGAGCGCAGAGGACCGTGTTCAAGCTGGATAGCTTTGAAACGATCATTAAAAGCACTGTATATATCAAAGGTTTTAAGAAAGTGCAACGTAGCTCTGCTTTCATAAGCTTGTGAAAAATTCGGATTAATCTCGATAGCTTTGCCAAACTCCTTCAGCGCTCTGTCGTAATCACCGGTAATATCATAATAATGTCCCCTGACATAAAACGCCTCATCCAGTTGGTCATTGTATTTAAGCGCTTTGTCTGCGTAAAATATCATAGAGTCAACAAAATTGACCTTCATGTCCGTTTGAGTATAATGTTTATTCAAATATCCCCAGGCAAGACCTGAGTATGCCTGTGCGAATTCAGAATCATACTGCAAAGTCAGACGATATAAAGTCATAGCTTTATTAAGGTTATTAAGGTTATCAATATTTCCATTATCCAACCAGAATTTCATGTGCTCACTTCTTGCTTTGAAGTACAGATCATATGCAATAAGATCCGGAGTTGGTATTTTCTCAATCAGCTGCTTTTCTGCCGGTGATATAACAGCATTTAACTCACTCGCAATTTTCTGCGCAACCTCACTTTGCAAAGAAAATATTTCACTCCACTTATTGTTGTATTCATTCGCCCATGTGTTATTTTCTCCATTTACTTTTATCAACTGGCAGGATCAAACGTACATTATCACCATATTTTTGAAAACTGCCCTCAAGCAAATACTCTACATCCAGCTCCCTGCCAATTATACCGCTCGTTTTGGTTGTTACCCGATATTGTTCAACAGATGTCCTTGACATTACACGCAAATCTTTGATTCTGGAAAGATGAAGTGTAATTGCATCCATCATACCATCGGCAAGATATTGCTTATCCGGCTCATCGCTGAGCATCTTAAACGGAAGGACCGCGACTGATTTTCCCAATTCAGTCCTTTCATGGTCAGACAATAGGTTAAATCCTAACAGGGCAATAATAATAACAATGCTGACAAACGTCGCTATCCTCCATCCGGGTGATACTGCAGAAACAATTTGTTCACTCTGCCTGGTGTGGTTAATAGTTTTCGTTCGCTTTACGCCTGAGGGAGTCAGATCATATACCCATGATAATAAAACAGTAAAGATAAATCCTATAATGAGCAGAATTATAACCAGTGCCTCAGTCCATTCGGGCAGTTGCAGTGGACGGGCAACGATATCGGTGACCTGCAGAACAGCAAATGCTATGGCAGCATATACAGTAATTACAGAAGTAACCTTGCGCCTTTTCAGATCATTCCATAGGTTCTCAATGTTACCCGGCTTTCGGTTCATTGGAATTACATGAGTTGTTGCATAATAAAAATTAATCTTTTGTCAATCATAACATAAACTGATTATGGATCAAAATTGTTCGTTGAAATCTGATGCATGAAAATGCCCGGATACTTGTGCTGTATGGAAGCCTAAACCTGAGCCCGAAGAAATAAAGTTCGCTTATGACCTTCCTCTTTTGTCACATTGGGATTCATGCTTAAGTCTGATAACCTTTTTGCCACCTGAACATAAATCGCATTGGCTCACGGGTGAGACTCAATTAATAATATAGCGAAACTGCTGAATATCGTCAGTTTCAGCAGTAATTACTTTTTTGTACTTTTGCATAGAAATTTACAGCCATATCTGTTTACACCTGGAATTAAGATGAAATGGCCCGGTTATTGAAATAGTTTTAGGGAATGGGATCTTCAACGAACTTACGTGTGTGAAAATAAAAAGAACAAATAGTAAACTGCCTGAAAGAACAGGTCACAATTTTTTGGAAACATCTGACTTTGATGATCTTGTTTTTGAAAACCGGAACAGGGAATATGGAGCCTACCAGCTCCGCAAAGGCTATAATCGTGTCCTGGTTACAGTGACACTTGCTGTTTCTTTCTTTGTTTCAGCTGTGGTTGTTATCCCCTTCCTTGTAAAACCCAGCTCCGGGGAGATTGCATTTGGCGGTGGAGGGTATTCCATCCCGGTCAGATTTGAGAATCTTGAACAACCGGTAGAGAAAATCTTTGCTTCGCCTGTTCCGCCCCCACCTGAAAAGACAAAAGTTCCGGAAACAGTAAAATATGTACCTCCTGTGGTAGTAGATTCTATAATCTCAATTGAGGAAACACAGATGACTACTGATGCTGCTCTCGCATCACAGGATAATCAGGTGACTGACGCAGGTTCCGGCTTCGGGGAGGATCTCTTTCCAGGAGGAGATGGCACGGGATCTGAAGAACCGCTTATGATCGTCGAGGTGATGCCTTCCTTCAAGGGAGGAGGCCTTTCCAAATTCGCTGAATGGGTCGGTAAGCATACAAACTATCCACAGACCGCGGTTGACGGCAAAATCCGCGGAACAGTCTTTTTGACGTTCATAGTGGAAAGAGATGGGTCTGTCACCAATGTGACAGTCACTAAAGGGGTTCACCCCCTGCTCGATAATGAAGCAGTTAAAGTTATTTCAGAATCGCCAAAATGGACTCCGGGATTACAAAGGGGACATCCTGTCAGAGTCATATTCCGGATACCGTTAATTTTTGTCTGATCAATTTAAAACCTCCTGCAGGCTGGCCTCTTGTCTTCCGTCTTCCGTCTTCCGTCTTCTGTCTTTGGTCTTCCTCCTCAACTATTTACCCCTAAATCCCCCAGGGGGGACTTTTAAGAACCCCCTTTAGGGGGCAGGGGGTAAAACCGTCTTCCGTCTTCCGTCTTCCGTCTTCTGTCTTTTTATACTAGTATGAAATGTTAACAACCCAGGCTCCTGGTTGATTAATAGTTAATCGCAACTCACATTTCAGCACAGTAGTCATCAGGGCACTCGGGGCATCAAATTTCACATTGCCCTTAAACGGAAAGGTAACCTGCTCAAATCCTGTAAAACCCGAGGAATTATAGCTTATATTCTCCTGTCCTGAGCTTCCCTGCAGAATCATGTTGTATAAATCAGGCCGGGAAAATACGTACTTGACATAAGGCCTGTCACCGGTTCTGATGCATGAAATCCTGCCTACACCGTTCCTGTACTCGATAACATAAGGGGCCAGAGCCACTGCTCCGATGAATTTATCATCTCTCCACTGACCTGCAACAATGGAATCCCTGTCCATGTACTTAAATGTATATGTCCCTTCACCGCTCCTCAGTCCCTTTGACCATTCGCCGATATATGTTTCACCGTTTTGCCAGATATAGGTTCCCTTACCATCCGGATAGCCTTTTTTAAATTCCCCTTTATAACGGTCAGCTCCGACTGCTTCACCCATACCATCAGCGAGACCCTTTTTGCACGGCCCTGTGTAGGAAGTGGCAATCCTTGGCAGCAGTACCTTACAGCCATCCTGTGCATAAATGACGGAAATAAACAATGACACAATTAAACCTCCTGTAAGCAAAATTTTTCTTTTCATCTGTAATTAATTTAAAATGACTATCGGGAATCAGGCATAAGAACTCATTGGTTCTGACTTGTCGAGCTCCCCCCTTCGGGTTTTCGGATAAAGTTTAGATATTGATTTAAACAAAAGTACAAAGTTACAGTCAGAAATCAAAGGATTTAATAATTTATTGGCAGATTAGTACTATCCTGACCAACAAACGGATCCGGGAAATGTTAGTAAGATAATCAGACTATATAAAACGCGATTTGAAATGAACAATGAACATGACTTGACCTCCACACCAATTGATGAGGGTGATACGAAGAAGAATGAAACCGGTCATGAATCCGGAAAAACTCCGCTTGTTATTTCAGTAATGCTGGCAGTTCCCGATACACCTGCTGCTGTTGCCTGGTATAAGGAGGCTCTTGGCGCTTCCGAGTTGTGGAACCTTGGTTCGGTTGCCGGTCTGCAGGTTGCCGGAGCTGCCTTCTTCCTTGGTGAACCTGCCAGGAATGGCTGGGAGAGTCCTGCAAAGCTTGGTATTACTTGTGCACGGATAGAGGTATTTTGCGATTATCCTGACAGCTTCATTGCCCGTGCCGTAGAAGCAGGTGCAGATGGAAGCTTTGACAAGATCAGAAATCATGACATGCCATGGGGAACCCATCGGCAGGGAGGATTCAGGGATCCGTTTGGTCATATCTGGCTTGTTGGTGATAAATCTCCCTTAAATACTTTTCCGCCTCAAGGCTGAATGGGCAATTCGGTGATTATAGTAGTTAAGTAACGTTTCGTTACCTGTGCTTTTGTTTTATATATTTATTCATTTTCCTTCAGAATATCCTTAATATTGCACTGAATTGTGATCTATCAAAATTACCGGATTATTAATGACTTACTATTTGCGGCCCAATCTGGTTTTCTGGTTTATGTCGGCCTTATTCCTTTCATCCTGCCTCAAGGACGAAAATGATGTCGCAGATCCTGAAAGGGAGATCTTTAACTTCATTGTTACCGATTCACAGCTGGAGCACATTAATTCAAGCCGGGGGGAGCAATATGAGGTAACTGATCCTGTTCCCGGACTTGAATTTGCCGGAGAGACGTATACCATTGACAGGTTTGAAATAAGGGGAGATAATACACTTAATTTCACCCGCAAGGGATTTGGTGTCAACATGGATCGCAAATTAACTCTCATTAATCCGGAAGAACAAATGGAGAGAAAGTATGAAGAATTCAAGCTCCTTGCAATGGTTTATGATTACACTTACATCGAGAACAGCACTGCAATCGGGCTGCATAAGGAAGTTGGCTTATGGCCCGTCTTCACCTTTTTCACAGAGGTCATGTTAAACGATAAAACCCAGGGACTATATCTTTTTATTGAAGACCCGTTTGAGTATTTTATAGAGCAAAAAAATGCTTCATTCGTAGCGCGCCGCGGATACGCACATATTGTAAAAGCTTATTCCATAAGTCCTGAACATCAACAGGAGCTACCGAAGTATATAACCTGCTTTGACAGGATATACTCCTGGCTCACCCGGTATTCGGGCCAGCAGCTTTACGATACGCTTTCAGCCTCTATCGACATGGAGCAGTACTTTACAAAGCTTAGTATCGATATGCTCCTGAAGAACGGCGATTACACCGATGAGATCATTTTTTACACAAAAATCAAGGATGACAGAGAAGTATTTGGAGTTTTCCCCTGGGATCTTGACGATCTTTTTTCCAGTCAGCCGCATGAGATAGGAAATTCATGGGCGGTGGGCACAGTGCTTGGCCAAAGGGCTTATAACAGCATCGCTGATGTGGTTGCGGATATCGGATCAAAATTGCTCTTTTCAATCGAAGATGACCTTGACTATAAAATCGCTAAAGATAGTGTTCTATATCAGCAATATCTGAAGACCCTGAGGTCCGTAATCGGGAAAATTGATCTGCCCGCCATTGACAGGGTTTTTGACAATACTTACAAGCATGTTGGCCGGTTTTATACAAACGGTTCCATTATTGCTCAGTCAAAATACGATGTTAATGAAACCAATTATAACCTCTTCACTGCCAACCTTGCTGCAAAAAGGCAATTGATAAAGGATAGAAGAAACTGGATACAAAGTGAACTGGAATTACAACAAAACCAATAAGTTATGCGGATAAGAAAATTGTTGCCCGTTTTCTTGCTGATGATCCTTGCAACCGGTTGCAACAAATCAGGAGAAAAGGAACCGGGAGAGCCTCCTGAAGGATGCATCAATTTATCGGATCTTGAAACCAGGCATGACTACCTCCTTCCTTTTGCTTTGTTGAATGACACCGCAACAATTCAAAGGGCAATACTGAACAACGATGTTGTCGTCTTCGCGGAGGGAGAATTTATCGAGTTCAGGGAAAACGGATTTTATGAGCTTATCCTGGTAAACAAGGATCCGCAGCAGGAAAATGACACTTTTCTATTTACAACAACTACCAGGGAGAGAGAATTTTCCGAATGGGGCATACCGGCCTGGGTGCCTGCAACATTTCAGACAGATGCGCTGGGTGCAGCGGATGTGGAAATTTACTTTCCCCACTGGTATACAGACCTGATAAAAGTGCCCTTTATTTTTTATGTAAAAGAAGCAGGATCTGTAAAACCTGTGTACTGTGAAGGCACATGTCCGGCTGCCAGGGAATCTTTTAGTATCAGGCAGGGTGTTGGCTCTGTAAACATCCCTTCATCCTTCTTCACCAGCCGGGTTGACTTCATGATTGAGGGCAAAAGGTTAAGCGCAACCCTTGAAAGGATAACGGAAACTCCGATGGAATTGAAAGGAACGATAAACTCAGCCCTTAACATTCCTGCCAACAAATTTGTAAAGATCACTGATGATCTTGACATTTCAGCGACGGGATCATTAACAATTCATGAAGGCACTGTAATTCTGATAGACGAAGGTGTTGACATTAATTTAAACGGCCCGGTTATCTTCTCAGGTACGGCAGCAAATCCTGTGTTCGTAACATGCAGCCGGGGTGACAAATTCTGGGGAGGATTTATCACAAGAGTGGCCGGAGGCACCGTTGAAGCGCATTACACAATCTTCAGCCAGAGCGGGTACCATGATTCCAGCAACTACAACTGGGGGCATTCCGGCAGGCAGGCTCTGTTTTACACCGAAAACAGCACCCTGACGCTCGATCACTGTTTTATGACTGATCATATAGGCCAGATCTTCTATCCTCAGTATTCCACACTTAGCCTCGATAATATCCTGGTGCAGCGTGCTCAAACTGGAGGACAGATCAATTATTCTGATCTGACATTGCGGAATTCCGTTTTTACAGATTTCCCTGACGAATCAGATGTATTTGAGGATGCTGATAATGATGGACTGTACCTGAGTGCGTCGGATGCAGAAATAGTAAATACAAAGTTCATGTATGCAAAGGACGACGGCCTTGATTCGGGGAATGAGGAAGGAGGTCAGATAACCCTCACGAACTGCAGGTTTGAAGCTTGTTTTCATGAGGGTGCCGCCCTATCGAGCGGAGGCAATGTAGTTAAAAATCACACTTTCACCGGATGTGTTTTTACAAACTGCGGTCAGGGTCTTGAACTTGGATTCAGCTCCCCGAACCATCTTGTCGTGGCTGAAAATTGCCTGTTCCTCAATAACGGGATTGGCATACGCTATGGTGATAATTACAACTGGTCGAATGTTAATGGCAAAATGATCATTAAAAACTCATCTTCGCTAAATAACATGCGCGACGTGTGGAATATGGTACGGATTAACTGGAGTCCCAGGCTTGAAAACCTGAGTTTCGAGAATACCAGGGTTTCCAAATTCTGCCCCCAGTATCCTGATCTCGAGATCAATAAGAAATAAAACAACATGCCCTCCCGGGAGACACCTGGACTCCTCCCTGCAGGAAAGACGTATTAAAAGACATATTAAATCAAAAAGAAATACGTATTAAAAGACATATTAAATCAAAAAGAAAGACATATTAAAAGGGCGCTTATATAAATTAAAAGACGATCAAAAAACGTAACATGATTGCAGTGGTCTAATTTACAAGGCATTCCAGCTTCACCCCCTCAATCCCCCTCTCAAAATCCCAGGTAGAAACCTTGGGACTTCTTTTTTATAGTCAGAATAGGCAGGATACTTCCGACTGCTTATGTGTTCAGTAAGCTCACTGCTGCCCCGGAACAGGAGCACCAGCAAAACAGGACCGGCAATCGTCAGGTTAATCCATTTCCCGGAAGCTGCAACGCCAAAAAGGTAAAAGCTGATCCAGACAGCCTGTTCCGCAGTAAAATTCGGATGCCTTGCATACTTCCACAATCCCTCTGACAGGAAGCCGTTCTTAACTGATTCCCTATAAAATCCTTCAGAGGGCAATTTACTACGTTTTAGATTTTGAAACCGGTGCAGTTGGTTATCCGCAACAGATTCGACAATAATGAATGTCAGCATCAGGCCAGCTGCAACAATATCAACAAAGGTCAGATTTGTACCCTGATTTTTTGCTGCCAGCAAAAGCGGGGTTGAGAAGAGGAATATCAGAAAATGCTGATAGAATGAAATGAATAACAGATTAAACAATCCGAACCGGATCCTCCCTTTAAGTATCGGACTCTGTCTTATGAATTTCCATCTGTAATCCTCCTCCCCTCTCCAGAGAATTAAGTTATACCCTCCCTTTCTGTAGAAATTGTAGCTGAGCCGGAAGCCCCATATGGATATCAGCAGACACATAATCCAGATCCGTGCAGAAGGGAAAGCTGACAGGGTCATGATACCGTAGATAAGGGGCATGATGCTCCAGAGTTTATCAACCTGGCTATAGTTACGGGTTATCTCACTTACCAGGAAACAAATAAGTGCAGCCGATAACATTACAATAATCCAGTTGTTAAAAAGCCTTGCCAGCTGGAGATTATTTCCTGAGAGTTCAATGATGGATCCAATAAGTCTCATGCCCATTAACTGTTCTTATTCACTGTAGTCAAAGATACAATTTGAGTGCAATCCACAATGCGGAGTACAGAATCGTTATTCATTTTTTGCTCGCCCAAAATTATTCTTTTACTTTCTTTTTTCGGAAAAAGAAAGTAACAAAGAAAAGCCGCCGGAAATGGCTTTGGGCCCTGGTTCGGGCCGGCCTGCGCGAAAACAAAGCCATTAATTTGTATTTTTGGGCGCCTTTTCTTTCGTCCTTTGACTTCGTCGAGCTCGTCAGGCTAAAAGAATAGTGTTCCGGATTTCAAACAGCCTCAGATAATTTTAGGGGGACCGAGCGTTAATGCTATGGCATTAATTTGTGGTGAAATAGCTCAAAAAAAATAAGGCTGCATTCCGGCACAGCCTTATTTACGAATATTTGACGATTCAGACTCCTTTACCTGATCAATCAGGGTTCAGGTATTTCATTTATCAGGTTTAACTCATATAATACATGTGATGGAAGGTAATTCCGTTTTCCCGAAGCCACCAGCGGAGTGCTTTTGCAATTTTTCTTCTTCTCAGCTTCACAGTTCCTGTTTCACTTGATGTGATTTGGTAATGAACTTTCATGTTATTATCTTTTTAAGTTTATATGTTTTTTCTATGATAAAAGTAGTTGACATTAAGATCAGTGTCAAGTCGATAATGCCCATTTAATGGGAATATGATTGTATCTGACAGACTGTTGGTCACTTAAATCCGGGGAATTGTTTACAGAAATAATCCACTCCTCTCTGCAAAGTGTATCATTCGTCAAAATGTATTGTGAATTTACAGGGAAAAGAGAAAATGGAGGTGCTATAAGACAAAGGCTAAACCTATACCCCTGATTATATTAGATTTAATAAGCCGGTGTTAGCTATTGATTACAAATGTTGATTTTGACGAACTGCCTGCTTGTTCTGATTAAAAACAGGAGTTTCAGTCCGGATTAAGGTTTTTTACAATGTCTCCCTCGCAAAAAACATCAGAAAACAGTTGCTGATGGCTCCCGGTCCGGTAACTGAACCGAATGAAATGAAGATCATTCTGCTTCCCAGATAGCAATTATAAGGGTGAATACCGGCAATAAAATTTCTCCATAAAGGGGATTATACCAGCTGAAAAGCGTGAACGGTCCTCCCAGGGCAAAGACCCAGATTATAAATGAAAGAAGGGAAATTATATGCTGCTGGAGTTTTAGTACCTTCTGAACCCGCCAGAGATATAACGGGGTCAGGACACAAAAAAGAAAAAAAAGAAGCCAGTGGATAATCCTGATCTCGCCGGCATCTGTTAAGCGTTTCACAACTCCGAGTACAAAAATGTAACCCGCTACCAGCTCTGCAGGAATATATTTAAAGAGCCTGTCGACATATTTGTCTTTTCCGACAGGATAGACAGGGTCTTCAGCAAGACGTGTATTGTCCGCGGATTTTTGATATTTCCGTATATCCTTCAGTGTCAGTATTTCACGTGCCATATAAGATATTTTGATATAGTAGAAATGTATTCTGAACTGCTCTCCATCATTTTCATTTAGTTAAAGGACCGGGAGGGATTCTCTTTTTTTCTTTCTGCCCTTTTTATCAGGTCGGGATTTTAATTCAAGGGCACGCTTCACTGCCTTTTCAGCATCAACTCTTCCATATCCGTAGAAGATGCTGTGTCCCTGTTTATCGTACTTTCCATTTGCCTTATCAATCTTCTCACATGTCTCCCGCAAAATGTCCCTCACCTTGATCCAGTCAAGCCCCTGGTTTGCAGAAAGGATCAAAGCTGCAATCCCTGCAACACCGGGACATGAGCTTGAAGTTCCTCCAAAATCGTCAGTGTAATCACCATCAGGATTATAGCCATTCTCACCCATCCGGTCAGTGGTGTAAATTCCTGTCGTGAGGGCTTGCGGATGGTTAAACGGGTCATATCCAAAATCGCTGCTCGGGAAGCAACACCATACGCTTTCGCCATAATCGCTGTAAACGCTTCTTTTACCTGTGTCGTTGCAGGCTGCTACTGCAATCACCTTGCTATAGCTTGCGTATCCGTCATATTTGATATCCTCATTACCATTGCCGGCTGCAAATGTTATTATGCAACCTTTCCCGTTACGTCCCATCGAGATGGCATAATCCATTGCCAGACGTGTACTGTCCGGAAGACCGGTCCCGGAAGTGTGGACAGGATCATCAGGATCGCTCCAGTTCCCGTCTTCCGGGCCCCAGCTGCAGGAGATTATATCAGCGCCATGGTCGGCAGCCCATTTAAAAGCATTTGCTTCTGCCATTGATCCAAGGTTGGAACTGAGACGCACCGGCATAAGCATTGCAGCAGGAGCAACTCCCGAGGCATTGATCCCTGCGGCAGTTGCGACACCTGCACATGCAGTTCCATGGTTATTGTAGATGTTTTTCGGGCGGGGATCGTTAATGCTTAATGACACGTCCCTTGAATGAACTACTTTACCCGGCTGATTAAATTCAGGGTGATCAATATCAAATCCGTCATCAATAAGGGCAATTATTATGTTTTCACCCATTGTCAGCTTATGAGCAGTGTCGGCTTTGACGCCGGCCCTGATCATAATCCCGTTTATGGTAGTTGTTTTCAAATGCCATTGCAGAGGATGGATCTTTTTAAGGCTCCTTTTCCTGATAAGTTCGGGGTGGCAGAGCTCAACTTCTTTTTTGCTTAGTAAGGATCCGGCAAGCTCAAATATCCTGAGTCCGGTATTTTCGGGTGCACCTGCAAAATAAGCATTCCTGGCAAAATCAGGTTTTTGCTTGATCTTCAGGTTGTTTTCCGTTAAAATTTTCTCACAGACTTCGGTCTTGACCTGGTCATGAAATTTTATGAAAATATTTTCAGTATATAAAACAAGGGTTTTGCCATCCTCTTCGACAAGCACTTTCCCGACAAACCTCAGCTCCGGCTCTTTTTTAAGGGTTGATCTGGCCTTATTCCTGACCGCCACATCATCTCTGACAGAGTCTTTTGTCTGAAATATCGTAATGTCAGCCTCAGGAAATTCCATCAATACATCAAAATCCTTAAGAACCTTTTTCCCATTGTCTGAGATAACTGCATTCTTCAGATCCCGTGAATTCTTAGTCCGGACAGCTACAAGATCATCACTTTCGCGGAGGGTATATTTCTTACCGTTTTTACCGCCTAAGGTGTAGGTGTACATATCTTTCAGATTTTAAATAATCACTGACAGTGGTCAGGTTTACTCGCTGACCCTCTCCATAACCTCCATGCACATCCTCCCGTTATGGTACGGACACACCCAGAATCCTGCCTTGTCGCCTCTTCCCGGTTCACCTGATTCTGTAACAGAACTGAACCATCCCCCGTTTTTCAGATCAACAAAATGCTGTTTTGTATAATTCCAGCCATTAATTGAATTGTCAAGGTATGTTTCATTACCGGTCAGTTCAAATGCATTAAGGTAGCCAACTATTGTTTCTGCCTGTTCCCACCACGAAAGCTGGGTCCTTACATGACCTGTTGAATTGTCCTTATCGGAAAGCATGCTCCCGTTTTTTAGCAAGCCCTCTGCAGCAGCATTCGCGATGCTGATGCTCTTTTCTTTAACCCGAGCAAGAAGCTTCGGATCTTTCAGCAGGTCAGCAGCCTCATATATCAGCCACGATGATTCAATGTCGTGACCATAGGAATCGACAGTTGAAGTGCTGTTCCAGTTCCTGTCCATAAAACAAATCAGATGGGAACTCTTTTTATCAATTATTTTATCAAGAAAAATCTCAACAAGATTTCTGAGACGATCGCCTACTACTTTGTCACCCGATACCCTGTAAAGGTTTGCATAGGCTTCCAATACATGAAGATGGGTGTTCATTGTTTTTTCATCCACATCATCTTTTTCGCCGATAAGCCTGTCGCGCACCCTCTGCCAGTCGCGGCTGAAGACTTCAAAATATCCGTTTGACTCTTTGTCAAATGCATACTTCTCGAACAACTTAAAGATCTCCATAGCTTTATTAAGTGCTTCCTTGTCTCCGGTTGCCCTGCTGTATTCTGCCAGACCGTAAATAAAAAAAGACTGGGTGTAGGTTTGCTTCCTCAGGTCCGAGGGCTCTCCTTTTGCATTCAGGCTCCTGTATGCTCCGCCATACTGACTGTCGATGAAATGGGCGAGGATATACTCTTTGGCACGTTTGGCAATTTGCAGATATTCAGGATTATGGGTCACACGATATGCCGATGAATATGTCCACAATATCCTGGCGTTCAAAATACCTCCTTTTTCAGCATCGGGGTAAACCTTCCCCGTAAAATCGGCACGGCCATAGAATCCGCCGTTAACCTCATCAACCATTTTGGAGGTCCAGAAAGACAATATGTTACCGTTCAGGTTATCCGATACTTCCATTTTAAGCTGCTCAAGCTTTGCTTTCTGCTCTGGAGTAATTTTCTGTTTTTCAATACAATATCCATGGTTCCAGACAAAAATAATGGTCAGTAAAATTGCAAAAATATTTTTCATAAGTTAAAGATTGTTAATGCCGGGATGCAACAATTATTTAAAATGAAAATATAACCAATATTCTTCAGATATTCATCAGACTTTTCATCAGTATATATTTTATCTTTATGAATGGAAGGGATCCGCGGGATTTCGATCCGCTATCCTGATAGTAATCGGGACTGTTGCAGATTTTTTTTTATTTCCCGCTGATTACGCTGATGTTCGCAGAGCAAACTGAATTTAAAGCATTCAGAGTTCATTTTTAGTACCGGATAAAACCTCAATATTGTATAAATATTTACACAGTTAATTGCACTTCGACGGATCATAAATGTATCGCTAACTTTATATATGACTCTTTAATATCCTTTACATGAAAACTATTGCTATAAATCAGGCTTGCAAAATTGTCATTTCCCTGGCATTTATGCTTCTTGCAACTTTTGACTGTGACTCACAGGTTAAAGTCTCGGAACAGGAATGGGTAATACCTACATACACTGTAAGTCCACCTGATAAAAATCCCATGTTCTTCAAGGGTGAGTCCTATCAGGGAGCATCCAGAATTGTTTATCCCTACAGGTTGAATGATGTGATCTCGGATGAGAAAACTGACAAAGCATGGAAGGCCTTAATACTTGAAAATGAATATATTAAGCTTTGTGTCACTCCCGAAATAGGAGGGAAACTCTATTATGCTACTGACAAGACAAACAGTTACAACTTCATCTATAAAAACAGAGTCGTAAAGCCATCAAACATAGGCATGCTGGGTGCCTGGGTCTCCGGAGGGATCGAATGGTGTGTGCTTCACCATCACAGGGCTTCCACTTTTTTGCCTGTCGACTATACAACCTCCGAAAACTCCGATGGCAGCAAGACCATCAGGATAGGTGAAACTGAGCCCAGGCAAAGGATGAGATGGACAATCGCAATAACAGCTTTTCCGGGCAAATCATACTTCATGGCAGAAATAAAGATCCTAAACCCTACCCCGTTCACACATTCATTCCTGTATTGGGCAAATGTTGCAGCTCATACGAACAGCAACTACCAGGTGATATTTCCTCCGAGCGTTCAATTTGCCACATATCACGCGAAAAACAGTTTTACAAGATGGCCTTTTTCAACACAGGTATATAACGGACAGGATTTTACACAGGGTGTTGATGTAAGCTGGTGGAAAAACTCTCCAAATTCAAATTCATTCTTTGCATGGGATCTCAAAGAAGATTTTATGGGCGGCTATGATCACGGGAAGGAGACAGGTACCGTGCATATTGGTGATCATAATATAGTCAAGGGGGCAAAGCTCTGGGAATGGGGTTCCGGTCCGAGAGGGCAGGCAACGGAGGGCAGGCTTACAGAAAATGACGGTCCCTATGTTGAAATAATGACAGGCGCTTTCTCCGATAACCAGCCCGATTACAGCTGGATAAGGCCGTACGAGGTCAAGACCTTCAAACAATACTGGTATCCTGTAAAAGATATTGAGGGCTTCAAAAATGCAAACCTTAACGGAGCTGTAAACCTTGATTTGCGGGAAGGGAACCAGGTTTTACTCGGATATTATTCAACTGCGAAAGTCAGCAAGGCGACTATTATCCTTAAGAATAAAGGTGAAACGGTATTAAAAAAGGATCTCGAAATCTCACCTGTAAAAGCATTCAAACAGTTAGTCAGGATTGATTCACCCTTCGAGATCACGGATCTTTATACGGAAATGTCAAATTCCGAAACAGGCGAAATCCTGGTTTCATACCAACCTGTTAAACAGCCGGCTGAAAAAGCTCTGCCTGAGACTGTTAAACGTCCGGGTCTGCCGAAGGATATACCGACTGTGGAAGAACTCTACCTTACAGGCAGCAGGATACAGCAGTTCGGAAATCCCACTCTCAACGCAACAGATTACTATGAAGAAGCCCTGAAACGCGATCCCCTTGATATCCGGACAAATACGGCAATGGGCAATATCTGCCTGAAAAATGGAGATTATACAAGGGCCAGGATCTATTTTGCGACTGCAATAAAAAGACTTGCAAAGGATTATACAAGACCTTCAGATTGTGGGCCGTTTTATGGCCAGGGATTAACCCTTAAGGCGCTCGGACTTTATGATGAAGCTATTGATACCCTGTATCGTGCCACATGGGACTATGCATGGCATTCATCCGCATTCCTGGAGCTTGCCAGGATCTCCTCTTTAACCGGCAAAATCACTAAAGCTATCGACCAGGTTAATGAGTCATTGTCAACCAATGTTAAGAATAACAGCGCAATTAATCTTAAAGCCTCACTCCAGAGGACTTCAGGCGATTTTGAAGGGGCAAGGAAAACTCTTGAACCCCTGTTAATGAACGATCCTCTCGATTTCAGGGCGGCAAATGAATCCTACCTCACGGCAAAAGCATCGGGAGATGCTAAGAAGGCGGAAAAAGAGCTTTCTGTCCTGAATACCAGAATGAGGAACTTTGATCAGAATTATCTCGAACTTGCGGTCGGTTACCTCAATGATGGTTTTCCTGAAGAAGCAGAGGATGTACTCAGCCGGTTCGATGGCAAAAATCCGATAATCAGTTATTACCGGGGATTTATAGCTGATAAAAATGGCAGCAAAGAGGAAGCTGCGAAATATTTCAAAGCAGGGTCGGAGCTCTCTGTCGACTACTGTTTCCCATTCCGTCTTGAAACCATCAGGATCCTTGAAACTGCACTGAAATATACACCTGATGACAGCAGGGCTTATTACTACCTTGGAAATATCCTCTATGACAAGCAGCCAGAAAAAGCTATAGGATACTGGGAACAGGCAATTAAATATGATCCCCGGCTGGCAATCGCACACCGGAATCTGGGATGGGGCTATTTTCAGCATATGGGTGACGGAATTAATGCAATAGCATCCTACGAAAAGGCAATGTCCCTTAAAAAAGACGAACCCGTTTACTACGAAGAGCTTGATGCGTTGTACGAGATGAGCAATGCACCGGTTGAAAAGAGGCTTAAAATGTTTGAAGGGAACAATGAAACAGTTTCAAAGCGCGATGACGCATTTGCCCGTCAGCTGACCGTACTGACACTCGCCGGGAAACCTGAAACAGCCGTTCAGTACCTCACGGGAAGAAAATTCAGCTACCGTGAAGGGGATTCAAGAGTCAGGGACAATATAATAGATGCTCATCTTATGCTTGGTAAAAAATACTTTGCCGCGAAAGACTACACGAAAGCCCTTGAGGAATTTCTTCTGGCTCAGGTTCCCGAAGAAGAGGCTGGAGGCAGCAGATCTGGTAACCGTAACATACAGGTGGACTATTTCATCGGGAGCGCATATGAAGCAATGGGAAACAGGGCAAAAGCCAAAGGTTATTTCACACTGTCAACAGGGCTGGAAACCAGAAGCTCAAGTTACTTAAAGTATTACCAGGCTTTGAGCTTTGAGAAGCTTGGAAAAAAGAAAGAAGCAGCAGATATTTTTAACGTCCTTATTACTGAAGGAGACAGACAGATAGGGCAAAGCTCGTCAAAAGAGATTGATTTCTTTGCAAAGTTCGGGGAAAGGGAAGCAGAAAATGCAAGGCTGTCAAATGCTTATCTGCTTAAAGGACTGGGATACAAGGGGCTTGATAATAACTCTGCAGCTAAAGAAAACCTGTCAAAGGCTGTAGAGCTGTCAGCAAGTAACCTGTACGCCGTTACGGAATTACAGGATCTTTAAACCTCTGTGTAACTCTGTGTCTCCTCTGTGGATCTAACTGTGTAAGTTCTTTTTTATTTACACAGAGTTCCACAGAGTGGAAGATTAAGTATCATTGTACAGCCCGGACCGTCACTGTAAAATCAAATCTCTGCGGCATTACCTGGTATTGCGGGAAGACCCCCGCAGCAGTGCAGCCAACTCCGCTGGTGGCATAATCGAGATTAAAAGTTATACCGTCAAAGGGCTTAAGCTGATATGTGTAGAGCGCCTTTGTAAGGTTGTCGGTAGAATATGGCTGGGCGCTGAAATTGAACAGCTTATCAGCACTGAACTCCAGTCCCGTTCCGCTTTTATCAGTTATCCGTACCCTCTGGTTATCTGTCCTCAGGCCATAATCCTGGGGAATCAGGTAAGGTTCATACATCTCAGCAACTGTTGAGGTGTATTCTCCGATCCTGTATCCGCTTTTCCTGTCCGGATAGTTTTCCTGTGGCCCGCGACCATACCACTGAACCTGATCCAGACTTTTGTCAAGGACCCATTGCTGACCTATCCGTGGAAGCCATGAAGGGACATCACCGTCGGGGATTACTGAATTCTCAAGTGTAATTTCGCCATCCCCGGTAATTGTATACCTGATGGAATTTAATAAAGGCACCTCTCCTGTTTCCGGTTTCAAATATGCTTTTAACATTAATTACAATACAGTTCTCATCTGTTTTTTCCCATGATAAATGATCAAGAGCAGATGTCAGCCTGTCGATCCCGGCTGAATACCATTCGGTTGCAGCCATCCGGCCATAACCGTCGGTGCGGTGCTTTATATTGGATGACCTGAATGTCCATTCATCGGTTTCATTGGCAAGTGGTGCACGCCATAAATTAAGTCTGGCTCCATTCTTAATCAGTTCCCTGTCCCTGACCTTCATCGATACCAGGAGTCCGGTACTTGTACTTATCATATATTCAAATCCGCTCCCCTTAATAAGCAGATTCTTCCCCCACGTTTGAAATATTAATTGAAGGAAAAACTTTCGCCATTTTTACCTCAGCTGGCCTGTACCAGGGCAGTTCCAACTGATCCCAGGCTATTTCAAATCCGCTATCAGCCCACAATGTCCTTTCCTTTTGCCTGAAACTTAAAAGCAGCCGGTAGTCAGTTCCGGGAATAATCTCAGGCTTATTAAAAGGAACTGTCACAAGCTCCTTATGTCCGGCTGCGATGCTTAAAGCCAGGCTGCCGCGCTGAAGGACTTTGCCATCAGCTTCAAGCACCCATTCGGAGGCCAGTTGGCTCAGATTTGTAAAGAGATACCTGTTCGTTATCTCCACCTGTCTCTTATCAGCCGAAACCAGCTTTACCTGAACCGGTTGTGCCGATTTTTTCATCTGCCACATTTCAGGCTGGGGACGGCGATCAGGCCAGATTGACCCGTAAGTCCTGGCGCCGATGCCATAACTGTAAAATTCACCTTCTTCCGTAATCTCTTCAAAATCGAGCCACAGATCTGCCTGTTTCTTAATTTCATCCGACGGTTGTTTAAGAGAAGACAAATCAATTGGTTTTGAAAAAATGCCTGCCCTGTCAATAATTGCATCACATATATAGACAGAAGTCTCCTGTCCGTGGATTTCGGCATTCCTGCCTATATTGACAGGGAAAGGGGTATTCCTGATATTCCCCGAGACAGGCAGGTGTACGCTTTCCCTGCCGTCAATATTCAGAAAAATTGAAGAGCCGTCATAACAGGCTGTTACCTGATGCCAGTTGTATTCCCAGTTTCCGGGAAGGTCCAGTTTAACTGTATGTCTTTGTCTCGTTGTAAGGTAGAATTCAAGCGTATCCTTATTTGACTGGTCTATCCCGAACTGCCAGTCGCCTTTTGTGATCAGGGTACCTGCCGAACCTGACAGAGCGCGCGGATATACGTACAGTGTCAATGTCAGGTTATTCCCGCTTATCTCCAGACCCTCATCCCGGTAAACTTCGACCCATTGATCATGGCCGTTAAGATCAATGCCTTTACCAGATATCCCCGGGACAAGTTTCGCCCTTCCCATTATATTTACCTGGACATCATTGCCTGATACGTCATTCACTGTTCTTACAGTCTCCTTTATCCCGGTGCTGACAAAATCCCAGATAGCGCCGCCCATGCTTCTGGGATGGCTGTAAAAAACCTCCCAGTAGTCATCGAGACCGCCTCCCCCATTACCTGTTACTGCAAGGTATTCATCAAGAAATGAAGGTCTTGGGTCCTCACTTTCGGGTATATTATAAACCCGGGTCAGGAGGTCCCTTATCTGCGGGTATCTTGGTCCTATTATTTCCTCACAGGGATGGCTGAATGCATTGCCCCCGTACATCCATGAGCGGGTTCTGTCATACTTTTTTCCCTCATCGATTACGGCGCAGATGTTGTCACCTTCGCCGCTTTCATTTCCTGCACTCCAGAACAGTATCGAGGGATGGTTCCTGTCGCGGAGGACCATTTTTCTCGCCCTTTCACGATACATTCCTTCCCAGGCTTTATCCCGGGAGAGATACTCGGTAGCATGAGCTTCATCCCCGGTCTCATCGACAATATAAATTCCATACTCATCGGCAAGTTCCAGATATCTGATAACAGGCGGATAATGAGAAGTGCGGACGCAGTTTATATTAAACTGTTTTAAAATGCCAAGGTCTTTTCTTATTGTTGCTTCATCCATCGTGTGTCCTGTCACAGGATGCTGCATGTGGCTGTTGATCCCGTTCAATTTTACGGGAACGCCGTTAAGATAAAACACCTGGTTCTTTATTTCAGTCTCCTTGAAACCGATCCTGCCTGAAAGAACCTCCCTTGTCTGGCCTGAAGAGTTTATAAGTTCAAATGTGAGGTAGTAAAGATTTGGATATTCGGCTGACCACTTAGCCGGATTTTCTAAAATATCCGACAATTTCACAGTGTGCCTGTCGCCCGGCTGAATTGAAAACTTCCCTGATGTTAACGATTTAACAATAATCCGTGGCCGGATTATAGAGAACTGCCCTGACTGAATAGTCTTCTCCTGGTTTGTCCGAATAGTTTTTTACATCAACAGACAGGTCAAGCCTTGCGTTGGTATAGGTATCATCAAGGTCGGTAGTTGCCACCCAGTCAAAAATGTGTGTTTTGGGGGTTGCAAAAAGCCATATATTGTCAAAAATGCCTGCTAATCGCCAATAATCCTGATCTTCAAGATAATAGCCATCAGAATACTTGAAAACAATGACAGCAATTGAATTATTTCCCGGTTTGACAAATCCTGTTATATTATATTCTGCAGGCTCCTGGCCTCCTTCGTTATATCCGACCTCTTTCCCGTTTACCCACACAAAGGAGGCAGATGCAGTCTTTTCCATTCTCAGGAAAATTTCCTTGTCTTTCCAGCCCGATGGAATATTGAATGACCTGCGATATGAGCCTGTCGGATTATATTCCCTGGGTACCCTGGGAGGATCAGGATGAAATGGGGTTGAGACATTTCTGAAAATCGGATCGCCATAGCCTTTCATTTCCCAGTTTGACGGAACACTTATGGTGTCCCATTTTTTGTCATTGAATCCAACTTTAAAGAAATCTGCAGGGGCACCTTCCGGGGTCCCGGAATAATGGAACTTCCAAACTCCATCCAGTGACAAACGGCTGACGGCTTTTTTAAAATCGTTATTAAGAGCTTCATTTACCGTTGAATAGGGAACAAGAGGAGTATGACCATCTTCCTGGTTCAGTTCAAAAACAGAGGTATTTTCAAGATAATCGTAAATATTATTCAGAAAGCTTTTCTCCTGGGCTGAGGAGACTGCAATCAATGAAAGTAAAAGAGAGACCATCAAACTCCTTTTCATGGCAGACGTTTTAAAATTCAAGTCTAAAATAGTCAAAAAAACAACCATGCTCAACCTTTAAAATTACTATTTATAAATACTTACACCGGGCTGTTGAAAAAGTCCTTTGTGAACCTTCGTGATAACCCCTGCCTGCCGGCAGGCAGGTTTGAGTACTTTGTGGTTAAACATAATTTAATACCACAAAGGATCCCAAAGTATAACACTAAGGAACACAAAGGGAAAAAGTCCAAAAAATCAACTTTTTCAACAACCCCAAACCTCTGTGTAAGTTCTTAATTAGTTCTGCGTTTTGAATGAAGAAAAAACTAATTTCAGGTAACTGTTTAGTGAATGCCTATAATTTAATACATTCGTAATTCTTTTGAACCAGACTAAAAGTATTTCAATATTAAAACATTACAAATGAAAAATCTCCAGTTCCTGAAAAAGGCTACGCTTCTGCTGGCAATAACAGTTCTAGCTTTAACATGCAGAAAGGCTCCTGAAAATGACAAGTTAAGCCTGCCGTACGAGAAATACAAAATGCCGAACGGTTTGCAGGTAATTTTACATACCGATCATTCGGATCCCATGATCTCATATGCTATCATGTATCATGTGGGATCAAGCAGGGAAACAACCGGAAAGACGGGTTTTGCCCATCTTTTTGAACATCTTCTTTTCGGCGGTTCCGAGAATGTGCCTTCCGGAAAGTTTGATATGATAATTGAAGGAGTCGGAGGTAATAATAATGGTTTCACCTCCCGGGATGTTACGACTTATTTTGAAATGTTCCCGAAAAACGCCCTTGAAAAGGTCCTGTGGCTTGAATCTGACAGAATGGGATTTTTCATCAATTCCGTTACTCCACGGTTGTTAGCAATACGCTTCCACAGGGTACAAAAAATAAAACGCCCGAGGAGCTTGAAGAAGAGATTGAACTTTTAGGCTCAGATATAAGGATGTATGCCGGCCAGGAAGATATCTCAATGAATGCTGAAACACTTGCGAGGAATTTCACCAGGACTGTTTCACTGATGAAAGAGATCCTTCTTGAACCCAGATGGGACACTGCCGAGTTCAGAATGGCAAAATCCAGGACGAAGAACAACATTATACAATCGGAAGCAGAGCCAAGGAACGTTGCAAGCCAGCTCTTCTTCAAACTGATCTATGGAAGCGATAATATCTTCGGATACAATGTTCAGGGTACCCGCGAATCAATAGATAAAATCAGCTCCGATGATCTTAAAGCATATTATGACAGGTGTTTTTCACCGTCGGTTACGAAAATATATATTGCAGGCAACATTACAAAGGAGCAGGTAATAGCCGCGCTCAAGCCGCTTACAGATGAATGGAAAGCCAAAGATGTAATCCTGAACAAATATCCTTCACCCGTGCCGCCTGAAAAATCGGCGATCTATTTTGTTGATATGCCCGGATCGCGACAATCGGTTATCTATGCAGGATATCCCGCGATTTCAAGGGATAACCCCGATTTTGTAAAAACAGAATTTATAAACTACCGGCTTGGCGGAGCATTCACCAGCATTCTCAATCAGATATTGAGGGAGGAGAAAGGCTACACCTATGGCGCTTCAAGTTATTTCGAGGAGATGAAATCAGTCGCCCCCTTCATTGCCGGAACAAGTGTCAGATCGGACGCTACATTTGAGTCTGTAAGTATAATAAAGGATGAGATGGAAAAATACAGGAATGGCGTATCAGAGGCTGATCTGCAGTTTATTAAAGACTGCATGATAAGATCCAACGCCCTCCGGTTTGAAACAAATAATGCACTTGTAAATATGCTTTCAACAATGGGCAGGTATGGTTTGCCTGAAGATTATATCAAAAGGGAAGAGGATGTTATTAAAAATATGACTATTGAAGAGCACAAAGCAGTAACCGACAAATATATTGTGCCTGATAAAATGTACTATGTAGTTGTCGGAGATGCGGCAACACAACTTAAACCGCTTGAAAAGATAGGCTTCGGAAAACCGGTACTAATCGAAAAATAAGGAATCTGCACTTATCATTTGCCCTTAAATCGCCTAAAGGGGACTTTTAAGAACCCCCTTTAGGGCATCGCGCTAACTTAAGAAGTATCAGTGTTAAACCGAGTATTTTAACTAGCAGAAATACAATTATATAAGTTTCCCCTCCTTTTTTAAGGAGGGGTGGCCAGACGGTGGAATCATCTTACAGGCAGAAAACTAAATTCGTCTGGCCGGGGTGGTTGATTCAGAAGCTGCTTTATGGAGTCAATTAAAGTCAAAGAATCTTGATGGCAGAAAATTCAGAAGACAACACTGTTCGGTACTATATGGTTGATTTAATCTTAAACCACCCCGGTCGGGAAAGTTGATTGTTAACCTATCAAAATCTAATGTCCCGACCACCCCTCCTTGATAAGGGGGCCGAGCGTTAAGAAATCAGCCAGCGGCTGATTTTAGCGAAGGAGCCAGCCTGCAGGGGGGCATGTGGTGGAGGGGAAAGTTATCAAACTTAAATTCAGTACTTTACATTCGGTTTTGGGTTAAACTCTCTCCCTATTTCCCTATATCCATCCCCTTAAGTTAACGCGCATGCCTTTAGGGGCAGAGGGTAAACCTATGGCATTGCGCGAAATTGTCTTATATACGCTGCCCTTTTCCCGCCCAAAGTTATATTATTGAAGACTTTGCGGTTTAATGGTTTCGGCTTTTTACCCCTTCCCGGGAAATTTTTTAGCTTCCGCCGGAGGCTATGTCATACACCATCAGGGAATTACCGTGTCTTAAATACAACTTCCTGTTGTTGATCACCAGGTGAGCCCAGTGTGTGCCTGTCCCCAGTGGAACGGTGAAGGTGCTGATAATTTTCAAACCGTCAGCTTCAGGTTCAGCGAGTGTGACTTTGCCATTCTCCGAGTAGATATAGAGCAAACCGTCGTTCGCGATGACATTAGCCGGGGCGAGCTGGTTCAGTGCGAAAAGTTCCCTTCCTGTTTTCCAGTCAACGCCGAAGAACCTGCGGTTCCTGTCGCCGCCTCCGTAAATAGTACCATTCAGTACAACCACACCTCCTATTTTCGGATCAAGCCTGGAATTCCTCCACACCTCTGTTACCCCTGCACCATCGGCAGCCAGTTTAAGCATAACCCCACCAAGGCCGTATCCACTTGTGCAGTAAAGGTATCCGTCAATATATACCGGCACATTGGGATGAACATACGGGTCCATGTTGAAATCGAAGCTCCACAGGAATTTACCTGTTGTTGCATCAAAACCCTGGATCGACCCTTCCATTCTTGTCACCAGGAGTTTCCTCGAAGGGAGCTGTATGAGCAATGGCGAACAATAAGCCGACTTTTCATCTTTGCCCCTGCTTTTCCATATCAGTTTACCGTTGGTCCTGTCCACAGCTATAATTGTTGCATCACGACCTCCGGGGGAACAGTAAAGGATATTTCCGTCATATAGAAGGTTCTCGGTTACTCCCCAGGTAATATTCCTTCCTCCGAACTCCTTAAAGGTATCTATCGACCAAATTGTCTGGCCATTGGCAGTGTTCATGCAAATGAGCTTTCCGAATGAGCTCATAAGATAAAGCCTGTCCTTTATGACAAGCGGAGTGGACCGGACCCCATAATGGTTTTCTGTCCATTCGGGACCGTACTCCTTTTTCCATAAAAGCTTCCCTTTCAGGTCGATGGCAAAAACATAACCTGTCCCGTTCAGCATTCCGGTAGTATATACACCTGAGCTGGTCACAGCTGCCGAAGTGTGTCCTTCTCCGAGCTCATCAAAATGCCAGATCATTTTCGGCCCTGATTCGGGCCACTGCCTCAATAATCCTTTTTCGTTGTAAATACCGGTTCGCTGTGGTCCTCTCCATTGCGCAACGTCCTGTGCGCCCAGACTTATCCAAAAAAATGCCGCTACGATAGCAACTGATAATCTTATCATTGGCTATAATTTATTAATTTTGAAACTTTTCAACTATTATAAAACCTGCTTACAAAAATGCTGCCAGAAAAAAGGTTATGCAGGTCATGCTGGTCGTGCAGGTCATGCATGTCATTCCATACATGACTGGCACAATTTGCAAGACTGCTATTACATCCATCACTTTCCGGTCATGTTAAGTGTGGCAACGTAGTAATTGGGATCAACAGTAATTACGGCTTTACTGGTTCCAATGTCAATCGTAGCAAAGCGGGAAACAGGAACAATATTCCGTTCGATTCCTGATATAAATATCTTCAGGGGCATATTGAATCCCGGCACACAATTATTCCAGCGGAAGGTCAGCTTTGAGTCTTTTACGGAGTATTCAAATACAGGGATCCGGATATCCCTGAGGTACTGGTTAAAAAAGGATTTAAGATCGAGTCCGGTCTTGCTGCTCAGATAATCTTCAATTTGTGACCCTTTAACCACCTGGTGATAAAAATCCTTATTCATTCCCCGAAGAATGCCTCTCCATTTTTCGTCATCATTTACGATCTGGCGGAGCGTATGAAGCATGTTACCACCCTTTGGGTACATGTCGCCCGAACCGCTGTTGTTCACATTGTATATACCAACAATGGGCCGGTCATTCCGGATACCTTGTCTCGTACCCAGAACATATTCCGTTCCGGCCTCCTTACCGAAATAATATTCAACATAAAGATTTTCAGAGTAATTTGTAAAGCTTTCATGGACCCACATGTCAGCCATATCTTCATAAGTTATGCTGTTTGCGAACCATTCGTGGCCAGATTCATGAATAATAATAAAATCAAATTTATCACCCCAGCCTGAGCCGCTCTGATCCACTCCATGGTATCCGTTCCTGTAGCCATTGCCATAAGTTACGGAGCTCTGATGCTCCATCCCGTAATAGGGCGCTTCGACAAGCTTATATCCATCCTCATAAAAAGGATAGGGGCCGAACCAATATTCGAAGGCTGCAAGCATCATGGGAGCCTGTTTGAACTGAACTTTAGCCTTTTCAAGGTTCTCCTTCAGGACATAGTAATTACAATCCAGCTGGCCTTTCTCTCCATTAAAAACCTCTGAAAAATGAGCGTAATCGGCGATATTGATGTTCACACCATAATTATTTATCGGGTTTGCAACAAACCAGTTATAAGTTGTTGTGTTGTTCTTCAATTTTGTAACGCTCCTCAGCCTTCCGTTTGAAACATCCATCAGATCAGATGGCACATTCACACTGATAAGCATACTGTCAGGTTCATCATACATATGGTCCTTGCAAGGCCACCAGAGACTGGCACCGTCGCCCTGGCATGTTGAGGCAATGAACGGTTTGTTGTTCTTATCCCTGCTCCAGGTAATGCCTCCCTCCCAGGGTGGTCTTCGTGAAACCTTAGGCTTTCCTCCATAAGTAAGAATGATAGTATAAATCCTCCCGGCCTCCTGTGTTTCTGACATTCTGATCCGGAATACATTCCCTTCCCTTTTAAAGGTAAGCGATTTGCCATTTTGCTCAGCTTTCAACAGGTTCATTGGTTCCTGCAGGTCGATCTGCATTATGTCCGCACTCTTTAATACTCTGTAGTTCACTGTATTATTCCCGATAGATTGTGCTGTCTGAAGGTTTTACTGCAATATCAAGATGATAGTATGTAAGATCCCACCACGCCCTTTCTGGTGTGATAGTACCCCTGAGGGTATCCTGACGGGTAAATGCCCTGACTGCGGGTGCAAGGTACTGAGCGCGGGCAGGTAGTATCCAGGACAATAATGTAATCAGGGTAATGCAGGCTGAAATTTTCTTCATCATTCGGGAGTTTAAAAAGACATAAGATATAAGGCAATAGATAAATAAAAAACAAAAGTAAAAAGATAAATTACATCTCCTACATCTCCCTTTCTTCCTCTCTCTTCCTCTCTCTTCTTCTCCCCTTCTCCCACTCTCCCACTCTCCCACTCTCCCCTTCTTTCTTTCCTCTACTTTAATATATTTGTACTAACTTTATGTACCTCATGATAAAAGCTATTCTATATCTGATTCTTTCAGCCTCTTTCTGCCTGGCTGCTCCTGGTCAGCAAACCGGATTTAAGACTTCTGCACTTCCAATTGTTATTATTAATACTCCAAACGGCGAAAAGATACCTGATGAGCCGAAAATCACGGCAGATATGAAAATAATTCATAATGGCAGCGGGCAAATCAATAATATAACTGATCCGGGAAATATATATTCCGGGAAGGTCGGGATCGAGATAAGGGGCCGGTATTCAGCATCACTTCCACAGAAACCATACGGATTTGAAACCCGTGACAACGCAGGCAACAACCTGAATGTACAAATACTGGATATGCCTGAAGAAAATGACTGGGTCTTAACTGCAAATTATAACGATAAGGCATTTCTCCGGAATTATCTGGCTTTTGACATTTTCAGGAAAATGGGACACTATGCTCCACGGACTAGTATATTGCGAAGTCGTTGTCAATGGGCAGTATCAGGGCATCTACCTGCTGGGGGAAAAAATAAAACAGGATAAGAATCGGGTGGATATAACCGAGCTTAATCAGAATGAAAATACAGGCGATGAACTGACAGGCGGATATATCTTTGTGAATGACTATTTCACTGAGTCAGACAGCTGGTTGAGTAATTATTCCCCGCTGAACAAGCCTGGCGGGGATGTCCATTTTGTATATTATGATCCTGAACCTGACCAGCTTACTTTCACTCAAAAAAAATATTTAAAGGATTATGTAGATTCATTTGAAAGGATCCTGTACAGCCAGCAGTTTAAAGACCCGGGCACCGGATACAGAGCCTACCTGGATGTGAATTCATTTGTTGATTATTTTATAATTGGGGAAGTATCAAGAAATGTGGATGCCTACAAAAAAAGCAGGTTTTATTTTAAGGACAGAGACAGCAACAACGGACGTATTAAATCCGGACCTCCCTGGGACTTTGATTGGGCATGGAAAGATATCACAGAAGAGTGCGTTAATTTTAACCAGACTGATGGCTCAGGATGGGCTTACAGGGTAAATGACTGTTTCGACTGGCCGATACCGCCTTCCTGGGAAGTAAAACTTATGCAGGATGACTTATTTGCCAATAAGATTCATAACAGGTACTATCTGTTGCGAAATACGATACTCAGCGAGGGATATTTAAATCATGTGATCGATTCAGTGGCTTCTCTGCTTGATGAAGCACAGGAAAGGCATTTTCAGAAATGGGATATACTTGGAATAAATGTTGGGACCCCTGAATATGGAGAGCAGCCTTTAACATTCAGTGGTGAGATCGAAAAGTTCAAAAGCTGGATTTACCGGCGACTTGCGTGGCTCGATGCAAATATGGTCGGTGAGGCAACTTCAGTTGAGGAAGAGCCACAGGCTGTCTTCAGGATCTTCCCGAATCCTGCCGCCGGGATACTTCATATAGAATCGGATACTGAGATCGAGAGGATTGAGATCTTCTCGCTGCCCGGAAACAAGTTGCACGAAATAGACAATTCTCCTGATTATTCGGTTTTAATTGATGTTTCGCATTTTGATCCCGGCTTGTATATAATCAGAATTCACCTTATATCAGGTAATGTCGCAAGCCATCGTTTTGTAAAAAAATAATCCGGTGCATTAAATATGTATCTGGGGCTGTTGAAAAAGTTGATTTTTTGGACTTTCTCCCTTTGTGTTCCTTAGTGTGATACTTTGTGATCCTTTGTGGTATTAAATTATGTTTTACCACAAAGGGGCCGAGCGTTAAAAAATTGCCCAGTGGGCAATTTTAGCGAAGGATCCAGCTTGTGCGGAGGATTTGTGGTGTACTCAAAGGTTATCACGAAGGTTCACAAAGGACTTTTTCAACACCCCCACAACGATTATTTATTCAACTGAATTGTATATTTTAGACAAAATTTAAAACAAGTAGTAAATCATGAAACGGAACCTTCTTACTGCACTGCTGATCTCAGGTCTTATATTCCTGAATACCGGGCTAATACCTGGCACAGAATTCCCCCAGGATCGCGCGAATCATTCAATCAGGGCTGGAAATTCGTAAAATATTTCAATGCCTCGACCGATGCAGTAACAACAGATAAAGAACCTGAAGGGCTCCAGCTTCCTTCAGTAAATGACAGTAACTGGCGTACCCTCGATCTTCCTCACGACTGGGCTATTGAAGGTCCCTTCAGCGATACGCTTGAAAATAATACCGGACTTTTGCCCTGGAAAGGGATTGGCTGGTACAGAAAACATTTTACTGTAAATGATTCAGATAAGGGAAAACAGATATATATGGATTTCGACGGTGCTATGGCTTATTCCGAAGTATGGCTGAATGGTAAATATGTCGGTGGATGGCCATATGGATATACCTCCTTCCGGCTTGACCTTACTCCTTATGTTGATTTCGGCAAGGAGAATCTTATTGCAGTCAGACTTGATACAAAAAGCTGGGATTCAAGATGGTATCCGGGTGCAGGATTATACAGGAATGTCTGGCTTGTAAAGACCTCTCCAGCTTCACATTACGTATAATGGTATATTTTGTACAACACCTGAAATTAAGAAAGAGAGCGCTATTCTAAGTGTCGAGGCAGAAGTTGAAAGCCATCTTGGACAACCAGTTCCCGTTACTGTCAAAGCATGCAGTCTATAAGCTGAATGAAAAAGGAGTTGCATCAGCAGTACCGGTTGCAGAATCAATAACTGCAACCGCAACCCTGACTGCTTCGGCAGATCACAAATTCAGACTTGATATCCCGGTAAAGGATCCTGTTCTATGGGATCTTGAAAATCCGGAACTTTATAAAGCTGTTGTAACAGTACTTGCAGGGAACAGAGGTAACAGATATCTGTGAAACAAATTTCGGATTCAGAACACTTGAATTTTACTCCCCGTGATGGATTTTTCCTTAACGGCAAAAAAGTGCCGGTTCAGGGTGTCTGCAATCACCACGATCTTGGGGCGCTTGGAGCCGCATTCAACATCAGGGCTGCTGAACGTCAGCTTGAAATACTGAAAGAAATGGGATGCAATGCCATAAGGACAAGCCACAATCCTCCGGCTCCTGAACTGCTTGATCTGTGCGACAGGATGGGATTCCTTGTTGAGGATGAAGCATTTGATGCCTGGAAGACTCCCAAGAAAAGAAATGATTACAATAAGCTGTTCTATGCATGGCATGAGGAGGACCTGAGGGCAATGGTACGCCGTGACCGCAATCACCCTTCAGTTTTTATCTGGAGCACCGGCAATGAAGTGAATGATCAGAACAATCCTGCACTCTCTGAAAGCCTGAGGGCAATTATCAAATCAGAAGATAATACACGACCGGTAACAGTCGGATGTAACTGGGACGAATCAGGAACCAATGGTTTCCAGAAAACCGTCGATGTATTTGGAATTAACTACCGTCTTTACAGGTATGATGCTTTTTTCGCATTGAAAGACAATGATAACCTGCCGTTCCATTCAAGCGAATCGGCATCGACAATAAGTTCAAGAGGTGAATATTTCTTCCCTGTGGTTGCAGGGCGACCTGAATAATAATCTGCCCGGTAAAGGGATCTTCCAGATATCCTCATACGACCTTGCTTATCCCGCCTGGGCTTCAACTGCCGACCAGCAATGGGAAATGCAGGATAAATATCCGGGAGTATTCGGTGAATTTGTCTGGACCGGATTCGATTATATTGGTGAACCTACTCCTTACGGAGGGGATCTTACCGGATTGAGACCAGGCACACGCAGATATGATATGGCTAAAGAATTACTTGATAAACAAAATGTTACAGAAGTACCCTCAAGAAGCAGCTATTTCGGGATCCTCGACCTGGCCGGATTTAAAAAAGACCGTTTTTATCTTTACCAGTCAAAATGGAGACCTGAACTGCCGATGGCACATATCCTTCCTCACTGGAACTGGCCTGAAAGAAAAGGTCAGGTAACTCCTGTCCATGTTTATACTTCAGGTGATGAAGCTGAATTGTTCCTGAATGGCAAATCGCTTGGCAAAAAGAAAAAAGGTCAGTTTGAGTACAGACTGAGATGGGATGATGTTGTATATCAACCCGGAGAACTGAAAGTTGTTGCCTATAAGAATGGAGTAAAATGGGCTGAGGATAAGATGGTTACAACTGGTAAAGCTTCACAGCTTTCAGTCTCAGCCGACCGACCCTCAATCCGTCCTGATGGTAATGACCTTGTTTTTATTACGGTTAAAGTTGAAGATAAAAATAAGCTGTTGGTTCCCGCGAAGCAGTAACCTGGTGAACTTCAGCATTGAAGGACCTGGTAAAATAGTGGCAGTTGATAATGGTGATGCAACCAGTCATGATCCATTTCCAGGCTTCATACAGGAAAGCCTATAACGGAATGTGCCTGGTGATTGTCAGAGCAGAAAAAGGAGCTTCCGGTTCATTTGTTGTTAAAGCTGCATCAAAAGGATTAAAAGGCGCTGAAGTGACTGTAAATATTGAAAAGTAAGATATGGTTTGTTGTTTGGTCTGCTGGTCTCCTGGTCTGCTGGGCTACTGGTCTATTGGTCTGCTGGTCTCCTGGTCTATTGGTCTGCTTATCTAATTTGTTGTTAAGGCAGAAGCGAAGGGACTAAAAGGAACTGAGGTGACTGTAAATATTGAAAAGTAAGTTTTGTTTGTCTTTTAGTCTAAATATGAATGAAACACAGACCAAACTGAATGAACTTTTAATAACTTGGTTGCAGATAATAAGCGAATTGTTTTCGGATCAAAGGGTTTTATAAGCGAAAACCTGCCTACCCTGCCTACCCTGCCTACCGGCAGGCAGGCGGCAGGCAGGCGGCAGGCAGGTCTGCGTTATCTGCGGGAAACAAAAAATCTCCCGCAATCGGGATAGCCATATTGATCGAGAATAGAAATCCTTGCAGACCCCTAACCCACACTGAGTTATGAAGGAAGAGATTTATTTTAAGAACCGGGCTGAGTGGCGGAAATGGCTCGAAGGGAACCATGATTCACCAGAAGGGATCTGGATGATCATTTATAAGAAGCATACCGGCCGGGAATGCATTCTATATGCGGAGGCAGTGGAAGAGGCTCTGTGTTTCGGCTGGATAGACGGGAAGCTTAAAAGGATAAATGACGAGTATTATATCCAGGTATACACTCCAAGAAGACCAGGCAGCCGGTGGTCGAAATACAACATTGAAAGGGTCAAAAAACTAATCAGCCAGGGCAAAATGACTTCCTCAGGTCTTGATGCTTATAATAAAATATTTAAGAATCCTGGTCTGGTATATGACAACAGGGCGTCAGATGATCCGGAAATCCCTGAGGATCTTTTATCCGCTTTAAAAACCAATAAAACTGCATTTGATAATTTTATGAAATTCTCTCCTTCTGCAAGAAGGCTTTATATCGGCTGGTTAAACGACGCAAAAAGGGATAAGACGCGGATTGAACGCATAAAGAAAATAGTCCGACTAGTCAGAACAAAATCAGAGACCGGGAATTTTGTAACAATCCCGACTTTTTCACGTCTTTATCACTAACGAAAATTAATTTCATCCGGTTGGATGGCCAGAATTTTTGGATTTTATACATTTACCACTAAATTTTAAAATAACATCATTATGAAAAAAATTTCAATCTTTATTTCCCTGTTTATATTCGCTTTTGTTTCCGTACTTCCAGTTACAGGACAGGATTCCGGATTCCAGGGAGCCTGGAAACTGGACAGGACAAAATCAACCGTGCTTGAATATTTTCCCACGCTGATCAGATTAAATGTTCAAATTAAGGGCGACAGCCTCCTTACTGAGAGAATCTATGATACCGGTGACGGACAGGAATATCCCTTTACTGAAAATCTGACACTCGATGGCAGGGAATACCGCATCACGATCTATGAAATGCCCAGAAAATCAAAAGCATCACGTGGAGAACAGGTGGAAATCCTGAACATTGAATCGACGACAACGTCGAACGGGACTGAAGATTTTGTCTCCAAGGAGACCTGGAAAGTTGATAAAACAACCAATACTCTTACTATCAGCTTCAAAAACTCCAGCTCTGCCGGTGAATCAGAGGGTACTTTACTCTTTAATAAGGCAGAATAAAATATCAATCAGCAGGCTGATTTGAATATGGTTCTTTAGGTTCAGGGATTTCAACATTTTGCCCGATTTCTTGTTACAAATACATATACACTTATAGTATTGTGTCATTAAATCAACTAACAATCAGGCAAAATGAAAATCGGAGTACTTGGAACAGGAGCTGTCGGGCGTACATTTTCTGTCAGGCTTACAGAACTTGGCCATGAGGTAATGTTAGGCACCAGAAATGTTGCTGAAAAGCTTGCCAGCACATCTAAGGATTATATGGGTAATCCTTCGTTCAGCGAGTGGTACAAATCAAACAGCAAAGTCGGTTTGGGAACTTTTGCGGATGCAGCAGCATTCGGGGAGTTGATCATCAATGGTACCTATGGGGGAAGTTCTATGGATGCCCTGAAACTGGCCGGACCGGCTAACCTCTCAGGAAAAGTCATTATGGATGTGGCCAATCCGCTGGATTTTTCTCGCGGTACTCCGCCTTCATTAATCCCGGAAATGAGCAATACAACTTCACTTGCGGAAGTGATTCAGAATACCTTTCCCGGAGTAAAAGTTGTGAAAACCCTGAATACCATGAACTGCGGCGTGATGGTTAATCCTCAATTGGTCGGAGGAGGAGACCACGTTAACTTCATCTCTGGAAATGACAATGATGCAAAAATGAAAGTAAAAAAGCTCTTATATCAATTGGGTTGGAAAGATGAGAACCTGATTGACCTTGGCGATCTCAGCGGGGCACGTGGTACTGAAATGTATCTGCCGTTGTGGATCAGATTGTGGGGGGCTACAAAAACAGGAGTCTTTAATATAAAGCTGGCTATCTGATAACAGCTTGTCAGCAGTTCGGGTGATTTTTCTTTAATAAATATATTGCACCGCGCTCAATAATAAATCTTAAATTGTACAGGATTTAATAAATTAATTGATCAGAATTGATTATTAATATGAGAAGCAACCTGTACATGATTTCCCTGATACTTATTGTATCATGCATTCAGCAAAAAAGCGGGGATCCGGAGAAAGCCGGCTATACAAGTACGTTTAAAACTGAAGGAAAAAGCATTACCGTATTTACCACTGCCGACAGTACAGGGTTAAGGCTAAAGCCGGCGGCTATTCAGTTCAGCAAATCAGAGCCTATAGCAGAATCGCAGGTTTACGTTTTTGCAAATCCGGATAAAACTTTTCAGACACTTATCGGTATTGGGGGTGCCCTGACAGATGCCTCAGCAGAAACCTTTGCAAAGCTGCCGGAAGCCAGCCAGAAAGAATTGCTGGAGGCTTACTATGACAATAAAAAAGGGATCGGTTATACATTCGCCAGGACCAATATCAACAGCTGCGATTTTTCAAGCGGAAGCTATACCTATGTTACTGAAGGCGATAAGGAATTAGGATCATTCAGCATTGATCATGACAAACAATATAAAATTCCTCTCATCAGGAAAGCAATTGCGGCATCCGGCGGAAAATTAACCTTGTTTGCCAGTCCATGGAGCCCACCGGCATTCATGAAAGACAACAATGACATGCTCCATGGGGGAAAACTGAAACCCGAATTTTATCAATCGTGGGCGGAGTACTTTACAAAGTTCATAAAGAGCTACGAAAAAGAGGGAGTCCCGGTCTGGGGTATTTCGATCCAGAACGAGCCCATGGCTAAGCAAATATGGGAATCATGCATATATTCCTCTGAAGATGAAAGGGATTTCCTTAAGACTAATCTGGGTCCGGTAATGGAGAAAGAAGGGTTAGGGGATAAAAAAATAATAGTCTGGGATCATAACCGCGATCTGATAGTCCAGAGGGCTGAGGTTATTTTCGATGACCCTGCAGCATCCCGATATGCCTGGGGAATGGGATTTCACTGGTACGAGAACTGGAGCGGCGGAGACAAAATGTATGAAAACGTAGGCATGGTACATGAACTATTTCCCGCCAAGCACCTGATATTCACTGAGGGGACTCCTGCAAGCTTTAACCCGGAACGTTATGGTTCCTGGAGGCTCGGGGAAGCATACGGAGAATCGATGATCATGGATTTCAATAACTGGACAGAGGCCTGGACAGACTGGAATATACGTCCTTGACGAGACCGGCGGTCCAAATCATGTCGGGAACTATTGCTTTGCACCGGTTCATGCCGATACGAAAACAGGAGAACTGATCTATACGAATTCATACTATTATATCGGACATTTTTCGAAGTTCATACATCCTGGTGCAAAGAGGATCTTAACGTCAGCCAGCAGGAGCCAGTTGCTGACCACCGGATTTATTAATCAGGATGGCAGTGTTGCCATCGTTGTAATGAATAAAACAAACAGGAAAACAGTCTACAATTTAAATATCCGGGGCGCCTCCGCTGAAATTACAAGCTTGCCTCATTCCATCCAGACACTTGTCATAAAATGAATTCCCGGCAGGAAAACAGACTCTGATCTGTAAAGCACAAATTAAAAAAAGCTGCCTGCAAAGTCCGGAGTTACTGACTGCCAATCCTGTACAAATATTTCTCAGTCCTGAGGATCACTGAATTCCTGAGTATTGGTGGTGTGGCCCAGATCCCTGAATCCATCTGGTTTTGTGCGGCCACATCATATTTTCTTCCTGCCTTAATTGCGAGGACTTCTCCTTTTATTGAAAAAAACCAGATGATCCCGTTCAGGTAAACAGGTGATGCGTTAAAATTTGCCTTCTGATGTGCAGACCAGATTTCCTCCCCGGTGCCAGCATCGATACACATAAGGTTGTTTCTGGAATTGACAGTATAGATAAGTCCGTCCTTTATAACAGGCGTAAGTATCTGCGTCTGGATCTGGTCATCACGTTTCCTCCAGAGGATATTTGTGCCAGTAATGTCGCCATTACCTTCAGGATTGACAGCAAGCATCTCCGAAAAAACAGTTCCGTCAGTATCAACCATTGTACCTGTGTAAAAATAGATAATTCCCTTTTCTGCTATTACCATTGGTACGGTCGATTCGGCTCCCCTGACGACCCGCCACACCTCTTTCCCCGTAAGAGGCTCATAGGCGCAGCAAACCGCTGATCCGTTCGAAATTAAAAGATCCCGTCCCTTCACTTTAAGGATTAAAGGTGTGACATAGGCTTTCTTCCCGATATCAGGAAGAGGTATGTAGGGTTCTTCCGGTCTGTCAGTTTTCCATACGGTCTTTCCTGTGGATTTTTCAAGTGCAATGATATACCTGACATCAGTACCCTCAAAGTGAAGGATCAGAAGGTTTTTATACAGAACCGGGGAAGATCCTGGCCCCTGAACATGTTTGCACTTCAGATCAGTCCGCTTCCATACTATTGATCCGTCGGAAGTATTTATGCACGCTGTTCCGGAACTCCCGTAGTGAACATAGATAAAACCTTCCTCAATACACGGCGTCGGGCTTGCATAGGTATTTATCGAATGTTTTCCGAAAAGAGCTTCAGGAGTGAATACTTTGATATCATAAATTATCTTCCCTGTCCTGTAGTCGGCGCATACTGCATAAAGCTCCTTCCCGTCTGATGTCGCAGTCGTGACCCATATCTGATTACCATAGATAACAGGAGATGAATGTCCCATGCCGTGGATTTCCGTCTTCCATCCGGTAGTGGATTCATCCCAGTTAAGCGGAATGTTGTCCGCAGTTGAAATTCCGTTGAGACTGCTTCCCCTGAAATGCGTCCAGTTGCTTTCCTGTGAAAAGCCGACATTAGTTCCGGATAACATAAATACTAACAGCCAGACGCCAATCCGGAACGATACTTTTTTTCCCATCACTATGCAATTAATCAGCTTTAACTCTCACAAAAGAATTTTTGCTGAATATAGCAATTCTATTCTGTTCCGGTAACAGACTTTTTCTTAAAAATTCTCCCACTCTCCCATTCTCCCACTCTCCCATTCTCTATTTCCGCTTCCCCAGCTCCAGAAGTCCGTCAATTATCAACCGGTTCTGAATCTTATTTCCAAATGTTAATGAAAGCTCAGTGCCGGTTTTATTCTCGTAATCAATATCATTGTGACCCATGTTGATGTACAGCATCTTGTAGTTTCTGTTTGACCACACAACAGGGTAATAGCCTGCATGCCATATTTCATGCTGTTTGGGTCCTGTACCAAGCGGAAAGCTTGTCGAATCGATCGAAATCAGAATTTGTATGTCCGGATTTGTCCTGAGATCATTTGACCACCTGTACCATTCATTCGGAGAAGAGGTGAATGTTCTCGGGAGATGCCGTGTGGCAGGATGTTTCCGGTTCTCAACCCGTAAAACGGCAGAGGTGGGCCGCCAGGTGTTGCTTAAGTATTCGCCCGACCCGAGAAAATGGTTATGATACCAATCCCAATCCTGAGGGTAGGCGCTTGGAGAAAGCGAAAATGCTGAAAAATGGAATCCCATCCAGGCCCCGCCATTCTCCATATACTGCTGAAATGCAGCTCTCTGTAAAGCGGAGTCGGGACGGGAATCCAGGAAAATTATAACATTGTAATTGTGAATAGATTCAAAATTAAGAAGACCCCAATCTTTTGTCGATTCATATGTGAATTTGTGCTGAAATGCCTTCTCGGAAAACCATTTATCGGCCTCCCGGACAAAACTGACATGACCCTTATCATCTTCACCATCATGAAAAGCGATCACCTTGAACTTTGGATTTTTTGCCTGGGCAATAACATAAGGAGACAGACAAAAAAATATCACGGATATTGTAATAATCTGATAATAAATTTTTTGACTTTTGAACAGCCTACCCATGATTAAAATATTATTTCATTCGTATTTCCCCGATGATCGCATAGATCTTCGTAGATTTAAATCCATATTTATCTGTAAATACTTAACCTTAACGTCGATAGCAATCAATATGACCAATACGACGGTGAGCTTTCAACGAAGAAAACCGGGATATCCCTGATAAAATCCTTAAACCATCCTGCACAGAAATCCATACCTGCTTCCTCCGATGCAACGTGGCCCAGGAAGATCACTGCTTTTTTTCTGCCCTGGGAAACGGCATCCCGTGCATACTCATATGTTTCCCATTGCGATGCCTCGCCGCAGATCAGGACATCAATACTGTTGTCATTGAGGGATGCAATATGAGACTGGCTTCCCGGAGCGCCGGGAGATAACTTTACTCTTGATATTTTCATGTCAGGTTTTCCTATAACGTAGAATGCATTTTTAGGAAATATAACTTTCAGGCGCTGAAGGAGCCCGTTCAAAGTCGTTTCAGGTATAACAAACCTGCTGAAATCTCCCTCGGTCACATAATTCTTCCAGCCAAGTTTTACAATCATGCCCAACATGATCCCATCGGGTTTAGAGCTGTGGATGTAATCATGGAACCTCCAGATTACAAGTTTGTTATCATTTATGAATTTTTTCTTCTCCAGGAATACCGGATCCTTGCTGAATTGCTGTGTCTCATCACGGTGATTATAGTAAAGCGGTTCATGAACCACGATAAGATTGCATTTCAATTCAGCTGCCTTCCTGAGAACATCCATGGTTGCAAACATGGTTGTCACTATTCCGGTTATTTTGGTTTCAGGATCCCCCTCCTTGATAACATCCACAGTATTAGGGATCCGTGCACTACCGGTTTTCCTGATAATAGATTCGATCAGCTCTGCTGCAGTCGGATTTGTACCAGTTACGATAATCTGGCAGGAGAGTGGGATGGTAAAAATACAGGTAATCAACAGTGAAAGAATGGTTGACAAAGTTTTCATAGCGGTGATTGTTGGTTTTTAAACAGATAGCCATTAAATAAAAACAGTCGGATCACAAGTTAATAAATGCTTATTAAATAACCTAAGTTATTGGCTATCGGTTGCTGCCTGTAACCAGTTTTAAGGGTGACCTCGGAGTGAGTTCAACATTTGCGATCTCCGAACATTTCCAGTAACGGTTTGTTTCTAAACTGACGACATAAGCTGTTTAGTTTGAAAACCATTAACAACGCACAATGAAAGGAACAATCAGGTCAACCATTATAGTAATAGTTCTGGCTTCAGCAGCGCTGATATCCTTCTACAGGATCACTTCTGACAAAACTGACAAGGAGGTTGATTACGCGGAGGCAAAGCAGGGAAGCTTTGAGATCAGCGTATCCGGTACAGGTGAATTGATTCCCGAACAGTCGATGGATATAAGAGGTCCGAATATTGTTCAAAACAGATATTTCAGGGTTGCTCCTCTGAAGATAACGGATCTGGTAGCTGAAGGTACAATCGTCAGAAAAGGTGATTATGTAGCTACCCTCGACAGGACAAACTTCGATAATACCCTCAAGGATGAGAAAACAACATTGAACGATCTCCAGGCACAGTTCGACATGAAGATTCTTGACACTGCCGTAGTTCTTAGCGCATTGAGGGATGACATCAGAAATCAGATTTTTGACGCTGAAGAGGCCTCAATTGTAGTAGATGAGTCGAAATACGAGCCCCCGGCTACCCAGCGTCATGCAGAGATTGAACGTGATATGGCTCAGCGTGTTCTCGAACAAAAGCGGAGACTATATTTCCTGAGGATTGCCGAGACATCGCTCGAGACCCGGAAGCTCAGATTAACCCTGCAGGAGCAGAAAACAAAAGTCAAAAACCTTCAGGAAATACTGGCAGCTTTTACTGTGACCTCTCCTTCAGATGGTATGGTCACGTATAAAAAAGACCGCACCGGAGCTAAAATCAAAACCGGATCAATGCTGAATCCTTTTGACCCGGTTATTGCAACACTTCCTGATCTATCATCACTCGATTCAAAGACATATATAAGCGAGGTCGATATCAATAAAGTTAAAGCCGGGCAGACAGTTGAGATTGGAATCGATGCATTTCAGGGAAAAACATTTACGGGCTATATTGCCAGTATCGCAAATATTGGTGAGACATTGCAAAATTCAGATTCAAAGGTGTTTGAGGTTCAGATCCGGATTGATGGTGCAGATCCTTCGCTAAAACCTTCAATGACCACAAGTAACAAGATAATGATAGACAAATTTGATAATGTTGTCTTTGTCCCCCTTGAAGCGGTTCACGCCGGAGCTGACAGTATCCCGTTTGTTTATACAAAGAGACAGGACAAGACAGGTCGTGCTGCTGGGCAGGTCGAATGATAAAAACATAATTGTGGAAAAAGGCCTGCAGCCGGGTTCTATTGTCTACCTGGCCATACCTGAGAATTCTGAGAAATTCGCTATGGCCGGAGGCGATCTGATTCCGGTCATCCGGGAACGCAATAATGCAAGAAGGCTTGAGTCTGACAAGACGATAAAGGAACCGAGGGTAATTGCCTCGACTGGCAATTTATCTTCTGAATAACCTTCTGAAAAACGGCTTCCTGGTCCTCGGTGGTTTGGTTTTCTTTATTATTCCGGGTTTATCTCCTTCAAAGATATCTTTAAGCCTGTCGAAAATTGTTTCCTCCCTGAAATCAGGGCAGTCAAGTGCACCTGATAATCCCGGAGGCAATGGAGGAAACGAATCAAACAACTCATCTCTCAGTTCAGGATTTTGCTGTACGCTTCGCAATGTCAGTGCAATCAGCGGCAAAGCAAGAGCACTGCCTGATCCGTTTGATCCTGTGTTGAAATGCACCGATGGAGTTGATGCCCCTACCCTGCTCACTAATGTGAGTCTTGGATTAAAAGCTGCAAACCAGGCATCGGCATAATTTTGCGAGGTACCGGTTTTACCGGCCAGCGGAATTGTAACTCCAAACAGACTGTTCAACGAAGCTCCTGTACCCTCCCGGATAGCTTTTTGCAACATGGCACTCATCAATACAGCTGATCTTTCCGACAAAACTCCAGGCCCTGGTTCCATGAAGTTATTCTGCCAGATTAATCCTCCTTCTGCATCTTTTATTGAAACAATAGTCTGAGGGCTTACTTTATAACCACCGTTTGCAAAAGCGGAATAGGCAACAGCGATTTCCTTTATACTGGCTTCAGCTGTACCCATTGCAAGTGACGGAGCGTCATTAATAGGAAATGAAAAACCCATATTTTGCCACATCGAATCTACTTTGGAAAACCCCACCTTTAAGAACAGGCTGAAGGTCGGAACATTCATTGATTGAGCCAATGCTCCTGCCAGCGAATATTTTCCCCCATAGGAATGGTCATAATTCTCCGGACTGTAATCCTCAAATTCCGACAATATAATTGAATCATTATCAAGATACTGACATGGCTCCATCCCCTCCTCAAGCGCTGCAGCATAAAGGACTGGTTTAAAGACCGACGCCAGCTGCCGCCGGGCCAATACCTGATCATATGGCTGCGTTTTGAAATCAATCCCTCCGACCCATATTTTGATGGCTCCTGAAGCTGGATCCATCGCGAGCAAGCCCGCATGCAATAAGGTCAAAGCTCTCGTCAGACTATCCCTGACAGAAATTGTATCGACATAAGATCCGCTCCAGTCAAATATTTGTTGTATAACGGTCTCATCTGCCCTTTTTATTAAATTTAACCGTTCCAGTTCTTTTTGCGTAATTATTGAAATCATTCTTTTTCCCTGGATTCCTCCGTACTGATTGTATAATCTTTCCTGCATTACCGGAAGGTGCTCACGAAAAGATCTGATGGCGTAGTTTTGAAGGGTAAGACTTAATGTTGTTATTATCGTAAGCCCATCTCTTTCCGGATCCCACGTTTTCCCCGTTTCGGATTCAATATGCTGAAGGATACGGTCCACATCATCCTTTACCTGTACAAGAAAATAGTCAGCCGGCCCTCCCGATTCAGTGTTGGTATACTTCAAAACGAGCGGTAATCCGGCTAGGGAGTCAGCTTCTGATTTTTCAAGGTAATTATATTTCTCCATCTGCATTAATACCACATTTCGTCTGTTTTTTGCATTTTCCGGATTAAGACGGGGATTATACCTTGTGTTAGCCTTAAGCATTCCTATTAAAACAGCTGATTCTTCAATATCCAGAAGTTCAACTTTTTTGTTAAAGTATCTCTGGGAGGCTGTTCCGATCCCAAAAATATTTTCTCCGAATGAAACAGTATTCAGATATAATGTCACTATCTCCTCCTTGCTGAATAATTTTTCAAGACGGACAGCCATGAAAACCTCTTTTGTCTTGTTTACCAGAGTCGTAAATGGACCATAATTACTCCTGCCAAACATGTTCTTAGCCAGCTGCTGGGTAATTGTGCTTCCGCCACCTGAACTCTGTTTCTGAAGAAATATGGATTTTAAGAGGACCCTGAACAGGCTCTTTGAATCAATCGCTCCGTGTTCGAAGAAACGGGCATCTTCCGTGGCAATCAGTGCATTTACAAGATGATCCGGAATTTGTCCGAAGGTTATATTCGTACGGTTCTCAGTAAAAAATTTGCCAATAAGGTCACCCTCGGAGGAGAGCACCGTTGAAGCTGTTTCATTTTTGAAATTCAGAAGCTCTTTTTTGCCCTCCAGCCTGCCAAATACACCAACGTAGACCGACACTATAAACAAACAAAGGAGTGCCAAAGATATCAGGCTGATCTTCAGAATTACTATCCCGGCGTTCTTCCGCATCTTTTAAATTTCGACTGCTAAGGTAACATATAACGATCGTCCGTAACCGTTAATTCCCGAACCATGGTATCTGTAATCTTTGTTGAATAGATTTCTCAGACCAAAGTCGGCTCTGAGAAAGCGCCAGGTATAACTTGTATTGACATTAAGAATATTCCAGCCGGGTGTGCCTCCATCGGGGATCCTGTTATCGTCTTCATCTCCCTGGGCAAGCCTGTCCTGTTTTCCGGCAGCAAGCCATTCCAGGTCTATCCACAATTCCTTGAACCTGTATTCCACTGCCAGGTGGCTGAAAACCGGGGGTATCCTTCGTAAAGGTTCATTTTTTGTGATATTCTGGCCATAGGTCCAGGTTATGCTGCCATAAAAATTCAGGGAACGGTTTAAAGAATAATCCCAGGATGATTCAACACCCTGAATGAATGCTCTCTCACTGTTCTCCTTCTGATATAGTGGATATCCGTCAATAAATTGATCTTCAATTCTTTTACGTACAACAAGGTTGTACATCTCATTGCGATAAATGAAGATCTCCCCCCTGAGGTTACGATCCTGATATTTATACCCGACCTGATACTGAAGCGAGCTTTCGGGCTTCAGGTCATAATTCGGGGTTTCATACCTGAAATCAACAATCCCCAGGGTGCCAAGGTCGTCGATATTGGGTGCACGGAAGCCTGTATTCACCGAGACGAAAAGATTCGATTCCCGGGAGACCTTCCTCATGACTGCAAAGTTGCCCACAAGTGCTGCAGGGGTTATTTTTGCAATTCCAACCTCTTCATCTTCCGCTTTGATCATATATTTATTAAAACGAACTCCTGATGTGATATTCCATTTCTTCAGATCGATTGTATTTACAGCAAAGAGGCCCAGACTTCTCATCATTGCACCATCCGGGTATAATCCGCGTTTTAATGTTTTCAGTTCAGTTGAAAGGTCTGTGTCAGTCCGGTTGCTGTTCACAGCGTCATTGTAAATCTCGAAGCCGACATTTCCTGACCAGATATTGCCTGCAACCACTATTCCTTCAGCAGAAAACCCGAGTGTGTTTACCTTGTCATATTCTGTCCGTAAAAGATTCGAATTGTTCTTCAGGGCTTCCCTCCCTTCCCCTGAGTATTGGTACGAAGCAGTTATTATTGCACTTTTCAGCACGCCTTCTCCAAAATCCTGGTTCAACCTTATATATGCAAGTTTCCGCTTCTGGGGATCAGTCCTGTTAACGGCATAATCTTCAAGAGTAACTTTGTGATATATTGGAATGTCGCGTTGATTAACATTCTGATAGACCATGGTAACCCGGGATTTTGGTGATATTATGATCTTCCCTTTGAGATCATAGTCAAGTTCATGATAACCTGAAGGTATTTGTATGCCGGTTGTATCGCCTCCGACAAGATCGCCAAAATTTCTCCATGTCAGGCCTGTTCTGAATGCAGAATATTTATTTGTAAAGGTTATTCCACCACGGAAACTCTGTTCCATTCCCCTGGTTGCCAGCCTCGTGAGTAATGAGGAGCCCCATTTTGTTTTTTCACTTGTATCAGTATCATCACTGAAAACCTGGATAGTACCTCCAATCGCATCAGATCCATACTGTACGGAACCACTTCCGCGCAGGATCTCCATTCTCCCAATGCTGAAGACATCTATGGTATTGAAGTATTGGTTAGGACCGTACCGCATAATTGAATTGCTCAGCCTGATGCCATCAATTAATAAGAGAGTCTGGTTTCCTGTCAGTCCGCGAATAAATGGAGAACCTCCCCCATGATTTGTTTTCTGGACAAATACGCCGGGCGTAAGCTGAAGAGCCTCCGGTGCTGTACGAAGCTGAGCTTTTTGAATTGACCTGGTTTCCAGAATTCTGATTGCTTCAGGGGTGTCAAAACCCAGGGAGTTAAACCTTTTGGCTGAAACAACAACCTCATTAAGGGGCCGGAAGTAGAGTGTGTCCAAAATTGAAAGTGAATCAGATACCTGTGCAGCCAGGAATCCTGAAGAAAACAAGAGTGTGTTGATTATTAGTATCTGCCTCCTCATTTTTTCAAAGATTTATGCAAATAAAGCAAATATTTTGGTTCGGGGAAGTTCTGATTGACATGGGTATAGTTTTCCACCCGGTTGCCCACACTGCACATAAGATCAATTTATACGTCCCTTATTCGTCAGCAGGGAAAAAGCACTCATCTCTTATACCGAAGATCCTGTACCTTGTCTTTGCTACTATTTTATAGAAGAAAGTCACCGATTACGCGTGGTACTATTATAAACGCATAAAAAAGGCTCCAGCCTCCGCCCATATCTTTCAGAATATGAAGTACTGCCGAAGATCTTAAATAAAACCGCTCTGAAGATAAGTAAATCAGTGTATTGAGATCTTTTCCCGATAGCCCGGATCTCTGTAAAAGCTTCCCTGCTTCCTCAGTATGCAGTGATTCAAACCGGAATTTTTTCAAATTGTCATGCCTTTTGATGAACCTGGCAGTTCCGCAACAGAGGTTACATTTTCCGTCATAAAGGATTATCCGATCCATACTTAGTTTAACAGGGGAAAGAGGGATTTGTTTGATGAATATCAGCCTGCAGAGCTGAATATCTGTCAAATAATACTACATTTGCGCCTTCCATGGAATAATCCCCGCCGTCTCAGGGCAGTTTTTATTTCACCAGGTATTTACTAACAATTTAATATGAAGTTTGAATCATTGAATATTATTGAACCTATTCTTAGATCTTTAAAAGAAGAAGGTTACACCATACCGACACCAATTCAGGAACAGGCTATTCCCATTATTCTTAAGGGAACCGATCTGATCGGGTGCGCCCAGACAGGGACAGGAAAAACTGCTGCCTTTGCAGTGCCAATACTTCAGCTGCTGAGCAAACCGGGCGCATACTCCAGGCGGAAAAAAATAAGGAGTCTTATTGTAACTCCGACCAGAGAACTTGCAATTCAGATCGAGGAAAGTTTTAAGGCTTACGGCAGGCATACGGGACAGACCTGTACTGTAGTCTTCGGAGGAGTCAATCAGAATCCCCAGACATCTGCATTAAGAAATGGCGTGGATGTACTTGTGGCTACACCGGGCAGACTGCTGGATCTTATGAACCAGGGATATATTTCATTAAGGGATATAGAAATTTTTGTCCTTGATGAAGCGGACAGGATGCTCGATATGGGTTTTATCCACGATGTAAGGAAAATCATTGCGGCTCTCCCTGCAAAAAGGCAATCGCTTTTTTTCTCAGCTACAATGCCTCCCGAGATCGTAAAACTGGCCGGCACCATCGTTTATAAACCTGTAAAAGTGGAAGTTACTCCTTCGGCCTCAACAGTTGAAATAGTAAATCAATTTGTTTATTTCACGGATAAGGTAAATAAAAATGCTCTTTTGATCGAGTTGCTTAAAGAATGAGAAGATAAAAACTGCCCTGGTTTTCACACGTACCAAATATGGCGCCGATAAAGTTGTGAGAGTCCTCAAGAAGAAGAATATAAGTGCTGAATCGATCCATGGGAATAAGGCCCAGAACTCCCGCCAGCGTGCGCTGTCAAATTTCAAGGCACAGACGACAAGAGTTCTGGTTGCTACAGATATCGCTGCCCGTGGAATTGATGTAGATGATCTTGAGTATGTTATTAATTATGAGATCCCTAATATCTCCGAAACTTATGTTCATCGTATTGGAAGAACAGGAAGAGCCGGGGCAAAGGGCACAGCTATTTCATTTTGTGATGCGGACGAAAAAGAATATCTCAGGGATATTGAAAAACTGATAACAAAAAGAATACAAATTGTCGACAATCATCCATTTCCCCTGGTTGACAATAATCCAGTAAAGGCACCAAAACAACAGTATGGGGATCATAAAAGACCCCGGAACGGTTCCTATGGAAGGAATAATCCGGGTAATCGTTACAAAGGGAAGTAGTTATATAATTGCGGAATCGCCGTCCCCGCACCGTTTCCCATTATTAAGATATCACCTCATTCCCGATTACCTGTCTGCCGGTCCCGGATTGTTTGATTCGACCCATTTCTTCTGTTCAGGAGTAAGCTGATCCATAATTTTTTCCCTGTGGTCTTCGCGCATACTTTTCATTTTTGCCGCGGTCTCCTCCCTGAATTTTTTCATTTCAGCCTGGTTATCCGCCCTGATTTTTTCTAAAAGAGCTTTTTGATTATCAGTGAGATCCGGGATTCTTTCAAGCCTGCTCCCATACATATCCGTCCTGTTTCTGCCCATCCTGCTCATCATCGAAGAATCCGTTCCTCTTCCCACCGGACCCCACCACACGGGACCCATACCTCTTCTCATTTGCGGATTTATCCACATATAGCCCATCCCTCTTCCCATCTGGCCCCTCCACATGTCTCCATGCCCCATCGGACCCATTCCCCGCCTCATCAGCCTCATGTCTGAAGTATCATGGCGCATAACCATTCTCATTCTGTTCATCCTTGCAGAATCCTGCATCATGCCTCTCATCCCGCGTTGAGCATTCATGGTGTTGCTGCCAGCTAACAGCAAGAGAAGCAATATTCCCATAATTGATTTTAATCTTTTCATTTTGCTTTTCTTTTTATATAAATATCCTTTTCATTATTTGAATCTGAGTGAAGGTCTTTTACTTTCACATTCAAATCTATTTATTAGACAAATCAATTTTGAATTTTATTTCGCTCGTTTTCTCCACACAGATCGGAAGTTGAATATTATCGAAAGTATCAGGGCAGCGAGGAATGAATATAAGGTGATGTCATCAATCAGGGATGCATTAAAATCAAGCCCGGTTAACCTGTCAGCAAGATATTTTACGTATGAATTGGGAAGGTTTGTTTTTCCCAGCCTGTAGAGAATATTAAAATGCCAGTCAGTAAGAGGGCAATAACCCAGGGTTCCCACAATCAAACCCACGAATAACCATGATCCGCCTGTCAGTAACAGGGTTATCAGGTTCAGTCTCCTCGTTTTTTTCCAGATCCAGCCAAAAAGGTTAAAAAGGATTAGTGAGGAGTGAAAAATGACAAAGAATATGTCAAGAATCCGAAGGATCACCAGACTGGAAAATAATAATCGGTTTATGCAATCATCATAACCACGGTGGGGTTACTGAACAAAGCTGATTCCGGACTTTGCCCCGACCTCCCTTACATACTCTGCAGCAAGCTTATAATCTTCCTGTTTCTCAAGGTGTTCGAGCATAACAGGAATCTCCTGTAACTTACTTGTTTCCTGAAGTAAAACGGCATAATCCAGCACTCCCAGCCCGGGTCTCCGCTCTTCAAGATGCACAGTGAGTTGGGGTAAAATGAGAATATCCTTGGCATGAATCGATTTGATATAGGGCGCCAGTTTTGCGAAACACTCCTTGATGAAAGCGGAGTTTCCAAAGTATCGACGGGGGCTTGAGATCATATTTACCGGATCGAGATGAGCTGCAAATTGCTTTCGGTTGATCGCATTAATCAGTTCAAGGTAGGTGTCAGGTGAATCGGGCAGCATATAAGGCATTGGTTCAAGCGAATAGAAGGCGTTCACAGGTTTTACGTCATCAATGATGTGCCGGACGTTTTCAACAATCGCATCAAAAGTGTCTTTTGTATAGTTACCAGGGTATGGTCCGTCCCAAATCTTACCTCTTGCACCTGAGATATTCACGCAGCATCTTGCCCCGATTTCCTCAGCCAGCTGCATGCATTCAATATTTTTCTTTAAATTATCCTTTCTGACAGCTTCATCCGGATCAAGCATATTGTTCCACACCCCTACCTCCGCAATTATTATGTTGCTTTTCTTTGCTTCTTCCCTGTAAGCCCTTATCAGATCAGAAGGTGCACCAACCTGTACCGGACAATAAGCAGCACTGTAATTCAATGCCTTAACGGCCCTGACCCATTCATGCGGATCGGAGAACTTTCCGGCAACCGGCCCCCCAAGCCTTACAGGATTACCGGCCGGATTAAAAGGACCTCTCATTGCCAGCGGTCCGGTAGCAAGTCCGGCGGAAACAACTGCTCCTGTCCTGATGAAGCGTCTCCTGCTAAAAAGATTATCCATGATTTCACAGTGTGATTAATAATACCTGCCGATATATTTGTCCTCTACTATCATTTTTTTCATCTGTGCAGGGTCAATTGTCCCCTGACTTTTATAAACAATCTTCCCTCCGGGCTCGATCAAAAGGGTATAGGGGATTGCCCCCTGCCATTCCGGATCGACTGCATCGATGAGTTTATAAACATCGTCATTATTGAAAATGTAGTTTTTGTTTGAAGCCTGTTTTTCTTTAAGAAATCTCAGTGCATCACCCTTTTTTGCCTGTTTATCGGCGCTGATAGTTATAAACTCAAAGGGACGTCCGCGGTACATACGGTCAATTATCACCAGGTCAGGAAATTCCATAGTGCATGGCCCGCACCATGTTGCCCAGATATTGATAAGCCTGAGTTTTTCAGAGGAGTTTTTCAGGATTTGTTTTATTCCATTTACATCAATTTCTTCAATTGTTACAGGCAATTCAGCCCATTGTTTATAAAGCTGTTGCGTATATTCATCTTTCCACGACCACTTTATGGAACATCCGAACACTTTGGTTACGGGGGTTTTTACCGGTTGACCAGCCAGTACCTCGTCAATGGCATCTCTGAGGTCTTCGCCCTGACCTGTTCCGGGTTTTTCGGATCCATCAACCCTGCCGGCATATTTCAGAATGCGGTTACTGTCAAAAACAAAACAGTGAGGTGTGGCAGCAGGCCCATAGGCCAGAGCTGTTTTCTGATCGTCACCGTCGTATAAATAAGGGAAATTAAACCCTTTATCAGCAGCCCGCAATTTCATTTCATCAAAGCTGTCACCCATATCCGTGTACCCTAACTCAGCGTAATTCAATGCTTTGGGTGAATTGGGAGAAATCATCACCACCTCAACACCCTTCGACTTATAATCTTTCGTAATGGCAATTATCCGGTCTTCATAAGCCTGGGCTGTCGGACAATGATTACAGCTGAAAATCATAACCAGGACCCTGGCTTTCTCAAAAGACCTCAGACTGTAGGTTTTAGAGTCCACGCCCGTAAGGCTGAATTCCGGTGCCTTTGTACCAATATCGAGGGTCTTTGGCTCTGTGTGGGCTTGAGAAAATCCAATGCTTCCTGTCGCCAGAATGAGAAAAGAGATTAGTGTATTTTTCATGTTCTCAGGCCTATTTAACAGTTTTATCCAACGGACGTCCAAGACTTTCATACAGACCTTTCCTGCCCGCCTTGTCACCGACAAGTATTTCAATTGCAAATTTTGCCACCTGTTCAGCTACAGCACGTGGTACAATAACAACTCCGTCGCCATCAGCAACAACAACATCACCGGGGCAGACAAGGACTCCTCCAATCGTTACAGGACGATTGACGGATTCAATTTCGTTCCTGCCGGGACGGATCCCGCGTCCTTTTTTCCGCACATAAAGTGGTACACCTTCGAGGCCTACTTCATCCGTGTCCCTTGCACCCGCATCTGTAACAACGCCTACAGCCCCGGCCTTATACCATCCAAGGATATTATTTGACCCGATTGAACCTATATCCCTGTCCTCAACATCGTCGATAACTATCGCAGAGCCCTTCCTTATCAAAGGCGTAAAGCCTTCATGCGAGAAAGCATTGTAAAAATTGCCTTCCCATTTTTTAAAGTCTTCGCCAGGTGCAGGAAGAGCAGGTTTCTGGGTGGGAACATAACGTACCGTGACTGCAATTCCTCTGAAAACATGCTTAAAGTCTTTCAGATCAACCCAGTCGGCGTGGATATCCGTACTGACAAGTCCGGTGCCCGGCAGTCCGACCATATCGAGACCGTCGGAAACATCTGCCACACGGAGATCTTTATAAAGTTCAAGAATTCTTGTATCCTCTGCAGCGGTGTAGGTTTTGGTCTCAATAAAGTTCATTCCCTTTTCAAGTGCCGTTTTATCCCTGACCTGTGCCTGAAGAGAAATTGAAACGATCATAAAAAAGAAGAGCGACTTAAACATTTTTGTATTCATATTAATCCGGATTAGTAATAAATTATCTGAGATGTTAATTAAAATAAAAAATTAAGATGGGAGAGTCATTTAATTCCGTGAACCTCCAGGGGGAAAAATAACCAATAAATCAATTATTTTTGATATAAATTTATAAATAAAATTGATGAAACCGAAAAAATTCGTTGTAGGATTCATAGGGGCAGGGGGTATCGCACGTGCCCATGCATTCTCACTCAATTCTGTACGTTATTACTATGACAGTTCCCCTGAGATAGAATTGGAAGCAGTCTGCTCCTCAACCGGAACACACCGTGAATCCTTTGCAGGAAAATACGGATTCAACAGGGCACTTCCGCTCGACGAGTTTCTCAATATTAAGGAGATCGACACTATCTTTATCCTGAGTCCAAATGTGGTTCATTATGAGCATCTTAAAGCAGCTCTTAATATGCAGGGAGTCAGGCGTATCTACCTGGAAAAACCTGTTTGCTCAACAGTTGAAGAAGAAATAAGCATTACAGGGATTGTAAAAGATCGTCCTGAAATAACAATACAGGTTGGATTTCAATATCTCTTTTCCACACATATCCGTGAAGCCCTGATTTTGTGGAAATCCGGAATGATTGGCAAGCCGATTCACTTTGATGTAAAATATTTTCATGGCGATTATCTTCAGGAAAGTTACCGCTCAAAGCGTACAAATCGTTTAACGCCGGCACCCGACGGCGGTGCCATGGCTGACCTGGGTTCACATACAATAAGCCTTCTTATTGCATTCTTAGGAGATAAAATACATATAACAAATGCTTTGCAGGCAGGGCATTTTCATGATGTCCCTGAAGACTCAGACCTCTTCAGCCTTATCAACATTTTTGATCCTGTCACAAGGGCAGCCGGCACAATTTCAGCGAGCCGGATCAGTTCAGGCTCCGGGGACATGATATCCTTTGAGCTTTGCGGGGAAAAGGGAACAATAAAATTTTCAACTCATACTCCCGGTTACTATGAGTATTTCCTTGAAGAGACCGGAGTGTGGAACAGGATTATTACAGCCAGCAATTACAGGCCTGAAAGCAGTTTCCCCTCCGCTCATGTTCCTCCAGGCTGGTTAAGATCGATGGTGCATGCCCATTATGTTTTTCTGACCGGTAACGATCCGAAATCAGTAATCCCCGATATAAACCATGGTTTGGCAGTTCAGAGAATTGTGAGGGAAACTGCGGAACATCTCTCGGATTTCCGGAGAAAAATCGGGTTATTAAATAGCAGATAATTAAGCTGATCTTTAACAATTGTTGTTCTGGTGAACCCTCCGGGCAGGCGGCATAGCCGTCGACCTAAGAATCAGTTTAAGGCAGAGAGAATATATTTAACTAGCAGAAATACAATTTAATAAGTTGGAGCTGTTGAAAAAGTCCTTTTTTAACCGCAAAGTCCTTCACCTATGCAGATTAATAGGAACATCAAAATTGATAACTTCATAAAATGAGAATCCTTAAATCCATTAACCACTGAGTTACACAGAGTTTCACAGGGTAATACACGGAGTTTCAAAACGGTGTAACTCCGTTTTTACTCCTTTAACTCCGTGGTTCAATAACTAATTATCGTCTTTTTGTTTATAATATGCGTAAAAGAGTTATATAGTAGAACGCTAAGTTGTCGCAAAGAACACAAAGCTAAAACACATAATTTCAGCTCTTTGCGAACTTTGCGTTTCCCCTTTGCACCCTTTGCGCCTGCCTGCCGGTGGGCAGGGTTAAAGGATTTTTGATTTTTTCAATAGCCAATGTAAATTATTGCAAATCAGTTGCATACATTTTTATTCATAAGCTATCCTATTCCTTAGGATCGGTTATAGGCAGGCTGGATACATTGTTAAAACTTGTTAAATAATAATATTCCGCACGATAGGATTTTATTATTTCATAATTTCGCATTCGATTCTGCTTCGCTAAATTAAGGAATCGTAAATTAGAGATAATGAAAAGAACACTTATAGTTACAGGTATCGTTATCTGTTTCACGATCATTGCTTTAACTCTATTCAACAAGCTTACGTCAAAGAAAGATAACGAAAATTTGGTTGTTGAAGCTGAAATGGGGGATTTTGAAATTGCCATTTCGGCGGCAGGTGAATTGCTTGCCGAGAACTCAACAGACATAAAAGCACCTGAGATAGCACAGGGCAGGGACTTCCATGCACAGGAAATCAAAATTACCGATCTCGTTGCCGAGGGTACTGAAGTCCAGACAGGTGACTATATCGCTACTCTTGACAGGACCCAGTTAGACAATACCCTGAAAGATGAAACCGAAAGACTTAAAACTTTCAGAATAAATCTTGAGACAAAGATGCTCGATACAGCAGTTACTCTGACAGGACTGAGAGATGCCATAAAAAACCAGAGACATTCCGTTGAAGAAGCTGAAATTACACTTCGCAATTCAAAATACGAACCCCCCACAACTATAAGGCAGGCTGAAATCGATCTTGATAAACAGCAAAGGATGCTTGAGCAAAACGGAAGAAGCTATCTGCTCAGAGTAGCACAGGTTGAAAGGGATATCCGTAACCAGAGGATGTGGCTTAACAGGATCGAAAGACGGGTCAGCGATCTTGAGGAGGTGCTATCCCAATTTGTAGTCAAAGCGCCATCCTCGGGTATGGTTATATACAAAAAAGACCGGCGAGGCAACAAAATCAAAGCAGGTTCTTCCATAAATCCCTTTGAAAGGGTGGTTGCAACATTACCTGATTTAAGTTCAATGTTATCAAAGATTTATATAAGTGAGATTGAAATAAACAAAGTAAAACCCGGACTGACTGTCAACATCAATGTAGACGCCTTTCCGGAAAGATCCTACAGCGGTAAAATCTTTACAGTGGCAAACATAGGAGAAAAACTGCCTAACACCGACTCCAAGGTATTTGAGGTGATGGTCAAAATTGACGGTTCTGATCCTACACTTCGCCCTACAATGACAACCAGCAACAAAGTTATAGTTAAGACAATCAACGATGTAATCTTTATCCCGACTGAGGCTGTTAACACTGGTCCTGATGGCATTCCATTTGTCTATACGAAGAATAAGTTAAAGAAGATAGTTGTTCCCGGCGATTCAAATGAGAAATATATTGTTATCGAACAGGGTCTTAAACCTGGTGAAAAAATATATCTGACTCCGCCTGAAGGGGCCGATAAATTCAGATTCGATGGAGAAGATGTCCGGACAGCCAAAGGAAGCTGATTTCCCAATTCAGCTGTTTTTGGCAACCGCCTCTATCAATCCCCTGATGTATCCCGCAGCATAAAGGCTGCCTAACACACTGTAACCAGGGTATTCATTACTATCGCCCGCCATCGTGGGCACATGATCAGGACGGAGGGGTCCCTTGAAGCCGGTATCTAAATATGCTTTCATTGCCTCATACATATCGATCATTCCTTCATCATGAAAGGTCTCTTCAAAATTCATTTTCCCACCGCGTACATTCCTGAAATGTACAAAATGGATCAGATTCTGCCTGCCAAATTCCCTGACAATTGTTGGTATATCTTCGCCCATCAGCGCAAAATTCCCCTGGCACATCGTCAGACCATTGTAAGGACTCGGATAAATCTTTGCCATACGCCTGAATGAGTCGGCACTTGTCATAATTCGGGAGATCCCCCTTATGCTGTCAACCTGAGGATCGTCAGGATGCATTGCAAGTTTCACTCTGTGTTTTTCCGCTTCAGGCACGACCGCTTTAAGGAAATACTCGAGGTTTTTCCAGAGCAATTCCTTTGAAATTTCCCCGTATCGTGTCAAACTCTGATCCTTAATATCTTCATAGTCAAAGGCAGTCACCAATGCTTCTCCCCTCCCCGGCCTGTCGGTGGTAGTCCTTGCCCAGCTGATAACGGGCATCCAGTTATAGCATACAGTGTCAATCCCGGCTTTTGAAAGATTCTTCATAAGGGTGATAAAGTTGGTTATCTCTTCATCCCTTCCTTCAAGTCCAAGCTTGGTCTTCTCCGATAAGGAGGGAGGACCTTCAATTACTTCGAGTTTTAGTCCAGCCTTCTCCCATGCATTTTTAACAGCCATTACTGCCTCAAAATCCCATGAATTTACATTGTTAAGTCCAGCCATCCTTGCATTTATACCTCCGACAGCACCGAGAACATCAAGCTGCCTCGCAAATTCTATTTTTCGTTTCTCACCCTCTATCCCGCGGAAATAAGCAAAACTCATTTTAATTCCTGCATCCCGGATATAGCCGGGTTTATTCTTTCCCGGTCTTTTCTCCGGAACGAGTTCAGTCTTCCCTGACAAACCCAAAAATCGTGATGTTCCTGAACAGACTCCGGTAACCGAAAGAGCGGATATTGCGGCACTGTTTTTTATAAAATTCCTGCGACTGTTTTTCATGATCTGCTTAATGTTAATAATGGATTGGCGGAACCCTGGTAATGTCGGCTTTGTAGGGATCTTCGAGGCCGCTTCCGACCCTATAGATCCTTTCATTTGTAATTCTCATTGCCTCTGTAAGTTCGGGGTATGGTAAATTCTGAATAGTCACAATACCAATGTTGTAGTTTTCTCCGTCAAACCTTCCGTAATAAGGCTGATCGACCCACTGGAAATAATGCATGCCAATCAGTTCCGGCCGTGCAAATCCCTGTTCAATATAATTTCTGTAAGCTGCCGCTCTTTCGTCCTGACTGATAACGCCGGTAATCCCGGTAGCGGGAAGAGCCCTGTCAACAGCACCGTGATGAAACTCTCCTATCATCACAGGCTTTTTGCTGATCCTCGCAATATCGGCAGTGGGCGGAGGGCTGTAACCATACCCGTTTATTGAAAATACGTCAAATCTCTCCCCTGCCTTATAAAGGAGGTCAGAACTTATCCAGGCATAGCGCATGCCCAGGTTGAGATGATTTTTATCGACTTTCACTACCTCATCGCATGGAATATCTACGTATCTTTTTACCATGACTGTTGAGAATAAATAAAAATCACTGTCAGCTTTAACAGACGGGTAATCCTTGAGGACCAAAGTTTTCAGGTCTTCAAATTTATTGAGACTAAGCTCCCATGCTGTATTAAAAGACTGAATATCGCCGTTGTATTTTGCATTGATCCATTTAACGAATTCGTCCTTTGTTGCTGACGGCTGAAGTGTGGCAAACATTTCATAAGCCAGGTTGTGATATCCGAAGGCCCATTGGGGTTCGTTTCTTAGAAAATACCCGACAAGGTAAGGATCATCCTTGTAGTCAATCAGCTGCTTTGCAAATTCTTCTGAATTCCTTTTATATTCTTCTGAAAAAACATCCGGAAAATCACGATAAATTTGAGTTTTGGTTCCGGGGAAACGATTCAACGGCAGAACGTAGGACAGTTTATTTTCTTTTGCAAAAGTAACATCTGACCAGTTCCCTACGGTATTAACATTCAGGCTCCTGAGGATATCTGCAGTCATTTTACTCCACCTTGCTTTCCAGTCGCTGCCAAAAACCCTTATCAGGTTTGATTTGTAAAAGTCCATATTCTTACTTGTTTCATTGCCTGAAAGAGATTCGGCAAAACGCTGATCACCCCTTTCCGGGAGCCATCCGAAAAGATCTTCTATACCTTTTACGGGTCCTGATGAAGTAGATCTCATGCAGTCAACACCCACACTGAGGAAAGCATAGCCTTCCGGATCGACAAGCCACCATCTTTTACCGTCGTTCTCAGTTCTGAAAAATCCTGTGGCTTTGAATCGCTTTGCCTTCCATCCGCCAAATCTGCTGAAACCGTCGTTAAATTCCGACCCTGAAACAGATTTCTCGAGTTCAAGATTAAGGGAAACGAGTTCTTCCTCATTCTTGATTTTACCAGGCCAGTCTTTGCCTGTCGGTTGTCCCAAAAGATCAATTACAGGCGCCGAGACCGGTTCATAAGGTTCAGGTAATGAATCATTCAGACCAATCGAAGCTATTTCAAATGCAGGGGTAAAATAGGGATCGCTGAAAGGACCAAATTTAAGGTTTACGGTTATAATGTCGGCAGGATCAATGCGGTTTCCGGAAATTGTTCCCTTTAGCTGACGGGGAGAACGCGGAATAAATATTTCCTGGGCGTCAAGATAGCTTAAAGGGAAAACCACTTTGGTTTTCAACGATGGATTTATGCCGAGCAGGCAGGTAAGCCATGGAGCGTCCTTCTCTGTTTCTGCCACTTCCCCGCTTTGAAGGACAACTTTTTCGGAAGAACGGCTTGTCTTCTTGTAAAATTCAAGAGTTATCACTCCGCTGTAATCGTTGTTCCCGAATATTTCGAAGACAAAATAATTTGCTTTCGTCCAGTCGCCGGTATCGCCTGTTTTCCAAATCGTTATAGTGGCGTTTTCTACCGTCGGACTTACTTTAAGCACCTGTCCGTTAAATCCCTGACCTTCAGAGATCGTTGCGATTCCTGAATTTTGTCCCGCAATTTTCTTAAGATTGAAATCCTGATCATAGACTCTTGAAGTATCGGTGCAAGATAATTGGAAAAATAATGTCAGAAATGTGCCAATTAATAGATCAGGTCTGTTTAGCTTCTTCATATGCATGGTCTGTAGGTGGTTACAATTATTCCGGAGTTAATAATAATCTGGTCGGATATGGAAGCTAAAGTATAAAAAATAACCGCAAAGAATCAAGTCCTTTGCGGTTATTATGAGTTTCAGGCTCTGCGAAGTTACTTTTTGTCGTAAACTCTTGTTGTTTTGCGTTCTCCGTTAGGTGTATTCATTGTTGAGACGATAGAAAGAGCAGTCGGACCCGTCAGGCTCCATACTTCAGATGTCTTCATCTCGGTGGTCTGCCCGTCACGTTCAAATGTTCTTGTTGTAACAACTGTAAGTGACTTGCCATCGGCCGCCCATGTAGCGATTGATTTACTTTCGCCTCTTCCTGTAGAATTAACACTTTCTTTTCCGTCAAGGGTATATTTGCTGGTAGTGGTCGTTGCTTGTCCATCCTGACCTGTTCTTGTCTGTTCAAGTGTCAGCAGGTTGGCTTCCTGCTTAACAACCATATTGCCACCGCCAAAACCTCCCCTCATACCTCCACCCTGGCCCTGTTCTCCCATCTGGCTCTTTTCAGCGTTAAAAGTCCAGGAACCCGAGAAATTAGCCTTTGAACCCTGAGCATTGGATGCCAGAGGAAGGCCCAGAAAAGCAAGAATCACTGTGAATGACAGTATTTGCAACATAACATTCTTTTTCATTTGGAATAAAATTTAATTGGTTTATAAAATAATAGACAACTATTCAAAGTTAATTATTCCATTTAATATGTGGATTCGTGAGCCCCGAATTTTAAGATTTCCTGAAGAATTTTTGCTATATTGCACCCCTTGAATTAAATAGCTATTTTTAAACCAACTAAACTCAATTATTATGATCAGAAAACTTTTTTCACTACTGGCTTTAACCGTATTAATTTCTTCATGCGGTAACACAGGCAAAAAAGAAGTGTCATCCAAAGGAGAAGAAGCTTCCGGAACAAATAAGGTAGAATTTACTGCATTGATAGAAAGTCCGGGAGACTATGTCGGCAAAACCATAAGTGTCAAAGGAAAAGTTGTTCATGTATGTACACAAAGCGGTAAGAAGTTATTCCTTACAGGTGAGAATCCTGATATCAGCCTTTATGTTCAGGCAGGGGAAGAAATGCCAAAATTTCCCATGGAATTACTTGGCAGTGAAATAGTAGTGGAAGGAACCCTGACACAGGTTGCTGCAACTTCAATCGAAGGAGAAGGCATGCATTCAGGTGAAGGAATGAAGATGGGTGAAGGAGCTGCAAAAGCTGCCGTTGGCGCTGATACATGCGAAACAGCAAAAGCCCTGGCCTCACAGCCTGTCCTTTCAGACCTTATGATGGTATACAACAAGCACACACTCGTTAAGTAGCATTCATATAAGACAGGTACTTAATCCTTAACGGAATCTACGCGGTTATCTAAAAGTTACTTTTAAAAAGTTTTCCCTTTGTGTACCCAATCTATCGACCTTTGTGATCCTTTGTGGTATGGATTTATTTTTTACCACAAAGGACTCTAAGGTAATCACAAAGGTGCACAAAGGACTTGTTCGATAGCCCCGAATTATAAAATTATGAACATTTCAAAATTTAACAGGGTTACCCATCGTGACATAGGGTATCTTATAGCCGGACTGACAATCATTTATGCCATATCCGGGATTGCCCTTAATCATAAACATGACTGGAATCCCAACTATATTATAGAGAACCAGGAATTCTCAACCGATATTAATTTTACAAGGGAATCACTTAACAAGGAAGTCGTACAGGATATTCTGAAAAATGTTCCTGGTAACCCGGTGTATAAAACATGGTACTATCCTTCGGGGAATGTACTGACAATATTTGTAGAAGGAGGTTCTGTAAGGATAAATACAAAAACCGGGAAGGGTGTAATTGAAAGGATAGACAAGAGGCCTCTCTTCTACCAGATCAATTTCCTCCATTACAACCCGGGAAGATGGTGGAAATACTTCAGTGACATTTTCTGCATTGCCCTGATGATAGTAACCATTACCGGACTGTTTATAATTAAGGGGAGAAACGGGATCACACGCAGGGGGGCAATACTTACCGCGATCGGAATTATATTACCGCTTTTGTTCCTGTTTATATATTAAAATCAGCCCACGCTGACCGCTTCATAGGGCATGCACGTTAACTTAAGGGGATGGATATAGGTTAATAGAGAGAGAGTTTAACCCAAAACCGAATGTAAAGTACTGAATTTAAGTCTGATAACTTTCCCATCCTTTTCAAGGAGGGGTGGCCGGGACTATAGATTTTGAGACGTTTACAATTTGCTTTCCCGGCCAGGGTGGTTTAATCTTCTTTGGTTAAAGAGGTGTTTACTATTAATAAGGAAGACTTGAATTAACCACCCCGGCCAGACGAAGTTAGTTTCTGCCCCTAAAATGATTTCGTCGTCTGGCCACCCCTCCTTAAAAAAAGGAGGGGAAACTTAATTAATTGTATTTCTGTTAAAAATAATTCTCAGTCTAAAACTGATCCTTAAGTTGATGGCCACCCCGCCTGTCCCCCTCAACGGGATTCACCTAACGCTATTAAACCTTCTTCAACGCTTCCAGCACCCTTGCCGGAGAGAATGGCATTGAGTACATCCTGGCGCCTGTTGCATCATGGATTGCGTTTGAAATAATTGCACCCATTCCGATGATTGCAGGTTCTCCTCCCCCCTTCGGCGCCTGATCCTGTCTGTCGAGGATTATGCAGTCCATTTTCGGGACCCAGGAGAACCGTGGAATCTCATAGTTGTCAAAGCCGCGGTTCCTGATATTCCCTCCTTCGAACTGGATCTCTTCAACAAGAGAATAGCCCAGGCCCATGGTAATGCACCCTTCCATCTGGATCAATGCACCCTGAGGATTCACGCAAAGCCCCATATCCTGGGCACATGCAACCCGAAGAACCTGAACATGCCCTGTTGTCTTGTCTACTGTCACCTCACACATCATTGCAACCCATGTTCCGGCATCCGTTCCGCAGGCTATTCCAATACCTCTGCCGCCCGGGGTCTTTGCAGGCTTATATCCGAATTTTTCAGCTACTGCCTTCCAGCAGGCTATCATTTTCTCGTCCTTTAGATTTTTGAGACGGAACTCGAGCGGATCAATCCCGGCTGCCGAGGCCATTATGTCAATCTGCGACTCCCTGGCAAAAGTGTTTGTATTGTTGTTGGGTGCACGCCATGCACCGGTACCAAACGGGTGGATCTGCACCGCATCCATATTCTGGCCGTGACTTGTGGTCTTTGAATTCGGGACATCGTAAATCGTATCTGAACCCCGTGAACCTGAATAATATATATTATAATCCCAGAGTTTTATCATACCTGATTTATCCATTCCTGATCTGATCCGGATAACCCCTGCCGGATGGAATGTATCATAGAAAAACTCCTCATCCCTGGTCCAGACAAGCATAACAGGCTTTTTGCTCAGGTTTGCTATCTTCGCAGCTTCGACACCCTGCTGATATGCTCCCTTGCCCCCGAAACCTCCGCCGACGAAGGGTGTTATCACCCTTACCTTTTCCCTTGGAAATCCCAGTTCACGGACAATCCCGTCCTGAAGACCGAAGGGAGACTGGGTGGAAGCCCATACAGTAATCTTATCTCCCTCAAGGTTCGCAAGAGCGCTATGTGTTTCAATTGCAGCGTGAGCAACATAAGGATCATGAAATTCCGATTCAAATATCCTGTCGGATTCCTGACTGCCGGCATCAAGGTCCCCGTTTGTCCTCATTACATTGACTCTTGAATCGGCTCCGACCATCCGGTCATAAAGAGTCTTGTCATTTACCTTCAGCTCATTGAAGGAATATTCGGCTTTGATCTTTACAATTGCCTCATCAGCCCTGTCACGGTTTTCATTCAGAACTGCTATGAAATCACCATCACGGACAATCTGTGTCCCTTTAATCTGCTCCGCCCCCGATACATCGACAGTTGTCAGCTTTGCACCATGTGATGGCGGCCGCAAAATCCTGGCAAAAACCATCCCGGGAAGCCTGAGGTCGCCAGTATATTTCGCCTGTCCGGTAACTTTCACCCTGGCATCCACATGTTTAAAGGGTTTACCTACATACGTGAATTTTGTATGATCTTCTGCAGTAGGCTTTACATCGAGGAACTTTTCAAGCTTCTTACCTTTTGCAAGCTGTGCATAGGTTACCCTGTTGTTCGGGTTTTTCGTATCAATGACAAAACCGTCCTTAACTTCAAGTTGAGAAGCCGGTACTCCGAGTTTTGCTGCACCGAGGTCAACCAGGACACCCCTTGCTTCGGCAGCAGCTGCCCTCATAGCGGGACCGAAAGTCTGTATGGTCTGCGATCCCCATGTACCTGCATCCCAAGGGCACAGGTCAGTGTCGCCCATTACTATCTTAACTTTTTCGAGGGGAACATTCAGTTCATCTGCCATCATCTGAGGCAATGATGTTATGGCACCCTGCCCCATCTCAATCTTACCGGTGAAACAATTAACAGTCCCATCTTCAGCGATCTGCAGGAATGCGTTGTAATCCTTTGGAAGGCTTCTTGCCTGTTCGGCCGGGGTCCCAAAGAGATCGAGGACATTCCATGGCTGAAAGAATATGAAAATGCCTCCTCCGAGGAGTTTTACGAAGCTTCTTCTTTTGATCCCCGAATTTTCTTCGGTCTCAGTTGATAATTTGATATCCGTATTCTTTTTTTCCATGGCTATTTCCCTCCTTTCATTACTTTAGAAGCTGTTTCGACAGCATCAATTATCCGCGTATGAGCTCCGCATCTGCATAGGTTATCTTCAAGTCCTTCAATAATTTGCTGCCGTGAAGGTGACGGATTTTTCATTAAAAATCCGGTGGCAGTCATTATCATGCCAGGTGTGCAATATCCGCATTGCAGTGCATCATGGTCAACGAATGCCTGCTGAAGGGGATGAAGTTTACCGGCGCGCGCCAGACCTTCGATAGTTATAACTTCTTTGCCTGCAATATCACTTACAGGGGTCATGCACGATCTTGTCGCTTCCCTGTCGATAAGTACGGTACAGGCTCCGCAGAACCCGGTCCCGCAGCCAAACTTGGTACCTGTCAGTCCCAGCTGATTCCTCAGCACCCAGAGCAGGGTCTGGTTTGGATCGGTCATTATTACTGTCTTTTTGCCATTAAGGTTAAAACTGATTTTTTCTTCCATATTTTGTATGATTAATTATTCTGTTCAATAATTTCAACAACATATTTAACTTACTAATTATCACAGGAGTTACATATTATTGCATCATTCCAATTTCAAACTTTCTTAAGTGCTGCCAATACCCTGGCCGGAGTCATCGGCATATCATAAAGGACAGCCCCGGTTGCATCAAAAATTCCGCTGGCAATTACACCGCCCATTCCTATTATTGCAGGTTCTCCGCCGCCATGCGGAGGTTGATCCAACTTCTGGAGAATTACGGTATCTATCTTTGGAACCCAGGAAAAATGAGGGATTTCATAAGTATCAAAATTAACGTTTAACATTTTTCCTCCTTCAAACTGCAACTCTTCAGTGAAAGAATATCCTAATCCCATCGTGATGCAACCTTCCATCTGCAAAGTCGTTCCCCTTGGGTTGACACAAAGCCCCATATCCTGTGCACAGGCTACCCGGACAACCTGAACATGCCCGGTATCCCTGTCTACTTTGACCTCAGCCATCAAAGCCACCCATGTGTCCACATCCGTGCCACAGGCAATACCATATCCTCTCCCGCCTGGTCCTTTTGCGGACGTATAACCAAATTTATCCGCCACGGCTTTAAGTACGGCTATCATTTTATCGTCCTTCAGGTTTTTAAGCCTGAATTCCAGTGGATCCATTCCTGCTTTTGAAGCCATAAGGCACATCTGCATCTCCCTTGCGAAGGTATTGTTACTGTTTCCGGGAGCGCGCCAGGGTCCGATCGCAAAAGGATGAACCTGAGGGCCGGATTCACGCTGGTCGAAGTTGACAGTCTTCTGATGGGGAACATCATAAATTGTGTCTGATCCCCTGTCTCCCGCATAATAGACGGAGTAATCCCAGAAGGTTATTTTACCATCTTTATCCATGCCCGAGGCAAGCTTAATCAGTGCGGCGGGTCTGGTAGTGTCATAGAAGAACTCCTCAGCCCTGGTATAAGCCAGCATCACGGGCTTTTTAGTCATCATAGTTATCTTAGCTGCCTCAGTTGCCTGTGGGTTGTCACCCTTCCCTCCAAATCCACCTCCCACATAGGGTACAATAACCTGTATTTTTTCAAGGGGAAGCCCTAATCTGGCTGCGATGGCTTCCTGGGTTGGAAACGGTGTCTGTGCTGAAGCCCAGACAGTTATTTTGTCACCATCGGTACTGGCGGCAGCAGTGTGAGGTTCAATCGGGGAATGAGCCACATAGCTGTGGCGAAACTCCGATTCTATTATTGTATCGGACATTTTTCTGCCTGTATCCAGATCTCCCTTTGTATTTACCACGTCTCCTTCAGTCGCCGATTTCAGATAGTGGTCGAAGACCGTTTTATCGTTAACTTCCATTTCATTAAATGAGTATTCTGCCTTTACTTTCACGATTGCCTCATCAACCGTGTCACGATCTTCATGCAGAAGTGCAATAAAATCACCATCCCTGACAACCTGAATACCCTCTATCTTTTCGGATTCCGAAGTATCGGCAGAAAGCAGTTTAGCACCATGTGACGGAGGACGGAGTATCCTGGCCTGTAACATTCCGGGAATCCTGATATCGCCTGAATATTTTGCTTCTCCGGTCACCTTTGCATAAGCATCAAGTCTTTTAACAGGTGTTCCGATCAGGTTAAAACGGGAAGGATCTTTAAGGGCGGGGCTATCTTTGAGATGCTTTTCTATTTTCTTTCCTTTAGTCAGCTCTGCATAACTCACACTTTTATTTTTGTCGAGCTTATAATATACTGTTCCATTGCTGACCTCAAGCTGGGATTCCGCAACACCGAGCTTTTCTGTTGCCAGCAGCATGAGAACAGCTTTTGCTTCAGCGGCTGCAATCCTCATACTCGGACCGAACTCACGTATTGAGGTTGAACCCCATGTGCCGCCATCCCAGGGACAAAGATCGGTGTCGCCCATTACCATTTTAACCTTTTCCAGCGGAAGATCAAGTTCATCAGCCATCATCATGGCAAGGGCTGTCATAGATCCCTGACCCATTTCAATTTTGCCGGTGTAACAACTCACGGCACCATCTTCAGTAATATGAAGAAAAGAATTAAAGTCCTCCGGAAGCGACCTTTCTTCCGAGGCAGGAGTCAACTTCGGTTTACACCCCTGAAACGGGTTGAAGATAATGATAATTCCTCCTCCCAAATATTTCAGGAAGTCTCTTCTGTGAAGCGAGAACAGCTTTTTTCCTTTTAAACCCGCCTTAATATTTTCAGATATCGTCTTTTTCATAGTTGTGTTCATCCTTTCATTTCTTCAGCTGCAGATTCAACGGCAGCGATTATCCTGACATGTGCTCCGCACCGGCAGAGGTTATTTTCCAATCCATCAATTATTTCCTGCCTTGACACAGATGGATTTTTCATCAGAAGCCCGGCAGCTGTCATAATCATTCCCGGTGTACAATATCCGCACTGCAAAGCATCGTGGTCGACAAATGCTTTCTGAACCGGGTGTAGTTTTCCGTTACTGGCAAGGCCCTCGATCGTAATCACCTGTTTCCCGGCTATATCGCTTACAGGCAGCATACAGGAACGTGTCGGCTCCCTGTCAATGAGTACAGTGCATGCGCCACAGAACCCGGTTCCGCAGCCGAATTTGGTTCCTGTCAATCCGAGCCTGTTCCTGAGCACCCAGAGAAGTGTCCGTGTTGGATCCACAAGAATTTCGGTCTTTTTCCCGTTAAGGTCAAAATTAATTTTCTCTTCCATATCTACTTTATTCGGTTAATCTCATTCAGGTAATCTTCTTTCGTATCAAAATCTATAATTATTCCAGGTGAATTTATTGAAACCTCGCATACATCCTGCGGATTGTTTTGTGCCAGGGAATTTAATCCTTCCGACGAATCCAGGGAATCAACTGAACTGCTGTATCTGAAGTCGACCAGCAATGGATGTCCCCTTTTCTTTTTGTAAACAGGAATAACTATCCCCTTTCCGGTACGCCTGTAAGCCGCAATAATCTTATTTATAACAAAAGGTTCAATCAGGGGCTGATCACCCGGAAAAATAAGGACTGCTTTGCACTGCCCGGGAAGATTTTTAAAACCACATTTCACAGATGAAAGCATCCCATCCCTGTAATTTTCATTGTAACAATGATTTACAGGGAGGTGCTTTATTGAGCCCATAATTTCGTCCCTGTGTGAACCAAGCACTACTAAGGTATTAAAAACTTCGGAACCGGTAACATTTTCAATGACCTTTTCTATCATGGTCTTATCATTAAAAGGAAGAAGCATTTTCGGGACTTTCATCCTCTTTGATTCACCAGCGGCAAGAATTATAGCCCAAATTTTATTCATGGAGGCTAATTTAGGGTTCCTGGTACCGGATACTTCCCAGGTTAACATTCACCTGCCCCCTTCCGATACCCCGATACCTATCGGGACGAAAACGGCTCGAGGCAGGACTATTCCGGAAATTTATTTCTTTAAATTCTTAACCTGGACAAGCTGTGCTGCAATGCTTACGGCGATCTCCTCAATGGTCTTTGACTTAATATCCAATCCGACCGGTGCAAAGATCCTGCTCCATTGTTCTTCGGTTGCCCATCGGTTTGCAACAAAATCTTTATGCATCAGTGCAACTTTGTTCCTGCTGCCAATCATTCCGATATAGGCAGCCTCCGATGTGATACAAGCCCTGAGTGCATTTCCATCATCTTTGTGTCCGCGTGTAACTATCACAATGTATGTGTCATCCCTTTTTTCAAGCTGAGCAATCGCGTTTCCGATATCCCCCGTAATAATGTGATCAGCAGACTGTAAATTATCTGCATTTGCAAATTCAGGACGATCATCAATAACCGTGACTTCAAAATCAAGCATTTGTCCAATTTTTGAAAGAGCTTTGCCAATATGACCAGCCCCTGCAATTATCAGACGAAATGGGGGTATAACCGGTTCAAGAAAAACGGCCGAATAATTTTCTTCCTCCGGGAGTGTAATTTCAATTTTACGAAAATCATCCGGTCTTAAAGATGAGAAGAGATCCGCAATCTCCGGACGAATCAATTCCGTCAATTCCTTTGGCAGAGATGGATTGATACCGTCAGTCATCCAGTACCTGCTAATGGCCGTTTTTTCTTCAGCACCGGTAACAGCAGTGATCAGAACTCCCGGGGTCCTTGACCCGGATGAATGTTTAATCTTCTCAAAAACAGCAATATGTTTACTCAGATCAGAATCCAGCAGAATAGTGATATTACCCCCGCAAAGAGCATCTTCTCCTTCGGGTGCACTATTATCAAGCTGAAACAGATAGCTGCCCGATCTCTTTGAAACAGCCGACTTTTTAGCGATCTCCTGCACTTTTCCTTCTACCACACCGCCACCGATAGTGCCATAGATAAGCCCCGAGGTGCTAAAAAGGGCTGAGCTGCCTTCTATCTGGGGTGTGGATCCTTTAGTCCCGATAACTGTTGCAAGAACCAGGTCATGGATATTCTGATGGTTTTTAAGGATCTGCAGGTAGATGTTTTTCATTTTCCTAACCAGGATTGAAACAAACAAATATATTAAAATTGAGCTTTAATGAAAAAATAAATAATATAAAGGAACCTTTGACAGAAGACCGAAGACCGAAGACGGAAGACCGAAGACCGAAGACGGAAGACCGAAGACCGAAGTCCGAAGTCTGAAGGAAGAAGTAAGACGTCATACTTAATTCCTCATCCATAGGCACCCCTCTTTACAGGGCCGACCGTTAAGAATCCCGCCAGTGGCGGGATTTAGGGAGGAGCCAGGCTGCAGGGTAGAGAGGGGCTGGGGGTGAGTTCGTGATTTGTGAAGACAGAAGACGGAAGACCGAAGACCGAAGTCCGAAGTCTGAAGGAAGAAGTAAGAAATAAGTATATCAAAACCTGAATCCCCATGAAAATAAGGCCCAACTCTTTAATCGTTTTTTTATTGATTATTTCATCGATATCCGCCTGCAGAACGGGCGGGAATAAAGGTGCATCAGCGAAAGAGAAGCAAGATACCAGGTGGCTTGAAGAGATAACAATAACACAGCTTCAACAGGGCTATAAAGATGGTAAATATACTGTCAGTGATGTAGTTTCTGCCTACCTGCGAAGGATATCAGAAATTGACAGCAATGGTCCGGCCCTGAATGCGATAATTATAGTTAATCCTGATGCCTTGAAGATAGCCGGGGAACTCGACAGGCAGATGGCTGAAGGAAAGACAACAGGTCCTCTTTTTGGCGTCCCTGTAGTTATAAAGGATAATATTGATACCCACGATAAAATGCCAAACACGGCAGGTGCAACTGTACTAAGGAATTCCTTTCCGCAAAGGGACAGCTGGGTTGCAAGAAGGCTAAGGGAAGCAGGAGCGGTTATCATTGCCAAATCAAATCTCAGCGAATGGGCCAACTTCAGGGCTGAAACCTCTTCAAGCGGATGGAGCGGAGTCGGAGGCCAGACAAAGAATCCTTACATACTCGACCGGAATCCCTGCGGGTCCAGTTCCGGATCGGGAGCTGCGGTGTCAGCGAACCTGTGTATGATGGCAATAGGAACAGAGACCAACGGATCGATAGTATGTCCTTCAAATAATAACGGAATAGTGGGGTTAAAACCTACGGTAGGATTGATAAGCAGGTCGGGAATAATCCCGATATCATTTACGCAGGATACACCAGGACCAATGGGCCGGACTGTTGAAGATGTTGCAATTTGCCTGGGCACCCTGACAGGTATTGATTCAGCTGATTCAAAAACTGCTGATTCAAACGGCAAATCACTTACTGATTATACCGCTGCTCTTAAAAGTGACGGTCTCAAAGGAAAGCGCATCGGAGTTATAAGGGACTCAGGTGGTTTTTCCGGCATGGTGGATTCCCTTATGAAACAGGCAATTGCAAGCATGACTGCCCAGGGTGCTGAAATAATAGAGGTAGAGGCTCCCTCCGGCAGAGACTATAATAATTCTTCATACCAGGTGCTGCTGTATGAATTTAAGGATGGCCTGAACAAATATTTTGCAGGCCTCGGAAATGAAGCTCCGGTCAAATCACTTGCCGAACTAATAGAATTTAATAAAAGAGACAGTATTGAACTCAGGTTTTTTGATCAGAAAATACTTATCCAGGCTGAAAACAAAGGGGATCTTAATTCAGCGGAATATGTTGAGGCCCTGAAAAAAATGCTGAAGGCCACAAGAGAGCAAGGCATCGACAGATTAATGAAAGCCAGCTCACTCGATGCCCTTATCGCACCAACAGGTTCTCCTGCCTGGAAAACCGATCTGATCCTTGGGGATCATTTTGTCGGTGGAAGCTCATCCCTCGCAGCCATTTCCGGTTATCCGGCCATCACGGTCCCAATGGGATTCATTGATGACCTTCCCGTTGGTATCACATTCTTCGGAAGAGCCTGGAGTGAGCCGCTTCTTATTGAAATAGCCTATGGTTACGAACAAGCCACACGACACAGAAAGGCGCCGGAGTTCAAAGTTACCGATTCATTTCAAGGCAAATAAAACTTACACAGAGTCTGCGAGGTTTGTGTTCCAGGAACCCTTAACCACCCCGGCCGGGAAAGCAAATTGGAAACGTCTCAAAACCTTTAGTCCCGGCCACCCCTCCTTAAAAAGGAGGGGAAAGTTATAATACTTAGATTCAGAGCTTTACATTCGGTTATGGCTTAAACTCTCTCCCTAAGTCCTTATATCCACCTCCTTAAGTTGATGGGCATGCCTAAAGGGAGTTATACTTAAGTCCCCTTTAGGGGATTTAGGGGTCCGGCTTCTCTGTGGAACTCTGTGTAACCCTACTCTGTTAATACTTTTTTAAGCGATTCAACAATTTCTCTGGATCCTGCAACTACAGGGAAATTAGTCTCCATTATATCTTTTGTGAGAGAAAAGTGAATATCATTGCCGTACACATCTTTCATGATTCCTCCTGCCTCTTTAATAATTAAACCCAGGCCGCAGATATCCCAGACTTTAGTGTACAGATTAATGCATCCCCCGAATTTTCCTTCTGCTACATAAATAAAATCAACAAGTGAATTTGTTGACCTGATATTTCTTGAGCCTTTGACAATATATTTATAGATCTTAATGCCTCTGTTCAGAAAAGCTTCGTCATCAGTATAGTCTACTGAAAATGCTATCAATGAATTTTTCAGCTCCTTATTTATTGCCATTTTCAGGGGAATGTCATTTCTCAGCACACCATTTCCCTTCTCGGCAAAATACAATAAATCATATACAGGCAGGTATGCTCCTCCCATAACAGGAACGTTCTTCCTGAAGAGAGAGATCAGGACTCCGAACCACGGTATCCCTGATGCAAAATTCGAAGTGCCGTCCAGAGGATCAACTATCCAGGTAAACTCAGAATTTTTGTTTTCAAATCCGCTCTCTTCGGAAATCAGGTTATGTTCCGGAAATCTTCCCTTTACTAATTTAGTAATAACCGAATCACTTGCAAAATCAGCTTCAGTAACGATACTGCTTTGCGATTCTTTTTGTTTTATTTCTCCTGGTTTATCATAATATTCAAGAAGGGTTTTACCTGAAATCCTTAATGCTGAAATTAATGTTTCTTTCATATGATGCATTTATTGAAAAAATTCAAAATCCAATAAGAAATTGCTTCAAATCCACCCTCTTAATCCCTTAGCCAACTTAACGGATGGGATATCTTAAGAAACAAACTGTATACAACTGGTTTACAATATTTTACATTTGGAGTTGTTGAAAAAGTTGATTTTTTGGACTTTTTCCCTTTGTTTTCCTTAGTGTTATACTTTGTGATCCTTTGTGGTATTAAATTATGTTTAACCACAAAGTACTCAAACCTGCCTGCCGGCAGGCAGGGGTTATCACGAAGGTTCACAAAGGACTTTTTCAACAGCCCCAAACTTATCTAGTATAATCCTGCAAAATATAATTCTTAATCTAATAACGATCCTTAGGTTGAAATCAATACCCTGAATCCCCGGAGGCGGAAGGCCAGGTGAGTTCCATTACAAAGGATCTCACTTTCTCCACCATGTAAAAATCTGCAAGGCATTACCGGCTACCCCTTCTCTTCTTATGACCTCCGGTTTGGGCAGGTTCGGATCGAGGTTCAGGTACTCCTCTTTTACCCTGATCGGGGCAGACAGAATATACGGCTTGCAGGAGGGTAAGGCAGCCACGGCTTTTTTGGCCCCCTCATAAAGTGCTTTGCGTGTTTCTTCAAAGGGATACAGTTCTGCGGCCTCTCTTGATATCCCTCTTTTTGTTGCAACGGTCACGCAGTTCTCCCCCAGAAATTTCCTCACCTCACGGCAGAGCGCTTCATCTCCTGTTGCCATTATTACAGGAACTCCGTAATAACCGGCGATGGCTGCGCCCTGGGCAATCTCCCCCGATTCCACGCCGTTGTACCAGTAACGGTTTTCTGTTTTTGAAGATTGTGTGTGATTCAGCACTCCGTCAGGAGTACCCATCATTGCGTGAAATCCCAGCATTATCATCCCGGAAAAGGATGAGTCGAGCCCGGTCAGATTACCAGCACCCGGACGCGGGAGTCCGGTTATGTATTTTGCACCTGTAACCATCATGTGAGGAATTATACATTGCGTACCATGACCGTCGAGTACAATTATTTCAGTTACGCCGGCTTCTTTCAACCCCCGAATTACAGCGGCAAGGTCATCCATAAAATATTCACATGCCTGGATATTGAGCGGCGAATCCTTTATCCTTGTCTGGTCGAACTTGTAAACCCCGCTGATCCCCTCCAGGTCTGTGTTGATGTAGATTTTCAATTGTGCCTGGGCTGCTTCCGGGCAGTGGACTAAGATAACGAAAAACATCACTGCCAGTCTCATCAGAAAAGGGCTGACCGGTTTGCCGGTTTGACTAATTGTTTTCATCAGTATATAATTTTTATTTAATGAGTATCGGTAATCATGCATAAAATCTCATTGATTTTGACTTCGTCGAGCTCCTCCACTTCGTGTCGTCGGTTCTTCGTTTACCCCGACCCCACAGGGAGCAAAGCAAAAGTAATCGTTTGAATTAACAAAATAAATTCCTTCCAATAATTGATCAAGTGTTAATAATAACATTATATTCGAAAAACAAATACTGCATAATATGGATTCAAAGGTGCCTGATCTCAGTACTGCTTTACCTGGCAGGGTTAACTCAATAGATTTTTTTCGCGGGCTTACTATGTTTCTTCTCGCAGGGGAGAGCACAGAGCTTTATGAACATTTCCTGGCGGCTGACAACGGCTTCCTGCAGTTTTTCGGCACGCAGCTCAGCCATCATGAATGGCACGGATTGCATTTCTGGGACCTGATCCAGCCTTTCTTCATGTTCATTGTCGGGGTAAGCATCCCTTTCGCTGTTGCCAACAGGAAGAAGAAAGAATGCAGCGACCGGTCAATCCTGCTTCATGCCCTTAAAAGATCCGGATTGCTTCTCTTCTTCGGATGGGCTCTGTATTGCATGGGCCCCGGGCATTTTGTCTGGAGGTTTCAGAATGTGCTCGCACAACTTTCAGTAACTTATCTGGTTGCATTTCTTTTAAGAAATAAGAGTTTTCTGTTTCAGCTCTCCTTTACACTTATTATCCTGATACTTATTGACCTTGCTTACCGGTTTTTCCCTGTTGACGGCTTTAATCACCCCTGGGTGAATTATGAGAACCTCGGGGCATGGTTTAACAACAAAATTGAAGGCGTCGACAAGGCAAGCGAGTGGGCAACATTGAATTTCGTTTCAACCACAGCACATACAGTCTGGGGCGTTTTGTGCGGAAAACTCCTGATGAGCGAAAAATCTCAGTTAAAAAAGATACAAATCCTCCTGATTGCCGGTGTGGCTGCATTAGTTATCGGTTATTCCCTTGACCTTCTTAACATAACCCCCATTATTAAGAAGATTGCAACATCATCATTTGTTTTTGTGAGCGGCGGATACTCTATTCTGGTTCTTTGCCTTTGCTACTGGCTCATTGACACTAAAAAACTATTTGCCACAGGCTGGAACATGTTCAAGATTGTGGGGATGAATTCCATTTTCATATACATTTTCTTCCATGTCGGAAGCAGTGGGATCATAGAAAAATTCTTTGCTCCGTTCGTTAAAGCGTTCTTTTCATGGGGAGGTGAATTAACTGTTGCCATACTGACAAGTCTTGCAGTGTGGGCAGCTTTATGGTACATCTGTTTCTGGCTTTACAAGAACAAGATCTTTATAAAAATTTAACCTGCATTGACCTGCTTGTAATTAACAAGGGATCCGGTTTCAGATCTTCAGCAGGGCTGGTTTGATGCTCGCCAGAAATAAGATATCCTGGTTATTTCAAGGTGATTCTGGAAGAATTATAAGTCCATGTCAGGCATATTTGAAGCTTACCTCTATTGAATTAAGGCTTTCACTTTCAATCTCCTTGATTTGTTCGTGATATTGAGAGGGTGTAATACCCTTGATCTTTTTAAATTGCCTGTTGAAGTTGGAAATATTTCCAAAACCTGAATCGTATGCAATTCCTGAAATATTCTGGGATGCATCGGTCAATAACTTGCAGGCGTATCCTATCCTTGTATTCAATAAATAATCTTTAAATGCCATTCTGTAAGTTTGCTTAAAAGCGGCATAAAAAGATGTATTTGACATATTCGTAATTTCAAGTAAGTCTTTGATCTTTACATGCTTCTGGAAATTTTGCAGGATATGTTTCAGCGCCTTCTGCATATTGCCCGTTTCGTCCTGCCAGAACGGTGTTGTAAAGGCAGGACTTGAAAGGACAATAAAATCTTTAGTGGAAGCAAAAACTTTAAAAATTGAAATAAGAGAGTAAAGCTTTTCATTGTCATTCATCTCCTCCATTTCAAGCATAAGGGATATAATTCTTCTCTTACTCCTTCCAAAAAAAGCATACCCTCTTGTTGATCCGAGGATAAATTTATTAAGATTGCTGTTCTCAGGTATACTGAAAAATTTGTCTCCCAGGAAATCATACATGAACTGAATAACAATCCCTTCTCCCTGAAAACCAGCCGGACCATTGAAATATTCAGGATCACAGAGACATTCGTGCGGAGTGTAGGAACCAATAAATACCAGATCATTATCTTCAAAGCGATCAATATTGTCTCCTACCATCCTTTTTCCCCTCCCTTTCCTGATAAGGCACAATTCATACTCGGGGTGATGGTGCCAGGGTGTAAAGGGATTGTTCTCCCTGTAATATATAAAGGATTTATCAGGCTCCTGAAATAATCTTACATTGGCAATCTTCATTTATTGAAGTAATTTATGGTATAAATATGCTAAAAAAGCATGATCTATGTTTGATTTCATTGTTAAAATTGTATAAAAATACCACTTTAAGACTTCAACCCGATTGAATCCGCTGCCAAATGTTTAAAAATATCATTAATTCAATGATTAGTACTATTATTCAAAATATGGGTGGTCTATATTTGAATTTACCAAAACAAATAAATATGGATAAAGTCGCTTTAGGTATCTTTGCTCATCCGGATGATGCTGAGTTTATGTGTGCCGGGACACTATCACTCCTTCATAAGGCCGGCTGGGTTATCCATATTGCCTCAATCACGAATGGAGATAAGGGAACTACCGAATATTCGCGGGAAGAAATCAGTTCAATAAGGAAAGAAGAAGCCGCCAGATCAGCTTCAGTTATCGGAGGGCATTATCATTGCCTGGAATTTGAAGATGTTTATATTTTTTACAACCGGGATACAATTAACAGAACTACTAATTTAATAAGGGAGGTTCATCCGTCCATCGTATTTACTGCAAGTCCCAACGATTATATGTTAGACCACGAAGTCACTAGTCTGATCGTTCAGACAGCCTGTTTTTCATCCGGAATTAAAAATATGGAAATAAATGAAGAACCGTTTGAACCAATACCATATTTATATTATTGCGATCCGATGGAGGGAAAAGACAAATTTGGAACATTAGTTCAGCCTTCTATTTATGTTGATATTGAAAGCGAGATCCCGGTAAAGGAGGAAATGCTTTCATGTCATGCAAGCCAGCGGAACTGGTTGCTTGAACATCACAGGGTGGACGAGTATGTTCGTTTTATGAGATATCTTGCAGCAATGCGGGGCAGGGAGATCAATACATCCTATGCGGAAGGATTCAGACAGAACCTGGGCCATAGCTATCCTTCAATCAACAAGCTCAAGGAGATACTTGGCGACCTGGTGACCATAAATCAATCTGTGCAGATTCAGCTTTAACACCTTTGGATGATTGATTTGTTGCTGTCTGCGTCACGGTAAATTCTCCGTTTAGGTCAGCTTCTTTGTTAAACCTGCATATCCGTGATTTTTACAAAATAAAACCATAATAAATTCAATAATGAGAAAAACGAAATCCATTCATCTCGTGGGTATCATTGGTTATCTGATTTTCTTTTTATTCTTAATCGGTCAGGTCAGGGTTACCGCCGCCGGGAAGACGCTTATCTTTCCGCTGCCTCAGGAAATTCAGCTGACAGACAACAAATTCGATCTGGATGAAACGATATCTATTATTGTTCCTCAGACAATGAGTGAAAGTGATATTTTCCTTGCCCGTTTTCTGGTAAGGGAGCTTAGCGATAAATATGGTATTGCTGTTCAGATAGAATCACGTTCCGATATTCCGGCCGGCAGGAAACTAGTTTTAATGGGCCGCTTTGACAATCCGTTGATACTGGCCTACTGCAAAGAAAACAGTCTGGAAGTGAGTTCACAAAATCCAGGTGCTGAAGGTTATATTTTGCATGTCAGTTCAGACAAAATAATAATTGCGGGCAGCGATGACCAGGGTGCCTTCTATGGATTACAATCCCTTCGCCAGCTGATAGATTCGGGAAACGGAAAGCAAATACAGGGCCTGAAAGTAAGAGATTGGCCTGCCTTTCCGTTCAGAGCTATCAGATTATATGTCCCGGGTCCGGAAAACATAGCTTTCTTCAAGAGATTTATGAGGGATTTCATGTCACTGTATAAATATAATAAGGTTATTATCGAGTTTAACTGCATGAGGCTTGACAAGCACCCTGAGGCGAATGCCGGATGGATAGAATTTTCAAAGTATATGCAGTACACCCGGTCGAATTCAACTGAAGGGATCAGGGGAGAAGAAAAAAACTCAAGTCATTTTGATGCAGGTGATGGCTATATAATCGAAAAAAATGATGTTAAAAATATTGTCGATTTTGCCACTGAGAATTATCTGGAAGTCATACCTGAAATACCTTCCCTTACCCATGGGTACTATCTGTTAACCAGACATCCTGAACTGGCTGAATATCCGGGAGATATATGGCCCGACACTTACTGCCCTTCAAATCCCGGATCATATGAACTGATGTTCGATGTGTATGATGAATATATTGAGGTCATACACCCGAAGATGATACATATAGGACACGATGAATGGTGGGGTGCTCCACTGGGGGTATGCCCGCTGTGCAAAGGGAAGGATTTTTCCGAACTCTTCGCCTCAGACATAAATAAGATCCATGATTACCTCGCCGGTAAAGGCATAAAGATTGCAATGTGGGGCGATTATCTTCTGGAGAGTGTCCGTGAAGCAGGTCCGCAGAACAGAACCTCCTCTACCGGGGTGAAGTACCAGACCCCCGGAGCGATGCGCTCTGCCGTTGTCAAAGAAAAGATTCCGAAAGATATCCTGGTTCTTAACTGGTTCTGGGTGGACCAGGAAAAGGAAATGGAACTGAAGAATTTTGGATTTAAACAGATTTACGGGAATTTTACACCGAACATAAGTAACTGGGATGAAAGGATCAGGAAAATAGATCTTGAGGGAGGCGCCCCATCGTCATGGGCAGCAACAAATGAGTTTAATTTCGGAAAAGATCTGATCCTTGATTTCATGGGTTGTGCAAATTTTCTCTGGTCAAAACATTCTCTCATCCAGAGAGAACTTGCAGGAATTGTTACCGGACTGATGCCGGAGGTCAGGGCAAACTTAAGCGGGAAGCGAATTCCGAGTAAAGACGGAGATCCCGTTGAGGCCCTGGATATTTCTTCCAAATTCAATCTGCCGAAAGATTCTAAAGTATTCAATCTCAACCTGATGTCATTCAAATCTGGCGAAGTGCTTAACAGATCACAAAAGTTTAATCTTTATAATTCATCAGGAACGCCTGCCAATTGCGCAATAGCTGTCGGAGCAACGGGAACCGGCGACAATCCTCTCCCATTTCTTGTTGAAGGCATAAGGATCAATGAGGATGTCAGCAGCCTGATCTTTCTTGCATGCATGTGCACTTCCTTCCGAAAACCAGAAAGCTTATTTTAATATCCCCGATTTTTTTGACTCAGCTGATCTTCTGGGCTGGTACGAAATTATATATGAAGATGGCTTCAAAGCAATTGTTCCGATCCAGTATGGGGTAAATATTCTGGAATGGAATCCGGGAGGAGAAGAGAGACTCGATAAAAGGGAAGGCGAAACCGGATCGCCACAGAATATGTACTGTTATGAAGCTGATCCGGTGATCTGTTCTTCTGACCCAATCAATAATCCGGTTACATTCTTTGCCTATGAATGGGTCAATCCGCGTTTTGGTAAAAAAATCAGGGAGATTAATCTACATGGTACTATAAATTATCAGGCCCTGCAGACAGATTATGGCAAACCGGTTACTGAACCAATGAAGAGCAATGCAATTCTCCTGGCCGGAATAAGCAAAGTGAAAAAAAGAGAACTGTTAAAACCGGGTAAATGATTAATTTAGATATCTTGATTGCACTTAAACTTTAAACACTTTAACTCAATATAATTATGGAAAAGAAAAAAGAAATTTTATTTACAGGTTCTGATACCGAAGGCGGAATAACATCCGGTTATCATATGAACGACGGGGTCAACGTGAAAGTGCCATATTCATTCTTTGGATCAATATATGACGAAGACGAAGAAAGGATGATTCTATCAGTATTGAGGCAGGAATCTCAGACAATGGGACCCCAGGTAACGATGTTCCAGAGAGAATTTGCCAAAGCGTTTGAAGTGAAGAATGCATTTGCCACCTCCAATTGCACAACGGCTATGCATGCAGCTACCCAGGCAATGGGAATTAAGGCCGGAGATGAAGTGATTGTGACACCGATAACTTTTATAGCAACCTCGCTTGTGATTTTAAAGGAAGGAGCTAAACCTGTATTTTCTGACATTGATCCAAGGACTTTCAATATTGACCCTGAAAAAATTGAAGAGAAGATAACTTCAAGAACAAAAGCAATTTTTGTTGTCCATTATGGAGGGCAGATGTGTGATATGGATCCTATCATGGCAATTGCCAGGAAACACAATCTTTTTGTACTGGAGGACTGCGCCCACGCTCATGGAGCAAAATATAAAGGCAGACAGGCGGGTTCGATCGGTGATATCGGATGTTTCAGTTTCCATTCGCTGAAGAATATGACAACCCTTGGAGAAGGTGGTATGATAACAACGAATGATGATAAGTTCTCTGATAAAATACAGAGAATGAGAGTCATGAGTATAACACACTGGGATCCGGACCAGACTTCCTGGGAGTTTGGCGGTTTTAAAATGGTAAAGGAAGATGTTAAAGATTACTGGATCCCCTCTCATTTTGACGTTATCGATGATGATGGCAAATGGGGCAATAACTACCGTATGAATGAAGCCCAGGCCGGAGTCGGAAGAGCCCAGTTAAGAAAGCTTGATATGATGATTGAGAAGCGGAGGTTTAACGGTCATTATCTTAACGAGGGGCTGAAAGGTATTGAGGGAATCACACCGACTTTTGAAGATCCGGACTGTCACCATGCATTTCATCTTTATACTCTTTGTGTGGAAGAGAAGATTCTGGGTGCTTCAAGAGATAAATTTATGAGAGTTCTTTATCAGGAGGAAGGAATCCAGGGCATTTTGCATTATCAGCCTACGTATCATTTTACAGGGCTTAAAAAGATGTACAATTATCCTGATAAGCTTTGTCCTAATGCTGAGGAATTTTTCTATGGCCGCGAATTGAATCTCCCCATGAATCCGAAATTAACGAAGGATGATCTTGATATGATAATTGAAGGCGTCAGAAATGCCGCTAAAAAGGTTCGCAGATAGTCTCTGACAAAGGACCTTCTATTCTGCCGGGATTAGTAAGAATATTTATGAGAAAAACTGTTATATCATGGTTGCTGCTTTTTGCATGTAACCTTATGTGGTCTTTACAGTTCACATGCATTAAGTTAACCCAGGATCAGGTGGGTCCATACTTTACCGTCTGGGCTCCGATGCTTCTTGCAACTCTCTTCCTGGCTCCTTTCGCACTTCATGACTTTAACAGGGGAGGAAAAAAGTTTAAAGATGTAATTGTCTTCGGACAGCTTGCGTTGCTGGGGGTTTTCCCCGCTCAGGTTTTAATGACCTGGGGCACACAGTACTCGCTGGCAAGCAACGCTGCCATAATCACCCTTGCATTACCTGTCATTACTGCAGTATTTGCTTTTCTGTTGTTAAAAGAAAAGATGAACAAGGTAAGGTGGATGAGTTTCATCATAGCAATAACAGGTGTAATACTTTGTTCCACCAGCGATATCAAACAGTTGAATTTCGGTTCAAAATATGCTGTAGGCAATATTCTGATATTTCTCGCTATTGTAGGTAATGCCTATTACAACACCGGAATCAAAAAGATTGCCAGCAGATATTCAGAAATGGAGCTGCTATTCTTTACTTATGTGGTGATGGTCGTCTTGCTGACTCCGCTTGTCTTCTTCTACGAACCCGATGTGTTTACCAGAATTCCTGTCTTTACAAGGCAAACATGGATCGGGATGGCGTTACTTACCTTCTTTCATAATTTCCTTTCGATGCTTCTGTTTTTCAAAGCTTTGAAAGTGCTGGATGCGATGCAGGTTGCACTGTCAAATTACCTGATTGCATTTTTTGGGCTTCCGGTGGCCGCAATATGGCTGGGTGAAAAAATTAACAGCCTGGCTGTCGCAGGAGGCATCCTGGTCCTTATTTCAACCCTGATCATAACAATTGTTGACTACAGGACGAGTCGCCTCACCCCCTCAATCCCCCTCTCCCAGGAGAGAGGGGGAAGCTCCTCCCTCTCTGGGGGAGCGGTTGCAGAGAGGCCTACCTGAACAAAATTTAAAAGAAATACGTATTAAAAGACATATTAAATTTAAAAAAAATACGTATTAAAAGACATATTAAACTGGATTTAAATCTGGGAAGACCTGACTGCCGTCAGGCAGGTCTGCGTGATCCGCGGGAAAATAAAAAATTACCCACTGATTTCGCAGATTCCCAGATTCTTTCAATTGTTGTTGAACTGGTGCCTTAGTGCCTTCGTGGCCAAAATAATTATGCCACAAAGGCGCTAAGACGCTAAGAAATCCGGAAATAGAAAGCAGTATCAGAAATATAAACTAATCATGGAAAAAAAAGTCAAATGGGGGGTGATTGGTTCGGGAGGCATTGCCAGAAGAAGAACTATCCCCGAAGGTATTGTTCATGCAAAAAATGCTGTACTGACTTCGGTCTATGATCTCAATTCCGAAGTCAACAGGGCTGTTGCTGAAGAATTTCAATGCTACGGCTGCCGGGAGTCTCGAAGATCTTATCGGGTCTGATATTGAAGCAGTTTACATCGCCTCTCCGGCAAATATGCATCTGGTCCATGCGCTTGCGTGTACCACCGGGAAAAAACATATTCTCTGTGAAAAGCCGCTTGGTATGACTGTTGCCGAGGCTGAGAAAATGATTCAGGCCTGTAAAAAGAATGGCGTCCTGTTAGGGACTGCATTGATGATGAGGTTTTTATCTCAGCACCAGGAAGCCCTGAGGTTGATCACAGATGGCAAACTGGGGAAACCAGTCTATGGCAGGGCACAGCTTTCATGCTGGTACCCTCCGATCAAAGGGGCCTGGAGACAGGATCCGGAAACAGGAGGCGGCGGATCTCTGATGGATATGGGAAGCCATTGTATAGACCTGCTTGAGATGTTTTTCGGGAAGGCTGAGAGCGTCAGTTGTTTTATAAATAACAATGTTCACCCATACAGATCGGAAGATAGTGCCGTAGTCTCGCTGTTTTTTGAAAATGGTGCGCTTGGAACTGTGGATACGTATTTCTGTATTCCCGATAATAGCAGTAAAAATGTACTGGAGCTATACGGCTCAAAAGGAAGTATCCTTGCGAAGGGGACAATTGGCCAGGGCTCTTCAGGACAGATGACTGCTATGATTGATGAAGAAATAACAGGCTATAACGCGCAACAGGCCAGGAATGAAGGTGATGGCGTTGAAATAAGCCCTGAGCCCATAAATACGTACCTTGCTGAAATAGAGGAATTCAGTGATGCAATTCTGGAGAAGAGAGAACCGGTGAATAATGGCATGCTGGGTCTGAGAAGCCAGATAGTCCTGTCAGCCTGTTATGAATCAGCAAGGACCCTGAAAACAATTAAAGTCTGATAACCAAAGAGAAATAATTATGGCAAGAAAATTAAGTATGTTAGCGCCGGACTGGTGGGATTTCACAACCCTTGATGATAAGCTCCTGAATGATGTTGCAAAGCTGACTCCCCAGGATATGCTTCAGCTTTCCAGACCGGGTTTCAGGGTAGTATTTTATGATACCCTTGAAGATTTTTATCTTGCAGAGGCGCTGGAATATATAACAGCCTGGAAGCAATCAACAAAAAGTAATCCGGTCGGTGTATGCGGGCCTATCGGACCCACCGAACAGCTTCCGCTGGTTGCCCGTCTGGTGAACGAATTGCAGCTTGATCTGTCGGATTCCCATTTCTGGGGAATGGATGAATGGTACGCAAACGGAAAAGAGGTTGACGTGAATCATCCCCTGTCGTTTGAAAAAGCTGACAGGGACCTCTGTTTTAACCGCATAGATAAGAAATACAGGATGCCTGATTCAAACATGCATTTTCCAAAGGCCGACACAAGTAAATACATAAGCAGCTGGGAAAGCGGGGTCCGTTGTGCTGTCATGCAGGGTGGACAGGGTGATACCAAGCACTGGGCATTTAATGACCCCGTAAGAAGGGAAGGTAAATACAGGGATTCTCCCCCATCGCCGGAGGAATACAGAAAGCTTTCGGCACGTGTTGTTGACCTCCATCCTGTTACCATTATGCAAAATGCAAGAACAAGTGCCGGCGGAGTGGTCACCGGTGTTCCAGGAAAGGCTCTTACTGTAGGACCGTTGCAGACGTGGAAGGCAGAAAAAGTATCAATCTGGCAGGCCGGGGCTCATGACAATCCTTTCGGCCAGAGATTAACAGCTTTTATGATAGGTAAAAAAATTGCCGACAGTTCCGTTCCGATGTCTTTATTGTCAGATCATCCAAATGTGCAGTTTAATTACTTCCGGGGAGGTATAGGAGTATGTGAAACTGAAATGCACTGAAAATGAGCATAAAAAAGATTGTTATCTCAGGGACCGGATGTGCACTGGCTGATTTCCTTTATAATGGAGTATCATTCCGGGAAGGTGCTTTTACAAGGTACAAATCTGAAAAAGGCGGTGACGGCGGGCTAAGTCCCGGCAAGCTGGTATTTACAGAAGAACTGGAGAAGTTCTCAGGCCTGCCATATCCTGTGATATTAAAAGAAATTACCGGGAACAGGCCTCCTGATGCATTTAATGTCGGTGGTCCTTCGCTGGTTTCACTTATCCATTCCTCCCAAATGCTTGATAGTTATCACTTCAGGGTCAATTTTTTTGGTATGGCCGGTAAGGATAAAACCGGAGGCAGGATCCTTGACATGGCCGGAAGAACTCCCCTGAATATTGAAAACTATCAGTCAACTTCATTAAAGCCTACACCCTTCACCGATGTCTTCTCTGACTCAGGCTATGCGGGAGGACACGGAGAACGGACTTTTGTAAACAATATAGGTGCCGCATGGGACTATAGTCCTGAGCATTTAAGCAGTTCATTCTTCGAATCCGATATTGTATGTTTCGGTGGCACTGCGCTGGTTCCCGGAATTCATGATAACCTTACTGAACTTCTTCTGAAAGCCAAAAACAGAAAGTGTTTAACAATCGTAAATACGGTTTTTGATTTCATCAGTGAAAAAAAGAGCAAGGGAAGCAGATGGCCAATTGTTAAAACTCCCGATCAGTATGGGTTGATCGATATCCTGATTATGGATTGTGAAGAGGCATTAAAGATAAGCGGACAGCAGAATATTGAGGATGCGGCAGATTTTTTTGCTTCAGTTAAAGTTGCTTCGTTCGTAATCACAGATGGACCTGATGACCTGATAGCAAAGTCGTCAGGAGGAGTGTTTGAAAAGACGGGTATGATAAGGCTTCCGGTTTCAGAAAAGGTGAAAAATGAGATAAAAAACAATCCCGGACTCAGGGGTGATACCACCGGTTGCGGGGATAATTTTACGGGCGGAATAATTTATTCAGTTGCCTCGCAGCTTGCAAATAACCGGCAGGGTCATCTTGATCTGGTGGAAGCTCTTACCTGGGGTGTCGCCTCCGGGGGATTTATCTGTTTTACTATGGGAGGTACATATGCCGAACGGGTTCAGGGAGAAAAACTTGAAAAAGTAAACCTGCTGCAAAAGGATTACCTGAGACAGATCGGAAAGTGAGTGAATACCATTCAATCTGACCAATTATTACCTGCCTTCAGAACCATAAATTAATTTAATTCAAACCTATGAAAAGACATTTTTCTTTATTTTCCGGATCCGGATTTTCAAAGCCGGCTATATTTTCAGTAATCATTTCCCTTCTGGGCAGCATCGCTCTTAATGCACAGTCTTTCAGGATTTTTGCTGTCAGCGACCTGTTACAGGTTTTTGAAGACGGTTACAAACTGGCTCCATCCTCTGACACCATAAACCTTTTCAGTGTGCGTGGTGAAATCATTTCAGGACAGTTTGTAATAAACTCAAAAAAGGGATTGACAGACGTTACTGTCGAAATTAGCGATCTTAAAATTCAGACTACCGGCAAAATACTTCCCGCGTCGATCGTGGAATGGAATTTTGTCGGAACGATACAGCTTGATAAGAACGCTCCGAATCAACCTGCCCGGGCTCTGGTCAGACCAGCGCCTGCAAAGTATCCGGATTACCTGATGGAGGAACGAAAGCTCAACATAGGCGAAAAAGTGTTTAAGCCTGTCTGGCTGACATTTGCAATACCTGAATCTGCAGATCCGGGTATTTACACCGGGAATGTAACGGTCAAAAGTCTGCAGGGAATTCAGTCATTGCCCGTCAGCCTAATGGTGTATCCATTGACTTTGCCGGCTGAGAGACATCTGAAAATAGTTGAATGGTACAGCACCAGCCGGTTTCCGGAGCTCCATGGTATCAGGGAGCCTTACTCGGAACCATGGTTTAACATGCTCGGGATTTATGCCAGAAATATGGCTGATCACCGGCAGAACGTGTTCCGCGTACCCATGACTGCAATTGATATAACGAGGACGAAAACAGAAGAGCTTGAATTTGATTTTTCAAAGTTTGACAGAATAGCCGATGTGTTCTGGAATACCGGAAAGATGGATTACCTGGAAACAGGTTTTTTGGCAGAGTTTGGAAGTGAAAGGTGGTACAGCACTAAAATTTCCCTTTCTGATTTCCGGGTAACCAGTACGGAAACCGGAGAGAAGATAACTTTAAAGGGTGAGGAAGTAATTCCTTACCTGCTGCCTGCATTCGAAAGTCATTTAAGATTGAAAGGCTGGCTCCATAAAACCTATTTTCATATTCAGGATGAACCATCGCTTCACAACGCCCTTTCCTGGAAAGAGATCTCTTCATATATGCACCATTATGCTCCGGATCTCAGAAGAATGGATGCTATTGAAACCACTTACCTTCTGGACGATATAGAGGTGGCCGTTCCAAAACTTGATGCACTTGCATCGTGGTACGATTCATATAAAGCGTGGGAACAGAAGGGAAATGAACTCTGGTTCTATACAGTGGGAATATACCAGGCCAGCCTGTTACCGAACAAAACAATAGATATGCCGGTGATGGACAGCAGAATACTTCACTGGCTGAATTACAAATATGATGCAACCGGATATTTGCACTGGGGATGGAATCAATGGACAGAGAATCCCTTCATAGATCCGGATGTCCATATCGGGGATGGCTGGCATGTATACCCTGCTAAAAATGGTGTCCTGAATTCATTGCGCTGGGAACAGATGAGGAATGGGATTCAGGATTATGAATATTTCCGGATGCTTGAGGATAAGATCAAATCCCTGAGAGATTCCCTGGGATCGCAGTTTGCATGGATTGATCCCACCCAAAGGGGAAAAGAAATTGCATACAATGTCGTGATGGATTTTGCAGAACATACCGATGATCCTGCGGTGCTCTATAAAGCAAAAAAAGAAATTATCAGGGAGGTGATGGATTTCGACATATCGCCGCGAATTTATGTTCAGACAAATCCAAAGGCAAACTCATCATTCACGAATGCTTCTGATGTAGAGGTCTTTGGCTGGACAGAACCGGGAACAAAAATTATAATAAACGGGAAAGAAATACCTGTAAGCAGTCAGGGGCTATTCCTGGACCTGTTCCAGCTAAGGTCAGATGCCGGATCTGTCGTTATAAATGCAAGTAATCCAAATGGCACAAAGGAATTAGTGAGGAATTTCGTGGTTACGAAATGAGGGTAAAAGGGGCATAGCCGTCAACCTCCTTTCCAAGGAGGGGAAACTTATTCAATTGTGTCTCAGCTAATTAAATAATTATCAGTTTAAAACTGATTCTTAGGTTGACGGCTATGGTAAAAGGGGATGTGGATGTAATCTCAATACTTTTGTATACAGTGTGCATAATGATCAGTAATATAAACACTTCCATTTTCCGCAGCAGTAATGCCAAGAGGGAAATGTCTGCTGTTGTCAGATATTCCTGATGTTTTCCACAGTATCTGAAATTCTCCGGTGGGGGTGAATTTCTGTATCCTGAAATTATAACGGTCGCAGACAAAAATTTCTCCGGTTTTATTTACAGCCACACCATGCGGTTCACTGAAGAGACCGCCAGCGGTATTTTCCCCTTCGCCAAAACCTCCGAATCTCTTAACAAGGATGCCTTCGTCTGAGAAAATTGATATCCTGTGGTTCTGCCTGTCGCTCAATATAATATTTCCGTCTCTGTCAACAGCAATTTCATGAGGCATGTAAAGCCTGAATCCGATACTCTCCTGTGTAGCCCCATTTTGAAAGGAATTTAAGATCTGGTGTAAATTTTTGCACCCTGTAATTAAAAGCATCAATCACATAGAGTATATCGTTTGCGCCAATAGCAATGCCATACGGATATTTCATCTGACCATCGCCAGTACCGTAGGTTCCGGCAGAACGCAATAAAAGCTCCGTCAGGAGAAAATTTCTGGATCCGGTTATTGTTCATATCTGTAACGTAAACAAAACCTTTCGAGTCAAGTGCAATCCCGTATGGAAAATTGAATTCCCCGGGTCCGTTCCCCTGCTTACCCCACATCAATATGAAATTCCCGTCCTGATCGAATTTCTGGATCCTGTGATTATGCTGGTCAACAACGAAGAGATCCGAGTTTTTGCCGGAGGCTATCATAGCAGGGAATTTCAGCTGTCCCGGCTTATCGCCGAATTCACCCCACTGTATTAGCATCGGCCGGTTTTGCGACAGGACAGGAAGCGCCAGGATTGCGATGAAAAAAATAAAAACAGCTGCACAGGAAGCCGGAATCTTTTTCATTTTTTTATATCTGAACAGGTTGGAATTCAATCATTTAGTGTTATCTATCACAGTTATAAATTCCTCGATCTTTTCCTTTGGCTGCGTTTTATTTTCCAGAACATATTGTCTCCCTGATCCGCCATTCTGGCTGATATGCTTATCCAGTGCCTCATATTTTACATGCAGATAATCTTTTACATCAATATGGACATCTGGTTTTCCCCTGCCATTCTTCTGCGCCGTTCCGTCAAGCAGCCAGCCATTTATTGTCATCCAGAGTTTACCGACAGGAATGTTATTGCTCATCGCTTTTTTGAATGCAAGGTACATCATATAAGCGCTGCCCTCATGATCGAGTTTTTCACCTCCAAGGGTATGAATTATCACTATTTCAGGTTCATATTTTTTCAATAATTCATAGACAACGTTGACATCCTCACTGTACCGGGTAGCCAGGTTGATCTGCCTTCTTCCCGGAGGATTGTAATCAAGAAAGTCCCGGGTGCCATAGATTATTACTTTCCGTCCCATATAAATTTCAGGTTCACAGAAATCAAGAAATACTGGTTCAGCTCCATAAACTGCTGCTGCCGCCCTGGCCTCCTCCGACCTGATCTGATTGGTTTCCAGTCCTCCGACCGGATATTTGAACGGAGAATCCGATACCGTAAACCTTGGCCCTTCAACCCATGGAGTTCTCTCAATATTGCACCCCGCAAGATTATTGGTAACAGAAACATAAATACCCCTGTAACCCATGGCAATATACCTGGCAAAGGTTCCACCGGCTATCTCATCCACATCGTCGGCATGAGCGCCAAAGACCATAATACATTTCTGCGGTTAGTCGGTTTGAGAAAGCACCGGACCAGCATAAAAAAAGAACAACAATAAAAGAATCCAGGCCACTCTCAATTTCTTTAAACTTTTAATCATCTGACGCTGTCATTATTAAAGCATAATAATCCTTCCATATTAGTTTTTCTGATTATAAGAAATGTCATCCAGTTTTATTTCGGTGAAAGCACAAATACCTGGCATTCATGCGACTGCAGTTTTGAAGTAAGGGCTCCAGCGGGCTGCTTTACAGTTTCATGCTTCCAGACATCATATACTTCATAAGTCATCCCTGGATCCAATTCCAGGGATTCAAATGATGAGGTTACAGTTCCTGCAGTTGAATTCCTGTTAAGGAATGCTATTGCCACCCGGTTTCCGGAAAGAGGTTTTTTCCAGGCTTCAATCCCATCTTTTCTCATAACCCTGAATGCCTGCTTCCCAAGCGGATCCTGGTCAATTGCAATAATATCCTTATTGAGAAGAATCGTTTTGGTTTCTTCGCTCATGGTATTAAGATCGCACCCGATCAGAAGCGGAGCAGAAAACATACACCACATGCTCATCTGCGTACGGTATTCGACATCTGTACATCCACCTCCCTTTATAAAACCTGAATTTCTGAGGCCAATCACAAGCATATCCGGATCATTCCATCCGCCCGGTACAACAAATCTTTCAAGGTTGGTCATGGCATCAATGGCAGTAAGGATCCCGATCTGGCTGTGCTCGTTCCTGGGCTCATCCCATTTATCACCAACATCATAGGAGATGCGCCACAAATGGCCGCCCACTTCTTTGCCCCAGAGCCATGGCGAACGCGGACCCCACTCGCATATGCTGTATACTATCGGCCGGCCGGTTGCCTTCAGGGCATCACCCATGGCCTTATAACGTGCAATAGCCTCTCTGTAATCGTTATTCTCCGATCCGTAATCATTACAATAACAATAATCATATTTAAGATAATCTATGCCCCATTCAGCAAACATCTTTGCATCCTTTTCCTCATACCCGTAACTGCCGGGCTGATCACCGCATGTCATTGTTCCGGCATCAGAATAAATCCCGAATTTCAATCCCTTGCTGTGTACATAATCTGCAAGAGCTTTAATCCCTGACGGAAATCTTTCAGGATTATAGTTCAGGACCCCGGTAACAGAGTCTCTTGTTCCCTGCCAGTAATCGTCGATGACAATGTAATTGAATCCTGCATCTTTTAAACCTGAGCTTACCATTGCATCAGCTGTTTCCCTGATTACCTTCTCACTCACATTCTTCCCGAAGGGATTCCAGCTGTTCCAGCCCATTGGAGGTGTTAGAGCAAGGTTGTCCATAGCGCCCGGAACAGGCGGAGTATCAGACTCATTTGATTTTTCAGGTGTTTTGTTTACGCAACCGGTGATGATCAATGTTAATACTATAACACTGAATTTCAATTTATTAAGCAGTTTATGCATTTTAATTCCTCCTTAAATTGTTTTGGGTACATTTACTATTATAAAAACTTACACAGAGGTCCACAGTAAAATCACCCCCAACCCCCACCGCATGCCTACCCTGCAGGCTGGCCCCTTCGCTAAAATTGCCCACCGGGCAATTTTTTAACGCTCGGTCCCCTAAAGGGGGCTTTACTTTAAGTCCCCTTCAGGGGATTTAGGGGTCGACTTCTCAGTGGAACTCTGTGTAAGTTCTTAATTTCTTTGCATTTATTCTGTTACTTCGTTATAATTTCAAGTTTGTGGATTCCAAGTCCCTGCCGGTATCTCAACCTTCTGCTCCATGTTTATCTCAGGAAGGGCTAATTTACCATCCACATATACTGATGACCCTTTGGCAAAGTTCCGGCTGAAACTATCCGATAATTCCAGTGTCCATACAGATGGTTTCTTTTCAAAGTATTTGCAGTAATGGCTGTCATAGCTGAATTCAATTCCAAAGCCATCCCTTCCGGAATCCGATATTTCAGAATGCAGGTATGCACAGGTTTCATTGAAACCCATCCAGTGTTTATCTTTTCTGGATTCAATCCAGTCGAGATTGTCACGAAGATTGATTCTTCTGCCTCCTGCAATCTTCGATCCGGTAAGCTGTTCCGTTGTAAGGGTCCAGAGTTTATCCCAGCCCGCATCAGTTTCATCGGCCGGATCAGTTGTCTTTGCAGTCAGGTCCAGATCATGACAGGTAAACTGCTGAGGCATCATCATTTTGAATTCGATTGTGTGGTCAATGCCGACATAACATTCACGGCTGACACCCAGACCGGCAATAGCTGCAATCCGGCCATTATCATCACCACCATGCGTACCCTCCAGCAATTCAGCGCCGGGGCGGACTTCGGCAGCCAGAGGCACAACACCGAACGATTCTCTGATTGCCTCAATTCCTTTTTTGTAGATGAAAAGCAGATCGTTGGAAGGAACAGGAGCATGGCCCCGTCTTACATCAACCACTTCATTGTACCAGTCGGTAATTTTAAGCTCACCGTCAACCGGACTCCCCCACCAGGGTCCGGGCGGTGAATCAAGATCCCAGTTCATGTGTGACCAGGCCCTGTGTGGCTGCATTTCGAAAACTCCGCGCCTGAGACCTTCATCGAGACCCTGCTTTGGTGGAACCATAATCCTGCCAGTTGCCAAAAATATCCCTGAACGGCGGAACCTCCCAGGATGATTCAATCAATTTCTTTTCCGGATTTGCAAAACCCGGTGTCAGGTTCATTACCATCATAAATCCGTATTTTTCAAGAGGTTCGATGAGGTATTTAATCAGAGTATCCTTTGCAGGTGTCGGGTAATGCCAGGTAAGGCTCCAGGCATGTTCGCTGCAACCGACATCGTCCATTATGAATATGAATCCGTTTTCAAAATTATCGTTAAAGACGCCATAACCAATTGAATAAACCAGCGCCTTCCTGAAGATCTTTCTCATGACCGGATATTTACGGAACCAGTCCCTGCCTCCGCCAAGCCAGATCGTTTTTGTATCCTCATCAATATCCCTGTACAACCATCTGAGGGGTATTTCCTACCCTACCGAGTACGGTCGCATCGCCGGAAACGGAACAGTTTACCATGTCCTATGTCTGAAATATCCTTTTCTCCTCCGGCATTGTTTGCTGTAATTCCGTTCGCCTCAGGAATACTTGATCCTGCAAGTTGCTTTCTGTCGGGCAGCATTATGCCGGCTGAACCGGCAGTGATAAAATGGTTGCCGGTAATTTCAAGCCTTTGGCCATCCCCTCCCAAGCTGACATTTTTGACATCAGTGTACCTGACACCAGCAAGAGAAGCAACCGGATCTGTCTTTATATAATCAAAAAGAGCGATCATACTTATACCATATTCATTTACTGCGCGTTGCAGAGTCTCATAATTGGCTGACATCCCGGAAAGCTTATCCGGATCAGCCATCCAGATAACACATCCGTATGCTGGCCGGGCAGCATAATCCAAAAACCTGTTTATCTGAAGCCGCTGCTCATCGAGCCGTAAAATATCAAAAGGTATGCCCCATATTTTGAGCATGGTTACGACATCAAGAAAATCATCGCCTTTTACCCTGAAGGGATCAATATTGTAACTCATGGGATCGGTCCACTGGTCACCGATGATCACCAGAACACGGTTTGGTTTGATATTTACTGTTTCCCTGTTTTCCCGGTTCCCGTTCAGAGCTGGTTATCTTTTTTATCTGGATTCCCGCAACTTTGTAAAATTGGATGATCAGAAGACAGATAGTTAACTGTTAATAATCGGTTTTTGGACATATGGTTCAATAGTTTATCATTTATCAATTGGAACATCTGCGTAAATCTCGAATTTCAACCTTTGAGAACCAGTTTCGCAGGTCTTGGATTAGTATATTTTACCACAAAGGTTTTGCCCCGTAAATCCCCTGAAGGGGACTTTGTAGAAAACCTCCTTTAGGTTTTGCCCCTAAATCCCCTGAAGGGGACTTTTAAAAACCCCCTTTAGGGGGAAGGGGGTAAAACCTTATATTTTAATAAAGGTCTTCTTCAGGTACATCCAGTAAAGTATGAGCCAGATCACTCGCAAGAGCTGCCGAGGCTTCAACAAAACCGGCCCACGGTCCCAGCCATTTAAGCAATCCGCCCACGAACACATTGCCAATTTCCTTAAAATCAAACAAATGTGTGGCCACATAAACTGCAATTGCATTCATCCCGATAACAACAAAAAAGAATGCCCATTTCCGGTAACCCCATATGTCGATTACGAGGTAAAATAGTGCCAGCAGAAGGAAGCTCAATCCTCCGGCAAAAAGGACCAGTGTGCTTGTCCAGATATGATGAATGACCGGGAACCAGATTCCCCAGACCTTCCCTGCAATCACACAACAAACTCCGATCAGCGCCAGCAGCCCGACCTTTTTCATCGGTTTACGGTCTGCCTGGAGTAATTGTCCGGCAAATACTCCAAGCATGACGGAACAGATAAATGTCATATTGGTCAGGATGTAAGTCCAGCCAGCCCCTTCCTGCCAGTGGCCAAGGATAAGGTTATCGACATAGATTGCAAGGTTTACATCCGGCTCATAAATTCCGGCACCATGACCCGGTACCGGTATAAAAGCCATCACAAGCCAATAAAGAATTAATAAGAGATGCTGTTATGATTATCTGCCATTTCCGGCTTAGCTTCAAGAATCAGGATTGAACTCACAAGGTAACCCACAGCGATAGCATGAAGGGTATCTGTCCAGAGGTGCATCTCTGAGGTATCAAAAGTAAGAAGGTGACCCTGAAGCTATCAATCCCAGGACATAAAGGAGTGCAACTCTTTTTATAATATGCCGGTAAAGCATCTTCTTACTGGTCGCCACGTTTCAGACGATTCGCAAAAGAGATTGGCATCACAACTCCGACAATAAAGAGGAATAGTGGCATTATCAGATCATAAAAATGAAATTGACCCCAGGTATGATCAAAATGTACTTCAAGATTGCCAAGGAATCCTATTCCCGATGCCTTTCCGAGAGAAATAAGAACTTCTGCTCCTCCGATTATCCACAACATATCAAAGCCTCTGAGTGCATCAACGCACATAAGTCTCTGACTGTCCTTCCGGTCTGGACTTTAGGATCCAAGCTAATATTGGTTTTATTCATGTTACGGATTTAAATTACCTCATTTGTCGATCAGAAAAAGTCATACTCATTAAGCATTTGCCTGAACGGAGCTATTGTAAGTCACGGTCTCATCTGACTTCTTATTCTTCTTATTATCCCAGACTACCACATGGATCTTTGAACCATCCGGAAGTCCGGGTATCTTTAATCTCAAGTTCCGTTGTTTCAATTGCAAGCAATGCAGTAACATTTTTCCCGGCAATACCCCAGACGTTTGATGAAGGTTTGATCCCGCATCCTGAAAGCAGATCGGATACAGGGTACGCGGCCTCCCAGTTCAGGGAGGTGGCAGTGACAACGTACTTCCCGTCTTTCCCTGCAATGTAAGGACCTTTCCCGTATGTTTTATTGGGAGCACAATATACTGTTCCGCTGATAGCTTCTTTCGGGATAACTGTACCTGACCGGAGATCAATTCCATGCTGAACATCTGAGCCTGTAAATCTCAGATAAACATCCTTGTAATAACCTGTGTAAGGAATATCCTGCTCCTGATCCGGAGGAAGGGAAGCCGAAAGCTGACTTTCCTTTCCATCACCGTAACCGAATCTTTTCGTTCCGTCTATTCCGCATTTATCCAGAACTGCTTTCCAGCCCGGGGAGATAAATGATCCGTTCGGAATGCTGCTTCCGCACTGTATGAAAACAGGTCTTACCCTGTACTGAATAAATCAACAACTTCAGCAGGCAGAATGTCTCCGTTACCTCCGCCTGTATAAATCCAGTAAGCATCAGCAGGAACAACTTTATCGCTTACAATTAAATCATATCCTGCATTTAAAGCGCCTGAGGTGATAGCATCCCCGGAATTGAAAAGCCGGTTCCAGCCCGGGTCAGCTGTTTCAGTGCTCAAATAATCTGGTTGGTTTCTTTAACAATACGACCAGATTGAATAAAGGTCTGTTAATTTCCTGCTTTTCGACATATTCATTGATCCACTTCTGAGTTTTGACAGGATCAAAAGTGTTATATCCTCCGAAGATAATAAAATTGTCAAGCCTGAACTGAAGTGCCCTTATCATGCACAGATAAGAGATAACAGCGGGTGAATAGTCGCCGGCTATACCCCAATTCCGGTTTACAGGCGAAATCAAAGATGTCGGTTTGCCCCAGTATTTAGCCCAACCGTATCCCAATGATCCGTGCTGTGTTAATGTGGCAATATTAAATATCTTGTCCCGCTTGAGATAATAATTGTAAATATCAATAATACCTGTTTCCGGCCAGAGAGTTGAGAAATTTGGTTCCCGCAGCAACATGGGATCAGTACCTGAAATATAATCAACACCCCTGCTTTTAAGTTCGCGTGCAAGAGAAACGAATACATCCGGTTTAACCTCAAAACACTCTTCAAATACGGCATCAACACCTGCAGCGGCCAGGTCGCCGGCAACTGATTTTATGTTTTCCGGTGTCCATTTATTCTGTTCCCAGTGGTACGGGTTGACATCTTCAATATTAACCATAACCTTGAGACCCTTTTCATGTGCTGCCTTTACAAGAGGAGTAAGGCCATCCTTCCCTTCAACTGCCCACTCCTGCTTTTGAGAGATGGTGAATTAAAGTAATAAATCATTTTCCCTCCATCACGGTCAGCACCCCAGTATGTTATTCCACGCCAACCTTTTGCATAAACATCTTCAGTTGTTCTTTCTGCCTCTTCATCAGTAAGATCACCCTGATTCCTTTCGACAGTACCTTCAACCCAATACATGGGATTATAGCCATCTTTCCTTATCTGAGCCCAAGGCCTGAATTTCATCTTTGGCAGAGGCTTGCCGACCATTCTTATCATTTTGGCATCCGGACAGGATGAAAACAAGCATGACATATGCCATTATCAATAGATCCAACGTAAAGACAGAGAGTGTTGATTTTTGTTCATTGTCTTTCATTTCCTTTTGACGCGACTTTCCTTGAATTTTCTGTAATGCTCAGTGCCAGAAGAATGATGGCATTTTCGTTGTTTTTACCGGAATTTACGATTCTCAGATTAATTTCCCTGATCACTTTGCCAATCTCGGATTTTCCCATTCAAATGCAAAAAAATTAACAGGATCTGTATTTTCACCTGAACATAAAACTGATGGAGCATCATAGGCGTACTGGTTCTGGCTGTATTTAACCTTAGGCTTTTCAAAGCCCGATATTCTCTGCTTCCACCTCCAGTCAAGAATGTTTACCCCATACCTGACCGGAATTGTTATCACAAGCCCGTCCTCATACACTACTTCATACCAGCCGAGGAGCTCAGAAGTATCATAGAAATCGTAGATTGCAGCATAGGCTTTCTGATTGCTGCCTTCCCTTGCGCATGCATGCAGGAAGAGGATGCTGTTCACATCCTGGTTTATATTTATACCCGGAACAGGATCATCAGGCAGATTATCCTTACCTGTTGAAGCAACAACAGCCCTCAGGTTGCCAGCTAATGGACTATTTAGTCTCAAAAATCCTGCTTCCTGACCTAACTCTTCCTGTTATAATAGACTTCAGGGTTAAGACTGTCAATCCCCCTGTCCAGGTTGAATTGAAATATGGTGAAATATCTACCGGGACCACATTGCTTCCGGCCTCAGCAGGAAGCTTTTTACCGCTGAACCTGAAATTAATGTCGGTGACCAGGGCATCTGTAATTATTGCGAGCATATCGACAGGAACATACTGCTTAGACCAAAGAAGATTTGAACAACCGAGGAAATCGACAAGCTGATCTTTTCCGATATTGAATTCTGTTGTAGCAGCCCAGGATGAGGGCGCACCGCCGAGCAGACCTTTTATTTCAGATCGTTGATCCCATTTTTCAATGTCAGCGCGAAGGTTTCCGTAAACCTGGCTGAATCCAAAATCAGAAACCTGTTTATCATTGGCCGGCTCATCCCAGAACCAGTTAAAAACCAGGATATCTTTGGGGATAAGCTTAAGAACCTGCTCCGGCCTTAGTGCACCAGGGATCTTATACTGGTATCCTGCTGAAGATTTCCAGGTCTGAAATTCCTTTTCAGTTACCGACTCAAGAAGATGATCTCCCCACAAAGCTGTCTTAATTCCTTTCTTTGCAAGATAATCATGGATCTTTGTTACATCAGCTGCATAAAGCTCGCCGTAATCCTTTCCTTTGCACAATTCACACAGATCCTTCTCCATCCTCCATTCGTCATGACCGATATGAATAATTGAAGGATGTAATGACCTCAATATATTCATCGAGAACATCAAAATAGAGCTTGTAACTTTCTGGTTTCAGCGGGCAGTAAGTATCGGGAACCGGCTGATTCAGGTTCTCTGCAAGATTCTTCATGTCCTGAAAGCAGGTAATATGCATGGGTAAGCGACGGCAGTTCAGGAATGACCTCAATGTTGAACTGCCGCATATAGCTGACCAGATCGGCTACTTCCTCCTTCTCAAGAATACCTCCGTCGGCATTATCCTGGTGGGAGGAATTCTGATACTCCATATGCTGTCCGGGAGGCCTGTCAAGCCTGCTGAAATTAAGCATCCTGTTCAAATTTGACGGCTCCGGTATTCAGTTCAGGATGCTTCTCAAGACGCATATTTGCATTCAGTTCAAGAATGATTGTGTTAAACTTATAATATGCAACAAAATCGCTGACAAACCTTTTAAAAAAGGTAATATTCTCTCTTCCCGGAAGATATAGCTTTAATCCCCCTGAACGGATATTTCGGAGCATCCTTTACCTTTACCATGTGGTACGACAGCTTGCTGCCGGAAACTCTGTATAAGCTGTCTCAGTGACTCAAGACCGAAAAGAGCTCCCTTTCCGGTATTTCGCAGCAACAACAATATTTTTTGATGTCACTGAAAGAATATAACCTTCATCACCCAGGGTTTTAAGCTCACCTGTCAGATCCTGTTGATCACAATAAGTTTTAACAAGAGGATTTGTAATATCTCCGATCAGAATGAATTTATCTGAACCGGTAAGTGACAGCTTCCGGCTTATCATCACCGGGATCTCGTATTTATCTGCAAACTCGTTGGAGATCAGTCCGGCGAGGAAATTATCCTGTTTGGAAGCCTTCTGCGGGATCAGGATAAAAGTATTTGAATCTATTTCGAAATGACCATCGAAAACCTTAATATCAAGGGGGAACGGGAAAATCAACAGCTTGTAATCGACTGCCGGAACAGCAGATAAAATTCGGAAAAATGACAATCCTGAAAGGAATAAAATGCTAATCGCAATTCTTAAATTCATTATAATTTTCAGTTTGAGGTCCTAATAAATTGCCTGTTGTCAATGCCTTTCCTGATCTTTACCAGTAGAAATCCCTTATCACCGGAATCAGTTCCCAGTGCTGTAGATCCTCCGGAAACATAACTTACTCCTTTAAAAAAGAGGTCCATATATAAGTGGGTATGACCTTCCAGTACCATTCTGAGGTTGTAGTCCATGAACATATTCAGTATAGTGGCCGAATTGGCCGACAGCGCCTCAGAATCCGAACTTGAGATTGCATGCGGATTGATCAGGGGCGAGTGAATTGAGATAATCACCGGAACACTTTTACCCGTAGTGGCAAGCTCCTTCCTGATCCATTCCATCTGAACAGAATCAACACCCTGAGTATAATTTTTCTCTTTTTCAAGTATTTTTATGCCATCCAGTATAAAAAACTTCCAGCCGTTATACTCAAAGGTGTAATACCGTTTCGTGTAACGTGATTCATACATGTTCTTTCCCCACATGGGATTTGTTTTGTCAATGCCGCTTTCCTCCGTAATGCCAACGTTTTCATGATTACCCATCGTAAGATAAACCGGCATCCTGAACCTTTTAAATTCGCTGTCCATTAAATCGAAAAGAATTTCAGCCTTCTTATCGTTTACATTTTTTGCAGTATAAATCATATCCCCCCCGGTAAGAACGAAATCGGGACGAAGCTTATTTATCTGCTTCGCAAGCTGTTCAAAACCGGCAAGCACTGCCGAATCTGGCTGTAAGTGAATGTCAGGCAGATAAACGAATGAAAAGTTCTTTTGACCAAATACGAGTGTTATCTGGAAGAACAGAATAAGACATAGTTTAATACTATTCATATAAATCTGGCTGTTAATACTGTTTATATTAGATTTATGTTATATAACATATTTAAAAAGTTTCCCATGGAGCTCGTCCCTCATTAAAGTCCAGATATGCCCGTCTTCCGAATTGCAGGGGAGGTGATCCTGTTTCAAATGCACCAAGATCAGGAGCTTTTCCCCTGAAGTCATTGTTAAAACCCGGTAATAGAGTTCCGGAATCAATTAACGGATTGTTTATCCATACAACGGGATCAGTTATTTCAAGCTTTCTCTCGCCGAATTCATACGGGTATTTACCCCATTTGATACTGTTAATTGAAGATCTGGGGTAGAACTCAAGGTTATATGAAGAAGTATACAGCCTGGTGGCGGCAGGGGTTGTGGTAAACTTTATGCCGTGCTCCTCCGCTGCTGTTCTGCCCTTTACGGTGCCTGAGAAATAATCAAAATCATAATCAGATGCAGGCTCCTTTTCGTTATCTGTAGCAAGTCTTCCCGGTACATCAAAAATATTGTTCCGTGTTATGCAGTCAGGATTCACATGACTTGAAAAAACATTGAAAACACCTCCGGGCTGCAATATGGTATTGTGAAAGATATACCGCCTGCCTCCTCCGAATTCGTTCCTTTCACCCGTTTTGATCAACGCTCCTCCCATACTGTTGCGATGTCCCGATCTGCTTTCGCGGGATACGTTTCTGAAAATATAAAGCGGGCCTTTCGAAGTTGAAGCTGTTGCGATGCCATTATAAAAGAAATGGATAAAGTTACCCCAGATCCTTACATTCATATTTCCTCCCTCACTTTCGATTGCATCGTCCCATGCATTACGTATTATGTTCCCATGGATATCCGAATCCCTGTTAATGTTACCTGTAAAGGAAAAGTTATTCCCCCCTCCGATCCCGTCATTGAAACCATGGTCTTCGGTTGAGACAATATCATTAAACCTGATCACATTTCCACCCAGGCTTTCAATTATTGATATACCCTGTGGTCCGTCGGGATGGCCTGTCTCCCAGTCATTTGATGCTCCTCGGGGATCTTCGATAAGATTCCTCTGGATCGTAAGATTTCCGGTTCCTGCTTCCGCATAAATTCCACTGTCTGAACCGCCTTCAAGGTTACCATAAGTTTTCGGTCCGCCTATCCTGCCCCAGAATGCTATATAACATTGCTCTATCACGATATCATGCCTGTTCTTTCTGATAATTATTCCATGGACAGAGGCATTCCTGATCTCAACTCCCCTTATTATCACATAATCTGCATTAATTTCAATCCCGTATCTGTGTACGTTTTTCAGATTAATAACTGATTTTGAATCTGCCGGGACTGTTACCAGATGATACGCTTTGGGAGTTCCTGATTCGGTAATCACAATTGCAGTATCCGATTCACCTTCAGGTAAAACAGTGATTTTGCCAACCGGAAACTTATCGTTTCTTGTTTTAAAGCTCAACAGGTTTCGGGAATTATTATTTGATAATTCAACCTCATACACAGTTTCAGGACTCAGGCCGATAATACTTCCCCTGTATTCACCATCTCTCCTATCATAAGCCAGATCAAGACCATCTTTCCAAATTCTTTCAGATTCTTCCCTGTATTTTATCTTACAAGGACCCCCATCAATGGCTTTCCAATACAGGCCAACACATTCGAATGTTGCGATCGCGTATGGATTCCGGGATTGCGCTGGCAGATCCTGGCTGAAACCGGGAGGCGAATCAAGCATCGCAATGAGGACAACCAGAATAAAGAATGCTCTCCTGTTCATGACATTCTTCCCAGGGTTTAATAATATTGTTAAACCTCTTTTTTCCATACTGACTTGTTTATTCCCCAATCAATTCAACAAAAACCGGATTTGAATAGAACCATAAATCTGAAAAAGCCTTTACTCCATTGTTCTCTTCTGCAATGTCGGGCAGGGGATTACCTTCTCCATCCAGTTCATCCGGAGTATTCAAAGCCAGGTTTGTACCCCGGATACGGAAGTACATATTCCCGTTCACTTCCGTATCGAAAGTTATCTTTTTCCATCCATTTCCAGAGTCGGCCCATTTTATGCTTTCCAGGCCGTTTGCATCCCTGATGCCTCCTGCAGCATCGAAGCGGGCAATAACCCTGGTGGTTGATACATTGTCTTTTGAATAATCAGGACCTGAAGGAGAGATAAAACCTGAAACCTGACCGGCAATAAGGTCAATATGATCCAATCCGGGATTGGTGTAGTCACTGTAAGTATTAAAATTCGGGGTATCAGGATCAAGAACCTCTATTTCAACCTTAACCTTATTTCTGTCTGTTTTGAAGGTTTGTCCCATCATTGTATTTCCAACCCTGAATTTCAGGCTTTTAATAAGATCGCCCGTGACAATAAATGTATTTCCGGACCTCATCCCGTCGATTAAAGCCTGCGGATCATTTCTTTTCGACACAAATGTATAGGTTTTCTGGTATTCTCCCGGATAAAAATCGTCATCCGAATGGTAATCGGAGCTGGCCGAGATCCACCACCTTCTTCCTTCGCTCAGAAGTGCATCCCATAGGCCTCCGATTCTTGAAGCAAATATTCCGGCTCCTCCAAATGTTGCTCCCTTTTTGCCGTTGATCTCAGCCGGAAAAGGAGAGTCTTCGAGGTCATAGCTCCCGCGGGTTGTGTTTTTCTGATGTCCGGGCATCCCGTCAAATCCGAAACAAACATCGGGAGCTGCATTGTTAAAGTCCCTGAAATCCGAAATAGTATAACTCCCGGACTTGTCAGGATGACTTGGAACAACATAGGTCTGCATCGGGTAATTTTCCTGCAGCCATTTAACCGCTTCAAGGGCTTTTTCCTTACCCTCCAGATGACTCTTTTTCCATCCGGAATCCCGGCCGCCCGTGGTATCGTTATCCTCATCATCGAACATATATTCGAACTGAGCCAGCGGATCACAATTCTCTTTACCCGGATCAAACTGGCCGGCGACAATTGAAATATTTGCATGTTCATGTCCGGGTACATTCCATTCAAAAGCCTGAAGTATCAACCTGTCAGGAAAGACCCTCCGCCAGAGCAATATATCCTGGAAGTTGTAGTCCCTGAGCGATTGCCATCTCCACATAAATCCTGCGTCTTCATCTTCCTGCGGCGAGCCGAGCGGTTTTATCCCGGCACAGGTCCAGCTTACTGAAGCTCCAAGATCAATTCCCGAAGCTCTTCCCCAGTTTTCACGTGTCCCTCCATGATCGCTGTTCGACCACCAGTCGAGCCCGAATTTATCTGAGGCCTCCATTACATGTCCGAACGAATAATCGCCACCGGAATAGGTAGTGTGTTGATGAAAATCTCCGGCCACATAAACCCCGGTCTCACGCTTACTCATGTTTTGCCCTGAGTCGGTCGAGTTGCAGGAGATTAATACTGAAATGCCAAAAAGAGAAAATAATGGTAAAATAAATTGTCGTTTCATTTTCATATTGTTTATGTGACTATTTGTTGCTATAATAATTATCTTCAATAAATATCTGAAATACTTAAGAATTTACACAGAGTTCCACAGTGTATTCACAGAGTTCCACAGAGAAATACAAAGAATCCTTGCGTTCTAACTCTGTGGTTCTCTGAGTTTTCTCTGTGGCACTCTGTGTAAATGCTTCATTTCTGCTATTTTATTACAGTCTCCATCATATTCAATACAAACTGGTCAGCCACAGGGTCATACCTGACACCATACAATCCCTCTTCACCAAACCCCTCAGCCAGCCTTCCGGAGGTCAGAAGCTGTGATACGATCAGCTTTCCTTTTCCTTCTCCAAAACTTAACATTATCAACGGGGTGCGGGTCAGATTTTTACCTGCATTTACCAGAGGAACAAGGCTCTCTGCTACGCCACCCCGGGATTCCTTATATGCTTTTGACAGGTCAGTAACCCGAACCGGAGCAAGAGGATTCAAAGAACTTGCCAATGCCGGAGCATCATTTATCAGAAAGCTGATTTTGCTTTTCAGCTTCTCCTTTGCCTCACTATCATTTGCGGAGTCTGAAAATTCATAAAATCCCTCCAACTCATAAGCAAAGTAGTTCCCGCTTTTTATCCCGGCTTCATCAGCCCCTCTCGGCAGCCATTGTGAAAGTACCGCCTGTGAACTGAGTCCGCCGAACTCAAAATTAGTCGCAGGTACGATGAGCCCGCCCCTCATACCGTTCCAGAGCCAGGTATGATCCAGCGGAATATTCTTCCAGAGGGTAGAGTCACTTTTGTCGGGGTGGATATGACTCTCAGGTTCTGCGGCCTCACTGAATGAAAGCCTGATGCCTCCGAATAAATTATATGATCTCACGGGAGTATCGGGCGTACCCGCAACACCCTGCAAGGGACCCAGGTCGTTCTTATTAACGGGATAACCCTGCCCAAGGTAACGATCACCCGCATCCAGGAGAATCACAGAGGTCCCTCTGCCGAGCGCTTCTTCCAGGGCGCTTAAAAAAGAGTGATTTCCATTTGCGATCTTTTTCCAGCCTTTTACAGACACCATAATAATTCTGGCAAAGGGAACCGAGATTGGTACAAACCTGATATTACATCCCTTCAGAAATTCGATTATTTCGGGCTCATCAGCCGCAACAGTGACATCAGGCTGTAACAGGATATCAGGCACAAGGGGTTTAAAAACGTGGATCTCCCATTGAGAAATAACCGGATATTTTACCGTTTCGGGCCGGTTAAGCAGTTCTGCGCTTATAATATACTTCCCTGTTTGTATGGGAACAGTGATTTCATCATTCTCGATCCTGGTGGTAAATGGAAGTACATCTGTGTAATTCAACAGGTGTTCTGCATAAATTTTGCCATAACTGTCCTTCAGAATCAGCCTGACATTAAAAATGCTTTTATCCCGGGTGTCATTGAAGAGATAAACTGGTATGGAAAGTTTTTGTCCGGGAACAAAATTCCTGTCCCACAATTCAATACTTACGGACCGGGGCGACCAGGCGCACGTCAGGTCATTCCATACGGGCTTGGGTATCCCCTCTTCAAGCCTGCCAAGGAACCAGTGGTTTCCGTCATACCAGCTGCCCAGGATACAGAAAGGTGAGGCGCCTGCAGCTCCTATCCGCCTCCAGTATTCCGCAACCTTCCCATTTGAAAGGGTCTGAAGCTCTAATCTTGATTCCCTCGTATTATTCCTTCCGAGAAAACGCAAAAAAGCCTCAGCGCTGGTCCTGTACCCTCCGATCATTCCCTCCCCGTCAAGATAATTGCCTCCGAATTCGTCTGCCATAATAGCCTTCGGAAACTGATCCGCATCGTCGTAGTAAAGTCCAAGGTTTTCGAAAAGGCTCCACCAGTACTTATGCACATGGATCACGTCCCGTTCTTCCATTACCAGAGGCGGATACTCCTTCACAATTTCATTTAAAGCATCCCATTCAACCGTAAGCTGGTCTCCTTCGGTTTCATTATATGGATGAAATAATACAATTGAAGGATGACGCATTGCAAGATCGAACCATTCCGGATATTGTTCGAGCAGGCTTTCCCTGCTTGCCGGCATTCCATGGAAAAAGCTCCATTCGTACTGTACTGCCAGACCATATTTATCGCAAAGGTCAAGAAATGCTTCAGGAGGAACCCCAAGATGAAAACGCAGATAGTTAGCCCCGTGCTCTTTCGATCTTAAAACAACATTTTCCGTAAACCATTCAGTATCGTAAGCCAGGGTGCGTGCTTCACTGTCGCGGACCCATCTGTGCCATACGACCGTTCCTCCGAGGAGGGTAATTTGTTCATTATTGAGGTAAAACTTCTTTCCTGAGACGCGGAAATCTTTAACACCGAAAGACATTACTGACCTGTCGGTTGTGTCCTTTCCTTCAATCAGGCTGGCTTTCACGGTGTACAGGTTAGGTTCCGCGGGAGACCATGGCTTCAGCGCATCCCCGTATTCTACAGTTATATTGTATGGCGATTGGGAGACCCCTGCCTCATTTGAAACCAATATCTTTCCGGAATTGTCAAGAATTTCTATCCGGCTTTTTGCTGATTTATTCTTCGATATTCCAATCTCCGAGAGATAAAGTGAAAAGTCAGCTTTCCCATTGTTAAAGTCAATAAACGGTATGATCCTGTCGATCCTCAGGTCTCCATGCAACTTTAAAACCACATCGTTCCAAAGCGAGGAGGAAATATTCGAACGCCACTGATCTGCCACTGGGATGTAGGAAGCATCCGTCACGGGAAGGTCTTTCAGGGATTTCAGGGCGATTTCAATTGTTATTTTCCTGCCGGGTTTTACGTCTTTATGATTCAGAAGATGAAATGTGGGCGCCATTCCACCGTTTTGCCTCGAGACGCTTACCCCATTGATGTAAACCTCAGGTGAGAATCTTGCCCCTTTTAATTCGAGAGTGGCATATTTCCAGCTGCCGGAAGGTAACTCTATCTCTCTCCTGTACCAAAGCGTTTCAGGTTCCATCAAAGCCGGATCAGTATGTATTCCGGGAACGATTACGGTCCGGGTATAGTTTCTCGCGTGACCCAACTCCCACCTGCCATTCAGACTGATAGTTCCGGCTGAATTATTTGCTTTAGCACCGAAACCTGTAACGTTGATAAGGAAAAAAGCAAGAAAAAGTAATTTAGAGGATCCGGGTATGTTCATCTAAGATTTTTGAGTTTTTTTGTTTTTTTCTCAGTGAATTTGTAAAGGCTTATTCTCCAACATTTTTCAGAACATATTCATAGACCTGGCCATATCCACCGCCCTTATTACGTGAAAGCCATAGCCGGTAGTCGAGATCTTCCGAAGGGGATATGAACGACTTCAATACCGGATCGGTTGCGGTTATTACCATCACCATTTTTCTGCCATCAGTGTCTTTCCCCGATACCACAATTTCAGATCTGAAATCACCGGCAAGGTCAGCAGTAAATATCAAATCAGTTTCAGGGAGAGGATTCGGAACAACTCCCTTTACAGGAATTATCTCCATCCCATTGAAGTTACCTAAAATTTTCCCGCTGCTGCCCAATAATTCCCTTGTGGCATCTCCATCCCATTCAACAGGGGTAAAACCCATCGGGAACGATTCCATCATCCTCTGTCCGTCAGAAGAAAACAGGAGCAGCGTGCGGTCATCATGGCCCGCTCTGTTCGAAACGGCCTCCATTCCGGGAGATTTATCCCAGATATCTGCAGTCCAGCCAATATGTCCGTGTGTCCAGGCAGGATCATCATCTCTGTTGTTTTTCCAGATTTCTTCTCCTGAGTTGGCATCAACCATGTATACTCCGGCATAAACTGACGATTCGACAATATAGAATACTTCAAGCCCGGGCCTATCCGGCAGGTAGTCATGTATGGAAATAAGATCGGGATGCTGTCTATAAATGGACCAGCGCATCGTCCCGTCAGGATTAAGACAGGTAGTACCATAAATTATTTCCTGTTTCCCATCACCATCAACATCGGCAACTTCGATCTTATGGCCTCCGCTTCCGGATGTTTCCCTGAAGCTTTTAAAATCCCAGAGTTTATTCAGCTTGTTATCGTAAGCAGAAATAATTTCATTTTCATAGATACCTGTCTGTGTAATAACAGCGGGGTTTATCCCATCAAGATATGCGACACTCATTTGTATCCTTGTCGATGACAGCGAGAAATCCGTAGCCATCGCAGTCCAGGGAGTTTTATAAAGAACATTGCCTGACATTCCGTCAAGGATAGCAGTAAAGTTTTGATCGTCTATCTGAAGAAGTGAAATCACTTCATCCTTTCCGTCGCCGTCCATGTCCCATACATTGAACGGGGCATTGCTGGCACTCCCGAAAATATTCCGGTGAAATGCAATATCCTTTCTCCAAAGCGATTTACCGGTTGATGAAAATGCCTCAAGCTGAACCGGAACACCCGGATCCTGAGACATCTCCACATTCCCGTTATCCAGCCTTATCACGCAGCCCATTTTATTCCAGCCTTCAAGATCTCCGAATACCGGTGTCATTCCTCCCTTTTCAAAAAGCGGCTTGAAGGACATTATTACAGGATTCATTTTATCAGAGACAACCAGGCCTGCCCATTCCGACGGGTGTCCCTCCGTTCCTGATTCATCAACCTCCACGATCCGGTACTGGTATCGCTCACCTGCCTTAAGTTCGGAGGTATCTCTGAAAGAAGTAATTAAAACCGGTTTTTCGTTTATCCTGACCCCGGCCTGATTTCTCCTGGTTCCCTGTATTCGGTATATATTAAAGGAGGTTTTCTCAGTATCTTTTTTAAGGGCGGCCCAGCTTAGAACTATCTGCCCTTTGTCATTGGTCACCCCGCAAAGCTGACGTGGAGCAACTGACCAGTGTCCGCTTTCGGGTTCCCTGACGAGCCTGAAACCCAGGTCGGGATACCTGATCCCGGGTGACTGCCCGAAGGTCGATCCGCATTTCAGGTGTTCTTTTCCGCTGTACCATCCCCCACCCATTATGGTTTTGTTGTTAGAAACAAGTGTCTCGATACGGAATCTCCAGCCCATCGTTTGGGGATCACTGTTCTCTTCGATAAGCTGCCATACATTTCCTGCCATATTGAAGAGGCCAAATTCATTTTTCAGACCCCATGAAGCAGGTTTAAGGTATTTCTGCCATTCGTTGAAAGTTCTGGCTCCGTCGGCGTTAAAATTGACATTTTCAGGTGAAAGAAGCTTTTCATCGCCCCCCAGGGGAAACGTCCTGGTGATGTTACCACCGGAAGCTGCCCAGAAAAATTCACCAGAAGAGGGCAGCCTGTAGATTTTGCCTGTCACCTGGGTCAGCCATTTCATATAGGCTTCTGCATCATCACGATTGACAAAGATCACAGGGAAACTTTCAATACTTTCAGGCAGGGAACCGTTTTGCCAATGGAGAGGCGGGGAATAACCAGTTGCGTCGATAAATTTCCTGTACTCAAAATTGGTAACAGTATGATCAGATATCTCAAATTCATTCAGGAAAATTGTGTTCCCGTTCCATTCAAATTGAGTTGCAGGTATAGCAACAAAACCCTCTGGCTCAAACTCCTTGTTTTTATCCGGAGAAATGCAGCTAAAAAGCATCAGAAAAAAACAGGGCACTATAAATCTGAGTTTGTATCTCATTTCAGTATTTAAGAACATTTACATCCCCCGCCCGATGAATTCCACCGCACCGATGTCGGGGGCTGAACCGTAAATATATCCGGCAGGAACTTCCAGGATCGTTTCCCCATCTGATTTGTAGTTCAGTTTGCCTGCGTTTATGCAAGGACTCTTCACTGCAGGACTGAAGGTGACTTTATTGATCAGCGGATCAGCTGAAAAAATGTTGCCCTCTTTTACAACCGACTCACTGAAGGTTATGATGTCTTCTCCTCCGTTCTGAAAGAACAAATTATTTACAGCGGCAGAAAAACTTCCGAATCTTTTAAATCCACCAAGCGAATTATTCAACACCAGGTTATTCAACGCTATAATTTTGTTGCCTCCCGTAGCTCCCATCTGATTACCGGACAGTGTATTATTATAGAAGCACACCAGCTCATCCATTTTTGAAGCGCCTGACATATCCTCGACTGTATTGGAGCCTTCCATACATCCAAACCCTGTTTTGCAGCTGCTGATTATGTTATGGTGGATGTCGAACGTTTTCCCTGTAAAAACATCATATGAAATTATCTGTATCCCTGCATTTTTGCTGTTGCTTATGCGATTATCCCTCAGGACGTAATGAATTTTCTGGTCAGGGTAGTCATACAACCTGACCTCAATTCCGTCATCTGTGCTGCCAATTATAGTATTGTACTCTATCACAATGTCGGCAGCCCTATCTCCACCACCAGAAGTCATATCCAGATCAATCCCGTCATCCCTGTCATTTTCGACAGTATTATAACCTGCATATCCGCTGCCCGAACCTTCGAAACTCATTGCATCCAGACAGTTCACAAAATGGTTATGCTGTATTATTGCACGTGCTGTAATATTGAGAGGATGGTCGCCGTTTATGATCTTAAGACCGCTTATTTCAATTCCCTCTTTCTTGATGTTGAATAGTATTGAATCCTCCGGGTCAATAATAGTCTCTTCAATTTTTGACTCATTTCCGTCAAGTTTCCATTCTGAAGAAATCGTAACAGATTTGTCGACATCAATTTTCATTTCAAAGTATTTGCCCGGAGAAAGGATTATCCAATCCCCGTCGGCCGAATTTTTTACTGCCATTTCAATTGTTGAAAACTCTGAAGGAACCCTCAATATCCGGCCGTTTTCATTAATTGCAAGTTTCTCTGCCTTGTCGCAGGAGGTGTTGAACAGGCAAACCAGGCTGAACAGTGTCAATAACCTAATTTTTCGCATAATGCCCGGAATATCACTCAGGCTGGCCAGTCAACTCAACTGCCCCTATGTCAGGAGCTGTACCGGAAATATATTCTGCCGGAACATTAAGAATGATATTCCCGTTTATTTCATAACTCAATTTACCTTGATCAATACAGGGGCTTTTTGCGGAAGGCATGAAACTTGATTTATCAAGCAACGGGTCGACTGAAAAGATGTTCCCATCCTTTATTACAGATTCATTGAAATCAATAAGGTCCGCGCTGCCGTTGAGGTAAAACAAATTATTGATAATTGCTGAGTTTTTGCCAAATCTTTTAAGTCCACCAATGGAATTTCCCTGGATCACATTATTAATTGCAATAACATTATTACCGCCGGTAGCTCCCATTTGATTTCCCGACAATGTATTATTATAAAGAAGTATAAACTCATCCATCGTAGAAGCCCCACTCATATCCTCCTTTGTGTTTTCGCCTTCCATGCATCCAAATCCTGTTTTACAGCCACTTATGATATTATGATGTATCTCGAATGTCTTGCCTGTGAAAATGTCATATGAGATTACCTGGATACCGGCATTTTTACTGCCGCTGATCCGGTTCCCGCGAATGGTATAATGGATATTCTGATCGGGGTAGTCATACAATCTTATTTCAATCCCATCATCGTTACTGTTCATTATTGTATTATGCTCGACAATAATATCGGATCCGCGATTATCTCCACCATATCTGATATCAAGATCAAGCCCGTCGTCCCTGTCATTTTCAACAGTATTATATCCAGTATACCCTCCACCTGAGCCTTCGTAGCTCATCGCATCGAGATTATCCACAAAATGATTATTTTTTATTGTTGCGCGGGCCATGATATTGAGCGGGTGATCCCCGTTTATTATCCTCAAACCACTTATTTCAACACCGTCTTTTTTGATATTGAAAAGTATTGAATCCTGCGAATCTATTATGGTCTCCTCTATTTTAAGTTCATCTCCTGCAAGTTTCCATTCCGATGAAATTGTGACAGATTTATCAAGGTCAATCTTCATTTCCATATACTTGCCCGGCGCCAGTATTATCCAGTCCCCGTCATTAGAATTTTTCACTGCTTCTGCGATTGTAGCAAACTCAGAAGGAACTTTTAAGATACGGCCATCAGTGTTAACTGCAGTTTTGCCTTTCTGATGACAAGAGGTACTGATTAAACAGAAAATGGTTAAAACAGTAAATAAGATTGTTGATTTCATTCGGTTATAATTTATTATTGGAGGTTATAGGAACCACACATGATTGAAAATGAAATATATCCATAAATGTATGTGATTATTTTCATTCATCTGGGTTATATAGGATAATTTAAATTAATGGTTAACTTATTCTTCAGCGGTTTTCCAGCGGAGGTGAAAATTTCACCGCCACCGAATCCCAACTTACCAGTTTGAAATTCTGAGGGGCAGGATTCCCGCCATCTTTGTTTGAGCCATCCTGAATTACCAGCAACCCGTGAGGAAAGGTGCTTCCCAAAGACATATTTGTCACGTCGAGTCCGTCTGTTTCTTCAGTACCATCGGTTACACCGTCAACAACGCGAAAGCTGCCAAGATATTCATTGGGTACTTCACCGCGAAAAACAGCATAGGAATCATTTCCCTGGGATGAAGCGATAAGATACCCGCTTCCTCCGTGGCGATAAATGGCTAATCCTTCGATATCATATTTTATATTGGTGTTATTTTTTTCACAACTGCCTAAAATAAGCGTACCTTCAAGCGGGCCGTCAGGTTCGGCGCTAAATCTCCATATTCCCTCATCCTCTTCACCAACAAAAAGGGTGGCTGTCTCATCGTCGGCAGTCATACCTTCCACCTGGGTTGCAAGTTTTAGCTTTCGTACTATCCTGGCGTCAACCTGATTTTCACTGGAAAAGAGTTCCCACTGTTCAACCACACCATATTTATTATTCATGAACACATAATATTTGCCGCTCTTCAGGCTTTTGTACATACACAAACCATATACCTCGTCATCCATTTCCGTGGTAATCGGGCGTTTGTGAATTTTTATGAGTGAACCGTTTCGGGAAATGGCATAAATGCTGATGGAATTGCTTGTCCTGTTGCTTACTGCGAGAATGTCAATGGTATCATCTTTTAATGGAAACCGATAACGCAAATCAGCGTTGTTCATCTCTCCATCAGAATAATAAAATATTTCATTACCCTTTAAGTCATAAACGGCAAGTCCTCCCTTTTTATCAGTTCCTATTATTCTTGATGAATCCGGATAAACGGGATGTATCCAGATGGCCGGGTCGTCGGCAGCATCTTCAGACGCCACCTGAGGAACGGGTTTGGTTTCAAACTGAGCGGCTACACGAAGAATGGAAATTCCACCCGTTTTTCCCTTTGCAATTGTATGCCGGTATATAAAAAGGAACAGAACACCTGCCAGCAATACTGCAAAGCTTGCAGCTGTGATTATGAACAAACTTCTTTTGTGTGACATGCTTTTATCTTAATGTTTGCTAAAACTACACCTGCCCGGCTCTTATTTCAGAGCCAGGCAGTGCAGTTTAACAAATCCAGTTTATTGGATTAACCGGGGTCTAGTTTGATACCTCCCCAAAAATAAGCCGGTGTTTAATATCCGGGGTTCTGCGGGAAAGGCGCAGTCAGGTTTGCATCAATAACATCCTGCGGTATCGGGAAGATCGTATCACGCAATGTGATCCTTTCTCCTCCGTATTTATTATAGAGTTGCGTCCTTTCAAACCATTTATGTGTCCTCAGCAGGGTCATCCTGCGTTCCTCTTCAATGAAGAGTTCACGGGACCTTTCGTCCAGAATATAATCAATATTCACATCTGCCGCAGTAATAGGAGTTGCATGAGACCTGTTTCGAATCACATTAATGGTTTCAGCGGCACTGACAGCATCACCAAGCTTATATTGCGCTTCAGCCTTAAGCAGGTAAGTATCAGCCAGTCTTATATAGATCTGATCGGTCCAGGCGAAGTCTGCCTGCACATCAACTGTGCTTGTTCCTTCTGCTTTTCTTGAATAAGGCCAGTCATTGACCTTATACCTTGCAGCTGAAATTTCCTGGTCCCAGTTGCACCAGATAGTGTCTCCATAGTTATAACCGGCAGGCAGCTTATCAGCTGGTAATTCGCCTGTACCCGTGTATCCTATATTATTCTCTTCTTTAGTCTGAATCCTGAAGGATGTACGGAGTATATAGTTCTGGGCCCTGTCATCGGTTTTTTCATAGCTGTCGATCCACCATTTTGTCGGGGCAAAATATGATTTACCCCTGCCGCCTCTTTCAACAGTATACTGGATGGCAGCTACGCCACCAACCTTAATGCTATTGTAACTACCTACCTCTGCGCGAGACAGTTGATGACCCTGCACGTCGATACTGTTGTACAGCTCGAACTGGAATACCCAGAGTGCTTCCTTGTTGCCCTGCTCCCTGTTCTGGTTTCCTTCCTTGAACATATCGCCGAAAGCGCTTCCTGTCGGATCATCCTGATGCACGCCATACCTTGCAGTTGTAAGCGCATAGGCGGGATTGTTAATTGCCTGATTGCACCAGTACAGCGCACTATCGGGTTTACCTACTGTAAGATACATTTCAGCCAGAAGGGTCTGAACAGCGCCTTTTGTTATCCTGCCCTGCAACGAAGCTTCCGTTGGAACATACTGCTGGGCAAATATATAATCACTTATTACAGCTTTTCTGACCTCAGCGACAGGAGTACGTTCCCAGTCGGTCTTTATACCCTGAGGCATTGTGAGCACCAGCGGTACATCGCCCCATGAGTAGGCGAGCCGCCTGTATGCCCATCCCCTTATGGCCCTTGCTTCTGCAACAACTCTTAGCTTATTGTTCTCAGGGGTATCCGCTCCGCCTCTCCAGTCGACATCCTGATCTGCATAGTAGATGATCGTATTGGAGGCATTAATTATCTCGTACAACCATTGAAAGGTCTGCAACAGGTCGTCATCTGAAGGATTGTTGGATGTGGTCCAGTTCCAGAAAATATCGCTTCGTCTGGCGTTGCTGGTCATGTTATCAACTCCGTTAAGCGCATTTTCAAGTTTTTCCGATTGCCACCTGGCATGCCTTGCCAGGAAGTAAAGTCCATTCAATGCTGCTTCGAATCCATTATAGTCTTTAAGGATTGTCGGCCCTGACAATATGTTGGGCGGATTTTCCTCAAGGACATCTTTTGAACAGCCTGCCAGCAAAATGATCACCAGCATAACTCTGATAGTATAGTTCAATATTTTCATCGTGTTTAATTTTATTGTTATCATATTCTAAAATCCAAAGGTCAGGCCGAAAATAACCTCTTTCTGCATCGGAATATTCCTCTGGGCGTCCTCATCCACCAACTCAGGATCCAATCCGCTCCACTTGGTAAAAGTGAGCAGGTTACGTCCGGACATATATACTTTCACATTGCTCAGGCCGATCCTGCTAATGGCGCTCTTTGGGAGATCATAGGCAAGGGAAACATCCTTCAACCTTATGAAATTGCTGCTTTCATACAGAGTTGCACCGTGTCCTGACATCTCATTGGCCATCTTTCTGTTCATATACCAGTCGTTACTCGGATTGGTCGGCGTCCACCAGTTCTTTTTCATCGTGTTGTAGCGAAGATCGTCCTGGACACTGTCAGTCATCCTGTCATTATGTGCGGTTATACCGGTGACACCATGGAAAAAGAAGCTGAGTGAAAAGTTGCCGTAGATCAAAGTGTTTGTCAGACCCCATAATATTTTCGGATCCAGCTGGCCTATAATCTGCCGGTCTTTATCGTCGAGCAAATCATCATTGTTAAGGTCTTTTAATCTGACATATCCAGGCTGTGAACCATAAACAGCTGCTGCCTCTTCCTCGCCAAGCTGCCATATACCATCCCATACATAATCGTAATTCACCCGCACAGGCTGACCTATGAACCAGCCGTTGGAGATATCATCAATTTCATTGCCTGTTACCGGATCCTTAATTCCATACAGTGAAGTGATTTCATTTTTGTTAAATGAAAAGTTCCCGTTCATCATCCACTGGAATTTTTCCCGGACCACATTTCTCGAATTGATTGAAAGTTCAATTCCTGTATTGCGTGTTTTTCCTATGTTCTGTGTAACAGCAGGATGGATCCAGTCATCGGTTGTGCTTTCAGTTAACCCATGGATTACGGAAATGCTTCTGTTCAGCAACAGGTCAAAAGTGTTCTTCCTGTACCAGTCGATGGTACCGGTAATCCGGTCTTTAAACAATCCGAAATCCAGCCCGACATTAAATGTCTTGGCGGATTCCCATCCCAGGTCTGCAACGCCCAGTACCATCGGCTTGTACCCAACCTGCGCTTCAGTGCCCGACATTATACTGGCAACAGTAAACTTCGGAAGAGAAGAATAAGGACTGATTGCCTGGTTCCCGTTGAGACCGTAAGAACCCCTGAGTTTTAATGTATTAAAGACATTCTTAAGAGGGAAGAAGTTTTCATTGGAAATATTCCACCCAAGAGCAAAGGACGGGAAGAGACCCCATTTGGTATCTTCTCCGAATCCTGAATATCCGTCACGCCTGATTGTGAATGTTGCAAGATACCTGCTTGCAAACGAATAATTGGCACGGAACATCTGTGAAACCAATGCAGATTTCCTGTAAGAAGTGGAAGGAGAAAGAATGGCAGCCTGGGATACTCCGTACCAGGAAAGGAAATCATTCGGGAACTGCTCTGCACTGAGTGAATTTGATTTACTGGTGTTAGTTTCATAACTGTATAATCCGGTCAGGAAGATCGTATGATCGCCAAGCGTCCTGTTGTAATTAAAAATATTCTCCAGAACCACATTACTATTGAGCGAGTTGCTCGATCTGGGACTCTCCCTGGCTCCTGTATCCATCATACGTATTAACTCCGCCGTATCTTGCCGCATCGGTGAACCTTGTTCTGACACCTGTATTCAGCCTGTATGTCAGTCCTTTTATAAATGGCACATCGACATTCAGATAATTGTTGGTAAGTATCTGGTATGATTTATCAAGATCGTCGTATGCGAGATCAGTTAAAGGGTTGACTATGGTTATATTTTCAGCAATCGGATAAATCAGGTAATTGCCATTATCATCATATGGTTTTCCAAGGGGATTGGCAATCATCGCTCCATACCAGTCCACGTCCTGTCCGCTGGCATCGTCGTAGTTAAGCTGGGTTCTTGTTCCTACAGCAAGCCAGTCAAACAGTTTGGTTTCAATGTTTAACCTGGTTGTAATGCGCCTGAAATTGTCACCTCTGGCGACTCCCTTGATATCAGTCAGACCGGCGCCTATATAGAATTTCGTATCCTTGAAGCCTCCGGAAACAGAAACGTTATGCTCCTGCGACTGACCTTTTCTCAATGCAAGACTAAACCAGTCTGTTGATACGCCCTCGGCTAAGTTATCAGTCTCTGTCTGATAAATATATGCGGGATCTCTCGTCATTTTAAAATCATAGAACTCGGGGCCGTTCAGAAAATCATATTTCTTGATGAAATGGCTGACGCCATATTTTCCGTCGTAGGAAAATACTGTCTTACCTGATGCACCCTCTTTTGTTGTGATCAGGATCACGCCGTTTGAACCCCTCGACCCATAAATTGCTGCAGCAGAAGCGTCCTTAAGGATTTCAACCGATCCTATATCTCTTGGATTGATGTCTGACATGCTTCCACCGTAAGGAATTCCGTCAACAACAATAAGAGGCTGGTTATCAGCTGAAATAGAAGCCCTACCCCGGATCATTATTGACTGGTCGGGGTTGGCGCCTGCAGAGGCCGTTTCGATCATGACTCCTGGAACAGCGCCCTGAATCGCCTGGGTTATATTCAGGTTTGGAACCATTCTCAAGCCTGTCTTTTGAAAGCGAAGTGACTGTTCCTGTAATGTCACTCTTTCTTTGTGTTCCGTAACCAACTACAACTACCTCCTCAAGTCCCGTAATATCAGGTACAAGCGAAACATCGATCACAGTCTGATTTTGAACTTGAATTTCCTGAGAAATGTAACCGACAAATGAAAATACCAGGGTGACATTGCGTGCGCTAATGTCAAGCGAATATTTCCCATCGGCACCGGTCGTAATTCCCGTGACGGTCCCCTTCACCTGGACAGTGGCACCTGGTAACGGACCTCCGGTCTCGTCGGTGACCGTCCCGGTAATAACTGCCCTTTGCGCAAAGACCGATGTCGATGCACAAAGAAGCAAAATCATCAGAAGATTTTTCATAAATTAATCGGATTAGTTAGCATTAAGGTTTAGCAGATTTAAAATTAAAAATAAGATGTAAAATATCTATGATGGATTTTATCAAATTTATCATGTTATTTATATCATGTCAGAAAGACTTACATTCTCAAAACTTTGATCTGAACTGCCGCTAATAAGTGCAAATTGCCTATTTAGAGGTTTATAGCAAAACAAAAAAATTAGCCAAATAGGATTTGATCACAATCATGGTAGCATTCTGAATTTTTCAAATTTAAACATCAGTTAATTAAATAAGTAGTACTTTTCGTTTTATCAATAGTACTTTTCATTAAGTTGACAATACACTCTGTTCAAACACAATCCACCCCCCATTAACCCTGCCTACCGGCAGGCAGGCGCAAAGTTCGCTAAGATTTAAAACCTGAGTACGCAAAGAGTCTACCTCAAGGGGGAGCCCGATGACTTCAAACTCCGTACCTGCAACAGTTTACCCCCTTTTAATTCCCCCCAAGGGGCATACGCGTTAACTTAAGGAATAGGAAAACTTATGAATCTAACTGTATGCGATTGATTTTCAGTAACATAACTTTCCCCTCCTTTTCAAGGAGGGGTGGTCGGGACTATAGATTTTGATAGGTTAACAATCAACTTTCCCGACCGGGGTGGTTTAAGATTAAATCAACCATATAGTTACCGAACTATGTAATCTTCTGAATTTTCTGCCATCAAGGTTCTTTGACTTTAACTGACTCCATAAAACAGTTTCTGAATCAACCACCCCACCCCTCCTTAAAAAAGGAGGGGAAACTTATGTAATTGTATTTCTGCTAGTTAAAAATACTCTGTTTAACACTGATTCTTAAGATCGCGTATACCCAAGGGGGGGAAGATCTGAAGTATTACCCATCATAAATGTTAATTCTTTTCATTGATGTTCACTTTTTTTATACCTTTTGCCGCTCGAAAAATATTTCTGTTCTATACTGAATCAATTTTCATCTGAAAGGTTACAAATGAAGAAAAGATATGTCATATAACAACTTCTTATTAAGATCATTAATCGTAATTTCACTTTTATGCCTGTCCGGCCCGCTAATCTCTCAGGAAAAAGTTAATAATAAGGAATATCAGCCTGAGTTAGGCCAGGAAGGCAAGGACGTACGCTGGTTTCCTACTCCGCAACAACTTGTTGAAAAGATGCTGGATATGGCTAAAATTACACCTGCAGATTTTCTGATCGACCTCGGCTCAGGTGATGGGCGGACTGTAATTACTGCTGCGAAACGCGGAGTTCATGGAATTGGAATAGAATACGATCCAAAAATGGTTGAACTGTCAAGGAAAAACGCTGTAAAGGAGGGCGTAAATGGCAAAGTTGAATTTATTGAAACAGACCTCTTTGGTTATGACTTTTCCAGGGCAACAATTGTGACAATGTTCCTTCTGCCCGAAATAAACCTGAGGCTGCGTCCAAAGCTTCTTGAACTGAAACCGGGCACACGTATAGTCTCCACTACATTCACAATGCAGGACTGGCAACACGATGGCATGGTAAAAATTGTTGATAATACAAGTAAATGGACAACTGCATATCTGTGGATAGTGCCTGCAAAAGTTGGTGGAATTTGGAAATTTAACAACGGAGAACTGAAACTGACCCAGAAATTCCAGATGGTTACAGGAGAAATAACCAACGGAGCTAAAACAACTAAAATCACTGCCGGGAAGCTAAATGGCAATGTATTGACATTCAATGCTGATGGTACTGTTTATACCTGCACGGCAGACAGAAATATGATGAAGGGAACTGCTAAAAAGAATGGGCAGGATACCAGCTGGACAGCCCAGAGACAGAAGTAATCCCCTGCCTATTAAAACAACGAATATGAGCAGCCTCTATAACATCCGGACGATTCTCTTTCTCCTCCTGTTACTGATTTTGCTGAGTGATTCATGCAATAACAAATCAGGGATAATTATTACAACCTCTGATGTTTCCGAAATAACGCAAACAACAGCCGTTTCCGGCGGAGTTATTAAGGCTGCCAAATGGGGGCCTGTAACTTCCAGAGGAGTATGCTGGGCCATGACAACTGACCCTACTCTTGCAGATGATAAGACCAGCGATGGAGATCAGGCCGGAAGTTTTGTCAGCAAACTGACAGGACTGCAACCGGGTACTGATTATTATTTAAGAGCTTATGTCACCTCTTCAACAGACACAGTTTATGGAAGGAATATCTCCTTTCTTACACAGGCTTACAGTACTGTTACCGATGCTGAAGGAAATGTTTATAACGTTGTCACTATCGGAATGCAGGCATGGATGGCAGAGAATCTGAGAACAACCATGTATAGCGATGGCACCTCTATCCCAGTGGTGAAAGAAGAAACTAAATGGGCAGGGTTGTCAACGCCAGCCTGTTGCTGGTACAAAAATGATGAAGAGGCATTTAAACCAACTTACGGAGCATTGTATAACTGGTATTCAGTAAATAGCGGCAAGCTGTGTCCCGATGGATGGCATGTGCCATCCGATGAGGAATGGACTGAATTAACATCCTTCCTGGGAGGTGAAAGCACTGCAGGAGGCAAGCTTAAGGAGGCCGGTCCGGTCTATTGGGTTGAACCAAACTTTGGAGCTTCAAACGAATCAGGTTTTTCGGCTTTTCCGGGAGGATTCCGTTACCATGACGGGAAATTCTTCGACTTTGGCTTCAGCAGTTACTGGTGGTCTTCAAAAGAGTATTCTGCTGAACGGGCATGGTTCCGGTTCGTATATTACAATGACGGAGTTGCATACCGGTTCAACAACGCGAAGAAGAATGGATTTTCTGTTCGCTGTGTGAAAGATTAAACCGCACGAATAAAGCTATTTGGTACCTCATTATCTTCCCTGTCGGGAAATTGCCGGTCAGAAAGACAAATTCTATTAAACTGAAAAATAAGGACATGGACAGATTTAGAAATTTAATAGGACTCACATTTATAAGCTGTGCCCCTCTTGCAATGGCAATCGGTCAGGGCCCTGACCGGGGAAAAATGAATGTATTGTTTATTGCGGTTGATGACCTGAATGACTGGATCGGATGCTTCGGAGGGAATCCCCAGGTTAAAACTCCCAATATTGACAGGCTTGCCCGGAATAATTCGATGATAATGATGAATACGCAATGCCCGTCATCGGTAAGCTGTCCTTCCCGCAGTGCCTTCCTGACGGGCCTCAGGCCTTCTACAACAGGCGTTTATCAGAACACGCAAAACCTTAGAGACTCAAAGATAGCTATGGGTGTACCAACAATGCCTCAATATTTCTCCCAGAAAGGATACTACACACTCTCAACAGGCAAGATCTTTCATAAACATGTTTTCAATGGTGAACCCGACGAAGGCCAATGGGCATTCGACCTGTGGGAAAATGAAAAGGGTGGTTTCCCTATTGACAAATCCAAAATTCCAATGAGTGGAATGGATGTTACGGGAACTGTAGGTACATTGATGGACTGGGGACCCACTGCCGTGGGAAAAGAGAAGACCCAGGACTGGATCTCAGCACAGTGGGCAGCAAATAAACTCGGGGAAGACTTTGACAAACCATTTTTTATGATGCTCGGGATCTCAAAACCTCATCTTACATGGTATGTCCCCCAGGAATACTTTGACAGGTACGACCTGAACAGCATAATTATCCCTGATTTTCACGAGGATGACCTGGATGATATTCTTACCCCTGACGGGAAGAAGAAATTTGAACCAGGCGCAGACTATCGAATTATTAAAGCATCTGGCAAGTTCAGAGAAGCTGCGCGGGCATATATGGCATGTATAAGTTATGTTGACGATTGCATAGGACTCGTCTTAGACGCTCTTGAAAAAAGTAAGTATAAAGACAATACGATTGTTGTCCTGCTGGGTGATCATGGCTGGTTCCTGGGAGAAAAACTCCGGTACCGCAAGACATTCCTATGGGAGGAATCCGTACGCTCTCCTCTTATAATAAAGGTTCCGGGAATGACCAGTACCAGCAAGTGCACACGTATTGTAAATTTCATGGATCTCTACCCCACTCTTGCTGATTTATGCGGTTTGCCGGTTCCCCGTCATTGTGAAGGACGAACTATCGTTCCACTATTGAAAAATCCGGATAAAAAATGGTATCCGTCACTTACAACAATGGGTTATAAGAACCATTCCGTACGCAGCGAACAATTCCGGTACAACTGTTACCAGGACGGTACGGAAGAGTTGTACGATCACTATACCGACCCAATGGAATGGCATAACCTGATAAAAGATCCGAAGTATAACAAAGTGGTTAAAAAACTCAGGGCTTACCTTCCGGAAACGGATACGCAACCCTCTCCGGCGTCTGTTGATAATACAGCAATAATTTCCGATAAGAAACCTGTTCGTGATTTGCGAACCGTTATAATTAATGAAGAGGACTTAGAGTACTAATCAATGCCGCTACGATAAACTTTCCCCTCCTTTTGAAGGAGGGGTGGCCCGGACGATCGGCATCTGTTTGATTCTTAGTTAATTCCGGGCCGGGGTGGTTGACAACCACCCCCGCCTGACCTGACAAAAAAACGTTTTTGACCTGGAACTGTTTCCACTTTACGTGTCTCAAATCCCTTTAAGCCGGGTATAACAAATGTAAGTCTTACCGGTACAGACCAACCTGTTTCAAGGCGCCCGGCAATCTTATTATTATAATATGTAATATCAGCTATCTCCAGTCCTCCACAGGAAAAATTGAGATCAGTTCCGAGGAACATAAGGGCCCTTCCGTCCCATGGCACAATCTTCAGCAACCTACTCTGATGGGCTTTTACACCTTGAATTTTAGTTGTTTCGTCCCTTGATATCCAGTCTATTATCTCCCCGCTTTGAAAATCATACACCAGAAACCTATCACCTTTCAGATTGCCCGTAACCTTTTGATCGAGACGGATTTCATAATCCTTTTTGAAGTTGCTCCAGTTAATTATCGAGAGCATATTCCAGATGTCAAGTTTTTCACAAACAGGGGTGATCTCCGTCAGCATAATTTCCGGACATACCGGATTAAAAGGATCAAGAGGTCTCGAAGCAGAATTGACTGAAGGAATGACGTGTTTATAAAGCATCTTTCTGTCATTATCTATTTTCGCAAAATCTTCGGTGAAAGTAATCAGGTTTCCTCCGATAAACTGGTTAACAGTATTTGTAAAAGCTTCATCGTCAGTGAACAGACCTGTTGTCAGGCTTCTTTTATCAGTTGGAAGAGCTTTTTCCTGCCTGCGTACCATCATTGCATCGGGATCGACATGCCAGAGGCCTGCCATCCATGTCCGCAGGATATTCTGACGGTATTTTGGAAGCTCTTTTTCATCCCACTGTGACTTAACATCGCTCCCCGACCTCTGTGTGTCTGCAATGCCAAAAGAAGCCCCGTAATGTCCACCGCAGACCGAGATGTATGCATCGTTGCCTGTACCTCTGCGGATTGCTTCCAGTCCCTTCCGGTAGGCCTCAAGTGAAGTTGCCGTCTTATCAAAGAACTGCTGGTCCGTATCTATGAAAACCGATCTCATGAAATCGAATTTGAAATATCCGTAACCCCAGTCGCGGGAGATTTTCCGGAATTGATCCTCAAGGTAATCGCATACACCAGGGAAAGTCAGGTCAAGTATATAATGATCCCGTTCGTTCATATTAAATGTGCAAAGCTTCCCCTTGCTGTTCTTCAGTAACCATGAGGGATGATTCTTCGAAAGGTCACTTTCACCATCAACAAGAAAAGGGGCACACCAGATTCCTGCTGTATAACCGGCCGAGTTGATCTGTCCGGCAACCCATTTCATTCCATGGGGGAAAAGGCTGTTAGCCTCAAAGTCACCCCAGTCAGCTACATCCCAGCATTCATCAATAAGAAAAACATCAAAAGGAAGATGCTCCTTCTTAAACTGCACAATATCACCGTTGAATATCTCTTCATTATAGTTATCGGCATGATAATACCAGGTGCAATAAACTGCCGGAGCATTTTTACCAGGTTCTTCACTATTATAGAAAGCTCTTATCCGCTCCGTATAGTCATCGATCAGAAGGTTGGGGTCTGATCCCTGCGATATTATGACCCACTGGCTGGTCCTGCTGCCGTCGGGAGGCACGTCGACTCCTTCAAAATCACATTTTGCTGTAATATTCTCAAGCTTAAGATCCCCATCAAATGAAATGTCAATCTCAGCAAGATGGAGATCAAAGGTCTGGTATCCGATGAAAAGGTTGTTCCCTTCTCCCCTGTTGTTGTTTATTATGAAAAATGGATCACATGAAACGGATTTATTTGTGGCCGCCGCTTCACTTTTCGGAAGATCGTTTTTATGGCGGAACTGCTCCAGTATCCGCCAGTCGGGGATCTCCCCGAATTTGAAAGAACCATTGCCATCAATGAACAAGGGGTACAGAGCATTCAGCTTAATGCTTTTTCCGGTTTTATTTGTAAAAGTCTGGCGGAATGCAACAAGCTCTTTATTATCAGAAATCCAGATTTCGCAATCCACCTGTGCCTGTATTTGCGGACCAGGAAATTGAAGTCATCTGTCCGTTAATTCCACCCAGGTTTTTATATGCCAAAGTTTCAGAAATCCTCTTCCAGGAACTCTGATCCGATGTTTGTGGAACACTGAGAGGTTTAAGAAAACGGGAAGTCAGATCCAGACCTTCCGAGGAAATTTTGGTCTCCAGTCCATTACAGGTAACCTCAAACTTTAAATCTCCTCTCTTTTCCTGAGAGAATGACTTAAGTGAAATTAAACTGAGTATTCCCAGAATCACAAGTTCTTTCTTTCCTTTCATCTGTCTGCTTCTTTTATTATTATGTTATAGTTTTGCCTTCCATTTATGTTCAACTCAATCCCGTTTCTTAATTCAGCTCCACTTATCTTAGTTTTAGTTTTTTTAAAGTAATCAATCAATTCATAATTCTCAGTGTCAGCCACTGTAAACCATTCGGGAAACTGGTTAATACGCGGGTAGTCGACCGGAAGATGCAAAATTTCCTGATGTCTTTTATAATCAAAGGTCAACTTGCCCTGCCAGGCTTCTTCTGATGATATGGAAACGTATAATCTCCCATCTTTCATTTCAGATCCGAATTTCAAATCTTCCCTCCACGGCTGGCAATGAACACCAAGTGTTTTCCATAAAGCGTACATAATGGCTGTACGTTCAAAATTTCCATCCGGATGTGCTCCGCCTATTATTCCATTATCCTTTTGCATACCCCACATCACTTTCATTTCACTGTCGATCCAGTCTTTCAATGCAGGAACAGGTTCCCGGTTATACAAATTAATGCCGCTTTCCAGTGCATCAGCATAGCCATCATGACTTTTGCCTTCCCATGCGAAGTTCCGGTATCTTTCATTCAAATTTTTTATCCCGTCCAGGAATGCCTGTCTGTATTCTTCTTTATTATCTGTCAGGTAAACTGAATAATAAGCATCAAAAATATAGCCCCAGTTATCAACAACCATACTATCAACAACTTCTCCGGTCAGGGCATTAACAGCATTGTAAAACAAGCCATCTTCATTCCTTCCGACTTCCAGAACCCTGTCAAGTAACTTATAAAACCGCTCCTGATATTGTTTCTTCTTTTCAGGTCTTATATAATTAAGTGTTACATACAATTCGCTTAGACCGCCAATAATCTCACAGCCATGGTCTCTCAAACGCAGGTATTCCACTTTGCTTAAATCGCGGTCTTCCGCCAGGTAGTAGTCTCCGATCTTAATAGCCCAATCCAGGTATTTTTCGTTACCCGTCATCCAGTAAATCCGGGATAAAGCCTGAAGCATGGAGCCATTAACCTCTTCTGAAACAGCCTTGTAAGTATCCATCTGATTCAGATCTTTCAGAACTGAATAATATCCGTCAAGGTCATCAAGCATTTCTGTCATACGATCCTCCCAGGGCGAGGGTCCAATATATTCCGTCAGAGGGATAAGGCCGTCTTTGATATATTCTGATGTGCCAAAGATGATCCAAATAGTATCTGCCTTTTCAAGATCGAAGCTCTGTGTTGAAAATCTATATACATCAGGAAGAGTTTTAATCCTTGAAGTAAGTTTTTTCTCAGAATGAAGTATATCGAGCATCGGGCCATTGTACAGATCCCGATCGAGCAGATATGAAGTAAGCACCATAAAGGCATAATTGTCAGCAGCCGCATTGAATGGTTCCCATACGTCTATCTTGCCGGTCAAATTAGAGGGAATTAGCCCGCTGATGCTGTCTCGTCTCATCATCCAGGCCTTCACGCAGTTAAGTGACCTGACATATGACTCATTTGCAAGGTTGCCGTTCTCAACAGCAGTATTAAAATCCGCCTCTTTAAAGTTAACGGAATCACAGCTGTTCAGCAGAAAGCACGCAGTAAGAATATGCAGCAATGATTTGTAAATTTTGCAATTGTTTCATATCGATCCATTCTATTTGTTTTCAGCACCAACCCTTTCTGCAAAAAGTCAATTATAATAAAAAATACTTTTACCTGGGTCGTTGAAAAAGCCTTTTTTAACCATGCCTACTGGCAGGCAGGCGCAAAGCACGCAAGGTAAAGCGTCTAATTCAATTGAAGCTCTCTGCGAAAACCTGCCTACCGGCAGGTAGATCTGCGAATTCTGCGGGAACTTTTTAATTTCCCGCAGGTCGCGCTATCTCCGCAGATCTAAACAACCAGAATAACTTAATCTTCATCGTGTTCGCGATTCGTAAATTCCTGAAGGTCTTAATACATTATTCTTCTGTTAATTCCATCCCGGATTTTGCTGCAATGGTTTAGTCAGGTTAGCGTCAATTACGACCTGAGGAATAGGATATAAAACATCTCTGTCGGCCATTAACTGGCCGCCATTAAAGTTATGTAATCTCGCTCTTTCCAGTAATTTCCCTGTCCTTAATAATGTATAACGACGGTGTTCCTCAAATACCAGTTCACGTGATCTCTCATCAAGAATGAAGTCGAGTGAGATATCGCTTGCAGAAACCTCGCCGGCATTAGCCCTTCGTCTTAGAACATTGATGGTATTGGCAGCAAGATCAGGATGATTAAGCAGTAATTCAGCTTCGGCTTTAATAAGATAGGTTTCAGCCAGGCGTAAATAAATCTGGTCATTGTATGATTGTCCTGCTGCGGGATTTGCGGGATCAGTTCCATCAAATTTCCTTGAATAGGGCCAATCGGTCTTACTCCCGTATGTCGGGGAAAGCGGCTGACCCCATTTCAATTTAACAGTATCACCAAAATTATAACCTGCCGGCAGCAAATCAGCTGCAGTTGGAGCATTTGCTACTGCGTCATTGAGAACAAAGTATTTTCTGATTGCATAATTTGAGGCCCTGTCATCGCCCGGCCCATACAGGTCGACAGCCCATTTAGTCAGCGCCATTCTTGATACTCCCCTTCCTCCTCTTTCATAAGTTAATTTCAAAGGCCGGACTCCACCAATGTTAATCAGATCATACTGGCTCATATGCCAGCGACGCATTATACAGACACCTCCTCCGCTTATTCCGAACGCCCATTGCCAGACCCAGAGCGCCTCGGTGTTGCCTTCCTCACGGTTTGAATTCCCGTCCAGAAACATATCCATAAAAGGAACACCAGGTTCATCTTTTTTAACCCCATAACGGCTGGTAATCAGTTTATATGCAGGATTATTTATCACTTCGTCAGCCCAGTAGAGTGCACTATCGGGCTTATTAAGAGCAAGGTACATTTCGGCCAGATAATGTTGAACGGCGCCCTTGCTGATTTTCCCTCTTACAACAGGCTCGACTGGAACATGCTTTTCTGCAAACAGAAGGTCGGAAATAATTTGTTTTCTTACCTGAGCAAGTGGTGCACGTTCCCAATCAGTCTTAATTAAGGAACCTACCGATTCATCGAGGGTTAACGGAACGTCACCCCATCCATAGGTCAGATGCCTATATGCCCATGCGCGGATGGCTTTGGCTTCGGCAATCACAGTATTCCTGCTCTCTTCTTCAGGGTTCTGCCCTCCTGTCCAGTCAATGTCCTCCCTGGTCATCGCCTGGTTGATAATGGAATTGGCAGCATTAATAGTAGTGTAAAGCCATATAAAATTTGAAGTGATCTGCGTATTGCCCGGACTGTTGCGTTCACCCCAGTTCGCCGCCACCAGGCTGAATCTGTCAGGCACGTTGGTACACATGTTATCGGTGCCGTTCATTGCAAGTTCAGCCCTGAGTGCATTTGGATTTGAGGTATAGGGAAGGGTTTTTCCTTCACTGCCTTCCCTTTCCTGCCTTGCCAGACCGTAGAGACCGTTTAAACCGGTTTCAAAACCCGCAAGGCTTGTATATAATGAAACCGTAGTTATCATATGGGGAGGATCTTCTTCAAGCCATTCTTCTGAACAGCCTGCCAAAATCATTATGAACATCATAACAGCTCCCACATTATAAAATATTTTTATTTTCATAGCAAGAAAAATTTCAGTTTTTACTAACTCCATTATTAAAATCCCAATGACACACCCAGTACAAACTCCTTCTGGAAGATACTTTCACGCTGTTCATCCAGTTCCGGATCCATGCCCCGCCATCTGGTAAAAGTAAAGAGGTTACTACCTGTGACAAAGATCCTGAGCTTGTCAAGATTAAGCCTCGACAGTGTGTTCTCCCGGAAATCATAAGCAAGGGATATCTCTTTTATTCTGATAAAGCCTGCGTTTTCATAATAGAATTCCTCGCTTTCATCACCTGTGAGTGTATTGGCATATTTGTTGTTCATGTAAAAGTCATTTGTCGGATTATCAGGTGTCCACCAGTTCTTTTTTATGGTGTTGCGACGGACTGTCTCATATACATCGTCAATCATCAAATCATTTAGTCTTGTCATCCCATGAACTCCATGGACAAAAACATCCAGTTTGAAATTTTTAAACGAAAAAGTATTTGTCAGTCCCCATAGCACCTTAGGATCCTGCTGCCCGATGATCTTTTTATCTTCAGTTGCACTAAGAAGTTTATCTCCGTTAACATCAAGGAATTTGACATATCCGGGGTGTGAGTTCCATAATGCAGCCTCCTCTGCTTCATCAAGCTGCCAGACCCCTATCATGTCATAATTATAATTGACACGAATCGGCTGCCCAATAAACCAATGGTTGGCAATATCATCAATTTCCTTTCCGGTTTCATCCATCAACCCGTAGAGTGATACAATTTTATTTTTCATCAGGGCGATATTACCGGAGGTTAGCCATTGGAAATTCCCGGAAACAATATTTCTGGAAACCAGTGAAAATTCCACTCCCCTGTTTTCCGTTTCGCCAATATTCTGTGTAATGGATGTTATGCCATGGATCGGAGAAATTGTTCTGTTCAGTAACAGGTCGGTGGTATTGGTTTTATAAATATTGATATCTCCCGCTATCCTGCTCTTAAGAATCCCAAAATCGAGGCCAATGTTTAATGTTCTCGATGATTCCCATCCCAGGTTATCCTGTCCGAGCGAAATTGGCACATAACCGGGAAGGGTGGCTTTATTTTCAATAATGTCATAGGATCCGAGCTTTGAGATTGTTTCATAGGAGCTGACAGCCTGATTTCCGTTCAACCCGAAAGAACCTCTTAATTTCAGCTCATTAAAGAGATCTTTCCATGGGAAAAATTTTTCCTTTGCAAGATTCCAGCCCACCGCAACAGAAGGGAAAATGCCCCACTTGTTTTTTGTACCGAAACCTGAAAAACCATCCCGTCTGCCGGTAAGAGTCAGAAGATAGCGGCTGTCGTAGGAATAGTTAAACCGCAACATTTGCGAAATAAGGACACTCTGGTCATATGAATAGTTTGGACTTACAACTTCAGCCTGTGGGGCTGCATACCATGACAGAAAATCATGAGGGAATCCGCTGGCATTCATTCCATCCGAGCTGTTTTCATTTTCCTCAAAACTATATACTGCTGTCGCAAAAAAGCTGTGCCGGCCAAAAACTTTAGTATAGGATAAGATATTCTCAAGAACACTATTATTGCTGAGGCTCCGGCTTGTATTTGCCGAACCCCTTACTTCATATCCTGTCCCGGTATTTCTTCCTGCATAGGTACCGGTATCTCTCGATCTCTTCCTGAGTCCAAAATTGGTCCTGAAGGTTAACCCATCAACAAATGGAAAATCTATAATGGCAAAGTTATTTGTTGCAATCTGGAATGACCTGTCCTTATCATCCATGAGAAGGCTTTCAAGTGGATTCTCAAAATAGATATCCTCTTGCCACGGGTAGATAATCTGATTACCATTTTCATCAAAGGGAACGCTTAACGGATTCATCCTCCAGACACCTGAAGAAGGCGACTGACCGCTCCTGTCATCAAAGGATAAGTTCGTTCTGGTCCCTATTTTAAGCCAGTCGGTTACATTGATGTCCAGATTTATACGATTGGTAATTCGCCTGTAGTTATCATTTACCTGTACTCCTTTCACATCCAGGAAGCCACCCGTAACATAATATTTGACCTTGTCAATACCACCTGACAGTGAAAGATTATGCTGCTGACTGTATCCTGTCCGTACTGCAAGATCAACCCAGTCAACCCATTTTCCTGAATTATAAACTTCCTGTTCTGTCTGGGTTATGCTTCCTGGTTCGCGTTCCGATTTAAATTTATAAAATTCTTCACCTGTCATCAGATCAGGTAAATTTGAGGGCTTCTGTATGGAATATTTGCCATCATATAGAATAGTTGCTTTGCCGGTAACCCCTTCCTTTGAAGTTATCAGAATTACTCCGTTAGCTCCGCGTGAGCCATAGATTGCTGCTGATGAGGCATCTTTCAACACTTCGATTGACTGTACATCATTCGGATTAATATCGCTGATCTGACCGCTGTACGGGATTCCGTCCAAAACGATCAACGGATCATTACTTGCCAGGATTGAATTACGTCCTCTGATCATAACTACCTGGCTGGGTGCAGCTCCTGCTGCAGTTGTCTGTATCATAACACCTGGTATGGCTCCCTGGATAGCCTGAACAATATTCAGGTTAGGAGCCATTTCCAGCCTTTCTTTAGGCATGGATGCAACAGTCCCGGTAATGTCGCTCCGTTTTTGTGTGCCATAACCAACAACTATAACCTCATCCAGATCAATAGCAGATTCCTCTAAAGTCACATTAAATACTGTCTGGCTTCCCATCTCAACCTCTTTTGTAGTCATACCAATAAATGAAAAGGTCAATGTTCTGGCTTCCTCAGGCACCAGCAGGGAAAAAACACCCTCAATATCCGTGACGATTCCGATTGTCGTTCCTTTAACCGATACCGAAGCTCCGATGACAGGAGATCCGGAGTGGTCAGTAACCTTTCCTGTGATTCTTTTACCCTGTTGATCTCCAACATTTGCCGTAAGGTCTACAGGGGACAGAACTATTTGTTTGTCAAACAATTTGTGTTTTACTGTCGTCCCGGCAAATAACAAATCAAGTACTTCATCAATCTTTACGTTCTCGACATGAATTTCAACAATCCGGTCGACATCAACAATTTTACTGTTGTACAGGAAGAAGAACTCTGATTGATTTTCAATCTGTCTGAGAACCTCTTTAATAGGTTGATTTGTGCTTTCCAGTGAAAGTTTGGTATTCTGAGAGTAGGATTTTACGGCAAATACCTCAGAAATACTAAAAATCAATAGAAGAATCATTAATCTCATAAGTCTGAGTGTTTTAGGGGTAAAGAACAGTTTTAACAGATTCCTGTTTTTTTCATTAAAAAATTTCATAATTTTACAATTAGTTAGTTTAGTATCAAATTAACTTAAGACTTTTCAGCAGAAATAGATGAAAAGTTTACCGATTCTCAGGGAGGTGCAGCAACACCTCCCTGATTCTTGAATAAGGGGTTAGTATTTTTTCATAAGCATCTATTTTATTTTTGTAATTACAATTTTAGATTTAGTAAAAGTTCCATCGCCCAGAAACTTCTGTTCTGTTCTCGTATATCTTATCGGAGCTGAGATCATTAAAAGGTCAAGTATTTGAGTCAGCGACTCGTTCTTAAATGTGGCAGTATAAACATAGTCCTGAACATCAACCCCTTTCAGTTCAATTTCTACATTAAAACGGTGGCTTAACCTTCTGGCCACCTCACTCATCGGATCATCCCGGAAAATCATAATTCCTTCTTTCCAGGAGGTGTACTTGTCTATATCATCTTTCTGAATTGAAATGGTATTTCCGGAATGATTATACGTGATTTTATCACCAGGTAATGTCAGGGAAACGGGTTTGCTTTCCTTGTTATCGTTTTCGGATACAAGGACATTACCGGATTCCAGAATAACCTCAATATCAGGATCGTCAGGATAGTTGACCACAACAAACCTGGTCCCTTTTACCTCAATATTTAGTTTCCCGGCATTCACAAGAAATGGATTTTCGGGATCCTTAAAAATATCGAAGTATCCCTCTCCTGACAGCTCAACCTGCCGGACTCCTCCAATAAAAGAACCGGGATATTTAAAAACTGAACCTGAATTTAACCAGACGTGTGAGCCATCAGCTAATATAAATTCGGTTTGAACCCCTGCAGGAACCTTGATGGTCTGCCATATAATATTATCTGCACTGACTGCCTTATTACCTGCTGCTGAAAATGTCATATATAAGGAATAAAGGAGTAAAGGGATAAATAACAAGGCAGCTATCCGGGACAAAATGGAGAACAGTTTTCCGTCAGGAAGCCCGGATCTGATTTTTTTACTACCGATATCGATTTTTTGGTGGAGATCTGAGAGAATTCTGCTCATGGAATCCTGGTATTCATTTTGATCCACGCAGGAACTCAAATACGAGCCAGCCTCCTGTTCAAGCATGTAGTCATTCTCCGGATTCTCCAGCAATTTTAATATCTCTTCGGCCTCCAGCCTGGTGCATTTACCATTTTGATATTTCAAAAACAGAGCTGAAAACCTTTCCTTTTTATGATTATCGGGCATTTATTATAATATTTAAATTTGTAATCAGATTAGATAGTATTATCAAAATAAGCATGGGTTATTTATAATACTACGTTGGAGAAGGCCTCTCCCCCCTTCCGGAATGGAAATATTTAAAGAAAAAAAGAGATCGCTGGAAGAATTATTATGAAATTCTTACTTATCCGGTCTTTTATATATTTGATAGCCAGATTGATATTGTTTTCAACTGTCTTCTCAGAAATATCAAGTTCTTTTGAAATTTCTTTATAGGAAAGACCTTTAGTCTGTCTTAAAGTAAAAATCTCCCTCCTTCTCGGAGGTAGTTCCTGTACAATATTTTCAACATTATGAAACAGATCCTTTGAAACAAGGAATTGCTCCCCGTCATAAAATGAAATGGCATTCATCAAAACAAAATCCCTGTATTTTCTATCCTTGATTCTTAACCTGAATCTATCCATTGTTACATTGTAAGCTATTGAAAACAAGAATGATTTAAAGGACTGACCAGGATCGATGATCTGACGTTTTTCCCAGACTATCAGGAAAGTGTTTTGAACTACCTCTTCGGCTTCTTCTTTAGATTTAAGAATTGATTTCGCAAAACAGAAAATTTTGAAGGCATATCTGTTAAAAAGCTCGTCAAATGCCCCGCTGATACACTGAGACAATTCCCGGACCAGTTCGGAATCCGTTCTGATTATCATTGCCTTCAAGGCGAAAGGAAATTAAACGACCTTAAATTAGATAAAAATCCAATCCAATCCTATTACAATCTGATTCTAATAAGCCGGGGTGAAAAAGTCCTTTTTGAGACAGCCTTTATTTAACGTTCCCTTCCTTTGAAATATTCAATCTCATACCTATATAAATCATCCTCCCAAAATCGGGATACCCAACCACAGTTGAATATTTTTTATCTGTCAGGTTACGTACTCTGAGATAGATCCTGGCAGGAACCCTGCCCCTGAGCGTATAGCCTCCGTTAAGATCTATGACAAAAAAGTCTCCGAGAGGCTGAGGTCCGGCATTCGTTGGAGCAAACCTTTTATTTTCAAATTGAGATACATATTTGCAAAAGAAATTAAAATCAAGGCTCTTATTGTCAAGTGAAATACCGGCGCTGGTGATAACCACGGGATTCTCCTTATTAACAACCATTGTTTCGTCAGATCTCAATTTTGACTTCATGACTGCGATATTGAAGAAGGGCTCAAACAGATTCATCAGCCTCGGTGAGACGATTTCAAACTCGGCACCGATCTGGTTCTGATCACGGTTCACATATAACTCTCTGATTAAGCCTGTTGCAGTATCGGTGAAGGTAGTGCCGCTCAGAGCAATTGCCTTCTTCTGGATCACCGCAAAAGTTGCTAACGTTACCCTGCCGGAACCGGCAAGCTGTTTCACAAGGCCAAGGTCGATCTTAAGCCTGGTCTCGTTATGAGGTACGTTCAAGGTTAATGTCAAGCGCTCCTTCCCTCGGTTTGACCTGCCCCACAGCCGAATTAAAATTAACCGACAGAGTTTTGACGGGATGCCAGGATGCGCCAAGACTTCCCTGGATTGTGGCAGGTTCCCATATATCATGGAGAGGAGTTACATTTTTGAATGCAGCTTCCTTCACCCTGAATATTAAAAGCAGCATAATCTATCAGGTAAGTTCTGGTCAGACGCAGGCCCGCATCAAAAGTTACGGGCCCTACCCTCTGCTCGTCGACGATTACTCCGGAGAATGTTTCGGTATTGCATTCCTTTCCGGTATAAAATCTCTTCCCGTTTGGAGCGGACCAGTGATCATAAAGACCTCCTATTCTCAGTGTATTGGAACTGAAGGGTGAGACTGACTGCATAAAATTCAATCCCCATTCAATATCCTTTTCATTTGTCGATATTGAAGTTACCTCATCATTGAATTTGGGATTCCGATATGAGTAAAATAGCTGCAATTCGGATGAGACATTTTCACGGGGCTTATAGATCATTTTAACATTTGAGAGAATTGACCAGTATGGATCAAAATTCTGGATCATGTTAATATATCTCTGATCGGCAGGTGGTTCTGCTATTGTCAGTTCCCGTTTGCCATCCAGAAAATAGAGACTCCCCAGCACGCTCATCTTGTCAGAAAGCTCCCAGTTGAATCTTGAATATATTGTTCCCATCGTTTCTTTTGAGTGCTTGCCTTCAGGACCATTACTTCTGTCAAATCCGGCACCTGCCGCATATGCAAAACGTCCGATCCTGCCTCCGCCCGATAAATGAGAATGAATGCTGTTGAACGATCCGTACTCCAGTTCAAGTGAGGCTTCAGGTGAAGAATACTCCCTGGTTTTTATATTGATAAGGCCTTCAATTCCCGAAAGACCTGTTAAAAGGGCTGCACTTGAGCGCACTATCTCGATCTTTTCAATGTCGGCAGCCGAAATGAAATAGGGAAGCTCTTCGAATTCCTGCTGCCATATTCCGTTCAATGCATAGTCGGGATATGGATATTTTTGTCCGCGCACGGAAAAAAACTGCTTCACCTGCCTTCCGCGTGTCTCTGTCAATCCTCCGGGAACGTAGGTCATGGCATCTATTAGATTGATGGCCCCCTGTTTTTGTATCTGGCGGACACTGATTGTACTTATTACCGGTAGCAATGAAAATGGTTCGGTATATGGTTCTTTAAGAAGGCTACGGTACTCTTTCGGTGCTGTAATATTAACTGAATCAATCTGATATAGTTTAGAGTCCAGCTCGGACCTGTCCTCCTGAGCTTCAAGGTTAAATGAAACTGCAATCAGCAGAAGAACGGGAAACAATAATTCTTTTATCACGGTTTTTTTATTTGCATTTCTTTTGAGTCTGAATAGTATATTATTGAACATTATTATAAGAACTTACACAGAGATCAATAGAGAAGACACAGAGTTCCACGGAGTTAGATCGCCCCCAACCCGGGGCTATAATTTAAGTCCCCTTCAGGGGATTTAGGGGCCGACTTCCCGGTTAACCTCTGTGTAAGTTCTTTTTTTTTAAAACCGCATAATTAGTAAGAACTTTTTGATAATTATTTCTTTTAACAAAAATTAAGGATTAAAATCTTTATTTTTGGCGATAAGTGGCAGTTACGATTCTGTAAAATAAAGAGAATTAAACTAATGCAAAAGATAACCCTGAAGGCAGGCGCCGTAATTCTTCTTCTCTTCACTCTTCCTTCTGCATATTCCCAGTATTATGACTGGCCGATGTGGAGGTACGATCACGAAAGATCAGCGTCCACACCAGAACAGCTTGCAGAGAAGCTCTACCTTCAGTGGCAGGTTCAGTATTCACCCCGGATCCCGGTGTGGGACGATCCCCTGAATCAGAATCTGATGCAGTTTGACAGAATATTTGAACCAATCGTGGCCGGCAATAAAATGTTTCTGGGCTTCAATGACCAGGACAAGGTTGTAGCACTTGATCTGAATACCGGGAAGGAATTATGGCACTATTATGCTGACGGGCCTGTCAGACTGCCGCTGGCCTCAGCCAATGGAAAAATATATTTCACAAGCGATGACGGAGTCTTATATTGCCTTGATCAGAATAAAGGATCACTTGTCTGGAAACTTCTCCTTGCACCCGCATCAAACAAACTTCTGGGCAATAAAAGGCTTATTTCAATGTGGCCCGCCAGAGGCGGTCTGGTTATCAGAGACAATATTATTTACACCGCAGCAAGTATTTTCCCCATGATGGGTACCTTCATTTATGCAATAAACTCAGAAGACGGCACGATAATCTGGAAAAATGACGGAACGGGAAGCAATTACATCCTTCAACCTCACAGGTCTCCTGCGTTTGCCGATGTTGCTCCCCAGGGCACCTTTACCCTGAGCGGCGACATTCTTCTTGTTTCCGGCGGACGAACGGTTCCCGCGGGTTTCAATGCCAGGACAGGCGAAGAGCTTTTCTTTCACCTCGCGGCAAGCGGAAAGACTGGCGGTTCTTTTATCTGCGGCAACGACAGGATCTACTTTAACCATTTCAGGGAAAGGATGACATACATGTATGACTCCTATTCCGGAAATTTACTTAAAAAAGATGCAGGAGAATATCCCGTGGTAGATGACAACACCATCTTCTTTTCAGGTAAGAACATCATTGCGACTGCACTTAGTCCAAAAAACCAGCTCGATACCCTTTGGACCATGCAGGTGCCTGCCACCAATGATCTGATCAAGGCAGGCAATTATCTCTATGCGGCTGACAGTACAGGGATCAATGCTTTAAAGCTTAATGGTAACAATATTCCTGACCTGGCCTGGAGGCTTCCATCAGACAGGATCATTGATCGTCTTGTAGCCTCAAATGGCAAACTGATAGCTGTGTCAAATGATGGTACAATCAGGGTTTTTGGCGATAAGCCGGTTGAAAGCATAAGGAACATCGGAGGACTTGAAATTCCGGTAACCGGAGGAGCTTCCGAAGTAAAGAAAATCATAGTTTCGACAGGAGTCACAGATGGCTATGCGCTTGTTTTCGGGACAAAAAACATAAAACTTCTTAAAGGACTTGTTTCAAAAACATCAATGTCCATAATTGCATACGAAAAAGATCCTGCCAGAGTAACCTATCTGCGTGAATATTTTGATAAACTGGGTGTAACAGCAAGCCGTCTGAGCTTCCTTCATTATGACAAGTCTCATCCGCTCCTTCCGAAATACTTTGCATCGCTGACAGTTGTTAATGATAATGATTTCCTGAATGGCTTTGACAAGGATATCCTGACTCTAATTTATGAATCAACCCGCCCATACAATGGTAAGATCCTGATCAGAGCCAAAGGAAAAGACCAGAAAGCTTTAGCCGGAGCCTTCAGTGAATTGAACCTTTATGGAGCAGAACTGGCTTTGAATAAAGGATTTACAGTGATCTCACGCACCGGCCCTCTTGATGGTACTGACAGTTGGACGGGTAATAACGGCGATGTGGCAAATACCCTGAAATCGGATGATAAAATGGTGAAGGCACCTCTGGGTATCCTCTGGTTCGGGGGCAATTCAAACCTTGATGTATTGCCGCGTCATGGGCACGGGCCTGGCGAACAGGTTGTCGACGGAAAACTGATCATTGAGGGCGTAAGCTGTATCAGTGCACGGGACGTGTACACGGGGAGGGTGCTCTGGAAAAGGGATTTTCCAAAACTTATGGACGACTCATGGATGGTTTATTTTGATGAATCCTATGACGGAGAAACTCCTCTTGATACGAAATACAACCAGGAGCATCTGGCAGGATCCAATGCGAGAGGTACCAATTTCATTGCGACAAAAGAATATGTTTACCTCATTGAAGGAAATAAATGCAGTTTAATCGATATCAATACCGGAGAACTTGCCGGGTCTTTTACGACAGGCGATGAGAGAACAGAAGAACTTGGATATATCGGCGTATATGAGGATCTGCTTATATTGGGAAACAACTTCTCAGAATATAAGCATATGGTTGAGACCGATTCGGTAGTTATTAAAGATCCCAGGTTCACAAAATTTGATGTCTCGGCAAGCCAGGAACTGGTTGTTCTTGACAGGTTCAGCGGTAAAAGGTTGTGGAGCATTGCGTCAAACAACGGATTTATTCACAATTCGGTCATAGCCGGCGACGGTATGCTGTTTTGTCTGGATAAACTCCCTCAGTATCTTGAGACTAAACTCAAAAGAAGAGGAGAAACTCTCCCCGGAGAATCACGGTTGCTCTATCTTGACATAAGGACGGGAAAAAAGCTGCATGAGGAGACCAATGATGTTTTCGGAACCTGGCTTGGTTATTCATCGGAGCATAAGCTTCTGCTTCAGGCAAATCGCCCGTCGGGCGACATGCTGCATGGAGAGGAAGGCAGAAGGATGATAGCCTACAATACAGTAACAAAAGAAAAAATCTGGGATAAGGCAATGACGTACGGTAATCCGCCGATCATTCATAATGATAAGATTTATGCCAACGGGATCGGATGGCATCTGCTTACAGGCGAACCTTTTATTGAGAAAGATCCGATAACCGGCGAAGATCTGAAATGGACGTTCAAGCGCGAATACGGGTGCGGCAGCATTGTTGCCAGTGAACACCTGCTGACATTCCGCTCAGCTTCGGCCGGTTTTGTCAACCTTGATGTTTTTGAAGGCACTGGCAGTCTCGGAGGCTGGAAGGCAAGCTGCTCCACAAACCTTATCGTTGCCGACGGAGTTCTGAATTCACCCGATTATACCAGGACATGTCAGTGTCCCTACCAGAACCAGACCTCTCTTGCCCTTATAAATATGCCATGGATGACTTACTGGACCAACAGTAATTACAAATGGGGCGGCAGCCAGATCAAACAGCTGGGTCTTAATTTTAATGCTCCCGGCGACAGAACGTCTGATAAAAACGTCCTGTGGCTTGAATTTCCGGTTGCAAGTGGCATCTCTCCTGAGATTCCGGTTAGTATTGATACTGTAAATTATTTCGCTATCAGGAAGGATCCTCTTTCCGTCGTTTCGGAGAATATGTCATGGGTGAGCTCCAGCGCAATAGGAGGAGTAAGATCACTTGAAATAACTCTTTCAAAAGAAAAAGAAGTGGCTGAAACCACGTACAGATTGAACCTCTATTTCTCTGAACTCGAAGGCAAAAATCGAGGAGAACGTGTCTTCAATATAAAACTCCAGGATGAAACCGTGCTTGAGAACTTTGATATTACCGGTGAAGCCGGTAAAGCTGATAAAGAGATTGTAAAGTCATTTGCAGGTGTAAAGGCAGGCAAAACTTTAAAGGTTGACCTGATACCCGTAAAGGGGAATACAATCTTATCGGGGATTGAATTAATCCAGGAACCTGTAGCGCAAAAATAAACTATGCTGTTATGAAGCCGGTTCATTTGAAAATATTGACACTCGCAGCCATCTTAAGCCTTGCCTGTACTACAAAAGTATCGGAGTGGGTCCTGCTTAATACGGTCCCAAATCAATATACCCTGGTATACTTCCACAGTGCACCGCTGAATGAAGCTTCAGAAAAGCAGAATGCCCTGATCAGCAATAGTATCAAACCTGCCAATATTGAGTTCAGAAGTGTTGAAAGAAAAGATATTAAGGAACCTTACTTTGGATTGTATTATGGCAGCAGATTCTTTACAAGGTATAATGATCCAAAAGACCTGGCTGGACTCACATCCTCTCCGATGCGCGAAACTATTGCTCTGGAAATAATGTCAGGAAAACTGTGTGTTCTCCTCTATCTTACAAGTGGAAACAAAACGAAGGATGAGAAGGGTCTGCAAATTATTCATAACGCTGTCAGCAAATCTCCATTTAAAGACATAGTAACTGTTACCGAACTTGACAGGAACCGTGCTGAAGAGTCACATTTCGTATCGCTTTTGCTGAATGTTGAAGACGATCTGAAAACAATCCCTGAACCAATGCTATTTGGCATATTCGGAAGGTTCAAGGCGCTGGAACCTTTGCTGGGAAAGGGTATCACTGAAGAAAATATCAAGCTTATGATCGATTTTCTTACGGCTGACTGCAGCTGCCTGATCAAAGACAACCTCCCCGGTACTGATATCCTCTTCACCAATAATTGGGATAATCCCACCACTGCTCTTGTCAACAAGATCCTTGACGAGAATCCATCCCTATTGCATTATTAATGGTTCAGGATACTTCGGCATATGACACCCTTTCGCGGCGACCATTACCAAAATGGCTTACAGATCAGAGAGATGGTCTGAATACAATTCAACCGGTTAAAATGGAGATGAAGGAAGACAGGTCTCTTAATATCTCTTTTGCATTAACCGGAGCAATTGTCCTGATAGCAATAACTATTCTAACGATTTATATACTCAGAAGGAAAAAGAAACACATAACATGAATCCATTAAGGCTGGTTTTTAAAGAACTTATTTACAGGAAGGTCAATTCGCTTATTATATTGTTAACCGTAATAATCGCTGCTACTGTCTCCGTTGCAATCTTTACACTCAGTAAAGCCAGTGAAAATGAGACCCGGAAAATTATGCGCGAACAGGGACTGAACCTCTATATTTTCCCGAAAGGCACAAACCTCATTGATTTTTATTCTGTTAACAACACACCGGCATTTCCGGAGGACTATGTGGACAAACTTGCAGAATCAGAAACATTTGATGCTGTCAGGCATCTGACCGGCATCCTGCAGGTGAAGTATCCCGACTGGAAAGACCCTAATGGTTCAAGTCATCAGATTGTGCTATTCGGATACAAAGATGAGGCCATGCAAAGGTTCCTCCCGGCTCAGGAAACAATGGGCTTCGACGTAGGGAAAGGAAAAGTTCATGTGGGAGCCCTTATCGCCAGAAACATTAAACCGGGTGATCCCTTTTCAATAAAAGGACCTGATGATAAGACCTTTACTTTTCAAATCGAAAAGCGGCTGGAGGAGGGCAGAGGAATGATTGACCAGGGTGTGGCTTTCAATCTCGCCGACTTACAGCAGGTACTTGGGATGCCGGGAAAAATCAATAAAATTGAAGCGCTTGGTTGCGTTTGCAAGGATGGAAGGATAAAAAATGCCAGGAACCAGGTCCAGGCAATCTTCTCAGATCTTGAAGTGACTGAAATAAGCAGCATTGCAGATGCACGGGAGAACCAGCGACTGATGATGAATAAGTATGGAGCATTCATTATACCATTCGTGATGTTATCGTGCCTGCTCATTACCGGACTTTTATTCTACCAGAATATCACTGTAAGGAAAAGGGAAATAGGCCTTTTAAAAGCAATGGGGAACAGCACTTACAAAATTTTATTCCTGATTATGGCCAGGGCATTTATCCTGGGACTCGCAGGCGGGATTATCGGATTCTTTGCAGGCCACTTTGTTGCCCAATATTTTGGAAAAGAAATATTCAGGTTTACTGCAGCAGATATTAAACCTCTCTGGAATGTTTTTTACTGCTGCATCCTTCTTTTCCCTCTTTTATGGATGCTGGCCAGCTGGATCCCTGCCCTTCTGGCAACACAGACAGACGCGGCAAAAACACTCAGCGAGGAATACTAAATCAGACTTTCACCATGATTGAAATTAATAATATTTCAAAAAGATATACCAAAGCAGCTGAAGTTTTCACAGCCTTGAAGGATGTCACCTTTACTGTCGGAAGAGGAGATTTCTGTTCGGTTGTCGGATCAAGCGGTGCCGGAAAATCTACATTGCTTTACGTGATCGGGGGGCTGATCCATCCTGATTCAGGGACTGTAAAGTACAACAGCAAAGACATCTACAGGCTGAGCATCAGGGATGCCAACCAGTACCGCAGGAGACATCTTGGCTTTATGTTTCAGCAGTTTCATCTTATGCCTTATCTGACTGTTGCCGAAAACATCAGGCTGGCAAGCTATGAAAAGAAGCATATTGAGATGGCAGACTACTACCTTGAAAAATGCTCGCTTAAAGATCTGAAAGACAAGTATCCTTCGGAATTAAGTGTTGGTGAAAAACAGAGAACTGCTTTCGTAAGAGCTATAATTTCAAAACCGGATATCCTCCTGGCCGATGAACCGACAGGCAACCTCGACAAGACCAACAGTGAAATTCTGATGTCACTTGTTAAAGAGTATAATAGTGAAGGGGGAACAGTTGTAATGGTATCGCACGATCCGGAGATTGCCAGATTTGCTAACAAGTGTATTACACTCAATAAAGGCAGGCTGGAGTAAGACTGGTCTGCTGGTCAACTGCGTAAATCTGCAGGAAAACTATTAGTTACACAGAGATCCACAGAGTTAAGATCTGAACGTCATCAAATTCCTCTGTGGACCTCTGTGTTCCCCGACTCAAGTTTTAAAAAGGAAAGAGTTATGTAATAAATTCCTCCCGCGAAGGATTATTCTTTCTTTGTATCCTCTTTTGATTCAGCTTTACCCTTTTCGGGTTCATCATCCACCCTGGAAGCCTTTTTGAAATCTTTCAAGCCCTGTCCTATCCCCTTCATCAACTCGGGAATTTTCCGACCGCCAAAGAGAAGCACAACCACAAGGAGGATAAGTATTATTTCTGTTGCACCAAAGTTTCCCATGATCTGAGTTATTAATTATTTGATAAAGCTACTAAGAAAGCTCATAACTACAAAGAAAATTGCACTGACGCTATCACATTATTATTTATTTCCCTGTCCAGGTTAAATGTGAATCTGATACTCCCTTTTTTTCACCCCCTTCCCCCTAAAGGGGGTTTTCAGCCTCTTTAACCCCCCTTCAGGGGGGCAGGGGGGTAGCCCTATATCTTCAGTATTCCCCATGCCAGCAGTATCAGCAGTGCAACAACCACCCAGCTCAACAGAAATCCTGCAATATCTTCCCGGTAGCGTTTGAAGAAATTGTTCCAGCGTTCCCTCCTTCCCCATCCGGGCAGATCAAGAAGCAGGAGGTCGTCACCTGTTAGTGACGCCAGAGGTTTTTTACCATCCTGACCAGGCTCCTTTGCATCAGATTTTCTTCTCATGTTATCGAAAAATGCCTCGGTTTTTTCTTTATCCTCAGGTTTTGTAAGAATACTGACAAGCCAGAACATAAAAAATCCCGAAAGAATTGCAATCCCAAATGGTCCGGGGGTCCATTTATAAACAAGCATAAGCTTGTTGATTGTTATAAAATTAACAATATAATATACTGATACGGAAACAATTACTGCAGCAGCTGCTCCGTACCGGTTTGCCCTTTTCCAGATCACCCCGCCGAGGAAAATTATTCCCATGAATGCTGCAAGTGTTTCTGTAAACAGGAATCCATGCAGTACATTCTTAATGCTTAGCGCAAACAGAACTCCCAGAACTGACAAACCAAGACCGGAGTATCTTCCCATCCAGAGAATTGTATGGTCGCCTGCCCCGGTATTAATATATTTTTTATAAAAATTCTTTGTAAAGAGCGCCCCTGTATTTACCATAAAATTGGAACAGGCAGACATATTCGCTGCCACTATTGCAGCAAGCATAAGTCCAACCAGACCGGGAACAAGTAACTGGCTGCAGGCGTAACCAAATGCCATTTCAGGATCGGCAAGGACTGCACCGTTTTTGATTACGAGGGCAGCGACAACCAGACCGGTCAGCGCCCAACCTATTGTCACGAGCCGCTTTACCATCGAACCGAATGTCTGGCCGATGCGTCCTGCCCTCTCTGTATTGCCGGTTGCACACATCGAGATCATGTGAGGTTGCGCCGTTATCCCCACTATCCCGTTCACCGCGAGCATGGCGATGGTGAATGCATCTATACCACTTGCGCTGTTAAAAACATCGAAGAAATGATCAGGAAGTACTGTCTTCATAAAATGAAATCCCCCGATCTCCTTAAGTCCCAGCGGGATGAGCATAACAGACAGGGTGATGATCAGAAATGATTGTATGAAATCAGTATAAGCTGCGGCTATAAGTCCTCCAATAAAGCTGTAAAGTATAAAAGCGACTGGTCATGAAAAGCACAACCATGTTTGGTGAAACAAGGTTTCCCGATGCCACCGAGATAACTTTTGCCGCTCCCTGCAGCATAACTCCCATATTGAAAACAAAAAAAGCAATCGCAAATATTGAATAGACGAGTCCCATTTTACTACCATACCGGTCTTCGATGATCTCACCGACTGTCGTGCGTTCACTACGGCGATAAAATGGAGCTATCAGCCAGTAAAACGGAGTAATGAGCATGTTTTTCCACTGGTACCAGATTGTGGCAAATCCGTTACTGAAGGTTGCGCCTGTCTGCGCAACCGGCATCTCTGCGTGTGTCCCCACACCGAATGCCTGGCCGATCATGATGTACCATTTAAATTTTCTGCCTCCGCGGAAGTAGCTGTCGCTGGTTTTTATCTTACGGGATATCCAGATGCCAAATGTTGTTATTGAAATGAAGTAGACTGCCAGAACAATGTAGTCGAGTGTACTCATGAGGAATTTTATGGTTATAGTGTTTAAGTTTCGTTACCATTTGTATTAGTGCAGGTTGCAGGTTCAGGTTGCAGGGTGCAGGGCACTGGGCACAGAGCCCCTCCTAGAGCCGCCCCGCAGAAGCGGGGCAAGGGGTGGGTTCTCCCGCTAAGATCCCCTCCTGGGAGGGGCAAGGGGTGGGTTCTTTAAACAATTTTCCCATTTACCAAGGTTTGTTTTATAAATAGCTTTTCTCCCTCCTTTTCAAACAGTATCAGGTCCGCCCTCTTTCCGGGCTCGAGAGAACCGACGCCGGGAAGCCTGCAAACCCGGGAAACATTCCTTGTAGCAAGGTTAATTGCCTCGCCAAGTGAGCATCCTGTGAATCTCATCATATTTTCAACACCTCTGCGGATCGGAAAAGAGGCTCCGGCCAGAACATTCAGACGCTGGATTTTTTATGAGGCCGTCGTCAGTATAAACAATTTCACTGCCCAGAAAGACATATTTACCGGGCATCATCCCGATCAGGTGGGTTACATCTGATGTCAGAATAATATTTTGGGGGCCTTTGATCTTGTAGAATACCTGTACTTCTTCCGGAAGCAGGTGATGTCCATCAGCAATAATCGAGGGAGTCAGCTGGTCATAGGCAAGCTGCGGCCACAAGGGATTCCTGTGCCGGTCGATCAGGTTTGCACATCCGTTGCCAAGATGCGTCGACAGGCTGGCCCCATTATCGACTGCCAGCTTTATCTGGTCGGCCGATGCATTGGTGTGACCAATCGCGACAACTATATTATTACGGACGCTTAGCTTTATGAATTCGACAGCACCTTCTATTTCAGGAGCTATTGTTACCTGCCTGATATTCCCTTCTGCAGCCTCCTGATACTCTGAAAACTCCTTCCAGGATGGTTTCCTTATACAATTTGCAGGATGGCACCCGTAAAAGCCTTCCTCAGGTGAAATGTAAGGTCCTTCCAGATGAAAGCCGGGAATTGAATCACTGATATCCTTGTCTTTAAGAGTTGCAGACAGGTTCGTGAAGATCGTCAAAAGGTTTTCATGAGTGTTTGTAATTACAGTCGGCTGAAAAGTGGAAACCCCATCCTTTCGTATTGCACTCAACAGCAGCTCTCATCTCATCCGTAGTAAGATGAAGCCCCGAAAAATCGACTCCCCTGTAACCGTTGATCTGATTATCAATAAGTCCCGGGGCGACAAAAACCTCCGCAGCCTGTTTGAATCCCAATTGCTCTGATATATTATGTATCAGGCCATCCCTGACTTCAATCTCTACTGCCCTACCGGTTTCATAATGAATACCTTTTATTACTGTGGTTTCTGTCATCCTTATAATTAAAATCATATCTTTTTTGCCTTAGCGTCTTTGTGATCTGAAATAATTTTGACACTAAGTCCTTCACGTATGCGGAATAATAGGAACATCAAAATTGGTAACTTTATAAAAGAGTTACCCTTAAATCCTTTAACCACTGAGTTACACAGAGTTTCACAGAGCAAGACACAGAGTTTTAAAACAGTGTAACTCCGTCTTTACTTCTTTTTACTCCGTGGTTAAATAACTATTTGTCGTCTTATTGTCCACAATATATTTTAAAAGAGTTAAATAGAAGACGCCAATTAGTTTAAATAGGAATTATCTCCGAAGCGGAATCCTTATCGATAAAAAGATTCCAGTCGGTATGTTTTTTTAACATCGTTGCAGGTACAGTGTTAGTCAGCTTTTGTGTCAGTGTCTTTTTAACTGCATCAGCCTTTACAGTGTGAGGAACAACTGAAATGATTGATTTGCACTGCATTATCTGCCAGACACTCATTGAGACCGCCTTTTCGGGCACATCATCTTTTGTTTCAAACCACCCTTCATTAACCTGCTGCATCCTGCACTCATCATTAAGATTCACAACAATATAGGCATCACGGGTCTCAAAATCTGCAGGCGGATCATTAAAAGCTATGTGTCCGTTCACCCCTATGCCAATAAGACCAAGATCTATAGGCTTTTTCCTTAATTCCGTTGTAAGCATGGAAATCTGTTCAGTAATCTCACCTGAAACCTCGACGGGATGAAATTTCTTTACGGGAACCATGTTTATAAATCGCTCGTAAAGATATTTCCTGAAGCTGGCTATATGGGTTATGGGAAGCCCGATATACTCGTCGAGATGGAATACCTCAACTTTGGTCCAGTCGATATGTTCCTTTATGAGAGCCTGGAAGAGCTCAAACTGGGAACTCCCGGTTGATACCACCATACGGGCTTCGCCGTTTCTGCTGATGACTTCATTGAGTTTCTTTGCTGTAAGGCTGGCTGCCCTGATTCCAAGATCAGTGGGATTCGAGGTAATTGTTACAATCATATATTATTGTTTAATTCAGATGGTTGCTGAGACAGAATATGGGCTAAAGCCCCGATCATGAGAGAGTGAATAACAACGGCCTGAAGGCCGTTGTTATTGGAATTATGATGTTGACCGGATCCATTACTCCCCACTTTCAAATCGTAGCCAAAGGAATCATGACGTTGACCGGATCCATTACTCCCCACCTTTAAATAGAATCCACTAACAACGGCCTTCAGGCCGTTGAAAAAGCCAATAAAATGATTCCTGGCTTTAGCCTTAACACTTTTTAACATCATATTCCGTAAAGTATACCCACTCCATAAAAATAGAATAATAAATTCACAAACCAATTTTCTATCTTCGTCAAAATTTGAAATCAAATGTTCAGATCTCCCCTAATTATAACTCTGCTTTTAACAATATTCAGTTACATTCCAGTGTCAGGCCAGATAAAAGCTGTTAACCGTGAAAAGTACCGTATAAACATCGTTCAGACTGACAAACCTTTAACTATTGACGGTATCCTTGATGAGGAACCATGGATGAAAGCTGACCGTACCCGGAAATTTCAACGGGTTACGCCGACTGATACAGGTTATGCAAAATCACAAACCGAAGTGATGCTCACATATGACAAATCAAATCTTTATGTGGGCATTATATGTTATGACCCCACTCCCGGCAAAAGACCAGTTGAGTCATTCCGCAGGGACTACACATTTATGAAGAATGATAACTTCATGCTCTTTCTCAATACCTACAATGACCAGACTAACGGATTTGCATTCGGCATTTCGGCAGCAGGTGCACAGACAGAGGGCTTGCAATATGAGGGGTCCAAAGTGGACTACAGCTGGGATATCAAATGGAGATCCGCAGTTAAAAGCTATGATGACCGCTGGATTTCGGAGTTCAGTATCCCTTTCCGTAGTATCCGCTACTTTGGGGGAGATAAGGAATGGGGCGTAAATTTTGGAAGGCTCGACCTGAAAACAAATGAAAAATCAGCCTGGGCACCCATGCCAAGGCAGTTTAACCATTGTTCTCTTCCATTTGTGGGAACCCTGATCTGGGACAAGCCCACTGATAAAGCAGGATTGCGGTTCTCCCTTATTCCTTATGTTACTGCAAAAACAACAAGGGATTATCTGGCAGAAGATTCAAAAATATTATTTAAGGCGAATGCCGGCTTTGACGCCAAGATGATATTGTCGACCAAGATGAACCTTGACCTTACTGTAAATCCCGACTATTCGCAGGTTGAGGTTGACAGGCAGCAGACAAATCTTGACCGTTATGAATTGTTCTTTCCTGAAAAGAGACAATTTTTTCTTGAGAACAGTGACCTTTTTGCAAGTCTGGGGAGTGAAACGGTGAGACCATTTTTCTCAAGGAGGATCGGACTTAACAGTCCGGTAATCGCAGGAGCGCGACTGAGCGGGAATATCGGGAACAGGTGGAGGATAGGGATCATGGATATGCAGACCGGCAGCAAGGATGAGATTCATGCTGCCAACTTCATGGTGGCTGTTTTACAAAGACAGATCTTCACCAGGTCAAATATTACGACCTTTATCATCAATAAACAGGTTATGGATACCAGGAATGATGATACTTTCACCGGTAATAAATTCAACAGGATTGCCGGTCTCGAATATAATCTTTCGAGTCCTGACAACCGGTGGATAGGGAAAGCGTACTACCATCAAAACCTCTTTGACAACACAAACTTTAAAGATGGTGCAATGGCGGTCAATCTCACGTACTCATCACCATACATGACAGCAACGGTGAACCAGGCCTTAACGGGTTCAGGGTATAATTCGGAAACAGGATATGTGAGAAGAAGAGGCTACTACCAGTTGAGCCCTTCCTTCATGTACAAGTTCTTTCCGAAGGGTGGCAGAATTATCAGCCATGGTCCCTCACTTAAGCTGGATACCTACATGGATCCATATTCATCTTATTCGCTGACAGACAGGGAAACCCAACTGTCTTACCAGGTTGAATGGGTGAGCAAAAATTCTGCATCAATTGATTTCAGGGAAACCTATGTAAAACTTCTCGCACCGTTTGATCCTACCAACCTCGATAGCCTGAAACTGGATGCCGGAGAACATTTTAACTGGAATGAGATGGGTGCAACATTTGGTAGTGATCCCCGAAAGATGCTCAACATAAAGCTTTCCGGCAGGTATGGTGGTTATTATAACGGGACAAGACTTATGCTTAACGGGGAAGTGAACTACAGGGTACAGCCCTATGGTAGTATGGCGTTGGTCACAACCTATAATGATATTGTGTTGCCATCTCCATACAACAGTGCAAAACTGCTGCTTATCGGACCCAGGTTCGATTTTACTTTTACTGACAAGATCTTCTTTACCAGCTTTATACAATACAACAATCAGATTGACAACCTGAACGTGAACCTGAAGTTCCAATGGAGATTTGCTCCTGTATCAGATCTGTTTATTGTATATACAGAAAACTCCTTCTATCCCAACTACAACATAAAGAACCGCGGGCTTGTAGTTAAGCTGTCTTACTGGTTTAATTGAATCGCGAACCTGCCTAACCTGCCTACCGGCAGAGCAGGTCTGCGAAATCAGCGGGAAACCAAAAAATTTCCCGCAGATCGCGCAGATTTACGCAGATAATAATTTAAACTTTATCAGGCACCGCATATGGTGGCCTCGGTGGACGGGTCAGCAATGCATTTGCTTCATCGTCGTTAATAAATTTCTCTGTTACCGGATCAAAATTCAGGGTACGTCCTGTACGGTAAGCAATATTTCCCAGGTGTGCAAGTCCCGACGAAAGATGCGCTGTTTCAACAGGTGCATTCAGCATTGATTTATCATGAGCGCGGACAGCCTGTATGAAATTCAGGAAATGGTCTCCACCCTCCTTGCGTTTCGGACCTGGTTTTTTATCTTTCCCAAGAAATGATTCATATGTATCATACCCGTTTACAACGAGATAACCTTCACTTCCGTAGAAGATATTCCCCACTCCCACTCCGTTTTCTTCATTTGTGATCCACGGACGCACCTCAAACTCGATTATCTTTTTCTCTTTTGGATAATAATATGTAGAACAGAGAACTTCCGGTGTGATCTTGGCATCGTTGAACAGGAATTTTCCTCCGGCTGCTGTTATCTGTTCAGGAAGGCCGACATTAAGACCCCACATACACAGGTCAGTCTCATGGACTCCCTGGTTACCAACATCACCGCATCCGTAATTCCACGTCCAGTGCCAGTTATAGTGTACAATGTTACGGGAGAAAGGCTGTTTTGCTGCCGGGCCGGTCCACAGATCATAATCAAGTCCTTCCGGGACAGGCTCAGTCCCTTTGTCGCCAATATCGTCCCTCCATCTGAAAACAAGTCCCCGTGCCATATAAACATTTCCGATGAGTCCGTCACGCAGATGCTTTATTGCTTCCTGAACTGCAACGGAGCTCCTGAGCTGGACTCCGTGCTGTACGATACGGTCGTATTTTGCAGCTGCCTCAATCATCTTCCGGCCTTCCACCATATTGTGGGAACCCGGTTTTTCGACATAAACATCCTTGCCTGCCTGGCAGGCCCAGATGGTTGCAAGTGCATGCCAGTGGTTAGGAGTTGCAATACTTACGGCATCTATCGATTTGTCTTCAAAAACTTTTCTCAGATCCTGCTGCTGAACCACCTTTTTGCTGTATTTCTTTTCGAACTCCTGTGCGCGTTTGGCAAGTACTACCAGGTCGGGGTCGCAAAGACATGCAACCTCAACATCGGGAAGGTTCATAAATCCTTCAATATGATTGGTTCCACGGCCGTTAACCCCAAGGACAGCAATGCGCACTTTATCGTTAGCTCCAAAGGCCCTGGCCGGAATAATCGTTGGTATCGACAGAAGGGCAGCAGCACCTGCAGACTTCTGAATAAAGCTTCTTCTGGAAACCCTGTTTTTTTCTTTCATAGGTAGGATTATTTAGGTTGTTGGTTTGTCTGAATTAACTTGTTAATATAGTAAAATTGTGGAATGATTGGCGAAACCTTACGTTAAAAGAACTTAATTTTCAAATCCATTCACGAGGGACCATGAGCACGGTTAGGTACTAACTGCTTCTCAGTGGGAACATTCTGCGTAACGCTCTGCGGTTGTTATTTTCCTCGTAATCGCATCGGCTAAAATGATGAAACCGCTCCGCAGTATAATTACAATCTCTGATTATGCACAGCTATAATTATGGAACCGCTCCGCGGTTGATTTCATATTTCTGGTGATATTGCACGTGGCTAGAATAATGGAACCGCTCCGCGGTTGTAACATTTTGTAGTATTGCCGTGGCCAGAATAATGGAACCGCTCCGCGGTAAGTAAATTTTGTAGGATCCTGCTTATTTTTCGCAACCATGGAGTGGTTCCATCATTTTAGAGAATAAAACCAGATCACGAAACCGAACCACGGAGCGGTTCCATCATTATAGTGAATTAATCTAAGTAACAAATATAAACCGCGGAGCGGTTCCATCATTTTCATCCTGATTCATCCTGATCACTGACCTTTGGCTTGATTTTTGCGGAAAAATAGATTAACCTGACGTCCGAAAATAATGAAAAAGAAAGCATTGCATCTGATTTTGCCTTCTCTCCTTACATCTGCTGAAAGAATACCTAGGTTCCCAATTAGAGATTCAGTAAGTTGCTTAACCAAACGAGCAGCACTTCGCTGACTGTAAACCTGTCGTCCATACTGTTGACCTCAATTATACCCTGAAACATTAAAGCCATGATTAAGAGGCCTTATATCTTTTTGACAATCTGCATCCTGACAATCTCAACTATCGTAAGGAGCCAGTCTGTCAGGATAAGCGGAGTTCTTAAAAGCCGGGAGGATGGAAAAGCAATTTACAACGGTGTAGTCTTTCTCAGGCCCGGTAACCAGGCTGCAACATCAAATCCTGAAGGAGAGTACTCTTTTACTACTTCACCAGGTATGAAACAAATCAATACACAGGTCATAGGATATAAGCCTGTAACTGTACGATTTCAAGCCAGAACCGATACTGTAATAAACATTAATTTACAGGTAATCTCCATTCGAATTAAGCGAAGTCACCATAACAGGTGATTCAATTAAAAATACCGGGATTACACCACTCGGAAGCTTTTTTATGACTCCGGCTGCTGTTCATCAGGTCCCAAGGCTCTTCAGTGAACCCGACCTTCTTAAGTCATTCCAGTTTTTGCCAGGTGTTGTTTCAGGCAAGGACGGAACATCTGATATTTATGTAAGAGGAGGCAGCCCGGGACAGAATATTGTGATCGCTGATGGTTGTTATTTCTTTCTTCCGGGTCATCTGCTCGGGGTTGTTTCACCTTACGACCTTGATTTTCTTGAAAGCGCGGAACTGTACAAAGATTATTTTCCCGCAGAGATCGGAGGCGGAGCATCTTCTGTTATAAGCCTCGACTTCAGAAAACCACACTCCGTTCCCTGAGTGCACAGTTAAGGCTCGGGCTGCTTTCATCCGGAATAACCATTGAGACTCCGCTTAAAAAGATTAAGTGGGAATCTGACGGCAGGTCTAGGTCTAAGACGTGGTAATTATTCACTTTACGCTCCTCTTCTTAAGAGAATTGTCTCTTCCGATGTCGGGGATTTTCTTCCGCCAGATAAATATTCATTTTACGACGGGTTTTTAAGACTTTCCCACACCTCTCCAAATGGGGTGACCTGAGCTATCTCTTCTTTTGGAAATTATGACAATGGCAGGGAAGAAAACAAGACAAAAGGACAGAGTGGTGATACGCTCATAAAATACACCGATGGGATTTCGACAGGCTGGAATAACATGGTGCATGCCCTCCGCTGGAAGCTGCCGGTCAAAAGTGCATTCAGCTGGAAAATAGACCTTAATTATAACAGGCTGAGCATGGGCCGGAAGATCTTTATGGAATATGAAAAATTTCTGAACGGATCCGAGGCGATCGAGTCTGGCAGAAACTATGTTCCGGTTCTCGCCTGTGATAAATAACCTTGGAACAACAATTTCAGCAAGCAGAGCAGGCTGATAAACTAAGGTACACTGCAGGTATCTCACACAGATTCAGATATTTCTCACCTAATAACTTTGCTTCAAACACTATCGGTAATGAAGAGACCAGGAACGAATTCAGCAGTGATAATATAGTGGATGAAAGTTCCATCTTTTTCTCTTCAACAGTGCTCTCACAAGAAAATTGCAGCTGGACGCCGGTCTTAGAATCTCTTATGTAATTACCCGGGAAGCAGGTTTTCTTAATTCCGAACCCAGGTTGCGATTTTCAATTCAATAACGGGGGGAGTAATCTCACCTCATATCAACTATGTAAGACTGGCTCAAAACGATCATTCTGCTGAAGGATCGAATGCGGGACTGAGAACGATGATCTGGCTGCCGCTTTATAGGGAAGAACTCGGACCTGAAATTTCAGATGTTGTATCAGCAGGTTTCCAGGGAGCAGATTAATAATGATTTCATCTGGAGCATTGACGGCTATTATAAAAGAACATCCGGAATGGTTGATTATAAGCCTGGTGCAAGCTTCATTTTCGACACATCATTTGTAGATATGCTCGACCGGGTTGAAGGGAGGGCTTACGGCCTCGAAACAGGTATTGTTAAGAGAAAGGGAAACATAACCGGCAGCGCCAGCTACACTTATTCCAGGTCAAAAAGAGAATGGGGTTCCCCGGAAGGGCTTATATGGATACCCTCTGCCTCTGACCGCCCGCATAGTTTTAATCTTGCTTTAAAATATCACTTCAAAGAAAGAACAAGCTTCGGGTTGAACTTCGTTTATCAGTCAGGTGCGCCTGCAACGATCTATATGCATGAACACTTCCTACGGGGAGTTCTTCGAAACAAAAAACAATATAAGGTACTTCGACTATCACCGGCTCGATCTTTCAGTCAGGCATATAATTTACATGAGAAGATTCACAATATTTCTCGATGCAGACGTTTATAATGTTTATAATCATAAGAATACGTTTTATTTTAAGGAAACCTTGGACGAAACCGAGCAAAGGTATTACTTTAAAAATATCTCGCTTGTTCCCGGTTATGCCGTCATTGACGGTAACGATAAAATATTAGTACGATTTGGAAATAAAGGCGATATATCGAAAAATTCCGGAAATCCTCAAAGAGGGATTTGCGGTTTTAATAATGTTGTTTTTTCACCAATGTGAAAGCAACGAGAGGTTCTATAGACCAAATGTACCAGAAAAATTATGTAGTATAGGCATACTCATTGCGGATGACACCTCAGATTATTACCCTTACGCTTCTCCGCCGCATAGCAGACCTGTTGTACGTTTCATGTCATTTGAAAAGTCTTTTCAGGGAGAATATCCACAGGATTTAAATGATTCCTTAAGAGAATTTTCATTTTCAATCTATTCAACCGAAAAAGAATTATTCAGCTATCATAGTGATTCCACAATAAAAGACTTAAAGGGATTTGAAATACCTGGCAACATAGATTTTAATTCAGGTGAAAAATACTTTCTTCGTGCTGAAGATAAAAGCACAACTGAATTCTCTGCATTTGTAACTGTTCCTGATCCTCCTTCAGAACCAAAGTTGGTTTCAGTTATTAAAGAAATAACGCAATATACGGACCCATGTGACGGAGATAGAGAATTAACGACAGCCCTAATCGACTTTTCGTTTGAAAATGATAGCAGGAAAAACCTATATTATGCAATACTTCTCGACGAAATTGACAAACTTGTTGATCAACGTCCTGATATGGTTAATCCCGTTGAGTATGATATCAGAGAATGTAACACAGCCGGTTTTTTTGCTGAATTAAGCGGATATACAATTTACCACAGATCCTGCCAGAATTTTGAAACACCCTGGGTTAAAGTCCCAGTTTCTGCTTACTTCATTGATGGCAGTAAAATTCCTGATAATAAATGCGTTATAAAGTTATCAACTCTTTTTATTGAGGATAATATTTATAAGGAATTTGGCAGGACTACCAGAGTCAGACTTCTTTCAATTCCCAAAGAACTATACCTTTTTGAGAAGAGCCTTTACACTTATGCTCAGAATTCAGGAGATCCATTCTCGGAACCGTTTATCTTAATGGGAATATTACAGGAGGAAATGGAATTTTTGCAATTTGCAGAAGCAAGGAATTTTTGATAAAACATTCCTTGTGGCAATAAAATTCAAAACATGGGATTAATTGGTCGGGATGACATCTCATCTTGCGTGGTGGTAGGAAGAAGCGGAGATTCGCAAAGAGAATTATTACCAGGGCGGGAATGCCGGTGCGAATCGCCGCTTCTTCCCCCATCCACCAAAAACGCATGTCATTCCGAATCCCGCGGCAGCGGGATGAGGAATCTGTTTGAACTGGCAGGAGATAGCCTTTTAGTCCCGTCCACATATTTGAACCGCGGAGCGGTTCCAAAATTATAGAGAAATAAACCCCTGGTCACGAAACTGAACTATGGAGTGGTTCCATAATTATAGAGATTTAATCCAAATCTCTGAATCGAACCACTCCGTGGTTCCATTCAAAAATTATTCTTCATCCTCATAAAATTCAAACACATATTCCTTTTCGAATTGAATACCCTCATCCTTCAGAATCCTGAAATATTCTTCATTAAATTTGGTCTTTTTATGATGTTCATTCTGATCCAGAATATAATTTTTCACAATCTCAAGTTCCCTGTACCCTACGCTAAATGCCCCAAATCCTTCCTGCCAACCAAACTTAATGTAGGATTTTCTGGTATCATTAATAAATAAGGAAGAACTGCGCTTTATATCACGTATCAGATCAGAAACATTCAGTGTCAGGGGATAATTAATCAGGATGTGGATATGATCCTTTGGTCCATTTATTGCGATAGGGTGACATTTTTTCCCTACAATTACGCCATAAATATATTTATGGGTTTTTTCACGGATTGAATCGGTTAACAAAGATGTCCTTCCCTTTGGAGAAAACACAATATGAGCATAAAGTCTTGAAAATGAATTTGGTTTCATAGCACGAAATTTTTAGAAATTCAACAATATCAGAAATGCAACAAATAAAGATAAAAAATAATCACGATAATAAGAAGTGTTGTGGGGGAAAAATCGAAAGGTTCCGCGTTTATTATATTTTTTGTTATCGCTTTACTAAAATGATGGAACCGCTCCGCGGTTAATATTTTCCGGGTAATCGCCACTGCTAAAATGATGGAACCGCTCCGCGGTTGTAGTAATTTTTGGTATTGCAGTACTAGAATGATGGAACCGCTCCGCGGTTAATATTTTCCAGGTAATCGCCACTGCTAAAATGATGGAACCGCTCCGCGGTTGTTGTAATTTTTGTTATCGCAGTACTAGAATGATGGAACCGCTCCGCGGTTAATATTTTCCGGGTAATCGCCACTGCTAAAATGATGGAACCACTCCGCGGTTGTTGTAATATTTGTTATCGCAGTACTAGAATGATTTTTGCCTCATCCTGCTTAATTCTGAACCACTGGAGCGGTTCCAAAATTATAGAGAAATAAACCTCTGATCACGAAACCGAACTCCGGAGTGGTTCCATATTATAGAGATTTGATCCGAATCATCTTAATTCTGAACCATTGGAGCGGTTCCATAATTATAGCGACATCGCCCAAATAACCATTTTGAACCGCGGAGCGGTTCCATAATTATAGCGACATTGCCCAAATAACCATTTTGAACCGCGGAGCGGTTCCATCATTATAGAGGATAAAACTATATCACGAAACCGAACCACGGGAGTGGATTACACTCCGCTTTGCCATTAAATCCGCGCCTTCGGCTAGTCCTATACTAAAATGATGGAACCGCTCTGCGGTGGCGATAAACAGGCTGTATTCATCTATCCTATAGGGATGAGAAATCTGTTTGAACCGGCAGGACGTTACTTGTAAAAATTAGAATGATTATTATCACTTGATCACGAAATCAAGTACCTGCTTATCACCCAGGTAAGCCACAAGATTGTCATTTCTTTTCAGGGGACCAACACCCGAAGGGGTGCCGGTAAAGATCAGGTCACCAGTCTTCAGGGTGAAGAAACGGGAAACATAGGATATGATTTCATTGATGCCGAAGATCATATCGGAGGTATTGCTCTTCTGAACAATCCGGTCATTTATCTCGAGCCTGAAATCGAGATTTTCAGGATCTCCAATTGAATCTACAGACACAAATTTTCCGATTGGCGCTGCTCCGTCAAAACCTTTTGACAGCTCCCAGGGGTGTCCCTGTCCGGCAAACCGGGATTGCAGGTCACGTGCTGTAATGTCTATACCGGCTGTCACTTCATCATAGTATCGCGGTGCAAATTCCCTGGCAATGCCTTTTCCCAAACGGGAGATCTTTACAACCACCTCGACTTCATAATGTATCACGGACGAGAAGTCGGGAAGAAAAAATGGCTTATTGTTTTTAAGCAACGCGGAATCAGGCTTAAGAAATACGACAGGCTCTTCAGGCAGCTTCCAACCCATCTCAATAGCATGCTGCCTGTAATTCAACCCTATGCAAATGATCTTCATCAGTCTATTGTCCTTTCCCGAACGACCTGAGCTTTATCTCGGTCAGTACCTTTTTGGTATACAGGGGAAAATCACCATTCATCATCCAGGCATAATATGATGGTTCCTCTTTTAAAACTGCCTCAACTGATTTACCTTTATGCTTGCCGAAATTGAAAATTTCAACACCCTTGTCATCCAGGATAATACGACCTGCAAAATCGACTATGTTATTGAATGAGCTGAATTCCGCCAGCTTTTCAACATCATTCTCGAGGTCCTTATACCTGTCGAGCTGGGCCTTCAGAACCTCAAATGTGGCAGCTGTGTCAGTCTTTGAGCTATGGGCATCCGAAAGCACCTTCCTGCAATAGAACTGATACGCCGCAGATAGTGTCCTCTGTTCTTTCTTATGGTAGATCACCTGGACATCCACATATTTCCTTTTCCTGAAATTAAAATCAATCCCTGTTCTCAGGAATTCCTCAGCCAGGACTGGCAGGTCAAATTTGATGGCATTATACCCTGCCAGATCACATCCCTCAAGAAACAGGGTGAGTTTTTTTGCTATCTCCTTAAAGGCCGGTGCCCCGGCAACGTCGGCATCAGTAATACCGTGGATTGCAGTTGCCTTCGGAGGAATCGGCATTTCAGGATTTATCCGTGTACTCATCCAGTCCTCTTTTCCGTCCGGATTGATCTTCAGCACTGACAGCTCTACAATACGATCAGTCGAAATATTAAGTCCTGTTGTTTCGAGATCAAAAAAAGCTATGGGTCGTCGGAGTTTAAGTTCCAATTATCAGGCGTTTATCATCATTGGCATCAGAAGCATTAGAAGATCTTCAGCTTCGTTTTCTGATTCTCCCGGAAGGAAGAGTCCTGCACGGGTTGGATCTGCAAGTTCAATCATAACATCCTGTGATGCTATATTTGCAAGGATCTCAAGCAGGAAAACCGATTTAAATCCTATCTCCATATCATCGCCTTCGTACTGGCATTTGATCTTTTCGTATGCGGATATCGAGAAGTCAATATCCTGTGCAGAGACTACGATCTGGTTCCCTTTAAGCTGAAGTTTTACCAGATTGCTGGCCTGGTTTGAGAAGACCGATACCCGGCGGAGGGTGTTGTAAAACTCAACCCTGTCGATAGAAACCTTACGTGGATTATTCTTCGGAATTACAGAATTATAGTTAGGATAGTTCCCTTCAACAAGACGGCAGACTACCTTATATTCATTGAGATTGAAAAATGCGTTCTTATCATCGAATTCTACAGTAACCATGTCCTTCTTCCTTTGGAAGTATATTTCTGAGAAGCGAGGCAGGTTTCTTCGGAAGAATAAATGAAGCATTGTCGTCGGCCCGGGCGTCTGTTCTCTGATATCTTACAAGCTTATGGGCATCGGATGCCACGAATGTTATCCTCTCTGTTGATGCTTCGATGAATATGCCTCCCATGACCGGCCTCAGCTCATCATCGGCAGTAGCGAACAGTGTCCTGCTTATTCCGGCCAGCAATACATCTGCATTTATCGGAAACGAAAATTTCTTTTCCTTCTTTATAGCAGGTAATGCAGGAAAATCTATCCCATTCTGCCCCACAACATTGAATTTTCCGTTTTCAGAAGTGATCACAACGGCCAGAGTTTCGGGATTTATATCAAATGCAAGTGGCTGAACCGAGAACTCCTTAAGCGTATCAAGCAGTATCCGGGCAGGCAGGGCAACTGTTCCGTCACCGCTGGCATTTTCAAGCTTCATCCTGGTGATAAGGGTTGATTCAAGATCCGATGCCGTAATTTCCAGATCGTTTCCTGACAGGTTAAAAAGAAAATTATCAAGGATGGGGAGTGTGTTTTTCGAGCTGATTACCCTGCTAATTGCCTGCAGATGACCAAGAAGCTCTGTGCTGGATACGACAAATTTCATTTTATGTGGAGTTTAAGGTTATTTATGGAAATCAAGGTTATGTTAACTAGCTGCAAGTAAATGAATTAAAGCATTCTTCATGCTCAATCCCGAAATATCAATATTACAAAAAAAACTGTTACCCTCAAACAAAATATTATTCAGGGAAGAAATAAGATCGCTTTTTGAGTACCGGATCAATGTCGACATACCTCATTACAAAAAGATCATTCCCTGTACCAGTCATTGCCCACAACCTGTCACTGTCGATCATTTTTGAACCGTCATTATCCCTCACCCTTTCCCATAAGATCAAAACACTGGTCTCTCCGTTTGTTCTGCCTACAGAAATTCTGTAAAGCGGCTGCTCTGATCTTATGGTGTTTTTCTCTTCTGAAGAGATATCCAGGGCCCACGATTCGAACTGAATATGAGTAAAATATGAGATATAGCGTACCACTCTGGAAGTATCCCAGTCTGCAAGTTTATTTTTAAGATCGGACAGGCTGAAAATTCCACCCTCATTTCTGATCATAAATGATGACCCCGGGTCCCTCTTGTTTTCAACAGTCACCGATGATATTTCGGAAGGCAGGAGCCCGAAGACCGTAAAGGGCTGCCAGAAAAGCTCATTAGGATTAAATGCGGAGCCGATTTCTGCTTCATTTCCCGGGACATAAACAATGAATGGTTTGGCTCTTTCCCTTAGCTTCATAATGTTCCCATACCTGTTCGAGTTCGTCTTATAGACAAGAAACGACTTTAAGAGTTTCCTTTTTTGAAATACCCTGACTTCTACAGGAACTATATTTATTTTAACGATTTCATCATTAAATAATTCAGGTGTAACCGGTGATTTTATCTCCAGCCCTCCGAGGATCTTCAGAATGAACTGAATGCTGCTTTTTCTTGTCTCGTGACTGTCATTTACTAACCAGGTCTCACCTTTCTTTTCAAGGAAGAGCTTGTGAGTGTCAGCAGTAAATTCAATCCTGGTTATTTCTGCCTTCGGATCAATTCCAAAGGAGCTGTTGCTTCCTCCAAATGGAGACCGTTCTTTAAGGAGATAAATGATAAGTATTAAAGCAGGAACCAAAAATACCAAAATTCTGAAAGTTCTCTTTGCCATACTAAACCTTTGTAAACTTTCTTTTCCTGAAAAACCCGTATATGGCACCAGCAATTACAACTAATAAAACAGGTCCCGAAACATTCAGTATCTGCCAGGCGAACCGATTATTCTTTATGCGTGAGCTATCAAGCAGCCTTAGCTTTAATTCTCTTGACCTCAATTCCATAATTCCGTTGTCATCAACAAGATAATTAAGGCTATTGACAATGAAATCCCTGTTACCATACATCTCCCCGGTATATTTATCCTGACCCAGAGGCACGGGTGTTTCGGAAGTGCCTGTTCTTCGCACTTCATTTCTTATAATATCACCATCGGCTATTACTATCATCCTGGTCTCACGGCTTTCATTTTTTGTTTTAAAACCATTGTCCGTGATTCCTGTAATCATCCTGTTCCTGAACGCAGATTGAAATTTACCTTCCAGCAAAACGGCAACGGGAAGGTTTGATTTCCTGAACTCCCTCTGATCAGCTATTGATTCGGCTTCTTTCAGGCTTATCATAAAAGGCGGGTTCAGGATACGGGAATAAGCTGATGTTGAAAGGAGTACACTTTTTCTTATGCGCCTGTCAAGGCCAACAGTGTCAATATAGCTTACGAACTCACCTTTGACTTTGTTCAGGTTACGGGTGACCGTATGACCGGGAGCAGGTGCCAGTTTCGGAAAGTACAGCCAGGGTGCCGGGACAACCTGCTGACGCGTTCCTCCGCTCATTACCGTAAGTCTTATCATCACACATTCCAGATCCTGGACCAGGACAGGATTGACCCTGGCACCGTATCTGAACAACTGGTCCTCAATGTTCAGCGGCCGGTAGAGAGCTGCAGTCTCACCATAAACAAGGCTGTCGGTGTTAACATTAACCTCATCAATGAGCCAGACAACTTTACCGCCGCTCATAATATACTGGTCCAGAACAAATTTGTCATTCTCCGTAAACTCTTTTTCAGGACCGGCAACCACCACAGCAGCATAGCCATCAAGTACACCCGGTTTTCCGCCTATTGTACCTCTGTCGATTGTAAAGAATTTTGCAAGATTGAAGGTAATATCAGCTACTTCGACTTCAGGTAGCTCATCCTGGCCTTCAAGAAATGCGACTTTATAGATAGTGTCGGAGCTTAAGGTTGCGATCGTCTGGATCATCTCATATTCAAGTCCTTCCTCAGAATGAAGCAGATTTACTTCAGCGGATACCGACTGATTGTTTTTAAGAAAGTTCACGGGAACTTCAATGCCGTTGTAGTTAACGAGCATCCCGGGAAAAATAATTTTCTGACTCAGGCCGCCTTCAGCATCGCCGGCATGAAGATCAACAGGAATAAGACCTTTCCCCAGAAGTGACTGGTATCTGGCGTTACGCTCCCCAGCATCATTTCCCTCTGAAGGATTTATGAAATCATAGTCGATCTTCCGCCCTGAAGCGATCCTGAACTCATCAAGCATCTCCCTTACTGAGCGCTTGAGTCTCTTGAAGGGGATCGGCATCTCCCCGTCGAGGTAAACCTGAATAAAAATATCACTTTTTACACCGGAAAGCACTTTGAGGGTTGGTCCAGAAAGAGTATACCTGTCATCTTCGGTGAGGTCGACCCTGATCCGGAGTAAAGAACCCACCACTACAACAAAAATTACAACTATAATAACCGAAGCGAACTGCAGCCAGCTTCGGGACCTGATGCTTTTTATATTTGGAGTTTCAGGCATGTGTCAACTTTTTTTCCATTTGCGTGAGATCAGGACCAGCACGGTAGCTTCATTGAAAATAACGACTACTGCCCCAAAATAAATAACATCCCTGAGATCGATAACGCCCCTGCTCATCGATTTGTAATGCTCATTAATGCCAAGACCTATTACAAATTCATCTATTTTCTTCAGTCCGGGGAGGTAGGCAAAAGAATCAAATCCTGCAAACAGAATGAATGAGATCAGAACAGCTATAATAAAAGCAATAACCTGATTGTCGGTAAATGATGAAGCAAAGAGGCCAGCTGAAGCATATACTGAAGCTAAAAAGAACAATCCCAAAAAGGCACCCCATGTAGCCCCGGTATCGAGGTTGCCAGGCGTTTCGCCAAGAAGATAAACAGAAATGTACGAGATCAGTCCCGGTATAAGAGCCAGCAAAACAAGGGCAACAGAGGCCAGAAACTTGCCATAAACAATCTCTCTTTCGGTTAAAGGCTTTGAGTATATAAGCTCAATTGTGCCCAGACGTTTCTCTTCGGCGATCATCCTCATTGTTACGGCTGGAACCAGGAAAAGAAATACCCAGGGGGAAAGGAAGAAGAGGGTGTCGAGTCCTGCGTAGCCGCTGTCAAGGATATTCCATTCTCCGGGAAAAACCCACATGAAAAGAGAGTTAACCAGCAGGAAGACAATTATTACAATGTAACCTGTCAGGCTGCTGAAAAATCCGGTTATTTCTTTTTTAAATATAGAAAGCATTCTAAAGTTCTGTCTTATAACCACCCTTTTTGTGTCTGAAAAGTTATGTTTTAAAGTTTTTATACTTTGTGAACCTTTGTGTTAACCTTTGTGATCCTTTGTGGTATGGGTTTTTTTATTTTACCACAAAGAACTCAAAGGTTTTCACGAAGGTACACTAAGGACTTTTTAGGCAACCCATTTAAGGGTAAAATCATTCAAAAATACTCAATCACCTGTTTAAAAGAGGGGTTCGTTAAAAATTGTTTATTTCTTTTTTTGCATTTATTACATCAGTGATAATAACCTCCGAAAAATAGAAATCTATTATCTGTTTGCACTTAAATCCTTTTGCCGCCATTGCCATCGCTCCCTCCTGGCATAAGCCTACTCCATGCCCATACCCTCTGCCTTTCAGGGTTACCGAATCGCCGTTTGAAAGAACCGAAAAGAAGGCAGAACGAAGATGCAAGTCATTTCTAATCCTGGTAAATGGCAGGGAAAATGATCCAAGTCTGTAGTCAGAGAGCCTTGTTATCTGTGAGAAATTATAGACCGAAGGATCGAGGTTTCCTGCCACGTATCCATTTCTTTTAAGATATCCGCTCCACTCTGCCAGGGGGATTGTCTTAATCCATTTTGCATTCCGTGAAGAGGTGCAATAGGGATCAATTACCTTTTTAAGGTATGGATATCCGGCAAGCCAGACATCTTCGGAAACCGAAGTCTCTCCGCCGCAGTTGGAATGGAATGCCGAGCTGATAATTACGCTGTCATGATCAAGGATAACCATTCCTTTAGTTTCCAGGGCAGCCTTCAATATGACACTGTCTGTAGTAATTCCGTAAAATGCCTGGCAATGGGTGTTATCGCATAGATTAAATCTGTCAAGTACGTGTCTCTGAAAGTATTTGAACATGTAACTCCTGACAAGAAGAGCCTGCGATTTGAAATATTCGATATTTCTGCCAGAACCACTTTCAGCTTTTACCACGCCGGCAACATATTGTTCAATGTCACAGATATTTAATAAGATAAGCTTGCCCATATCGGGAAGGCATTGAAGATCGCCGCTGTAGATCTGCCTGGCAGATGGGATACCGGTTATCCTCAGCGAAAAGACATCTTTTTCCGTTATTCCCCTGACAACCAATGAATCACATGAAAAACTATGGCTATTTGTTCTGACTGCTACTTTGCCGTTGTAAAATGCAAAAATCACAGAGTTATCCTTTGCAAGGGAAACCGGATCCCCATCATAGACATCCAGCTCATATTGCCCTTCAGCTACCACGAACAAAGCTGATCCCGATTGCTTGTCGGCAAACAAACGGATCTTTACCTGAGCGCTGGATGAAAAGGTAAATAAGAAGAGAACTATCTGTACAAGAATCAGTTTCAAAAATTTCCCTTTATGTATTTATGCAATAATCCACGATAAATCCTGGAACTTACACAGAGTTTCACTGAGCCCACCTTCGCCAAGGGGCTACAGCGGGTGATAAAATGGGAGATGCCGGGCTTGCAAGGCAGAGGGGGTTCCCGCCCTGTGCCCTGCGCTCTGAGCCCTGAGCAATTTAACCCACCCCCGACCCCTCCGAGGAGTGGAGCCAAGAATGGTTCCACGTCACACCCTATGCCCTACTCATTCTCCCACTCTTCCTCTCTCCTTTCCCAGTTGCTCCACCATATCACCTGCAATCCGTTCCGAAGCACCTGCAGGGCCCAGGATCTGCCTTATTTTTTTATAATCATCAAGCATCTTTTCCCGCATTAATCCTCCGTTAACAATGGCTTTCAGTTCATTAAGAAGATTGCGTTCGTTCAGGGAATACTGTATAAGCTCCTTAACAGCTTCATATCCCAATATCAGGTTTACGAGGGAAATATATTCTACTTTAATAACTATCCATGCAATTATCATTGAAAAGAAATCACCCCTGAAACATACGACCTGGGGAACATTGAACAATGCAGTCTCAAGCGTGGCTGTACCTGATGTAACAAGTGCGGCTTCGGAAATGTACAATACTTCATAGGTTTTATCACACAAAAGTTTAACCGGCAAGTCCTTTATAATATTTAAGTACAGTTCATCAGGCAGGTTTTTCACTCCTGCAATGACAAACTGATAATCCTGAAAGTATTTTACCATCTTAAGCATCGCCGGAAGGACCTGCGCAACCTCATTTTTCCTGCTGCCGGAGAGTAACGCAATTACGGGCTTCTCATCCAGGCCCAGTGATTTCCGGATTACATCCTTCCCGGAGAAAGAACGGATCCTTGTTTCAGTCTCGTCAAGCAGCGGATTGCCCCTGTATTCAACTTCAATATTATGACTCTTATAAAATCCGACCTCAAACGGGAATATGATGTACATCCTGTCGACGAACTCTTTGACTTTCTTCACCCTTTTTTCATTCCATGCCCAGAGTTTTGGAGAGATGTAATAGAATATCCTGAATCCCGACTTCTTTGCAAATTCTGCAATCCGGAGATTAAATCCGGGGTAGTCGATAAGGATGATCACGTTGGGATTAAACTGTGCAATATGGGATTTGCAGAGATCCAGATTTCTATTTATGGCTCCAAGATTCCTTACGACTGTTACAAACCCCATGAAAGCTGTATTCCTGTAGTGCATCAGGAGTGTTGCGCCGGCCGATTCCATTAAATCGCCGCCCCAGCATCGGATCTCAGCATCCGGATCCGATCTATTAAGCTCCCTTACAAGATTTGACCCATGAAGATCGCCGGACTGCTCTCCTGCAATAATAAAATACCTCATACCAGAAATTTTACTGCAAAGACAACCACAGCCCAGAAAATTGTGATCCCCAGGACTCCACGAGTGGCACGGAGCATATCCAGGCGATTAAAGATCAGGAAAAGCACAATATTTGAAAAAACACTCAGTGAAATTACATGTGTAAGGATATTTGCCCTGACAATCCTTGAGAAATATTCAACAAGGCTTCTGTCTCCCGATGAAAAAAGGAAAAATAACAGGCTTATAATTACAGGCAACAGGAACCCGGCGACTGCACCGACAACTATCTTATCGTATTTCCCGGCAACTATCATAAACCGAACTGCTCCTTTAGCTTGCCAACGTACCAGTGTGCAGTCATATCAACCGATACCGGCTCAACGGATACATATCCGTTTTCAAGGGCCCACTGATCTGTATCCCTGGCTTCGGGTTCATGATTCTGGAATAGTCCGGTCAGCCAGTAATATGTTTTACCCATCGGATCTTTTCTCTTTTCAAATTCCTCCTTCCAGTTTCCCCTGGCCTGACGGCAGATCATAATCCCTTTAATCTCATTTTCAGGAATAGCCGGGATGTTCACATTAAGACAAACTCCCTGAGGAAGCGGTTCTGAAGAAAGTGTCTCCATTACAATCCTGATATATTTTTTACAAACCGTAAAATCGGGAGTGCGGGAAAGATCATTCAGGGAGAAACCAACTGAATTAATGCCATACAAACATCCTTCAATAGCTGCCGCCATTGTACCTGAATAAAGAACACTTACGGAGGCATTTGAACCGTGGTTTATACCCGAAACGACCCAGTCGGGTCTTCGTTCAACCAATTGATTAACAGCAAGTTTAATGCTGTCTGTAGGCGTCCCGTTGCAATTGTATATCCTGCGCCTGTCGGTTTCTTCAAGCAGTTTGACCCTGAGGGGCGTTTTAACAGTAAGTGCCTGCGACATTCCCGACATACTTTCGATGGTTGAAACCAGAACAACCTTGCCAAATTCATCCATTACATCCAACAGAGTCTTCAAACCTGTGGCGTATAAGCCATCATCATTGGTAATTAAAATAAGCCTGTCGTTTTGTTCCAGAATCATAAATCAAAAGATAGATTTACAAAGATAGATAAATACGGTTATGATCAACTTCGAAGTTATCAGAACTAATCACCATCCGCAACAAAAGAATACTCACAACTTACGATCAGCTTTTCCTAAATTGTTTACTTTTGCAGTCTTGATATTATAAAAGAACTTACACAGAGGGTCACAGAGGTATCACAGAGTTCCACTGATGAACATATGGGCACGGTTAGATACTATCTCTGTGGATCTCTGTGACTTCCCTGCCTGCCGGCAGGCAGGTCTGTGGAACTCAGTGTAAGTTCTTAATTTTCTTCTTTTATTTTATTTAATAAACTATGAAAATCTCTTACAACTGGATCAAAGAGTACCTTAAGATAGACCTGGATCCGCACAAATTGTCTGAAATACTTACAGGCATTGGTCTTGAGGTGGAAGGAATGGAAGAATGGGAATCCATTAAAGGAGGTTTGAAGGGGGTGGTCATCGGGGAAGTTCTTACATGCAAAAAACACCCGGATGCTGATAAGCTCTCTGTGACAACAGTTAATATTGGTGCTTCTGAACCTCTGCATATTGTTTGTGGCGCTCCCAATGTTGCTGCAGGACAGAAAGTTCCGGTTGCTCTCGCGGGAACTTTAGTTACAAAGGGCGACCAGAGCTTTGAGATAAAACGATCCAAGATCAGGGGTGAAATATCGGAAGGAATGATCTGCGCTGAAGACGAGCTTGGTCTGGGGACAGGCCATGAAGGAATCATGGTCCTTGACCCGGCAGCTGTACCAGGCACTCCTGCCAGTCAATATTTCAGGGTTACCACAGATACAGTTTTCGAAATCGGGCTTACACCCAACAGGATCGACAGCGGTTGCCATTTCGGAACAGCACGCGATCTTGCCGCATTTCTCAGTATAAATTCCGGAAAGACCTATAAAGCTCTTCTGCCTTCAACAGAAGCCTTTAATCCTGACAATAACAATAACAGGTTTGAAGTGATAATTGAAAACAAGACTGATTGCCGGAGGTATTCAGGGATCTCAATAAGTGACCTGAATATTGCTGAATCGCCTGACTGGCTTAAAACACGGTTACTTTCAGCAGGCCTCAACCCGATAAATAATGTTGTCGACATAACGAATTTTGTGCAGTACGAAATTGGTCAGCCATTGCATGCATTTGATGCCGATGCCGTCACCGGTAAAAAAGTGATAATTAAAAATCTGCCGGAAAAGACAAAGTTCATTACTCTCGATAAGGCTGAAAGGGAACTTTCATCGCGCGATCTCATGATATGCAACAGTAAAGAAGGGATGTGCATTGCAGGTGTTTTCGGGGGAATAAAGTCAGGAGTTACAGCTTCAACAAAAAACATCTTCCTTGAATCTGCATACTTCAATCCGGTCACCATACGCAAAACTTCAAAAAGGCATGGTCTTCAGACCGATGCATCATTCAGGTTTGAAAGGGGTACCGATCCGAATATCACAGTATGGGCCCTGAAGAGGGCTGCACTGCTGATGAAGGAGATCGCAGGCGGTATTATTTCTTCAGACATAATCGATGTTTATCCTGAAAAAATCGAAAATGCAAAGGTTGAAGTCAGCTTTAAGAACATAACCAGGTTAATCGGAAAACAGATCGATAAAGCCTTAATACGGAAAATTCTGGGATTGCTTGATATTTTGATAATGAAAGAAGACGGGGACAGACTTTATCTTGAAGTGCCGGCATACCGTGTTGATGTCAGGCTTGAAGCTGACGTAATTGAAGAGATTCTCAGAATCTACGGCTACAATAATGTGGAGATTAATGACCATGTAAACTCCACCCTGACCTATTTTGATAAACCTGATAAGGAAAATGTTGTCAATATCATATCCGACCTTCTTACCGGCAACGGTTTTGCAGAGATAATGTGCAATTCTCTGAATCCGTCAGCCTGGTATGAACAAAGCGGGGATTTTAAGGCTGACGAGCTCGTGAAACTGGCAAATCCCCTGAGCTCTGATCTTGATGCTATGAGAATGTCGCTTTTGTACGGGGGATTGAATTCGGTCCTCTGGAACATAAACCGGCAAAATACTGATCTGAAATTTTATGAATTCGGTAATTGTTACTTCAGGATAAACATCGACCGTCAGTTACCTTTAGTTGAAGACTTTCTTGAGAAAACTTCGCTTGACCTGTTCATATCGGGCAAAACAGGAAAAGAGAGCTGGAACCACAAAACAGATCCGACAGATTTCTTCCATATTAAGTCAGCAACAGAAATGGTGCTTTCAAGGCTTGGTATTAAAGCTGATTCACTGGCACATGGGGAAAGCAACAGAAAGTATTTTGCAGAATCTGTCGCTTATTCATTTAATAAACAGCTGGTTGCGGAAGCAGGACGCATTTCGCGGAGCTGGCTGACCAAATTTGATATCGGACAGGATGTTTTTTACAGCCACTTTGAATGGGATCTGGTTTTGAAGATCATTAAAAACAATACGATTTCATACAAGGAGCTGCCAAAATATCCTTCAGTTCGCCGCGACCTTGCCCTACTAGTCGACAAGGGGATCAAATTCAGTCAGATAAAGGAGATTGCATTCAAAACAGAAAAGAACATTCTCCAGGAAACCGGTTTATTTGATGTTTATGAAAGCGATTCCCTCGGTACAAATAAAAAATCATATGCAGTAAGCTTTATTCTGAGAGATGATCTCAGGACCCTGACTGACAAGTCGATAGATAAAGTCATGAACAACCTGATCAGAGCTTTCGAAAAAGAACTGGATGCAAAAATAAGGTAATCCCAGGAGAGAGGGGAAGCCCCTCCCTCCTGGGGGAGGGGTTTGGGGAGAGGCCGTCCATTACAGTTAGTTACATCCTGATGTTTATAAAAATAAGAACGTCCGATAAGAAATATAAGCGCCATCTGACCTGCTAAAGGATCACTTCATATGAATAATCTTGCTAAAACCATAGTTAATTATTTTTCGCTTGTAAGATTCAGTCATACGGTGTTTGCCATGCCGTTTGCATTTATCGGTTTTACACTTGCAGTCTCTGAAGATCAATACGAATTCAGCCTCCGGCTGTTCCTGCTTATAATACTTTGCATGATATTCGCCAGGAATGCAGCCATGGGTTTTAACAGGCTTGCCGACAGGAAGTACGATTCGCTTAATCCAAGAACCAGCATGAGGGTCATACCGGCAGGTAAAATCGGGATAAAACCTGCGGCAATTTTTGTTATTTTCAATGCAATGATCTTTGTTGTAACTACAGGGTTTATAAACCGGCTTACTCTCATACTCTCTCCTGTAGCCCTATTAATAATCCTTGGTTACAGTCTGACCAAAAGAATAACGTCACTGTGTCATTTCATCTTAGGTCTGGGTTTGAGCCTGGCCCCGATTGGCGCATATATCTCAGTAACAGGTACTTTCAAATTATTACCGGTCATTTATTCTTTTATTGTCCTTACCTGGACGAGCGGATTCGATATTATATATGCCCTTCAGGATGATGAGTTTGACAGGGAGAACAACCTTCATTCACTGCCTTCGGAAACCGGAAGGAAAAGAGCCCTTTTCATTTCAGGGCTGCTCCATGTAATTACTTTCATTCTTGTTCTGACAGCCGGTTTTCTTGGTAATGGCGGACTCCTTTTCTGGATCGGAGCAGCAGTATTTACGGCCCTCCTCATCTACCAGCATACTATTGTGAAGGCTGAGGATCTGAGCAGGGTCAATCTTGCTTTCGGAACTACCAACGGTATTGCCAGCCTCCTGTTTGCAATCTTCGTAATCTTTGATCTTATAAACTTTTAGCTCAATTTTAGCCATTCGTATCCTCAATTTAATATTTTTGTCTGTTCATTTACCGGAACCTGATAAATAAAAAACCGCTTATGGGAGAAATTATTATAAAGGAGGTGCAGACAAAGAGTGAACTACGCCAGTTCATATATCTGCCTTCCAGGGTCCATAAGAACCAGCCTGACTGGCTGCCTCCACTTTATATGGATGAGTGGCAGCTGTTCAACAAAAAGAAGAACAGATCATTTCAGTATGCCGACGCTGTTCTTTACCTTGCTTTCAGGGATAAAAAGCCGGTCGGAAGGATAATGGGCCTTATCAATAACCGGTATAATGGCATACATAATGAAAAGCATGGTCGTTTCTGCTTTATGGAGTGTTATGAAGATCAGGATGTTGTTCATGCTCTCCTGAAAAAGGTTGAGCAATGGGCATCCGTGAAAGGTATGGTTAAAATTGTCGGGCCTCTGGGCTTTTCAGACAAGGACCCCCAGGGATTTCAGATTGAAGGATTCGACTTTCCTTATCTTTTTACAGCTGCTACCAACCAGCCTTATCTCCCAAAAATGGTAGAATCAGAAGGCTACGTCAAAGAAGTTGACCTCGTAAATTACAATATCCCTATGCCTGATCCGATCCCTCCGCTTTACCTGAAGGCTTTTGAGAGAACATCGAGGAACGGTGACTTTGAAGTCATAGAATTCGGATCAAAAAAGGAAATCAGGCCTTATATAATTTCGGTGCTGGAGCTGATGAATGAGACTTTCAGTGAAATATACGGCTTTGTTCCGCTAAACGATAAAGAAAAGGAGGAATTTGCCAAACGGTATCTCCCTCTTATTGATCCGGCATTCATTAAATTAACCAAAACAAAAAACAGAATTGTCGGATTCATAATAGCAATGCCCGATTTGAGCAAGGGAATTATCGCAACACATGGCAAGTTGTTTCCATTTGGTCTGTTCAGAATCCTGAAGGAAATGAAAAGATCAGAAAAGATAATGCTAATGCTGGGGGGAATAAGCAAAGAGTTCCGTGGACAGGGATTAGACGTACTGATGGGTGTCAAATTGCTTCAATCAATCAGTAAGACTCCCATGAAAATTATTGACAGCCACCTTATTCTGGAAACAAATACCAGAATGAAATCAGAATGCGAAAGGCTAAACGGCAAAATTGTTAAGAGATTCAGGATCTTTCAGAAGAGTTTGTAGTGACCCCCTGAATGCTTAAATTTTAAGAACTTACACAGAGTTCCATGGACCTGCCTGCCGGCAGGCAGGGAACTCACAGAGGTCCACGGAGTGAAAACATCGAGGTTAGAATCTGAAAACAAACGAAAGGCCTAACAGTTCCTTAAACTGCACCCTTGCTGTTTTCTTCTGAAGGCCGTCCTGTCCAAGGACCGGCTGATCCTTTTTATCAATTACAGGTGTTTTTGTATCATCATCAAATATCAGATGAGTATTCAATCTGACGTCTGTAAACCAGTTCAGGTTAGCGACAAGTATCATTTCCCAGTCGACATCGATATTCAGCGGATTGTTTATATAGTTTGTAAAGAGCTGCAGTCTGTTGGTAACAACAACACTTTTTACCGGCCTGAATTCGTTGGAGATCATAATACTTGCCCCGGGTTCATGCTTTGAACGCCTGTTGGCGGCAATTCCGTATTTTGTCTGATCAATCGATGAAGTATCAGGCACAAAAGTTGCCTTATACGAAAAGGGAGAGAAGTTTATTGAGGTCAGTTTGTCAGGTTTATAGTCAAGTCCGAATCCCAGGGTCAGGGTTGCAGGATTCATGAATTTTGAAACTGCCACCGAATCATCGGGATCACTGTAACCCCTTGCAATCTGTGTCTTGAAGAGCATGATAGCACTGAAATCAAATTTTCCGAAAGCCTTATGATTAAACTTGGAATTGGTTTCAAGAAGATCGAGGTTCTTCATAATCTTCCAATCCCTGTCCTTGTTCGTTGCAAGCATACCAAATTTTAACCTGGCAAAATGGTTCGATGAAATGAGCATCGGCTTATTGCTGTAATCAAAGTAAGCTGTCAGGTCGAGAGTGGTGGAAATACTGCTCTCCCCTCCTTTAACCCAGTTGGAAAGCAGCCCCTGATTCAGGGAAAACGCAGATTCTGTCCGATATCTCCAGTACTGGGTCTTTGTGATAATCTTGCTTACATTAAGAAGCTTTGATTTATCAACTTTCTCAACGTTTACTCTGGCACCGGAAACATTTCCCTGCATTGCCGGTCTTCTGAAACTGACTCCATGCTCCATGTAGAGCCCGATGGTGTTCCTGTCCGGAGAGCCGATCCAGACCGTCACTGAATCATTTAGATCGTTTTTCAACCAATACCGGATCATCCTGTCAGATTTTGAATTAAGCCACATTGTACTATTTTTGCCCTTAATCCCTGTAACATTGAGGACACTTGAATCGCGCGCCTGCAGGTAATCGGCCAGGACATTTACTGCTACTTTAATAGAGTCGTTCCGGTACGGGTATTTGAAATACCTGAAAGGGAATTTGTCATCGGAAGAGGATACCGCCGGAAGAGTATCGACAAAAACCATTGCGGTAGTATCCCTAACCGCCGGAATATATGCATTATCCTGAATCAGCGGCTTTACAGCTGCAGAATCGGCACTAATAGTGTTTTTTGCAGGTTCCGTTGGGATGCTTAGCGAATCATACGGGTAGGACCTCAAAAAATAAATCGCCGAATCAGCAGGAGGATTTGAAGCCTCAAAGATTAATCGCTCCAGAGCGGATCGCAACGGGTCCCGCAAGTCATGCCACAGAAAAGGGCGGCAGTATTTCTGGAGAAAAATCAAAGCCTGATCATGTGATAAATTTATTTCTTGCGGTTTCCGGCCGGCATCCTGAGTGAGGCCTCCCGCTTTAATCGTATCAATTAACTGGGAATGGGCCGGGAACCAATGATCAATGAAAAAAATAATAAATACAAGGAGTAGAATTCTTCCTCTCATAAAGGTGGTTTTTCGGGTAAAACTAAATAGCTGAATAACTTACAAAAATCCAATAAATTAAATTGATACAATATCAATCTATCATAACGATGAATTATGGTGCCGGGGTATATAACTAACCTTCAATCCTGGATTTTTTACATGAAAATGCTATTAAAGTTTTATGTAAATAACTTATTATCTGACTTATACAATTTTGATTTTTTATTTCATTTTTTACATTTTAAAAATAATTTAATCATAAAAATGCTGGGATGGATTTCGTACATTTCCCCTCCTTTTCAAGGAGGGGAAAGTTATCAAACTTAAATTCAATACTTTACATTCAGTTTTTGGTCAAACTCTATCCCTAATTCCCTATATCCATCCGTTAAGTTGACGGCTAGGTCAAAAATCCCTGCTTGTCGTCTGCCTGCCGGTAGTGTAGGCGGGGTTAATGGATTTCGGCTTATCTCGGGATGAGCCCGACCAGGTCAAACCGTCGCCAACGGGAGAATTATTTTGAGAAGACCGTGCAATTGATTTCCTTTGCCCCGCTAAAAATAAACTATGCGCGATCTCACGACAGGAAACGAAGGAAGGCTGATACTTCAGTTCGCTGCACCAATGCTTCTTGGCAACGTCTTTCAACAGCTTTTCAGTATCGTTGACAGTATTGTCGTCGGAAATTTTGTCGGTAAAGTAGCTTTAGCTGCAGTCGGTGCGTCATTTCCGGTGATTTTCGTGATGGTCTCCCTCATAATCGGGATAGTAATGGGGACAACTATCGTTATTTCACAGTATTTCGGCGCCGGCGACTATAATAAAGTAAGGCGTGCCATTGATACAATGTATATTTACTCAACCATTGCCGGAGCAATCGCCTCCATTGCAGGACTGATATTTGCGGGACCAATCCTAAGATTGCTTGCGCTTCCTGACGAGATCATGCCCCAGGCAACCCAATACCTCAGGATCTACTTTTCCGGCATAATCATCTTCTTTGGATATAATGGTACCAGTGCAGTCCTGCGTGGACTTGGAGATTCAAAAACCCCGCTCTACTTTCTGATTATCGCCACAATTGTCAACATAGTGCTGGACCTGCTTTTTGTTGCAGTCTTCAAATGGGGAGTTGCCGGAGCTGCTTATGCGACCCTTATTGCAAACGGGATTGCCTTCGCACTGGCTATCTACTGGCTAAACAAGACCCACAAGCTTATTAGGATCAGTTTCAGGGGATTGCGTTTTGACAGGGAAATTTTCAGGCAAAGTATCCGGATAGGTCTGCCTACCGGAATCCAGCAAACCCTGGTGGCTATCGGAGCATTGGCATTGATGGGAATTGTAAATAAATTCGGCACCAATATTATTGCTGGCTATTCCGTTGCCAGCCGTCTCGATACCCTTGCCACGATTCCGGCGATGTCATTTTCACAGGCTTTGTCAACATTTGTAGGCCAGAACATCGGAGCCAACAAAACAAGCAGGATAAGAACCGGACTTATTTCAACACTTAAAATGTCAGGAATTGTAACAATTGTTACAACCCTGTTTATAGTTTTCTCAGGACATATTCTTATGGGTATGTTTACAAAGGATCCTGAAGTTATCAGAATAGGCGACCAGTATCTTACAATTGTAAGTATTTTCTATATCCTGTTCACTCTGATGTTTATATATAATGCAGTCATGAGGGGAGCCGGTGATACACTCCTGCCAATGTTCTTTTCTCTCTTCTCTCTCTGGATAATCAGGATTCCCCTGGCATATTTCCTCTCAGGCAGGATCGGTGCCCAGGGTATATGGTGGGCAATCCCCGTGGGGTGGATGATAGGATTGATCCTGTCGTACACATACTATAAGACCGGCCGATGGAAAAGGAAGGCAGTTGTTAAATATCAGGAGAATTTGTAACTTTCAGGTTGTAAGAATATTAGAATGTTGTCAAAAAATTAACCTTCCTTTTTGACCCCTATCCCATAGCTATCGGGACCCTAAAGGGCACTTTAAGAATCTCCTTCAGGGGCAGGGGGAAAAAAGTAGTAAACCAGACCGCAGATGATAAAATCAATGACAGGCTATGGTAAAGCCATAGCTGAAACTCCGCAAAAAAAAATAACTATTGAAATAAAATCACTCAATTCCAAACAACTTGATCTGAATACCAAGGTTCCATGGCTTTATAAAGAAAAGGAACCTGAAATACGCAATCTTATCAGCCAGAAGCTGGACAGAGGTAAGATTGATCTTACTATCTATTTTGATATTATTGAGGATGAAGGTATACCTGTCATCAACAAAGCAATTGTAAAAAACTATTACAATCAGATGAAGGAGATTGCGGATGAGTTGAACATAATTGTTGATAATCAGATCCTTTCTACAATAATGAAGCTACCTGATGCGTTGAAAACTGAGAAAACCGAATTGCAGGAGGATGAATGGACTCTTGTTAAACAACAGTTACTTGAATCAGTTACCATGCTCGACCTATACAGGATAGAAGAAGGAAAATCGATTGAAGCAGACCTGAGTAAAAGTATCACGGCTATCCTGACCTCACTTGATAACAGTTGGGACATTTGAAGCGGGAAGGATTACAAAGGTGCGGGAAAAGCTGCTCTCAATATTGGCGGAAAATAACGGAACTGAAAATATAGATAAGAACAGGTTTGAACAGGAGCTGATATTCTTTCTTGAAAAATATGACATAAACGAGGAAAAAGTAAGGTTAAGAAAACATTGTGATTATTTCCTGGAAACTCTTGGGGCTAAAGCGCCAAACGGAAAGATAATCAGCTTTATAGCTCAGGAGATGGGCCGTGAAATTAACACTATCGGATCCAAGGCAAATGACGCTTCAATTCAGAAACTTGTTGTAATGATGAAAGATGAGCTTGAAAAGATAAAGGAACAAACCAACAATATACTGTAGCAGCTTTAAAAACAGCGAGAAATGAAAGGGAAACTGGTTATTGTCTCGGCACCGTCAGGGGCAGGCAAAACAACAATTGTTAACCACCTGCTGGGCAAGGGTCTTGATATTGAATTTTCTGTTTCGGCAACAACCAGGAAGCCAAGGGGAAAAGAGACTCACGGAAAGGAGTATTATTTCATTTCAGTCGATGATTTCAGAAAAAGAATAAAGAATAACGAATTTGTTGAATGGGAAGAGGTCTATAAGGATCAGTTTTACGGAACGCTAAAAATGGAGATCGAAAGGATCTGGTCGCATAAAAAACATGTTATTTTCGATGTTGACGTAAAGGGAGGAATAAGCCTGAAAAGAATTTTCGGAAACAAAAGCGTTTCCCTCTTCATTATGCCACCTTCAGTTAAGGAGCTTGAAAAGAGGCTTCTTGCCAGGGGAACCGACATATCCGAAAAAGTGCAGGAAAGGATCAACAAAGCACTGGAAGAGATGAAACTTGCAGATAAATTTGACTATATCATCCTGAATGACCAGCTTAAAGATGCAACAGAGGAGGCAGAGTCGATAGTCACCTCATTTCTCAAAAGATAAACCCAAAAAGCCATGGCTGCTGTCGGTCTCTATTTCGGATCATTTAACCCGGTTCATATCGGACATCTTGCCATTGCAGGATATATGAAGGAGTTCACCAGTCTCGACCAGGTCTGGTTTGTAGTAAGCCCCCAGAATCCCTTCAAGAAGAAAGAATCTCTTCTTGCAGATCATCATCGTCTCTATCTTATTGAGCTTGCCATCGGAGATAATGACGCTCTGAAGCCTTCGGATATTGAGTTTCGTCGTCCGGCTCCCTCATACACTATCGATACAATGGCCTGGCTCACTGAAAAATATCATCAGCACAAATTTGTTCTGGTGATGGGTGAGGATAACCTTTACTCCCTGCATAAATGGAAAAATGCAATGGAACTTGTGAGCCGGTATCCCCTGTATGTATATCCACGCAGGGATGTGATTAAAAAGAATAATGAATTGCTGGATGGGATACTGGCAAAAGCGACAATAAAACGGGTAAATGCACCGATGATGGATGTGTCAGGAACTTTTATCAGAAACGGCATTAAGCGGGGGAAAAATATGTCGTCCTTCCTCCATCCGGCTGTATGGAAATACATCGTGGAGATGCATTTCTATGAGAAGTAGAGGCACAGAGCTGTTGAAAAAGTCCTTTTTAACCGCAAAGTCCTTCACCTGCTAAAAAGGCAGGAACTTCAAATTTAATAACTCTCTGGAAATAATTTCGATACAAAAAGTGTTATATAATAGACGCTAAGAAATCAGGAGATTCTTTGCTTTTGATTTCTTCTTGCGACTACTATATAATTCTTTATTATATTTCAGGGTAACTCTGTTCCTCCCCACCTGTTAACCCCTAAATCCCCTAAAGGGGACTTTTAAAAACCCCCTTTAGGGGGCAGGGGGTAAACCTCTGGTTAAAACTATCATTGGGAGAAAAAGTCATTTTTGGGCTGCTTTATTTTCGCACCAAAGTTATTAATCTGATGTTCCCAGAATTAATTATGGGTGCTAGACTTTGCGACTTTGCGAGAAAATGTATCAATAATTTCACACAAAGATGCAAAGACGCTAAGAGATCAGGATTAATGATTTAAGTCCTGTACATCGTCACGGCGTGCCCTTACGCCTCCGGGTAAAACTTAAACCGATTGAACTTCTCTGATGATCTCCTCTCCCCTTTTCAGAGCTTTCTCATTTTCAGGAATGAGTTTATGATACCTTTCAGGAAGAGATTTTTTCAAACCTTTTATAACATTCTCAATATTAAGTACTGGTTTTACTTTCAGAAATCCTCCAAGAACAATCATATTGAAAGTTTTTGGGCTGTTCATTTTTGAAGCTTCCTCTGCTGCATCGACCCGGTAAATTGTAATATCCTTCCTTTCAGGATGCCTTGTTATTCCATTGCCGTCGTAAATAAGAATTCCACCCGGTTTGACGGAATTCTCAAATTTATCGAGCGATTGCTGATTAAGAATTATTGCAGTATCGAAATGTCTTAATAATTGGAGAGCTGATCCGCTCACTGCTTATAATCACAATTACATTGGCTGTTCCTCCGCGCATCTCGGGTCCGTATGATGGCATCCAGCTTACTTCCATATCCTGCATTACACCGGAATATGCCATTATTTTGCCCATCGACAGAACTCCCTGTCCCCCGAATCCGGCTATTAATATTTCTTCAGTCATCTTATTCATTCGGATTTAATTTGTTGTACAGGCTCTTCCTGCAGGAGCTTTAAGATCTCCCAGAGGATAAAACGGGAACATATTCTCCTCCATCCATTTATTTGACTGCACAGGAGTCATTTTCCATCCTGAAGGACAGTTTGATACTATTTCAATAAAGCAGGTTCCTTTATTAAGTTTCTGATACTGAACAGCTTTTCTCATTGCTTTTTTTGTCTTTCTTACATTGGCAGGAGTATGAACACTCTGCCTTGTAACATAATAAGTACCGGGCAGAGTAGCAACAATATCGGTCATTTTCAGCGGATTACCCATTATTTTGACATCCCTTCCATAAGGTGATGTTGATGATTTCATTCCCGGCAAGTGTTGTTGGAGCCATCTGTCCGCCTGTCATTCCATATATGCCGTTGTTTATAAAGATTATAAGAATATTTTCACCCCTGTTGCAGGCATGAATTGTCTCTGCAGTTCCTATTGCAGCAAGATCTCCATCGCCCTGGTATGTAAAAACAAATTTATCAGGCAGCAGACGCTTTATTGCTGTTGCAACAGCCGGAGCCCGTCCATGAGCAGCTTCCTGCCAGTCAATATCAATATAATTATACAGAAAGACAGAACAACCGACAGGAGAAACACCTATTGTATCCTGACTGAAGTCCTTCTTCCTCAATTATCTCTGCAAGAATCCGGTGAGCTGTTCCATGGCCGCATCCCGGACAATAATGCAGTATATTTTCTGTCAGAATAGCTGACTTTTTATAAACCAGATTCTCAGGTTTTATTATTTCTTTTATTCCTGTAACTTCAGTCATTGTTCAACCTCCTATAATTTTTGATTTCAGATTTTCAACCACCTCATCAGGTGTTGGAATTATACCTCCCATCCTTCCAAAATGATTAACAGGGACTTTCCCGTTCACTGAAAGCAGTACATCCTCAACCATCTGTCCTGCACTCATCTCAACAGACAGCATAAGTCTTACCTGTCAGCCAGTTTATTTATCCGTTTTGAAGGGAACGGGAAAAGTGTTATTGGTCTTAGTAAACCTACCTTAATTCCCTGTTCCCGGGCCAGCTGCACTGACTTCTGGCAGACCCTGGCGCTGGTTCCATAAGCAACCAAAAGATATTCAGCATCTTCACATTGAAATTCCTCAAAACGAACCTCCTTTTCCCTGATCTCATTATATTTAGCTATGAGTTTCTGGTTAAATATCTCCTGGCCGTTCGGATCAAGGTCAAGAGAAGTAATAATATTCCTCTTTCTTGTAGCAGGTTTTCCTGTTGTTGCCCATTCAGGAACAGTTTTTGATCTTTCCTTCTGAGGACTCAGCCAGACTTTTTCCATCATCTGTCCTATTGCACCATCGGAAAGCATCATTACAGGATTCCGGTATTTAAATGCCAGTTCAAATCCAAGATCGACAAAATCGGCCATTTCCTGAACTGATGCAGGAGCAAGAACGATAAGATGATAATCACCATGTCCTCCACCCTTTATTGCCTGAAAATAATCTGACTGTGCAGGCTGGATTGTTCCAAGTCCCGGTCCTCCTCTGACAACATTTACAATAAGGCATGGCAGTTCAGCACCGGCAATATATGTGATTCCCTCCTGTTTAAGGCTTATTCCCGGGGAAGATGAAGATGTCATAACTTTTTTACCGCAGGCTGCTCCGCCATAAACCATATTTATTGCAGCAACCTCACTTTCAGCCTGAAGAACAACCATACCGGTCGTCTCAGAAGGATTTGCCTCCATCAGATATTCAAGTATCTCACTCTGAGGTGTGATAGGATATCCGAAATATCCATCGGCACCGGCACGGATTGCAGCTTCTGCAACTGCTTCATTACCCTTCATCAATCTTAATTCCTTTTCCATTAATGGACTATATTTTTGTTTTATAAACTGTTATTACACCATCAGGACAAACCATTGCACAGTTGGCACAACCAATGCACAGATCAGGATTTGCCGGATATGCATAATTATAACCTTTACCATTGACCTCCTTTGCCATTGCAATAGTACCTGTAGGACAGGAAACCATGCATACTTCACATCCTTTGCATCTTTCAATATTTACAACAATACTTCCTCTTATCTTTGCCATAGTATTATTGTTTAATTTTTATTAACAGTTGATGATCCTTATTGAATTGTTTCAACCGGATCTTCAAGAGTCACTGAAATGATCCTTGGAACCAGTGAAACACATGCTCTCAAACCTTCATTCCTTTCGCTTCCTGTTATATCAAGTGAAATTGCACTTATTCCATAATGAAGAAGTTCTTCAATAAGATATTCACCGGTCATTCCCGGATATGAAATTGTAAAATAAAATCCATCAGCAAGAGGTTCATCAAGATCCCTGTCATAAACGATTTTGAAATCCATTCGCGGTAAACATTTTTTTCATTATCCTGGCTTTCTCTCCATATTCCATTATATCATCACGGAATTTGTAGGTGCCGTCATTAACTGCTTTAAGAAGTGCCGCAAATCCATACTGAGCTGAATGTGTCACTCCTGCTGAAAGCCCGTATAAAGCTCCAAAAATAGCTGAATGTCCGAATTTATCAGATGAATAATATCTTAAAAGATCAGGATAAGACCTGTTGAAAAGATGATCAGATATTGCCATCATTCCTATTCTCTGACCGGCATAGCTGAATATTTTTGAACTTGAAATAAGCATTATATAATCATCAGTATAATGTGCAACTGTTGGCTGAAAAGGAGGTTTACCCGGATTACAATAATCTTTTCTGAAATCCATCCCGAAATAAGCAAGATCCTCAATTACAATAACATCATATTTACGTGCACAGTTCACCGATAATTGCAAGTTCTTCTTCATTCAGACATATCCAGGTAGGATTATTCGGATTTGAAAAGAGCAGTGATGAAATCTTTCCTGACTTCAGGTATGATTCAAGCTTTGCCTTTAAGCTTTTTCCCCCTGTAAGTTATAAACATCAAAAGAAAAATAATCATGGCCCAAGCATCTTAACCTGCTGTTTCTGAACCGGAAATCCGGGATCAATAAAAAGAGTACCTTCCTTAGTCCTGTCATTTCTGTTAGCCACAAGAAAACTGACCATTGATCCCATCATTGATCCAACTGTAGGAATACATCCTTGTGGATCTATATCAACATCCAGGAAAAGCTTAATAAATCTTGATGTCTCCTTTTTAAGAATATCAAGACCGGAGATATCAGGGTATAAGGCGGCAACTCCCTTCTTCAAGGCTTCAATTTCTGCTTCGATTCCGATTGAAGGAGAAGGAAGGCCCGGAACTCCCATTTCCATTCTGATAAATTTAATGCCTGTCTTCTATTCAATATTATTAACAAGGGAGACTATCTCCCGTATTGATGCCGATCCGGGAGATTTCATACCCGCGGCTGTTTTGATGGTTTCAATAATTTCTTTCGAAATTGGGATATTACTTATTTCTGACATCAGTTTCAACTTTTTCCACTCTTAAGTCCCGCTCCCTTGTACTTTCCCCCTTTGAACACCGGGAGCTGAGGTATTATCATAGTGTTAAGTATATATGCTTTAAAAAAATGCGAATCTACTAAAAATTCCAACAGGTTTTCCGAAATCAAATGGATATCACTTTTCTATTCTGATCCTGGCATCTACCACAATTATGTCTTTCTGACTGCCAATCAGAGGATTAAGATCCATCTCCTTGATCTCTGTGGCAAACCGGAGCAATGAGGAGAGCCTTACAATGATCTCTGCAAATTTTGATTCATTAATTCCTGGCTTCCCGCGGGTTCCCTTAATGATCCTGTAGGCTCTCAGGCTTTTTATCATTGAGTCAGCCTCATTGAATGTAAGTGGAGCAAGCCCTGATGAGACATCGCCGAGTACTTCAACAAAGATACCTCCAAGACCGCATAGAATAATATGTCCAAACCTCGGTTCGTATTTGGCTCCGATAAAAAGCTCCGTGCCAGAGATCATCTGTTGCACCATAACACCGGTAACTCCCTCGATCTTTTTCATTCTTGTGAATTCAGCTTCAAGGTGTTTCTGTGATCTGATATTAAGGGTAACTCCTCCGACATCCGATTTATGAACGGGTCCAACCACTTTCAGTGCCAGAGGATATCCCATTTGGGAAGCAAGTGAAATTATCTCATTTTTAGAGGATGTAACAACTTCCTTAACAACCGGAATATCCGCTGCACGGAGAAGTTCCTGAATTGCAGAAGGTTCCAGATATCCGGACACAGACCTGTCAATTATTTCCCTGATCCCGGGTACATCAACATTTTCAAGGAAAATCTTCTCTTCCGCAGGATAAGGGGTGTTCATTATTTTTGTCAATGCTCTTCCCAGAACCACCTCATCCGGAAAATTGACATGCCCCTTATTCATAAAATCTTCAAGCTCCTCATGAGAACTTGATATTGAAGGCAGTATGGGGTACAGAGGTTTGTTGCAGTCAAGTATTTTATTATGAAGAAGATCATAAGCTTCTGTCATGTTTTTCAGACCGTTGTTACCGAAAATAACACTCATTCCATCAAAGTTCTCAAGCTCTTTATCAACATACTCAATGACATTATCGAGCTGTTCAATTGTGGCCGTGGCGATCATATCAATAGGATTCAGCGCTGATGCACCGGGATTCATCATTGCCAGGATCCTGTTCTGATCCTCATCTGCAATTCCGGGAATGTTCATTCCTCCCATGGATAAAGCATCTGTAAGCATTACAGCTGGTCCCCCGGCATGGGTTATGATGGCTATATTTCTTCCTTTAAGGGGTTTATGCATAAAAACCGACGCAACAGTGGTCAGTTCTTCGCGGCCTGAGCAACGGACAATTCCTGCCTTGCGGAACAAAGCCTCGACGGCGGAATCAGATGAAGCCATGGCCCCGGTATGTGAAGAAGCAGCCCTGCTTCCTGCTTCAGTGGTACCTGCTTTTATTGCAGCTATCCTGCAGCCTTTCCTTATAAGTGAGGAAGCATGATGAAGAAGCTTATCAGGATTTGGAATGGTTTCTACATAAATAAGTTTTATCGGTGAGCTTTTTACAGGATCAAAGGTTTCATCCCAATATTCAAGCACCTCTTCGACACCTGTCTGTGCACTGTTGCCGACAGAAAACACACTTGCAAAGCTGAGTCCTTTCGGCAAGGCTGATTCAATTATAAACAACGCCGTTGCACCTGATCCTGAAACAAAATCACACCCCATTTCGCTAAGTTTCGGAACAGGTGTTGTAAAGACACCATGATAGGTTGAAGTAACAACTCCAATACAATTTGGTCCGATCAGGCAGGCTCCGGCTTTTCCGACAATTTCAGCGATACTTTTTTCAAGCTTCCGCCCTTCCTCATTGGCTTCGCTGAAACCTGCAGAAATTATTATAAATGCTCTTGTTGCTTTTTCTTTAATCAGAACTTCAATAGTGTCGTAACAAAATTTTGAAGGTATTGCAAGAATTGCCAGATCAACAGGCGGAATGCCGGCAATATCGCGGTATGATTTTACTCCCTGAATTATATCCTGCTTTGGATTTACTGCGAACAGATCGCCTGAAAAACCCCCTTCAATTATGTTCCTGAGGATCTTTCCGCCAGGCTTTAAAAGGTCTTCTGATCCCCCGACAACAACAATGCTGGCCGGATTTATTAATTTGTCATTAATCATAGAGAGCAAAATAATAAAAATAAAACTGACAAAACAAAAGAGCTGTCAGATAATTAAGCCTGCATATTTCTGATTTTAAAAGTTATTTTTGCAGAAGAAGTTAAATCCAATGTAAATTCCAAACCATTCATTATGAAAAACCTGGTATGCCGCTCCTTATTTCTTTTTCTTTTGACCAGCTATTCAGTTACCCTGTCGGCTCAATATTCAGAAAATGACACGGACGGGCCAGGATATGCGCAGAACTGCACAACAATTATGGTCGGCCGCCTTGCGTCAACAGACGGTTCGGTAATGACTTCCCACACTTGCGACGGAAACTACAGGACCTGGCTCGAAATATTTCCCCGGTCGAAAAACGAAAAAGGAACGATGCGTCAGATATACCGGGGCACTTTGCATACGGAATTTCCCGGGGATATGGCAGGGGTGACCAGAAAAGGAGAGATCTCTGAAGCTGAAGAAACTTTTGCATTCCTCAGCACTGCTTACCCTTGTATGAACGAAAAACAGCTTGCAATCGGTGAAACGACTATCTACGGCAGGGAAGAACTGGTAAATGAAGAAGGATTATTCATGATCGAGGAACTTGAAAAAATTGCCCTCCAGCGATGTAAAAAGGCAAGGGAAGCAATTTCTCTCATCGGGAAGCTGGCTGAAGAATACGGTTATGCCGATCTTGCTGAGTGTATAACTATTGCAGATCCTCGTGAAGTATGGCAGATGGAGATCGCAGGTTCCGGAAAAAAAGGAAAACCCTCTTCAATCTGGTGCGCACAGCGGATCCCTGATGATCATGTTGGTATCGAAGCCAACATTCCGAGAATATCAACAGTTGATTTCAACAATCCAGACTATTTTATGTATAGCACGGACTTAAGGAATGTTGCCAAAAACCTAGGTTACTGGGATGGTGTGGAGCCTCTCAAGTTTTGGAAGGTGATAAATGACAAAAAGCCATTTGCTATCAGGGAATTTTATGTATTAAGCACCCTGGCTCCCGATCTTCACCTTTCATTTGATGCCGCAGAGCTTCCATTTTCGGTCAGGCCGGCAAAAAAGTTGTCGGTGCAGGACGTTATGAAGTATTTCAGGGAAACATACGAGGGAACGCCCTGGGATATGACCCAAAATCTTTTGATAACTGTAAAAAATAAAGATAAAAATGGCAATGAAATAGAAGAATCTGTAAAATCACCTGCTGTTAATAACTGGATGAACAATGATTTGCGGACTCTGATCAACGAGTTAAAACCCGGTACCATTGAACGTCAGCGAACAATTGCCATAGCAGGTTGTTCCTATTCACATGTGATCCAGTGCCGCAGCTGGCTTCCCGATGAAGTAGGCGCTATAGCATGGTTTGCCTTCGACAATCCCGGAGAAAGTCCAAGAATTCCAATATTTTCTGGCGTGTTAAGTCTCCCCCAGTCATTTGGGATCTGTGGTCAGAAGCGGTACCGGACAGATGCAGCAATCTGGTCGTTCAGGGAGGCCAACAGGCTTGCAGCTGTAAACTGGACCAGAAGCCGGCAGATCATAGAACCTGCAGTTGAGGAGTTTGAAAAGAAAGCGATTGAGGAATTGCCTGCAATTGACAAAAGGGTGATGGATCTGGTTAAAGCGGGCAAAAATGAGGATGCGAATAAATTCGTAACAAACTATACGAATAGTTTCGCATACTCGGCAATGAAACGGTGGGAAGAGATAAAAGTGACACTCTGGGGGATGTTCGGAAGGGGATTCTGATGGCGCAGGGCGCCAGCCTACGTTACCACCTTCACTACGTTACGGCGGTCAAAGAAAACTTCGGCTGGCAAAGCAGGGCGCAGGGCGAAACCCCTCGGCTCCCCTCCTGGGAGGGGGCCGAGCGTTAAAAAATGATCCGGGGGATCATTTTAGCGAAGGAGCCCGCCTGTAGGGCTAGCCTGTGGTGGGGTCGGGGGTGGGTTAAATCGTAAAGAGAAAAGGTCTAAGAGGGTGAAAATGGAAGTAAAAGAAATACTTGAAAAGGAGACGTTTTCGAGAGATGAAATCGTAAAGCTTCTCTCCTTAAAGGGAGAAGAGAGGAGTCTTCTTTTCAAAAAATCCGCTGAAATAAAAGAAAAATATATTGGCCAGAAAGTCTGGTTCAGGGGGCTGATCGAGTTTTCAAATATCTGCAGTAAGGATTGCCTCTATTGCGGGATCAGGAAAGGAAACAGGAATCTTGTTCGCTATAATCTCGATGACGAGGAGATACTCGCAGCTGCAAAATTTGCTTTTGACAACCGCTACGGTTCAATTGCACTGCAATCAGGCGAACTGGAAAGCCATTCAGTTACCGATCGAATTGAAAACCTCTTACATAAAATAAAAGAACTTTCAAACGGCGAACTTGGGATTACCCTCTCGGTAGGGGAACAGGAACCGGAGGTTTACAAAAAATGGTTTGATGCCGGTGCACACCGCTATCTCCTGAGGATCGAGGCAACAAATGAAAAACTCTACAGAAAGATTCACCCGGATAATAAAAAACACGATTTTAAAAGAAGACTTGATTGTCTTAAAAGTCTTCAGGATATAGGATATCAGACAGGCACAGGAGTGATGATCGGATTGCCATTTCAGACGTTTGATGACCTTGCAGGCGATCTCCTCTATATGAAAGAATTCAATATAGACATGTGTGGCATGGGTCCTTACATTGAACATGCCGACACTCCTCTTATTGAATATGCCGCTGATCTGATGCCGCTTGTTGAAAGATTTGACCTCACCCTGAAGATGATAGCCATCCTGAGAATAATGATGAAAGATATTAACATTGTTGCGGCAACAGCTCTTCAGGCAATCGATCCCATTGGAAGGGAAAAGGCAGTTAAGATCGGTGCCAATATCATTATGCCGAATATCACACCCGGGAAATACCGCAACAGTTATAAATTATACGACAATAAACCATGCACGGATGACTCAGCTGAAGATTGCCAGAGCTGCCTCGAAGCACGGGTAAGTCTTGCGAATGCAACCATAATATTATGGTGAGTGGGGCGATTCGCAGCATTTTGAGAAGAGACGAAAGGACTTAGACGAACTGTACGAGACTTAGGGACGAAGAGCTTAGAGACGAAGAGACTTAGAGACGAAGCCTCGCGAAGCGCGGCATCTCCCGGGCTGTGACTTTGTGGTAAATAAAAGATTTTAAATAAGATAATATTACTACTTATTCCTTATTTCTATGAAAAAACCATTAGTCCTTTTCGTTTTCTTTGCATTTTCATCGTTAGTTAATTCACAGGTAACCCTCGATTACTATCTGCCTGAAAACATAACTTATAACGCCTCAATTCCTACGCCGAAACAGTTCTTCGGACATGAAGTAGGGGAATGGCACCTGAGTCATGACAAACTTTACAGCTATATGCTTGAGCTGGCAAAAAACTCCGAAAGAGCCATCTGGGAAGAGTATGCAAGGAGTTATGAAAACCGGCCGCTTGGAAGTCTGATAATAAGTTCTCCCGAGAACATAAAGAAGATTGAACAACTCAGACTACAGCATCTTCAGTTATGCGATCCTTCAAAATCGGGGGGGATCGATATTACAAACATGCCCGTTTTTATTAAACTGGGATACGGAATACACGGAAATGAATCGAGCGCTCAGAATGCATCTGTCCTTGTGGCATACTACCTGGTTGCCGGAGAAGGGCAAGAGATCGAGGATCTTCTGAAAAATGCTGTAATCCTGATCGATCCGGCTCTTAATCCCGACGGAATGCAGCGACACTCAACATGGGTCAATTTCACAAGGAGCCTTAACAATAATCCTGATCCTGCATCATGGGAGTTCAGCGAGACATGGCCCGGAGGAAGAACAAATCACTACTGGTTCGACCTTAACCGCGATTATGTGCTGCTCCAGCACCCGGAATCCGTTGGGCGGGTGGCTGCCTTCCATAAATGGAAACCGAATATCAACACCGACCATCATGAAACCGGTGCCAATGAGACATTCTTCTTTCAACCAGGTGTGCCGAGCCGTAATAATCCTCTTACACCAGCTGAAAACTATATACTCACGGCCGAAATAAGCAAGTACCACGAGAAGTATCTCAATTCGATCGGAAGCCTCTATTATACCGAAGAAGGATTTGATGATTACTATGTGGGAAAGGGATCCTCTTATCCCGACATCCACGGGTCAATTGGCATCCTGTTCGAACAGGCAGGTGTAAAAGGCCATCTGAGGGAAACGCCTGGGGGATTGCTTTCATTCCCTTTTGCAATTAGAAATCACGTAACCGTCTCGCTTTCAACCCTTAAAGCAGGATCAGAAATGAAGGACAAGCTTCTTGAAAACCTGCGGAATTTCTATAAAGACGCTATCACGCAGGCAGATAAACATCCCATTAAGGCTTATGTCTTTACAGAACCTGATGATAATGGCAGGATGATCGAATTCATAAGAATACTGTTACAACATCAGATAAAAGTATACAGGACAACCAAGGACTTATCTAAAAATGGTATCGTTTTACAGGGCGGAGAACACTTTTCTTGTTCCCCTGCAACAGCCGGAATACAGGTTTATCAGAAGTCTGTTTGAACCTGTCAAAGAATTCAAAGACAGCACGTTTTATGATATCTCTACGTGGGTTCTGCCTATGTCGTTCAATATCAATTATACCGGAATAACTCTGGACAGGGAATTGGAAGGACTCAGCGGGACTGAAATTACGGAGGTTCCGGTTCCCACGGGGAAGCTTATAACCCCTGAAAATCCGTATGCTTTCCTTTTTGAATGGAATGAATATTACGCTCCGAAAGCTCTTTATGCACTTCAGACTGAAGGAATAATTACAAGAGTCTCAACTGAAAAATTTACAATTAGTGACGGCGATCTGAAAAAAACATTTACATACGGAACAATTGTCGTTCCTGTATCAGGACAATCCATTCTTCCAAATGCCCTGACCGGTCTCATGAAGAAAATCGCTGAAGATTGTGGAATAATGATTTACGGAGTTAATACAGGTCTGACACCCGGAGGAATAGACCTTGGCAGTAACAAAATAATGGTGCTTAAAAAACCATCCGTAGCAATGTTTGCCGGCAGCGGTGCCAACAGCAGCGACGCAGGAGAGATATGGCATTTACTCGATACCAGGTTTAAGGTTCCGGTTACAATGATTACTGCATCGGCTTTTAGTCAGGTTGACCTGGACAGGTATAACGTATTGATAATTACCGGTTCGCCTGAATTAAATCCCTCCGGTGTCGAAAAAATAAAGGCATGGAACCAGAAAGGCGGGACAATAATTGGTTTTGAAAACGGTAATAACTGGCTTTCGGGAAATAAAGTCACCGAAATCGAGTTTATCCCATCTGTAACCAGTAAGCAGGATAAAGGAATTTATGTCAACCGTTCAGCTGACAGCCAGGTCCAGCAGATACCCGGCTCAATTTTTGAAACAAAGCTTGACCTTTCCCACCCTCTCTGTTTTGGATACACCCGTGATATTCTGCCTGTCTTTAAATCAACCACATCTGCAGCTAAAAAAAGCAGTAATATCTATAACAATCCGGTTCTTTATACGGACAGCCCCCTGCTCAGCGGCTACTGCACTCCGGAAAACATTGAAAGGCTTAAGGGTTCTGCATATGCCAGCGTCAATGGTAACAGGATCATTTCAATATATGATAATACAAATTTCAGAGCTGTCTGGTACGGAACGAACAAGATTTTCCTTAATGCGATCTTTTTCGGGCAAATCATCAGATAATCAGAAGACCGGAAGGATCAAAACACTATTCTCCTGAGATGAACACCTGAAATTTTCTGAAGCTCGTTTTCGAGAAGATCCATCTGTATCTCATCACCCATAAGTTCAACAAGGATAAGTCCTGCAGGTCTGCCGAAAAATTCTTCATTTACACCCAGACGTGTGCGTATAACACATCCAAATGATGTAAGGGTTTTCTGCACAGCACATTACCGGCTTATGGTCCCGTTTTTCAACCAGAATTCCAAGAATCCTTAAGGCGCCCTCTTCCGGAGTAAAATTAATGAACTGATCACCGTCATCAAATTTCATTTCCCGGATATCAATGCCGCCAATCTCGTTAAGGTCTGACAACAGTCTGATTCGACTTAACATCATCTCCGGAGATATGAAGGATTATGTAAGCCTCACGGCTGCAAACCTCGGTCGTCAGTTCATGAAAACCAAGCCGGGTTGTAATCAGTCCTGCATATTTTGAAAGGATTTCCTGGGTGAGACCTGCTTCCTTTATTCTATCGATGATCTTGATGCCGAGGATTTTAATCATGGTTTGCGGGTTTTGTTGTTAGCTTAGTTCTTAACGGTCGGCCCTGTCTTCGGTCTTCCCCTCCCTGCCCTGCAGCCTGGCTCCTCCCTAAACTAGCCCACCGGGCTAGTTCTTAACGGTCGGCCCTGTCTTCGGTCTTCCGACTTCCGACTTCCGTCTTAAAAATAGAGATCTCTCTCTCCCATCTTTATCCTTTCAATTTTCTCCCTGGTTATTCCGGCTACTGACGGCTCAAGCTTCTCAATATTCTTTTCAATTACCTTCCAGCCCTTTTCGGCCACCTCATCCTTTGCATAATCGCATATGTATTCCGACAGAGTAAGAATGGCATTCGGCGTACAGAATCTTTTAATAAAGCCAGGTACTGAAAACTCCATAAAATGTTCACCGGTCCTGCCCATCCTGTAGCAGGATGTACAGAATGAAGGAATATAATCGTTCGTCAGAAGTTCGTCAATCACATCTGAAAGAGATCTTGAGTCACTGATCCTGAATTGTTCACGGTTAAGATTCTGATCCTCATTTTTTGAATCGGAATATGAGCCAATTTCAAGCTTTGTACCTCCATCTATCTGTGACACACCATATTGAATAACTTCTTTCCTTACGTCAGGAGTCTCCCGGGCAGTTAAAATCAGTCCGGTATATGGAACAGCAAGACGCAGAATCGCAACAAGCTTTTTAAAATCCTCGTCACTCGTCTCATATTTATTATCGATATTAAGACTCAGCGCATCTTTTATACGGGGGAAAGAGATTGTATGAGGGCCAACATTGTAACAGGCTTCAAGATGATTGGTATGACGGACAAGTCCGAGCACCTCAAAACGCCAGTCATAAAGACCGAATAGAGCGCCAATACCAACATCATCAATGCCTGCCTCCTGTGCCCTGTCGAGCGAGGTAAGCCTCCATTCATAGTCTCTCTTTTTACCTCCCAGGTGGTACCATGTGTATGCCTCCGGATTGTAGGTTTCCTGGAAGATCTGGTAAGTGCCGATCCCTGCCTCTCCCACTTTCCTGAAACCTTCAATATCAAGCGGAGCGGCATTAATATTTACTCTCCTTATTTCACCATGTCCCTTTTTTACGCCATAAACAACCCTGACCGTATGGGCAATATAATCGGGAGAATAGTCAGGATGTTCACCATAAACAAGAATCAATCGTTTCTGTCCATTATCTTCAAGAGCTTCAACCTCCCTGATTAATTCCTGATCTGACAGGGTTTTGCGTATTGCATCCGTGTTTGATGTCCTGAATCCGCAATACTGGCAATTATTAGTGCATTTATTTCCTACATAAAGTGGTGCAAAAAGTACAATTCTGTTACCATACACTTTCTGTTTAAGTTCGCAGGCGCCCTCCTTTATCTCATCTGCCAGATCAGTGCCGACCGCATTTACCAGAACTGCAGTCTCCTCCATCGTAAGTCTGTGCTTATCGAGCGATTTTGCAATGACATCCCTGACCCTGTTCTTTTCCGGCTTTGTTTTATTGATCAGATCCCATATTTCCTCCGGATCAATGAATGGTTTCATCCTCTGATCCGGAATGCTCAATTTCTCAGGTGAAAAACGCATTTCGGTATTTTTAATTCTGGCGCAAAGATACGGAAAAAAGAGGGAACATCAGTAGAGACACGACATGTCGTGTCCTACTCTAATAGATAAGCTCCGATATCTCTGCTCTTGCAGCCCAGAGACGGTGACCCGCTGTTTTCTGATCGGACAGATCGATCGGGCCATGTATCTTCTTGTGAAAATAGAGGGTCGAGTCAAGGTCATGGAGAAGGTAATCTTTTTCAATAAGGTTTATGAAGCACCTCACTTCCCGTTTCGGCATTACCTGTAATTACTGCCATACACCTTCCCTTAACGGGTCCCGATTCAGCCATTACGGCATAGATCCCGGGTGCAGGCAGAAGCTTACATTCCTCGGTCAAGGAGTATCCTGAACATATTAATCGGATAAGCAGGATTCCGGTACTCATAGTACTGGGGTTTACCCATAATTATATAATAATGATCAAGGTAAGCATTTGCTCTCTGAATATATCCCTCGCTTATTGCCTGCCTGATCTTTGTTGAACTGACGGTTTCATTCTGAACCTCCTGTTCAGGTATCTCTTCGGCTTCAAAATTGTACTTGTCACGCATTGACCACAAGACTTTGTAATCCCCTTCCTGGTTGAATCCAAAATGATGATTAAATCCTACAACAACCACTTTTGCTTTCAATATCCCGCACAGATAATCCCTTACAAATTGTTCGCTTGTTATTTTTGAGAAGTCCCTGGTGAATTCAATGATTATAATATTATCAAGACCTGCTTTCCTGAGAAGTTCAAGTTTTTCTTCCTGTGAATTGATTAGTTTCAGATTCTTCCCGGCTGTCTCAGGATACAGAACTTTTCTCGGATGAGGATCAAAGGTGATAAGAACGGATTCGCCGTCATACTTATCCGCAAGCATCTTAAGCCGGTTAAGGATTGTTTTATGACCGATATGAACTCCGTCGAATGATCCGGTTGTTACAACAGGATTCCTAATGGATCTTGCTTCCTCGAAGCTTCTGAAAATCTTCATTTGTGATCCTGGAAAACTACAATTGGTTTTCTTTCACAAAATATGCCACTTTTTCTATTGAAGTTATCATGTCATATTCTTCAAGATAGACATCTGAAGGTACATTCAGAGGGATTGTAGTAAAATTGAGTATCCCTTTTATTCCATACCGGACAGCCTCTTCTGTAATATCACTTGCAGAATCTGCAGGAACAGTCAGAATGGCAATCCTGATCTTAAGTTCTTTTATAACCTCCTCCATGTTACTGATCGGATAACATTTAACGCCTGAAATAACTTTATTGATTTTTTGCGGATCATTATCGAATGAAGCTACAAGGTTAAGCTTTGATCTCTTCCCCTTGAAGTATCCGGCCACTGCTCTTCCAAGGTTTCCGATTCCGATAATAGCAACATTCATCCCCACTTCGGAATCGATTATCTTGCTGATGGTATCAATAAGCTCCTTTACATCGTATCCTTTTCTCTGAACGCTTGAATAACCGATAAGCATAAGGTCGCGGCTGACCTGGACTGCAGTAATATGAAGACGGGCAGCAAGATCGTGTGAAAAAATGAAATTTCTGTTTTCATTCAGGCATTCCAGAAGTGTTCTTCTGTATTCGCTGAGTCTTTCGACTGTTTTTCCTGGTAAGTATTCATATTTTCAGTTAGGGTTAACTTGATTTTTTGGCAATCTGACTGTAAAAGTTGTTCCCACATCCGGAGTACTGTCAACTGTAATTGTGCCATTATAAAGTTCAATAACTTTTTTTACAATTGAGAGACCAAGTCCGCTTCCGGATATATTCCTTGTTTTTTCATTTTTTATCCTCACAAACTCGGCAAACAGGTTTTCCTTGTCAGTCTCAGTAATTCCGATACCCGTATCTGTAAAAATAGTAATAACATCATTATCATTACCGTCAATAATAATTTCAGCCTTCCCTCCTATTTTATTGTATTTAACGGAATTTGAAATAAGATTATTGAAAATAATTTCCATATCGGTTGGATCAGCCATAATAACAGCATCCGATTTTACTTTCAGTTTAACCGATACCTCCATCTGGATGGCATATGGCTGGACTGTAACTATTGCTCTCGAGGCAATACTTGCAAGATGAACCTCCTCAATCTTTTCTTCCTTTCTTTCAAGACTGATCTTTGTAAAATCAAGAAGGTCCATTATAAGGTTTCTCATTCCCTGGATCCTTTGAAGCGATCTTTCAATGGGAGTTGCATAATCATCGATCCTGTCGCCCGACTGTTTCTCCTGCATCATCCTCAGATAACCTTCGAGAGCATTCAGCGGAGCTTTAAGTTCATGAGACAACACCGAAAGAAACTGGTACCTGATCTTCTTTCCCTCCTCGTTCAATCGTATGGGTTATCCTTTTCAGATACTGCTGTTTTGTTATATTTTCAATGCTCGATTTAAGTTCCTGGGGTGTAAATGGTTTTGGAATGAAATCAGTGGCCCCGAACCGGTGCGCCTTAATGCCACATCGAGTGATGCATACGAGGTGATCATTGCAACCACAATATCATACTTTCTTATTCCTGATATATTCAAGAACTTCAACTCCCTGTATCCCGGGTAACTTATTGTCAAGAAGAAGAATATCAGGCATATCCCTGTCCAGTATCGCAATACCATCCTCACCCGTTGCAGCTTCAGTAACTTCGAACGTATAATCCTCATCCATAAATGGATAAGTAACATGGAAATTATTAAGGATCCGGGAAACACCTGATCGTATCCCGGGTTCATCATCAATAACAAGTACTTTAAGAACAGCCATGTCAGATTTTTAAAAGTTTCATTATCTCCTGATCGAGCTGTTCAGGCCTGATACCTTTTTCAAGATACCTGTCAGCCCTGATCCATGATTTCTCCTTTTCAGAATCGAGACTGAAGGAAATGCCTGTTTCGTGGGATACTGCTGTTGCCAGGATAACAGGAACATCAGGATATTTTCTCTTGATCTTGTAACAAAGAATAAATCCGCTGTCGTCACTCTCCATCATCAGGTCAAATATTGCCAGATTTGGTTTGAATCTCGCAATTACCGATTCTGCTTCAGCCTGACTCTCTACAGCCACAGTTTTATATCCTGCTTTCTCCAGACTGAATACTGTCTGAAAAAGATAATCAGGATCATCATCTGCAACAAGAATCGTAAAATCGCTCTTTTTCATTACGCAAATTTCTTAAATTTTTTATATCATTAATTGCATGTATCAAATTTCCAGCTCCTCTGGGAAGGATTCTTTAAATTAATCCGCGGACCCAATATCCTCATACCGTATCTTCATTCCTTTCGTCTTGGCAATACTAATCTTAAAGCTCGTTCCTGTCGATCCTTTTGACGGATCAGTATTTGATTCAACAGTAATCTGCCCTTTATGCATTTTTACAATTCCATAAGCTGTTGCCAGTCCCAGTCCGGTTCCATGTCCGATGCCCTTTGTTGTAAAGAATGGTTCAAATATCTTTGCTCTGTCCTCCTCCTTGATTCCTGTTCCGGTGTCACTGACAGTTAATGAGACATCACCCAGTGTATCTTCCAGTAGGATTGTGATTGCACCGCCCTGAGGCATTGCATCGATTGCATTCTTGACGAGGTTTGTAAGAACCTGAGTCATCTGTTCAGCATCGAGCATTGCTTCAGGATTGGTAGTGCTGTCAGTAATTGTTATTTTAACATTTTCGGGAATAATCAGGCTTTCAAGGCTGTGATTGACAAGTTCCCTGATACTTATCAGCTGATGGTTGACCTGGTTTTTACGGGCAAAATTAAGAAGTCCGCCAACAATTTTTTTGCATCTGGCCGCCTGTTCAACAATCAGCTTCAGATCTTCCCTTAACGGGATCTCCTTCTGCACTCTCTTCAAGAAGGATATTGCTGTACATTATAACAACTCCAAGCGGATTATTAAGCTCATGGGCAATACCGGCAGAAAGCTGACCCATATGAGCCAGTTTTTCAGATTGTTTCAGTGCCTGCTTCATTGAGGAGAGCTTTTCATTTGAAGAGCAAGATCTTTAACCGATTTATGAAGTTTTTCGATTGTATATGGCAGGCACATCTCCACCTCGGCCAGACCTTTCTTTATTGCAATTGCATGTTCAACACAGCTTTCGTAACCGCATGCTCCGCAATCGAGCTGGTCCTTTTTAGTTATTTTTCCCATCGAAATGAGAACATCATTAATTTCTTTCTCGTCAGGAATATCAATCCGGTGATCCTCAGGTCTGTGACGGAATGAGAGATCAAGTTCCGAATATTCATCAAATGCCTTCTGCCATACTTCCTTATCAAGATCCTGCATTTTGGTGTTGGCATAGGAGCTTACAAGTGCTCTCCTGTTATATTGCTTACCGTTTTTTGATAATCCGGGACCCATAATACAACCCTCGCAGCACAGAAGTTCCATATGCTGATTTTTTATCAGTCCGGCTTCAAATTCCTTCAGTGCTCCCTGAAAATCAATCCTGTCCTTCAGCAGCAATAATATTTCCTGTTATTGCATCATCATTTATATTTGCAGTCTGCAAGCAATCCACGGGTAACAGGGAAGATAGCACCTCTTCCACCGACAGGCTGATCAAAATCCATCGGCTGAGTATTGTCTGGTTTGATATTATGACGGTCAAGCATTTCCCTTAACTCAGTAAATGTTATGGCCTCATCAATTTCAGTGCTTTCTGCTTTCTTTGCAACACATGGACCGATAAAAACAATTTTCGTATCCTTGCCATATTTTGAATGTACAACTCTGCTCATTGCTACCATAGGAGAAACAATAGGTGCAAGATTATCCACAAGTCCTGGATGATAATGTTTAATATAGTTTACAATTGAAGGACAATCGGATGAAATATAATAGTCTTTACTCTCAGTCAACCAGTTTTTTATACCTGTCGGCAACAAGGTCAGCACCAAATGATACCTCGAATACATACTCAAATCCGAGGGCTCTTATCATACCAGTCAGAATCCTGTGATCAGATAGTTCAGAAAATTCGGCAGGAAAGCTTGGAGCTACAATTGCTGCAACATTTGGCTCATTTTCAAGAAGTTTTACAACCCTGTCGGTGGTATTCAGAAATACTTTTGCTCCCTGGCTGCATACTTTTGTACAGTTTCCGCAGGCAATGCATCTTTCATCAATAACCTCAGCCTGTCCTCCGACAATACGGATAGCCTTGGCAGGACATTCCCTTACGCAGGTGTAACATGTACGGCAAAGTTCTTTAATTGTGTAGACAAGCATAATTAAACGGTATTAAGGCATAAAGGCGTAACGGCGTAACGGCGTAACGGCATTACGCTAATGCTCAGGGCGCAGAGCACAGAGCGCAGAGCAGAACACCCTGAGCCCTGAGCTCTGAGCCCTGTGCTTATTGAGACTGCACGACTGCACGACCGCACGACCGCACGACAATATGTCCTTATAGCAACACATTTCTCTTCTCAAAATGAGTATAGAAAATATTTTTATCAGTTATATCCTTGTTCTCCTTTATAAGCTTTTCATAAAGATTCATAAGAGATGGTGATTTACATGGCAGATTAATTGCTTCAGTTTCATCAGCCTGATAAATAAGCTTTGCCCTGCTCTTCAGATCATCCTTTGATGAGATGAATGGCAGTCCTGCTCCATGAATACATCCTCCCGGACAGGTCATCACCTCAACAAGATCATATTTTTTTCCTGATGCCTGTGCCGCCCTTAGTTTTTCAAGTCCGGTCAGACCATCAACCACTGCAACTTTTATTTCATTTTCACCGATCTGAACAGTGACCTCCCTGAAATGTTCCGGATGATCGCAGCTTTTTAAATATCTGTTTATCAGCATCTCTTTCCAAGTTTACGGTAATGAAGCAATCGCAGGACTCCTTCAGCCAGTCCTCCGGAAACTTCAGCAAGCAGCGGCAGATGAACTTCTGCCGCTCATTGGTTCATCAGCCGGTTCCTTTTCAATATTTGTGACATCAATACCATACAACCTGATAAGCCTTGCAAGTTCCCGGACTGTCAGAACAGAATCAACATCACTGATTCCCTTTCTCATCATTCCATCCCGTCTGTGCTTCAAATTTCATTGCCATACAGGGAGTTACAGAAACAGAAAATATCTGCTCAGGCTTAACTCCGAGCTGGCCTGCAACAAGAGTTTTGATAAGTACTCCGGTGATCTGCTGTGGTGATTTTACAGTTGAAAGCTGAGGAATGAGTGAAGGAATGAACTGTTCAGCATATTTCACCCAGGCAGGACAGGCTGAAATATACAATGGCTGATCCACTTTTCTTTTCAATTCTTTCCGAAAGCTGATCTGTCATTTCCGATAATACAAATATCAGTTCCGGTACCGGTTGTAAAGACCTTATCAAAACCTATTTTGCGTAAGAATAGCATTAAGGTTTTTATCAAATTCCCTGCTGTATTTAATCCCAAGCTCTTCAGCAATTCCTGACGAAACAAGAGGAGAATACTGAATTGCCTTAATGATATCCGGTTTATTCAGGTATTCCTGAACCTCCGTAATATTATGTTTTTCATGAAGTGCTCCTGTAGGGCAAACAAGAACACACTGGCCGCAATGGATACAGCTTGAAAAGTTGAAATCCCTGTCCATTGCAGCACCGATATGGGTCTGTCTTCCACTGTTTATAAAATCGAGCGATGTTGAGGTTATTACCTCCTCGCAAACTCTTACACATCTTCCGCAAAGAATACATTTTGAAAGTTCCCTTACAATGGCAGGGCTTGACTGGTCGAGACGCTGTTTGATTTTCTTTCCCCTTATTCGTCGTTCCCTGATATTCAGCTCTTCCGAAAGACGCTGCAGTTCACAATTCAGATTCCTGTCACAATAAAGGCAATCGTCGGGATGATTTGAAAGAAGAAGCTCGACAATAGTTTTCCTGGCGGTTATTACCCTCGGTGAATGTGTTTTGATTTTCATCCATTCCTCAACAGGCTGAGAGCATGCGGTAACAAGCCGTTCCCGTCCTTCTACCTCAACAACGCACATCCTGCATGCTCCTGTGGGGGTAAACTCCTTCATCCTGCAAAGTGTAGGAATAATAATTCCGTTGCGGTTAAGGGCTGAAAGAATTGTTTCTCCCTTTTCAGCCTTGATCTTTTTATTATTTACCTGAATTGTAAAAAGCATGTCTTCTGTTCTTGTCTTCTGTTTCTGTCTTCTGTCTTCTGTCTTCCTGCTTCGTCTCGCTTCTGTCTTCTGTCTTCTGTTTCGTCTTCTGTCTTCTGTCTTCCGTCTTCTGTCTTCTGTCTTCTATTTTACTTCACAATTACTGCACTGAACTTACAAATATCAAAACAGATTCCGCAACCGATACATTTATCCTCAACTATAAAGAATGGCTGCAAGCGGGTTCCATAAATTGCATTTACAGGGCATTTCGCTGCACAGAGCTGTACAACCTGTGCATTTGTCGACATCGATTGAAAATGTTCTGAGTCCCCTGCAGACATTTGCCCGGCATTTCCTGTCGAAAATATGTTCCTCAAATTCATCCCTGAAATTCTTAAGAGCGCTTATAAAAGGATTCGGGGCTGTCTGTCCAAGTCCGCACAGTGATGTATCCTTCATTACTGATGCAATGGTTTCGAGCTGCATAACTCCCTTGAACCTTTCAAGTGTTGTACCTGAATCCTCATTAAGAGGTTTCTTTATCACGCTTTCAAGGATTTCAAGCATCCTGCCTGTTCCTTCCCGGCATGGAATGCATTTTCCGCAGCTTTCATTACGGATAAATTCCATATAATATCTTACAAGATCCACCATGCAGGTATTTTCGTCGATTATAACAAATCCTCCTGCATCCCATTCCTAATCCCTTCTCTTTCATGGCATCAAAATCGACAGGAATATCAAGATTCTCAGATGTTATAAATGATCCTGAGGCTCCTCCAAGCTGAATAGCCTTAAATTCCTTCCCGTCCTTTATTCCATCAGCAATTTCATCAAGAATTGTCCTGATGGTTGTTCCCATTTCCACTTCAACAACTCCCGACATCCGGCCTTTTCCTGCAATTGCAAATATCTTTGTCCCGGGACTGTTTTCGGTTCCCATGCTTCTGAACCATTCAGGACCATTCTGCATAATCAGCGGAACATTCATCAGAGTCTCAACATTATTAATCACTGTCGGTTTGCCTAATAAGTCCGGAAGTTGTCGGATAAGGTGGTTTGAGCTGCGGCATACCCCGTTTTCCTTCAAGGGTGTTTATAAGAGCTGTCTCCTCTCCGCAAACAAAAGCACCAGGTTCTATTCTTATTGTGATATCCAGATTATAACCGCTTGAAAAAATATTGTGACCGATAATCCCATATTCCCTTGCCATGTCGATTGCTTTCTGCAGCCTGTTCCGCGCATGGTCGGATCCTGACTTTAGATAAAGAATGGCATTTGAGGCGCCTATGGCATAAGATGCAATTGCCATTCCTTCAATAAGCCGGTGAGGATCGCTTTCAAGGATGGTCCTGTCGGTGAATGATCCGGGATCACTTTCCTTGGCATTGCAGATAAGGATATCTGGCATTTGAAGGAGTATTCAGCGCCTGTTTCCATTTCAGTCCTGTAGGATAACCTCCTCCGCTCCTTCCCCTGAGGCCGCTCCTTTCAATGATATCACAAACCTCCTCAAAGGTATAATGTCGAATAGTTTTGACAAATGTACGGTATCCTCCTCTGGCAATATATTCCTCAATGCTTTCAGGATCATAACATCCGCAATTGCCCAGAATAACTCTTTTCTGATGTGCAAAAAAAGGCAGTTCATCCATAAATGAGATCCCCGGCCAGAATTCAAATCCTTTTGTTCCGGTCTGTCCTGCAAGATCATCTTCATTTATATCATTATGAAAAACACCGTTCAGAAGCGGTTCAACTTTCTCTTCTGTTATATTCCTGAAGAAAAGCTTGTTTTTTCCGGGAATCTGAATACAAACAAGCGGTTCAAAATTTGCAGGTCCGGTACATCCGACCTTTATAACCAGTGCAGTTGGTTCATTTTCTTCAATATATGATTCAATCGACTGGTGATGTTTTTTCAGAACCTGCAATAATACTGCTTGTACCTGATGAAACATAGATCACCGGAACATCGGTTTTTCGCGACGTACCTGCTGCAATACCTTTTCTGTTTCCGCGGAAAGAGTATCGGATTCAAATAACAGAACCTTCTCAATAAGGAATGTCTTTAAATCTTAGCCATTTAATCATTTTCAATAATATACTTCAGCTTTTTAATAAGTTCGGGCATCTGTTCAGGCTTGACATGAATCTGATATTCACCATTAACCATAATTACAGGACCATGATAACAGCCGCCCATGCATGAGACTATTTCAAAGCTGAAATTTCCGTCCCTTGTTGTTTGTCCTGGAGAAATTTTAAGTCTCCTCCCTGAATTTATCAATAAGAGCCTGTGATCCATTCAGAAAACAGGAAGTGCCATTGCATATTCTAATCTGGATCTTTCCTGAAGGAATAAACCTGAACTGGTCGTAAAATGTAGCAAGTCCATATATCTTGGTTGTGCTCAGTCCAAGGTGGCTACCTACTTTTACAATTGCCTCTTCAGAAAGATAATCCGGCATCAGTTCTGTATCTCCTGAAGCAAAGGAATCAGATCTTCCCTTTTGCCCTGTCTGTATTTCTTTAAGATATTATTCAAGATCTGCTGCCATTTTAACCGGTCTGATTATTGAATACAAATATAATTTATTTTATTGTTAATAAATAAACATTGTTATATTTATTAACAATAAAAAATCATATCCTGCTGATCATATCTGAATCAGACTATTACTATTTATCTGATATTATGAGCTTATTACATAAATAGTCAGATTATGGTTTAAATCTAGCAGTCCTGAATACTGTATTATATAAGAAATAGACTATTCAGAAAGCAGATTATATGATTTTTAGCATTTATGCAGGATATCTGACGGCTTAGAAAATAATTACTACTTTTGATGCTGGTGTTTATTTATGAACAGTAAAATAATGGCTCAGAGAATTGAAATGCAGATTTGTCTTGGCAGTTCCTGTTTTTCAAGAGGAAACAAGGATGTGGTTGTGTTTATCAGGGAGTATCTCAAAAAGAACCATCTTGAGGACAGGAGTAATCTTCAAAGGAGCCAGATGTATGGGCCTGTGCAGCAATGGTCCGAATCTGAGAATAAATGAAAGGATCATTGAGGAGGTCACTCTTTCAAAAATTGAAAGTATCCTTGAAAAAGAATTTGGAAATATTAAATAATCGCACACTTTGGCAAAAAATATGAACGACAGAAAACCTGTTTTTTATATAAATGATGAGAAATGCAGAAATTCATATTCCTGTGTAAGTGTCTGTCCTGTCAATGCCATTGAGGTCAGGCCACAGAAGGATCATCCTACAATAATACCGGACAGATGTATTGGATGCGGATTATGTTTTATTTCATGTACACCGCATGCTATTGAATTCCGCGATTCGAGGGAAGAAGTAAAATAGCTTCTTTCATCCGACAGGAAAACGGTTGCACTTGTTGCACCGAGCATTGCTTCGGAATTTGATGATATAACCGATTACAGGAAATTTGTTGCAATGATCAGGCTCTCTGGGATTTGATTATGTTCATGAGAATTCATTCGGAGTTGATCTGATAGCTGCTGAATATGCCAAACCTTTTCAGGAAAGCTGAAGGTAAATACTATATTACTGCCAACTGTCCGGCAATTGTCAAGCTTATAGAAAAATTTCATCCTGAACTGGTACCTAATCTTGCTCCGCTTGTCTCTCCCATGATTGCCACTGCAATGGTTGTTAAAGAGATATATGGAGAAGAAGTAGCCACAGTTCAGATTGGTCCATGCATCGATGCCAAGGATGAAGCTATACCTATACCGCGACGGAAAGCTGGTTGACGGGGTACTGACTTTTATTGAACTGAGACAGCTGTTTGATGAATTCAAGATTCAGGAAAGACTTGTAAAAATGTCCGATTTTGATCCTCCTCATGGCAACTGGGGAGCCCTCTATCCTCTTCCTGCCGGAATCATACAGGCAGGAGGTATAAAACGCGATATGGTTATCAAGCAGTGTAATAACTGCTTCAGGCAAGGAAGGATGTTCTTGAGGCAATTAATGATTTCGATAAATATATTGATACAATACATCATCATTTTAACCTCTTCTTCTGTCATGGCTGTCTTCTCGGTCCCGGAATGGAACATCACAATGAAAGATTCAGGAGAAGAGCGCTGGTAAGGCAGTATGCTGAAAAAAGAGTTGGAAAGCTTGATAAGGCTCAATGGCAGAAGGATATGGACAAATGGTCAAAACTTGATTTTACAAGAACTTTCACACCTGATGATCAGAGAATTCCGGAACCCCCTGATGAAGCAATAAATGAAGTGCTTAAAGATTATCGGAAAAGAAAATCCCGATGAAGAGCTTGAACTGCGGTGCATGCGGATACATGTCGTGCCGCGAATTTGCATCGACTGTTGCAAAAGGACTTGCTATTCCGGAGATGTGCCATACATTCAACCTGCGGAATAAACAGGAATATATTGAAACCTTAAGGCAGACAAACAGGAAACTGGCTGAAACAAAAAGAGCGCTTAAAGAATCGGAAGAGCTTGCCATGAGGGAAAAAGAGATAGCCCAGAGCACTTCCGACATGATGAATAACATGCTCGAAAAGCTTCCGACAGGAGTTGTGATTGTCGATAATAATCTGAAGATACTTCATTCAAACCAAAGTTTTATAAATATCATCGGTGAAGATGCAAAAGCCATTTCCGATATAATTCCCGGGTCTTGCAGGTGCTGATCTTAAAACACTTATGCCGTTCAATGTCTACAACATGTTCACTTTTGTTCTAAAGGAAGATGAGCCTGTTGTAAGCAAGGATGTCCATTTTGAGGATAAGATGCTGAATATCTCAATCTTCCCGATCAAGAAGAACAAGATGTGCGGAGCAATAATCCGTGATCTCTATTCACCTGAGGTACAGGGAGAAGAGGTGACAAACAGGGTCAGTGAAGTTATTGAGAAGAACCTTGAGATGGTTCAGAAGATAGGATTCCTGCTTGGTGAAGGTGCCTCTGAAACAGAACAGATGCTCAATTCGATAATTGAATCGTACAAGACAAGAAAAGGATCAGGATAAAATCAACCTGAAATAACAGAAGTGAACAGAGATTTTTATCATAGAAGTAAACAGCCAGCAGAGAAACCATGATGGTGAAAGGATTTGCGGTGATGTATTTCTCTACAGGTATATAAAGGAGGAAGACAGGGTTATTGCCGTATTGTCTGATGGTATGGGGCATGGTGTAAAAGCAAATATCCTGGCAACCCTTACTGCCACAATGGCACTTAATTTCACCCGTGAGCATAAAGAAGTTGACCGGATTGCAGAGATAATAATGAATACCCTGCCTGTTTGCAGTGAAAGAAAAATAAGTTATTCAACATTCACAATTGTTGATATTGAGAGCAGCGGCCGGGCAAATATCCTTGAATATGACAATCCATCAACAATTAGTTTTAAGAGGAAACCAGATATTTGATCCTTCCTGGAAAAAAGTCGTGCTCGACAAAGGTAAAAACTCCGGAAAGGTACTTAAGACCTGTACATTCATGCCTGAAAAAGAAGACAGGATAATCTTCTGTTCCGACGGTGTATCACAGAGCGGTATGGGAAGTGAAGCATTTCCGTTTGGATGGGGAAGGGATAATATTGCATCCTATGCCTCTTCGCTGGTCTACAAGTGAAGCATCCATTTCTGCCATGATGCTGGCGGGCAAGATTGTTACAATGGCTCACAAAAACGATACCTATAAGGCAAAGGATGATATCAGCTGTGCAACAATCTATTTCCGTGAACCACGGAAATTACTTATCTGTACAGGTCCTCCCTATGAAAAGGAAAAGGACAAGGAGCTTGCCGCAAAAGTGAAAGGATATACAGGGCAAGGTGATCCTGTGCGGAGGGACAACAGCAGATATTGTTGCCAGGGAACTGAACAAGACAATTATTGATGAACTGATTTTTGAAGATCCTGAACTTCCTCCTGAAAGTTTTCTTGAGGGAATTGACCTTGTGACTGAAGGAATACTTACACTTCAGAAGGTAAATGAGATACTGAAAATCATACAACAACAGTGTGAGACTTGGGAAAGGTCCTGCTGATAAAATTGTCAGGCTGATAATGGAAAGTGATGAGATACATTTCATTATTGGCACAAGGATAAATATTGCACATCAGGATCCAAACCTTCCTGTCGATCTTGAGATCAGGAGAACAGTTGTGAAACGGATTGCCCGGCTGCTGGAAGAGAAGTGGCTTAAGAAAGTAAGTTTTGAGTATATCTGATTGCTACCACATACTGAGTGCGGTTAGGTACTAACTCCTTCTCAGTGGAATTCTGTTCCTTTAGTTTTCTATAGGTGAGGGACTTTGTGGTTAATGGCTTCTTTCTGCGCAAATCTGCGTGATCTGCGGGAAACCTTTTAACCCTGATCAAGATCCCGGAAAGCCTTTCACCACAGAGTTGCACGGAGTTTCACAGAGTAAAACACGGAGTTTTAAAACAGTGTAACTCCGTCTTTGCTCCTTGTAACTCCGTGGTAAATAATTAATTATACCTTATACTGTTTAATATTTGCAAAAGAGTATATAGTAGGTTCACAAAGGATTTGAAATTCGAAATCAAAAATCAAAAATCAAAAATCATTCAAATATCAGATGCTTGTTTTTTGTCAATGAAGTCGATAACCTTCCTGAACAAAAGTGGCTGAATATCAGGGTAGGTTAAGTTTTCGGGCAGGGAATAAGCCAATATCAATTCGCCGATTTCAGAGCTATCCTGTACCGGTCCAAGTTTAGAAATATCAGCAAAATAGAGGCGCCCGTATCCTGTTTTCCCGTCCTTCTGTACAGAATACCCTGCCACGCATTCAATAGTAAAATCAATTGCCCCGGTTTCTTCAATCAGTTCCCTTCTGGCAGCCTCATCAGGTGTCTCTTTTTTCTCGATATGGCCTCCCGGAATTTCCCATGTTTGCCTTTTCCGGTGCCTCACAAATATCCAGCTACCCTCGTACTTCGCCGCTATCACTGAATAGGTTAGCCTTGTATGTGGCTTTAATGAAGGATCGTAAAATATAACTTCGGTCATGGTGTTAAGAATAATATCCCAATTCAATCATTATCTTGACGAAATTACTGCATTGTATCTTAAAAAAATAATGTCTCCACCATTTGGAAGTTCTTATTAACTATTTTTACATATTAAAGTTTCCTGAATGTTGCTTTTCATCCTTCTGGTCGTTGCCGAAATTCTGACACTTAGAGTCATTAGACAGCATTTTTTTGATAAATCCTGGATGAAGTATTACTTACTCATTACCCTGAACAGTATTCTAAGTATCTGGCTCTGGGCATTATGGTTCAAAACTGTTTCCTATGACGGAATCTTTGACGAGCCGGCACATATATGGATCCTTCTGAACCTGGCAGGGATGATCTGTGCCGTTGTGTTGCCAAGGATAATATTGTCGGTTTTCCACTTTTCAGGCATGATAGCCAGAAGAAAGATTGGCGGGCATAACAGGATGCTTACAAATATTGGACTGATAATATCCGCAGCTATGTTTTTGGTAATTGCGGAAGGGACTATTATAGGAAGGTTTAATTTCAAAACTGAGAATTATACTGTAAAAGTCAAAGGACTTAAAGATGACCTGGACGGAATAAGAATTGTCCAGGTGTCCGACCTCCATCTTTCATGCTTCTACCACCATAAAGATCTGCTGTCGGAGGTAGTTGATAAAGTCAATCAGCTAAATCCTGACATCCTTTTAAATACCGGTGATTTTGTGACTTTTGGGTGGCGGGAATTTGGCAATTTTGATACTATCCTGAAAGTTTCAAAAGCCAGATACGGGAAATTTGCAGTTATGGGCAACCACGATTTCGGTTCCTACCAGCCTTTTTATACTGAGGCAGACAGGGATAATAATGTATTGATAATGAACAACCTGATCAAATCATCGGGTTACAGGATACTGAATGATGAATTCACAACCATAACGATTGGTGATGCCGAGATTGCAATTATCGGAGTTGTCACGAAGGGATCCTTTCCCGACATAATCCATGGCGATCTTGACAAGGCTGTAAGCGGTTTGGGTGATGTGGATCTGAAGATACTTTTAAGTCATGATCCGAATCATTGGGATAAGGCGACAAAAGGAAAGACGGATATTGACCTTACCTTTGCAGGGCATACACACGGGATGCAGATGGGGATCACCACAAAGAAATTCAGGTGGAGTCCGGCAAAATTTTTCTATCCAAAGTGGAACGGACTTTACAGTGAAGGCGATCAGCAGCTTGTCGTTAACCGTGGACTTGGAGTACTTGGCGTTCCCTTCAGGATCTGGATGCCGCCGGAGATTAGTGTTATTACCCTGGTTGCCGAATAAGTGAATGTCTGAAAAAACCTGTACCAATGAATAAAAAAAAACGGGCAGTATAATATCATGCTGCCCGTCCTGATTGATCCAACCAAATGTGTCAGCTTAACCTAACTAACCCTTTACTAACCGTGCTACTCTGACCATTTTTTTTTAAGGAGCCTTATTGGAATTAAACGGGTATTTAACCATTTAAGGCCGGAGTTAAAACCTGGAACAACCATATGCTTCAAAACTGTTTTTCAGTTCTTTTTATCACTGTTTTTCTTTATAAAGACACACAAAGTCACTTCATTATTCCAAAGGATTAAAATTTTACATTTATTTAACATCTCCTGGTCCGGGTGACCGAGACAAGCAGGTGCTTAAGACTTATCAGGTCCGGAAAAATCATGTGCCGGATTGGCGATTATAGAGAGTTTAACCCAATACCGAATGTAAAGTACTGATTTTAAGTATTATAACTTTCCCCTCCTTTTAAAGGAGGGGAAACTTAAGTTATTGTAACTCAGTTGCATACAGCCTGATTCATAAGCTATCCTATTCCTTAGGTAGATGGCAATGGGGAAACCCCTCCCTCTTGCGAGAGGTTTGGGGAGATGCCTTGCTTAACAGTTAGTTACATCCGGATGTTAATATAAAATAAGAATGTATGATAATATAATTTAGCGCCGCCGGATTTTGTAAATTGCATTCCTGAAAAGAAACATCCACGGTAAAGAGTTTATTGCTAATGTAATTTTTGTAAACAAGATCTGAAAATGAGAAAATCTCTGATCCCGGCTTTGCTGGCAGCCTCACTGTTACTGCTGTCATGCCGGAAAAACGATAACTCCTGGATAAGAATAAATCAACTTGGGTACAGGACAGCTGATATTAAAGTAGCTGTCTTCATCTCTTCAAACAGCGTTGAGCTTAGATCATTCAGACTGGTTGATATCAGTTCCGGAAAAACTGTTCTGGTGAAAAGGGAAATTAAATCCTCCGAACCACTTGCTCCTTTTAGAAGTTGTTACCGCCTGAATTTCTCTGAATTGAAAGAAGAGGGAATTTACAGAATTGAGGCTGGAAATGCTGTATCACCCGCTTTCAGGATTGTAGATGATATTTATGACGGTGCCGCTGATTTTCTTCTTAACTACATGAGACAACAGAGATGCGGATTTAACCCTTACCTTAAAGATTCATGCCATATGCATGACGGATATGTGATCTACGGAGGAATGTCAGATTCTGCTCACATTGATGTAACCGGAGGCTGGCACGATGCTGCCGATTACCTGCAATATGTAGCCACCTCAGCAAATGCAACGTACCAGATGCTGTTTGCTTTTTCGGAAAATCCCGCCCCGTTTGGGGATAATTACCTCGGCAACGGTTTGCCCGGTCAGGATAATGTACCTGATGTGTTAAATGAAAGCAGATGGGGACTTGAGTGGCTCCTTAAAATGAATCCTGAACCCGATATAATGTACAATCAGATTGCTGATGACAGAGATCATATCGGCTTCAGATATCCGACTGAGGATACGGCAAACTACGGCAAGGGAATGGAGAGACCTGTTTACAGGTGCACCGGTTCACAACAGGGCTTGTTCAAATATAAAAACCGTGCTACCGGAATTGCCTCAACAGCAGGTAAATTTGCATCGGCATTTGCACGGGGTGCGGAGGTCTATAAAAATATTGATACTGATTTTTCAAAACTCCTGCTGACAAAATCCAGGGAGGCTTTCAGATACGGACTTGAAAATCCCGGAGCCTGCCAGACAGCCCCGGGGACTGCCCCTTACTTTTATGAGGAGGATAACTGGACTGACGATATGGAACTTGCTGCAATCGAACTGTATAAAATTACTAACGAGGCTGCTTATCTCAACTATGCAGTTGATTTCGGGCGAAAAGAGATAGTAACACCATGGATGGGCGCTGATACAGCCCGGCACTACCAGTGGTATCCGTTTTTAAATATGGGCCATCCCGGAATTGCTTCACTGACTGATCAATATCCGCTCAAAAAGGAATTCCTTTCGAATATGAGCGAAGGCTTGCAAAGGATAAAGACAAAGGGTGAAAAAAATCCTTTCCTGATAGGGGTGCCATTCATCTGGTGTTCAAACAACCTTGTGACTGCAGCCCTTACCCAGGCAAATCTGTACAAAAAAATAAGCGGTGATGAGTCATTTGCCGAAATGGAAGCGGCGCTCCGCGACTGGCTTTTCGGATGCAATCCCTGGGGAACAAGCATGATCGTAGGTCTACCCGAAAACGGAGATTATCCGGACAATTCACATTCCTCCTACGTAGTGAGAGGGGAACAGGTGCCGGGCGGACTCGTTGATGGTCCGGTTTATTCCACAATTTTTAACAATCTTAAATTTATCTACCTCTCCGGAGAGGATGAATACGCCAGGTTCCAGACAAAACTTGCCGTTTATCACGATGACTTTGCAGATTATTCAACCAATGAATGTACGATGGATGGAACCGCCTGCCTGGTGTATTATCTTTCAGCATTAGAGTCGGATAAAAAAAATTGAGAATAACCTTATTAAGATCTAATGAATGCAGAGCACCGGGAACATTAAATATAAAATCAATTTTTCGAGGCGCCGGACTTTAAGTATCATTGTAAGCCCTGATAAAGGGGTTGTTGTTAAAGCTCCGAACAGGACCCCCCTGAAGATGATTGAAAGATTTGTAACTGAAAAATCGGACTGGATACTTAAAACCCTCAATAAGTTCAATTCCCTGGTAAGGATCGATAATCATGCCGGTTATTCAGATGGTGATGTGCTTCTGTTATTTGGCAGGGAACATAGATTGAAGCTGGAACCTTCAGATAAATATTGTGTCCGGCTAGGTAATAACTGCACAATTGAGGCAGGTGTAAATAAAGACCATAATCCTTTGATCATAAGATCAATGCTTGAAAGCTGGTTTAAGTATGTTGCCCGTAACAAACTCACAATCAGGTTCCGTGAAGTCCTTGTAAATTACAGGAATTTCGGATTTCAGCCTTCAGATTTTACTGTCAGAACCATGAAAACAAGATGGGGAACCTGTTCCTCAAAAGGTAAGATAGCATTAAGCTATGATCTTGTCAGGCTCGATGATATCTACAGTGAATATGTGATCCTCCATGAACTGTGCCATTTAAGGCATCATAACCACGGTGCTGATTTTTACAACCTCCTCTCTGAGGTATACCCACAATGGAAGGTGGTCAGGGAGGGATTGAAGAAATATATCAGGTAGGTGCCTGGTCGGCTGGTCTGCTGGTCGGCTGGTCTGCTGGTCGGCCAGTCTACGCGATTCTACCTCTTACTGATAGACTTATATGGTGAACTCCTGTTTCATTGAAGGGATCTGGATGTTATTAAATCCCTCTTCGGTCAGCCTTGCAGAATAGTTAACCTGGGTTTCATATTCGCCATGGACCAGAAAAGTCTGCTTTAGTTCATTCTTATTCTGACAATTAAGAAACCCTATCATTTCCTTATAATCCCCATGTCCGCTGAAGGAATCAATTTTCCTCACTTCAGCATTTACCCTGTACACAGTTCCATATATCGAAACTTCCTTATCCCCTCTGACAATTCTTGCACCCAGTGTCGTCGGAGAACAATAGCCAACTACCAATACGGTATTCTGAGGATTTGAGATGTTATTTGCAAGGTGATGCTTTACGCGGCCTGCTTCCATCATACCTGATGCTGAAATGATTACACAGGGTTTTTTATAGTCGTTCAGTTTTTTGGAGTCCTCCTTTCTTGTTATATAGGAAAGACTGTTAAATCCGAACGGATCAGGATCATTTTCCATGATATGGAGAATCTCCCTGTTAAAGCATTCCGGGTGCATCCGGAATATCGTTGTGGCGTTGACTGCCAGCGGACTGTCAACAAAAATTTCAACCCTCGGAAGTTTCCCCTTATTGAAGAAGTTATTCAGTGAATAAACGATTTCCTGGGTGCGGCCGACACTAAATGATGGAATTATAAGCTTTCCACCCTTGTTGACGCACGTATGAATAACAGTTGCAAGCAGTTCTCCGTCAGCTGAATCGGTGTCCTGATGAAGTCTGTCGCCATATGTTGATTCGGTTATCAGGATATCAGCCTGAGGGAAAGGCACTGGCGGTGCAAGGATCCTGTTTGAAGGTCTGCCTATATCCCCTGTATAAGCTATTCGTTTTATGTCCCCGTTATGTTTTACAATTAAATTGGCAACTCCACTGCCAAGCATATGACCGGTATTCGTAAATTTTACCCTGATATTGTCATCTATCCTGAATTTCATGTTATTTGGAACACCTATAAAAAGAGCCATGCACTCCTTTGCATCCTCCCGCGTGAATAATGGCGTAACCAGGGGCATTCCTTTATTTGCTCTTCTTTTATTGAAGATCTTTGTATCATTCTCCTGAATATAAGCTGTATCAGCAAGCATGATTGAACAAAGATCTCGTGTTGCATTTGAACAGACTATCGAGCCCCTGAAGCCAAGCTTATAAACGTAAGGGATTAGTCCGGAATGATCTATGTGTGCATGAGTGAGGATAATATGGTCCAGAAGTGAAGGGTCAAAACCCAGGTCCCTGTTCATCCCGTCTGTTTCAAGACCTTTACCCTGGAACATTCCGCAGTCAAAAAGGATTCTTTTACCGGAGTCGGTGGTCAGCATAGTCTTGCTTCCCGTCACTTCCCTGGCGGCACCACAAAATTTCAACTTCATAAAATTTTTATTTGTTCCTTTAGATTAAAACTTCAAAGTTTTAAAGATAGGGAATTTTGCAGTAAGGTTGAAACTAATTCAAGTCCCGAAAACCAAGAAACCGCTACACAAAGAGACTCAGAACCATAACTCCTATTAATCCGGATATCCCTATTGATGTTTCCATTATAGTCCAGGTTCTCAGGGTATCTTTTACACTAAGATTGAAGTATTCCTTGAAAAGCCAGAATCCACCATCATTGACATGTCCAAGCATCAGGCTTCCGGAACCAATTGCCAGAACCATTAACTCAGGATTTACCCCCGGCACAGAGACCATTGGCAGTACGATACCCGCAGTAGTAATACCTGCTACGGTAGCTGATCCGACACAAAAACGCAATAAAGTTGCAATGAGCCATCCGAGGAAAAGAGGGGAAAGGGTGGAATGACTCAGCAATTCGCCTATGTACTTGCTTACACCGCTATCGACAAGAACCTGCTTCAAAGCTCCGGCACCTGCAATCAGCAACATTATTGTTGTGATACTTACAACGGAATGAGTCAAAGAATTCATAATTTCAGGTATTTTCCTTCCCCTTGCCAGCCCAAGCGTATATACTGCGAATAAAACAGACAGCATCATAGCAATAACCGGGTTTCCGACATATCCGAGCATTATTCTGACGACATTGTCCTCTTCCAGAATGAATCCGGCAATAGTCGAAATGCCTATAAGAATTACAGGTAAAAGAGCAGAAAAGAAACTTGCCCAGAAACCTGGCAATTCTTCTTCTTTTAAAGGTTTCTGACTTATAAATTCCTGGAGTGGTTTAGCTTTGATTTTACTTAAAACTCTTGACAAAATAGGTCCGGATATAACTATTGCGGGAATTGCAACGATAATCCCGTAAACCATTGTTTTCCCCAAATCTGCATTGAACATTGCAGTAATTGCTGTCGGGGCCGGATGAGGGGGCAGGTAGCCATGTGTTACAGAAAGGGCGGCAAGCATGGGTAAGCCAACGTATAGTAAAGGAAGACCTGTTGAGGCTGCAATAGTAAAAACCAGGGGGATCACTATGAAAAAACCAACATCATAAAATAAAGAAACACCAACAATAAAACCTGTCATCATCAGGGCTAACTGAATATTCTTTATTCCAAAGGTTTTCACAAGCCTTGATGTTATTTTTTGCGCTGCGCCACTCTCTGAAACCAACTTGCCAAGCATGGCGCCAAAACAGAGGATCATTACAATAAAGCCCATTGTATTGCCAATTCCGTTTTCTATCGAAATGACTGCCTTCTCAATTGACATTCCTAAAGCTAGTGCAACGGCAAGAGAGACAATTACAAATGACAAAAATGAATTGAATTTTAATACGAGGATAAGAATCAGAAGAAGGCAAATTCCAAGAATAACTATTATGAGTGACATAGATTACTAATTACAAATTTAGAAAGTGTAAATTAATCAGGTATGACGAAGGGTTCTGACATTTTCGCATAAATCAGAATCTTCCATCAAAGCCTGGTTCATGTTTCAGCGGGAATTTAATTGGTTTGTTATCCCGGGTAGACCGGTAGATTGCAGAGAATAACTCAACAGTTTTACGTCCTGCATCACCTGTAACAAGCGGATCCGTATCGTTTTTGATGGCCTTCAGGAAATCTTCAATCTGGCATTGCATATAGTAAATAGTCGGATCATATTTATTGAATATTTCAGTATCATGCTTAATCCATTTCTTAAGCATTTTCTCTTCTCCGGGAATTGTCCAGATATCATTGACAGGCGGCTCGGCTACACCTGTCATCCCGGCAATGAACATTGCGCCACCGTCGGTCTGGACCCCTACGGAAGCCCCATTATCACCATGGATGTGCACTTTCCCGTATATTCCGGGCTTCATTGAGTTACTTACAAGGATGTTACCAATTGCTCCGCTTTTGAACTTAATAATTGCCAGTGCTGTATCTTCAACTTCGATATAGGGATGGTTCAGATTTCTCCAGATACCGTAGACTTCTTCCACGTCTCCCATAAACCATAACATCAGATCGAGCTGGTGCGGAGACTGATTAACAAGTACACCACCTCCTTCAGTATTCCATTTCCCTCTCCAGGCATCTGAATCATAGTAAGCTTTGTCTCTCCAGCCCAGCATGGTAACTGTGGCAATAGCGGGCTTGCCGATCTTTCCCATATCAATTGCCTCTCTCATCCTGGCTACAGGCGAGTACCATCTGCGCTGACTAATTACCCCGAGTTTAACATAACGTACCCTGCATGCATTTATAATTGCATCACAATCACGAAGATCAGAAGCCAGAGGTTTTTCAACAAGGACACTGGCACCTGCTTCTGCAGCCTCAACGGCGGGTTGCCTGTGATATGGGTGAGGTGTGCACACAATTACAAGATCAACTTCATTTTCCAGGACCATCGGAGCTATTTCAGAATAAGCCTTTGTTTTGTAAAGCGATGCAAAATCATTGGCGGTTTTCTGGCTCCTGCTCCAGACTCCTGCGAGACGGGCATTTGGAATGTTCTGGATTGCCTTTGCATGCAGATGGGCAACTTTTCCGCATCCTGCTATTGAAATATTATAAATTCTTTCTGACATAGTTTCGTGTTATCAGGGTACAAGAATTACCTTCTTCAGATTATCTTCTTTTCGATATAACTTATTGAACCACATTGCTCCTTCTGAAAGTGGAGCTACAACAGAGATCTGGTCGTCAACACTTATCCTGCCTGATTTCATCAGGCTAAGAACCGTGTCATATTCACCTCTGATTGCACAACTTCCTAAAACCTTTAATTCGCCTGTAACAACTTTCTGAAGTGGAAAATCCACAACGGTTGTAATGTTCCCGACAAGAACCACTTTTCCGCCCTTCCTGGTAAGGTTTATTGCAACATTTACAGTCTCACTTTTCCCGACCGCTTCAAATGAGATGTCTGCTCCCCTTCTGATGTCAGTGCAGTATTTTTCCGGTGAGATTTTCTTCTCCTGAAAGAAAGGTATGATCAGCACCTGCCTGTTTTGCATTTTCCAGGCTTATGGGATTAATATCAATTGAGATTAAGTTACCGGCGCCTGAGATTTTCAGAAGCTTCACAAGGAAAATACCGATCATGCCGGCTCCAATCACTACGCAGTTGTCGCCTGTAATGACATAGCCTGTGTTAATTGCATGAAGAGCAACGGCTACCGCTTCAACCATGGCCGCCTGTTCAAAGGTTACCGGATCAGGTATCCTGTAAAGTATATGCTGAGGTATTGCCACATATTCTGCAAACGCACCATGCCGCCTGTATGTTCCCGGCGAAACACCCAGAACTTCACGGTTGTCACTCAGGTTATACGCACCTCGAAGAGTAAACCAGTCATCAAGCTGATATACTGTTGAATCAAACGTTACCCTGTCGCCTGGTTTCCAGTTCTTCACATCCTTTCCGGTTGTAATTATGATTCCCGAAGCTTCATGTCCCATTATAACAGGAGGGATCCTTCTGCCCGTGCTCCCGTCTAGTCCATGAACATCCGATCCACAGATTCCGCATGCCATTACTTTAACAAGAACCTCATTAGCTGATATTTCAGGATCAGGGACCTCTTTATAGACCAGTTTATTGTATTCTTCAAGAACAAGCGCTTTCATAGTATCTGATAATTTAAGGCTCCTCCGGACAGGGTGGTAGACAAATATAATAAAAACATATTGTTATGAGAGGTTCTTTGTATATTTACAAAGTATTACAATCATGATGCAAAAATACTTCACACTTATTACCGGAGGCAGTTCGGGAATAGGCAGATCACTTGCCCTGGAGTGTGCCAGAAGAGGTATGAACATAGTATTGGCTGCCTTACCGGGGCCCGAACTCGGGAGTACCGCCCGGGAGATAATATCAAAATATGAAACCGATATAAGGTATTTCGCTATTGACCTGACCCGTTCCGATGCACCCAGAGAACTGTTTAATTTTTGTGTGGAAAATAATCTGAAAGTCAATTTCCTGATAAACAATGCCGGTATAGCAGGTGCATCCAGTTTTGAGGATTCCTCTCCTGAATATAGTGATCAGAGGATCATGCTGAACATCAGAGCATTGGCAATGATGACAAGGTATTTCCTTCCACTAATCAAGGAGTGCCCTGATGGAAAGATCCTTAATGTCGGCAGTCTGTCGGGATATTTCCCTGTTCCCTATAAGTGCGTCTACTCGGCTTCAAAAGCTTTCGTCCTGAGTTTTTCAAAGAGCCTGGACAAGGAACTTGAAGGTTCGGGTGTCCGGGTCTTTGTGTTATGTCCCAATGGAGTGGAAAGTAATTCAATAAGTGCGGGCCGGATCAAAACCCACGGATTCTGGGGTAAAATAACGAAAATAAGCAGCGACAGGCTTGCGGTGATCGCCCTGGATTCGGTTGAAAAGGGAAAGAAGGTTATTGTCCCGTTACTGGTTAACAGGTTATTTCTTCATACCAGAAAGATACTGCCGGAAAGATTATTAATGTCCCTTTTGGAGAAGGAGTTCAGGAATGAGGTAAGCCAGTGAGATCCTATGGCAATAAACAATAAAACAATATTTGTTACGGGAGGAACGGGTCTGCTAGGAAGTCATCTGCTTTTCACCCTTGCATCAGAGGGGAGAAAAATAAAAGCACTTCACAGAAAGAACAGCAACAGGGACTTTGTCAGGAGAGTTTTCAGTTATTATACCAGCAGCCCTGACGAGCTTTTCCGCTCCATTGAATGGGTAGAGTCGGATATGTGTGATTACAATTCCCTCAGGAGGTCGGTTCAGGGAGCTGAAATTGTATATCATTGTGCCGGATCAGTCTCATTTGAATCATCGCGGAGCCAGGAGGTTATAAAAAATAATACTGCCGGAACAGCTAACATAGTCAGGGCCTCGATAGAAACAGGCATTGAAAAGCTTTGTCATGTAAGTTCAACATCTGCCCTTGGGGCAACAGGTAACGGGAAACTTGTGAATGAGTCCCACCAATGGAACGATTCGGACTTTCATTCCGCTTATGCCATCAGCAAGTATCGTTCCGAATCTGAGGTATGGGAGGGGACAAAACGGGGTCTGTGTGCCGTAATTGTCAATCCCTCAGTGATCTTCGGTCCCGGGGACTGGGACAAAGGTAGCCTGTTGTTCTTCTCCAGAATAGCCAATGGCATGCCTTTCTGTACGACAGGTATAACAGGGTATGTTGATGTCAGGGATGTCGTTACCTCAATGATTGCCCTGACAAACAGCTCAGCTTCAAATGAACGTTTCATCGTTTCATCAGAAAACCTTTCCTTCAGGGAAGTTTTCTCCATGATAGCTGACAGTCTTGCGGTAAGAAAACCACTTGTTTCTGTTCCGGAATTACTTTCCCTGCCAATGTCAGGATTTTTAGCTCTGATCCCATCGCGGATAAGGAACAGGATATCTATTACTCCGGAGACCCTCCATGCTGCGTTTTCAAAGGTGCTCCTTGATAACACTAAGATCAGGGCAGCGACTAACATTACCTTTATTCCGATAAGAAAATCAGTGGAAGATACCTCCCGCATTTTCTTGGAGGAAAGGCAGGGAAAAAGGTAAGGGTCACATTTTGAGGCTTTCTGGCTGCTGAAGTAATTGCGTTTCGGAATTCATTCTACTATCACTACAATCAAATCCATAACATTAGTAAATGTCGGGCCGGTTTTAATATGTCCGCCAAACGTCTTAAAAAAAGAGTAGGAATCAAATTCTGCAAGGTATTTCTCAGGGTCTTTGTTCCGCGACAAAGCAAGGCTCACAGAATCTGAATCAACTACTGCGCCTGCAGCATCTGTTGGTCCGTCAGTGCCGTCGGTCCCGGCAGAAAGAAATGTAATTCCGGTCATATTTTGTAAACGGATTGCAGCGGATAAGGCAAGGTGCTGATTTCTGCCACCGGTTCCTTCCCCGGTTACCTTCAGGGTAGGCTCTCCACCAAACAGAAGGCAAACCGGTTTCGGAACCTCCCCGTTGTTTTTATAATGAAGGGCTGTTTCAATAATGGATCCGGCCAAACCTGCAACCTCACCATGCAATGCACTGTCAACAATGAAAGAGTTATATCCGAGGCTGACTGCAAATCTTTTTGCAGCTTCAAGGGATGTCATATTTGTTCCCACCAGGGTGTTGAAGGTTTTTGAAAATACGGGATCACCCGGTTTTGGGGTTTCAGGGTGAATTCCTGCCGCACCATCTTTCAGATAGTCCAATACACTCTTGGTGAGATCTGCTGTCAGGTTATAGAGTTCGATAATCTTTAACGCTTCGCTGAAAGTTGTGGTATCCGGAACTGTTGGTCCGGAGGCAATCACATCGAGCGGATCGCCTGTTACATCGGACAGGATCAGAGAGACAAGAGTAGCCGGCCAGACGGTCCTTGCAAGTTGACCACCCTTAACGCGGGAAAGATGTTTGCGGACACAGTTGATTTCATTAATTGAAGCTCCGCAACGGATCAGGAGGTTATTGACAATATAAAGCTCTTCAGGAAGAAGGCCCTGAGGCAAATCGGCCAGCAATGCCGAACCACCGCCGGAGATCAGGCACAGAACAAGGTCGCGCTCAGTAGCCATGTTTGCTATTTTAAGGATCTCTTCAGTTGCCCTGAAACCGTTCTCATCCGGAATCGGATGCCCTGCTTCCGTTACTTTTATCTTTTTCAGCTTACAGGAATGATTATATTTCACAACAATGTGCCCTCCTGTGATCCTGCTGCCAAGGATGCCCTCAACGTAATGAGCCATTGCTGCGCTTGCCTTGCCGGCACCGATTACATAAATATTGTCGGTTTCATCCAGTTGAAAATTATGGCCGTTGATTGCAAGGATGGAGCCGGAAATTGACAAATGGCTGGTTATAAGCTTGTCAGGAAGGACACTTCTGACACCTGCCATAAAGATCTTTTCTGCAATCTCCCTGTTTTGCATAGATGAAAATTTTAATATGGTTATATTAATATCCCAGGTGAATTTCATTAATAGATTTTACAGCCCGGTCAGAAAAAAAATCTGCCGCAGGGAACAACCTGAAGAATCCGCCATCCTCGTCTTTTTCAGTCTGAACAAGTAGAAACTCCTGCTGATCGTTCCTGTTGAACAACTCCGAATAAGAAAGCGAACATCTGTATCCGTCTTCGGAAGCAATGCACATTATTCCGCTCTTCAGATTCAGTCTGGTGACAGGATAATACTTAAGCAGGAAATCTTTCAGAACCACACCCGAAAATGGTAAGGTGCTATGGATGCCTTTTCCCCTGCCATAAAAGATGGTGTTATAAGTAACTTCATTAAGATCAACCGGATCAGCCAGTATTTCGCCTTCCAGTCTGCTGTCCTTATATAACCTTAATTTATCAGAATATATCGGGGATAATCCTTTAATAACCTTAAAGGATTTTGGAAATGATTTAACAGTGATCTTTACGGGGGAAGTAATATTCCTTTCCGTTACCAGATCATTGGCTCCAATTACCTTGCCTTCAGTCGGAAGTTCCCAGAGATCTTTGGATTTTGACGGTACGATTCTCGAAACACCAGAAGCAATTAGGATCCGGTGGAGGCTGTTCGGATAGTATATTTCACCCCAGCTGAATACGACTTTATCCCCTTTATCATTTTCGATTTCTACATACAGATCTATTATAGGATTGAATTCCTCCGCGTTCTTTTTCAGAGGCTGCCGGTCATTGAGAATATCGAAAAGTGAATAACCGTCATACCTGTAGGCTCCCACAAATTTGTCTTTGCCTGCACTGTCCAACAAGGTTTCCTTAACTATAACCGAGTGCTTTGGAAGCTTTGAAAGATCAGCTATTCCGGGATTTGCTATTTCCCCTTCAATTGTTATTTCCTTAACAATAAGGGGATAAGTTTCCGTATTGTCATAAAAATTATTTGTCATGTCGGTTGAGTCGATGGTTTGATTGGAAGTTTTGGCACTCTGATCCTGAATTGCAGCAGGTTTATTTGTGCAGGCTGTCAAACCGAATAAAAGAAGAGGAAGAATCAATGTCTTTTTCATAGGCTGGAATAATAGCTCGAAATCATAACTAAAAAGAAATTAAGAATTTACACGCCTTTTCTCCCCTTCTCCCCTTCTCCCTTTCTCCCCTTCTCCCACTCTCCCCTTCTCCCCTCCTACCCGAAAAACAGATATGCAACCAGAATTGCAGCCGTGAATCCTGCAAGGTCTGCCAGGAGTCCGCAACCAATTGCATAGCGCGTATTCTTTATGCCAACAGAGCCAAAATATACTGCAATTATATAAAATGTTGTATCAGTTGTGCCCTGCATTGTACATGCAAGACGTCCGATAAACGAATCTGCCCCATAAGTCGTCATTGCATCGACCATCAGGCCCCTGGCGCCGCTTCCGCTGAGCGGTTTCATGAAAGCAACCGGTAATGCACCTGTAAACCTTGTATCGAGTCCCAGCCAGGCAAAGAATTGCGTAATTCCGGCAATTAAAAAGTCCATGGCTCCGGAAGCCCTGAATATCCCTATTGCAACCAGTATAGCCACAAGAAACGGAATTATCCTGATTGCAATGTTGAAACCCTCTTTAGCTCCCTCAATGAATGCGTCATAAACATTTACCTTCTTTATAAACGCAAGGACTATAAACAGAACAATAACAGAAATAAGGATGAAGTTGGCGGCAAATGTTGAAACCTCCGAAATCTGGTCCTTCGGAAGACGGGAAAAATAAATTATGATACCTGCAATAATTGCAGTCAGTCCCCCCAGATATGCAAGGACTACTTTATCGAATAAATTTATTTTCTGGATTATCGCAACACTTATCAGTCCCGTCATCAGGGCACAAAATGTTGAAATAAGTATGGGGATAAAAATGTCAGCGGGATTTGCTGCTCCCAACTGTATCCTGTACACTATAACGCTGACAGGAATGATTGTCAGACCTGCGGCATTAAGGACAAGGAACATTATCTGAGCATTGGAAGCCGTCTCCTTAACCGGATTTGCATCCTGCATCTCCTTCATTGCCTTAAGTCCGACCGGTGTTGCAGCATTATCAAGATTCAGCATGTTGGCTGCAATGTTAAGCATTATGGAGCCATAAGCCGGATGACCTTTGGGCAGCCCGGGAAACAACTTTTCAAAGAGTGGTCCGATAGCTCTTCCCAGAATTGCCACCACACCTCCCTTTTCTCCTACCTTCAGAAGACCCATCCAGAGGGTTAGTGCACCTGTAAGTCCCAGAGAAATTTCGAAACCGGTTTTTGCATTTGAAAAAACAGAATTTACCAGTTCATTGAATATCTGGGTATTGCCTGTTAACAGAAGTTTTCCGAGTGCGACAATAAATCCGATAAGGAAGAATGCGATCCAGATATAGTTAAGGGCCATCGTGATAGTTTGTCGGGCGAAGATAAGGATTTACGATAAATGACAGGATAAGAATTTATAGAAAATAATGAAGGATTCAACTGGTATTCGCCCAATAAACTATACAGAACCACCTCCTACACTGAATAGAAAACCCGTTAAGTCCGAATTTTTTGAGTATAGAACCGGAACGTTTTTAAAAAGAAGTCTTTAACTTCTTATTTTTAACCACCTTATAAACAAGTTTGAAAATGCTCAGTTTATCTTCATCATCATTCTGTCAAAATTTTAGTTATCTTTGTCTGAGTATGCCAACAGTATTATTAATAAATGGTTACAGATTTTTCTTCTTCAGCAATGAAAGAAATGAGCCAATGCATATTCATATTGAAAAGGCAGAGAAATATGCAAAATTCTGGATCGATCCTCTCTTTGTTGCAATCAATTATGGTTTCACAAGCAAAGAGTTGAGAGAGATCAGTGAGATTATTGACAAAAATGAGATTCTTATAAGGGATAAATGGAATGAGCACTTTAGCAAATAAATCAACGAATGTCCTTGCATCCAATTTGCAATGATTTGCATTTCCCCTCCTTCTCAAGGAGGGGTGGCCGGGACTATTGATTTTGAGACGTTTACAATTTGCTTTCCCGGCCGGGGTGGTTAATCTATGTTTCAAGTCTATCCATTGAAAGCTGTTAAGAAAGACCTGAATCAACCACCCCGGCCAGACGAATTTAGCTCCTATCTGTCAGATGATTTCATCGTCTGGCCACCCCTCCTTTAAAAGGAGGGGAAAGTTATTTAATTGTATTTCAGCTAGTTATGTAATTCTCAGTCTAAAACTGATTCTTAAGATCGGCTATGGGGTGTCCCCCCGATAATGTCTGAGCGTTAAAAACAGATCAGTGAATTGTTTTAGCGAAGAGCCAGGTTGCAGGAGGGCACGAGCTATGCAAGCCAGATCGAGTACATCTTTTCCCCCAGTTAAGCCAGACAAATATTTGAATCAGATGTTCTGAATATTGATAAATTTGTGTTAAAAATAAGACTAACTATGGCCAGGTTTCAACGAATCGATGTAATAATCAGGATGCATGAATCGGGAATTATCCCTGTTTTTTATCATAAAGACCCCTCGGTTTGCAGGAATGTCGTAAAAGCCTGTTCTGACGGGGGGGTAAAAGTCTTTGAATTTACAAACAGGGGCGACTTTGCCCATGAGCTTTTCAGCGACCTTAACAAGTGGGCTGAAAAAGAGGTGCCACAGCTTGTAATGGGTGTCGGTTCAGTTGTTGACCCGGGAACAGCATCGCTTTATATTCAGCTCGGTGCCAACTTTATTGTGTCGCCGGTTCTGAATCCTGAAATGGCAAAGGTGTGCAACCGAAGGAAGGTATTGTGGTCGCCCGGGTGCGGATCCCTTTCAGAAATCAGCTACGCGGAGGAGCTTGGAGCTGAAATAATAAAGATCTTCCCCGGATCGTCAGTTGGCGGACCGGATTTCGTTAAAGCGATAAAGGGACCATGCCCCTGGACAAGCATTATGCCAACAGGAGGTGTAGAACCGACTGTTGATAATCTGAGGGAATGGTTTGAGGCAGGAGTAACCTGCGTTGGAATCGGTTCCAACCTGATAACAAAAGAGATTGTTCAGAAAAAGGACTGGGAGGGATTGGCAAAACGGGTTAATGCAGCGATTAAAATTGCAAAAATGTTCCAAAAAGCTTAACAATGTGCCCTGTGCTCCTTTGATGATCTAAGCGTAAATCCCCATTGGTGTCAATTAAAGTACTGAATTTAAGTATGATAACTTTCCCCTCCTTTTAAAGGAGGGGTGGCCAGACGGTGAAATCATCTTACTGGCAGAAACTAAATTCGTCTGGCCGGGGTGGTTTATTCAAGTCTTTTTTATTGTCTTTATTCAAATGGATAGTAAAAACCTCTTTTAACCGAAAAAGTTTAAAACCTTTCAGATCTTAACCACCCCGGCCGGGAAATAAAACAGGTAAATACCAGATAATCAATCGTTCCCGGCCACCCCTCCTTGAGAAGGAGGGGAAATGTAAATTATTACAACTCCGTTGCATACATATAGATTCATTAGCTATCCTATTCCTTAGGTTGATGGCTATGCCCTTCTCCCTCTTCTCCCTTTCTCCCCCTCTCCCTTTCTCCCTCTCTCCCCCTCTCCCGCTCTCCCCCTCTCCCCTTCATTCCCCCGGGGCACGGTATAGTTCAATATTGGAGATGGCCGGACATGCTTTTGATTTGCTTATCGTAACTCTTATCTGTGATGTTTTAACAACCGGGAACTTGCGAATTACCTTGTGCCCTATTGTTGTTCCGTCGAGGAGGTGTTTCCACACCCCGTCAGCAAGTGCTTCAACCCTGAATTCCTGAATGCGCTGCCCGAGCCTGATGTATTCCTGAAGAAGGATCCTGTTTACTTCAGTTTCAGCACCCAGGTCAATTGTTATAGTGGCTGAGGTGATTTCATCAGGCGTTGACCAGAAGGTATCAGGATTCCCGTCATTGACATTCAGGGCTTTGTATCCTTTCCCCCTCTCCTTTGAAGCAGAGACTCTCTTTCCTTTAGCCAGCTCGGCTGCAAACTCCTTCTCACGCAATTCCCTGAAAGCAAGCAATGACCTGACATCATTCTCATGCAAAAGGCCCCTCCTGTCGGGTGGAACATTGAGCAGAAGATTGCTGTTCCTTCCTACCGAAGAGTAATATAATTCCATCAGGTTTTCAGGTGATCTTACCAGTGAATCCTGTGACTGATGATAGAACCATCCTCGGCGGATCGATACATCGACTTCCGCAGGTACCCAGTAATTCCCGTCCTCATGTCCTTCACCAAGGATTTTTGCAAAATCCCCTCCGGGATACATATCGTCTTTCTTAAGCAGACACCAGTTTGTAAGGCTTCCCATTCCGCTTTCATTGCCTACCCAGCGGATATCAGGACCAGCATCGCTGAACATTACAGCACCTGGCTGGAGCTCCCTGACAATCTTGTGGGTATTTGGCCAGTCATAATAGGTTTTGTTGTCAATCTTCCTTGTTTCCCTGGCACCGCCATAATATCCGTCGCCTCCGTTGGCACCATCAAACCAGACCTCAAAAATATCACCATAATTTGTCAGTAGCTCATGCAGCTGGTTCCTGTAATATAATAAGGTATTCAGGAGTTCCGTAAACTGCAGTGTTCCTGTCCCATGGGGAAAGGTATACACCCATTTTAAGACCATATTCATCACAAGCCTGCCTGAGTTCTTTCAGAACATCTCCTTTTCCATCTTTCCAGGGTGAGTTCTTAACCGAATGTTCAGTAAATGCTGATGGCCAGAGACAGAATCCGTCGTGATGCTTGGCAGTGATTATGATACCTTTCATTCCGGCTTCTTTTGCAACCCTGGCCCATTGGCGGCAATCAAGTTCTGAAGGATTGAAAACCGATTCTTTCTCGTCACCGTAACCCCATTCCTTATCTGTGAAAGTATTAACAGTAAAATGAACGAACATGTAATACTCCATTTCATGCCAGGCAAGCTGGCGTTCAGAAGGTACCGGGCCAAATGGTTCAGGAGGTTTAACCTGCGAACATGAATAAAGACTTATAAATAAGAGCAGTGATAGATAGAATTCTGATTTTCATAGTATGAATTATATGTTAAATCAAAGTTAATACCTCTGTGACTCTCTGTGCTTCTCAGTGGATCTCTGTGTAAGTTTTTAGATATCTTATGAGTTACACAGAGGTCCTACTAGAGAAGACACAGAGGGCCACAGAGAAAAAATACCGATTTAGTGTGAAAGATCTTTTATTCTGATATTTCTGAATTTGACAACTGAGCCATGGCCGAGGAATCCGATATGTCCGGTTTTATTCTTCAAACCCGGATGATCATTATGATCCATAGTTCCATTATCCCTTGGTCCTGCAATATCTCCGTCAACAATAACTGTTCCGTTCAGTGTGATCTTTATCTGTGTTCCCTTTATATAAACCTCCTCATAATTCCATTCTCCGACCGGTTTCAGAAATCCCCGTCTTGCAGGAATCACACCATAAACTGATCCATGGTACTGGTAAGGCTGAAGAGTTGCATAGACCGGAGCAGTATCATCAAGGATCTGAAGTTCCATACCAGCATATGCAGCATCACCTTCAAGAGGAGCCCTTATTCCAAGCCCGTTATTTGCAGCCGGGGTCAGCTGAAATTCAAAGCGGAAAATAAAATCTGCATATTCCTTTTCAGTATAAAGATTTCCTCCGCTTCCATTTTCAGGTTTAATAACTATCATTCCATCCTCAACAACATATGACTCTTTGTTACCTACCCAGTTATCCAGATTCCTTCCGTTGAAAAGAGCTACAAATCCTTCTGCTTTTTCTTCAGGTGTAAGATTATATTCCTTTTCATTAATTTCCCTTACATAGATATCCCTGAAAGCCAGATCAGTTCCATGAGCCTGAAGTTCAATCGGCCCTTTTGGGAAAATGGGATTTTACGGTCCCAGTAATTTTCCATGGTAACATTATCAACAACAAGTTCCCCGTTCAGCCATACTGATACCTTTTCACCAATCATAATTATTCTGAAAGTATTCCAGTCACCAACAGGATTATCAGCAACCTTAAGTGGTTTTGAAGGATTCTTCTGATTGTTATACAATCCGCCTGAACCAACCTGTGCTCCAACTTCAGTTCTTGATGTATCCCATATCTGAACCTGGGGAGTTCCCCTCAGATATATTCCGCTGTCTCCTTCCTTTGAGATCTTCCAGTCGACAAGCATCTCAAAATCACCATATTCCGTTATTGAGCAAAGATTATTGCCGTTGCCGTTAAACCATATACAGCCATCCTTAACACTCCAGTTGGCTGGTACCATGACATTTGCCTCTGCCTGTTTCCTTTCGAGTTCGGTTAGTTTCATCTTTGCCCTGGCTACAGGATTTTCAACAAGTCCCTGCCAGCCGGTCAGATCCTTGCCGTTGAACATCGACTTGAATCCTTCGTCCATAGGCATCGATGCCAGATATTTGTTTACCATCTCCCTGTCATATTCACTTTCAGATCCTGAAAGCTTCGGTAACAGCCTTTGTCAGAATTTCCCTTACATTGGTTCCATACATACCATCCGTTAAGCTGGCTGAAGGAAGAGCAATTGACATTGCCGCCCTGGCAGCTGCTGCGGAAGTTGCAGGATCATCAAGGTAATTTGCGACAAAAAAGAGTGTCTGGTATGTTTTCAATCTTCCTAATTCGGTAAGAACCGAATTTTTGCGTTCAGGGCTAAGTGCAAATGGCATTATCTTACGGAATAGCAGCAATTTTTGCTCATCCGAAAGATCTGCAGTCCTGATCTGTCTTACATACCCTCTGAAAGCAGGTTCTTCAAAAGTCTTGTTGCCTGATGCACAAATTTCATAGAGTGCTGATGATGCAGTATAATCATGCCAGGAAGTAAGAGTTTTGAAACAGATATCCCTCATTTCAGAATTCCCGTTTTCAAATTCCTTCAGGACAACTGAAAGAGCTTCCCTCCCTCCGGTTTTGGCAAGAACCGGTATTAACTTTTGTTTCCCTGGCTTGTCTGTCAATGATTTAAGGATTGCATCTGATCTCTTTTCCGGATCAGTAATTTGTCCGGCTGCAATTGCAATAGCATCCTGAACATTCGTAACATGTGCAGGCTCGGCAGTGCCGGAAATAAGTTCAATCAGTTTGGCCTGATCACCTGGCCCGGCCAGTTCAGCAAGGGCTTTAAAAGCTGCTGATTTCACAGTTATTATCCTGGGAGGAGGTATATGGCAGAACCTCTTTGAAATATTCCTTATTCCTGTTCCATGCCATCATTTCAATTGCACTTTTCTTTGCAGCTGCCGGCCCGTCCTTCAGAACAGGCCTTAAGAAGTGCTACATCTTTATCTCCTGAAACAGTCATCAAGGCGATTTAGGCAGCTTCCTGGTCACCCGTTTCAGTATTTTTAGTCATGTATTCAATTAGAGCAGGGACAGCTTTGTTCCCGCTGATATTTGACAAGTGCTGCTGCTGCTTCTGATCTTACTGCGCCGTCCGGATTCGAAAGTGAAGATGTGATCAGCGGTATGCTGACTCATCGCCACTAATGCCAAGCATTGTAATGATCTCAGGCTTTGCGGCAGGTAATGCTTTTGGGAAATACTTTATCCATTCTGCAATAGCTTCCTTCCCAGGAATATCAAGTGATGCCTTAAGTGCAGCATTTCTGTATGATTTGTCCGGATTGCTTAATGCTTTTATAAGAACTTTCATTGCATCCATACCGTGAAAGCTGACATATGTCTCAAGAGCAGCTGTTTTGTTCTGAATTGTAAGTTTATCATTGCATTTTGCCATAACAAGTTTGCAAATCTTATCCATGGTTTTTATATCCCCTTTCACTCCGGCATTCTTTGCATAATTCAACAAGGCGGAGGTTGCTCCTGTATGTTCCCATCTGTAGAGAGCATCTTTGCAGCTTTGGAAAGACAGGATATGCCAGTGGACTGCCGCTCTGGCAAGAGCATTATAGGCAGATGCCCTGGTATCTGACATTTATGTCCGAAGCCCATTCAATATATTCATTAACGCTGCCTCCGACTTCATTTCAGCAAGTGCATTCATTACGGCTGCTGCACAGGGAAGTTCCTTGTTCTTCAGCGATTCAGCAAGAGCTGTTTCTGCTGTCTTTCCTCCTATCGACAGTATTGCTGCCAGTGCCGGACCGCAGATCTCCTTGTCCTGGAGGTAAGCTTTAAGAGGTCCGACAGATGAGTCACTGCCAATAAGCTGAAGCTGTTTCATAAAGAAATCCTTTACTCCATTGTCCTTTTGCCCGGTGGCATAACTGATACAGATCTTTTCCCACATCCCTTTTTCAGTCTCCATTCCTTTCTGTGACAGAAATCTGGAAAGACTCTCAACAGCAAATCTTGCTTTTGTATCATCACCTGTACCGGCCGGTATTATCTGATTGCAAATCAGTTTAATACCTTCTTCTCCCAACGAAAGCATATCACCCATCAGTTTATCTGTGAATTCTGTATCATTGGCCGGAAACCGGGCAAGAAGATCAGCAACTTTTGTTTCAATCAATCTTATATCCTGGGAATGAGTAGTTATCGTAAATAGCAGGAGAGCAAATGCACTAATAAATAATTCTTCTGATTTTCATATTTTCAAGTTTTCAGATTTTCAAATTAAAATATTGCCATCAGATTTTCCATGGACCGCGCATTGGCGGATTAATAAGCCTGTTGGCTCCATCATCATCGATAAACTGCTGTTTAACAGGATCATACTTGAGGTTCCTTCCAAGTCTCACTGCAATAACACCAAGGTTTACAATTGAACATGATCTGTGTCCGTTTGACTCATTAAGTGCAAATTTTTTTCTCGTCAGGACCGATTCGGTAAATGTTGAAATCTGAGGTTCAGGATCAGGAAGTGAATCAATAAGCTTCTCCATATCCTTAATATCGGATCTGAATCCCTTAAATACCTTACCATGAGGACCTTCAATATAAGCAGCATCCTTATCACGGTTTTCACCGTCAAGAATAATCTGACAGCCATCAGCATATGTATATGTAATCCTTCGCCAGGATCCGACCGCATCATAATGCTGCTGGGGAGCATCAATTTCTACTGAAACAGGTCCTGTATCATCCTTTCCAAGCAGATACTGAACAGGATCGAGATAATGCTGACCCATATCGCCTAATCCACCGCCGTCATAATCCCAGTAACCACGGAATTTTGAATGGACTCTTTCCGGATTATATGGTTTGTATGGAGCAGGTCCAAGCCAGAAATCATAATCGAGTTCCGGAGGAACAGGCATTGGCTTAAGATTATGAAGTCCGCTCCAGTAAAATTTCCAGTCGTATCCGGTAATGCCGCTTACAGTAACCTTTAACGGCCATCCGAGAACACCGCTGTCAACAAGTTTTCTTAAGAGGTTTTACAGTTGTTCCCAGACCATAAAACTGGTCTTTAAACCTGAACCAGGTATTGAGCCGGAACATGCGGCCATGTTTCTGAACTGCCTCAACAACTTTTATACCTTCCCCGATTGTCCTTGTCATGGGTTTTTCACACCAGATATCCTTTCCCGCTTCAGCAGCCGTTTTTGAAATTATTCCATGCCAGTGAGGAGGTGTTGCAATATGGACAACATCGATATCTGGACGGGCAATCAGCTCACGGAAATCGTGATAACCGGTAATATTCCCTCCTGCCTCTGCAATTGCCTGTTCGAGATGGTTCTTGTCAACATCGCACACGGCAAGCACCCGGGTACCTTCATATGGAATATGTCCGCGTCCCATTCCTCCTACACCTATTATTCCTTTTGTGAGCTGGTCACTGGGGGCTGTATATCCCTGTCCGCCAAGCAGATGTCGTGGAATAATTGTAAAAGCAAATGCAGCAGCTGTGCTTTTTCTAAGAAAATCACGTCTGCCTGAAATGTCTTTTTTCATAATAAAGTCATTAATTCGTTTCGATCGGGAGTATAAAGTTAATCGGAATTCACCTCTGAGAATCTTTTTTAACGCACCCCTAAACAGGGTTTTTAAGTCCCCTTTAGGGCCTGCCTTCCGGTAGGCAGGGATTTAGGGGCAAATGCGTGATCACGCAGATCGCCGCAGATCTGTTTTAACTATTATTTTTTCAGGCAATACAGGGATACAGCCCACAAATATATCATGCAGGCAAGAAGTAAAGACATTCCGAATGCCATACTACTAATGTCGCTTATCCATCCGACAAGCAGAGGTATCACTGCTCCGCCTGAGATTGCCATCATCACAAGTCCTGAGATCTCATTGGTCCGTTCCGGGAATTTTTCAACCGCCAGAGAAAATACCAGCGGCCAGATATTTGCTACCGCCAGTCCGATAAGAAATACAAGTATCCATGCCATCCCTGACGATTTGACAAATATGATGGCAATGAAGCAAAGAATTCCAAGAACAGATGTCCACATGAAGAACTTTCGTGAGGTGATCCTGGTAAGCATAATTGCGCCGGCAAAAGTTCCGAGCATACGTCCGAAGAAATAGACGCTCCGGCCTGATTCTGCTGCTGTCTGGTCTATACCAAACTGTTTGATCAGTAACTGACCCGAATTTGAATTGAAGCCAACATCAACACCCACCACAAGAAAAATGGAGAGTACCATCAAAAGGACAAATCCATTTCCCAGAAGTTTGAATGATGAGGCAAAAGTGGCTTTGTATCCTTCAACCCTTGTTTCTTCAATCTTCACAGTACCAAGCCACAGGACTGCCAATATTGAAACAACGCCGAAGACCAGGAATAAAAGCTTCCAGTCGCCGAACTGAGCTGCAAATAGTGCTGCCAGCGGAGCCCCCAGCATGGATCCGATCGCTTTTACAAACTGAGAAAAACTAAGAAAGCTTGAGGCCCTGTTGCCGGGCACTACATCGACAAGCAAAGGATTGGCAGAAACCTGGACAATAGTATTTCCAATACCAAGCAGTGCAAAACCAATCAGTACCATCCCGAAAGAATAAAAGAAAAACGGTACCAGCAGTCCAAGGGCTGTTACACCCATGCCGATATTCAGCATTGTCTTCTTGCCTAGCCGGGACTGCAGGACACCAACTGGAACAGATAAAATAAAGAACCAGAGGAATGCCGCGGACGGGATAAGCTGTGCCACTGTGGCACTGAGGCTCATATCCTTGCTTACACGGTCTACTCCGATTCCGACAAGGTCAACAAAGCTCATGACAAAGAATGCCATAAGTACAGGTGCTATTCTTGAAATGTTAATTTTTTGGGTAGCCATAGATTGATGAGTTTTAGGGTTTGAAGTTTGAAGTTTGGAATTCAATGTTAATGGCACAGGGCTCAGAGCGCAGTGCACCGGGTATTACATAAGTGGAAGAGCATGCTGAACTGATTTCCAGAAATCCTCATTCAGGAGGTAAGCGCTTCCTATAAGAGCCGCATCCTCCTTAAGTTCAGAAAGTGCAACCTTACAGGAGGAGCCTTCAGTCCTGAGCTTCTTTTCGAAAACTTTTCCGAAAAGATTGTAGGCATGGGAGATATTACCTCCTACCACTACTATTTCAGCCTTAAACCTGATGAGCCAGGGAGCCAGGAAGAGTGCCAGGTCATTTCCGAATTTGGTAAAGAGGTCCATTACTGCCTCATCTGTTGAAGCCAGATCGGCAAGTTCCTTTACACCGCTGAGTTCTTTTCCTGTCAGCTTCTTATAACTTCCAAGGAACCATCTTGTAGAAAAATAGTCATCAGCAATATTATCACCGTAGGGAAGATGGTAAACGCATCCAAGTTTCGGAACTTCCGGACCATCAACAATAGGGATCCTGTTATCGATAAATGCTGAGCCAAAACCTGTTCCGAGTGTTATTGACATTGAACGTTTTGCCTTTGCAGCCTTTCCAACAAGTGCTTCGCCAACGGCAAATACGGAAACATCATTCATAAACCGCACAGGAAAGTCTTCGGGAAAATTCAATTTTTTTGAAATGGACTGCATAACATTGCAGCCATACAGATGCTCGTATTTTGCAACTCCTTTAATATAACTGATCCCCTTAACATAATCAAATGGTCCTGGCATTCCGAATCCAATTCCTTTTAAAGAGTTTTCAGGGATCTTCCTGATAATATCCGAAATGGCATGTGACCCATATTCCGATAATTTCGTCAGCGGGCGCCTTATTATTGACTGCTCTTTCAGTGAGGGTCTCCCTGAGTATCCTGAATGATACCAGATCAACTGCTGCACAAGTGATATGGCTGCCGCCTATATCAACTCCAATTGCCAGATTCTGCTTCATATAAATGGGTAAATTAAACCTTTCGATCAAGTGTTAGCAAACAGATGTTGAAAGTATTGATTTTTGTTGGGAAAGCAAAAAATAATTCCCTATATTCCTCTTAATTTAAATTGATATATCTCATATTAAATCCGGTTTATTAATAGTATTTTAGATCCCTTAAACCATCACACCAAAACAATCATTCTATGCCTAAAGTCACTAAAGAAGATGCGCTTCTCTATCACAGCAGAGGCCGTCACGGAAAAATAGAAGTTATACCCACCAAACCTTATTGTACACAATTTGATCTGAGTCTTGCCTATACTCCCGGTGTTGCATATCCATGTCTTGAAATAGAAAAAACTCCAGAAGATGTCTATAACTATACTGCAAAGGGCAACCTTGTTGCAGTTATTTCAAACGGAACAGCAGTGCTTGGCCTTGGAGACATAGGCGCCATGGCCGGAAAACCGGTAATGGAGGGTAAAGGCCTTTTGTTCAAGGTATTTGCTGATATAGATGTGTTTGATATAGAAGTTGATGAGAAGGATCCGGATAAACTTGTTGAGATCTGTGCTAAAATTGCCCCTACCTTTGGGGGAATCAATCTTGAAGATATTAAGGCGCCGGAATGCTTTGAAGTTGAGGCCAAATTGAAAAAAATGCTTGATATTCCGGTTTTTCATGATGACCAGCATGGTACAGCGATAATTTCGGGAGCCGGACTTCTAAATGCCCTTGATATCACAGGAAAGAAGATCGAAGAAGTTAAACTGGTGGTCTGCGGGGCAGGTGCTGCAGCTATTTCATGTTCCAGACTCTATGTTTCGCTTGGTGTCAGGAAAGAAAATATTGTAATGGTCGACAGCAAGGGTGTAATTAACCGGAAAAGAAATGACCTGAACAAATACAAACAGGAGTTCATAACTGACAGGGATATTGATACGCTGGCTGAAGCAGTAAAAGGAGCTGATCATTTTCCTTGGTCTTTCCACGGCAAATATGATGTCGAAAGAGATGCTGGCATCAATGGCACCAAATCCGATAGTTTTTGCAATGGCCAATCCTGATCCGGAAATTTCATACGAAGATGCAATGGCAACCAGGGACGATCTGATATTTGCGACCGGAAGATCGGATTATCCCAATCAGATCAATAATGTACTGGGATTCCCTTATATATTCAGAGGTGCACTGGATGTAAGAGCATCGACAATTAATGAAGAGATGAAGACTGGCTGCTGCCAAAGCCCTTGCAGCTCTGGCAAAAGAGCCTGTTCCCGACTCAGTTCTGTATGCGTATAATATTGAAACACTTAGTTTCGGAAAGGATTATATTATTCCAAAACCTCTTGATCCCAGGCTCATTTCATGTGTTGCGACCTGTGTTGCAAAAGCTGCAATGGAAACAGGTGTTGCAAGAAGACCCATAACCGACTGGGAAGCCTATAAGAAGAGTCTTGACAGGAGGCTGTCACTTCATATTAAAAAGGTGGGAGAAATAAGTGAGATCTAAAATACTGTTTTGATCTTCTTTTTTTCAGACATCTGCTTATAGACCTTCTTTTCGTACATCGAAATAATAAGTTCTGCCGTTTCAGAAACAGTAAATGAAATCCTGTTTATAGTTACATCAAACAGAGTTTCGATATTTTGGGCTTTCTTATCAAGAAATGTCTGAATAAGGTCATATCTCTTTTCATCAGTATCGATCACATATTTTTCAGCAGCTTCAATACCCATGTTCCTCTTTTTCATGACATTATCAACCCTCCAGTAAAAAGGAGCAACAAATCTGACATGAAGTGCATCTTTTATATCGTGGGCGATCGAAACCCCTCCCCTTCCGACAAGTACGATATGACCCTCCTTACAGATTGACAAAACAACATCCTTGATCGCTTTTTTAACTCTCAGGTCGCTTACAAATCCGCCGGAGAAGGCCATTATCATTTCTGACAGATTTGATAGTTTGATCCCTTCATAGTAATTCTCAATACGCTGGGTATCGATATTCAAATCCTTGGCAATTGCATAAATGATATCCTTATCAACCCATTTCCATTTTGTCGTTCCATACCTTAAATTAAGATTGTCGACAATATTTGCCGCAACTTCCCGAGCATCACATCCGGTCTGACGTGAGATTGTAATTACAGGTCCATCATCTGAAGAAGGACTCTTAAGAACAGATTCCCTGTACCGCTCATCAAAATAATCAAAGAATTTTTCCATTTTACCTGTGTCCTATGCATTTAAATCAGAACCTAAACTAACGGAAAATTTAACATCTGTAACTCAATCAGATATCCCGTATTCCTAATGGATGAGAACCCCGGTAAAAACCGGACCGGCCTAACTTTAAAAAACTGATATAAGTTACAAAAAAAAACTGACTTTTGCACTCATTCGTTACCCAAAACAGAAATTTTGGGGAAATAACGGGTAACTAGTTATTGTTTGGAGTTGTTCATCTGTTTTTATTATATCTTTACTTTATACAAAACAAAAGTCCCGCCAATATTAAATTAATTATTATGAATACATCCATTTTTTCAAGACCGGAAATTATCTGGTTTATTATCGGGCTTGTGCTTTTTCTTCTCGAACTGGTTATTCCGGGTTTTGTAATATTTTTCTTTGGGGTTGGAGCATGGATAACTGCTCTTCTGTGCCTGATTGCAAATCCGGGGATAAATCTGCAGGTTATAGTTTTTGCAGTTACCTCAGTTCTTTCTCTTTTAGCCCTGAGAAAGATGATTCAGAAAAAATTCTTTTACAGTAACAGCGACCTGTCTGAAGAGGTTGAAGATGAGTTTACGGGAAAAGAGGCTGTTGCCGTAACTGATTTTGGACCGATCAAAAACGGGAAAGGTTGAATTCAAAGGAACTACATGGAAGGCTGAATCGGAATCAGTAATAAAGAAGCGGACAGATAGTTATTATTAAAAAGAAAGAGAATTTTAAATTAATTGTTGAACCTAAAAAATAATATAAAATGGCAGGATCAAGTACTACATTTATTCTTATTGGTGTAATCTTTCTGGGATTTATCCTGATTGCATCAATGGTTAAGGTTGTTCCCCAGAGAACAGCTATAATTGTTGAAAGACTTGGAAAATACAGGGCAACATTTACAGCTGGTTTCCAGATACTTATTCCGTTTATTGATAAGGTCAGGTACAGGCATACTCTTAAAGAACAGGCAATTGATGTTGCACCACAGATTTGTATAACCCGCGATAATATTGCAGTTGAGGTTGACGGTATTCTTTATCTTCAGGTTCTGGATCCTCAGAAAGCTTCATATGGAATTGACAATTACAGGTTTGCATCAATTCAGATTGCCCAGACAACCATGAGAAGCGTGATCGGGAAACTTGAACTCGACAGAACATTTGAAGAGCGTGAAACAATAAATGTTACAATTGTTGAAGCAGTTGATAAAGCCAGTGAACCATGGGGTGTAAAGGTAACCCGTTATGAGGTTAAAAATATTTCCCCGCCGCAGAGCATAAGGGATGCAATGGAAAAACAGATGAGGGCTGAAAGGGAGAAAAGAGCTGTAATTGCTGAATCAGAAGGAACAAAACAGGCTAAGATAAATAATGCTGAAGGTGACAAGCAGGAATTTATTCTGAAATCAGAAGGTGAAAAGCAGAGACGGATCAATGAAGCTGCAGGACGTGCTTCTGAAATTGAGCAGGTTGCAAATGCAACTGCCAACGGATTGAGAGCAATTGCAATGGCAATATCCGAAGAAAATGGTCTGAATGCAGTAAACCTGAGAATTGCTGAACAATACCTTATTGCATTTGCAAATCTGGCAAAAACAAATAATACAATGATACTGCCTGCAAATCTTACTGATATAGCAGGAATTGTTGCAACTGCAACATCGGTGTTCAATGAGATAAAGGATAAGAAGAAATAACGTTAAGCTCATCGTTAACTATTCCCTTGATTGTCTCTGCACTACTTTGAAGGACTGTAGCACTGATTCAATACTGATTTCCCCTTCTTACCGGAGGGAAAGCAGGCTAGTTCAGTAGGTTAATGAGTTTTTACGGAGTTAAACTTATTACGATCAGCTCCTCATGTTCCGTCCTGTTTATAATCTCATTCTGCAGATCTTCACCAAGATCGTTGAAATAATCGCTGTAACCGGCAACCCTTACAATAAGATCCCGGTATAGTTCAGGATGTTTCTGTGCATCCCTCAGAGTTTCAGCATTTACAACATTGAACTGGATATGATGACCATCAAGGCTGAAATAGCTGCGGATCAGTGCTGTAAGACAATTGTAGCTTTCTTCATCCTCAAAAAACTGAGGAGAAAATTTCTGATTCAGCAGTGTACCTCCTGTACGCAGGTGATCAATTTTTGAAGCTGATTTAATGACCGATGTAGGTCCCTGGTTATCTGCACCCTGGCTTGGTGATATCCCTTCAGAAAAGGAGTGAATGCTTTTCGGCCATCGGCTGTTGCACCGGTAACACTTCCAAAATAAACATGAGAAGTTGTTGGCAGCATATTTATCCTGTGAACTCCTCCCCTTGTTGATGGTCTGCCGTTCACTGCATCATAATAAATTTCAAATACCGTAACAGCCTGCTGATCAGCATAATCATCATCATTACCATATTTTGGCGTATTGTAAATCAGATCATACCTTAACTGTTCATAACCCGTTAAAATCTGCATCAATGGCTTCATTAGCTCTTTCCAGGTGTATTTCTTTTTATCATAGATATTATACCTGATCGATGTCAGGATATCTGTTATATGTCCCAAGCCCGACTCCCTGGATATAAGAGGTATTATATCTTGCTCCTCCATTATTGTAATCCCTTCCATTAGCAATGCAATCCTCAACAAGAAGCGAGAGGAATGGAACCGGCAGCCATTTCGCAAATGTCTTTTCAATTACATTATTACCTCTTATTTTGATATCTGCAAAATATTTAACCTGTGATCTGAATGCTGCATATCAGATCATCAAAAGTTTTGAAATCAGCTGCATATCCTGTTTCAGGCCCAACCTGCCTATTGCTTCTTTTATCGAATCCATTATTAAGAGTCAGTTCCAGTATTTTGGTAAGATTGAAATAACCTGTCAGCCAGTAAGCCTCTGTTCCGAATGCTCCTGTTTCAACACAACCTGATGCACCTCCATTCCGGGCATCAACTATATTCTTACCCTGTCTCAGCAACTCCTGAATTATAGCTTCAGTATTAAAGCATGATGGCTGACCGAATCCGGTCCTGATTATATCAAGAGCCTTGTGAATGAATCTGTCGGGGCTTTTTTTGCTGATCTGTACCATTGAACTTGGCTGAAGTATCCTCATCTCCTTGATCACATCAAGCAGAATATAGGACATCTCATTTACAGCATCTGTTCCGTCAGCTTTAACACCCCCGAGATTGATAAGACAAAAATCAGTATAAGTATTGCTTTCGCTTGCTGTTACACCCATTTTAGGAGGAGAAGGATGATTATTGAATTTAATCCAGAAACAACCCAGAAGATCATACAATTCATCTGTATCCAGTGAGCCGTTCGCGATCTCCTTCCTGTAAACACGGTAAAGATGCTGGTCAAGCCTGCCCGGATTAAAAGAATCCCATGGATTAAGTTCAGTTATAACTCCAAGATGAATAAACCAGTAATGCTGAAGCATTTCATGAACAGTTTCAGGAGCATGGGCAGGAACTCTTCGGCATATTTCAGCCATTTTATGAAGTTCATTTCTCCTTTTATCATCAGTTTCAGCGGATGCCAGTCTTTCAAGTTCATCAGCATGACGGTTGGCATACATTATTATTGCATCACAGGCAATATCCATTGCCTTCAGTTCTTCTGCCTTTTCAAAAGCCTCATTATCATTAAAATAATCAAGCTTTGACAAACGGTCTATTATCTCTTCCTTTAATTCAAGAAATCCTGTCTTGAACATCTTGTAGCCCAGAACAGTATGTCCGGGAGCCCGCTGTTCCTGAAACTCGGTAAAAATACCGGCTTTATAGGCATTAAGCCATTCAGGTGTCATAAGGCTCATTATCCTGTCACGGTTGCTTTTTCCTTTCCAGAATGGAATTATCTCCTCCCTGTATACGCTTTCTTACTTCGTCATCAACTTTGAAAGAAACTTTTTCCCTCGAATTCAAGGATTTCAAGATCCTGAAGTGAATGAAGACTTATTTCCGGATATGTTGGGGTCTCCTTTGGGGCCGGGCCTCTTTCACCCACTATAAGCTCACCTTCATTTATGCATATCTTTTTATTCCTCAGAAGGTATTCGAAGGCTTTTGCCCGTTTAACCGGTGCCGATAATTCACGCGCTTCATCACTTTTGTAAAACCTTGTGATCAGAACCGCCCTTTCGGCCGAGATCTTTTCAACAGCATTGAGGCTCTGTTCCCTTAATTTTTTAACTCTTTCAGATAAGATCATTTTATACTATTGTTTTTTTTCTCCGTTTGTTCAACCCTGCCCTCAAGGGGACTTTTTGAACCCCCTTTAGGGGGCAGGGGGTGAAACTCAGGGCTTCTGAGACAGGCTCGCGTCTTCTGCCTTCCGTCTTTGCTTCCGTCCGTCCTGTCTTCTGTCTTCCTCCCCAGCTGTTTACCCTAAATCCCTGCCTACCGGCAGGCAGGCCCCAGGGGGGACTTATAAAAACCCTTTAGGGGGCAGGGGGTGTACCTGCCTGCCCTGAAGGACATCTTCATTCATCCTCCGACCTTAACTTTTATCCCGGTTTCAGAAAAGAACTCTTTCAGTTCCTTCATTCTTTCCGCCGAAGGCTGCTCAGTTTCATTCATCCTGTAAGGGAATATTGAATTTCCTGTATTTTGATGCCCCGATCCTGTGAAAAGGCAGAAGGTTAATTTTCCGGAGGTTATCACACTTTACTCCAATTATGAACTTTCTTAATTTATCAAGATGTTCATTATCATCATTTACACCGGGTATCACAGGTATCCTGACCATTACATCCGTTCCGCTGTCAAGTACCAGTCTGAGATTTTCGATAATTCCGGTGTTAGGAACCCCTGTATATTTAATATGTTGCTCATTATCAAGATGTTTAATATCAAAGAGAAACATGTCCGTATACTTTATTATTGCCCTGAAATTTTCAGGTGAAGAATAACCGCACGTATCAACCGCTGTCTTGTATCCATGGGCTTTACAGGCTTTTAAAGCTTCATATAAAAAATCAAACTGAACCAATGGTTCTCCGCCGGAAAAAGTTACGCCGCCTTCTGACTGCTGAAAAAAGATCCTGTCCTTTTCGGCAATTTCAACGATCTCTTCGACCGAATAATATTTACCTGCCTCTTCATTCCTCCGGAATTCCTTCTCTCCCACTTTTCTGGTCTGAACAACAGATTCCTGAAAGCTAGATATGCCTTCCGGATTATGACACCACCAGCATGAAAGAGGGCATCCTTTCATAAAGAATGTCACCCTGATCCCCGGGCCGTCGTGCACCGAATATCGCCTTACGCTGAAAATTAAACCTTTCATTTCTAAAGAAAACTGCTTAAAAATCTGGAATATAATGAGAGTCTGAACGTCATCTGAATTATGCTTCAGATGACGGCGGAATTAGAAGCTGTAGAACATCAGGCAGTGATAAAGTCTCCTGCCAAGACGCTGCATCATGAATCTGTATTTCAGCTTAAGAATCATAGTAAATTAACTGGCTGCAAGTTAAGCATTTTTTTATTGGGATAGTCACTGAATAAATTTATAAATGAATAAAATTTCTACCTTCGCCGGGGTGTGACTAAACCAGATTATGAAATTTTTCTTCCCGGCTCTTTTACTTGCCTCATTCTTTCTGAATGCTTCAGCACAGAACATACCTGTTGAAAAATTTACCATCAGCGGATATGTCAGGGAGGCTGTCAGCGGGGAATCGCTTATCGGTGTCAATATTTATCTGCAAAGCAGGCAGGCCGGGACCGTAACAAATAACTATGGCTTCTACTCGATCACACTGCCGGCTTCAGATACGATAAATCTTGCTTTCTCTTATGTGGGTTTTACCTCCCGGATAATAAAATTAAGCCTTCGCAAGGACGTTGAACTTAACATTGAACTGACTGTAAGTAAATTATTAGATGAAGTGACGGTATCTGCAGACCGGACAGAGCGGCAGAGCGAATCGGTAAAAATGAGCACGGTAAAGCTGCAGGTTGCACAGATAAGGGATGTTCCTTCGCTGCTGGGAGAAAAAGATGTTCTGAAGGTCCTGCAGTTAATGCCGGGCATACAAAAGGGGATCAGAAGGATCAAGTGGTCTGTATGTGCGTGGGGGCGGACCTGACCAGAACCTTATCATCCTTGATGATGCAATCGTTTATAATGCAAGTCATCTTTTCGGTTTCTTCTCACTTTTTAACGGAGATGCCTTAAAAAGTGTGGAGCTTACAAAAGGTGGATTCCCTGCGAGATTCGGTGGGCGTCTTTCCTCCGTACTTGAAATTAACATGAAAGAGGGCAATAAGGAAGAGTGGCACGGAGAGGGAGGTATAGGATTGATTTCATCCCGCTTTACAATCGAGGGACCTCTTAAAAAAAATAAATCTTCACTTTTGTTATCAGGCCGCCGGACTTATGCCGATCTTATCCTCAGACCCGTGTTAAAAGCGATGGATGAACAAAATTCCGGTTATTATTTTTACGATTTTAACGCCAAGATCAATTATGATTTCGGACGTAAGAATAAGCTTTACCTGAGCGGATATTTTGGCAAAGACAAATTCTATCTTAAGGATAATACTCCTCAAATTAAAGAGGATGTTGGTTTCAGGTGGGGCAACTCAACAGGTACATTGAGATGGAATCACCTGTTCACCAGCAAATTATTTTCCAACGCTTCCCTCGTCTTCAGTGACTATTCCTTTGGAATATATGACAGATACAAAGTAGTTGAGGAAGGGAAGAATTATTATGCCGAATATTATTCGGGCATCAGGGATTTTACTGTCAAATATGACCTGGACTATATCCCAAATCCAAAGCACTGGATTAAGGCCGGAGCGGTCGGCATATTACACAGGTTCAGTCCTCATGCCTTTGTTGAGATCGATGAACAGAAGGCTGTCGAACAACGGCATGAAATGCATTCCCTCGGCTTTGAATCAGGCTTGTATGCTGAAGACACCTGGCAACCCGTTCCTGCATTAAAAATAAACTCCGGGATCCGCTTAAGCCACTTCATTGCAACAAAACGTCAGTATCATTTTCTTGAACCCAGGCTATCAGTCGCCTGGAGATTGAAAAATGATATCGCATTAAAAAGTTCGTATTCAGGTATGAATCAATATATTCATATGATATCAAATACCGGGATCAGTCTGCCGACTGATCTCTGGGTCCCGACTACCGACAGGGTTAAACCACAGGAATCCCAACAGATTGCTATCGGGTTTGTAAAAGATTTCAGAAAGCCTGTCCTCTCTTTCTCTCTTGAAGGGTATTTTAAAACCATGAAAAATGTAATCGGATATAAAGAGGGAGCATCATTTCTGCAGCTCAATGATCCATCGTCGGCACATAACAATAGCTGGGAAGACAATGTTACGGCAGGACGGGCATGGTCGTACGGGCTTGAACTGCTACTTCAGAAGAAAGAGGGCAGGGTAAACGGATGGATCGGGTACACCCTTTCATGGACACAAATGCAGTTTGATTCCCTGAATTCCGGGAAAAAATACTATGCAAGGTATGACAGGCGTCACGATATCAGCCTGGTAACAACCTATAAGCTGAATGACCACATCACGCTTTCAGGAACCTGGGTCTACGGAACCGGCAACGCAGTAACTCTGCCTCTTTCGGAATATTCAGCTCCCGCACATCAGATGACTGATGAATTTAATTATCCATTTTTTATCTACAAAGGTGAATCTATGTACGGAGAGGATGTAAAAGATTTTGGCGCTAAAAACAGCTTCAGGATGAAGGCTTATCACAGATTTGATTTTGGAATTCAATTTCACAGGGAAAAGAGATGGGGAGAAAGGACATGGGAAATTTCAGTTTATAACCTGTATAATCGGATGAATCCATTCTTTTATTATACCGGCTATGAGATCAGAAATGACAAAGAATACGGATTTCTAAGACAGGTGAGCCTTTTCCCTATAATTCCGTCATTTACATATTCATTCAGGTTTTAAAATATGATACCCTTTAAAATCAAATATCTGCTGCCTGTATTGATGATCATTTTCCTCTCATGCGAGAGAGATGTTAACAATGTAAAACTGCCTGAATTTAAACAGAAGCTGGTTATAACATCTTTTATTTCACCCTCCGATACGGTATCTTATTTCCTGGTAACCTCGAATAAAAAAATCTATGGTGAATTAAATACCGAGGAACCGCTTGGGCCCATGAAAGGATACCTTTCGAACGGATCATCAGAGGTTGCACTCGATGAAATCGGAAATGGCTTCAGGATAACCCGGAAAAAAATGCCTGTGGAATATGGGAGAACATACAGATTGAGAATCTCAAGTGAAAAGGGATTGTCATCTGAAGCCACCTGTACAGTACCTCCTGAACGGAATTTTAACATTAAGGCAGATACCTTTTCGGTAGTTCATCAATCGCCGGGTCCTATTGTCTATACTTTCAGAAGCACTGAATTTACTCTGACTTTAACTGATATTGCAGGAGAAGAGAACTTCTACAGGATTTCCGGCAGGGTGACAGACTATTTTACCGATCAGTTTTCAGGGACTACCTATAAGATTATTAACGATCCCGGTTTTGAAGAAGAATATTTCACTGACGAAGGAATGGACGGAAAAGAGATTATCCAGAAAACAAACATAAGCAGTAGCGCTGATTTTTATTCCCGTGATTCCGCATTTCTGGAAATCGCTTTATTCAACACAGAGAAATCCTATTACCTGTATCACAGATCTCTTGACAACTATAATGACGGAGAAAATCCTTTTACAGAGGTGACTCCGGTTTATTCAAATATTTCAGGCGGTCTGGGAGTTTTTACTTCCTATGCTGTCGATTCCCTCATCTTCAGGATTAAGTAATTTCAACCTCACCACTCCATTCTGTTGGCTACCCTTTATACACATCTCAAAAACCGTGGAGCGGTTCCAACTAAGGAGCCACGTATGTGGCGATATATGAATAGTGGCTGTTGAAAAAGTCCTTTGTGAACCTTTGTGATAACCTTTGAGTACTTTGTGGTTAAACATAATTTATTGAACCACAAAGGATCACAAAGTATAACACTAAGGAACACAAAGGGAAAAAGTCCAAAAAATCAACTTTTTCAACAACCCCAGGCAATCCCCCCGGGCTTCTCAGACCGGAGGTTATTCATATTCAGTCATTTTTATGACTGTTTTGTCAAGCCCCTGACAGGGCGTTGGATCTGAACTAATCTTCACTCCCGCATTGTATAGGGGGGTCTGGAAATAGGAAATAGCCATCCAATAACCTGATACTGAAGCAAGGAAGATGTGTATAAAGGGTAGATTATGTTGGAAAAAGGGCGCAAACACCCTGAATTTAAAAACTTTCAGATAAAATCATATTCTGAACATTTTATCTTCCTTGGTGTTTCATATATACAACATCTTAACAAACGATTAACAAAACATTAACATAAGAAGCTGCAACAAAATGTTTTCTCAAGCGTCTATATATTGAGAAACAGTTAAAAAAGGGTAAGATACATTTCAACAGTTCTTTTTTTATTGGATTATTATCTGACAATAGAAATATTGAAGGAAAAAGATATTTAAGATTTCTACAATGGCCGTCCGGCCAAATTCTACGATCAGGTTTAGGTTAATGAAGGAAAGATAACTCCCAACTATCTTTCCTTTTTTTATTTCCATTTATAAAAGGATTATCTTTGGAATTCATAGTTTTTTGGTACATGAAATTCCGCAGGCTGACTTTCATCCTGATTTTTATTAGTATTACTGCATGTTTGTGGTCTTCAGGAATTACTCCCCTGGCTGAAAAGGGTGTTATCAATCTCAGGCATCTGGAAAACAGTACTAAATTCGTCCTGCAACTGAATGGGGAATGGGAATTCTACTGGAACAAAATGCTGCACCCTCACGATTTTGTTGAAGCCGGAAGATACAGACCTGATTGCTTTGGCAAGGTCCCATCATACTGGACTGACTATTCCTCCGAACAGGTAAAAACAACAGGAATGGGTTTTGCCACTTACAGACTCACCGTTTTGTTACCTGAAGGCTTCAGGGAACCTATGGCTTTTGACTTGCCAGTCTTTGACTCTTCATACGATATTTACGTTGACGGCAATTACATGGCAGGCAATGGAATTCCCGGGAAAACCGGATTTGAAACCAGTCCCTGGTATGAAAAGAACTTTTTCAGATTCGATCCAACTTCCGACTCGATCTCAATAATAATAAATGTCTCAAATTTCCATCATCGCCGCGGGGGATTCTGGCTGCCGGTAAAAATGGGTACTTTTTCAGAAGTCAGAAAGCGCGCTGCAACCTCGTGGGCAATGGACTGGGCAACGATAAGTCTTCTGCTCGGGTTTTCGCTTTTCTTTCTGTTCTTCTTCATTATATATCCCAAAGACAAGCAGATGGGTTTCTTCAGTCTGGCTACGACAGGACTTGCCTTAAGGCCGCTCTTTACATCCAATTTTCTGATCCTCAATATTACAGGAATTTCCTGGACATGGATTGTAAGATGGGAATACATCGGACTTTATCTGATCCTGACAGGATGGTACTGGTTTACTACGTACCTCTATCCTACAAGATATTTCAGGATAATAACCTCGGATCGTTTCGGTCATTATGTCCGTAGCACTTCTTCTTACACTGTTTCTCCCGGTCAGGATCTTCAGTTACATGACATTCATTATTTACCCGCTCCTGATCTTTATTATAATATATGCCCTTGTTCAGAACCTGAGTGGGATTCTAAAAAAGAGGTTCATTGACTACGGATATTTTTTGGCAATTGTCCTTCTTTCGGCTGCTGCAATCCACGACGTGAGGGTATCACTTGGGAAAGAGGGAGGCACAGCGGGTTACGTACTTACATATGCCCTTGTGCTGTTTGTATTTCTTCAGGCTGCACTTCTCCTTTATAAATGGGTAAAAGCTTATTCTGAGAAAGAAAGGCTGCAAAGTGAGCTTGAATATCTGAACAGAAACCTCGAAATCCTTGTAAATGAGAGAACTCAGGAAACCAATAAACGAAAGGAAGAGATCGAAAAACAAAACATCAGGATTGCATTTCAGAACAAGCAACTATCGGAAACAATCCAGCTGAAGAACCGGATTTTCTCCTTAATTGCACATGACCTCAGAAGCCCTGTTGTAAATATTTTGTATATGCTGAATCTTCTGAAAGAGGAAGAATACAAGGAAAAATACAATTCATTTGCCACTGCAAGTATCCAATATGCCCAGCAGGTGATCAGCCTGCTGGAGAATATGCTGGTCTGGGGACGAGGCCAGGAGGACAAAATAAAATTCTCTCCGGAAAGACGCGACCTTGCTGATATCGTGTTAACCAATATGAGCATCTTCAAGGAGACTGCCGACAAAAAAGAGATTTCTGTAAACTTTACTCAGATAGGTAATTCGAAAGCATATTTTGATAAAGATCTGTTGGACATAATCATAAGAAACCTGCTTTCAAATGCTGTAAAATATACTCCGCGAGGCGGAAGGATCAGCATTCTTCTGAAAGACAAGACTCTCACCGGCGAAGGTATTGTTCTGAAAATATGTGACAACGGGGTTGGAATACCTCGGGTTAAACAAAAATACCTTTTTACTGCAACTGAAGTGGAAAGCACTCCGGGAACTGAAAATGAAAGGGGGACTGGTTTCGGACTTAAGCTTTGCTATGAACTGGTAACTATCAATAATGGCAAGATCAGCGTAGAAAGCAAGGATGGTGAAGGTACATGCTTTACAATAACCCTCCCCGAACAAAAATAACTATATGTTATTGAACCTGCAACCCGGATCATTCATACCTGAGCCCGGTAAGTCCTTTCAAATCCAGGATCTTTACATTCCGGCCTTTGGTCAGGATAAAGCCATCGTCCTCAAGTTCGCCTATTGCTCTTGCGATTGATGGACGTGCAACACCAAAAAACTCAGCCAGGTCATTCTGTGTCATATCGAAGACAACCTCAAGCTTGTCCCCTCCTGCCTTCTGAAGTATATATTGAGCAAGTTTTCCCTTGATTGTCTTGAAATTAAGGAATTTAATTTTTTCAGAGAGGAACTGGGAACGGTTTGAAATCATGTTAAGAAAGTTGACGAGGATCTTGTCATCCCGGACAAGTAGCTTCAGAAATTCAGGCTTTTCAATGGATAATATTTCAGAATCCGAGACTGCAACAACGTTTACAGGGAAAACATTCCTGCCGCCGAACATAAATGCGGCAGCAAGTGCTCCGGGAGCCGGAACATCCTCTATCTTTATAACTTTCCCAGAATAATCGACCATTTCACCCTTTACTGTCCCGTCTACCACTATCATAAGGGATCTGACCACTTCACCGTTTTGTGCGATGAGAGAACCTGCCTTGTATTTTCGAAGGCGGTGTGGCGTTACTTTAAGTATTGAACTGATCTGGTCCTCCGTATGACCCTTGAAAAGCGGAGCATTAAGAAGAATTGAATAGTCCATCCTTTTTATTGTAAAATTAATAATAAGCTGTGACTATCCCTAGATTGCATAGCCGACAACCTAATGAATAGGATAGCTTATAAATCAAACTGTATACAACTGAGTTGCAATAACTTAAGTTCTTTCTCCGCGGGTGTTAAAGTATCAAGTAGATATTTAACTTTTTGAAACTTTGTAAGATGGCTAGTTGGCCATCTGCTTTATACTATGTGCAATACTCATAATTCCCCATTCTGTATTGACATTTTTAAGCCCTCGGGAATAAAATCGCCTAAACTGGTTATTGTGTTTTATCTGCCCAAAGACAGATTCGACATCAACACCACGTTGTAACCGAAGTTTTATACCTGTTTCTGATTCCAGGTTTTGTCTTACTTTATCCCTATAGTGATCAAGCTTTCTATTAATCTCTATTGTCCTATCATTCTTACCCCTGCAGCAGGAGTCCCTAAATGGGCAGTTATTGCAACATCTTGATTTATATACTTTTAGTTTGGATTCATACCCATTTCCACTTTTGGTTTCTTTGACGCCAATTACAATCCAGGATTTGACCAGCCGGACATTTAAATTGATCTTCTTTACTATCATACTCAAAACGATCTGAAAGAAAGGTTTTCTTTTTGCGACCATGAGTTTTTTCGATGTCAAATGTGTTATATTTTACGTAGTTACAGCTTCTGTCCCCTCCTTCACAAGGAGGGGAAAGTTATAATGCTTAATTTCAGTACTTTACATTCACTATTAGCTTAAAATCTTTCCCTATTTCCCTATATTCATCTCCTTGAGTTGACGGCTATGCCCTAAATCCCTGCCCGTCTTCGGTCTTCCGTCTTCCGTCTTCCGTCTTCTCCCACGGGACTTCCTGATTTCCTCCCAAAGTTTATTTATATTTAGCACCTCAAAAAACAGGTAAAATGAAAAGATCAGTAATAATTCTTCTATCCCTACTTTTTCTTAATTCAGCATTTATTAAAGGTCAGGATGATTTTGAATCCAGACTTCTTGCTCAGTTTCACAAGATAACAAGCGAAGAGATGATGGGCTGGATTGAAAAACTGTGCTCTCCCGAATTTAATGGCAGACTTTCAGGAACTCCTGAATACACAGCAAGTGCAGAATGGGTGGCTTCCAAACTTAAGGAATGGGGTGTAAAACCGATAGGGGACAACGGTAGTTATTTCCAATGGTTTGACTCTCCCTATTCTGTGGTGAATGATATCGGCGGCCTGTCGATGAACTTAAAACAGCCTGATGGCACTGTAATAACCAAATATTATACCTACCCCGATGAGTATTACCCGGGCATGAATTCGGGCAATGGAACAGTGACTTCGGAAGTTGTGTTCGCCGGTTTTGGCGTAACGGCCCCTGAAATGAACTATGATGATTATAAAGGTATTGATGTGAAAGGCAAAATAGTTCTTATCAACAGGGATGTTCCACATACCAATCCGCGAAGTCCGGAATATAAAAAATGGGTGGGCTACTGCTACCATCAGTATAAAGTTGAAAATGCAGTTAAACATGGAGCTGCCGGTTTCCTGTATATTGATGGTGCACTTGGCAATCCGAATATATCCTATGACCCTTCAATCATAGTCTGTGGAATAGGAGCGCAACCGCTTGCAGATATCTTTGCGGGGTTAGGGACGACAAATGCTGAGTTGACAGGAAAAATAAGAAAGGCTTTTAAACCGTCCTCTTTCAGTACGGGTAAAGTTATGACAATCAAGGCAAACACAACAAGGAAGGAAGGTAAAGGCTGCAATGTGATCGGCATCATTGAGGGCTCGGATCCGGTATTAAAGAGTGAGGCAATCATAATCGGAGGTCATCTTGATGCTGTCGGAAATGCAGGCAAAGTTGTAAACGGAGCTCTTGATAATGCAAGCGGCGTAGTTGACATTATGGGGGCGGCAAAGGCAATGGCTCAATCGGGAATTAAGCTTAAGAGAAGTGTAATTTTCCTGTTTATCGGAGGTGAGGAAACCGGGCTTCATGGGAGCAGGTTATATGCTCAGAACCCGGTTTTTCCAAAAGAGAAGACTATTGCCTTCATTAACCTGGATATGGTAGGGAACGGAACAGGACTGGCAGTAAGCGCTTCAGCGCCATATAAGAATCTCCTGGGATATTTTGAAAAAGCAAATTCGGAATATATTCACCGTCCCTACATCGATTCAGCCCCTGAACCTGGTGAATACTACGGACGACCGAGAAGCGATTCATACAATTTCAGTTCTGTGGGATTCAGGACAATGGGGATCGGCACCACCGGGGGTTATAAAAAAGTATATTATCATCTTCCGGGCGATGATCCCGATGCGATTACAATCGACATTATGGAGGATGTGGCTAAAATGATATATGTCGCCCTTACAAACATGGCAAATGATGGGGAGTTGAAGTTTTAGATTTCACTCTCTGTTTAACATTTATTATTTACGATCAGAAGGTAACAGTTATTTAACCACAGAGTTAAAAGGAGTAAAGACGGAGTTGCACTGTTTTATAACTCCGTGTTTTACTCTGTGAAACTCTGTGAATTCCGTGGTAAAAGGATTTCAGGCAAAACTTTTCCTCCCCACCTGACCACCCCTATCCCGATAGCTAACCCTGTGAAAGTTTTTAAAAATAATTGCAAAATGTAACAATTGTTACAATTGTTAAGATTCTTATTCTTCATTTTTGCTGCGGAAATCAAAATATGTATTCAGGATGAAAAGAGATATTTTAAAAATTGATGAGGACCTATGCAACGGTTGCGGACAGTGTGTTCCCAACTGTCACGAAGGAGCATTGCAGGTGATCGATGGCAAGGTAAGACTGGTAAGTGAACTTATGTGCGACGGACTGGGTGCATGCATCGGACATTGCCCTGAGGGAGCAATAACCATTGAAACAAGGGAAGCTGAACCATATAACGAGGTAAAAGTGATGGAACAGATGAAAGACAAGGGTAAAAATACAATCATTGCCCATCTTAAGCACCTGAAGGATCATGGGGAGACAGGATTCCTACAGGATGGAGTCACCTATCTGAGAGAACATCAGGGAGAATTGAATTTTGATCTCCGTGAAGTAATGTCTGAAGTACATAATCATGGAAAGGCAGCCTGGCTGCATCCGCTCCATTTTTCCAGGATCAGGTACATAATCATGGTCATGGGGAGGAGGATGTCCCGGATCACGCACTATGGTTATTGAGAAGCCCACACCTTCTGCCAGTCAGAATATTTCAACCGACCAGCCTTCAGAACTAAGGCAATGGCCGGTACAGATGCACCTGGTAAATCCGAATGCACCATATTTCAGAGGCGCAGACCTTCTGCTTGCAGCAGACTGCGTGGCTTTTTCGATGGGTAATTTTCACAGCAGATATCTCAGGGGAAAATCACTTGCAATAGCCTGTCCGAAGCTTGATCATGGTACTGATATCTATGTTGAAAAACTGACAGCAATGATAGATATTGCAAAAGTAAACACGATAACGGTAATGATGATGGAAGTGCCATGCTGCGGAGGATTACTGCAAATGGTCAGAGCTGCTTCGGCAAAAGCAGCAAGGAAAGTTCCTGTCAAACAGATGATAGTCAGGTATATCCGGAGAAGTACTTAAGGATGAATGGATTTGAAATTTCAGTAACCTCAAATTAATCACTCCCCATTGGTTACTAAAAAAAAAATTCATACTTTAGCCGCCTGATTTTGGATTTAGTCCCTTAATTCCTTAAAATATACCGTTTATGGCAAAAAGCCTGACCTTAAATTTTGATAATCTGAAGCTGTACCTTGGTTTTGATATCGGATCCGTTTCCCTTAATACAGTTCTGCTTGATGAAAATCATAATGTTCTTGAAGACTATTATGATTATGTGCATGGAAAACCATTCAATGTTCTTAAAGACAGACTCTCTCTGATCCTGGAAAATCATCCTGCCGAAAATATTGCAGGGATTGCAATTACCGGAACAGGAGGCAAACTGGCATCTGAACTGATTGGAGGAATATTTGTAAATGAGATAATTGCACAGGCAACCTCTTCAGGCAGATTATATCCTGAAGCACAGACAGTTATTGAGATAGGCGGAGAAGATTCCAAGCTTATACTTCTTGAAAAGGATCCCTCGAACGGACATTCGAGGCTGGTTGATTTTGAAATGAACAGTATCTGTGCTGCAGGAACAGGTTCATTTCTCGATCAGCAGGCACGGAGGATTGGTGTTCCGATTGAAAAGGAGTTCGGAGAAATGTCGTTAAAGTCTGTTGATCCGCCACGTATTGCAGGAAGGTGCAGCGTATTTGCCAAAAGCGATATGATCCATCATCAGCAGATAGCAACTCCGCTGCATGATATTGTTGCAGGATTATGTTTTGCACTTGCCAGGAATTTCCGAAGCAATGTGGCCAGAAGCAAGGAGATTAAGAAACCGGTTATTTTTTCAGGAGGTGTTGCAGCAAATATAGGAATGGTAAGGGCTTTCAGGGAGATACTTGACCTGAAGGAAGATGAACTGATTATACCCGAGCATCATGCATCAATGGGTGCTATCGGAGCTGTAATGTATGCCCGCTCCAACAGCCTGGAGATGAATCATTTCAAGGGGATGCAGAAGCTGGAAGAGTACCTTTCCGAGGACTCTGACATCCTTTAACAGTCTGCCCCAATTGAAGGAATCTGAAGCTGTCTACAATAAAGTTGTCCATTTTAAGTCTAACGGACAAGACAAACATCAGGTCTACCTGGGTATTGATGTAGGATCGCTGAGTACAAATGTTGTTCTTATTGATCCTGATCACAAGGTAATTGCCAGACGTTACCTGCCAACTGCCGGGAAACCCCTGGAAGCAATCCAGAAAGGGATGACTGAAATTTATGATGAGGTTGGCGACAAGTGTTGAAGTTATTGGTGCAGGAACAACAGGATCGGGCCGGTATCTGACCGGCGATTTTATCGGTGCCGATACTATTCAGAATGAAATAACAGCTCAGGCTACTGCAGCAATTGATTATGATCCCACTGTCGATACAATTTTTGAGATCGGAGGACAGGATTCAAAATATATAAGCATTGAGAACGGTGTTGTTGTCGACTTTGAAATGAATAAAGTATGTGCTGCCGGAACGGGATCATTTCTTGAAGAGCAGGCCGAAAAACTGAATATCAATATTGTTGAGGAGTTCGGATGCATGGCGCTTAAACTCAGAATGTCCGGTCAAGCTTGGTGACAGGTGTACTGTTTTTATGGAATCGGACCTTAATTCATTCATGCAGAAAGGAGCAAGAAATGAAAACCTTGTCGGAGGACTGGCTTATTCAATAGTATATAATTATCTCCAGAAGGTTGTTGCTGACCGGAGAGTTGGAAATAAGATCTTTTTCCAGGGAGGTGTTACAAATAATAAAGCCGTTGTTGCTGCTTTTGAACAGGTGACTTGGCAAGAAAATAATCATCCCTCCCATTTTGATGTTACCGGAGCTATTGGTGCTGCAATCCTTGCACAGAGATCAATGACCAAAGGACAAAAAACCACATTTAAAGGTTTTGGAATCCGGAATGTAACATATGAGATCAGCAGGTTTGTCTGCCAGAGTTGTACAAACCATTGTGAAATAAGAAAAGTTAAAATAGCCGGGGAAAAGAAATCCTTGTTCTATGGCGGCCGTTGCGAAAAATATGAAACTGACGGCCGGAAAAAAGCAGCAAACAATATCCCTAATCTTTTCAACAAGAGGACTGGAAATGCTGATGGAAGGATACACGGAAACGAAGGATGTGAAAACGGCTACAATTGGAATACCCAGGGCTCTGATGGTTTTTTATCAGCAGTTCCCGTTCTGGCGTACCTTTTTTGAAGAACTTGGATTTACTGTCGTCCTTTCAAGAGAATCAGATAAAGCGCTTGTCACCCAGTCAATTGAAACAATGACAACAGAAACATGTCTTCCTGTTGAACTGATGCATGGTCATGTCATTGACCTGATTGAAAAAGGAGTTGATTATATCTTTCTTCCATTTATTGTAAATGCCAAGTTCAGCGAAGGAAACAAAACATTTAACTGCAACTGCCCATGGATTCAGACTTATCCGTTTATGGTAAAGGCAGCACTGAAAGGTAAAATTGATGAATCAAAACTGCTGATCCCAACACTTCATTTCAGATTCTTTGAGCGTGCTCTGGTGAAAGAGATGACCACATATTTCAATGATAAATTCGGAATAGGAAAAGAAGAAATAAAAAAAGCAATTTATAAAGCTGATGAAGTTCAGATTTCATTTGAAAAGAGTCTTGTGGACTATGGAAAAGAGGTTCTTAAAAATATCCCTGAAAACTGCAGACCTGTTGTTCTCCTGGGAAGACCATATAACAGCGCTGATCCTCATCTGAATCTGGGACTTGATCGAAAAGCTTATAACCCAGAATGTAATGCCGATCCCGGTGGATATGCTCGACCTGTCTCCATACAATATTTTTGATAATTACAGGAATATGTACTGGCCAAATGGTCAGAAGATCATTGCTGCAGCACAGCATGTGGCAAAAACTGAAGGATTATATGCAGTTTACCTGAGCAATTTCCGATGCGGACCTGATTCATTCATCTGGCATTATGTAACTGAAGAGCTGAAAGGAAAACCATTCCTTCATCTTGAGGTTGACGAACATTCTGCCGATGCCGGTATGGTCACACGAATTGAAGCTTTCCTTGACAGTCTGAGAGGCTCCGAACAGAATGAGAAAAAAGATGTGACGATCTTCAGGCCGCGGCCAAGTCCGGCATCTCCTCCAAAGGACAGAATACTGTATTTTCCTTATATGAACGATGGTGCTTATATGCTTGCTGCAGCTGCACGCAGCATTGGAGTTCCGTCAGAAGTTCTGCCAAAACAGACTGAAGAAGATCTGGCCATAGGAAGGAAATATACATCATCAAAAGAGTGCTTCCCAATGATCTGTACAACCGGAAGCTTCGTAAAAAAATTACAGGAACCCGGAGCCGATCCTTCAAAAATGAGCTTCTTCATGCCTGATCATAACGGACCATGCCGGTTTGGACAGTATAACCAGTTTCACAGGATACTGTTTGACCGGCTTGGATTTGAAAATGCAGAACTGATAACTCCTTCAAATGATACATCATATGAAGATGTTGCCGGAGAACATGGCCAGAAATTCAGGATCAATGCATGGAAAGGATTTATTGTTGCTGATTATCTAAGGAAAATATACAGGGAAACAAGACCTTATGAGATCAATAAGGGTGAATCAGACAGGCTTTATCAGGATGCAATCCACAGGCTTGAAAGATGCATTGAAAAAGGATCCAGAGGTCTTCATAAAGTACTTGCCGGAATAGCTTCAGATTTTATGGCAATAAAGGTTGATAAAAGTGTAAGAAGACCTGTTGTGGCAATTATCGGAGAGATATTCATGCGCGATAATGCAGGCTGTAACGGCAATATTGCCAACCGGCTTGAAGATCTTGGAGTTGAAGTAGTTATTGGACCATTCTCAGAATGGATCTATTATTCCACCTACCGGTTTACCCGCGACAGCAGGTGGAAAAATGATAAAAAGGGAATTATTAAATCCAAAATTCAGGGCTTCGGTCAGGATGTAATTGCAAGTTCCTTACTGAAGGGATAAAGAAATTTACCGATCATGAAAAGGATGTATCACTTCATGAAATGCTGAAGCTGTGCAACACCTATGTGAATGAGTTTTATGACGGTGATCCTCCGATTGCAATGGGAACATCGGTTGCTCTGACAAAAAGAGGTGTTTCCGGAATTGCTGCAATACTGCCGTTCACCTGTATGCCCGGAACACTTATAGCCTCAGTCAGCGATTCATTCAGGAAGGATCATAATAATATACCGTTCATCAATATTGCATATGACGGACAGGATTCTGTTTCACTTGATACAAGGCTCCAGGCATTTGTATTCCAGGTGAAGGAATTTGCTGCAATAAAGGAAACCGTGCCTGCCTGATATATATTGTCCGGGAAGATTTATTAAGCCCCCGGTCATTATTAAAGGGTTAAGCTACAGGAAGTGAAAGATATAAGTGAGAATCAGGTATTTATTACAGACTGGACTTTTTTGAATAACTGTTCTACCTTGGTGAAGGGATCGCCCTCCCCAAGAGTTTCAAGGGGCAGATAACCTTTATATCCACACTGCAATACGATATCAATGATCTTCTTGTAATCCGTATCGACCTGGGTTTCATTAACGAAAACTTTTTCCTTCATCTGCCAGGTTATTGCATGTCCGGCAGTGGCCGAGATGTCCTTATAGGGATCACTTGTATGATAGCTGCCTATATCAAGCATCAGACCTACCCATTCTGAATTGATGAGTTTTAGCAACCTGTCAACATCTAAAGAAGTTTTTAAAAAATCATTATGATTTTGCAGCGCCAGCATGACACCATAGCCTTTGCCGAATTCTGCACACTCCCTTATGTCCTCAGCTATCCATTTTGCTCTCTCCTCCCATAAGAATGTCTCCTTCGAAAGTGTTCCGGCAAAAATTCTCAAGCCCGGAGCGCCAAGTTTATGAGCAACTTTTATCCATTCTTTTACAAGCTTCTTCTCTTCTTCCCTCTTCAGCGGATCTGACCATGTAAAATCATTCCGGACACCTGTGCATCCAAGGTCAATCCCGAGTCTGAATGCTTTCTTCCTGATATGATAAATATATTCATCCGACGGTACAACCGGATAACCAGGAAAATAATAGCCCGTAAGGTCAACACCGTCAAAACCGGTTTTTGCACAATAATCAAGAAGATCATCAAGAGTCATCGTTCCTGCCCGCAATGGTTTATCGAATGAAAATGCATTAAGGCTGATCTTAAGTTTTCCGATGTAATCAGACTTTAAGGCAGGACGTTCCAAACCATGAAAACTTTGAAATACAGGATATGCCGCTCCGATAGCTGTTGTTCGTGTAAAATCTCTCCGGCTGAAAATTTTTCTTCCCATCCTATGTAAACCTAATCAGGCGTTGGCGCCGTTTAACTCAACATTAAATCCCAACATCTCCAGCTTCGTTCCTGCTTTTTTCGGATCGCCTTTAAGCCTTACCGTAAAAGCAGGAAATTCCCTCCTTACAGGATACTCTTCCCTCACCTTTTCGAAGCGGGACGGATCGAAACGTAATTTTATATCGTCTTCCACAATATTATATGTATGCAGGACTGCTTTCCTGAGGATCTCTTCATCACTTTTACCATTACTGTCAATTGTAAGGACCGGTTCAGCAGGAAGGAGGCATCTCATCGGGGTACCAATTTAAAAGCGGAATACTGAACTGTTCACATAAAGCCTTAACGGTCATTGCAGTTCCATTAGCTTTGCCATCAGTCGAGTAACCTGCAATATGTGGAGTTGCCAGATAAGCCGCATGCATCAGGGGAATATCAATTTCAGGCTCCTTTTCCCAGACATCTATCACTGCGCCAGCCAGCCGATCATAAGCCAGGGCTTTTTTGAAGGCTTCGGTGTCAACAACTTCTCCCCTTGAAGAGTTTATCAGCCAGCTGCCTTTTTTAATCTTGCCAAAAGTAGCCTCGTTAAAAAGATGCAATGTCTTATCAATGCCATCAATATTGAGAGGGACATGAAGCGTGATTATATCGGAATAGCCAAGAAGATCATCAAGACTATCGAATCTAATATCTGTCTCAATCCTTGCACGGGGAGGATCGTTCACCATTACCTTCATTCCAAGGATCCTTGCAAGCTTTTCAACTTTTGATCCTACCTTTCCCACACCTACAATTCCCAGCGTTTTATTCCTCAGCTCAAAACCGGAATCTGATGAAATTTTAAGCAGGGCTGCAGCAATGTATTGCTGAACTGAGGATGAATTGCAGCCGGGGGCATTCGTCCATTTTATGTTATTCCTTACACAATAGTCCGTATCAATATGATCGAAACCTATTGTAGCAGTACCAATAAACTTCACCGGTGTTCCTTCAAGAAGGTCAGCATTGCATCTGGTCCGTGTTCTGACAAGCAACGCATCAGCCTCCATTGCAGCGTCCCTTGTAATTTGTTTTCCGGGCAGCCAGGTAACATTTGCGAAAGATTCCAGAACGCCTCTTAAAAATGGAATGCTATTATCAGCTACGATTCTGATCATTTTTGAATTATTTTCCCATGAAAGATAATAATTTTTAATGCTTTAACACCTACTATAAATATCGGGAAATGAAAATTTATGCTAATTTTATTAACTTCAATCCAGGTGCAAATCGCTATCTGTGTGGATTAATCCGGGCAGGTCAAAATTATACCATTAATCAGAAACAATTGGATTAAATAATTGTTTTAGCTTGTACATCAGGAAGTTTAAAACAATATCATATGAAAAAGTTTCTTAAATACTTTGCCGCAACTCTTGCGGGATTAATAGTTCTGGTATTGATTGCCGCCCTCTTTGCCAAAAAAGAGTACACTGTTGAACGGTCAATAAGCGTTAATCTTCCCAAACAAGAAGTTTATGACTATGTTAAGTACCTTAAGAACCAGGAAACATACAGTGTCTGGGGTAAAATCGATCCAAACATGAAAAGGGACTTCAGGGGCACTGATGCCACTGTAGGTTTTGTTGCAGCATGGGACAGCCCTGTTAAGGAGGCAGGGAAGGGGGAACAAGAAATAGTAAAGATCTCCGATGGCGAAAGGATTGACTATGTTTTAAGGTTTTATGAGCCTATGAAGTCGACTGACAATGCATTTATGGAAGTTAAAAGTGATGGTGAATCTGCAACCAGGGTTACATGGGGATTTTTTGGAAAGATGAAATACCCGACTAACCTGATGTTGTTATTTATGGATATGGATGCGATGTTGGGGAAAGATCTTGAAGGAGGGCTTCAAAACCTGAAATCGATCCTTGAAAAATAGAATGGAACCTGTCAATTCCCTGGCATTCGACAGGCAGAGGCTTTACAACATAGCTTTTGCACTTGCTTTATTTACTATATTCTATAATCTTCTTGAAGGCATCGTATCCATCTGGTTCGGATACGAAGATGAGAGCCTTGCCCTGTTCGGATTTGGTACCGACAGCTTTGTTGAGGTCATTTCAGGGCTGGGGATAGCCCATATGGTCCTTCGCGTAAGACAAAATTCAGGAAACAGCGATAGTGCTTTTGAGAAGACAGCTTTGCGAATAACCGGCATTTCATTTTATCTCCTGACAGCCGGACTTGCAATAACAAGTGTTTATAATGTAATTGTCAGACACAAACCAGAAACAACATTCTGGGGCGTCGTGATCTCCATCATCTCAATTATAATGATGACGTTGCTTATTGCAGGAAAGATCAGGATCGGGAAAAGACTAGAATCAGACGCAGTCCTTGCCGACGCCGAATGCACAAAGGTATGTTTATACATGTCAGTTATCCTTCTGATAAGCAGTGCGATATATGAACTAACAGAATTTATTTATATCGATAGCATTGGAACCCTTGGTCTCGCCTGGTTCTCTTTCAGGGAAGGCAGGGAGTGTTTCGAAAAATTGAAAAAACATAACTGAAATTTTCAGTGTCCGTTTATTTAATAATTTGTATATTTATACATCAATCAGAGTCAGGACATTATACAATTTGCTATGAAGACAAAATTTACTATTGTTTTTTTGTTATTGATGCCGGTTTATGGAATAAAAGCCCAGAAACCCATAAATGTATCAGCAGACAGTCTTAAAATCGGGAATAGCCTCTTACCTGGTCTCTCTGTCACAATTCCTGAAGCAGGCTATGAAAAGACCCTTAAAGAGTGGCTTAAGGATCTGCAGGGAGGTACAAAATCGAAAGTAATCACCGAGAATAATGAAATGTCGATATTTGGCGCCAAAATAAGGAGCGTAAGTCCCAATCCTATAAACGTTTACAGCAAACTTGTCGAGCTCGATTCAATGCTTCAGCTTTTTGCTTCATTTGAACTGAAAAAAGATCAGTACATTGAAAGGAGTGCTGATGAAGCTGTATTTAACCAGGCTAAGGATTATCTTAAGAATTTTTCAAAGTCTCAATACACTGCAATTGTCAAAGATCAGGCTGATGCCGAAGAAAAGAAGCTCCGTGAACTTCAAAAAGAACTTTCCTCCCTTGAAAATGAAAAATCGCGGATGCAAAAATCCATTCAGTCAGATAACAGCTCAATATCGAGTGAAAAGGAGAATATAGCCGTTCAGGAAGCTGAGCTTGCAACCGTTAACGTTGCCCTTACGGAGCAAAATGCCCTGATAAGTACAATGGAAGCTGGCCCAGCCCAGAAAGAAAAGGCGGATATGATCAAGGAACTTGAGAAAAGAAAGAAGAAGGCTGAAAATTCAATTAAATCATCTGAAAATAAAATAAACAGAGCTGATTCTGAAATTGACAAGAATACAGGAGATATTCCCAGGAACGAAAGAATGCAGGAAAAGGTAAAAGAGCAGATAGCCGGGCAGGAAACCGTTTATCAGAGATTTGCAGACAAACTGAAAACTATCAGATCATACTGATCATTTAGTTGGTTGCTGGTTGCTGGGTGCTGGGTGTCGGGTGCTGGGTGATGGGCGCTGGTTAGGTTGCAGGTGGCAGGTTGTAGCAAGTAAGTCAGTAACTGGCAACTTAGGTTAATTATTCAATAATTGTCATTTCTTTCAGGAGATATCCGGCACCTGCAAACTTATCGATAATAAACAGCGCGTACCTGATATCGAGACTTATGTTACGGCTCAGGTCCGGATCGAAAGCCATATCGCTGGCAACCCCTTCCCATGCTCTGTCGAAGTTGATGCCTATCAGGTATCCCTCACCGTTGATAACCGGGCTCCCTGAGTTGCCCCCTGTTGTGTGGTTATTTGCAATAAAGCAAACAGGAACCTCTCCGTTCTGGGTATAGCGCCCAAAATCGCGGTTAGCGTACAACTCCCTGAGCTTATCCGGAACATCATAATCATAAATCGCAGGATTATCTTTTTCAATTATCCCTTTCAGAGTTGTATATGGGGAATAAAATACAGCATCTTTTGGATAGTACCCCCTGACTGTCCCGTAAGCAACCCTTAATGTCGAGTTTGCATCGGGATAAAATACCTTTTCACGGTCAAATTCCATCTGAGCAAGCATAAAATCCCTGTTGAGCTTCTGAATTTCAGCATTCAGCCTGTTAAGTTCAGGTCTTGTATTTTTTGCAAGGAAATCACTGACATCAATGGCAAGTATAAATAACGGATCCTTTTTCAACGTATTTACTGAGGAATTGCTGAATTTGTTTACAAAAGAATTAAACATTACCTCATCAGCAAAAACCGTCCGGCTGAACAATCTGCCAGAAATTTTTTCAAAATCGCCCCTGCATTGACTTTTAAGCTTCAGATATTCGGGCGACTGCCATTTTACGTCGAGAGTACTCCCGTACATCTTCAGAAGCGAGACAAACAATTTTCTGTCAGTTTCCTTATCGTAATCCTTGAAGAATTGTCTGGCGGCTTCTGTTAAAGCAGTTTTGGCTTTCTGTATTTCTTCTGTTCCTGCATTTTTTTCGTACAGGTCAGCTAATCCCCTTATATTCCTTGCAAAGCTTAAGGATTCAATCCCGTTCACCACCTCATTTGTAAAGCTGTTTACGAGGGTGTATTCCCTTAACCCTGCATATAATTCTTTATAAGCAGGAAGAATATTGCCATATTTTGATTTTCTCGAGATATCAGCGTCTATCCATTTTGTCAGCTTTGCCTCGTACTCCTCCTTTTTGCCTATCGTTCCCATTCGTTCCAGCCCCTGTAACTCTCCCTGCCACTTCTTCCATGAATTAGCTATACCAGCTATCTTTGCTGAATATTTGATCCTAAGGAGTGGATCGGAATTGATTGCAGACTGTAAAATCTCTATTTTCCTGGTTCTGACATCTATTAAAACAGGGTCGATGTAGTTTTTAACCATATCGATATGGTACGACGGAACATACTCGGAGGTTGAACCGGGATAACCGAAAACCATTGTAAAATCTCCCTCTTTAACACCCTTAAGTGAAACAGGGAAATAATAAGCGGGGCTATATGGTATATTTTCAGGCGAATAGTCGGCGGGTTTATTATTTTTGTCCGCGTACACCCTGAACAACGAGAAATCGCCGGTATGACGGGGCCAGATCCAATTGTCGGTATCTCCGCCGAACTTCCCTATTGCTGATGGAGGAGCACCAACAAGTCTTACGTCCCTGAATATTTCATTTACAAAGAGGAAATACTGGTTGCCCATGTAAAATGGCCGCACATATGCCCTGTAACCGTTGCCTTCCATTGCTTTATCCTGGATCTTTTCAATATTCGATGCAATTACTTTGTCACGTTCCTCCGAAGCCATTCCTTCCTGCACTCCTGCCAGAACGCTTGCCGTAACATCCTCCATCCGTTTCAGGATGGTCACCGTAAGACCCGGATTCGGTAGTTCCTCCCTGAGAGACATTGCCCAGAATCCATCTGTAAGGTAATCATGCTCCAGACTCGAATGTTTCTGGATCTGGTTGTAGCCGCAATGGTGATTTGTTATAAGAAGGCCTTCGGGTGAAATAAGTTCACCCGTACACCCCCCTCCAAAATTGACAACGGCATCTTTCATGCAGGCCCGGTTCACACTGTAAATATCCTCAGCAGTCAGCTTAAATCCCTTTTCCTGCATCAGCTTTATGTTATACTTTTCAATCAAAAGGGGTATCCACATACCTTCGTCAGGTTTTGCGGTGCAGGTCAGGGTAATGAACATTAAATAAATGGTGATCAATAAAAGCTTTCTCATGTTATATTTCTATTTTTATTTTACTTAACGGGATATCGGTTAAAAGACCTTCTATATATTATCGTACTTACTTTAATTTCGGATTTCTTCGTGTCTTAGCGACTTTGTGGCATCATAATACTTCTTTTTTTTAATTTAATATGTCTTTTAATACGTCTTTTTTTTCAATTTAATATGTCTTTTAATACGTCTTTTTTTCTTTCTGTAAATCAGTTAACCGCAAAGTAAGAATAAGTATTAAAACCCAAGACCGCAAAGAGGAGTAAACTTTTATTAAACCTTACACAGGGATACAAAGAGGTTTCCTCAAGTTCCTGAACTTCATATAATCATTTTACAAACTTGCGTAATTCCGTATAAACCTGCTGAACAGGCAAACCCATGACATTAAAATAGGACCCTTCTATCCTGCTGCATGCGGCAATGCCTATCCATTCCTGGATTCCGTAAGCCCCTGCCTTATCAAATGGCTTAAAATTCTGAATATAGAAATCAATCTCTTCGTCAGAAAGTTTTTCAAAGGTTACTTTTGTTGATGAATAGAACGATGTTTCCCGGTTTGTGGACAGGAGTGCAACACCAGTTATAACTTCATGGGTATTTCCTGAAATCTCCCTCAATATCCTTCCTGCATCGTAGGTGTCGACTGGTTTATCAAGTACCATGTTATTGCACCAGACTATTGTATCTGCAGTGATAACTATCTCATCTTCCTTTAAACCGGCTTTAAAATTACTTGCTTTTTGTCTGGCAACATAGAGAGCGATCTTTTCTGCTTTAAGATTTACCGGGAATCCTTCCTCCCAGTCTTTTACGATAACCCTGAATTTCAGGCCAAGTTCGCTCAGAAGCTGCTGCCTTCTGGGTGAACGTGAAGCCAGAATGATCCTGTATTTGTTGAGTTCTTCAATGACCATCTTAAAAAAGATCCCAGGTTAAAATCACTTTAGCAAGTGCAGAATACAGAATACCGGTTATCATTACCACCTTCATCATTCTGCTGGCAATATGAAGCTGCTTTTTATCGCTGCCTGCAATCAGCTGATATATAACAAACAGTAGTGGTATTACAATTACAAGGGAGATATAGATCAGAGTGATCCTGTCGTTAAGAAAGAAATTCCATACCAGATAGAGTAATGTTATAGTTATAACAATCAGGCAGATTGCAACGATCCTTGCAGTAAGTATCCCTATGATTACGGGCACGGTATTCCTGCCGTATGCCATGTCGCCTTCAAAGTCTTCAATATCCTTTATTATCTCTCTTGTAAGTGTTGTAAGAAAGCCAAAAACTGCAAATCCGCCAACCCAATAGAAAATAATGCCTAGCGGCGGGGAATTGACAGCATTTACGGCGTAATACCTGTAAAGAGCCGGCCATTCATAAAGAACCACCAGCATCGGAACCATTGCGGTAAGTAAAGCAACTATTATGTTCCCGATAAGAAACTGCCGCTTATAGCTTGCCGAATAGAAATAAAGTAATCCGGAGACGATCAGGAACAATGTCCCAAGCCAGAAATAGCCTGCTTTCCAGGAGATATAAAATCCGGCTGCAACCCCGGAAATGTTCAGGATATTATGCCACATCATCGCCTGCCTTCTGGGGATCTTTGTCCCGACAATCACCTCTCCCCTGTTTATAAGGTCGGTCTTGATATCGAAATAATCGTTTATCACATACCCTCCAGCTGTCAGCAGTATTGTTGCAACAACAAGAATTACAAAATCATACCAGGGCAACTTAAGTGTCATTGGGACCTCAGACCCTCCCAGCAACACAACACTGATCTTGCCAATGACTGGTTCAATAACAGCATATCTCATCAGCATCATCGTCAGTGCGACTATGAGAAGGTTTTGCCATCTGATAAGGGTAAGAAATGATTTCATGCGTTACCAGGTAAATGCGTCAGTATTCATCCAGTTGTTATGGAGTCTTAATACCTGCTCAATTACATCCCTGACACAACCTTCGCCTCCTTTTTTATCAGAAACATAGGAAGCAACCTGTTTTATTTCACTATCCGCATCGGCAGGACATACGGGAACACCGGCCGCTTTCATAACTTCATAATCAGGAATATCGTCACCCATAAAAAGTACCTCAGATGTTTTAAGATTATGTTTCTTCAGAAAATCATTAAAATGGTCGAGCTTTGAACGGCTGTTAAGATAGATATCTTTGATTCCCAGGAGCTTAAGTCGTTTCCGGTACTCGTTTGAATTGCATCCGGAAATTACCGCAATGCAATATCCTTTTTTGACTGCCAGCTGTAAGGCATATCCATCCCGGAGGTTTACTGTACGGTTTGGTACTCCAAAGGAGTTTAAATTGATAGTCTGCAGTGACAGGACACCATCAATATCAAAAACGAATCCTTTAATTCCTGAAAGACCTTCTTTAAAATTGTTCATTAATCACTTTTCTTTGTAAAAGCCCATTATCGATTTTGTAATTTCCATGTAAAGGTTTTGCAGATCAGGCGAGAAAGACAGCAATTCGATATGTTTGTCTATAGTTCCGATATCCATCCGGACAGCGGGTCCTGTTTGTGAAACCTCAGGTCCGTTTTCAACAGCTTTCAGAATGGTTTCATTAATCAATGGTTCAAGTATTTTAAAAGGGAATCCTGCTTCCCGGGTGGTCTTTTTCCCTGCCGTGAGCATATGGTTGGTAAAATTACTCACAAACACGGCTGCAACATGAAGAAGCTTCCGGCGTTGTGTATCAACAAAATGCACTTCTCCGCCTATCGACACTGCAAGACTGTTCAGTACTTCACAGGTGTTGGGGTCAGATGCCTCGATGAAGAATGGAATATCCTTAAAATTGATGGACCTGCCTTCGGAAAAAGTTTGAAGAGGATAAAAGACACCTGTATGTTTAAGATCTGAAGGGAATACGTCAAGCCCGATACTTCCTGCGGTATGAACAACAATCACACTTTCGCCGCATGATATCTTCTTAAGTACACCCGGGAGGGCATCGTCGGGAACAGCAGCAATAATTATGTCTGTACCGTCTGTGAAGTTGAGGTCAGGTTTAGGTGAAGCATTGCACAGATCAGCAAGTACCCGGCTGCTGCTGCCCGATTTTGATACTATTTCCTGTATTTTAAAGCCTGTATTGTACAGGACCTGGGCTAAAGCCTTTGCAACTCTGCCTGCTCCTATGAAAGAAATCCTGAATTGCTCCACCTGAGAAATTTTCGGAAATATACAAAATTGAAACTAAATCTCATGTACTCACCGCCTTGTTCTAACTGCGGTGAGCTTTAAAAAGAAAAGGGGCTTAACCCCTTCTCTCATTGTATACTTATTATTTACTAAGCCTGAGCTGTCGGACCGCCAAAAGTCAGAGGCAAGACAGGTCCGGATCCTTTGACATCCTTTATCGTCCCATGAACAGATTCATATTTTGCAATATTATCCTGCAGAGCTGCAACAAGTCTTTTGGCATGTTCAGGAGTAAGAATTATCCTCGATTTGACCTGTGCTTTGGGTATTCCCGGCATAATCCGGACAAAGTCGATAACAAATTCAGAAGCTGAATGAGTAATAACTGCAAGGTTTGAATAAGTTCCCTGTGCAATTTCCTCATTCAGCTCAATACTGATCTGGTTTGGATTCTTGGGATCTGACATGGCTATATTGAATTAAGTTCTATTTTCTTGACCTCCTGTTCAAGCTTCGACCGGAGTCTCCGTCAGGTTTTCATACTCCTCGAGTGATCCGACAATAATGCTGTTATATTCACGCTGTCCTGTTCCTGCAGGAATAAGATGACCGACAATAACATTTTCCTTCAGTCCTTCAAGCTTGTCAATCTTGCCAAGTATTGCAGCTTCATTAAGTACCTTTGTAGTCTCCTGGAATGAAGCAGCTGAGAAGAAGCTGTTTGTCTGAAGAGCAGCTCTTGTTATACCCTGAAGAACCTGGCTTGATGTTGCAGGAATAGCATCCCTTGCTTCAACAATCTTCAGGTCGCGGCGTTTCAGAACTGAATTTTCATCCCTCAGTTTGCGGGCAGTAACAATCATACCCGGACGAAGTGTCTGGGAATCACCTGCATCAACAATATACTTTCTTGCCATAGATCCAGTCATTTTCATCCATGAACTCAAGTTTATCAACAACCTGACGTTCAAGGAATTTTGTATCACCCGGATCAACGATTTCAACCTTACGCATCATCTGGCGGACAATGATCTCAAAATGTTTGTCATTGATCTTAACACCCTGCAGACGATAAACTTCCTGAATCTCATTTACAATATATTCCTGGACTTTTGTGGGTCCTTTGATTGCAAGAATATCTGAAGGAGTAATTGCACCGTCGGAAAGAGGAATACCTGCTTTTACATAATCATTTTCCTGAACAAGGATCTGTTTTGAAAGCGGAACAAGGTATTTCTTCATCTCATCAGTTTTTGATTTGATTGTGATTTCCCGGTTACCTCTTTTTATCTTTCCGAAATGTAACTTCACCATCAATTTCCGAAACAATTGCAGGATTCGAAGGATTACGTGCTTCGAACAGTTCAGTAACCCGGGGCAGACCACCGGTTATATCACCTGATTTACCAACAGCTCGTGGTATTTTGGCAAGAACTTCACCGGCTTCAACCATCTTGTTCGGTATCAACAACAAGGTGAGATCCAACAGGAAGGTTATACAACTCTCAGTTCTTCACCCTTTGGTCCCAGTATCTTGATTGCCGGGTTCTTTGTCTTATCCCTGCTTTCAATAATTACTTTTTCCTTGAATCCGGTCTGTTCATCCGATTCTTCACGGAAAGTAATACCTTCAATAAGATAATCATAAGCTATCTTACCGCCAAGTTCAGAAATAATAACAGCATTGAATGGATCCCATTCGCAAATAAGCTTACCCTTTTCAATTTCCTGTCCTGGTTTAATATAAAGTTTTGAACCATAAGGAATTGTATGAGTTGTAAGTGCAATACCGGTTTTCTTGTCAATAATTCTTAGTTCAGCAAGACGACCGATAACAATATCAATATCACCTTTTTCAGTATCCTTTTTCGGAACTGATCTCAGTTCTTCAATTTCAGCAATACCACCGTATCGTGCAACAAGCCTCGATTCAGTTGTAATGTTCGAAGCAGTACCTCCAACGTGGAATGTACGAAGTGTAAGCTGTGTACCGGGTTCACCGATACTCTGTGCAGCAATAACACCAACTGCTTCTCCTTTCTGAACCATCCGGCCGGTTGCAAGGTTACGTCCATAACATTTTGCACAAACACCTTTTTTCGATTCACAGGTAAGAACCGAACGGATCTCAACCTGTTCAATTGGAGAATCTTCAATTTTCCTTGCAAGATCTTCAGTAAGTTCCTGTCCTGACTTCAACAATCAGTTCACCGGTAAGAGGATGATAAACATCATGAACAGTTGTACGTCCAAGAATTCTTTCATATAGTGATTCAACAACTTCCTCATTCTTCTTGATAGCTGTTGCAACAAGACCTCTGCAGTGTTCCGCAGTCTTCTTCATTAATAATCACATCCTGTGAAACGTCAACCAGACGACGTGTAAGATAACCGGCATCAGCTGTTTTAAGAGCTGTATCGGCAAGACCTTTACGTGCACCGTGTGTTGAAATAAAGTATTCAAGAACCGACAGTCCTTCCTTAAAGTTTGAAAGAATCGGGTTTTCAATGATTTCAGAACCGGTTGAACCTGATTTCTGAGGTTTTGCCATAAGACCCCTCATTCCTGAAAGCTGACGGATCTGTTCTTTTGAACCCCTTGCTCCTGAATCAAGCATCATATAAACTGAATTGAATCCCTGCTTGTCGTTTGAAAGCTGTTTCATCAGTGTTTGGGTAAGTCTTGCATTGACATGTGTCCAGATATCAATGATCTGGTTATAACGTTCATTATTGGTAATAAATCCCATGTTGTAGTTGTTCAGCACTTCTTCAACCTGCTCATAGCCTTCAGTAACAAATTTTGTCTTTTCCTCAGGAATAATCACATCATCAAGGTTAAATGACAAGCCACCTTTAAAGGCTGAATAGAATCCAAGATTCTTGATGGCATCGAGGAAATCGGCAGTTTTTGCAGTTCCTGCAAGTTTCAGAACATGGCCGATAATATCCCTCAGTGATTTCTTGGTAAGGATCTCATTTATAAATCCAACTTCTTCGGGAACAAACTGGTTAAAGATAACCCGGCCGACAGTTGTTTCAACAATATGATTTACCAATTCACCATCGACCCTGTCATTGACTTTAACTTTAATAATGGCATGAAGGTCAATCTTTCCTTCATTGTAAGCAATATTAACCTCCTCGGGAGAATAGAAAATAAGTCCTTCTCCTCTTACCTTTTCAGTTGCAGTGCTTTTTCTTCCTTTTGTAATATAATAAAGACCAAGAACCATGTCCTGTGAAGGAACAGTGATCGGTGCACCGTTTGCAGGATTAAGAATATTATGTGAAGCAAGCATAAGCATCTGTGCTTCAAGAATTGCAGCATTGCCAAGAGGAAGATGAACAGCCATCTGGTCACCGTCGAAGTCGGCGTTGAAAGCCGTACAAACGAGCGGATGAAGCTGAATAGCTTTTCCTTCAATAAGTTTTGGCTGGAATGCCTGGATACCAAGCCTGTGCAGTGTAGGAGCACGGTTCAGCAGAACAGGATGTCCTTTCAGAACATTTTCAAGAATATCCCAAACAACAGGATCTTTCCTGTCAACAATTTTCTTAGCCGATTTAACAGTTTTTACAATACCTCTTTCAATAAGTTTACGGATAATAAATGGTTTGTAAAGTTCAGCTGCCATATCTTTTGGCAAGCCGCATTCATGAAGCTTCAAGTTCAGGACCAACAACGATAACTGAACGAGCTGAATAGTCAACCCTTTTACCAAGCAGGTTCTGACGGAAACGTCCCTGTTTTCCTTTAAGACTGTCGCTCAGTGATTTCAGAGGACGGTTGGCATCAGTTTTTACAGCATTTGCTTTTCTTGAATTATCGAATAAGTGAATCAACAGCTTCCTGAAGCATTCGTTTTTCATTACGAAGGATAACTTCAGGAGCTTTGATCTCAATAAGTCTTTTCAGACGGTTATTCCTGATGATAACCCTTCGGTAAAGGTCATTCAGGTCGCTTGTGGCAAAACGTCCGCCATCGAGAGGAACCAGAGGTCTCAGTTCAGGTGGAATAACAGGAACAACCTTCATGATCATCCATTCAGGCTTGTTCACATGCTTTGAATCCCTGAAAGCTTCAACAACCTGAAGACGTTTAAGTGCTTCATTTTTACGCTGCTGTGAAGTTTCGGTATTTGCCCTGTGACGAAGTGAGTATGACAGTTCATCAAGATCGAGACGGCTGAGCAGCTTATAAAGCGCTTCAGCACCCATATCGGCAATAAACTTATCGGGATGATTATCTTCAAGATACTGGTTTTCTTTCGGAAGTGATTCAGTTATTTCAAGATATTCCTCTTCTGTCAGGAAATCGAGATATTTAACACCGTCAACTGCTTTAATACCCGGATTGATAACCACATATCTCTCATAATAAATTATAGAATCAAGTTTCTTTGGTGGGAAGTCCGAGCAGATAACCGATTTTATTGGGCAATGAACGGAAATACCAGATATGTGCAACAGGAACAACAAGTGAAATATGTCCCATTCTTTCGCGGCGTACCTTTTTCTCAGTTACCTCAACACCGCAACGGTCGCAAACAATTCCTTTATAACGGATTCTTTTGTATTTTCCGCAATGACATTCATAATCTTTTACCGGTCCGAAAATCCTTTCGCAGAATAAACCATCACGTTCAGGTTTATAAGTCCGGTAATTGATTGTTTCAGGCTTCAGTACTTCACCGCTTGAACGATCGAGGATTTCTTCCGGTGAAGCAAGACTGATTGAGATCTTTGAGTAACTTGTTTTTGTTTTGTTATCTCTTCTGAATGACATATACTGAATTTTATTTATTCAATAATTTAAAAAACTAAATACGGACCGGTCTGTTAATCAAGAATAACACTCAATCCCAGTCCTCTCAGTTCATGAAGCAGCACATTCAATGATTCAGGAATACCGGGTTGTGGCATTGGTTCTCCCTTTACAATTGCTTCATAAGCTTTTGCCCGGCCAATCACATCATCTGATTTAATTGTAAGTATTTCCTGGAGAATATGGGCAGCACCAAATGCTTCAAGTGCCCAAACTTCCATTTCACCAAAACGCTGTCCGCCAAACTGTGCTTTACCACCCAGAGGCTGCTGTGTAATAAGTGAATAAGGTCCGATTGAACGGGCATGCATCTTATCATCAACCATATGACCCAGTTTGAGCATATAGATTACACCCACTGTTGCAGGCTGGTCAAATCGTTCACCTGTACCACCGTCATAAAGATAAGTTTTTCCGTATTTGGGAAGCTCTGCCTTTTCGGTATACTCGGTGATCTGATCAATAGTTGCACCATCGAAAATAGGAGTTGAGAACTTAAGTCCAAGCTTCTGACCGGCCCATCCAAGAACTGTTTCATAAATCTGTCCAAGGTTCATACGCGAAGGAACACCCAGCGGATTCAGAACAATATCAACAGGTGTTCCGTCTTCAAGGAAAGGCATATCTTCCTGACGGACAATCCTGGCAACAATACCTTTGTTACCATGACGTCCGGCCATCTTATCACCGACTTTTACCTTACGTTTCTTGGCAATATATACTTTTGCCAGATGAACAATACCTGCTGGCAGTTCATCACCGATAGTAATATTGTATTTCTTACGCTTATAGATTCCGTCGATCTCCTTATACTTAATAATATAATTATGAAGGAGTTGCTTTGATGCTGTCGTTTTTCTTCTTATCAGTGGTCCATTTATTCGGATTGATATTCAGAAAATCAACTTCCTGAAGCTGTTTCAGGGTGAATTTGCTGCCTTTTGGAATTACATCCACATTAAGATAATCTTTTACTCCCTGTGAAGTTTTGCCATTTACCAGAATAAACAGCTTATCAACAAGTCTTGCCTTTAAGATCATCAACGTTTCTGTTGAAATCTTCTTCAATTTTGTCAAGCAGTGGTTTTTCGACTGCTTTAGCTTTCCTGTCCTTTATTGCCCTTGTAAAGAGTTTCTTATCAATTACCACACCTTCAAGTGAAGGTCCTGCTTTCAGGAAGCATCTTTAACATCACCTGCCTTATCACCAAAAATGGCACGAAGCAGTTTTTCTTCCGGAGAAGGATCTGATTCACCTTTAGGAGTGATCTTTCCAATAAGGATATCGCCTGGTATTATATGAGCACCAATCCGTATCAGACCATTTTCATCAAGATGCTTTGTTGCTTCCTCGCTTACGTTTGGAATATCTGATGTAAGTTCTTCAAGACCGCGTTTGGTATCCCGGACTTCAAGGAGATATTCATCGATATGTACCGATGTGAACATATCTTCCTGAACGACCTTTTCGGAGATAACTATTGCATCCTCAAAATTGTAACCTTTCCATGGCATGAAAGCCACTTTAAGGTTTCGGCCAAGAGCCAGTTCCCCGTTCTTGGTACCATAACCTTCCGTAAGAACCTGTCCTTTGGTTACCTTTTCTCCTTTCCTGACAACAGGAATAAGGTTAATACAGGTATTCTGGTTTGTTTTCTTATATTTGGGAAGAGTGTAACGTCTGATATCGTCATCAAAGCTTACGAATTTTTCCTCATCGGTGCGGGTATACCTGATAACTATTTCGTTTGAATCAACATATTCAACAACTCCATCACCTTCTGCAGCATAGAGTATCCTGCTGTCCCTTATCACCTGCCCTTCAAGACCGGTTCCGACTATTGGTGCTTCCGGATTGATAAGCGGAACAGCCTGGCGCATCATGTTTGATCCCATAAGGGCCCTGTTTGCATCATCATGTTCAAGGAATGGAATAAGCGATGCTGCAATTGATGCTATCTGGTTAGGAGCAACATCCATCAGATCTACTTTCGTGACTTCCTCAAACGGATAATCAGCTTCATATCTGCACTTTGCCCTTGTATTCTCAAAATGGCCGTCTTTAAGGAGCGGCGCATTTGCCTGGGCAATCATCTTTTCTTCTTCCTCCTCAGCACTCAGCCAGACAATACCCTCTGTACTAAAATCGACCTGAGCAGTCTTTAACTTTCAGGTAAGGAGTTTCAATAAAACCAAGGTTGTTTATTTTGGCATAAACGCAGAGTGAAGAAATCAGACCGATATTTGGTCCTTCAGGAGTTTCAATCGGGCAAAGCCTGCCATAGTGTGTATAATGAACGTCCCTCACTTCGAATCCTGCTCTTTCGCGCGACAGACCACCAGGTCCGAGGGCTGACATACGGCGTTTGTGCGTCATTTCAGCCAGCGGATTGGTCTGATCCATAAACTGCGACAGCTGGTTTGTTCCGAAGAATGAATTGATTACCGATGACAGGGTTTTTGAATTAATAAGGTCAACGGGTGTGAACACCTCGTTATCCCTTACATTCATTCTTTCGCGGATTGTACGTGCCATACGGGCAAGTCCAACTCCAAACTGGGCGTACAACTGTTCACCAACGGTACGAACCCTTCTGTTACTCAGGTGGTCGATATCATCGACATCGGTTTTTGCATTGATAAGTTCAATAAGGTATCCGATAATCTTTATGATGTCTTCCTTTGTAAGGATCTTAACATTCATTTCGGTGTTAAGTCCGAGCTTTTTGTTGATTCTGTAACGTCCAACTTCACCAAGGTCATATCTCTTGTCCGAAAAGAAGAGCTTGTCAATCACATCCCTTGCAGTTGCCTCATCAGGCGGTTCTGCATTGCGAAGCTGCCGATAAATATAGATAACTGCCTCTTTTTCAGAGTTGCAGGGATCTTTCTGAAGGGTATTGTAAATAATGGCAAAATCCGTGAGGGTTGAGTCATCCCTGATGCAGAAGTATCGCTTTTGCACCTGAATCAACGATCATATCAACATGTTCCGGTTCGATGACGGTTTCCCTGTCGAGGATCACCTCATTTCTTTCAATTGAGACAACTTCTCCGGTATCTTCATCCACAAAGTCTTCGACCCATGTTTTAAGAACCCTGGCAGCCAGTTTACGGCCGACCAGCTTTTTAATATTGGTTTTTGATACTTTGTGTTCTTCAGCAAGGTTGAAGATCTCGAGGATCTCCTTGTCGCTTTCAAAACCGATAGCTCTGAGGAGGGTTGTTACCGGCAGTTTCTTCTTCCTGTCGATATAGGCATACATCACATTATTGATGTCAGTAGCAAATTCAATCCAGGAGCCTTTGAAGGGGATTATCCTGGCTGAATATAATTTGGTCCCGTTGGCATGGATGCTCTGTCCGAAGAATACACCCGGGGATCTGTGCAACTGTGAAACAACGACCCTTTCGGCACCGTTAATGACAAATGTACCTCGTTCAGTCATATAGGGAACTGTTCCGAGATATACATCCTGAATGACGGTATCAAAATCCTCATGTTCAGGATCGGTGCAATAGAGTTTCAGTTTTGCTTTAAGAGGAACGCTGAATGTCAGTCCGCGTTCTATGCATTCTTCTATTGTATAACGTGGAGGGTCGATATAATAATCCAGAAATTCAAGAACAAAATTATTCCTTGTATCGGTAATTGGAAAGTTTTCTGTAAAGACCTTAAAGAGTCCTTCTTTTTTCCTGTTTTCCGGGAGTGGTTCCCAGCTGGAAAAACTCACCGAATGATTTCAACTGAACTTCCAGAAAATCGGGATAATCAAGCTGATTTTTTCTGGAAGCAAAACTAATTCTTTCAGTATTTTTTGAGGACATTTATAAAAGGATTAAGTGAACTTATAATTAAAAGAACGAAAAGGCTTAGTCCCGGAAGATTCCGGAACTAAACCTAAAACCCTATACAGGTATAACTTATTTAAGTTCAACTTCAGCTCCTGCTTCAACTAATTGACCTTTAATAGCTTCTGCTTCTTCTTTTGATACACCTTCTTTAACAGGACCTGGTGCTGCGTCAACAACTGCTTTAGCTTCTTTCAGTCCGAGGCCGGTGATATCTTTAACAAGTTTAACAATCTGTAATTTCTGACCACCAGCTGCTTTGAGGATAACATCGAATGTGGTTTTCTCTTCAGCTTTTGGTGCTTCAGCAGCGGCGCGGACCGGCAACAGCTACTGCAGCAGCAGCAGGTTCGATACCATACTCTTCTTTAAGTATTTTAGCCAGTTCGTTTACCTCTTTAACAGACAGGTTAACCAGTTCTTCTGCAAATTTCTTAAGATCTGCCATTTTTATTGAATTTTAATTTGATTTTACTTTAATTATTTTCTCTTTTTGATAGTGTTTCAAGAACACCATGAATTTTATTTCCACCTGATTGTAAGGCCGATATAACGTTCTTGGCAGGTGACTGAAGAAGAAGGATAATATCCCCGATCAGTTCCTGTTTTGTTTTAACGGAGACGAGCGCATCGAGCATTGTATCGCCGATATAAACTGATTCCTGAACATAGGCGCCTTTTAGAACAGGCTTATCATGTAGTCTTGCGGAACTCCTTGATCAATTTGTGCAGGAGCATTTCCGGATTGTGCAAACATGATGGATGTAGTGCCTTTAAGAACCGGATAGAGTTCATTCAAAGTTACCCTCGGACATTTCCAGTGCTCTTTTAAGCAGAGTATTTTTTACAACAATAAGTTTAATGTCATTTTCAAAACACTTTCTTCTCAGATCACTTGTGTCAGCGGCATTCAGCTGAGCGGTATCAGTCAGATAGAAGTGGCTGTACTCTTTTAGTTTCTCAGCAAGGCTGTCAATGATAGCATTTTTTTCTTCCCGTCTCATAATTCTTTTCGAGTTTTATCTACAGATTATTCATCAAGACCTTTAGGATCGACTTTAATTCCAGGGCTCATGGTGCTTGAAAGGAAAAGGCTACGAATGTAGGTTCCTTTTGCAGCAGCCGGTTTAAGTTTGTTTACCATCTGGATAAACTCCCTGGCATTCTCGACGATCTTTTGTGCCTCGAAAGAGACTTTTCCGATTGAGGTATGAATGATTCCGCTTTTGTCAACTTTGAAATCAATCTTACCCTGCTTCACTTCTTTTACAGCCTTGCCAATTTCCATGGTAACAGTTCCACTTTTGGGGTTCGGCATCAGTCCGCGAGGACCGAGTATTCGACCTAACTGACCGACTTTACCCATTACGGATGGCATGGTTATGATAACATCAACATCTGTCCAACCAGCTTTGATCTTGTCGACATAATCATCAAGACCAACATAATCAGCGCCGGCTTCCTTTGCTTCAGTTTCCTTGTCGGGAGTGCATAAAACAAGAACCCGTGTCTGTTTTCCCGTTCCATGAGGAAGGGAAACAACGCCACGGACCATCTGATTGGATTTCCTTGGATCGATACCTAACCTTACATCCAGGTCGATAGAAGCATCAAATTTTGTCGTGGTGATTTCCTTCACCAGCGACGATGCTTCTGTCAACGTATAAAGCTTGTTCCTGTCGAGTTTATCGAAGGAAAGCTTCTGGTTTTTGGTAAGTTTAGTCATTGTTTCTCTAATTAATTTTTTACGGGAAATCTCCTTTAACGGTGATTCCCATACTTCGTGCGGTACCAGCTACCATCTTCATGGCTGACTCGAGTGTAAAACAGTTCAAGTCTTCCATTTTTTCCTCAGCAATTGATTTGACCTGGTCCCAGGTAACTGCTGCCACTTTATTCCTGTTGGGTTCCTGCGAACCCTTCTTCGATTTTGGCAACCTCAAGAAGCTGAACAGCCACCGGTGGTGTTTTTGTAACAAAATCAAATGATTTGTCAGCATATACAGTTATAACAACCGGTATAACTTTTCCAGCTTTATCCTGGGTCCTCGCATTAAATTGCTTACAGAAATCCATGATATTCACACCTTTTGAACCCAGAGCAGGTCCAACAGGTGGTGATGGATTAGCTCCTCCGCCACGAATCTGTAACTTGATAATTCCAGCAACTTCTTTTGCCATAATTTAAAATTTGCTTGTTTATTGCGAGAACTTGACAGTCGTTCAGGAAGCATTATAAGTATTACAACTATCAATATCTTCTGTTAATTTTCTTTTTCTACCTGCATAAAACTTAACTCAAGTGGCGTTTTTCTGCCAAAAATCTTTACCATCACCTTGAGTTTTTTCTTTTCATCATTTACCTCTTCAATAATCCCTGTAAAACTGTTAAATGGTCCGTCGATCACTTTTACCGATTCACCAACAAAGAACGGAACATTTAGTTCTTCATCACTGGCATTAAGTTCATCAACCTTGCCAAGAATCCTGTTTATTTCCGATTTTCTGAGTGGTACGGGTTCGCCGTCCTGCGATCCGAGGAATCCTATAACATTCGGAATATTTCTCAGAAGATGCGGTATTTCGCCTGTAAGAACAGCTTCAACCAGTACATAACCCGGGAAAAAAGTTCTTTCCTTGCTTATTTTTTTCCCTGACCTGATCTGGTAAACTTTTTCAGTCGGGATCAGCACCTGGGAGACATAATTCTTCAAGTTTCAGGCGGGTAATTTCGTTGTCGATATATTCCTTTACCTTTTTCTCCTTCCCTCCGATTGCCCGAAGTACATACCACTTCTTAATATTCTCGCTCATTGGAATGACTCTACCTGTTTAATATAATAAACTGTAAATGAATTCCATAATCCTGCTAAAGCTGAAATCCATGGCAGCAACAATGAGTGCAATTATTAAGGTGGCAACAAGAACAAGAACTCCGCTGTTCTGAAGTTCGCTCCAAGTCGGCCAGGTGACCTTATGAATAAGCTCTGTATATGATTCCCTGAAATATCCTTTTACATCCATAGTTCTACATTAATTTGCACGGGAGGAGAGACTCGAACTCCCGACACCTGGTTTTGGAGACCAGTGCTCTACCAACTGAGCTACACCCGTGTTTTAAAACGGTTGCAGAATCACTGATAAATCACGGATTCTACACCGTCTATATCCAAAACCTTTATTCAACAATTTGAGTTACCGCACCCGCACCTACAGTCCTGCCGCCTTCACGGATAGCAAAACGAAGTCCGACATTAATAGCAACCGGGTAGATAAGGTCAACAGTAATTGTCACATTATCACCCGGCATAACCATTTCAGTTCCTTCGGGAAGAGTAATTTCTCCGGTAATATCGAGTGTTCTGACATAGAACTGGGGACGATATTTATTGTGGAATGGAGTATGACGTCCGCCTTCCTCTTTCTTAAGAACATAAATCTCAGCTTTGAATTTGGTATGAGGTGTTATTGAACCCGGTTTTGCAAGAACCATTCCTCTTTTGATCTCTTTCTTGTCAACACCGCGGAGCAGCAGACCAACATTGTCACCTGCTTCACCTCTGTCGAGGATCTTGCGGAACATTTCAACACCCGTACATACTGTTTTACGTTTTTCTGCACCAAGACCAATCATTTCGAGTTCATCACCTGTAACAACAACGCCGGTTTCAATACGGCCTGTTGCAACTGTTCCACGTCCTGTAATTGAGAATACATCTTCAACCGGCATCAGGAATGGTTTCTCATTTTCGCGCTTTGGAATTGGAATATATGAATCAACTGCATCCATCAGTTCCATCACTTTTTCTTCCCACTTTGGCTTCCCCGTGCATTGCACCAAGTGCTGAACCGCGGATAACAGGAGCATTGTCACCGTCAAATTCATAGAAGTTGAGAAGATCACGCACTTCCATTTCAACAAGATCAAGAAGTTCCTGATCATCAACCAGATCAACTTTATTCATGAAATACGAGCACCTTGGGAACGTTTACCTGGTGTGCAAGAAGGATATGTTCACGTGTCTGAGGCATCGGTCCGTCAGTCAGCAGCAACAACAAGAATCGCACCGTCCATCTGGGCAGCACCTGTAACCATGTTCTTAATATAGTCAGCGTGACCGGGGCAGTCAACGTGTGCATAGTGACGTGTCGCTGTCTGATATTCAACGTGAGCAGTATTAATTGTAATACCCCTTTCCTTTTCCTCAGGAGCATTATCAATTGAGTCAAAATCCCTGATTTCAGAAAGACCTTTTTTAGCAAGAACCATAGTGATCGCAGCTGTCAAGGTGGTCTTACCATGGTCAACGTGACCGATTGTACCAATATTTACATGCGGTTTCGACCTGTCAAATTTTTCTTTTGCCATAACTCCAAGCGTATTAAATTTAGTTTATCTATATACAGTTTTTAAATCATTTTTCTCGTTGAGCCGGAGAGGGGAATTGAACCCCTGACCCCTTCCTTACCAAGGAAGTGCTCTACCCCTGAGCTACTCTGGCATCAAAAAGTGAGCGGGAGACGGAACTCGAATCCGCGACCCTTAGCTTGGAAGGCTAATGCTCTACCAACTGAGCTACTCCCGCGTAATATCATCCAAAGAGGCCCGTATCGTCTTCTCACTATCCTTTCAGGTGTACGGCATACCCGTTTAAGTGGGGAGAGCAGGATTCGAACCTACGAAGGCATTCGCCAGCAGATTTACAGTCTGCCCCAGTTGGCCACTTTGGTATCTCCCCCTTGAAACAGAGCTCTTCTCCTAAGACACACATTTACAACTCTTTCAAGAGCCGATGAAGGGATTCGAACCCCCGACCTGCAGATTACAAATCAGCTGCTCTGACCAACTGAGCTACATCGGCAATTTAAAGAACGTCCCGATAGGGCATAATAACCCCTCAAAAATCGGTCTGCAAATGTATGAATTAAAATTTCATTTATCAAAATAAATCATATATATTTTTCCCCACCTGAGAATCTAGACACCTCTCTATCTTCTGTTTGTGCTTGGTAATCTGCTTCTTAAGAGCATCAATTGCCTGGTCAGTAGCTTCCTCAAACGTCTTGCTCTGCTTCCTTGCAAACAAAGGTCCACCGGGTAACTCCAGCTTAATTTCGCTAATTTTATTCTCCCTGCTCCTGATCCTTGTCAAGCCTAAGATACACTTCAGCATTAACAATTCCATCACCAATCTGGATAAGTTTTTCCAGTTTCTGGTTAACAAAATCAATTAGCTTTTTGTCGGCATCAAACCGCACTGAATGAATCTGAACGTTCATAGTAGTACCTCCTGTTTATTTGATTAATATTTAAGCTCTTGGGTGAGCCTGTTTATATATTTTCTTAAGCTTTTCAAATGAATTGTGTGTATAAATCTGGGTCGCCGAGAGATTGGCATGACCTAGAAATTCCTTAATCGAGTTTAAATCAGCTCCATGGTTCAGCATATGTGTGGCAAATGTATGCCTTAGATATATGAGGGCTCTTCTTTTCTATTGTTGTAACCATCGACAGATAGCTCCTTACTACATTATAAACATATTTATCATATAACTTGTTCCCCTTATTACCTACAAAAAACCACTCCCTGTTACCCTCTGGAAATTTCTCATTCCTCAGCCTTAAATATTGTTCCATCTTCACAGTAAATGGCTTTAGAACCGGTATAATTCTTTGTTTATTTCTTTTGCCCGTAACCTTAACAGTTGCATCTGCCAGATCGACATCCAGGCTCCTTAGTCCGGTCAGTTCCGCCCTCCTCATGCCGGTAAGATACAGCATTTCAATTATGGTCCTGTTCCTTACTCCTTTGAAATCGCTCCCGAAATCATAGTTATCCAGCAGGTTGTCAAGGGATGCTTCGTCAACAAACTGCAGGGAGCCTCTTTTTCGATCTTTGGCAATACGACCTTTTCAAGAGGATCACCTTTGGCAAATCCTTCCTTTCTCAGATACCGGTAGAATCCCCTTAACGATGAGATCTTACGATGAATGCTTTCTGAAGAATAATTGTTTTCCATCAGCTTCACTATCCATGATCTTATATCATGCGATGAAACAGCACCGGGATCAACATTAATATCCTCCCCTGTTAAATAGTTATAAAACTGATCCAGATCGTTTAAGTAAGACCTTACAGTAAGCGGAGAATACCGCTTTTCGACCTGCAGATACTGTAAGAATGATTCCTTATGATCCATAAAGGAACCTCCTTATCTGTTTGTTTATTGAAAAATGAGACTGCCTGAAGGACTATTCCTCGCTCTCCTGAATCTTCTGAACGTACTTAGCCTTCTTGATTTCTTCCCTCCGGCGTACTGAAGGCTTAATAAAAGCCTGACGTGAACGTAATTCACGGATCACTCCCGTCTTTTCAAATTTTCTTTTGAACTTTTTTAAAGCTCTTTCAATATTTTCGCCTTCTTTTAATGGTACAATGATCATAATTATAAATTCAGTTTTTAAACGAGGCGCAAAGTTAGAAATAGAAAAAGTCTTTTCAAAACTTTTAAGGCAATAATTTAATCATGTCGGATAATTTTAAAAAATTATACAATGCATATATGGTTTTATTTTTCATTTTAGCGATTTATTAAATATAGTTCTTTTTGACGTAGAATCCAAATTAAGTGTGTTAAATAATGGTTAAAGTTGGCGGAAAATACCCCATTTTCTGTTTCTTTGCCTTGGTTGATACCCCCTTTCCTGTTTCCCCCAGGGGGGAAATGATTATCCTGGTATCCTTTGTTGTTTGCTAAATTTGACGTAAGGCTGGGAAATGGATTACCTGTCAAAACCTGGTTTAATGACTCCTTCCCCCTGGGGGAAGGCCGGGATGAGGGTTACTTGTCAAGCCTATTCTATACCCTCTTTCCTGTTTCCCTGCCTTAGTTATTACCCCCTTTCCTGTTTCCCCCAGGGGGGAAATGATTGGTTTGTACCTTGGAGGCAGGATTTCTTTGCAAAGAAGTATTTATTATTTCAAGAACCCATTCCAGGCGCATTTCAATATCTTCATTCAGGATCCTTAAGACTTTTAATCCTGACGATTCAAGGAATCTTGTTTTTTCCAAATCATATTCGATTTGGTTTAAATGAATTTTACCATCCACCTCAATAGCAAGATTCGCTTCAAAACAATAGAAATCAAGGATGTAAATATTATAAGGATGTTGCTTACGAAAATGAAAACCATTTAACTGGCCTTTCCGAAGGTATACCCAGAGAGTTTTCTCTGACTGAGTCATTCTTTTTCTTAATTCCTTTGCTTTTCCCTTTATATTTAAACTGGCATTAAGATTTTGCTTTGCTTCTATTACTCTTTTTGAATATACCATACCTTGTTAAGTTGTTATTGAACATTAGTTATTTGCACTTAATTCCTCTGCATTGCCTCCTTCCCCCCTGGGGGAAGGCCGGGATGGGGGTTATCCGTCAAACCAATTCTATACCTCCTTTCCTGTTTCCCCCCGGGGGGTGGGGTGATTTCCCTGGTAACCTTTGATGCTGGCTAAATTTGACGTAAGGCCGGGAAGTGGATTACCTGTCAAAACCTGGTCTATTGCCTCCTTCCCCCCTGGGGGAAGGCCGGGATGGGGGTTATCCGTCAAAGCAATTCTATACCCCCTTTCCTGTCTCCTTGCCTTAATGCCGGGATGGAGGTTAATCCGTCAAAGCAGGGGTTACCCCAGTGGGATCTAAAACTCCAGATACCCCCTCATCTTCTTTGCAGTTTCGGATGAAATCAGATTATTTTCAACCATCTCATTTATTCCGCGAATACTTCCCTGTAACTCCCGGAATTTAAGAATTGCAGTCACTTCATTGCGCTCAAAATAAGGGTGTCTGATAAGTTCATTGAACTGAAGCCTGTTTATATTGATCTTTCTCACTAACAAGGTATCAACTGTAAATCCTGATGAAACCAGATTAAACGTTTCTTCCGGCAGACCGTAAACCTCCCTGAGCTGATCCACGCTTACAAAACCTCCTATTAACTTCCTGTATTTAACAATCCTTGCTGAAAGGACCGGCCCTATCCCTGGCAACGCCTCAAGCGCTACCGAGTCGCAGCTGTTGATCTCCAGAATGGTCTTCCTTACCCGACGTGAAACCGGCCTTTCCTGTGTGTAGTTTTTTCGGGTAGCTGGGATTGCCAATGCACTGTCTGTGGCAACCTCTTCGAGGCTCAGCCGGATCTCTTCTATTGTCAGGTTCTTTTCCGGCACGACATACCTTAATCCTATTACGGTTAAAATTATCAGAAGCAGGATAAAGGTAGACCTCCTTTCTCTGCGCGTAAATCCAAACCAGTTCCTGGTGAACTCAATTATAGGATTCATACATATAGAAAATCAGCAGCGAAACTTCTGCAATTTATGCAATTTTAGTGTCAGAGGGATAAAAAACCGGAAAAAAATTCGGGCTGTAATAATGCCTGTCAGAATGGATACCCGATACCCACGACAAATGTCAAATCATTCTTGAAGCTGTAATCACGGTTCACCAGGATCCACTTTGATCCCTCACTGATTGAGGGATCACGTAGTTTAAGTCCAAGATCAAGACGTCCGATAACAAATTTAAAGTCGAACCTGAATCCGGTCCCCGTTCCAACAGCCATATCATTAAAAAGGTTTGCAAAACTGAACTGTGCCCCGGGCCTTGCTTCATCCTCGTGGAAAGTCCATATGTTTCCCGCATCGAGAAAGACTGCTCCTTCAAGGATCCAGAACAATTTAAACCTGTACTCGGCATTGGCCTCCAGCTTAATATCAGCGGTCTGATTAATGAATGTTGTGTCCCTTGGATAAGCATACGAGCCCGGACCAAGGGTTCTGACTTGCCAGGCCCTGATACCATTTGCTCCGCCACCGAAATATTGTTTCTCAAAAGGAATGGCCTTCGAGTTCCCGTATGGTATGCCCACCCCGATGAATCCCCTGTAGACGGCTGAACTTACGTCGTTCAGAATTATATTGTACCTTAAGTCCAGGTCCGTTCTGATGTATTGTGCAAATGGCTGTCCGAAAATATTATAGCTCCCTTCGCTTTTATTCAACCCGGCCAACCTGCTTACCAGGGCAAGCATGTTCCCTGAAATTTCTGTGTTAAGACGAAGGAACCAATAGTCTCTGGACTTCTGAATCTTCTGATTGTTAAAGATAAATGAATAGCTGCCACCCAGTATCATCACATCCTTGTAACTGTAAGCCAGATATGAGGATGAATCAATCCTGGCTTTGAATGCGGGATCAATACTGTCGAGCTTGATAAGGTTAAGCTGGACCGGATTCACTATGTGGGTCTGGTAGTTTTTTGCCAGCCAGCTGTACCCGAATGTGGCATTGGCCATTCTCCTTTTATAAAATACCATGTCCTGGTAGTTATATGCAGCCAGGAAGGTGGTTGTAGGATTATAGTTTTTTATAAATCCTTCACTTTTCAGAAAGGGAAATAAGAACTTCGGTAGCCTGAGGGTTGTCTCGAATCCCAATTCCCGGTTGCCTCTCAGATCAATATTCTCCTGAGTCACCGCTTCAAAGGCTCCTTTAAGCTTTATGCTGAATTGTTCGGCACCATGGAAGAGATTTTTATGCTGATACACAAGGTTCAGTGCACCTCCCAGGTTACCCGCAGAATTGGTCCCTTCAACCTCCACATTGAAAGACTGCTGACTCAGCAATGTAAGCTGTATATGGCAGTCGAGAGGCAATTCCTGATCCGGGGAATCCTGAAATCCCCCAGGGTCTTCAATCTCCTTAAAAAAAATGTTTACCAGCCGGTATACCTTAAGTGTCATCAGGTGGCTCTGGGTCTGTTCAACATCTGTCAGGTTGTACCCTGAACCTGGCCTGACGTAAAGTGACTGAAGAATAAGATCATATTTCAGGGGTTGACTGCCTTTTTCCGAGATAAAATAATATCCTTTATAACTGGTTGTATCCATTCCTTTAACGTAGGATTCCCCTCTTTCGAGAAGATCCTTTGGAACAAAATCAGGATAGAGATACACATTTTTAATAATGTATTTTGAATGGGGAATATAACTTATCCGGTTGAACCGGTCAACTTCCATGAAATTCTTCACATTGTAAACAATATTTACCTGCCGGTTTCCAATGGTACTGTCAACCAGGAAGTTAATATAATCACCTGAAAATCCGTAATATCCGTTGTTTCTTATAAACCTTTCAAATCGGGATAATTCACCCTGCAATACGTCAACATCATAGGGTTTTCCTCTTTCAATCAGACAGTTGACTGAATCAAAATAGAATAGTGCCCTGATGCTGGTGTCGGCAAAATCATAACTCAGATTACGTATGGTGTATGGGGATTTCAGCTTAACATCATAGTAAACTTCTGACTTTCTTTTTATTGTCTCTACACTGTCCGATACCTTGCCGTCGAAATATCCTTTTGAAGCGACATAGGATTCAATCTGGGTCTTGCTTTTTTCGGTGGCTGCTGAATCATAAACCACCGGTTCCTCACCTATATTGCGCAGCCAGGAATGAGGCCATCTGGTTTTTTCAAGATTTGAAAGGTTATATAAACCAAGGTGAAACCTTGCTCCAAAGATTTTTTTATTGGGCTTTTGCCTAATATAGGGAACAAGGTCGCCTTCCTTAACACCAGGATTGTTTATGCTGATGTGATTTTTGACAAGGAGGGTCCTGCCGGCAGGAACATATTTTGTTGGATTACAAGACGATGCAATCAAAGCCGCAAACAGGACCGGGAGAAAAAATCTCAGAGAATATATATTTTTATTTGAAGTTTTTTTTCCCAAAATTTGTAAACCAAAGTGTTACACAAATATATCAATAAAAATACATAATCATCAGAGGAAATAACACCCTGTAATGGTCAGCAAGAGCAAGGCAAATTTTATACTCTCCCTTCAGAAGAAAAAGGAAAGGGAGAAGGAGGGGCTATTTGTCATAGAAGGAGATAAAATAGTTAAGGAGTTCCTGACGGCAAAAGTCAGGATCAGGACCCTGGTTGCTAAACCTGAGTTTATAAATTCCCTCAGTAAGGAATTAAGGGAGTATATCGAAGAAACTGAATCTGCCAGCTTCGATGAACTCAGGAAAATAAGCACACTCAAAACGCCACACAATGCAATTGCGGTTGTGGCAATACCCGTGTACCACATGGAAAGTGCAGATCTTCTTCAGAATTTAACAGTTGCACTTGACTCAGTTCAGGATCCCGGAAATCTTGGCACCATTGTCAGGGCTGCAGCATGGTTTGGGATTAAAGATATAGTCTGTTCCGAAAATTGTGTCGATGTCTTCAATCCGAAGGTGATTCAGTCGACAATGGGAGCAATACTGAATGTCAGGGTACATTACCGTAACCTTAAAGAGTACCTGAGTTACACTACAGGGCAGGAAGTTCCCGTATTCGGCGCGTTGCTTGAAGGTGAATCAATATATGCCCATGGTCTGGGATCCAGAGGAATAATACTTCTCGGCAATGAGTCAAAAGGTATTTCAGAGGATCTTATTCCGTTTATCACCGGGAGAATAAAGATACCCAAATTCACAACAGCCCTTTACGGGATTGAATCATTGAATGTCGGGATGGCCGCTTCAGTTATCTTTTCTGAATTTGCAAGAAGAAAGGGTGGCTCATGACTTTCATTTTGCAGGCCTGGTCAGCCGCCTCCTCCGTATTTCCTCGCTATAGCCTCAGCTGCTTTTATTCCGTCAACTGCCGATGACACGATCCCTCCCGCATATCCTGATCCCTCTCCACAGGGATAAAGACCTGAGATCCGGACATGACACATGTTCTCCGGATTTCGCAGTATCCTGACCGGGGATGAAGTTCTTGACTCTACGCCAAGGACAACGGCTTCGTTCGTCATAAAACCTTTCATTAAGGATCCGAACATTCTGATTCCGGTCCGCAGCCTGTTGCCTATATCCGCCGGAAGCCATTCATGAAGCGACGATGAAGTAACTCCCGGAAAATATGAAACTTCCGGTAAGGTAGCAGAGAAAACACCATTGACAAAATCAGCAAGCCGTTGAGCCGGAGCTCGCTGCGTCTGTCCGCCATTTAACCAGGCATCCCTTTCAAGCTCTTTCTGGTACTGAAGTCCTGATAATTCTGCATAGCCGGCAAAACCGGAGAGATCCTCCGGCTTGATTTCCACGACAATTCCCGAATTTGCATAAGGGGAGTTTCGTCTTGATGGCGACATACCATTGACCACTACCTCTTCCTGTGAGGTAGCCGAGGGTACAATAAATCCGCCCGGGCACATGCAGAAAGAGTAAACCCCTCTCCCATCAACCTGTTTTACCAGACTATATGAAGCAGCGGGAAGGTAACCGGTACTTTTGCTGCCGTGATACTGGATCCGGTTAATGAGTTCCTGTGGATGCTCTACTCTCAATCCCATTGCGAAAGGCTTCATTTCAATGTCAACTTTTCTTCTCCCGCATATTTCGTAAATATCCCTTGCAGAATGCCCTGTTGCAAGGATCAGTGCTGATGCATGGAACTTTTCATTTCCGGAAACAACAACTCCTTTCACCGAATCAGATTCAACAATCAGATCAGTTACTTTTTTCCCAAGCAGAAAGATTCCTCCGGCTTCAATTATTGATTTCCTGACATTGGTTATGATGGCCGGCAATTTATCAGTCCCGAGGTGGGGATGGGCTTCGTACAGGATATTCTCATTGGCACCATGGATACAAAGCAATTCAAGTACCCTTGAATTGTCTCCCCTTTTCTTTGACCGTGTATAGAGCTTCCCGTCAGAATAGGTACCGGCCCCCCCCTCTCCGAAACAATAATTGCTGTCGGGATTGACAAGGTGTTCACGGCTGATGGACGCAATATCCTTTTTCCTTGAAGATACATCCTTTCCTCTTTCAATTATCACGGGTCGCAAACCAAGTTCAATGAGTCTGAGGGCCGCAAATAAGCCTGCAGGCCCGGCACCTGCAATGATAACCTCCGGCCTGCCGGTCACGTCCTGCGGAATGAAAGGACTCACCTGCGGGCTCACCGGGTCATCGCCTGTAAGAACTTCAACGGTAAGATTTATCCTGATATCCGGTTTACGGGCATCGACTGACCTCTTCAAAATCCTGATTCCTTTTATATGGGATGTTGGAATACCAGTAAGGGACCCGGCTATTTTACGGATCTCCGCCTCTTCAGATGCACGTTCCGGAATAAGGTTAAGTTGAACAAGCCTGGACATTCCTATTCAAAATGAAATGCAAGGATCCATATCTGCGATCGCATCCTTTCAATCGCATCGGCGTACTGGGGGTAGCCCGGGGCAGGTTGATGAACCACAACGTCCCTGAAACCATTAGACATCTTCAGCTCAACAGAGAATTTGAAATAAGGCAGGTAAAAATCGAGTCCGGCACCAAATTCATAATATAGATCGGATCTCTTAAGTCTTAAATAAATAGGCTTTTCGTCGTCGTATTCTTTCTTCCCGGCAAGGTCGTAACGGTAATTGATGCCGCCGATTACATAAGGCCGCACGTTATTTAGCCTGTCACCTTTGTATTTCACCAGGCAAGGAAATTCAAGAAATGAAGATTCGAGCCTCTGCCGTTCGTTATATACCAACCCGTCCTTATAATACCTGACATTCCTTTGACCGAAAGATACTCCTGGCAGAAAACGGAAATCAAAGTATTTGCCCGGCCTGAAGTTGGTTACGATCTGTATATTTATTCCCGGGTTGAGAAGAGTGACCTCCGGGTAAAGGGAATCTGACTCCAGATTGCTCTGTGAGGGTGTAATATTAAAATCCATCATATTAAGACCCAGGCTAAAACCAAAGTGCAGAGCCTTCTCATCGTACCATGAGTCATTTTTCGGTTTCTGCTTCTGGCTGAAAGAGTCAAGATGAATCAACAGGAATATTACCGCCAAAAAAATATATTGAAGCTTCCTTCTCAAAATTCCTGATTCTATGTTTTTATCTGCTAGTTATTAAACTTGTTTAAAACCTAAATATTGTATTTATTTTTTAATACCTGAATAAATACTTGCAACACCCCGAGTAAGCCTGACCTGACTGATGCCGGTAAGGCCTGCTTTTTTCATTAAATCCATAAACGCCTCATTATCTGCAAATTTCATGACCGACTCATTCAGGTACCTGTAAGCGTTCCTGTCTTTTGAAAATAGTCCACCGACGGTGGGAAGAAGATTCCTGAAATAAAAATTATAGATATTCCTGAAGGGGAATCCGTCAGGCTTTGAAAATTCAAGCACCAGTACCAGGCCTCCGTTACGTGTAACCCGTGTCATTTCAGAGAGTCCTTTTACCGGATCTGAGAAGTTTCTGACTCCGAATGCTACCATAGCCACATCGAAGGTATTGTCACCAAAGCAGATGTTTTCTGATTCACACTTTAAAAGCCTGATCAGCTGTGTAAGTCCTTTGGCTTTGATCTTTCGGTTTCCAAGTTCAAGCATCTTCTCCGATATGTCGATCCCCGTCACACTCTTGGGTTTCAGGTCTACTGCAGCAATTGCAAGGTCAGCGGTGCCGGTAGCCACATCGAGTACAACAGGATTTTTGTGGGTTTTGGAGATAATTCCGATGGCCTTTCTTCTCCATGAACTATCAATTCCAAATGAAAGGAGATGATTGAGAAAATCATATCTCCAGGCAATTGAATCAAACATGGGAGCCACAGCTTCTTTTTCTTTGTTCAAAGGCATACCGGGCAAAGTGTTTTCAGTTTAATAAACGGCAAAGATAGTTTTTTCATGGAAATGTAATGATAACCTGCGGCAGGTTGCTTTCCTGTACCCGACTCTACAGGTTTTAGGAAATATGTCTTTTAATACGTATTTTATTTTTTTTTAATATGTCTTTTAATACGTATTTTACTACGTATTTTAATACATGATTCAACGCATTGATTAACAGTATTTTAATTCATTTGAACAAGAGCGTTTGGCAATCTGGTTCACCATTCGGGTACAAAACTTAAACTCGTGATTAAATAAATTCATATTTTTACCTTCCATTAACTTTCCGGAATAACAATGAACAAAACCATTTTAATAACCGGCGCCACCGCTGGATTTGGCCGGGCAGCTGCAAAAAAATTTGCAGCGAACGGTGACAACATAATCATTACCGGAAGGCGTAAAGAACGTCTTTCTCTTCTCGAAAATGAGCTGGCCGCATTTCACGTTAATGTGCTCTCACTGAATTTCGACGTCCGGAACAGGATTGAGGTCCAGAATGCTATCAACAGCCTCCCTGAAGAATGGAAAAAGATTGATGTTCTAGTCAATAACGCAGGACTTGCCTCCGGGCTTTCGCATATCGAAACCGGTGACCTTGATGACTGGGATAAAATGATCGATACCAATGTTAAAGGGCTGTTGTATGTTACCAGGGCAGTTTCACCGCTAATGGTCGCACGGAAAAAAGGACATATAATAAATCTGGGCTCAATTGCCGGTAAAGAGGTTTATGAAAACGGTAATGTCTATTGTGCTTCAAAATTTGCAGTGGATGCGCTCTCACAGGCAATGAGGATCGACCTTCTGAAGCACAATATTAAAGTTACCAATATAGCTCCGGGCCTTGCTGAAACAGAATTTGCGCTCGTAAGGTTTCATGGAGACGAGGAAAAGGCCAGGGCTGTGTACAGGGGAATTGATGCTCTTACAGCAGATGACATTGCTGATGTGATATTTTACTGTACAACTCTCCCGGAACATGTTTGTATCAATGAGCTGGTAATCACTCCGACGGCTCAGGCAAATGTTATGCATGTGGTGAGAAGAGAGCAGTGAGCGGGGAGGGACGAGGGGACGAGGGGACGAGGAGACGAAGAGACGAAGAGACGAAGGACGACTAAGAGCGTGAGAGCGTACGAGGAGACGAATGCAGAGCGAAGGTAGTTGAAGGGGATGAAGGTATGGGGGTATAAGTAATAGCACAACAGTAAATTACACTAAATAAATTAAAAATATGAAAAAAACTTTCAGGTTCCTGTTACCTGCAGTTCTTGTTTTCTGCCTTTTCCAAAATTCAATTTCCGGAATTGATACAAATAGTACCAGGCTGATGTCGCAACCGGCAATCAGTGCTGATCACATTGCTTTCATTTATGCTGAGGATCTTTGGGTTGCTGACGCCGATGGTTCACAACCAATCAGAATTACAGTTGATGAGGGTATTGAATCGGATCCGTATTTTTCACCTGACGGAAAGTTAATTGCGTTCAGTGCACAGTATGACGGGAACAATGATGTATTTATCATTCCCGTTGATGGCGGTATACCGGTAAGGCTTACCTGGCATCCGGGAAATGACATTGTGAAAGGATTCACCCCTGATGGCGGAAGCGTCCTTTTTGCCTCACAGCGCTCAACTTTTTCGGGAAGGTATTACCAGCTTTACACTGTTAAAATTACAGGCGGGCTGCCTGAAAAGCTGGAGATCCCCAATGCCTGGTTTGCATGCTACTCTCCTGACGGGAAATCAATGGCTTATACACCGCTTACTCCTCAATACCTGCAATGGAAGAATTACAGGGGAGGAACCATATCGACGATCTGGATATATTCATTTGCTGATCATTCTGTCGTTAAGATCCCGCAGCCTCAGGGTGGGTGCAATGATGCAGACCCGATGTGGGCCGGGAACAAAATATTTTTTACCAGCGACAGGAATGGTGAATTCAATCTGTTTGTTTATGACATCGCTTCAAAAGAAATAAAACAACTCACCTCATATACTGATTTTCCGATACTGAAGGCATCGGCAGGGAACGGGAAAATCATCTTTGAGCAGGCCGGCTATCTTCACACCTATGATATTTCACAGTCGCAGGCAGCCAGACTCACCGTCGGCATCGCCGCAGACCTGCTGGAATTGAGACCCAGATATTCGCAGGGGAACAATTTTATCAGGAGCATCGATATTTCGCCTTCCGGCTCCAGAATTGTTATGGACTACAGGGGAGAAATTATTACCCTGCCGGCTGAAAAGGGGGACCCCAGGAACATAACACTCACAACGGGAATTCACGAAAAGTTTCCTGCATGGTCACCTGACGGAAAATCAATTGCATATTTTTCGGATGCCACCGGGGAGTATTTTCTGCATGTCAAATCACAGGATGGCAAGGGCGAACCTAAAATCATTAAACTGACAGGATCGGGTTTCTATGCAAATCCGATGTGGTCACCCGACAGCAGGAAGATATGTTATACCGATAACGGCAGGAATATTTATATTCTCGATCTTGAATTAAATACTATCAGGAAAATAGATTCCGATGAAATTTACTTTCCGGGCCCATTCAGGGATATATGCGGTGACTGGTCATCAGATTCAAAGTGGATCCTCTACACTAAACTGCTGAAAACCAATTTCAGCAAAGTATTCCTTTATTCGGTTGATCAGCAACAATCGTTCCCGGTTACTGACGGCTTAAGCGATGCTTCAGATCCTGTTTTTGATCCCAAGGGTGAATACATCTATTTCTTTGCTTCTACAGATGCAGGACCAGTTGTAAACTGGTTCGATCTTTCCAGCCAGGATATGAGAATGACAAATTCAATCTATCTTGTGACCCTGAGGAAAGACATTATTTCGCCTTTTGCAAAGGAGAGTGATGAAGAGTCGGTGAAACCTGATAAGACAGAGCCGGAAAAGCCAGCAGAAAAAAATAAGAAAGAGAGCAAAACTCCTCCGCCTGCTGATGAAAAAACTGAGTTGTTAAAGATAGAAACCGACGGCTTGCAGGACAGAATAGTCAATATCCCGGTCAGCGCAGGCAACTATTCAGATCTTGGGGTTGCCGCAACCGGGGAGATCCTTTACATAATCAGGCCGGCTGAACAATCAGAGTCATCAAAATTGCATAAATACAGTCTGAAAGACCGTAAGGATGAGGAGGTTATGGAACTTGACCGGTACCTTGTTTCATTTGACCGGAAAAAGATGTTTTACATCAAAGGCCAGAATTATGGTATAACTGCAGCAGGTAAAAAACCTGAATCCGGAAAAGGAGTTTTAAATACATCTTCCATTTCAGTCAAAATTGATCCCAGGGCCGAATGGCCACAGATATTTGAAGAAGCATGGAGGGTCAACCGGGATTATTTCTACGATCCGGGAATGCATGGTGTCGACTGGAATGCAATGAAGACGAAATACTCAGCCTTCCTCCCCGATCTTGCCTGCAGGAGCGACCTCAACAGGGTGATCCAGTGGATGTGCAGTGAACTCAGTGTCGGTCACCACAGGATACAGTCGCCGGGCGACAGGCTTAATAATCCCCAGCGTGTAGGAGGAGGATTGCTTGGTGCTGACTATAAAGTAACGGGCAACAGGTATCAGATTGCAAAAATATATGGAGGACTGAACTGGAATCCTGATCTCAAATCGCCCCTGACTGAACCCGGACTTAATATCAGAAATGGCGATTATATACTTGCAGTCAATGGCAATGATCTGACTGCCGATAAAAATATCTACAGCTTTTTTGAAAATACTGACGGGAAAATCGTCGAACTGACCGTAAATACCAAACCTGATTATACAGGATCAAGGATTGTGAAAGTTGTCCCTGTAGCAAACGAGTATTCGCTGAGGAACCGTGACTGGGTTGAGGGAAATCTCAGGAAAGTAACAGAGGCTACGAACGGAAAGGTAGCCTATGTATATGTACCCAACACATCTTCGGCAGGGCATGAATATTTCAAACGCTATTTCTTCCCGCAGGCCGACAGAAAAGCCATAATTATTGATGAAAGGTTTAATGGTGGCGGTTCACTGGCTGATTACTATATTGACATCCTTCAGCGTCCGCTTCAGGCATACTGGAACCTGAGGTATGGAATGGATCTTAAGTCACCGAGTGCTTCAATCCAGGGACCAAAGGTGATGATCATTGATGAAACGGCAGGATCGGGGGGCGACATGCTTCCATGGATGTTCAGAAAATTCAGGGTGGGAACTCTTGTAGGAAAACGAACATGGGGCGGCCTTGTTGGGATCCTCGGATTCCCGGAATTCATTGACGGTGGATCGGTAACTGCACCCAACCTTGCGATCTGGACCAATGAAGGATTTGTTGTTGAAAATGCAGGTGTTGCCCCTGATATAGAGGTTGAACAATTGCCTGCAGATATCATTAACGGAAAAGATCCGCAGCTCGAAAAGGCTATTGAGGTTGCCCTGAAAGAACTTGAAAAGAATCCGCCTGTTGAGCCGGTAAGGCCGCCTTATCCGGTAAGAGTAAGGAAGTAGCTCAGGGCGCAGGGCGGAACCCCTCGGCTCCCCTCCTCGGAGGGGGCCGAGCGTTAAAAAATGATCCGGGGGATCATTTTAGCGAAGGAGCCCGCCTGTAGGGCTAGCCTGTGGTGGGGCCGGGGGTGGGTTAAATCGTAAAGGGCACAGAGCTCAGGCGCATGGCGCAGGGTGGAAGACAAAAGACAAAAGTAATCAGACATATGTACACATATAACTATCTGCTCGATTTTACAAGGAGTGTCTTCATGAAGATGGGTTGCAGCGAAAATGATTCCAATATCATCGCTGATGTGTTTCTTGCAGCCGAGCTCAGGGGTCATGCATCCCACGGAATGATCAGGATAAAAGATTATTATGAATTATGGAAAGCCGGAAGGATCAATGTTGCCCCGGATGTGAGGATAGTTCATGAAACGCCAAGCACTGCGGTCGTTGACGGAGACAACTCTGTGGGGATGATCACCGCCAGACGCTCGATGCAGATTGCAATTGAAAAGGCGAAAAAGGCAGGAACAGGATGGGTAGCTGCACGCAATTCAAATCACTTCGGAATTGCCGGTTACTATTCGATGATGGCATTGAAACACGATATGATCGGTATCTGCCTGACAAATGCAAATCCTCTCGTTGCCCCTACATTCTCCATCAGCAGGATGATGGGGACCAATCCGATAGCCGTTGCCATTCCGGCTTTAAATCATCCTCCCTTTGTCGCTGATTTCGCCACCACACCTGTTGCGAGAGGCAAGCTCGCCGTAGCCGAGAAGAAGGGAGAGAAAGTTCCGTTCGGATTTGTGCAGGACAAGAATGGAAAACCATCTGATGACCCGGCAATCCTTAAATCGGGAGGCTCAATGCTGACACTGGGTGGTGACAGAATACACGGAAGCCATAAAGGGTATTGTCTGTCAGCCATCGTTGATATTTTTTCTGCTGTTTTCAGCGGTGCCAATTTCGGACCATTTGTACCTCCAAGTGTTGCCTACCTGCCTGTCCTTGACAAAAAAACAGGTAAGGGGACAGGCCATTTTTTCGGAGCAATGAGAATAGATGCATTTCAGCCAGCTGGTGAATTCAAGGCTAAAATGGATGAATGGATTGAAACCTTCCGGTCCGCAAAACCAGCTGAAGGCCAGGACAAAGTGCTAATCCCGGGCGATCCGGAAAGAGAGTCGGAGGAAAGGATAATGAAAGAGGGCATTTCTCTTGTTCCTGCGATAAAGGATGATCTAGTCAAAATCGCATCCGAAATGGGAATTACCTTTAATTGATCCTGTGTTTTCACAATAAGCCAATAATTGGGTTTTTAACCACGGAGTAAAACGGAGTAAAGACGGAGTTACACTGTTATAAAACTCCGTGTCTTACTCTGTGAAACTCTGTGCAATCCGTGGTTAAAGGATCAGGGTACCATTAAGTTATCGATTTTGATGTTCCTATTTCGCTTAGGTGAGAACTTTGCGATTAAAAAGGACTTTTCACGCCAGCCAAGAGATCAAATGAATGTGCGTTATTGATTCATAAACCCCTGATCCTTAAGAACCTGTAAAAAGATCCTCGAGAAATGGAGATTATCTTCCTTTTTATATCTGATATCTGTAAACACCTGTGCCAGAGTTTCTTTGTTATTCTCCTTTACAAATTTCAGTGAGTCTTCCCTGTTCTCCTTTTCAGAATAAAACCTTTCAATGTCGGTATCAGAAGGGTCGGTATAGGTTTCCATATGAATTACAGCCTCCAGTGGCAGTCTATCGGGCTGTTCAGGCATTTCAGCAGGCCAGCCGGCCGTAACTGTAGTGACCGGGATTACACCATGCGGCAGATTCAGAACCCCAATAATCTTGTCCGCCGTGTATGTGGTTGTGCCCAGATAACATATCCCCAGTCCACGGGCCTCTGCAGCAATACAGAATGTCTGGGCTACAAGAAGTGCATCGATAGCAGCTGTAATAAATGACAGTAAATTATCGTAGACGGGAATTGCATTTCTTACTCTGCACCACTTGTTGAAACGGTTAAAATCGGCGCAAAACGTAAGAACGACCGGTGCCTCAACGATCATTTTCTGGTTGAAATGTAAAGGAGCGAGTTCCTTCTTTTTTACCTCATCCCTGGTAACAATTATACTATAAACCTGCATATTGCCGGTTGTGGAACTCCTGCACGAAGCCATCAGCAGCTCGGTCAGAAGCTTCTCCCCGACAGGTTCCGGAGTGTACTTTCTAATGGTTCTCCGGTTAGACATCGTTTGTATAAAATCATTCATAATATTAACTTAAGAGAATATATACAAAGTAAACAAATTCTGCAAAAAGCTGTGGAATTGATGAAAAGGATTTTCTTATCTTAGCGATTCAAATGATCCTTGCCATTAATCAGGAACCAAATATTAAAAAAAACATATTCTTATGAGCAGACCAGTTACTCTATTCACAGGCCAGTGGGCTGACCTACCCTTTGAAACTGTATGCCAGAAAGCCAGATCATTCGGATACGACGGGCTGGAACTTGCCTGCTGGGGCGATCATTTTGAAGTCGGTAAGGCAGATGATGCTTACTGCGATGCAAAAAGGAAGATGCTTGAAAAGTATGGATTAAAAGTATTCGCAATTTCAAATCATCTTGCCGGACAGGCTGTTGCAGACCGCATCGATGAAAGGCATAAATCAATTCTGCCTGACTACGTATGGGGCGATGGTGACCCTGAGGGTGTTCGCAGCCGGGCTGCACAGGAAATGGTCAGAACAGGTGAGGCAGCAAAAAGACTTGGCGTTTCAATTGTTAATGGATTCACAGGAAGTCCGATATGGCATCTTTGTTATTCTTTTCCGCCTGTACCTCAAAAGATGATAGAGGATGGCTATAAAGAGTTTGCAGGTCGCTGGATGCCGATACTTGATGAATATAAAAAGCTGGGTATCAGGTTTGCCCTTGAGGTGCACCCGACTGAAATTGCTTTCGACATTGCCTCGGCACGCAAGGCATTGAAAGCTGTTGACAACCATCCGGCTTTCGGTTTTAACTATGATCCATCCCACTTCGGATATCAGGGTGTTGACTACGTTGAATTTATTCATGTGTTCCGTGACAGGATTTTCCATGTGCACATGAAGGATGTGGGCTGGTCGGAATTTCCGGCTGAAGCAGGCGTATTCGGCGGACATACCGAATTCGGCACAAAAGGCCGGTATTGGGATTTCAGAAGCCTTGGACGCGGGAACATTAATTTTGAGGAGATCATCAGGGCGTTGAACCGGATCGGTTATAAAGGACCATTATCCGTAGAGTGGGAAGACAGTGGCATGGACCGTGAACATGGTGCCAGGGAGGCGTGTGAATTTGTTAAAGCTGTCGACTTTTCCCCTTCAGATATTGCTTTTGATTCAGCTTTTGAAAAATAAAATAATCTTCAGACAATTTGACTTTAATACTAAACCCACTAACCATTTATGGACACAATCAAGAAAACCCAATTATTCAATGCAAGCTGTGTTGCATTGGTAGTTACAGCACTTGCATTTGCAACAAGAGGCTCATTTGTTGAAGCCTGGGCCACTGAATTCAATCTCACCCACACCCAGGTTGGATGGATTGTAGGTACGGCCTTCTGGGGCTTTACCCTTGCCATGTTTTTCGGAGGCCCGCTTGTCGATATAATTGGTCTTGGAAGGATCATTTCCATAGCATTTTTTTGTCATCTTGCCGGGATTATTCTTACAATTGTGGCCACCGGTTTCTGGACACTCTTTATTTCGACTCTATTAGTCGGAATAGCAAACGGTAGCGTTGAAGCAGCCTGTAATCCGCTTATAACCAGCATGTACACTGAAGAGAAGACCCGGCGTCTGAACAGGTTTCATGCATGGTTTCCTACAGGAATAGTGATCGGCGGTCTTGTCGTATACGCTTTTAACAACATCGGTCTTACAAACTGGAGATATGCTATGGGAATTATGCTCCTTCCCACCTTTGCCTACGGCTATATGTTTCTGAATAAGCAATTTCCACAGACCGAGCGTGTTGTTTCAGGATTTTCCTATAAAGACATGCTAAAGGCGTGTGTAAGTCCTTTGTTCCTTTTCATGGCTTTCTGCATGATCCTGACAGCCGCAACTGAACTTGGAACAAACCAGTGGATTGCTGCTTTGCTTGCCAATGTATCAGATAATCCTATCCTGCTGCTCGTGTGGATTTCAGGCATAATGGCTCTTGCGCGTCAGTTTGGCGGTACTCTTATTCATAATATCAAATCGACTGTAATTTTGCTTACATCTTCAATCCTTGCCTTTATCGGGTTGATCCTCATGGGATATACCAACGGAGCAATGGTATTTGCCGCAGCAGGAATTTTTGCTCTTGGTGTTGCTTTTTTCTGGCCGTCAATGCTCGGATTTGTATCGGAAAATATTCCGGAAAGCGGGGCCCTTGGCCTTGCAATAATGGGAGGCATCGGTTTCCTTGGCGGTGCAATAGCCCAACCTGTCCTGGGCGCCATTTTTGATGCCCAGACTGTCGCTGCAATTCCTGCCGGACAAACTGCTGAAGTGCTGAAAACTGCCCTGGCCGGTACCCAGGAAGCTGCTCAATGGGCGGTAGCACAGCTTACAGGTGGAGCACATACTCTGAGATTTGTCGCTATTGTGCCTGCTTTTCTGATAGTGTTCTTTACGATCCTGCATATAAGGAAGAGAAAACACATATAAGTCTGAAGACGGAAGACCGAAGACAGAAGGCCGAAGACAGAAGTTTGACCATAACTGATCCCTCATACAGAGGCACCCCTCTTTGCGAAGCAGAGAGAGCCTGCCCTGAGCGTAGCGTAAGGTAGCTGGGGTGAGTACATGAAGACAGAAGACCGAAGTCAGAAGTAAAAAGTATGCAAAGAACAATTAAATAAATCCTTTACTATTATGAAGAAAATTAAAATGGGAATGATCGGAGGCGGCATTGGTGCATTCATTGGTGATGCGCACCGCAGGGCTTCAAGGATTTGCAACGATTTCGAACTTGTAGGCGGGGTTTTTGACGTTGATTATGAAAAGAGCAAAGAATTTGCAGTCAATGAAGGCATAAGCCCTGACCGTTGCTATAACAGTGTGGATGCCCTGATTAAGGCAGAGCTGGCAATGCCTGCAGGAATGCGTATGGAGGTTGTGGCAATAGTAACACCGAATGCACTTCATTATCGATTTGCCAAAAGCCTGCTTGAAAACGGATTTCATCTGGTTTGTGAAAAACCGATGACAATGACTGTGGAAGAGGCTCTTGATCTTGAGAGGCTTGTGAAAAAGCAGAATCTGACATTTGCCCTGACTCATACCTACACCGGATATCCGATGGTCCGCCAGATGAGAGATCTTATTGCCAAAGGGGTACTTGGAACAATTCAGCGCATTGATGCACAGTACTATCAGGGCTGGATCAACTCAATTATACATGGTACCGAGAGCAGGATAACCGGGGTATGGAGGCTCGATCCGAAACATGCGGGCGTAAGCAGCTGCATGGGGGATATCGGTGTTCATGCCTTTAATCTTATTGAATATACAACAGGACTGGAAATCAAAGAAATACTATCTGATCTGAGTTCTGTTAAAGACGATGTAAAACTTGACCTTGACGGTACTGTTCTGCTGAGGTTCGGCAAACATCTCAAGGGAGTTATCAGGGCAAGCCAGGTATGCGGAGGTGAAGAGAACTGTATCACAATTGCTGTGTACGGTTCAAAAGCCAGCCTGAAATGGGCGCAGGAAAATCCCAATTACCTTTACATGTTAAGCGATACTGAACCAACAAAAGTTTTCAAACCTGCTCATGGTTACAATGAAAAGCTTGCTGAAAGCGGCCATACAATGCCGGCAGGTCACCCTGAAGGAATCTATGAGGCACTTGCAAATATCTACAGAGGCACAGCAAAATCGATCAGAGGTGAAGCTTTCGTTCCGGGTGAATTTCCGACAGTTCATGATGGTGTAAGAGGAATGAAATTCATTCACTCGGTTGTTGAGTCAAATAAAAAAGGCAATATCTGGGTTAAGATTGAATAAAGAGACGGAAGACGGAAGACTGAAGACCAAAGACAAGGCCGTAGGCCTTAAATATTTTAGCTCAGGCCATAGGCCTTAAATATTTTAGCTCAGGCCGCAGGCCTGAAAAATGTTAGTTCAGGCCGTAGGCCTTAAATATGTTAGAACAGGCCGTAGGCCTTAAAAGGAAAATGATAAATTTCAACTACAAAAATAACTACTAAATCTTATGGAAAACAAAAACAACTCAAACAGTCAGGTCTCACGAAGGAGGTTCATATCACTTACTGCAGCAGCAGCAACGCTTGCCGTGGTTCCTGGAAATTTCATTTCCGGGGCTGAACCTGAACAGGCTAAGGCCAAAAAACCAAATTCAAAATTAGGAGGTGTTCAGATCGGGGCAATCACTTACAGCTGGAGAAGCATGCCAAGTGGTGCTGAAGATGTCCTGAAATATTGCCTTGCAGGAGGTATAAGTTCAATAGAGCTTATGAGCAATACGGCCGAACAATTTGCAGGCCTGCCTCAGGTTGCTATGCAAAGGCCGGCCCGTGATGCCTCAGAAGAACAGAGAGCTGCTTTTCAAAAGGCAACGAAAGAAAATTCGGAGGCCCAGCGTAAATGGAGATTATCCGCACCTATGTCCAAATTTGAGGAATTAAGAAAAATGTACAACAAGGCAGGCGTTAATATCCACATCGCCAAATTCTCCCCGGAGAACTGGTCGGACGAGGAAATTGATTATTCATTCAGGGCAGCGAAAGCAATGGGCGCAAAAGGTGTTTCTACCGAGATCGGAGACATTTCGGCCCAGAAGCTTGGACCTTTTGCCCAGAAATACGGGATGAAGGTAGTGCTGCACCAGCATATGCAGCCTGGTCAAGCGGGATGGACCTTCGAAAAGTTCCTCGAGATGTCGCCTGCAAATATGCTGAATTTTGATGCAGGTCATTATTTCGGAGCCACCGGATTGCACCCTAACGGGATAATCGAAAGGCTTCATAACCGTATTTCAAGCATTCACATCAAAGATAAGACCGGGCCAAAAGGGAATCCTCCGAATACGAATATGGAATTTGGAAAAGGAGAAACTCCGATTGCTGATATTCTTAACCTGCTGAAAAAGAATAAATGGCCCATCAATGTTGATATTGAACTGGAATACCCTGTCCCTGAAGGTTCGGATGCAGTAAAAGAGGTCAAGAAATGCGTTGATTACTGCAGGAAGATCCTTGCATGATGAGTTAATACAGCTGAAAATCTCTGTGACTTCCCAGTGGATCTTTCAGATGGAAATCCTTAGTGTACCTTCGTGAAAACCTTTGAGTACTTTGTGGTAAAAAATAAATCCAAACCACAAAGGGTCACAAGGTTTACACAAAGGTTCACCAAGGATAAAAATCAGGACAGAGATGTCACAAATTTTTGCAGAGTTCTTGTTATTTCTTTTTCCTGAGGAGAAAATAACCTGCTATCCCCAATACAACAACTCCACCGGCAATTCCTATTATTAAGCCGGTATTGCCTGATCCGGCATCGCTTTTTTCATCTTCTACAGCATAATAGAATTCAGGTTTGGCATCAGTATCTATATTGACTGTATCTTTTTGCGGTGCAGGCTTTTCCTGCGCAAATGCCAAACCAATACCTCCGATTAAAAGGAGAAGAACAACGGTGAACATTAAAACTGCTTTTTTCATTTTCAAATACTTTTTTAGTTTCCTATTTTATTTGCCAGGTTATCATATTTTTCAGCCACTTCCGGATCAGAATTCCGGTATGTATCAGCCAGCGCAATTAATGCCGGTTTAAAGCGCGGGTTTATTTTCAGGCAGTTCCTGAGTAGTTCACGCGATTTTAACACATCCACTGAAACAAGCAGCCGTGAAAGTTCAACATAGGCATCAAAATATTTGCGGTTTACACTTATCAGTTTTTCATAGTATTTTTTGGCCTCATCAGGTTTTTGCTGTGATTTTGCCAGGTTCCCAAGGTACATCAGGATCATTTCACAATCAGGATTAACTTTAAGTCCTTCTTTCAATACTGAATCAGCCTTCGCTGACTGTCCGTCCCTGATCAATGCGGAAGCGAAATTAAAAAAAATCATTTCGTCTTTCTCATTTTCTTCCAAGGCATACTCAAAAAAACTTATTGCATTCTGAATTTTCCCCTGGTTCAGGGCTTCACTCCCATAAAAATCATTTTTCGAACCTCTCTCAAGCACCGCACAAAGTGGAACTGAATCAGCATAAACAATATGAATGGAATTGGCGGGAGGCCATACTTTATTCTTAAGTTTAAATGGGGAAATATAACGGTTTGCAACAATTGCATAATCCCAGTCATACATGCTTCTTTCATCAAACCTGAAGTATGATGTTTTTATCCCGGGATAATTGCGAAATGCCCATTGAACCGAATATGTTGCATTTATCTTTAAACCGCTTGTTTCACCTTTTTGCTCCAGATAATTTATGAGCCAGTCAGATGCTTCTGTCTGACTAACATAATAATAATCTGTTTCATAGTTTCCGTAAGCTCCTTTCAATCCACCGACGAACTGATTATAATATAAATACCAGTAGGGTTTATTGGCAGCCATAAAACTCAGCGGATGGATTGAGATTAAAATCAATGAAACCAGTAAAGCTCCGGCCAGATATTTATTCCTGATCAACCTGAAGAGACAGGTGAATCCCATTGCTGAAACAAGGATGATACCCGGATATACAAAGAGGAACTGTCTCCATGAACTGTAAAGATTCGATCCTTCAGCCATCACAAAAACTATCGGAAAAAGTACTGTGAATACAATCATCCCTATTTTAAAAGCATCAAATGAAGATATGATCCGCCTTAAACACACAGTAAATATCAGGCAGCCGGCTGCAACGGTCAGGGGTATTGTAATTGCCATCGACTTTATCAGATAGTACCATGGCATATAATCGGACCACTCTTCCTTCCCTTCAAAGATCTGCCGGAAGGTTGCTGGAAAATGGGCCATCACATGATAGGATTCAAGGACATTTTTTACCGGATTCTGTAAAGCATAAGGCCATAACAAAATGCCGAGGAAAAATGACAAAATACTTATTCCGAATATCATCAGGAAGCCCCGTAGAATTTCATTAATGTCAATTTTTCTTTCCTTTAGGTAATTGACAAAATGAATAAGAAAGAATGAAAAGAAAAGATAACAGATAAGGATAATACCTCCGGCCCTGATACTGATTGCAAAAGCAATGGATACCACCAGTAGTCCAATATCTGTAAAAGACCTCTTTCCGTGCGGAATGAGAACCCGCAACATAAAAAATACCGATGAAATATAACCCAGGGCAAATGGAATATCCTTTAGATTATTCTGGGAATGACCTAAAAATGTTGGTGATACTGCAAACAGCAGTATTACAATAATGCCACCGCGGTAATCTGACAACCAGACGGCGAAAAATGCAGTAAGAATTATTGTGAGCCATCCTGCGAAAGCACTCATAATATGGCGGAAATGATAGACGTCATCAATTTTAAGCCAGTGTATCAGGATGGTAACCAGGTTATCGTAACACTGGCCATAGTATTTCAGATGTGTCTCAGGTGTATTCAGGGCAGAAAGATCTTTGCCATGTGTGGCAAAATAGTTGTAAACCGCAACCGAATGGTCATAATGCAGCACTTCATCGCATGTTACACCGGCATTTCTGCTTACTCCGGTCATTAAAACAAGCAGGGCTGCCGACAGGATGAAGAAAGAATATTTCGGAACTCTTCCTTCCATCTTTCCTATTATTCGCCGTTGTAAAATTTCTTTATAAAATAGACAGGACGGTTTTGGGATTCCTTATAGTTCCTGTAAATATATTCACCAAGGACACCAAGGAAGACAAGCTGGATCGAGCCCAGAAAATAAATACTCAGCAATACTGATGTCCAGCCTATAATTGCAAAACCTGCTATTTTTGCAATGAGAATATAAATCCCGGCGATCATAAATACTACTGTACCAAGGATTCCCAGAAAAAGACAAAGCCTGACAGGAAACTTAGAGAACGAAAATATTGCATCGGTTGCAAGGGTGAAAAGCTTATGATATGACATTTTAGGTTCTCCTTTGAAGCGGTCATCCCTGATAAATTCAACATATCCCTGCCGGTATCCAATGAACGTTCTTAAACCCGGAAGATACCGTATTTTCTCTTTCATCGAGAGCAACGCATTAACGGCATTGCGGGTCATCATTGAAAAGTTACCATAATTCTCCATATTCCTTATCTCACCAATCTTTCTGAAAACAAGATGGAAAACTGAGCTGGGAAGATTCTTAGTCTTATTTCCTCTCCTGCCTTTTCTTTTACCGCTGACTATATCAAAATCATTGTTTTTTATTTTTTGAAACATCGCCGACAGCAATTCAGGCGGATCCTGCAGGTCACCGTCCATCATTGCAACTATCTCTCCCTTAGTATGTTCAAGTCCGGCAGTAAAAGCCGCCTGATGACCAAAATTCCTTGAGAGTGAAAGAGCTTTGATGCGTTTGTTTTGTTTCTGCCAGTTCAGGATTTTTTGAAGGCTGCCGTCCGTACTGCCGTCATCAACGAAAATCACCTCATAATCCGGATTAAATGATTCAATTGCCAGCAGAGTCCTTCTGACAAGTTCATCGATCAGGTCTTCTTCGTTGAAGATCGGTATTACGAGTGAAAACATGCTATTCAACAGTTAGTCTTTTTGAAGCAAACTCGACATCGTCCTTTAATTCGGGATCTGATGCCAGTTTTGTCAATGCAGTATGACAATAATCCGATCCCATCCAGCTCAGTTCCCGAAGAATGAGCTTTTTAGAACCCTTTGAAGCATTTTCATCCTCCAGAATGCTTACCATCTTTTTCTCAAGGGCCAGGAGTTTTGCTTCATCCCCGGCAGCTTTACGGATCTGGCTTTGAAGATATGTAAAGTATTTGGTACTCTTTTGAATATCATAATCTGCCATCTTTTCGAAAGCTTCATCCAGGGTGATCTCCTTAAAATCAGGTCTCAGAACAACAGCTGCAGCAGTTGGAAAATCGGAAGGTACTTCTGTGGTGACGATCCGGTCACTGCCCATTCTGCGCCTCTCTGCAGAGTGACTATAAAGCCTGCACATTGCATTGCAGGTCCGCCGCCTTCATCAGCATGTCCGATTGCAGTATGGAAAATCCTTCCTTTTTCATAATTTATAACCATAAGCATGGGTTCATCCCTTCCTGTCCCATCATATGCAGTATCCGCAAAGGCAGTTGCCAGTATCTGCATATTTTTGGCAGGTCCTCGGAGCTGCTGATAAAGCTCATCATCCGATGCATCCACCTGACAGGCAATCCTTTGGTAATCGGATGATCAGCTATTCGTGTCCTGATTTCAAAATCATGCCTTGCCCCATGTGAACCTGCAATACCCGCGCAGTGTCAAAAACAAGTTCATTGTTTTTATAATAAACGTATGGTCCGTCCTTTTCATTCCGGTTTCCCCATCCGCCTAGACCTGTCATCTCATTATACTCTTTCCAATCGGGAAATGATATGCTCGCGCCATGATAAATTACCACTCCTCCTCCGTTCCTTACAAAATCAACAAAATCCTTGTTTGTTTTTTCAGACCAGGAGTCTCCACTATAATCAAGCACAACCAGTTTATATTTTGAAAAATCAGGATTAAATGTTGTCATATCTCCACCTTTTTCAGGAGTAATCATTATTTCTGCCGAAAACATTCCGGTTTCATCAAGTATCTGTTTCAGAACAGGAGAACTTGCCTTCCAGTTATGATTATTCTGTCCGGTGATTATCAATGTTTTATAAAGCGAATCCTTTTTGCAGGATGAAGAGAACGCTATCAGGACAGAAGCAATTAAAAGTAAAAGTTGTTGTTTTTTCATGTTTTGCGGATTAAACTGTTGGTAATTTCCATGGGGGACGGTATGGCCGGGTCAGAAGCCGGCTGGCCCGTGGATTGCCCTGGATTTCTTCCGTTTCAGGATCCCAATAGATTGTCTGTCCGGTTGTCATTGCAATTTCGCCGAGAAGAGCAACCGAGATTGCCCTGTATGCTACCTCTATAGGTGCAATTGCCTGTTTTCCTGAACGGACACAATCAACAAAATTCTGCCAGTGGTTTTTACTTTTGTAAAGATGTATCTCATTTTCACCAATTACTTCCTCAAGTATTTTCGGATCTGAAGCGGTAATCACACCTCCCCTGTCAGTATGGATCCAGCCTTGATCCCCATGCCATGTTGTTCCCATGCCAAGGTTTAGTCTGGAAGCATTTGCCACCCTCATTTCAATGCCATTTCCGTATTTGCAGAGGAAATCATATTCAACCGGTACATTATAAATTCCTTCAGGAGGGTAAACACCTGTACCTGAAATCTCAACCGGACCAGTATGTTCCAGTCCTGCGCCCCAGTTGGCAATATCGATATGATGACCGGCCCAGTCGGTCAGCTGACCTCCGGAATAATCAAGTATCCAGCGCCAGTCCCAGTGGGAAACACCTCTGTAAGGAACTTTCGGAGCAGGTCCAAGCCACATTTCCCAGTTAAGTTCAGGTGGTATTTCCTGGACCGGAGGAGTACCAATGCCTCTTCCACCGTCAGGAAGTCCAACTTCAATATATTTTATTTTTCCGACTCTGCCATTAATTGCAAGTTCAGCTCCCTTTCTGAAATTATCTTCAGAACGTTGCCAGCTGCCTGTCTGCCAGATTATATTGTTCTTTTTAACAGCACTCACAATTACCCGGCCATCCTTTATTGTCCGGCAGATTGGTTTTTCACCATAGACATTCATTTTCTTATTGACAGCTTCAGTATAGATTATTCCATGCCAGTGGTCAGGTAATGCAATTGAAACAGCATCGAGTTTCTCCTTTTCAAGGAATTCCCTGAAATCACCGTAAGTACGGCAGTCCCTGCTGTTATTGGCTTTATCGACGGTATCTTTTGCTTGTGTGAGGTGCAGTGCATCCACATCGCATACTGCGACAAATCTGACCGCATCCTTCAGCCTGAGGAAATCGCTCATATTGCTCATTCCCTGTGAACCCGTACCGATTGCACCAATAACTATCCTGTCGCTGGGAGTAAGCCTGCCTCCCCTTCCGAATACGGTTGAAGGAATTATGGTTGGAAGTACAAAAGCACCTGCAACAGCTGTTGCAGACCGTCTTAAAAATGTTCTTCTTGGGATCTTTTTTGGCATAATGTATTAATTAATATGTTTCAAAAATACTTGTCCCCATTGAAAAGTCGGCCCCTAAATCCCCTGAAGGGGACTTAAAGCATAGCCCCCTTTAGGGGGTTGGGGGCGATTTAACTCTGTGGACCTCTGTGATCCCTCTGTGTCCCGATAGCTATGTTAATACTTCACAATTCAGGTAACAAAATGTTTGATGATTTAATATAGGTTTATACCCCCTTTCATTTTCCCCCAAGGGGGAAAGGTTTTACTCCTTCCCCCTGGGGAAGGCCGGAAGGGGGTTAAAAAGATATTATCATGAAAATTTATCAGAAAATAACCTTTTAAAAACTGTTACATGAATTCTGAAGAAATACATAGCTATCGGGACTCAGTGTAATTTTTTATAGTCGTTTTTTCTTCAAACTCAATTTAAATTACAATTGGAGTTCCCGGAACCGGTGTTTCAAAAACCATATCAACAGGTCCCATTTCAATTTTAGCAGGACCAAGGTCCATATCCGATTTGAAAATTTCATCCCAGGTTATCAGGCGTCCGGTATAGGCAGCTGTCCTTCCCATAATTGCAGTAAGGGTTGAAATGGCAGTCTGTTCTGCTTCATTTACATAATTACCTGTCCTGATTGCATGAACAAGATGCATATGTTCCTGAACATAAGGAGGAATTTTAATCTGGATTCATCGGATTTCCGTTTTCATCCTTCGGATATTCAAACTGCCATTTTACATTTCCTTTCAGATCCCAGATTGTATTCTGCACAATTTGTATAACCCTCGGTTCCCATTAATAATTTCACCTGTTCCATTGGCACAGCTGTCGATCTGACGGCACATGCTGTGTGAGCTTACGCCGTTGCCATAATCAAAATCGACACTGAAAAAATCATACTGATCACCTGTAACCCTTCTGTGACGGCCTCCATAACCAATTGCCTTTTCAGGATGTTTTCCCATGAACCAGTTTATAACATCAATATTATGTACATGAGTATCAAGAATATGATCACCGCATAACCAGCAGAAATTATTCCAGTTACGGATCATATATTCCATATCATTCCATCCCTTTTCCCGTTCACGGAACCAGACATGATCCTGGTTCCAGAATGCTTTTGCAGAAGTAATTGTCCCGATTGCACCATTCACAACCTGTTTATATGTTTCAATATAATCTTCCTGATGACGTCGCTGAGTTCCTGTAACAACACACAGTCCTATTGCTTCAGCTTTTTTCGCAGTTGTAATCACCGATCGGATACCAACAGGATCAACAGCAACAGGTTTTTCCATGAAAACATGCTTATTATTCATAACAGCTTCAAGAAAATGATCAGGACGGAACTGAGGAGGAGTTGCAAGAATTACAACATCAACATCAGGAAGAGCCATAAGCTTTTTATATCCGTCAAAACCGGCAAAGCAGTTTTCGGCAGGAATAGGAAGATTGAATGAAGCAAATCTTTCCCGGCATGCATCAATCTTATCCTGAAAAACATCAGCAAGAGCAATTATTTCAAGATCGGGTCCTGAACTGATAAAATTTATTGCTGCTCCGGTTCCCCTTGCACCTGCGCCAACCAGTCCGGCCCTCAGTTTTTTCCCTTTCGGTGCTCCTTTAAGAATTGGAGGCAAGTCCAAGGCTTTCAGTGTCCGGTTTTCTGCTGCATGCTGTCAATACAGAGCGCCTGCGCCTGCCAATCCAATACCGGCAAGAGCTGTTTTTCCAATAAATTTTCGTCTGTTAATATTCTGCATATTCATCTTTCAATTAAAATTTCAATCTATTTCATTTATCCGATTGGACTATCAGCTTCACATACCACCCTGAATCCCACATCAATACAATCGGAATACCACCAGATGCTCTTTGGCATCTGCGGATCAGTCACCAGCCATGCTTTTGTTTTTGTAAAATCACGTGGCTGCACTTCTGACATCTTTTGCATCACTTTTAAATGAACCTCCCCGGATAACATGTTCCTTCCCTTTCGCCGGACCTGTTGGATTGATTAACTCCGATTGAATCAGCTTTATAAGTATCGGGAGAATAGAAATCGGAACAGAACTCTGCAACATTTCCTGACATATTTTTCAATCCGAACGGATTTGTCCTTAACAGATGAAGGTTCCTCTGTTCTTGAAGAACTATTTCCGTTATAGACAACATTTGAAGCAATAATTGCAGTATCTGGCTCAAATAATCTTCTTCAGGAAACCTTCGATGTAAACTTTTTTGGATTTCCCTCAAAGAAATATGGATGTTTCAGTTCCTCCCCTGCAGGCATATTCCCATTCAGCTTCTGTAGGAAGACGGTATTTTTTACCGGTAACCTTTGAAAACCACTGACAATAAACATTTGCAGCATGCCATGACATTGTAATTGCAGGTCTTGATCCTTTTCCCCAGCCCTGGTCGGGAGCACCCCATGGAGGAGTTGCACCGCTTATTGCATCAACATTTTTATTGCTAACAACCTGTCCTTCCGTTCTTCCCTGTGATCCTGTTGCCCTGAAAAAAGCCAGATATTCATCCCAGGTTACTTCAGTTTTTGCCATCCAGAATTTTGAAAGAGTTACTTTTCTCACAGGACCTTCATCCGGTTCGCGCAAAGGTTCATCTTCAGGACTTCCCATTTTAAATGTTCCTCCCGGGAGTGCAACCATATCAAATGAAACATTTGTCCCGGGAATCATTTCCGTGAAATTCTCAAATTTTTCAACCTTTGCAGGTTCAGTGAAGATGGTTCTGATTGGCAGTTACTGTAACTCCAAAACTTGTATCATGAGCATGAATGGCATTCTTATCATAATGGCCAACATTAAGATGGCAGTTAATACAATTCAGCGGATCCTTGCTTGTTGTATAAAAAAGATGGGCATTACCTCCATTGACTGATAAGGTTAACAGGGAAAAGATTCTGATGACATTTCAGACATGATTTCTCATAAACAAATCCTTTTGCATTTTCAAGAAGTTTTTTCTTTTCCCAGTTGATTTTCGCAGCTGTCCTTAAAAAAATAACCATAGACATCCTTAAGTCCATGTTTTGCTTTTGCAAAAAGATAACCATGCCCTTCCGGAGGAAGATGACATTCGGCACAATGAACTATTGTCCCGGAATCATTATTATAATGTGTTGAAAGTTTCCAGCTCTGATCAGCATGAGGATGAATATGGCATGAAATGCAATATTTATCGGTTGATGTAATGATTCATTACTGCTTTCCCGGCTAAAAGGAAAACAATGCCCGCGACGAATACCTGAAACAATTAACCAGAATCTTTATTCTTTTCCTAAGAGGAGCAGTCTACCTTAAGGTTTTTTCCAACTCATATTATCAGGGAAAATTCAAAACCTGATAAAGTTAATTGTTTATGGGAATTATTAAATTAATTGACTTGGATTTTTTTTTACAAAAGTATCAGAATCTTTGGTATATGCATGGCAATATGGGATTTTGCCATTATTGAAATAATAATCCTGATGATATTTTTCAGCATCATAAAATTCAGATGCTTTTGTTACTGCAGTTGCGACTTTGAATCCCTTTTTCCTTAAGTAATTGCAATGTCTTTCTCAGCTATCTTTTTCTGATCATCATTCAGATAAAATATTTCCGACCTGTACTGATCACCAATATCCGGACCCTGCCTTCCGACCTGGGTCGGATCATGAATTTCAAGAAATAGCTTCAGCAGCTTTTCATAAGATGTTTTTTCAGGATCATAGACTATCTTGACCGCCTCAGCATGTCCTGTATTTCCGGTACATACCTCCTTATAAGTAGGATTTTTAACATGACCTCCTGTATAACCTGATGTTACTGAAATCACACCCGGAGCTTTCTGAAGAAAATATTCGACTCCCCAGAAGCATCCGCCGGCAAATATTGCTGTTCCATATCGTCCGGTTTCAAGCTGTGCAGGAACAAAATCGAGTGATACCGAATTTACACAATGCCTTACATTTTTTGGAGTAAATCCTTCTCCTGTAAAAACATGACCAAGATGAGCCCCGCAGTTTGCACATTCAATCTCAGTCCTCATCCCATCAGGATCAGGATATCTTGTTGACTGCTCCTTTTATTTCATCATCAAAGCTTGGCCATCCGCAGTCGGATTTAAACTTGGATGAAGAATAAAAAGAGCAGCTCCGCATTTTTTGCAGACATAAGTTCCTTTTTCGTAAAAATTTGTGTATTTCCCTGTAAATGGAGTTTCAGTACCTTTATTATTAATAACATTTGATTCCTGCTTTGACAGATCATTATATGGAAGCTTCTCCTGTGAAAAAGATTCTGTACTCATAATAGTTGATAGTAGTAATATTATTAATGCAAGTTTCATCCTGATAAATTATTAATTCAAGAGGTACAACAAAAATGCCATTATTTTGTTTCAGCGTTTTTAACGTACTTACCGCGAAAACAAAATTACCCTGAAAAATAATAATCTGGCACGACTTTGTTTTTAAATGAATGTTTTACTTTTGTGTTTAAATTAAAACCATGGTTTTATGAAAAAATTTGCTGTCATCCTGGTTGTTTGCTTTATTACTGCTGTATTTGTAAGTTCATGCAATGAAAAAGCATGTCCTGCCTATGCTGAAGCTGAATCACAACAAACTGAGAATAATGGCTGATACCATCGAATTTCATCTTATCCTTTCTTATAAGTTAGCAAATTAAAAATGAAGAAGCTGCTTATAATATTGCTCCTGGTAAACTTATTACGCATGCATAGTATATGCACAGGGAGAGCTTGATGAGCAGCAAAAAATCTTTTTCAGAAATGAAAGATCGTTTGCTTTGCTTCTCAATTCAGACGGCTATGGGCTTAGCTACCGAGAAGCAAAAAGAATTGATTTTCTTAATAAACGCTTTTTTGAAATTGAAGCAGGAACCCTGAAGCATCCGAGGGAGTATAAGCAGCACAAATCCCTATTATCAGACTCCGGGCACTTTTGTTTTCGGAAAACTTAATACAGTTTTCTATTTCAGGGGAAGCTACGGACATCAGCATGAACTTTACAAAAAGGCGATCTGGGTGGGATTGCTATCAGATACTTTTATTTCCGCAGGTCCTGTTCTAGCCGTTTACAAACCAATATATTACAAAGTTTTAATCCAATCTCCCAAACTGAAGCTGAAATAATAATAGAAAAATTTGATTCAAACATTCATCAGCCATGGATATTTACAGCAAAGCTTCATTCACCAAAGGTCTGAATGAAATAAAAGTTCTTCCCGGGTCTGTTTGCAAAAGGAGGATTTAATTTTGAATACAGCAAGGAAGATAAAGTAATTCATGCTATTGAGATCGGAGCTCAGATAAGCGGTTTCCCAAGAAAATCCCCATAATGGCTATCCACGATAATAAAGCTATATTCTTTTCATTGTTTGTAAGTTACAGATTCGGAATAATTATTGATCCACTAAATCCGGAAACAAATAAATTCTCATATATCTTCAAAAGAAAAAGAGGATCTGTAATTTATTAACACTTGCCATTTTATCAAAAAAATACTATTTTTGTGCGTCAATTTATTAACCAAATAATGATATAGTTATGTCAAAAATTAAAGTAGCTATTAACGGCTTTGGCAGGATAGGCCGTAATGTTTTTAAAATTGCACTTGAGAGAAATGATATTGAGATTATCGGTATCAACGATCTTACAGATACTCAGACTCTTGCTCACCTGCTTAAATATGATTCAACCCAGGGAAGGTTTCCGGGAGTAACGTATGATGCTGAAAATATTATTGTAAACGGAGTTAAAGTCAGAGTTCATTGCTGAAAAGAATCCTACAAATATTCCATGGAATGAGAAACCTGACGTAGTTATTGAATCAACAGGTATTTTCACTTCCAAAGAGAGTCCGAAAGGCGGTTATGGCGATCATCTGAAAAATGGTGCGAAAAAGGTTCTTCTTACAGTTCCTGCAAAAGATACCATTGATGCAATGATTGTGATCGGTGTCAATGATCAAGGATCTGAAACCCGAACACCAGTGTGTTTCAAATGCATCATGCACAACAAACTGTCTTGCTCCTGTTGCAAAAGTACTGAATGACAATTTTGGAATTGAAGTTGGTTATATGACCACAATTCACTCATATACAAACGACCAGAGAATCCTTGACCTTCCTCATAAAGATCTCAGACGTGCAAGATCGGCAGCTTTATCACAGATACCAACCACAACCGGTGCTGCAAAAGCAGTAGGAAAAGTAATTCCTGACCTTAAAGGCAAACTCGATGGTGTTTCCGTACAGGGTTCCCACCCCCACAGGTTCACTTGTTGACCTTGTTGCAGTGCTTAAGAAAGAAGCTACCAAGGAAGAGATCAATGCAGCAATGAAAAAAGCAGCTGACGGTCCGATGAAAGGAATTCTTGAATATACTGAAGATCCTATCGTTTCAGTTGATGTTATTCATACTACAGTATCTTCAATCTTTGATTCGCTCAGCACAATGGTAAACGGCAAAATGGTTAAAGTAATGGCCTGGTACGATAATGAATGGGGTTATTCATGCAGGGTTGTTGACCTTATTCCTATGCTGATGAAGTAATAATACAGGCAACTTATACAAAAATGAAAGAGAGGATATCCTCTCTTTTTTTTACTCTGATTTATTCGTATCTCAATGCTTCAATGGGATCAATATTGGCTGCTTTGACTGCCGGTGCATAACCAGATACAACACCTACAATAAAACATACAATGATTCCTGTCATTACCCAAAACCATGGTATTACAAAACTCGATCTGAGCATCGAAGAAACTAAATTGCCGATAAGAATTCCAAGAATAATTCCAAAGATCCCGCCAAACTGGCCAATCATTATTGATTCAAAAAAAAACTGATATTTAATTGTTGCCGGTTTGGCTCCGATTGCTTTCCTTACGCCAATCTCCCGTGTCCTTTCAGTCACTGAAACAAGCATAATATTCATAAGTCCGACAGCAGCACCGAATAATGTAACAATACCGATAAGTGTTGCAGCCAGAGTAACATACCTGATATTTTTAAGAAGCATATTCAACAATGATATCGCTTTTTGACACATTAAAATCCGATTCATCCCTCGGATTCAGATTGCGGACAACCCTGAATACTCCTTCTGCTTCTCCTGCCATAACATCAAGATTGACAGGATTGATCGGCATGACCGTAATGTTGAAATTCATATTTGGACGTGAAAAATATTGACGGGCTGTTGTAACAGGCATAAACAGTTACCTTATCGCTCGACATGGCACTGGCTCCCTTACTTTTAAGTACTCCGGCAACCTGAAGCTTCAACCCGGCAACTGTAATTTCTTTTCCGACCGGATCAACCCCTGCAGGAAAAACATCCCTGGCTATATCCGATCCAAGCAACACCAGCCGTCTGTTCATCTGAACCTCCTCAGGAGTGAAATTCCTTCCGTTGTCTATTTCATAACCTGAAACTGCAAGATAATTTTCATCAACACCAATCAGGCTTACATTCGGATTTGTCTCTTCTGATCCATACTTTACAGTTGCCAGCCCTGTTGCATTGAAAGAAACTGAAACCCAGCAGGCTTCAGTAAACCTCTTTTTAAATTCTCCGGCCTCCCGGTAAGAGATACGCGAATAATTCGGGTTCTTCTCCGTTCGTTCCCCACCTGTATATTCATTCCCCTTGAGGTAATTGTAAAAGAATTTGCACCCATCATGGTAAACTGAGAGGTAAGAGATGATTTGATTGCATCGATGGCTGTAAGAATCCCTACAAGAGCCATTATTCCAAATGCAATAATACAGATTGTCAGAATTGCCCTTACCCTGTTCGACTGGATGGCTTTGAAGGAAATCCTTAAATTTTCCCTGAAAATGCTTATTTTCATTATGATATCTCTTTTATAATGTCCATCCTGCGCTTCATTTTTTTAAAGCTATAAAAGTACAGTATTTTTTGTCAACCAGTTAATGCACATTTAATAAAATGCTGTTTCTCTGACTTGTTTCTGAGTAAACTATCCGGTAAGGCTCTGCATCCCGATAGCTATCAGGACTCTGTGACTTCCCTGCCAGTTATACCCACCTTTCCTGATTCCGAAAATTATCGCAAGCTTTTATGCGAAATATATCGTAACAATTCGTACCGAAGGAAAGAGCCTGTCGAATCTTGTCCCGGAACGGGATGGAATCTGCGAAATCAGCGGGAAATTTTTTGTTTTCCCGCTGATCACGCTGATCTACGCAGATTAAATCCAGGTTTAATATAGCTAATGTATTGATTTTACGGATATTCACACACAGGTCGTTCTATGGGGACTTCTATGGAAGAACTTTTTCGACTGCCCTGAATTGAAGAAAAAAAATTTGAAAATAATTAACAATTTAGTTGCATAACTAAATTTTTCGTTGTATATTTGTTTTATTAAATTAATGATTCAGAAATATGAGAGAATTAACACGTGCCGAAGAACAGGTAATGCAGGTACTCTGGAAGATCAGAAAGGGATTTGTCAAAGATATCCTGGAACACTTTGATGAACCCAAACCTGCATACAATACCGTAAGCACAATCGTAAGGATCCTGCAGGATAAAGGTTTTGTCGACCACAAGGCATACGGCAGAACACATGAATACTTTCCGATTGTTTCCAAAAATGAGTACTCGAAAATGCATCTCAACTCATTTGTAAAAGACTATTTCTCAAACTCATTTGAGAAGATGGTAAGCTTTTTTGCAAAAGAAAAAAGCATATCGGTAAAAGAGATGAGCGAGATTATGAAGATCATGGAAAATGAAATGAAAAAACAGAAAGCCTCAAAATGAATACACTTATTATATATATGGTAAAGGCTGCCGTTTATCTTGCTGCCTTCTATGCTAGTTTACATCCTGCTTTTAAGCAAAGATACCATGTATGGGCGCAACAGATTATTTATCCTGCTTTCTGTAGTATCCTCCCTGATCCTGCCATTCATAACCATCCGGATCGGCAGTTCAAACAATCTGTCTCTGTTCGGCAAGGTTCTGTCAGATATATTCATTGACGGAAACAAAGTTCAGGCAGCTTCATCAACTGGTACAGGAATGAATGCCGTTCAGGTAGTTTACAGGATCTATCTGACAGGTGTGGTTATTTTCGGACTTAAATTAATTATTGATTTTGCGGAATTGTTTCTGCTTATTCTACGTAATAAAGGCCGGTACAGCCATATCATAAGGTTTCAGGGACTCAAAACAGCAGGTTTTTCAGCTTTCGGACATGTATTTATTAACACCAGATTATCGGACTGAGGAGGTTGACGAAATAATCAGGCATGAGCAGAATCATCTTGACTATTATCATTCAATAGATATTATTTTTATTGAAATCGCTAAAGTAATCCAATGGTTTAATCCCTTCATTTATCTTTTCGGCAGATCATTGCGTGCAATTCATGAATATCAGGCTGATGCCGGCTGCATTAATACAGGCATCCCTGTGTGTAATTATCAGAGACTTCTTCTTAACCAGGTGTTTAAATCAAAAATATTCACATGTTACAAATAGTTTTTCGAATCCAACACTTATTAAAAAACGAATGATCATGATGACAAAAAAACGTTCCAATGCACTGGCAAACCTGAAACTCCTGATGGTATTGCCTGTAATTGCAATCGTTCTGCTGGTAATTTCCTCATGCAGTCAGAAGAACGAGGCTAAAGAAAATGTGATTGAAATTGCTCCTCCGCCACCACCTCCTCCGCCACCACCTGTTGCTGATGCTGATTCAAAGGCACCTCCTTTTGTTGAAGTAGATGAAATGCCGGTATTCCCGGGTGGAGAGGCTGGACTGCTTAAATTTATTATGGAAAATACCCGTTATCCTGAGGCTTCCAAAAACAAAGGCATCCAGGGAAAGGTAATTGTAAGATTTGCCGTGGAAGCTGACGGAAGTGTGGACAAGGTTTCTATTCTGAAAGGAGTTGATCCTGAACTTGATAAAGAAGCATTCAGGGTCGTCAGCGCACTCCCTGCATTTGAAAAACCGGGCATCAAGGATGGGAAAAAGGTGGCAGTCTGGTATATGGTTCCGATAAACTTCACGCTGAAATAACATACTATTTTAAGGATAACCAGAATAACCAGGACTGACTCCGTAACGGAGTCAGTCTTTTTTTTAACCCCTGCCCCCCTTTGATCCCATAAACTATGACAGACCAAAAGAAGGTGAAATTTATATATGGATATTAATTCCCTAAATTTGCACGGATAATTAATTTTTCATATGAAGCTGAAGGAGAGGATTGAGTCGTTTACAGAACTTGGTGAAATCTTAAGGAATTCACTTGCCGGCAGAAAGACCGGATATACATCCCGGCTTGAAAAACTTATTGATAACCAACAGTTTCAGAATCCATGGTTTACTCCTGAAAATGTAAGAATGGCTGTAAAAACCATTGCAGATGAACTGACTCATGAGAATCTTGTCAAATGGACTGCCAGTTATCAGGGCCTCAATTCAGAAAATGATCCCTTAAGGGCTGGCGTCGTTATGGCGGGTAATATACCCCTGGTGGGATTTCATGATTTTCTTGCGGTTCTTCTTTCCGGCAATAACCTTATATCAAAAACAAGCTCAAAGGATTCGGAGTTAATTGTTTTCATGGGTGATATTTTATGTGGAATAAATCACGCTTTTAAAGAAAAAATAGAATTCACCGCTGGATTACTTAAAGAATTTGATGTTATTATTGCTTCCGGCGGAGATAACAGTTCAAGATACTTTGAATACTATTTTGGCAGGTATCCACATATAATCAGGAAGAACAGAAACAGCGTTTCAATAATTGAGGGGACTGAAACAGATGAAGAACTGACAGCATTGGGAACTGATGTATTCTCCTACTTCGGACTCGGTTGCAGGAACGTCTCAAAAATATATATTCCTGAAGGATATGACCTTACAAGAATCACTTTAAACTGGACAGGTTTTTCTTCAATAGTAAATCACATTAAATACGGGAACAACTTTGACTTTAACAAAGCTGTCTATCTTGTTAATAAGGAAAAGTTCATTGACACCGGTTATCTGCTTTTAAAGGAACATCAGGAATTATCTTCGCCCGTTGCTGTGCTTTATTATGAATTCTACAATTCTTTAGATTATGTAGCCCGCAGGAATGAGATTATGAAAGAGAAGATACAGTGCATTACAGGCAGGAATCATGTCCCTTTCGGAAAATCCCAGTACCCGCATCTCTGGGATTATGCAGATGGAATTGACACTTTAGAATTTCTTCTAAAAAAAAATAGGCCGGGGATATTGTAAAATAAAAAATACTATATTGCACCTGTCGAAATAAATGTGTTATGGTTTATAAATTCGTTGTATTATCGGATGAAGATGAGTCGTTTGTGAGGGAATTTGAGTTCCTCGATACGCAGACTTTGATGGATTTTCATAACATCATTCAGGAAGAACTTGAGTTCGATAAATCACAGATGGCTTCATTTTATCTTGCTACAGATAACTGGGAAAAAGAGGAGGAGTTTACACTATTTGATATGGGGACAGGTTCATCAACGATGGAGACAGCAGTACTTGAAGACATTATATTCCGTAAGAACCAGAAGCTCCTTTATGTTTTCGACTTTTTCAATGACAGGGCACTGTTTGTAGAATATACCGGAGAGGCAAAAGAAATTGAAGATCGGGAGTACCCGGTTTGTGCAAATTCAAAAGGCATACCTCCAAAGCAGGTAGTCTTTGGCGGCAGTTCCCGTAAGCTTTATAACAATATTATCGTCTCCGACGATGAGGATGATGAGGATGAACCGGAAGTAGACGAACTTTTTCTTAACGGTGAAGACGAGGAATCACTTCCTGATTTCGAGAATATCGAACCGCAGATTGAGGAAGACGAATAGTCTGCCGGTCCCCGAAATTAATGAAGAAATATCTGATAGTTATTCTTGGTCCGACCGGTATCGGTAAGACAGATGTTTCCATTGACATAGCCCTACGTCTTAATACTGAAATCATATCGGCCGATTCAAGGCAGTTTTACAGCGAAATGAAGATAGGAACTGCCGTTCCGGATGAACTTCAGTTAAAAAGAGTAAAACATCATTTCATAAGATTCCTGTCTGTAAAGGATTACTACAGTTCAAGCCGCTTTGAAAGGGATGTGCTGGGGATGCTAAAAACACTCTTCGAACAAAACGCCAATGTATTAATGACAGGCGGTTCAGCAATGTATATCGATGCAGTATGTAACGGAATTGACGATATTCCGGATACTGATCCTGCCATAAGGGAAAAGTACATTAACATATTCAGGGAAGAAGGCATTGAAAGTCTGAGGGTCGCTCTGAAGCTTCTCGATCCGGAACATTATAACAGAGTCGATCTGAAAAATCATAAGAGGATAATCAGGGCACTCGAGATATGTGAATCTGCCGGCCGGCCATACTCATCATTCCTGACAAAAAACAAGGTTGAAAGAAATTTTAAGATTATCAAGATAGGTCTTGAGATGAGGAGGGAGGAACTTTATGAAAGGATCAACAGAAGGGTAGATTCAATGGTTGAGAAAGGTCTCGAGGAGGAAGCCCGTCAGCTTTTTGAATTCCGGGATCTCAATGCACTTAAGAGTGTCGGATACACCGAGTTTTTTGATTTCTTCGAGGAGAAGATCACACGGGAAAGGGCAATTGAGTTAATAAAGAGAAACACCCGGCGATATGCCAAACGACAAATGACCTGGTGGAGCAGGGATCAGGAGATCAGGTGGTTCAGCCCGGGAAACCTGGAGGGTATCATAAAATATATATCTGACAATGTTGGAAAGACTGCACGAGCAGATTAATCATGAAAATGCAAAGTTCGCAAAGAGCTGAAATTATGTGCTTTAGCTTTGTGTTCTTTGCAACATCTTAGTCTTCTATTATATAACTCTTTATCATAAATTATTTACGATCAGCAGATAACAGTTATTTAACCACAGAGTTTAAACGGAGTAAAGACAGAGTTGCACTGTTTTAAACCTCCGTGTTTTACTCAGTGAAACTCAGTGAACTCTGTGGTGAAAGGATTTCAGGGTCACTCTGTTCCTCCCCACCTGTTCACCCCTATCCGCTATAGCTTTCGAGACCCTTACGATCGATTTTCCCAGCTGGTGGTCGATAAATTTTCATGGTCACTAATTAATCTTTCCATACCCTCCAGGATCCCCAGAGGAGTCCATCAAGCTTAATTATCGTGTTTCTCCGACTGACAATTGAAATTAACTTATATTAACCGATACTGTGTTGTCTTGTGAAGCCACTCTGCTATACATAGCTATCCTCTGCTAAAGGGGACTTTTAAGAACCCCCTTTAGGGGGCAGGGGGTAAACCTACGGCAATGCGCGAAATGGTCTTAAAGGTCCTACCCTTTTTCCACCTAAAGTTATATTATTGAAGTTCCCAAAATTCATTATGGGTGGAAGACTTTGCGGTTAGAAAGGACTTTTTCAACAACCCCATAATAGTTGCAACCCCGGGATGATGTTATGACTATATAAGTAATTTCAATCTCCTGATTGTTTCCACCGGATCCTGTGAGCTGAAAACTGAATTACCTGCAACAAGAACATTAACACCGGTTTCAATAAGTTTTGCTGCATTTGTTGTATCTATTCCTCCGTCGACCTCAATAAGAACATTATAACCACCTTCATCGATCATTTTCCGAAGTTCCTTAATTTTATTGTAGCTTTCATGTATAAATGACTGTCCGCCGAAACCGGGATTTACAGTCATTATCAGAACCATATCAATAAATGGAAGAGTATTTTTAAGCAGAGAAACAGGAGTATGAGGATTAATTGCCACACCTGCTTTCATTCCAAGATTCCGGATCTCGGTCACTGTTCGGTGAAGATGAATACATGCTTCATACTGAACTGTCAGAATATTTGCACCGGCATCATGGAACTTCGTCAGATACCTGTCGGGATCAACTATCATCAGATGCACATCGAGAGGCTTTTCTGCAATTTTCTTTACATGTTCAACAACAGGAAATCCGAATGAGATATTTGGAACAAAAACACCATCCATTATATCGAGATGAATCCAGTCGGCATGGCTTTTATTAACCATTCATCACATCCTTTCCAAGATTCCCAAAATCAGCAGCTAAAAGTGACGGAGAGACAAGATGAGTCCATTTCAGATTATTTTGGATAAATATAGAAACAAATATTTAACCCAGGTATGTTTTCAGTATTTTGCAACGGGTTGTGAACTGGATTCTTTTAATTGCTTTTTCCTTTATCTGCCTGACACGTTCGCGGGTAAGATTCAGCTCCTCTCCTATCTCTTCGAGAGTAAAAGGATGTTTCATTCCAAGACCGAAATAGAGCTTAAGAACTTTTGATTCACGTGGTGAAAGTGTGCTCAGGGCACGTTCAATCTCATATGCAAGCGATTCATTAATAAGGTTTTTATCAGGACTTGGAGTATCAGGATTCTGCAGAACATCGTACATAGTATTATCCTCCTCAGAGCTTATAGGAGCATCCATGCTGACAGTCCTGCCATTTGTTTTAAGCGATTCCTTTACATCTTCAGGGATCATTTCGAGCATATCGGCAATCTCCTGGGAAGAAGGTTCCCGTTCATATTCCTGTTCAAGCCTTGCAAAAGCCCTGTTTATCCTGTTTATTGATCCGATCTTGTTTACCGGAAGCCTCACAATCCTTGCCTGTTCGGCCAGAGCCTGAAGAATTGCCTGCCGGATCCACCATACAGCATAAGAGATAAATTTAAATCCTCTTGTTTCATCAAAACGCTGTGCAGCTTTCATCAGACCAAGATTACCTTCATTAATCAGATCAGGAAGGCTCATTCCCTGGTTCTGATATTGTTTTGCCACTGAAACAACAAAACGAAGATTTGCTTTTACAAGTTTTCCAAGAGCTTCTGTATCACCTGATTTTATCTTTCTTGCAAGAATAACTTCTTCCTCAGGTGAAATAAGATCCACCCTTCCGATCTCCTGAAGATATTTGTCCAGAGAAGGAGTGTCACGGTTAGTAACCTGTTTTGTTATCTTTAGCTGACGCATTTACAGGTTTTTTTAGTTTTAGGCCGCAGATTACTCGAAGAGAGTACAATTTTAATAAAAAAAAGCTCTCATTCAACATTTTGCTGAAAATTTTTTTTGTTAAATCACAGTTTTTAATTAAATTGCAAATGATATTTATCACTGCTGAATATCAAATTATTATTTAATTCAGGATTAATTCCAATTCATTTTTAACATAATTAACACAATTTATTATTAATTTTATTTAATATTGCACCGGTTTTCAGGATATGTAACTAGTATTGCATAATCCAGCCGGTTCATCATCATTTCTTGGTCCGGTTTTCCAAAAACAATAATTATAATCTCATTATTTTCATTTATCATTAATTATGTACGACATTCTTGAGTTAAGTAAGAAGCTTCTTCCTGAATTAAGGGAAATAGCAAAAGAACTTAAAATCAAAAAAGCAGAATCTCTGAAAAAACAGGATCTGATCTATAAAATCCTTGACCAGCAGGCAATTGAGGCCACTGAAAACAGGAAAACTACTCCTATCCGAAATATCAAATATACCGCCGGCTGCCCAGACAGGTCAAATCAGGAACACGACTCCGGTGAGAGAAGAGGCAAACGGCCAAGAACGATAAAACCTGTGTTTAACCGTCCGGTTGAATCAGTCATGTCTGTTTCTCCTGATGATCTTAAAAAACCGGAACCGAAGCCCGGTGAATGGCAGGAGCCGGAAACTAAAATCGAGAAGACATGATGAAAAACCTGATCTTTTCAAAAGCAGTGAACCTGTCAAAGGAAGAAATCAGACAGCCAAGGTGGAAGCCTGATCAGAGCAACATCTGAAGAAAAGAGATGAGGGCCAAAGATTTCCAGGCAAAAGGTATCCGGAAAAGAGAAGTAAAAAAGCCTGAAATAGTAATTGAGAACACCCTTCCGTTAAACGGTGATGAACCACTGTTTGAAGAGATAAAGACCATTACTGAAATGTACTCCGGGAGATATTATTATTGAACCTCCTGTAAAAGAGAATGTTCCTGATATTCAGCCAGTCAGGGAAGAAAAGAAAGAAAAACCATATGATTTTGAAGGAATAATATATAATACAGGTGTTCTTGAAATAATGCCTGACGGATATGGTTTTCTGAGATCTCCCGATTACAATTATCTTAACTCACCTGATGATATTTATGTTTCACAATCACAGATAAAACTATTCGGACTGAAAACAGGTGATACAATAAAGGGTACAATCCGTCCGCCAAAAGAGGGTGAAAAATATTTTCCGCTCATAAAGGTTGATGAGATAAACGGAAGAAGTCCTGATTTTATAAGGGACAGGGTTCCATTTGATTTTCTTACACCTCTTTTCCCGAATGAAAAATTCACATTATGCCAGCCGGGAGAAGGATCCCTTTCAGTAAGGGTAATTGATATGTTCACTCCTATCGGCAAAGGTCAGCGCGGACTGATAGTTGCACAGCCAAAAACAGGTAAGACAATTCTGCTTCAGGAGATTGCCAATGCAATTGCAAAATATCATCCCGAAGTTTATCTGATGATCCTGCTTATTGATGAAAGACCTGAAGAAGTTACCGATATGGCCAGAAATGTAAAGGCTGAAGTTATTGCTTCAACTTTTGATGAACCTGCAGAACGACATTGCCGGGTTGCCAATATAGTTCTTGAAAAAGCAAAAAGGCTTGTTGAATGCGGTCATGATGTTGTAATTCTTCTTGATTCAATAACCAGGCTTGCAAGAGCATTCAACACAACTGCCCCTGCATCAGGAAAAGTATTATCGGGTGGTGTTGATTCAAATGCACTTCATAAACCAAAAAGGTTTTTCGGTGCTGCACGTAATATTGAAAACGGAGGATCGCTTACAATACTTGCCACAGCACTTACTGATACCGGATCAAAAATGGATGATGTCATTTTTGAAGAATTCAAGGGAACAGGTAATATGGAACTTCAGCTCGACCGTAAACTTTCGAACAGAAGAATATTCCCGTCAATTGATATTCCTGCATCAAGCACCCGCCGTGAAGATCTGCTTCTGAATAAAAATATCCTGCAGAAGATATGGGTCCTGCGTAATTACCTTACAGATATGAATTCCGTTGAAGCCATGGAATTCCTGCGCGACAGGCTTATTGCAGGCCAAATCGAATGAAGAGTTCCTGATTTCGATGAATGGAGGATAATCAAACAATATATTTTTGTAATTTTGCACTTTCTTTTAAAAATATATCTTTAATCAATCTATATATATAATATTCAAAATGGGAACAAAAAAATTTATAACATGCGACGGCAATCAGGCTGCTTCGCATGTTGCATATATGTTTAGCGAAGTAGCTTGCATATATCCTATTACACCTTCATCCACCATGGCAGAATATGTTGATGAATGGGCTGCCAATGGATTAAAGAATATTTTCGGGGAACAGGTTAAAGTTGTTGAAATGCAATCAGAAGCAGGAGCTGCAGGTGCAGTTCACGGTGCTCTGCAGACAGGTGCCCTATGCTCCACATTTACAGCATCACAGGGACTGCTCCTTATGATCCCGAATATGTACAAGATTGCTGGAGAACTTCTTCCGGGTGTTTTTCATGTAAGTGCCCGAACAGTTGCCGCTCATGCACTTTCAATATTTGGTGATCACAGTGATATTTATGCTACCCGTCAGACAGGATTTGCAATGCTGGCAAGCGGAAGTGTTCAGGAAATTATGGACCTTGCAGGTGTTGCTCATCTTTCAGCAATAAAATCAAGAATTCCTTTCCTTCATTTCTTTGATGGATTCCGTTCATCAGCATGAGGTTCAGAAAATTGAAGTACTTGAAATGGATGACCTGAAGAAACTTCTTGACTAGGATGCACTTAGCAGATTCCGTGAAAATGCACTGAATCCTGAACATCCGGTTACAAGAGGTACAGCTCAGAATCCTGATATTTTCTTCCAGGCAAAAGAAGCAATAAATCAATTCTATGAACCTATTCCTGATATTGTCAACTCTTATATGGCTGAAATAACAAAGCTTACCGGAAGAGAATACAAACCATTTACATATTACGGTGCACCTGATGCTGAAAATATCATTGTTGCAATGGGTTCAGTAACTGAAACTACCAAAGAAGTTATTGATTATCTGACAGCAAAAGGTGAAAAAATCGGATTGATAAGTGTTCATCTTTACCGTCCTTTCTCCTCAAAATACTTCTTTGATGTATTCCCGAAATCTGTTAAGAAGATCACTGTTCTTGACAGGACAAAAGAACCAGGAGCTCCTGGAGAACCTCTTTATCTTGATATCAAGGAGATGTTCTATGACAGGACAGGAAAGACCAGTTATTATCGGCGGTCGGTATGGTCTCAGCTCAAAAGATACCACTCCTTCCATGATTCTGTCAGTTTTGAGAATATGAAACTCAATGAACCCAAAAATCATTTTACTGTTGGTATTGTTGATGATGTTACATTCACTTCGCTTCCTGTACTTCCTGAAATAAATGTTGCACTTCCGGGAACATATTCAGCAAAATTTTATGGACTTGGATCTGACGGTACTGTGGGAGCAAATAAAAACTCAATCAAGATTATTGGTGATACAACCGATAAATATTGCCAGGCATATTTTGCATATGATTCAAAAAAATCAGGAGGAATAACAACATCACATCTTCGTTTTGGTGATAAACCTATCCGTTCACCCTATCTTGTAAATACACCTGATTTTGTTGCATGCCATGTTCCTTCATATCTTGATAAATATGATATGCTCAAAGGACTGAAGAAGAACGGGATACTTTCCTTCTGAACTCAATCTGGGATGCAGAAGAAACAAAAAAACGTCTTCCTGACCATATGAAAAAATATATGGCAGAAAACAATATCAATTTCTACATTATCAATGCAACCATTATTGCAGAAGAACTTGGTCTTGGGAACACGTACCAATACAATTATGCAGGCTGCATTCTTCAAAGTTGCCAATGTGATTCCTTATGAAAAAGCCGAAGCTGAAATGAAGAAGGCAATTTATAAGAGCTATGGCAGAAAAGGGGAAGAAGTAGTAAATATGAACTATGCTGCTGTTGACAAAGGCAGCGAGGTTACCAAAAGTTGAAATTCCTGCTGAATGGGCAAAAATTAAGGTTAAGAAAGAAACAGATACCCGTGATATTCCTGAATTCATTCGCGAAGTCATGGAACCTATTAATGCCATGAAAGGTGATGATCTGCCGGTAAGTGCATTCGTGGGAAGGGAAGATGGTACTTTCCCGTCAGGAACATCAGCCTATGAAAAACGCGGTATTGCAGTAAATGTTCCGGAATGGCAGCCTGATGAGTGTATTCAGTGTAACCAGTGTTCCTATGTTTGTCCTCATGCTGCAATCCGTCCATTCCTGTTAACAGAAGAAGAGGTTGCAAATGCTCCTGCAGGAACCCAGATTTATACAGGGTATTCCAGGCGCTCTTAAAGCATATAAATTCAGGATTCAGGTAAGTGTTTATGACTGCACCGGTTGCGGTAACTGCGCTGATGTTTGTCCTTCAAAGAATAAGGCCCTGATAATGAAGCCTCTTGAAACACAGCTTGATGAAGCTGCACGCTGGACATATATGCATGAAAAGGTTGGTTATAAAGACTACTGTTGTGGATAAATTTGTAAATGTCAAGAACAGCCAGTTCTCACAGCCATTATTTGAATTCTCAGGTGCATGTGCAGGTTGCGGTGAAACACCCTATATCAAGGCAATTACACAGCTATTTGGCGACAGGATGATCAGTATCAAATGCAACAGGATGTTCATCAATCTACGGAGGATCTGCTCCTTCAACTCCTTATACTCATAATAAAAAAGGGCATGGGACCGGCATGGGCAAATTCACTGTTTGAAGATAATGCAGAATTTGGTTTGGGACTTTCACTTGGAGCCAACAAGCTGAGGGATCGTATTGCACGTCTCATGAAGGAAGCCCTTGCCAATGGAATCAGCTCCGAAGACACAAAGCAGCATTTGAAGAATGGCTAAGCCAGAAAGATAATGCTGAACCTTCAAAAATTGCATCTGCAAAAGTTATTGAAGCCTGCGGAAAAGATAATTCAGAAATTGCAAAAGAGATCCTGAGCCTGAAACAATATCTGGTTAAGAAATCACATTGGATATTTGGCGGTGACGGCTGGGCATATGATATCGGTTACGGAGGTCTCGACCATGTTATTGCTCAGGGTGAAGATGTAAATATACTTGTCCTTGATACAGAAGTTTATTCAAACACCGGAGGTCAGGCATCAAAATCGACTCCTGCAGGAGCTGTTGCTAAATTTGCTGCATCAGGTAAGAAAGATCCGAAAGAAAGATCTTGGTCAGATGGCAATGAGCTATGGTTATGTTTATGTTGCACAGGTTGCCATGGGAGCAAGCAATTCCCAGTACCTTAAAGCTATAAGGGAAGCCGAAGCTTATCCCGGACCATCACTTATAATTGCTTATTCACCATGTATCAATCATGGTTTGAGAGATGGAATGGGAAGAACACAGGCTCAGGAAAAATTCGCTGTTGAATCAGGTTACTGGCATATGTACAGGTATAATCCACTGCTGGAGAAGGAAGGAAAGAATCCATTCACACTCGATTCAAAAGAACCTGACTGGAGCAAATTCCAGGATTTCCTCAAATCGGAAGTACGTTATACGTCACTCGTCAAATCGTTCCCTGACCAGGCCGAAGTGCTTTTCAAAGCTGCAGAGGAGAATGCAAAATGGAGATACAAGTCTTATCAGAGACTGGCTGCGATGGAATTTTCAAAGCCGGAATAACATATCGGTTGTATAATAAAGATGCCATCTGAAAAGGTGGCTTTATTATTTTGCACACAACCCACACTTGCATCAGTGCATTGCCGATCTTGCTCCGTACGTCCTTTTGAATAATTTTTGTATTTTTGCCCCCATTACAAAAATGATGGGAAGGATCTTAGGCATAGATTATGGCAGGAAAAGGATCGGACTGGCAGTTACCGATCCCGCCCAGATCTTTGCATTCTCCTCTGAAAACTATAAGTAAGGATGAATTCGACACTTTCCTGACAGAGTATCTTAAATCCGAACCGATTGATGCATTCGTTATAGGGTATCCTGTTCAGATGAACAATCAGCCCAGCGAATCTGTTAAATACATCAATCCTTTTATCAGGAAACTTGAAAAGTCATTCCCGGAGATACCGATCCACCTTGTTGATGAAAGATTTACTTCCGGAATGGCTTTAAAAACAATGATTGAAGGCGGAGTCAGGAAGAAGAACAGGCAGGATAAGTCAATGGTCGACAAAATAAGCGCTTCCATAATCCTGCAGTCATTTCTTGATAGAAGGAGAATAAGAGAAACCGACAACTGAGATGGTCTACCCAATTGTTATATACGGACACCCGATTTTAAGAAAAGTTGCTGAGGATATTGATAAAGATTACCCGGATCTTCAACAGCTGATTGTCGATCTTTTTGATACAATGTACAAATCCGAAGGAATGGGATTGGCTGCGCCGCAGATAGGTAAATCAATCCGGATCTTCGTAATTGACGGCAAGCCTTTGGGTGAAGATGAACCTGATCTTGCCGAATTTAAGAGAGTCTTCATCAATGCCCGTCTGGTTAAAAAGTACGGTGAACTCAGTGCTATGACTGAAGGTTGCCTGAGCATCCCAAATCTCAGGGAAGAAGTGAGCAGGGAAACAACATGTCCAGATTACCTATTACGATGAAAACTGGGAGTTCCATGATGAGATCTTTGAAGGCTATAAGGCAAGGATTGTTCAACATGAATACGACCATATCGACGGGATCCTCTTTACTGATAAAGTAAGCCCCCTGCGGAGAAGACTGCTGAAAGGCAAGCTCACTGCCATAAGCAAAGGTAAGTTTGAAGCTGACTACAAGACTATCCTCCAGGGACAGAAAATTAAAAGTGCCTAAAGTACTTCGAGTACTTCGGGTACTTAGAGTAGTTAGAGAAGTGCCTAAAGTGCCTAGAGTACTTCGAGTACTTAGAGTAACTTTAAGTACTCCAAACTCTAGTTCACTCCAAACTTTTCTTAAACTTTAAGTACTCCAAACTCTGGTTCACTCCAAACTTTTTCTTAACTTTAGCCATATAGTCTCAAGCTGCGGACTGTGCTAAATAAAGAAATTCCCTTTCTCCGTATTGGCCTGCCAATGTGTGTGGGAATCATTTCAGGCCTTTACTTCAAGCCGGATACTTATGTCCTGTCAGTGTTGCTCTTTATTTCATCCTCAGGCTTTATTTTCAGTCTTTACTTCAATAAGTCCTATATTAATATTTTATACGGCTGCACCCTGACATTTACACTGTTTCTATCCGGACTTTTACTTTACACCATTGAAAAGAAGAGGTTGTCAGAGCTGGAACCGGTCACAGCGGAATATATATGCACTCTTTCAGAATATCCCGGAAGAAAAAGGCAACAGTTATAGCGCTATTGTCAAAATGAGCAAAAAGGTGACACGGCAGGGAATTGTTCCGGTACGGGGGTCTCTGCTTGTCTATTTCAGGAAAGATCCCATAATAACAACATTTCTGCCTGGCGATATTCTGAAAATCAGGTGCCGTCCTGATAAAATTCTTAACAGGGGCAATCCCAATGAGTTCGATTATAGATTTTATATGGAGAACCATGGCATCAAGCACTTTGCATACGCCGGAGCCGGAGATATTACCGGGCACCTGATACCAAAACACAGAAAACTGATACACAGTTCCCTGATTACAAGGGAGAAAATCATTTCAATGTATAAAGAAAGGGGTATCAGGGGCGATACGCTTGCACTCGTAGCTGCAATAACTCTCGGACAAAAAAATATGCTCGGTCCGGAACAGAAGCAAAACTTCATCAGGGCAGGTATAATGCACATAATGGCTGTTTCCGGATTACACGCCGTAATATTAAGCCTGTTTGTATTCAATCTGCTTTTCTTTTTGAAGGGAAGATTGAATTTTCTCAGGTCACTTATTACGATTCTGTTTCTCTGGATGTTTGCCTTTGTAACAGGATTAACGCCCTCAGTGCTCCGGGCGACAATAATGTTCACATTTCTTCAGGGTGGCCAAATGATGCAGCGTAAAGTAAACAGCATTAATTCCGTGCTGGCGTCGGCATTTGTTCTTTTCCTTATGAGACCATCCGTACTGTTCGATGCAGGATTTCTCCTCTCCTATTCCGCAGTCATTTTCATTATTCGTTTCTATCGGCAAATGTACCTGAAACTGGATCTGAAAAACTGGCTTGTGGACAAGATATGGCAGTCTTCGGTTGTAACAATTGTCGCGCAGGCTGGAACTCTCCCCCTCACGATAATGCTTTTCAACAGATTCCCCACCTGGTTTATTCTTACAAATATTATTATTGTTCCCCTTTCATCACTGCTGATAATTATAGGATGCCTTGTCCCCATGACATTTCCTGTTGAGTTTATTTCCAGGCCTCTTGCTTCCCTTCTGGGGAATCTGACCGGAATTACTGAAATGCTGACTGAAAAAGCGGCTTCCCTTCCGTTTTCTACCATAGACAACATAGGAATGGAGCCATCCGAAGCAATGCTGCTGTTTATATTTGTGTTCCTGCTGATGTGGTTTATTCTGAACAGGCGTAGTGTTTCAGTTCTATACCCTGCCGCCGCTTTACTCATTCTAACCATTTCGCTAACCCTCAAGGATATTTCGAACAGGACATCCAACGAAATCATCGTTTATAATACCATAGGTTCCACAGCAATCGGTATAAGGACCGGGAAAGTACTGAATCTGTATACCGATACCAGTGTCATTCAGCCTGAAGTGTTAAGACATTGTTCAACAAGAAATCTGAAACTGGTAAAAAAGTTAATTGTTAATAATTTCACAATAATTAAAACAAGTGAGGTAAAAATATTGATAACCAATTACATGAGTAATGCTCTCCTTCAAAGGGCAAGCCCTGAGAACATTGTCTTAACAGGTATGTATCCAAACATTGAAGGAGAATTAAAGTTACTCAAACCTGCAAAATCATTAATCATAACAGGGAGTACGCTGTCGGCTTATCGTAGTGAGAGTAAATTTCTTAACACATTGGCTGATACAATTCATTATACCAGAAAATCGGGTGCTTTCAGACTAAAAATCTGAAAAAAGTTGAGTATTATAGTATTTATGCCTTATTTTGTTCTGTTTTAATAAACTGATTTTATGAGAATAATTATTGCCGGCGCAGGTGAAGTCGGAACACATCTGGCAAAGATGTTATCGAATGAAAATCATGAAATCATTCTTATTGATACTGAAGAAGACGAGGCTCAAGCCAATTGACAGCTCCATGGATGTTCTGACTTATCTCGGTTCAGCCACTTCAATAAATATCCTGCAGGAGGTACTTCAGAAGAAGACTGATCTGTTCATTGCGGTCACTCATGGAGAAGATACAAATATTACTGCTTCAATACTTGCCAAAAGGTTGGGTGCAATAAAAACCATTGCACGCATCGATAACCTGGATTACCTTGAGCATTCAACACTTGAGTTTTTCAAATCACTTGGGATTGATTCCCTTATTTATCCCGAGCTTATTGCTGCCCGTGAAGTGCTCAGCCTGCTTCATGAAACAGGTACAACTGAATTTATGGAATTCTGCGGAGGTAAGCTGGCAATGTATGTTCAGAAGCTTGATGAAAATGCTCCGATAATTAATAAAAGCCTTGAAGAAATAGCGATCACCCACAGTACTGACAAATACAGGGCTGTTGCGATCAAAACGCAATGACAAAACTATTATACCCAGGGGAAATGAGCACTTTAATCTCGGAGATCTGGTATTTGTCATTTCAACAAATGAAGGGATTGATGAAATGATGAAAACATCAGGCAAGGAGAATTTTGAAGCCAAGAGAATCATGATCCTTGGGGGAAGCAGGATCGGAAAACATGTTGCCCTCTATATGCAGAAGAACTGCGAGGTAAAACTTATTGATTCTGATCCTGAAAGATGTGAAGCGCTATCAGAGATACTTGAAGATACACTTATAATTAACGGTGATTGCCGTAATGTTGATCTGCTGGAACAGGAAGGAATAACGGAAATGGATGCATTTGTTGCAGTTACAGGAAATTCCGAAACCAATATCCTGTCATGCCTTCTGGCCAAAAAGACTGGGTGTCAAAAAGAACAATTGCCGAAGTTGAGAACATGGAATATATAAATCTTGCTGAAAACACAGGAATTGATACAATAATAAATAAAAAGATCTCAGCTGCCAGCAGGATATTCAGACATACAACAAATCCTAATGTCACACAGGTAAAATACATGACAGGAACTGAAGCTGAAGTTATTGAATTCAATGTACCGGCAAATTCAAAAATAACCAAGAGGCACTCTAAGGAGCCTTGATTTTCCAAAAGATGCAATTGTAGGCGGAGGAACCAGGGATGGAGTACCATTCATTGCAACAGGCGACACCATTATAAAGCCAAACGATAAAGTTGTAGTTTTTACACTTCCTTCAGCGCTTACGAAAAGCTTTCAAAATTTTTTACCTGATCAGTTATGATCAATTTCAGGATAATTGCCAGGGTCTTCAGCCTGGTACTAATTGTTGAAGGACTTTTTATGCTCATGTCAGCAGCGGTTTCCTGGTATTTACGGTGAACATGCGGCCATCTCCTTTACTTTATTCGGCTCTTATTAACAATTGTTACCGGAATTCTTGTATTTACACCCCTTCGGAATGAAGAAAAGGTTTATGGCAACAAGGGAAGGATATATTATTGTTACAGGTATCTGGATTATTTTCAGCCTTTTTGGAACTCTTCCATATCTTGTTCAGCGGTTCAGTCGATAGTTTTGCTGATGCATTCTTTGAATCAATGTCAGGTTTTACAACAACAGGAGCTACAATTTTTACAGATATTGAATCACTTCCGCATGGGAATACTTTTCTGGAGAAGCCTTACCCAGTGGCTTGGCGGAGTCGCAATCATAATTTTATCCCTTTATGTCCTCCCGGTTATTAAGATCATTGAATATTCAGCTTGCTCGACAACTGAATTTTCAGGTCAGCTAGACAGACAAAATACATCCTAAAGTTAATTGAAACAGCCAAAAGACTTATTATCGATTTATATTCGTTCTGACACTTGTCGAAGCCATTCTTCTCATTATTTGGCAAAATGCCTCTGTTTGATGCGATCTGTCATTCATTTTCAACACTTTCAACAGGAGGTTTTTCGACAAGGAACAATGGTATTGCAGCTTTTTCAACTCCCCTTATATAAGAGCAGTCATAACACTTTTTATGTTCATTGCCGGTACCAATCTTGCACTATTTTATTTTGCTCTTAAGGGCAATTTCAGAAAGATTATCAGGAAATAATGAATTTGTTTTTTATATCACTGCTTGTGCTTGGATTTTCGATTCTTGTAGCATCTGTGTCTTTTTCTGAAATCCGGGATATCAGCTTGCTAAAGCATTCTCAGAATGGAGTTTTTCATGTTGTTTCAATTATCACTACAACAGGATTTTACACTCAGGACTTACAACCTATGGGGCTACTTTTTAATGATTGATAATTTTCATCCTTATGTTTACCGGAGGAATGGCCGGATCAACAAGCGGAGGCATAAAGATTGTCAGACTCATGATAATTGCAAAAAACAACAGGCAGGAATCAAGAAGACTTGATTCATCCAAATGCATACCTTCCTGTCCGGGTCGACAAAAGAGTAGTGCCCCAGAATATTGTATACAACCTGCTCATATTCATTACATTATACTTTATTACAGTTTGTGCAGGTACTTTGGTAATTTCATTTATGGGTTATGATATCATAACCTCATTCAGTACATCTGCCTCCATGCTGGGAAATATTGGTCCCGGATTGGGTACATTCGGCCCTTTTACAAATTATTCTGATCTTCCGGCTGCCAGGAAAATGGTTTCTTTGCGGACTTAATGCTTCTTGGACAGACTTGAATTGCTGACAGTTATGATTCTTTTTACAAGAAGTTTCTACAGAAGATAATGTATCGGAAATTTCACCGAGCTTTCCATTAGAATTCAAGAATTCCCAGTCCCTGCCTGACAATTTCTATTTCATCACCGGTACAATCAACAATTGTTGATGCTTCATTTTTTCCAAATCCGCCATCAATAACTATCTCCGCAAAATCACTGTACTTTTCATAAATCAGTTCAGGATCGGTTGTATATTCAATAATCTCATCCGGATCATGAATTGAAGTTGTAATTATCGGACGTCCAAGTTCCCTTACAAGTTCCAGTACAATATTATTATCAGGAATTCTTATACCGACTGTCTTCTTTCTTATTCTTGAACAGTTTTGGGATCTGATTATTTGCCTGAACAATAAATGTAAATGGACCGGGAAGATTTCTTTTCAGAAGCTTGAAAATATTATTATCCCTGATTACCGTATATTCCGAAAGCTGACTCATATCATGAAAGATAAGAGACAGATCGGGATTTTTAGGATTCAAGCCCTTGAAACCGTGCAATTTTCTCAATTGATTTTATTTGCCTTTATATCACATCCCATTGCATAAACAGTATCGGTAGGATAAATAATAATACCTCCTGCTTCAAGCACATCAACAATCTTTCTGATATGCTTCGGATTAGGATTTTCGGGATAGATTCGTGATGAGCATTGTTCTGCAAATTAATTATAGTACCAAAGTCTAAAGTGCCTAAAGTGCCTAGAGCTAGGAATCACTTAGAGTCTAGCACTCCAGAGTACTTTAGAGTACTAATAAAAAAGGGTAAGCTACTTATATCGCACCGCTACAACTGCCTACCCTTGCTACCTTCCGATCCTGGGGGAGTTCAGCAGGAGCTGGTCGTATAAGACTTACCCGGCGCAAAAGTACAAATTTTCCGGAAGCCGGCAAAATAATTATTCCAATTTACCAAAACTACTCGTTTCTCATTTTTACATTATATTTGTTGTTAGTCTATTAAATTTAACTATTAATCAAATAAATTGAATCATGGAAGAAAAAGTTAATGTCTGGAAAGCAAACCTTACCAATGGTCTGATCTTGGGTCTGGTAGGAATTGTTTATTCTCTGGTAATGTATTTTCTTGATCTTACTCTTAACAAAGCACAGGGATATATCTTATTGCTTATTCTGATAGTATCTCTTGTATTTTCTTGTAAAATCCTACCGTGATAATTATCTGCATGGCTATATAACCTATGGACAGGCAGTTGGTGCAGGGGTTGTTATATTTCTTTATTATTCAATAATTATGGCAATTTTCACCTACATTCTTTATGCTGTTATTGATCCGGAGCTTACAGCAAAACAACTGGCATTTACTGAAGAGATGATGGTCAAAAAGAGGCATGCCCCAGGAAGCCATGGATGCTGCAATGGAGATTCAGGAAAAATTATGAAACCTGGAATAATGGCTGCCATTCAGTATTTTGGGGAATATGTTTTGCGGGACTAATTATTCTCTTATTGTGGCTATTTTTGTCAGGAAAGAAGGTAATCCGCTAATTGATGCTCCTGAAAACTAAACTGAATATGATTCCGATGGATCTTTCGGTTGTTATACCTGTTTATAATGAAGAAGAGTCAATTCAGGAACTGACTGGATGGATTGAGAAAGTTTGTTCAGTGACAGAAGCTCATCATTTGAAATTATTTTTATTGATGATGGAAGTTCTGATTCATCCTGGGAAAAAATATGCATCTCTCGCAAGAAGAAACAAATTCATTAAAGGGTTTCAGATTCAGAAGGAATTATGGAAAAGCAGCTGCTCTTCATACCGGTTTCACTGAAGCTAAAGGAGATGTTGTAATAACAATGGATTCAGATCTTCAGGATAGTCCTGATGAGATACCGGATCTTGTCAGGATGATAAGTGACGATGGCTATGATCTTGTTTCAGGCTGGAAAAAGAAAAGATATGATCCTTTTGTAAAGCGTTTTACAAGCAGGATTCTATAATGGAACTGCCAGATGGTCTTCAGGAATAAAGCTTCATGACTTTAACTGCGGACTTAAAGCATACCGGAATGAAGTTGTGAAAAGCATTGAGGTTTTTGGTGAAATGCACAGGTATATTCCGATGCTGGCAAAAAAAGCAGGCTTTAGCCAGGATAGGTGAAAAAATAGTTGAACACAGTCCACGAAAATATGGAATCTCAAAATATGGCCTTGACAGATTTATGAAAGGTTATCTTGACCTTCTAACAATTGGATTCATTACACGATTCGGCAAAAGCCCGATGCATCTGTTCGGATCTCTCGGGACCCTGATGTTTCTGATTGGATTTATAATGGCAGGTTACCTTGGCATCAGAAAACTGGTATTTGTTTATAATCATCATGAGGGCTCCCCTTGTAACTGACAGTCCTTATTTCTATATTGCTCTGACAGTAATGATAATTGGATCAATTCTCTTTCTTACCGGTTTCCTGGGAGAACTTGTTAACCGGAATTCCTCTGAAAGAAACAAGTATCTGATTAAAGATGAAGTAAATATGAACTGATCTGCCAAGGCAGAAAAGATTAGGTTTGATTGTAATTACAAGCGCTTTGATAAGCTGTTTTAAAAGACATCTGTAGAAAACCTCAGTAATTGAATCTGTCATTTTGTTCCAGGAGAATTTTTCTTTTTCCTTCCTGACACCTTCAGTGAAAGCTTTCTTGCGGTTATTGTCAAAATAATCGACAATTGCATCCGCAATATCTTTTGGATCAGGTTTTACAACATAACCGCATTTTTGATGCTGAACAATTTCCTTCAATCCTCCCACATCAGTAACCAGCATGGGTTTATCAAAATGAAAAGCAATCTGTGTAACTCCGCTTTGTGTGGCAGATTTATAAGGCTGAACAACAAGATCAGCACCGCTGAAAAAAAGTCTTACCTCATCATCTCTTATAAAATGATCAAAAATATTACATCCTTTTCAAGACTGATTTTTACTTATTAAAGCTTCCTGTACGGCACATCATTCTCATAAAATTCACCTGCAACAATAAGTTTCAGTTTTCTGTTTCGCAATCTTGTATCAGAAAAAGCTTTGATAAGCAGGTCCAGTCCCTTGTAATCCCTTATAAATCCGAAAAAAAGAATATAGGAGAAAGAAGGATCAAGTTTAAGTGCTGTCAGAGCTTCGTTCCTGTCCAGCTTTTTTCCATAATTGTCGAATAAGGGATGTGGAGTGACTGCGACAGGAATATCCTTTCTGAAATCTTCAATATCCCTTTGAACCGAATTTGACAGAACAACTGCCCCGTCGATACTCTTCATAAAGAATCTTGTCAGTGCATAAGTCACCCGGTCTTTTTTCGTGTGGTATAACATTATCAACTACTGCAATAATCATAGTATACCTGTTTAATCTGGCAATTCGGGCAACTGTCCCAAGACAGGGAGCCATAAAAGGGAGCCAGAACCTGATCAACAGAATGTCAGGTTTCCTGCGTTTCAATTTAAGCCCGGTACTCAACCAGTTTAAAGGATTTATCGAATTAAGCTCTCGGGTTATTTTAATGTCTTCCGGCGCAGGACGTTCATTGATCTGGGTTTTCCCCGGAAAAAGAAATTTCGGGTACTGTAAACGGAAAGTACTTATTTCCACATCCTTGCACTCAGTGAGAAATTCTTTGGCAAGTCTTTCGTTAAAGGCTGCCAAACCACCCCGATAGGGATATGCAGGTCCAAGGAATGTGATCTTCATAAAAAAATTAATCAGTAATAATTTAAAACGAAACTAAAGGACTAAAGATTGCAATTTATTATATAATCTTCCAAATAGGAAAATCTATCTGTCAAAATTCCTTCCCTGGTTATGGTTGCCCTCCGGATCAAACAGCTCTCATTTCCGGATAAAAGATCATTCAGAACACTGCCCATTAATTGCCTTCCAAAATCACCCGAGGCATCCCGTGGGAGTTCACCCGGCAGGTTGTCAATCGACATGACGGTAATATTTGTCGGACGGGTAAATGGAGGTTCTTCAATGTCCAGATCGCGGATTATATCCATAAAAAGGATCAGAAATTGTTGTTGCCCTTATGGTTGAAGGAACAGGACCATTCAGATCACAGCTTATATCAGCAATCACCGAGATTCTGAATTCCTGTTTTTTCATATCATCCTTTGTGAAAAAGACCGGAGATCGGGGATCCCAGTAATGGCCTGTAATAAGAATATCTGTTACTCCGGTAAATGGAAGGAAGGTGGATTCATAATCTTCGGGATGTTTTATAAAATGATCAAAGTTGAATTCTGATCCTGTTTTTATGTTTTACATAATGTTCGGGACCAATCTGGCAGACAACAGGTACATCAAATTCCTTGTTAAGAAAATCATCCGGTTCAACCTGAACAATATTGCAGATACTCAGTGTTTCGATAGCTCCGTTTGCAACCCTGCCATCCCCTGTGACAAGAATTTTCAGTCCCGGTTTTAGTTCAATAAGCCGGAGTCCGGCCCACATTTCATCGAGATCACGGCACTGGTATGCCGGTTTAAGCTTAAACCTATTAGTTTTGATTCCTCTGGCTCTTAATCCATTATAAGCTCCAACAATACCGGCATACCTGCCAAATGCCACAACTCTTTCTCCTTTTTCGGTTGTCAAGGTATTCATAATCAATAAGACTGATTTCCTTGTCTAGACATTTCCCTGAACATTTCACGATTATGAGGTTGTTTTTTTGCGACATGAGCAAAGAAAAGGTAGGTTTTTCCGGGAATAAAAGTTCTTTTATCTACCTCTTTAACCCCCATCAGAATATCGCAATCCCTGCAGATCCTCTTTAAGAGGTATATCGAGATATTCATATTCTTCATTTGAATAGCATCTGAAATCGCTTGGCTGAACAAAGAACTCAACATAAGGATAGATTTCCTCAAGAGCTACTATCTGTGGAGGAGTAAGCGGGACCCTTCTGTCAGGAGGATTTTTGGTTTCACGGAGGATTCCAACTTTCAGATGTCTTTGATCCATGAAGATAAATTCTTTGAAATTCTTGATCAAATGTACTTATTCCGGTGTGGTTTTTGAAGACTATAACAACAGGATAACAGTATAAAATTTGTATCTTTGTGTCTTTGAACACCGGGGCTGACCTGGTTTTGACAGCATGAGGGGTGGTATGTAAGCATGCAGTGTGTGGTGGCGCGTCACTTAAACAGTGTCACAAAACAATAAAAGGCGAAAACTAATTACGCTCTCGCTGCTTAAGCGAATAACAGTAGCTTAAGCATTCTGCCGAAAGGCGGATTTTCCCGGCACATGTGTCGGGACGAGACGTCTCCCGGGCGGTCATGCCCTGATCCAACCCGATACGGAGGCGCACGCAATCCGGGGCTAGCCTGAAGATTGTTCCGATCCGACGGCGAAACAAACAGGAACTAAGGACATGTTAGGTTGTTCTGCAGCTGACAGGTCACGAAAATCAAGCAGGACTAAGCATGTAGAAAGCATATGGTCTCCATGTTTGGACGCGGGTTCGACTCCCGCCAGCTCCACTTAAAAAAGAGCGAGAGTGAGAGCGAGAGCGATTACTTTCGCTCTTTTTTCTCGTACTCACTCTCACACTCACTCTAAGATTTTATTGATTAATTAAGCTGTGCAAAAAAGAGGGTGTCTCAAAAGGTTACCTTTTTTTATGTTCATTTCTTTTTGTTCGTCCAAAAAGAAACGAACCAAAGAAAAAGGGCGCCGGAAATGACAACTTCAGCCTTTTTTGGCAAAATGCCTTATGCATCACGCTCCCAAAAAGGCTGAAGTTCGCGCCATTTCCGGTTTGCCACCGCACGTTTCCAATCGAAACTGATTGGGTAATCGGAATAGTTATTCAAAAACCTATCCGGAAGCTACATTCATGAGGATGAAAGAGGATTATATTTTCAATTGCCAGCTAAAGCCTGGGTATAACTGGCAGATCACTCTCACTCTCACTCTATTTCTTTTACGAGATTGTTCAAACCAAAAAACCATGCGTCAGCATGGTGGCTTTCTATTTGCAGTACTGAAGCTAAGGGATCAACGAAGTTACCCCCGCCATGGAAAGAGCGACAGTGAGTACTTTCACTCTTTTTTCTCACTCTCGCTCTCACACTCACTCTAAGATTTTATTGATTAATTAAGCTGTGCAAAAAAGAGGGTGTCTCAAAAGGCCACCGCACGTTTCCAATCGAATCTGATTGGGTAATCGGAATAGTTATTCAAAAACCTATCCGGAAGCTACATTCATGAGGATGAAAGAGGATTATATTTTCAATTGCCAGCTAAAGCCTGGGTATAACTGGCAGATCACTCTCACTCTCACTCTATTTCTTTTACGAGATTGTTCAAACCAAAAAACCATGCATCAGCATGGTGGCTTTCTATTTACAGTACTGAAGCTAAGGGATCAACGTAGTTACCCCCGCCATGGAAAGAGCGACAGTGAGTACTTTCACTCTTTTTTCTCACTCTCGCTCTCACACTCACTCTAAGATTTTATTGATTAATTAAGCTGTGCAAAAAAGAGGGTGTCTCAAAAGGTTACCTTTTTTTATGTTCATTTCTTTTTGTTCGTCCAAAAAGAAACTGAACCAAAGAAAAAGGGCGCCGGAAATGACAGCTTTCAAAAGCCTTTTTTGGCAGAATGCCTACATTCATCGAGCGATGCCAAAGAGGCATTATATTCTCAATTGCCAGCTAAAGCCTGGGTATAACTGGCAGATCACTCTCACTCTCACTCTATTTCTTTTACGAGATTGTTCAAACCAAAAAACCATGCATCAGCATGGTGGCTTCCTATTTGCAGTACTGAAGCTAAGGGATCAATGAAATTGTCCCCGCCATGGAAAAAGCAAGAGTGAGCGCGAGAGTGAGTACAAAACGAAGTTATTCACTTTGCAGCGAAGGAGAGACTTTCTTTGATCAAAGACTCGAATTCCTGAGAATTGATTTGATTTTCATCCGAACAAAACCTCCATTGGTCAAAATTTCAATTCCAGCGGATTACAGTAGATAAGAAACATTTCAACAATGCAATGTGTTGATTTAATGTAATTTGAATTAATTATCAGGCCAGGAACTCATAAATGGTATAATCTAATAATAAATTTTTCCCCTAATTTGACCAATGAACATTTATTATTGACAAACGTTGATAATATATAGATGTTCTTTCATTTTTGGATTACTAATCATGATTTTTAGTCACATTTTGACTCTAACTGATGATAACTTTTTTTGATGATTATGCGGATATTTGCTAAATTTAGAAACTGTTTCAATTAATCCTGTTAATGGAAAGAATTATTACTACATACCGACCCGATATAGATACCAATCAATTAATCAACAGCAATATCGGAGAGAAGATATTTGCGGTTGATGAAAATCAGAATAATCCGGTTTTCGACAATCTTGCAGCTGAAGGTGGCGAAAACTTCTTTCATTACATTAACTGGCTTGGTCTGGCTAAAGATCCCAACCTGATGATATTATCATCCATTCATCATTATTATTACGACTTCAACGAGCTTAAAGGTGTCAAAACATTAATTAATCTTAAGCCACTTAACCAGATCAACCATATCGACAATTTCCTCAATAATGTCTTTCGTGTTCTTCCTTTGAAAGCCAACTTCGTCGGCTGTTTCAAAGACAATAAGATTCACAGCGGCATTGCGCTTCCTCTTTACCAGTCTTTCCGGTTCCTGAACGGACTAATCAATATAATTGACTCTAAAACGGACAGATTCATGTCAAGAAAGGATGTTGTCAAACTTCTGGAATCCAGCGAATTCAGAATCACGGATATGACGGAAATAAGCAATGTAACATACTTTTGCTCCCAGAACCTTAAGAAATAAGTCTGGAGTGATAAGACTGAATGTCAGTTTTTTGACTCCTCTTCCTCATTTTTCCAATAAATTTCGCTTCATCTAAATTTTGAAATGCTTCGTCAAAAGCATAAACTGGGTTCACTAACCTGTGCAGGGCAGAAATTTCTGAATTACTAATTTGATTATCAACATGTTAAATTTAACAAGATCCTTTTAGTACCAATATTCCTGGAAATTCCTGATAAATTTAGTCTTCTGTTTGACGTAGATCTGATTTTCTTCTTTTAATGACTGATGAAGTTTGATATCCGTCGGTTTTCCTATGACCAGGATAGCAAAACTATATCGCATTTCCACATTGACTGGACATTTGCCATTTGGCGGCTCCTGACTTTATCAATACTTTTACAACGTGATTAATAAGTAAAAGATGCAACCCATATCATTTTCGCAAAGAACTGATGCCCCTGAAAAAATCAGAACAGCCGGTTTAAATGAGAACGTAATATCGCCTGAAAGAACAGGTACAAATCCGCTCCTTGAGAATATACTTTCGGAGGGTGGTGAAGATTTCTTTCAGTATCTTACATGGATCGGGCTTGCAAAAGTGCCCGGCCTGATGGTTCTCTCTTCAGTTCAGCATTACCATTATGACCATAGCGACCTCATGGGAATAAATGCTTTGATAAACCTGAAAAAACTCAATCAGATAAGACATCTTGATGGTTTCATACATACCCTTTTCAGGATAATGCCTGCAAATGCCTATTTTGCCGGTTATTTTAAGAGAAACCTTCACGGAGCCAGAAGTAACATAATTAGCCGTCTGCTCAGGTTTTTAGGTGGACTGCTAAAACATCTGGATCACGGCATTGAAACGTGCCTCTCAAGGAAAATTGTGAAGGAAGTACTTGAAAGTAATGGTTTCAAGGTTCTTGATATGACTGAAATTAACGGCATTACCTTTTTCTGGGCACAGAATTGCCGCCGCCCGGGTGAATAACAAAAGGGGCTTTCATCTGTTTTTACTGTATATAAATTAGGATAAAAAAATGATATTGTCAGTTTTTGTAAGATATTTGTAATTGCAAACCAGCCTTTCCAAGTTCTACAGTTATGGATGTATTTAATACATTACTACGCCTTAAAATAATACCGTTCCTTGAAAGATGGAATCTTATTAATCTCATTCTGGGATTAATAGATATCCTCGCGATTGCTTTCGCTTATCAGGTTGCTTACCTTTTAAATTATTATGGTGAAGGAAGTTTTTTCTTTATTGAAAGAAAGGACCTGACCTACATTTTTCTGGCTGTTGTTCCCTTATGGCTCATTACCTTGTATATAATCAAGGTAACCGAGATCCCGAGAACTAAAAGATACAGAACACTTTTATTCGAATATATTCAATCAGCGGCTGCCATCAGCGCTGTACTTCTTATTTTCTATTTTGCATTCAAGCTGGGTTATCTCTCCCGTCTGTTCCTTATAGAATTTACTTTCATGGGGTTCCTTTGCCTTTTTATAGTAAGAACCCTGGAATACAAAGTCTTTAAAATTTACAGGGCAAAGGGATTCAACTATGTTAACCTTATCCTGATAGCGGATGACTCATCAATTCCTTTCATTGAAGACATCAGACTTAATCTTGACTGGGGATACAGGATAATTTTCATTTTTTCAAGCTCTGAGAATGTTATTGAAAAATACAGCAAGATTTATAAAATACTTCCTGACAAAACTAAAATGGTCCTTCATGATCTCATGGAGGTTGATACAATTGATGAAGTAATTTATATAAAGAAGGAGGTCAGTCCGGCTGAAGTTCGTAAAACCATCAGATCGTGTGAAGAGCTTGGGGTGGTATTCAGGCTGAAGTACCGCGATATCCAGCTTAATCTTACAAACGCATATGCATCCACAATCGGGAATGAGAAATTCCTCACCTTTATCAATATCCCCCACAGGGCTTTTGACCTCGTAGTTAAAAAATTAATGGATATAAACGTATCTCTCATACTATTAGCTATCTTATCTCCGTTGATGATAATTATCGGTTTGGCAATTAAACTTACTTCGAAGGGGCCGGTAATATATAGACAGGCAAGAGTAGGATTGCGCGGACGTCAGTTTGACCTGTATAAATTCAGGACGATGATAGCAGATGCCGACAAAATCCGTGAGAAACTCGAAGTAAGGAATGAAATGGACGGTCCGGTTTTTAAAATAAAAGATGATCCCAGAATAACCGGGATAGGAAAGGTGCTCCGAAAAACCGGATTGGACGAATTGCCACAGCTTGTAAACGTTCTGAAAGGAGAAATGTCCCTTATCGGGCCCCGTCCTCCGCTCAAAACTGAGACTGAGAAATACAAGCGATGGCAATTGAGACGGCTCTCTGTAAAGCCTGGTTTGTCGTGTTTCTGGCAGATAATACCTGACCGTAACAATGTTAAGTTCGACAAGTGGATGGAAATGGATTTGGCTTATATAGATAATTGGTCACCTCGATTAGATTTTATAATTTTGTTCAAAACAATTAAAACTGTTTTTCAAAGAACCGGAACATAAATTTTACCAGACTGATATATGAAAAAAGTCCTATTTTCTTGCATTAAACTGTGTCTTGCACTTTCTCTGATAATAAACATCAGCTCATGTGTACCTACAAACCAGTTAAGTTATTTTAATGATATTGATGCACTTGGCAAACCACTTGTTAATCCCAAGGTACAGAAAACAATATTACCGTTTGACAGACTATATATCAGAATATTGAGTATAGATCCTCAGACAAGGCAAATCTTTGATATGCCCGAGGAGATCCGTTATTCCGGTTCAGGGAATAGTGTACTTGGTTATCTGGTTGATGAAGGAGGGAATATTGATTTCCCATTCGTGGGAAAAATCAATGTCGGATCCCTCACCCTGACTGATGCGGGTAAAAGGATCCAAACCGCACTTAATGAATATGTCCCTAACACAACGATCATCGTTAAGTTCATTGACAATCAGATCTCAGTTCTGGGAGAAGTGCAACAGCAGGGAGTCTATTCGTTCAGCCAGGATAAACTTAATATCTATGAGGCTCTGGCGCTTGGCGGAGGACTGACCCGCTACGGGAACCGCAGGAATGTGATCCTGATCAGGCAGGAAGGTGAAAAGATAATGCATCATAAACTCAACCTGTCAGATTCCAAGATCGCAAGCAAGGATGTTTACTATGTTCTTCCCAATGATGTCATTGTTGTTGAACCATTGAAATCGATATCCTCCAGCTATTCAAACATTACTTATACTACGATCCTTTCGTCGGTAACCACTCTCATAGCTGTATTACTATTTGCAGGTTTAAGCATCCAATAATAATTAAGGCCCAATGTTAAAAACAATAGAACCGGATTCATCAATAGCTCCATTTAAATACTTCGTTCTAAAGGTAGTATCACTGAAGTATTTATATATAACAATAATCGTATTATGCGTTGCAGCTGCTGTTTTATACAATGTATTCTCAACAAAGGTTTATGAGGCTTCGGCATCATTAAGCCCGGTTGAAAACAAAACTTCCTCAATCCTCGGATCTCAACAGCTGTTCGGTGGTCTGCAATCGCTTGAGTCACTTACAAACATCGAAAACGATATAACGAACCTGAGTTCATTTGCCCTGGTTTATTCGACTGTCACAAGCATGAATCTTGAAGTAAGCTACTTCAGGGAACATAAAAAGGTTCTTACACAGACTGAAGAGTTATTCCCGACCTCTCCTTTTTCCGTCGTAATTGATAAATCGCATGTTCAGCCGATTGACGCTAAAATTTATGTCTCAATCCTTGATGAATCTTCTTACAGGCTTACTATTTCACAAAAGAAAGTTTCATTTTATAATTACGTTGATAATGAAATAGTCAGCGAGGATAATACCCTGGAAGTTGATACAATATGTAAATTTAATGAAACAGTCAGCAACAGAGAACTTAAATTTTCGATTTCGCTTAACAGGGAAAACCTGAATCCAAACTCGAAAATCAAATATAGCTATTACTTCAAGCTCAATCACCTTGATTTTCTTGCAAAAGGATTCCTAAAGAACCTCGAAGTTGAGAAAGCTTCGCCACTGGCGTCAATTATTAATGTCAAATTCACGGCAACCAATCTCGATAAAACAATTACGTTCCTTAACAGGTATCTGACATCATTTCTTGATGAAAACCTTGACAAGAAGAATACAGTCGCAAGGAGCACCGTAAATTTCATTGATTCACAGATCTCGGAAATATCCGATTCCCTTGTCTTATCTGAATCTGCCCTGAGAAATTATAAATCGGCGAACCAGGTTATGGACCTGAGTTTCCAGGGTCAGCGGATCTATGAACAGATCGCATCGATCGAAACAGAACGTGCAAACCTTCAGGTACAGGAACGATATTATAAATATGTCATAAACTATTTCAATCTTAACGAATCGGGAGCGGGACTTGCACCACCTTCATCAATGAATGTCAGTGATCCGATTATAAATCAACTTATTACAAATCTGAATGATCTGAATTCACAAAGAGCAACGGTAGTTGGTGAAAGCAATCCGCAGAAAAACATTTTTCTGAACACGATTGACACCAAAATAAAGAATCAGAGACAAACAATTCTGGAAAACTTTACGAATAACCTCAACACTCTTACTCTCTCCCTTAATGAACTTGATTACAGACAGGATAAACTTTCAAAGGAGATCTCGAAACTTCCAAGGACTGAAATGAACATGGTTAGCATGCAACGGAAGTTTAATCTGAATGACGTTATTTATACCTTCCTTCTTCAGAAAAGATCTGAGGCTGCCATCTCACTTGCTTCAAATTATCCTGACTATGAAATTGTTGAACCTGCACGTACAATCACTTCCAAGATCACCTCACCAAAGAAGATCATCAATTATATGATGGCATTGTTCCTTGGATTACTGATCCCGACACTCTACCTGATGATCAGGGATTTCTTCGATGACAAGATCAGGAGTATCAATGATGCAGAATATATGCTCCACAGATCAGTTTTAAGCGTTATCTACAGCAATAATCTGAAGAGTGAAACAGTCGTGGCTGAGTTTCCAAAATCCGCCATCTCCGAATCATTCAGAAATCTCAGAAGCAGTCTGTTCCTGAAATCTGATCACGAAAAATCGAAAGTAATTCTCATCACATCATCTCAGCCCCAGGACGGTAAAAGTTTTGTCTCAATGAATCTGGCTTCATCAATTGCTTCGGTCGGGTATAAAACAGTCCTGATCGACTGCGACCTGCGGCGGCCTACACTTCATATTAAACTCAAAGAGGATAATATTACCGGAATAACCAATTATATGATAAAGAAGGCCTCACCTGAAGATATAATCAGGAACACTTCAATTACAAACCTCGATTTTATTTCAGCAGGACCTGTTATTCCAAATCCATCTGAACTGATGGAATCAGGTGTACTTGATAGCCTGATCAGTTTCCTGAAAACTAATTATGACTATATCGTTATCGACACAACTCCGGTCGGGATAGTCTCTGATGCCATTTTGCTTATGAAATATTCTTCAAAAGTCCTTATGGTGATCAGAAACAATTATACGAGAAAAGATATATTCGCGAATGTTATTAATAACCTTAAAACAAATAAGTTAAATAATTATGATATAATTTATAACGATTTGAATCTACATAAGAGTTCATACAGGCATTACAGCAACTACTACATAAAGAACTAATTGGGCTTTCATTTTTTTAAACAAATATCTGACTAACTAAACTCATTCATTTTACCATGGACATTGAAACAATTGCAGTAAAGGATAAGATCAAGGAATATATTCAGCAGGCGACATTTGTAGAGAAGGATAAGATAAGGGATGACTCTTTAATTTTCAAGGAAGGTTATTTTGATTCGATGGGCTTTGTTGTTTTAATCACTTTTCTTGAAGAGAATTTTGGAATTAAAACATCAGATGCTGACCTTATTGAAGAAAATTTTGAATCTATAAATGCAATTACTGATTTTATCGTCCGTAAAAAAAGCAATTAGTTATGTGCGGAATCGCGGGTATAGTTGATTACAAAGGCAAATCAGCAAGTAAACCTGTAATCGAAGCGATGCTCCGCGCCATTAGTTATCGTGGTCCGGATGAAAGTGGCATTTACAATTCACCACATGCGGTAATTGGAAATGTCAGGTTGAGTATCATCGACATTTCAGGCGGACAACAACCATTATCGGACCCTTCAGGCCGTTTCTGGATTGTATTTAATGGGGAGATCTTTAATTATCCCGAACTCCGGGAATTGCTGATAAAGAAAGGACACAATTTCAAAACCCAGTCCGACACCGAAGTGCTGGTACAACTTTTTGCAACCTTCGGTAAAGACTGTCTGTCAATGTTAAACGGCCAGTTTGCCTTCGCAATCTGGGACAAGCTTAAGGAAGAGTTGTTTATAGCACGTGACAGAATTGGAATCCGCCCTCTGTTTTACAATATAACCGGTAATGTATTTTCCTTTGCATCGGAAATTAAATCCCTTTTTGAGCAAAAAAACATATCGCCGGAGTTTTCGCACAAAAGCCTGTCACAGATCTATACTTTCTGGACTGCCATAACACCCGGTACGGCATTTAAAAATATTTTTGAACTATCGCCAGGGCATTATTTGACATATACCAGGGAAGGGATAAAAATTGAAAAATACTGGGATTTGCAATTTAATAACATTGACAACACGCTTTCGCTTGACAAGGCAGTTGAACTGTTTCACGAGCTTTTCTCCGATGCGGTAAGAATAAGGCTTAGAGCCGATGTTGAGGTGGCCGCATATCTGAGCGGTGGCATCGATTCATGTTCTACTGTTGCCTATATCAAGGATATTGAACCAGGCATTCTGAATACATTTTCGATTGGATTCGATGACAGTGATTTTGATGAAAGCTCTTACCAGAATGAAGCTGTACGTTATCTGGATACAAGGCACCGGTCAATAACCTGCACATCTGAGGATATTTCAGAAAGTTTTCCCAAAGTGATCTGGCATTCGGAAACACCGGTTACACGAACAGCACCTGCCCCGATGTTGCTCCTTTCAAAACTTGTAAGGGAAAACAATATCAAGGTTGTTATTACCGGTGAAGGTGCAGATGAAATGTTAGCCGGATACGACATCTTCAAGGAAGCTAAAATCAGAAGATTCTGGGCTAAACAACCCGATTCTTCAATCAGACCGCGGCTTTTGACAGAACTTTATCCCTACCTGCCCCAGATGAAACAGGCTAATCCCGCAATCCTAAAAATGTTTTACGGGTATAAGCTGGAAGAAATTGACAATCCATTCTATTCTCATCTCTTAAGATGGAATAATTCCAACCATATTAAAAAGCACTTTTCTGATCAGATCAAATCCGAATTGGACGGATATTCACCTCTTGAAAACTTAAAAGACAACCTTCCTGAAGGATTTGATAATTGGGGATATCTTGAAAAAGCCCAGTGGCTTGAAACTTCAGTATTCATGTCAGGTTATCTCCTGTCATCCCAGGGAGACAGGATGGCAATGGCAAATTCCGTTGAAGGAAGATATCCATTCCTTGACTACCGCGTAATTGAGTTTTGCAACAGGTTACCTGATGAGTTCAAGCTTAACAGTCTGACTGAAAAGTTCCTTCTTAAAAAGCTGATGAAGAATAAAATTCCCGATTCGATCATAAAACGGTCAAAGCAGGCTTACAGGGCACCTATTAAAAGTGCATTCTTCCTTAAGAATCCTCCTGAATATATTAAGGAAATGCTTTCACCAGAATATTTCAAAAGAGCTGGCATTTTTGAATTCAGTTCTATCTCAAACCTGCTCTTAAAAATTGAGAGAACCGGTAATTCATCAGAGGTTGATGATATGGTCCTTGCTTCGGTTATTTCCACTCATCTCCTTTTTAATCAATTCATTGAAAAGAAACATGAAAGATTTCAGGAAGGCCTTAATAACTTAAAAATTATTAATGATTTATAATTCACTCCTATGAAAACCAGAAGACCATTTTCAAAAGACATCATCCTGCTTGAAAATGTTGAAGTGGTTACCAGTGAGATCACTATAAAGCTTCAGCAGGATGTATTACATAATTTTAAAAGGAATGGGGCAGTAATTGGGATAAGCGGGGGTATCGATTCTTCAGTCTGTCTGGCCCTTTCAGTGAAGGCTTTCGGGCCTGAAAAAGTTCTGGGGATAATTATGCCTGAAAAAGACTCAAGTCCGGAAAGCGAGGAATTGGCCCTTGAACTGGCTGGGAAATTCGGGATAAAAACTATTAAAGAGGAGATAACTTCCGCCTTAAACGGATTTAAATGTTATGAAAGGCGCGATGAAGCTGTCAAAAGAGTATTTCCGGAGTATGATCCCAAAACTTACAAGATGAAGATAGGTATCAGGCAGAGCGGTCTGTACAATAACCTCCCGCCCCTGTTCAGTCTTACCATAATTGATGAAAATGGTATACAGCAGGACAGGATCCTCAATGCCCGTGACTATCTTCAGATAGTTGCTGCATCCAACTTTAAGCAACGGTCAAGGATGTCAATATTGTATTATCATGCAGAAGCATTGCATTATGCAGTAATAGGTACTCCCAACAAGCATGAACAGGAACAGGGATTTTTTGTAAAATATGGTGATGGCGGAGCTGATGTAATGCCAATTGGTAATCTGTTCAAGACACAGGTATACCAGCTGGCTGAGTATCTTGGAGTTCCAGAAAGAATTATTGAAAGAACGCCAACAACCGATACCTATTCAGCAAGCCAGACACAGGAAGAATTCTTTTACCAGCTTCCTTTCAGGCTTATGGATGTATACTGGTATGGATTTGAGAACGGATACTCGCCAGGAGAAGTGGGTGCTGCTATGGGAGAAACCAGTGAAAGGATTGAATCCCTGTTCAGAAATTTTGAACGCAAGCGTAAAACCACTGAATACTTAAGGATGGCTCCGGTAAGGGATTATTACGGGGAATAATTTAACATTAAAGTATGAATGCATTTGATTATTTTTTTGAGAAAACTTACGAAAGTGAGGAACTCTTTCTTATCGGAAAAGAAAACCTTTCATTCAGGCAGCTTTACAGCTCTTCCATACTCCTTGGATCATATCTGAAAAAAGAATTTGGCCAGGGGAAAAACATTTTACTTTTATCAGTAAATAATCAATTCTTTCTGACTGCATATTTTGCAATTATCAAGTCAGGAAATGTTTGTATCCCCCTTGATCCAAACATAGAAACTGAAAATTTTACTTACATTTCCGAACTGACAAAACCTGTTTTGATCTTCATGACCAGGGATCTGGAACGGAAACTGAATATCTCCTCAGGTAAGTTTATCTTTCCTGATACGATAGGTGATCCTGAATATAAAGGATCGTTATTCAGCGATGAAGATTTCAGCACTGAAAACTGTGCTGAGATTATATTTACTTCCGGATCAACCGGTGTACCCAAGGGAGTGATGATCTCACATAAAAACCTGATCGCAAACACCGAGTCGATAGTAACATACCTTAAGCTTGATAAAAATGACAGGATGCTTGTTGTCCTGCCTTTTTACTACTGTTATGGTTTATCACTATTGCACACACACCTTCGAGTTGGCGGATCGATAGTTTTTAATAACTCATTCATATTTCTTGGTGGAATTATCAGAAATCTTCTGGACTATAAATGCACCGGATTTGCAGGAGTACCAAGCCACTTCCAGATCCTGCTGAGAAAATCTGACAATTTTAAGGATACAAAGTTCCCTGATCTAAAGTATGTTACACAGGCAGGAGGAAAACTTGCACCCATTTTTATTGATGAATTCCGCAATAGTCATCCTGAAGTGACATTTTATGTAATGTATGGTCAGACTGAAGCCACTGCCCGCCTTTCATACCTGCCTCCGGAACTGTACGAATCGAAAAAAGGCTCAATGGGCAAGGGCATCCCCGGCGTTGAGCTAAGGGTTGTTAATGAAAAAGGGAAAAATATCAAACCCGGAGAGGTTGGGGAAGTAATAGCCCGGGGAGACAATATTATGCTGGGATACTTTGCCGATGAAGAGGGTACAATGAGCACCATAAGAAACGGCTGGCTCTATACCGGCGACCTGGGAACAGTTGATGAGGATGGTTATATATTCCTGACTGCCAGAAAGAAAGAAATCATAAAAGTCGGAGGGAAAAGGATCAGTCCAAAGGAAATTGAAGCAGTTATATTGGAGCTGCCTGAAGTAGTTGACTGTACTATTGAAGGTATTGAGGATGAACTTCTTGGTGAAGCTCTGAAAGCAACAATTGTTATTAAACCGGAGAACGGGAAAGAAGCATTTCTGGAAAAAATAAAACAGCATTGTTCAAAACACCTGGCTCTTTATAAGATACCACAGGTTTTTGACCTCAAGGAACAACTTGTAATAAGTGCAACAGGAAAAAAGATAAAGGGAAAATTTTAATATGACAATTGATCATATCTGCTTTGCTGTTAAGAATCTTGATGAAGGGATTTCTTACTGGACCCGGGTTTTTGGTTACCGGCAGAAGACTGAAATTGTCGTGAATACCCTCCAGAAAGTCAAGGTATCCTTCATTTGTAAGGAAAACAGCCTGACTGTCAAGCTAATTGAACCGCTTGAGGAAAATCAATCGCTTGTTAATTTCGTAAACAGGGGGGGTGGATTTCACCACATTTGTTTTAAATGTGATGATATCGGTCAGGGAGTAGAAGATTTAAAGGAGAAAGGATTGATCACACTTGTTCCTCCCCAGCCAGGAGAAGCGTTCAATAATCACAAAATTGCATTTTTACTGGCAAAATATGGATTAAGTATTGAACTGATCGACACTGATGAGAAAGCCCGGCTTTTGTTATAGGCTGGCATTCCAGAATTCATGCTTCATTCAATTCCAAAATGCTTCTTAACAAGTTTATCTTTCTGATCGAAAGTCAACCCATTTGTTTTAAGCAATCCCGGATTCTGACGGAAAAGCATACGCTGAATACTGGTTTTGGAGATCACCTGTGCAGGATTGCCACAGATTATTGAATTTTCAGGGAAATGTCCCCTGACAATGCTACCGGCGCCAACAATACAGTTATCACCAATAAATGTATTTGAGAGTATTATACAGTTGATACCAATGAAGACGTTATTCCCGATCGTTATTTTACCGAATACTCCGCCATCCAGTTCATTTTCAAAACACCATGTAGCCCCGTCGTGAGTAATAAATTCTGTATTTGCAGCTACGGCTACGTGATTACCTATCTCAATCAGATAAGGTTCCGTCGAGAATTTCATAGTTCTCACCCTGCATTTTTCACCTATCTTAATTCCTCGCTTTCTCAGAAATTTTATTCTTCGCTCATCACTGGCCTTCAGCATAATAAGCTTAAAAATACTCTCCCAAAGTCTATTAAAGGAATTCATCTGTCGTTAAAAAGTTTTAAAGCGGTAAATCCTTCTCATCAGTTTTCTATTTTTCGAATATTATTTCGTAAAGGTAAAGGAAGAAAATATAATAAACCATGATCTCAGAGAACTCACCTATATTAATCCCGAAACCGCCATCCTTTAAAATATTAAATTCAACCAACATCCATGGAATAAGATATGAGAAGATTGAAAGAATTGCTGTTGTGATGATCCATTTACTGGGGATCAGGTACTTGAGCAACGGGCTCGAAAGCTTGTCCCTGACAAGTGGTGATACTATAAATAAAATCCCCATAATGGGGTAAACTGAACGTTTGAATAACTTTGCATTATTCCCCATGTTATGGACATTAAGTTTGCCAGTTAAATCGCTGAAAACAGTATTATCCTGGCCTTTAAAATATTTCAAAAAATGATTCCCGTAATCAATTTCTTCCAAGAAAATAAACAGGGAAAATACCGACAGAAGGAGAAATGCAATTTTCTCAATTTTAAATTTCTTCTTACCAACAGCAATAACAGAAACAATAAAAATCATAAATAACAGGGCAAGCTGAATATTCTCAACAAGTCCAAGTTCCCAGTCTACAGATGGGCAAATGATCTCCTGCATCCACCTTATACCGGAGAAGTACATTCCAATAAGAACAGCAAGAACAAGCAGCGGTAATATCCAATATCTTAAATGCAAATTTAGTTTCATAAAGGCTTAAATTATTTTGAGCGGAATGACGATTCGATTAGTTCTTTCGTTTCCTGAATATGATTCTTTGAAGATGCGCCAAATAGAACGGATTCTATCCTGGAGAAGTTCTTCAGGTATTCTATAGCCTCTTTTGGCGTGAGTGCACCGGCAGCAAGCACCTGCATTGCTATTGGTCTGAACCTTTTTTCAAGGAGGTATTTTTCATATATCTCTTTCCCGCCTGGCATTCTGAATCCCAACTTATTGATTGAACTGCATATTATCGGATCCTCAAGCCCTACCGACGATAGTGCGTCAAATAATGCAGGCATATTCATTGTTATGTAACCCGGTTCAGCATTGTATTTTTTCCGGATATATGCATCATATTCCCTGAACACATCATACATTTTAAGTCCGAGGATGAGGTCAACCAGAACGTTCTGCAGAAAAATGACAGGTGTATCAATCCCTTTAAACATTTTCATTTCGGCATCAACCAGCAATTCCATCATACTGATAAAATCCTTCCTTATATATGCAATTCCACCTTTTGCAAAACTTCCGAACAGATTTCCGGGAACATATTTTCTTATTGTGCCGACATAACCGAATTCTGTTACTGCGTTGGCAAATTTATGAGCATAAGGCATACATGGGTACATCTTAAATCCCTTGTATATCTCCGGATTGCTTCGCATATGATCACATATGTTTGAAATCCTTTCATGGGTTGTGCACATGAAAGTCTTAATTCCAGCTTCCCTGGCCTGATCTAGCACCCTGATAATTGAAGCATCATCCTTAAATCTGATCGCCTGTTCCCGCGCTTTCTCGTCTGACAGATGATTAACCGCAAAGAACTGATTATCTCCAAATAAAACTCTGTCCATTATTTTTAGTTTTTTGAATCTGCAATTATTAATTCTATCACCTTATCGGTATATAAAGCCTGTTCAAAAGAATTTAAATCAGTTTGTCTTTTATTAAGGACGCATTTTATAAAATGATCAATCTGAGCACTGTATTCTTCCCCTCTCAGGTAAAAATTAACAGGCAGCGCAAACTCGGTAATATATTTCATAGTCCAGCCTTTGTCCAGTTTCTCTGCTGGATTCGCCTCCTTTATGTATATTTTGATCTCAGTGGCATCACAAATAATCTTTCCTTTCTTTCCATATAAAGTAAGCGATGTTGACATCTTTCGATACGTATCATCACACCAGTTGACCAACAGGACCCCTGAAAGACCGTTCTCGAGCTTTAACATTGAAAAAACGGCATCATCGACAGCATCAGAATAGATCTTTTTCAACATGGAGCCTTCAACGCTGACAGGTTTGGCTATGATTTCCTGAATAAGATTAATTACATGAGAAGCATAATCGAGAAGGCAGCCGCCCCCTTCACGTGGATCTGAACGCCAGGTGCCGCCCTTGTCATTGGTTATTACCGAACCGTAGGCTTCACCTGTAAAATGGACAAGATCACCAATAATACCCCCTTTTACCAACCGTTTAAGCTCCTGGAATGTACCGACAAATTGATTGTGATAGCTAACCTGGTTTATCAGTTCATTTTTTAAGGCCAGAGCCAGCAGCTCTTCCCCCTCAGCAGAATTCAGGCAAAAAGGTTTTTCACAAAAAACATGTAGCCTTTTCTCAAGAGCATGTTTTACCATTGGATAATGAAGGCGGGTGGGCGTTGCAATTACAACGAAATCAAGGCTTTCATTGTCAATCATTTTAACATAATCGGTGTACAGTTTAACAGCGCTGAACTTTCTGAAGACATCCAGTACAATTGAAGATGTATCGCATACTGCAACCATTTCAACCGATGGATGAGGACTTACAATCGCAGCATGAGAGATCCCCATTTTGCCCAGTCCAATAATTCCTCCTCTTAGTTTCATCATTTTAAGTTTTGATTTTAAAGGTATAGTGGGACCCACATAAGTGAAAATATATTATTCCGCTTCTGCCCGGCTTGTCGCAGAACGTGGGTGTCATTTTATCTAATTAAATTTTTACAGATAGTCTCAGTTTCCAGAGCTATTTTATCCCAGCTGAATTGTTTCATTAAAAATTCCCTGAAATTATGTTCTTTACTTTCAGCGATTTTTTTAGTTATTTTTTCTTTCAGATCCTCCTCATCCCCAACTTTAAAATAATCATCAGGGTGCAGTCCAACCTGCAAATTTGCCGGGATATCACTTGCAAGCACATCAATGTCATAACTCATTGCCTCAAGCAAGGCAATAGGCATTCCTTCTTCAAACGAAGATATTATGAATAACCTGGCAAAAGAATAGATCTGATTTAATTCATCTCCCTTAATGTAACCTGTCAGGATAACCCCGTTTACTTTAGCCAGTGCTTTCAATCTCTCGGAGTATTCTGTAGGATAGTCATTATCGCCGGCAATCACCAATTTAAAGCCATTAAGGGATGTCTTAAGGAAAGCGCCGATAAGATAGTCAAATCCTTTCTCTTCAAGGAACCTGCCAACTGAAATAATATACTTCTGCTTTTCAATTCCAAGCGAATCAAGATAATCAGATCTGACAGATTTAACTGGCAGGTTCACACCATTCGAAATAAATGCGTGGTTTTTGATTTTATACCTGGCTATCATGTCAGACATTATTATCCCGGAGATGAAAATGACAAAATCAGATTTTGTAAGGCTTATTCTCTCTGAAACATTTAAGAATATCTTAGCAAACCGACTCCATTTCTTTTGAGTATAACTGACATTATGATAAGTAAATAAAATCCTCGTTCTACCAAGCTTTAAAACTGGTATGAAGAAACCCGGACCTGTATTATGATAATGGACTATATCATAATGCTGAAACAAAGCATGAACAGTTGCAAACAGGGAATGAAGAAACGTTTCAAAATTCTTACTCCTGGGTACCGGAATATCAACAAACCTGATATTCTCAAATTTTGAATCTCTGTTCCTGTTGTTAAGATATGGTGTTCTTCTGTAAACCGTGATTTCGCTCCCTTCCCTTAAAGCCATACGGGAATATAATTCCATACAATGAGTTTCTATTCCTCCCTGTATATCAGGAAATCCTCTGGTCCCGATAACTCCTATTTTCATTTTCCGAATCACTGCTGAAGTCACTGAGAGCTGATGATGAACAATGTGAAATGAATGCCGGGGATGAGATGATTAACTTAATTACCTGAGAAATGTCCTTTCACACATGCAATTCCGAAAACAATCCGAGGTATTTGTCTGTGAATTTTGCCCTTGAAAATTCATTTTCAATAATTGCCATGCTGTTTTTTCCAAATTCCCTCCTCCTTCTCTCTGACTCAGAGAGAAATTCAAGTTTTTCTGCAACAGACTCAACTTCTTTACACGGCACGAGAAATCCATTGTATCCGTCCTTAACCAGATAGTTGTTGTCACCTACTCTTGTTGCTACAACAGGCAACCCACTGGCCATTGCTTCCATAATTGAGTTGGAGACTCCCTCAAAAAGCGAAGTGCTCAGAAAGATATCGCTTCCTTTCAGGATATCTGATATGTCAGGCGGATTAATCAATATTTTCAGGTGGCTGGTGATCTTAAGCTTTTCGGCCAGTGATCTGATCTCGCCTTCAAGCGGACCATATCCTACAATAAGGTATTGGTACTTTTTATCCCTGACCCTGTCAAGCAGGAGTCTGAAGGACCTTAGAGCGGTACTATAGTCTTTCTGCCTGACAAAACGACCAACGGAAACTATTTTTATCTCACCATTCCTGGTAATTTTCTCATCATCAGGAGTATTGTAAAGATCTATGGCGTTTTGTATAACCAGTATTTTCTCCGGCTTAAATCCTTTTTCCATGAATTTCTCCCTGGCTGAATAATTATTGAATATCGTAAAGTCGTTCAGATGGTTATGAATTATTTTTTCACTCAGAAGCTTTAAGTAAGGAAGCCTTTCATTCCTTATCCCACCAATTGCTATTATTTTCTTGTTCAGAATTTTGCAAATACCAGCAACAAAGTTAGCCTGGGTCAGATACGATAGGATAACTGTTATTTTTTCTTTCCTAAGAATTTTAACAACTTTCAGCAACTTCGTCATGAAGCCGCCTGTCATTGGATAGTAACTAATTGCATTTTCTTTTATAAACCCGATATTTTCGGGATCGGCTTCTGACTTAAACCAGTTTACAAAACAAACATCGATATCTCTTTCCTGAAGGGATTTTGCCAGGATCAATGCTTGTTTTTCGGCACCTCCCTTTAAGAGTGTTTTACATATAACAGCTACCCGCGGCATGCTAAAAAGTCAAATTTTCAGGGTGATATCCTGTACCCGGATTCATTATACCAGTTAATGTACCTTTTGATGCCTGTCTCAATATCAACGACCGGGTTGTAACCAAGCATTTTTTTTGCCTTTCTTATATCTGCATATGTGCATATTACATCTCCTTCCTGCAAAGGCAAATAAATCGTTGCAGCTTTCTTTGCTGTAGCTTTTTCAAGTAGTGAGACCAGTCCGGTCAACGAGATTGTTTTTGACTCCCCAAGGTTAAATATCTCGAATCCTTTTACTCTTTCGACAGCTTTGATAATTCCCTGAACAATATCCTCAATGTGGGTATAGTCCCTCGACGTGGTACCATCACCGAAAAGAGGGATCTCCCTACCGGCAAGCAACTCTCTTGTAAACTTATTGATGGCTAAATCAGGTCTCTGCCTGGGTCCGTAAACAGTAAAAAACCTCAGGCAATAAATATCCATGGTATAAAGATGATGGTAAGTGTGGCAGAGTAATTCTCCTGCTTTTTTTGAAGCTGCATACGGAGATACGGGAAAATCGACATTATCTGATTCAGAAAATGGTATCTTTTTGTTATTCCCATACACTGAAGAAGATGACGCAAACAACATTTTCCTGATCCTGTTCTTTTTCATCAGTTCCAGGATATTGAGAGTTCCCATAACATTAACATCGAAGTACGACGCAGGATCAATTAGTGAAGGCCTGACACCAGCCCTGGCGGCAAGATGAACCAGAATATCCGGTTTAAACTCAATAAGGCAGCCATCGACAAATGCATTATCCCGGATATCTCCTTCCCTGAAATCAAATTGAGGATTTCTGAGGGCTGATGAAATATTTGCTTCCTTAATTGACCTGGCGTAAAAGGGATCAAAATTATCAATACCCATTACTCTGAACCCGGAGTCAAGCAGCTTATCAGCAAGATTTGAGCCTATAAAACCAGCTGCTCCTGTTATAAAGATCCGCTGGGTCATGCCGAAACCATCATTAAAATATCATACAATTTTTGTCCGTTTACTTCAGGAGAAAAGAACTTTCTGCATTTCTCCAATCCGTTTAGTCCTGTTTTTCTGGCAACTTCAGGATTCCGGACAATTCTGATCAGTGATTCAGATATCTGTCCGGGATTTCCGGGATCAATCAAAAAGGCGTCTTTTTCGTCAAGATAAAATTTAACATCACTCACTTTTGTGCAGATAACCGGATTCCCGGTTGCAAGATATTCCCCAAGCTTGAAAGGGAAACCGGCATTTGCAAATCCCGATTCATTCCTGCACATACACAAAACATCAGAATCCCTGAGAAGTGAATAGAACTCATTGTCTTCAACAAAACCCTTGAAAACTAAATTTTTCTTATCGCTGTATTTTTCCTGGTAATGCAATTGCTGTGAACTTTTTCCTGTCAGAACAAGTTCAGCCTCGTCATAGGAACTATTGAATGTAAGGAATCCCTCAATAATATCATCAACACCATCCTTGTCGGCAAATGTACCAGCATATAAAACCTGTAATGGCTGATTAAAGGAGTTTTTGGACTTATTGCAGTTTATTTTTGCAGTTATCGGTATTAAGCTGACATTTTTGGCTCTCAGCTTAACATATTTATCCCTGAGAAAAGTCGATATAACGATTATCGCTCCAGCCCAGCGGCAATTTAGAAAATCAAAACGCCTGATTGTCCAGCACTTGAATTTTGAAATGGGCTTTATATCATCCTTAAAAAAGGTATAATCTTCCTCAATGGCCAGAATCAGCTTAAAACCCAGTAATTTAGCCCAGATTATAAATAAGACATTCTCGATGTTAATTCCTCCCGAATTATAGACGATGTTGGTACAATCCCGTTTCCTTAGATGCAGGATGGTTTTAATACCTTTAAAATAATACATTAAAACTCTAAGGATTTGAGAAAGCTTCATTTCAATGCCGGGTCCAATATTCAGATAAGGGATGGAATTATGCGTTCCGGTGACGGCAGGTTGCGGGAGATGACTCCTAAATGAAATAACAGTGATCAAAAGGTCACGGAGCAGAAGATAATCCAGAAAATTCTGAACTCTTTTTGTTCCTGCCATTCCAATGGGGTATTCACGTGTAAAAACAACCAGGTTGATCTTTTTGGTTACCATCGTCCAGTCTGCATATCACAAGGTTCGCCTTCTTAAAGTGTAGGCATCTATAATAGTGAAGTTTTTATCAAAGTTAAATGTATGAGTCCCCTTCAGGTCTTTTTTCCAGTCGGGATTAACTTTTAAGACCTGGCGTTCCTCGAAATCAGTTTCGCTGAGCGCAATTACCTCATTAAAGGAGAAGGCTTGCCCGTACCTGCCGGAACAATCCTGCGCAGGCCTGTAGATTTTACCTTCACTAATGAATATCCTTCCCGCCGGTCTGGCTCTCCTTACATCAGCAACGACAGGATTAAGAGGATGGCTAATCCAGTTTTCAGATAAGATATCATCCGAATAAAAAAGATAAAGTTCCGGACTGTTATTCAGTTTGCAATCAATTTTATCTATAATAGTGAAAAGCCACCATTTGTTTTTGTAATAGAATAGGGTCGTATCAACAGCATTGACATCTGTCATGATATGCTTTACAAAAATCCATTTATCAGGAAATTCAACAGATTTGTACAGGTCGATTGTTCGGTTTTCCCCTGATTCCGGAATCATATACCAGCCATCTTTTGTTTCAAATACAAAAGGATATGACAGGTGATAGGGCTTTTCAATTATTATTTTTGAATTCAGTAATTTCCCCTCATTGTCAAGTTCTAAAACTGCAATGTGACCCTTATTTAAACTGTAAATGAACTCCTCCACAAAAACGAAATACTTTTCCTCGCTGCTGACGACAAAAGGATCAGCCCAGAATTTGTCCCGTGAAGGTTTAATTTCTTTAAAACTCCCGTAACTATTTTGCATGAAATCGCTGGTCCCATTTATCCTGAATAAAAGAATCCATGAAAAGGGATCCGAAAAGTATACTTTTTTGCAGACCTGCCGTAACAACTTAATGCCTGACCCGGCAAAATAAAATGTTGCCCGCAGGTTTAAGGGAGGAGGCAAAGAGTCTTCATAACCTTGATACTCTGATTTATATTTCTGCCCAAGTTTCTCCAGATGACTGACGCCGGACTTATAGATTCCCTCCAGGACCCTCGGTATAAACAATGAAGCCCTTCTGAAAAGCCTGTCTTTATTCAGGTGAACAGAATAAGGACAGGTTGATTCGACTACACCTGAAAGAAGTGTGTTCTGCCCCCTCTCATCTTTTATCATCACAAGTTGAGAAGCTGTTACGGTGCTTTTCTGAGCGACTTCATAATAACCTCTCGTTCCGTTTTCGTCTGACCCATAATTGTCCATCGAATATGCCCAGACCCCCAATTCCGGAACCTTCAGTATATCCCCACCAATAAATCCAAATCCGAATTTGAGGATTACATCAAGGCTGTATTTCCTGATCGTTTTCACATCTTCATCCGCGAACTCTTCGCGTTTTCCGTTTACAGATACCCTGAGCTTTAATCCGGGGATATCATTTAGTAATTTACCAGCATCAACAGTTCTTGAATAATCATTCTTCCTTGCAAAAATAAATTTGTCTGCTGTCTGATGAATCCTGAAAACAGAAGGGACAGGTTTTTTTCCATGCAGTTTGACATAAGATGCATTGGTAATAACAAGCGATATCCGGGCATATTCCGAATGTGATATCTTTTCCAGTATGCTGTACTGCCAGGCAGGAATCATAAAATCATTCAGGAGTACTCCTGTATTTATCTTTTTATTCAACTTCGCGAAAAAATCAGGTTGCGGTTTCGTCCAGGTATTTTACCTGATATTAAAATGGCATGAAACTGAATATTAACCTTTACCCCTTGATTTCATAACTTTTTCATAAACAGCAGCTGTCTGTAATGCTATCTTTTCCCAGTTATAAGGCGTCATATCGTAGTCGACCAATTCAAATCTTTGTTGAAGCATTCTGGAAAGGTTTTCTTTCAGGGAGCTCTCATCTCCGGTCCGGAAATACCTGAATGCCGGCAGTAAAACTTGTTTGTTTGCGGGTATATCACTGACAAGAACGGGCAGTCTGTAACTCATGGCTTCGAGCAGTGAAATTGGCAATCCCTCATGAAACGAAGGCAGGACGAAGAGTGCTGCGTTTGCAAAAAGTTGCTGGAGTTCTTCTCCTTTGATAAAGCCTGTTAGGATTACGTCACTCTTCCCGGCCAGCTTTTTCAAATATCTCGAATAAGGTATCTCATGGTCAGCGTCTCCAGCTATTACCAGACGAAAATCATTCTGTCCCAGATCTTTAAAGGCCTGAATAAGAAGGTCAAAGCCTTTTTCTTCCACGAATCGTCCTAAAGTAAAAACATACTTTCTTGGCTTCAGATTTAAGGAATTAATATAATTGATGTTGCCCGATAGTACCGGAGGTGTGACCCCGTTATAAATCAGATTTGTATTTTTTCTGTTATATTTTCTTTCAAGAAGGTCTTTTATCACTTCAGAAATTACAATAATCTCATTTGCATATTTTGAGCCCCATCGTTCCCCAAGCCTGAGTACAGCCTTGGCAAAAGGACCCCACTTGGCCCGTTCATAGTCTGGACCGTGATGAGTAAATACCACTTTCATCCGGAGAAGGCGGGCAAGTGGAGTAAATATTGCAGGGCCTACAGCATGGATATGAAGTATGTCTGTCCCTTTCCTTCTGGCCCAAACAACTGACAGGAAAGTATGAATCAGTGTTTCGAGAGTCTGCCGGCGTATCGTGAAAATAGTGGTTAATTTAACGCCTTCGCATTCAGTCAGGTCATCTTGGGAGTCTACATAACATGATCTTCTTATCAGATTGATGTCAAAGCCCAATCTGACAAGTCGCGGATACAGTTCCTCACAATGAGTTTCTACACCTCCCTGAATATTGGGAATGCCACGGGTTCCAGTTACGATAATTCTCATTTTACAAATGCCTTCAGGATTTGTTATTCGTAAATAAATTGATGCTGTAATTCCTCTTTAAAAGACTATTCGGTTTATAACCGGCAATAGCGATATATTCAGCCGGATATCTCAGAAATGTTAAAGTGATGCATTCGATAAATAGCATTTCTCAGAAGAAGGGATAGAACATTAAAACTTCAAAAGTGATACTTCCCGGGCCATAAACTATTCTTATACTAAGGTCTGTTTAGTAATCCGGCGTAGATTTTAATCAAAGTCTCATAAAAGCTTTCTGAACGAAACCTCAATCTGGCCTTTTCAGCGATTTCACTGGAATTGAAGAGTGTTTTATTCTGGAATAACTTTACTATCTGATTTTTCAGATCCGGAATATTACCTGGTTCATAAAGAAATCCATTAACTCCATTATCTACCAATTCGGTAATTCCTCCTATTCTTGATCCTATTACGGGTGTGCCGTAGCAGAGTGATTCTATAATGCTCAATGGGTTATTCTCAAAACACTCCGATGGAAAAACCATACATCTTGCGGGATTAAGAATGTCTTTGAGATCTGTCCATTCTTTAAATCCCAGAAACTTAATGTGCGGCCGTTCATATTTCTGTTTAAGAGAATTCTCCAGAGGACCTGTACCGATCACCTGTAATTCAAACTGAGGCAATTCCACTGCAGCCTTTAACAGGGTCTCTACACCTTTCTCAGGAGATAATCTGCCGATAAAGCAATAATGATCTTTTTTTATGCTGTTAACTGCCGATAATTTTTTGTCCAGAATGAAATTCGGCAGATGGATAAGCTGACTTTCCTTATACCCTCCTTTTATCATATTCCTCAGCAGGAATTTGCTGGGGCATATGAAAAAGTCTGTATTACGACTTACAATTTTCCGGTTCCATACAACCGACTCTAAAAAAGCTATTGTACTGGCACCCACGCTTTCTTTCACACACCTGTACTTTATTACATTATACTTTTGGGTAAAACACAGGATACATGGTTTACCTCTTCTCATGCAGTCGTATCTCGGACAAACGAGCTTATGGTCATGCAAAGTCCATACAACAGGGATGCCACGCTTATGGGCCAGGACGGTAAGTACGGGAGATATCTGAGTATGAATATTATGCAGATGTACAATATCAGGCTTAAAACTTTTTAGGAGTTTCGTGAATTTTTTTCTGACATCATAGGAACCAAAGGGCCTTAACAAAGCTGAAATCAGGCTTGAATATTTCCGCTCGTTGAAATCAACCTCCCCGGGAAAAGAGTCACTGTAATCTGAAACCTGATTCAATGGATGCTGCATTGAAAAAAAAGCAACCTCATGTCCCTTATCCTTCAATAACTCTTCAAGGTCAATTGAATGAATATCGGCTCCTCCCCGTGCATAATAGTATTTATTTGCGAGTAGTATTTTCACTGAATTCCGATTAATCCTGTTTAAACCATTGTAAAAGTGACAGAAGTATTTTGCAGCTCAAAGCTGTTTATTTTTGACGTACCCCAACTTCTGAAGGGACTATTAAAACATAAGCCTGAAGAAAAGCCCTGTACAGCAAAGGACTTATTCTGAAAAGGGAATATGCAAGACGGTATTTGGTACCCAGCAAGCCCAGCCTTGAAACCAAAAATGAGTGCTTTTTAAGATTATCATTTACAATTTCGTAATCCCTTGAATGGTTTTTTCCTGAACTTAAGAGTATTAAGTTCAAGGTGTATAAATTTTGAATAAAAAAATTTACCTGGGCTTCCTCCACGTGGGATTCCATCTCATTTGACACAACATCAAGAATTCTTGAATCCACTGACAATCCTTCCATGTCTTTTTGACTGAATTTTTCGACACTTACTGAGCTTTCACGCAGAATATAGACATATTTGGGGGTATCCTGAAAGACACTCTTTTCAGCGGCAAAAAAAACAAAAATATTAAAGAGAAAATCCTCCTTAAACCTCCCTTCAAATCTTATGTTTTTGTTTTTTACTATTGCTGATTTAAAGATTTTATTGTTGGCACTCATGTCAACCAATCCGTTCAGGACAGCCGAAAAACCTTGATCTTTATCGAATACTACTATCCTGTTACCCTTCAATATGGCTTTATTTCTTCCCTGATGTATCTTTTTAATCCCGCAGATGGAAATATCAGAATCTGTATCAATTGCATTTCGTACCAGAGTTTCATACATATCGGGTTCAATTATATCGTCGCCATCAACGAATCCTATAAACTCACCGGCAGACATGTTAATACCTGTATTTCTGGCTGCTGATACTCCATTATTTTCCTGGTGGATGACCTTTATACGAGGGTCCGAACTTTTGTAAAAATCACATCTTAATCCACTCCCGTCGGTCGAGCCATCATCAACCAGAATCAGCTCAAAATCATTATATGTCTGTCCCAGAATAGATTCGATACAAGAATCGAGATAGCTGAATTTATTAAATACGGGAACTATAATCGAAAGGAACGGCATATTAAGGCGTTGAGGCTTTAGCTGGTTTTAGTCTAATTTTTGTTATCGGAGAAGAGGATCATATCTTTCCGGGCCTTTTTAATCAGCAGATCCTGAAATTCTTTTCTGACAGTCTCTGCACTGAATTTGGATATTGCCAATCCGACGGCCTTTATGCTGATTTTCTCCCGGTATTTTTCATTTTCAGTAAGAAATTGAATCGCCTTAATTATCTCATTTTTATCCTGCCGTGTAATACAGTATCCGCACCCGTTCTGACAAAAGAATTTGGACACAGCAGTTTCTTCAGGAGAATAGACCAGGATCGGAGTACCCGAAATCATATATTCCGATGCCTTGGTCGGCATCGAGAACCTTAAGAAATCAAGTCCGTTATCACTAAAGTCGTTTGCCAGCAGCAATATATCGGCCTCCGAAAAAATTCTTGGCAGCTGCTCCAATTCAGCAAATGGATTTAGTACTACGCATTTATATTTCCTGAGCTGATTTAAAATCCTGTCTTCCTTGGTCGATGTCTGAATATGCAGTTTAATATTAATCCGTCCATTATTAAGTGTATCTATTGCATCTGCCACCTCATATATTGAATCGGTTATACCCATTCCAATTCTTCCTGAATAAAGGATTGAAACATTATCACCTTTGAATGTAAAATCTTTTTTACAGTAAGGAAGCCATGCTTTTGTTTCTATCGGATTGTGAAAAGCAATGAAATCTTTATTATATCTTGTTAAATACTCATTTGACATTGCACTGCTGATGCTAAGATGAAGATCAACGGCATCCAGAAGCTGCCTGAACTCCTGGTCAATTCTTCTATGCCAGTATCTTTTAAAAATTCCAATATTGCTTATTGTCATTGGCCAGTCATCCATCATATGGATCACTGCGGGTATTTTTAAGAAATTGATAAGTTCAATTGCAAAGATTATTTCTTCACGCGTGGAGACCTGCAGGTATAAAATTTCAGGTTTGAATTCAGAAAGCCATCCTTTAAGTTTCTCAGATAAAGCAATCCTTGAGACCATATGGAATACGCCAATCCAGGTAAGGAATGGATAAAAATACCTGTTCACAATCTTATATCTGAGGCCGGTCTGGATATAATTGAATGGCACGCTTGCCTTTGAATCAAAGGTTTTTAATCCTGAGGGAAACTTTCTCTGAATTAAATTAAACGGGAAAATCCATTTATGCTCCTCCCTGCCCAGCTGATAAACAATATCACATATATCGGTTGTTACATTGTACAATCCATGCCCGATGAAGGCGACAGCAATTTTACCCTTGTCCCAACCTTTAAAAAGATTTGTGAGCGTAATCCCGCCTCCTGAGAAATCATTGAAGGGCTGACCAAATATCAATATTCTGGGGTGCATATAGTAATACGGTTGAGTATTTATTTTTTGAATGTCTGCTTTTCTTCTGGAAAAGAAATTGAAAGATCAGGGGCGAGGCTTATTTTGGGAAGTGATTCAGCTTTTATTTCTGAGCATACTCAGAAGTTCCTCTTCCGGGATTCCTCTTATCTCCGGCGAATAGGCTATACCTATCGAAATCCAGACCAGGAAATAATTAATTGAAAAGATAGTAGGTGTACCCGGATAGGCATAAAGCAGGAACAATATTATCCAGATCGCAGCAGCTTTCGAAAGCACGTTTTTCGAATAAAATAATCCCTTAACAATAGCCGGAATCATAATCAGTGCCATCAAAACGAGACTTATTAATCCTCCATTAAGTATTACCTGAAGATATCCGGTTTCTATTACCTCCCTGAAGATGGAAATCCGTGCAACACCTTCAACTACACCGGGACAGTAATATTCTCCATTGATTCCCTTTCCGGCAATCCAGTCTTTACTCTTCAGATCCATGTAAAAGTACTGTTCCACCCCCGTCCTTGTTTGCTGACCAATCCTTTCTGTTATAAGGCTGAAGGTGCTTTTCCTGTTCTCACTGTAAATCCTCGCAGCAGCAGCGCTTACAATGATAATGACAAAAGCTGAAAGGAGTATGTTGGCAACTTTGGCTTTATTGACATACTGGTACATAAGGTAACTGAAAAACATCGTGCTGAAAGTTATAAATATCAACCCCCTTCGTGCCCTTATCACCGCCAGTAAAAAGGTTATCGCCATAACGGAAAGTGCAATCCAGTTGATCCTGGCAGAACGATATATGAATGTCAGCAGCAGAAATCCCAATGGCAGGCTGAGATGTTGTGAAAAATATTCAGTTAACGCCTGACTTGTATCTTCATTATTTGCAACAAGTAAATCTTTTACAAAAGCAAGGCAAAGGACAAGGTAAATAATCCCCGCAATCAATATAACATCAAAAACTTTTCTGAAGAATGCGGGTCCTTTCGGGAACAGCAGCACAAGGGGCACAAGGTATAGGAACAACCCTAATGCAGGCCGGAAGAGCTGCTCCTTTATAGAATCATAATCAAAGTTTATTCCTCTTACTAGGGTAATTAAAGTCCATATTAAGTAAAGGATATAGGTAATTCCAAGATATTTGTTGTCAATTTTAAAACTTATCAGAATTACTGCTGTCGGGATAAACATTAGCATTCCTATGATCTGAAAAAGGTTGCACAGGACGTAGCTAACCTTTTCAGATTGTGAGATTAAGTAACTCACAACATAAATAAGAACCCCAAGCCAGAAAATATTCAGTAGGACAGTATTCTTTTCGTCGGAATATTGGTATTTCATAATTAAATCAGGAGGTTTGTCACCCTTTAATATTGTTTAACAGATCCAGGTGTTTCTTCATAATATTACTATTCAAGAATTCAGGCAATAACCGACCGGAGATTTTGTTTTCGAGACAGAACTTTATCCCTTCTGCAAGATCTTCAGCATCCCTGTACTTTGCCAGATACCCGTTCTTCTTATGATCTATCATATCAGGGATACCTCCGACATCGAATCCGGTGACCGGGGTTCCGCACGAAAGGCATTCCAGTATTGTGGTAGGCAGGTTATCGGCCAGTGAGGGTGAAACAAAAACATCAGCAGCATTGTATACCAGTACAGTCGAATATTCATCTTTGAGGAAGCCCAGAAACCGGGTTTTAAATGGAATCGAATCTGCGATAACCTTGTTGTATTCACCGCCAAAAATCAACACGGATAAGTTCTTTTTATTCCCGTATTCATTGATTAATTTAAGGGCCTTCTCAAGTTCTGACCACCCTTTGTATGGGCTTAAAATTGAGAAAGCTCCAAATGCTACAATAGTCTCATCCTGTTCAAGGTTTAAAATCTGGCGGGCAACTTTCTTTTCTATCGGCTTGAAGAGAGTGTCATCAATTAAATTAGGGATATGAAAAATCGGTTTGCCCTTTGTCAAAGCTGATTTTTTTGTACAGTTAAATAACCATTTGCTGGGAGCAACAAAATACAGGTTTTCAAAGTTTTTGTAAATTCTCTTCTTTTTTCCGAATTCCCATGCGGGCCAGTCTATTAAACTTCCGTAGGAAAACATAGGACAACCCGTGCACTTTATCATATAGTTCTCACAGGTGAAACTATGATGACAGCCTCCTGTAATTGACCACATGTCATGCATAAAAACAATTACCGGCTTGCCCAGTTTCGCAAGCTGTCTGTACCCCGACAAATTTAAAAATCCTCCCTGAACCCAGTGCAAATAAATGATGTCAGCATTTCCGACAGCTTCTAACTTTGAGATGTTCGTACCAAATATCGGGAACGAATAGAGACCATATTTCAAATTTATTTTCCTGGTAATAAATGATTGAATATTATAATCAATGCGTGCCTTCACCCTTGAGGCTTTCGGGGCACTTTTCATTTCATCAGTATCATTCTTATCCATGAACAGAGACAGGACGGATGATTCAATTCCTGCTTCAAGAAAAGCCCTGTGAAGTCTTGTCGCCGCCCTGCCTGCCGAAAATAAGTCTTTCTGTATATGAATAACTTTAAACATGTTTCTGATAATGTTTATTTATACCAGATTGGTGTTTTTGATTTCTTGACGATAATCTGATAATATTGAAGGGGGGCCAGAATAAGACCATTGAAATTAGCAACTATGGAAGCTATGAAAAGTGAGCAAACCCCAAGGTGATAATATTTAATAAGGAGTATAGCAATTACAATATAAATGAAAGGACTGATAACACTGGTAAGAAACTGGATCCTCAGAGCACTGATCCCGTTCAGGAAATTAACATATTTTCCTCCAAAAATGAGCACGTTAAAATATATAAATCCCCACAAAGAAAGTGAAAAGGGGATAATTACCTTTCCCTCACCTATCCAGAACCTGTAAGCTGCCCCTGAAAAAACAAGCATCAGAAGACCTCCCAGTATCATCAGGATGTTCAATTGATTGTATTTCTTTATACTATTTTTAATCCACTGGATATCATTCTTTTCGTAAGCTTCCGTTGAAGCAGACCAGAAAGGTGTTATAAAGATTGTGAATATCATGTTGAGTATTCCGAAATACTTGAAAACAATATTGTAAGAGGTTACATCCTCAGTGCCAAAATTTCTCGCTATGATAATGTTTGCCGTTTGAAACTGGATTATCCCTGCAAAAGAGATTATAAAAAACATGAGGCCAAGGTTAAACAACTCCTTAATATGGCCGAACCTGACTTTTGAGACCTTTGGTGTATATCTTTTATATTCCCCCCTGAAAAAGTATATGTTTGCTGCGGCAAGAACCAGAAGTGGTGACAAACACAAGGCAATACCCAGTTTAAGAAGGGACCCTTCAGTGGTTTTGACAAGTATTACAATAAACATTAATGAAAAAAGCTGGCCCAAAAAGTCCATCAGGGATGACCTGGCAGGCTGCTGATCGGCCAGGAGGATGGTTGTAATAATCTTTAAAACAAAGGATAAGCAAAAATATGTGAATACAACCATGGCCAATAGAGATACCTCGCTGTTCATGCTCTCAGACACCTTAAGGATACTGGACCAGTTCAGAAAGTTGTTGGTAATGATAAAGGCAACCCAGATAGCACAGAATATTATACCAAGCAAAGCATAGGTTGTGCTCACATAAATCTGAGCCAATGCATCATCGCCTCTCGCCTTGGCTTCTGCAAACTTATTGCGTAAACCCTGTGTCAGGCCAATATCAAAAAAACTCAGCCAGGCTACTATCGAGCTCAAGGTCAGCCAAATGCCATACCTTGAAGGGTTGATATAATTTATTGTCAATGGAACGAGAACAAGGCTGATTGCAATGCTGCAACCTCTTATAACCAACGACGCAAGAATATTCTTCTTTGCCTTTACGCTCCTCTCATGTCCGCTGGTAAAACTGCTTTTTATCCTTTTAAGGATTTCTCCCGGACTTAATTCCATAATACCTTTAGACAGGGTAAATAATTATTTGCCAATAAGATGTTTTATTTTAGGTTAATTAGCCCTTTTTAGAATACAATACAGCTTCGCTCCGTCAGTCACATTAAAACGACCAACCGGATAGTTAAAAAAATCGGATAATAGCCAAGTATCAATGTCTGAAACGACAATATTGCTGCTATATTGTAACTATATAATTTTTAAAACAGGCAATGTTAGGGAAAATCTAAAAACATGTTCTCCTTTAATGGTCAACAATTTAAAATATTTATAAACAAAATAGTGAATGGAGATGGAAAATTAACAGGTAAGTCCCTTGATTGTCAGATTACATGTTCCCTTTAAGTACGAAAGATTTATTATTCGAAATAAATATTATCGATCCAATATTTGGTAGGATTCTCCTTTCTTACAAATCTTGCGGGATATCCCGAGACCATTGAGTTATCCGGAACATCAAAATTCACAACTGAATTTGGAGCGATGAAAACATTATTCCCTATGTTAATTTTTCCGACAACAACTGCTCCCTGTCCAATCCATACATAATCTCCTAATGTAGGACGGCCTATTATCCCTTCTGTTAAAGATCTTCCTATTGTAACATTGTGAGAAACCGTGCAATACCTGCCAATCGTTACCGGTCCAATATAAACTGTACCGCGATGGTACAGCGAAAAACCCTCACCAATCTTAGCTTCATTACTAATATGATATCCTCTGTATGTGAACAATCTTTTAATTACTCTGAAGAAAAATCCCCGGACTGAAAATAACTTATGAGCCATGACCTTCCTTAACAGATAGGTGTACCTGAAACCCGGATCAAACCAACCCTTAATAAATCCTTTTGCGCCTTTAAGACCATCATAACGGTACAGGTCGGTTTTGGTCACTCTGTTCATTGTCTTAATAGTGTTAAAGTTGAAATTACATTGTTCCGATCATTATTCAGGAAGAATCCAAAAATAGCAAATTTGTTATTAAAGTTCATATCTGGATTAAAAAAGGACTTTTACCTGAAAAATGAGGTTTCGCCCGGAATTATGACAACTATGGGACATCTCAATGACTTTGCCAAAGATAGAACAAGGGTTTCCACAATTATCGGGAATCTTTTATTTCTGATTTTTAATAAAGTTTCAAGTGAAAAATACTCCGAATGAATTACATTAGATGAACTTTTTTCTATCAGATGCGCAGGAAATCGGGTAAAAAAATAATAATCTATGCATCAGTTACTTTTTTACTGATTGCTATTTCGATAATTCTTGTGGCACTTATGCCCCAAACATCTGACTTCCTTTCCAAAACCGACAATGTGGATGCCAATGTGCTGGTGGTAGAGGGCTGGCTGCCTCAATATGGTTTTGACCTGGCTAATAAGGAATTTAAAGAACATCATTATGATCTTATTGTCACGACAGGCATTAAGTCGCCTGATCTGGACTTTTGCCAGGTAGCGATGAATGGATACCTGATCTTCTATCCAAATCTCTCTGGTCCGGGGAACGATCTCAGAAAGGAGCATTTTATAGAGGTAGTGGCACATAGTGAAATGGGCGGGACTTATTCAACCCATTTCAGTTTCTTTGTAAATGACTCAATGATTAAGGACTTTACAGCTGATGAGAAGGTAAGAAAATACGGCGTAATCTGGGAAGGGGCCCTTGCAGAGATTGATTCTGTAATGATCTTTTTTGACAATGACGCAGTTGACGATTTTGGTGACCGGAACCTCTATATCAAGCAGATCATTTTTGACAAAAGGATAATTATACCATACCAGTTTAACTCTGTGTTTGATGTTGGCAGGCTTGATGGTGAAAACAGGATAGTAAATAACTATAAATCAATTGCTGAAGTAGCCAGGAATAACCTGATAGATCTGGGAGTTGATCCATCCAGGATAGAAGCTGTACCAGGTAAAAGGACCAGAATAAACAGGACCCTGACCAGCGCTCTTGCGCTTGTTGATTGGCTCAAAACTTCAGGCAGGAGAGTAACCGGAATTAATGTCATGAGTCGCGGGATCCATTCAAGGCGAACATGGATGACTTACAAAAGCATAATAAATGGGAAATATAATATTGGCATTATATCACTTCCCGAATCATCCGGCACCGGAAAAGGAAAATTAGAATTTGACGACGTGATTGTTGAAGTTTTATCTTACATTTATTACAGAATAATCCTTATCCCCTATTCACTTTTTAACTAAAGTCAATTGTCCCTGAATTCTCACTTTAGTTAGAAAAAAGTTTAAAAAAAATCGTCGTAGTTATATGAATATATGCTTTTTATCGTTTATTTTGTATTGTTTATCAATTTTTGATAACCGTTCGTCAATTGTTATAAATGACCTCTATTAGAAAAGCCCTGTTGGTGCTTACTTGTCTGACAAGTACGATTGCTTATGCAACAGACTATTATGTTAGCGCCTCAGGCAACGATTCGGCAAATGGACTTTCTGCTTCAGCTCCCTGGCAATCAATTTCAAAAGTCAATTCTGCTTTTGCTTCGTTAAATCCCGGCGACAGGATATTGTTTAAAAGAGGAGACCGTTTCTATGGTTTCATCCAGCCATCCAGATCAGGATCTTCAGGAAATCCTATAACAATTGGCGCTTATGGAAGCGGTTCCAGTCCGGTCATAAGCGGATTCACTGCAATTTCAGATTGGCACAGTTATGGTAGCGGGATTTATTACAAGGCTGTTACCTGCGAGTCCAGCCCAAATATGGTTACCGTGAATGATGTAAATACCCCAATCGGAAGGTGGCCAAATACAGGATACCTCTCCGTCGATTCCCATAGTTCAAATACTTCAATTAGTGACTCCGAACTGTCCGTCATCTCCCAACTGGACCGGAGCTGAGGTGGTAATCCGAAAAGAAGCCTATATCTGGGATAGAAATAAGATATCAAATCACTCAGGTCGGACTCTGTCATATGCAAGCGGATCCAATTACAGTGCTCAGGACGGATATGGTTATTTTATTCAAAATGACCGTGAGACCCTTGATCAACAGGGTGAATGGTACTATAACGGCACAAATTTCTACATGTACTTCGGGAGTAATGATCCTGAGGATTATGATGTAAGTGTCAGCTCCAGGGATCAGCTGGTAATGCTCGACGGGATAAATTATGTTACGATTGATAACGTAGCTTTTGAAGGAGCAAATACTTATGCCCTGCAAATAAGGGATTCAGAGCATATTACAATTCAGAACTGCATTATTAACTTCACCGGGAATACAGCTATATTCGGGCCATGGTGGGGGTCGTCGTCATACTGTAAAATTGCAAATAACACCATCAGCAACAGTAACAATACAGCTATAACCCTTAGCGGTGACCATGACTATGCCTCAGTTACCGGCAACAGTTTAAGGAATACCGGTATAATAATAGGCATGGGTGAAAGCGGCGACGGCACTTACACCGGGCTTGCCATTAGAGGGGCAAACAGTACGGTTCAATACAACACTGTTGAAAACACCGGTTATGTAGCTATCAATTTTGCCGGAAACAATATCCTTATAGCAAATAACCTGGTCAATACTTTCAATCTGGTTAAAAATGACGGAGGTGGTATCTATACTTATGTAGGAACCGGAACTTCATCCACAGGACAGAAAGTTACCGGCAACATCGTTTTGAATGGTATGGGATACGGAGGTGGAACGCCCGATAATGAGGTTCATGCCTGCGGTATTTATACGGACGACAGGACAAGAAATGTTGTTGTTTCCGCAAATACCATGGCAAACTGCAGTGCTGCCGGATTGTACCTGCACAACGCACATGAAATAGAAATCTACGGAAATACCCTCTATAACAATGGAAGCGGGAGAGCCGACTTTGGCAGTCAACTATTGTTTGTTCATGATTCTTATAGCCCTGACGACCCTATAAGAAATATTGAAATTAATGATAACATACTTTTTGCCAGGGCTGAATCTCAGCTTGTTATTGCATTTTCGACTTTTGAAGATGATATTTCAAGCTTTGGAACTGCGGATTATAACTGTTATGCAAAGCCAATCAATAACTCCCTTATCGCAAGGACATGGTCTGAAGGTTGGCATAGTACTGCAGTTATGCGCTCACTTTCAGGTTGGCAATCATTTACCGGAGAGGATGAAAATTCATATATATCCCCAATTTCTGTCAATGATGTTAATAAGATCAGATTTGAATACAACGGGACAAATTCAAACAAGGTGGTCTCCCTTGATGGCAGCTACATGGATGTCAGGGGAACCAGCTATTCAGGGACAATTACCCTGCTGCCTTACACTTCAGCGGTATTAATGGTGGATCCAAATCCGCCTGCCCCTCCTGCCAACCCCGTATATGTAAGTTCTGCAGTTGAAAATTCAGCCCCCTCTGTAATTGAAATGACCTATAACCTCTCACTCGCAAATATAGTGCCTGCCATTTCCGCTTTTTCTGTCCGGGTGAATTCTGCTGCCAGGACTGTTAATTCAGTTTCTGTTTCCGGGACCAAGGTATCGTTAACTCTTGCAAGCCCTGTTGCCTATGGCAATACGGTAACGGTAGCATACACCGCGCCTTCGGCAAATCCTTTGCAGACTCCGGCAGGAGGCAAAGCTTCTTCAATAAACGCACAGAGTGTTACGAACAGGGTGAATGCTACCCCGCTACCCCCCACTGCACCGGTTTATGTTAACTCAGCTGTTGAAAATGCCGCTCCCTCTGTAATTGAAATGATCTATAACCTCTCCCTCGCAAATATAGTGCCTGCCGCATCCTCATTTTCTGTCCGGGTGAATTCTGCTGCCAGAGGTGTCAGCTCTGTTTCCATTTCCGGAACAAAAGTACTTTTGACCCTTGCAAGTCCGGTGGCATCCGGAAACACGGTAACGATTGCTTATACAAAGCCTTCAGCCAATCCATTGCAAACCCCGGCAGGCGGCCAGGCTGCAACAATAGGCGCTCAATCTGTAACTAACAGGGTTAATGCTGTTACTCCTCCTCCTGTGGTTGTGACACCTCCCGCTGTAACCCCAAATACACCTCCGGTCGTGGTAGTTAATTACCACCCATCGACTTATTCCGGTTTTGAAGATGCCATGAATGCTACAGGCAGCTATGATCTTAACAATGACAAACTGGCGTTTACGTGGATTGTCCCCAATAACGTACCTGTTTCATCCTTAAATGGTGCAATAATAAGATTCCTTGGCCCTATCGTTGAAACATCCCAGAAGATAGAATTTACTTTAAAAGTAAGCGATGGAAAGATAACTCAAACAAAAATTATCCCGATCGAAATACTTCCGTATCAACCTGAATTGAAAGCAGCTGAAATCGTAAAAGTTGAGGCGAGCGGATTCCAATCGCCGTATTATCCTTATAATATTCTTGACGGAGATATAGGAACAATATGGTCAGCCAACGGAGATGAACAATGGATTGTTCTCGAATTAAAAGAACCCTTTAATATTCAGCATATTAAATTGTCATTCCTGCCCGGACAAAACAATGAAGCCTATTTTGATATTCTCGGATCAGAAGATAAAGAACATTGGGAAACAATCCTGGCAAAATCAAAATCGTGTGCCTTTTCCGGTAACCTTCAGGTTTTTGACTTTCCGCCTTCAAAAACCGGTAAAGAATTCAGATTTATTAAGCTCATAGGCCGGGGGAATGCAATCAATACCTGGAATTATATCTCTGAATTTAGGATTTTTGGACTAGCCCACAGAAATCCAACAGATTATGATAAACAGATTGTAAAAGTATACCCAAATCCGGCCAGGGCCTTTACCAATATAATAATCGAGGAACAGTCATTTATTCCTGATTTTGTTAAAGTTGTAAGCCTTGCAGGTAAAATTGTTTTCCATGATGAACTTGCACCTGGTATCAGGGACTTTCAGATTCCTCTGAATTTAAAACAGGGCATCTATATTCTGCAGATGGGTACAGGCCAGCTAACCAATTTCACCCAAAAAATTGTTGTCGCTAACTAAAGTTCGTTTTACTTTTCGATTAAAACCCACCCCTGGATTTGATTAAATAAGTCCTTCTCTCTCACTGCTTTCTATAAGATCTACTATTTCAATCCCGCAGGAAATCCCTAAAATCCTGTTCTCCCCCCGCATTTCGAATAATCTATCTATATCCCTGATTAATAGTCACTTTTAAAATATTGTATTATTTTTTTTTGTTAAAAACCCTTAAAAAAGCTTAACGACATAAGAAATTTCAATATTCATCGTTAATAAAGTAATGTTCGTCAAACATTTTTTTCCATTCGTCAATAAAATAACCTTTAAGAAACATCTATGAGGAAGGTAATAGTGGTGTTATTATGCGCGTTAAGTACGGTTGTCCGTGCAACTGATTATTATGTAAGTTCATCGGGCAACGATTCCGCTAACGGGCTTACATCATCAACTCCCTGGCAATCCATCTCAAAAGTCAATTCAGTTTTTTCTTCATTAAATCCCGGAGACAGGATCCTCTTCAAAAAAGGAGAGCGATTTTATGGCGCATTGCAGATTTCCAGATCCGGATCATCAGGAAGTCCTATCACCCTGAGCGCATACGGCACAGGTGCCAATCCAGTCATAAGCGGATTTACTGCAATTACGGGATGGAGCAATTATGGCAGCGGAATCTACTCCAAAGCTATCTCATGCCAGTCAAGACCAAATATGGTCACTGTAAATGATGTCAATACTCCCATCGGAAAATGGCCTAATACAGGATTTCTTTTTATTGATTCTCATGCCTCAAATACTTCAATATCCGATGCAAACCTTCCTTCGTCTCCTGACTGGACTGGAGCTGAGGTGGTTATAAGAAAAAACGAATATATCTGGGACAGAAATAAAATCACAGCGCATTCAGGAACCACATTGCAATATACAAGCGGGTCATACTACAATGCGATCGACGGTTATGGCTATTTCATCCAAAACAGCCTGAAAACCCTTGATCAGCAAGGCGAATGGTACTATGACGGGTCAACTTTCTACATGTACTTCGGAAGTGCCAGTCCTGCCAGCTATGTTGTTAAAGTAAGTTCTATCGACCAGCTGGCATCCCTGCTTGATAAAAACTATATTACATTTGAAAATCTGGCATTTGAAGGCGCTAACCTCTATGCTTTGCAAATAAGTAATTCTGATTATGTTACGGTTAAGAATTGCCAGATAAATTTTACAGGAGGTAATGCCATATTCGGACCCTGGAATGGGACCTCTCCCAACTGCACTATTTCAAACAACACTATCAGCAATTCAAATAACAATGCAATTAGGCTGATGGGAAACCACACAAATGCAACTGTATCTAGTAATACAATAACCAAAACAGGGCTGATAATAGGGATGGGCCAAAGCGGTGACGGAACATATAATGCGATAGATGTTTACGGTGACGGTGGCCTGGTTCAATACAATACTGTCGAAAATTCAGGTTACCTGGGTATTCATTTTTCAGGAAATAATACCACAATAACAAATAACCTGGTAAATGGATTTAACCTCGTGAAAAATGACGGGGGGGGAATTTATACGTATGTGGGTACGGGAACACCCTGCTCAGGACAGAAGGTAATAAACAATGTTGTTTTAAATGGGGCCGGATATGGCGAGGGTGAAACTGACAAAGAATATATTGCATTTGGCATTTATATGGATGACCGTGTAAGAAATGTTATCGTAACTGGTAATACAGTTGCAAATTGTAGCGCAGCGGGTATTTATATCCATAACGCACACGAAATAGAGATATCAAAAAACACATTATATAATAACGGCGGCGGACAGAGCGACTACGGAGCACAGATTGTGTTTGTTCATGACGGATACAGTCCTGATGACCCCATCAGAAACTTAAATATGAACAACAATATCTTTTTCGCCAGGACCACTGCTCAGAAAACCCTCTCTTTTTCTACAGCAAGTAACGATATATCAAGCTTAGGATCTGCTGATTACAATTGCTATGCAAAACCTGTTGACAATACTTATGTTGCCAGAACATGGTCAGAAGGATGGAACAGCGCTGCCACCAATCGCTCACTTTCAAACTGGCAATCTTTTTCTGGCAAGGATAAAAGCTCCTTTACTTCACCCATAGCAATAACAGATGTTAATAAGATCCGATTTGAATACAATGCAACAAATTCAAATAAAGCTGTTTCACTGGATGCAAGTTATATTGATGTTAAAAGTGGAAAATATTCCGGAACAATTACATTAGCGCCATACAGTTCACTGGTTTTAATGCCGGATCCAAATCCATCCGCTCCTCCTACAAGCCCGGCATATGTCAGCTCAGCAATTGAAAACGCAGCTCCTGCCGTTATTGCCATGAACTATAACCTGTCGCTTGCCAATATAGTCCCTGCCGCATCTGCATTTAGCGTTCAGGTCAATTCTGCCGCCAGATCCGTTACTGCAGTCTCAGTCTCAGGGACAAGGGTTTCATTAACTCTGTCAAGTCCGGTTGCATATGGTAATACAGTAACTGTCGCTTACACAAAGCCTGCTTCCAACCCGTTGCAGACTCCTGCAGGCGGTCAGGCTGTTTCATTAAGTGCCCAAAGCGTTACAAACAGGATAAATGCACCTGCTCCTCCCGCTGCTCCTGTCTATGTATCCTCCTCAGTTGAAAATGCGGCTCCTGCAGTAGTTGTTTTGAATTATAACCTCACACTTGCCAATACGGTCCCACTCATATCAGCATTTTCTGTTCAGGTAAATTCTGTCGCAAGGTCTATAAATGCAGTTTCAGTTTCCGGCACAAGGGTTTCATTAACCCTGTCCAGTCCGGTTGCATACGGCAATACAGTAACAGTGGCTTATACAAAACCTGCTTCCAGTCCCTTGCAGACTCCTGCAGGCGGTCAGGCTGTTTCATTCAGTGCACAAACAGTTGCAAACAGGATAAACGCACCTGTTAATCCGCTTGCTCCTCCTGCCTATGTCTCCTCATCAGTTGAAAATGCAGCTCCGGCGGTAGTCGTTCTGAACTATAGCCTCACGCTTGCCAACCTCATACCTGCGGTATCCTCGTTTGCGGTCAGGGTCAATTCCACTGCCCGGAGTGTCAGTTCCGTAGCAGTCTCCGGGACTAGAGTCACCCTGACCCTGGCAAGTCCTGTGGTTTACGGGAATACGATAACAGTGGCTTATACAAAACCTGCAGCCAATCCATTGCAATCAACTGCTGGTCAACAAGCTGCCTCAATGAGTGCTCAGACGGTAACCAACAAAGTCAGCGCTCCGACTCTTCCCCCTGCTGCCGTAAATGCAGCTCCTGTTCCGGTTGTTAACAGCCTGCCAACAACTTATTCGGGATTTCAAGGAATCCTCAATGCCAGCGGAAGTTATGATCCCAATAATGACAATCTGACTTATACCTGGGTTGTTCCTAAAAATGTACCAGTTTCAGCGTCAACCGGACCAATAATAAAATTCCTGGGACCTGTTGTGGATGTTTCACAGAGAATTGAATTTACTCTGAATGTCAGTGACGGAAAAACGACTGAATCGAAAACAATTCCAGTCGAGATACTTCCTTATCAACCTGAATTAATTGCAGCTGAAGTAGTTAAAGTTGAAGCCAGCGGATTCCAGACTCCTAACTTTCCGTATAACATAGTCGACGGCAACATAGGTACAATGTGGGCTGCCAACGGAAATGACCAGTGGGTCATTCTTGAGCTCAAAGAAGCATTTAGCATTCAGCATGTTAAGGTGTCATTTCAACCCGGTCAAAACCGGGAGACCATTTTCGATGTCTATGGTTCCGAAGACAAGGAGACCTGGGAACCAATACTGTCAAAATCAAAATCATGCGCCTTCTCAGGCAATCTTCAGGTATTTGATTTCCCGCCATCGAAAACCGCAAAAGAATTCAAATTCGTAAAGATTGTTGGTCAGGGGAATGCCGTTGATGCATGGAACTATATCTCAGAATTCAATATATTTGGCTACGGTCACAGAAATCCGACAAGTTACGAAAAGCAGCCTGTTAAAATCTACCCGAATCCAGCTACCGATTTTATTAATATTTTAATTGAAGATGCAGCGATGATGCCTGACAATATCAGAATTGTCAGTCTTTCGGGCAAAATCATGTTTGAGGATGTGATAAATCCGGATGTAAAGGAATTCAGAATTCCAATCGATTTTATCCGTGGTATTTATATAGTACAGATGGGCGAGCGTAATCTCACTTTGTTTACTCAGAAACTCATAGTAGGCAGATAGTAAATGCCTCTGAATTGATCGTTATATTAAATATTCCGTTCGGGGATGGTTTATTCCTTTAATAGTACTATATCAATCCGCCTGTTCAATTTCCGGTCTGTCTCCAGATAATTTGATGCAATAGGCCACGACCCTCCAAAGCCCTTTGCTGCAAGCCTTGCAGAAGCCACCCCGTTGGCTGCAAGATAGTTGACCATAGCTTCTGCGCGTTTCTGTGATAATAGCTGATTGGCAGCAGCATTACCAAGGTTGTCAGAATGGACATCAATTTCAAGCTTAACAGCGGGGTATTTTACCATAATACCCAGGACCAGGTCAAGAAACTGTGTACCGGGGGAACTTAAATTAAATTCATTTTTCCTGAAAAATGTATCTGCTGAGACCCCGAATATCCTTTTAAGATTATTAATTTCCCTGGCAGCCGGATCATTAAGTTCATAAGTCCTGATCCTGGCATTGTATCCCAGGCTCTTTAATTCGTTGAATGTTGGATATGTCGCCATCAGGTTATTCTCCTCATCCACAATGTAACTATAACTGTATTCCTGCGGAAGAAAAATTTCTTTCAAATCATATTTATCAGGGATATTGTCAAACACTTTATTGTCTGGCGCCATCCTGATTTTCGAACTTAAAGCCTCTACATGGAATACCATATCCTGATTATATTCCTTCTCCACAGAATACATATCCTCAATTTTTGCGAGGTCATAATCAAGGATATTAATGACGGGGGCAGGATTTACAGGTTTCCTGTCAAAAGAAGCTTTTTCAGCTTTGTCGCCCAGTATCTTAACTTGTTGAGATACACATGCATTCTGAATTATTCCGGTGTTTTTGTTTCTTACAATAAGTCCAAGCTCAACCGAATAGTCTCCTTTTTCAAGGTAAGTATGAGCAACTTTTTCCCCTGTCGTCCTTCCACCGTCTCCGAAGTACCATGTATAATTAAGAATGTCCGATCCCGGGAAATGGGAAGACAGGCCATCAAAGCTCAAAGATTCACCGGGAATAGCTGAGACAGAAGAAGTGATTATAGGCTGTTCATAATCACTGAGTTCAAGGATATATGATAATTTGGAAAAAAATATCTCACCTGTTTTCTTATCAACTGCATCCATTTCTATTAGATATCTCCCGGGGCCGGGGAAACAGTGTTCAACGGTACTGCCTTTCTCCTTTACCATGTTGCCAAAGCTCCAGACGAGCTCAACGTAACGTCCATCCACCGGGATTTTTCCATCGTCAGAAAACTTGAAGCAGTACTGATTTACCTTTTCACTGTTGCAGTAATAGAGCTGATGAATATTTGTTTTAAAACTATAAATATCAATTGTTCCTCCTCTTTTTGATGAAAAGTAACCCTTGCTCATAACCGAATCGGCAACAAGGCCAAAATCATCGTATTTCGAGTTGATAGGAGGATTAAGATGAATGGGTGTAAGCCATTTATCACCTGATTGTTTTGTGTAGAAGATATCTTTACCTCCCGTTCCGGGATGTCCATCAGATGAAAAATAAAGTGCTCCCTCCCTGTCTACAAACGGGTATGACTCATTGCCACTCGTATTGACTGCCGGTCCCAGATTAACCGGATCACCCCAGAAGTCACCGCTCCACGGGCAGTAATATATATCAGTTCCTCCGTGCCCGTCAGGATTATCGGAAGCAAAAAACAGCCTCCTTCCATCAGGAGAAATTGATGGGGTTGTGATATTGTAATACTCATTATTAAACCTCAGGTCCGTGATTTTAACCCACTTATCGTTTTCAAGCACTGCCGTGAAAATGCCAAGTTTATTCCTCGGATTTGAGTTATCGCTGACGGATCCATCGATTTTAAGGTTCCGCGAAAAGTAAATAGTATCCCCGTTTCGGCTAAATGATGCGGGGCCGTCGTTGAATCTCGAGGTCAGAACTTTTGATAAAAGTCTTGCTTACCATTACCGTCCTGGGATATATTTTCAATATAATTGATTTTAAAAAGACCCTTGTTATCTGATGTTTTGTAATTTGAAACGAGATTCTGGCTCTTGTTTGAACAAAAAACTACTCCTTTTTTATAATATACCGGTGAGAATTCGTCATATTTTGCTGAACTGAAATTTGCTACACTGACTGTAAAAGTTTCCGGCTGTCCACTGATAACAAATGGAAATAACAATACACCCAAAATACCGGTAATAAGTTTCCTTTTCATGATTTAAAATTAGAAATTCAATGGACTTATCGCATCAACTCTGTACCGGAATTCGTACCTGAGCATTATTTCATGAGACCCTGAACTGAAGGTTTTCAACCTTCCAAAATCCATGTCATAGGTGTATGCAAATTTAACCTGATCAGTCAGCTGAAACTGGAACAGTGCATTGATCGAACGGTCATTCCTGTATGAAGCTCCGAGCCAGAAACGATCCATAAACCTGAAATGCGCATTTATGTCATAAAGCAATTTGTTTCCCGGGGAAAAGACCACCAGTGTGGAAGGAAAAAACTTCAATTTAGGGGACAGGTCAAAAAGATATCCGGTATTGAACATATAGGAATACTCGCTCAAATTGTTCTTCAGTCGATATTTGTTTTTGTTGAAATCAAATTTATGACCTATCAATTTTGGGATAGAAAACCCGGCAAAATAATTCAGGCTTGAATAGTATGCACCAAAACTAAAATTTGGCACAACGAAAGTTTTTGAATCGACAAGATAATTTTCATCACCAGGATCCAGAACGATAAGATCAGACCACTTTGCATTTGTTAAAACGAGTCCGGCGCCAAGGCCAAAGGACAATGTGCCATTTTTTATGGCTATCTTATAGGAATAATTGGTATTGAATTGGGTTTCGCGGGTAACCCCGATCTTATCATTCGAAATTAAAAGTCCCAGTCCCAGCCTGTCATCACTGAAAGGTGCGTCCGCAGTAAGAGATATTGTTTCGGGAGTCCCTTTGATACCAATCCATTGTTTTCTGTAAAATGCAGCAACATTCAGAACGCCCCTGTTTCCTGCATAAGCGGGATTAATTAAAAGAGGATTAAGCACATATTGACTGGTAAATGGAGTCAATTGGCCGCTTAGGCTTAAAGGAATCAACAGGAAAATAAGTATTTTAATTATCTTTTTCATTTCATCGTCTTATTACAATAAAGCCTGAAATCTGACTGTTTTTTTCAGGTTTTATAATATAAAAGTATGTGTCCTCAGGCAGGGGATTTCCTTTAAAATCTTTCCCGTCCCAATTGTTGTTACCCGAGTAGTCGGTGTCGCTGTATACCATTGCTCCCCACCTGTTAAAAACGGTAAAGGTAGTCTCCCCAAGGGATTCAATTCCATTTATAAAGAATATGTCATTCTTCCCATCCATGTTTGGAGTAATCAGTGTAGGTATAACAAGCTCATTTACTTGTATATTTACAGTGTCTGAAGATACGGGACATGGATCGTTGGTCAAAGTCCATATAAGACGTGTTTTCTCCAACTGAAAGTTCAGCCACCCTTGTATTATTATCATTAATGTCAGCAAATATTCCTGTCCCTGAAAAAACAGTCCATACGCCTCGTTCATTCGCCTTCAATTCATTAGCTCCGAGCGAAGTTTCAAAAAGGTATTCCAGCAATTGGTCGGGTCCTGCATCTGAAACAGGCTTTTCCCTGACTGAAACAGTGACCTGATCCGAATTTTCACACCCCCACTCATCCGTCAGTCTTACAGTGAATACAGTATTTGCCTGTGGTGTTGCGACCGGATCCGCGACTGAAGGATTATTGAGTACCTTAGCCGGACTCCAAAGGAAGGTTCCCGACCCTGTTGCCTGCAGTTTAATGCTGTTTCCCTTGCATACAGCTGCATCCTGTCCCGCATTAATAGCGGGAAGGACATGAAAGACAACTCTGATTATATCAACAGAAGAACAATTAAAGTTGACTTCAGTCCAGGCAAAATCATAAGATCCGGGTTCCGACACTGTTACAACAGCATTGTACCGATGAGCGTCCGGACTGAATGTTGCGCTCCCCGGACCTCCAACTTTCGTCCATGTACCTGTCCCTGTCCCCGGAATAGCGTTAAGACGGAAATTTCTGTCACACTCATCTCCGCCATTTCCTGCATTTGCGGATAAATACTCGTAGAAGTTAATTGTTATGGATTCGCTGTCACGACAGGGGCCGTTGACTTCGGTCCATCTCAGAACATAAGAACCGTAAACAGATGCTGTAGCCTTTGCATCAGGTGTTCTCGCGTTTGGGCTGAAAACTATGTTTCCTGGTCCGCTTACACGGGTCCACGTGCCTGTCCCAATGCTTGGAACTGCATTGAGATATAATTCAAGACCACAATTATTGCCTCCTTCGCCGGCATTTGCTTCCGGCTGACGATAAAAGCTTACGGTAATATCAGAACTGTTCGAACAATGACCATTTACTTCAGTCCAGGTAAAGGTTTTCGTCCCGTAGTCGGACACTGTAACCGTTGCTTCGGGATCATCTGCATCAGGTTCAAAAGCTGCCGTTCCCGTTCCGCTTGTCATAGTCCATCTCCCTGTCCCAACATCCGGCACAGCATTCAGGTTAAAATCACGATCGCATTCAGTGCCTCCTGTTCCGGCGTTAGCTTCCGGGGGTCTGTAAAAATTTACTGTAATGTCACCGCTTGAAATGCATACCCCTGCAGTCTCGGTCCATCTGAAAGTATATGTACCATAAACTGTAACCGTTACGGTAGCATTGGCAGTATGATTATTCGGGGAAAATGTTGCATTCCCCGGTCCGGTAAGCCTGGTCCAGGTACCTGTGCCCATACCGGGGACAGCATTTAGACTGAAATTCCTGTCACATTCATTGCCGCCAGATCCCGGATTTACTGAAGGACATGGCAATGTTGTTGCTGTCAGCCTTATGGGAGAAGCCTGAAGTGATTCCTCTTGTGTCAGCGGCTACAATATAAATTGTATGAATCTGCCCGGGGCTCTTTACATTCAGTACAATCTGAAGAATCTTGCCGGCGTCTCCCTTTTTTACTGAACTGACAGCTGTTGCCACAATTGTTCCGCTTGGCCCGAATAGAGCTCTTGACCTGACATAGGCGGATGTTAAGACGGATAAATTATCATAATCAAAAACTATTACATAAACAGTACCTGCCTGGTCAAGACCGTAGTTCAACGTAATTGATAAGGGTCCGGTCGAAGGGACAGAGGGAGTCCCCTTTACCCAAACCGGTTGAGCCAGAATATTTAACCCTGACAATAAAGCCACCGATGCAACAGTAATTATTTTAACAGCAACTGTCATTATCTCCTCTTATCTTCTTATTACTACAAATCCTTTTATTGTTTTGCTTTTTTCAGTCTTCAGAATATAGAAATAAGTATCTTCCGGCAGGTCATTCTCATTTTCGTCAACGCCATTCCAGGTATTGTTGTAATTCAGGCTTTCATATACCCTTCCTCCCCATCTGTTAAAAATTGTCAGCGTTGAAATGCCAAGAGTTTCAAGGCCGTTTATTAAAAAGAAGTCATTTTTACCATCCAGATTTGGAGTGATGAGTGTGGGTATTATCAGGTCCTTTACAAAGATACTCACAGTATCGGCCGATACAGGGCAAATCCCGTTGGTTACTGTCCATATGAAACTATTGAACTCAAGCCTAAGATCACTTACATGCGTGGTCGGATCATTGACATCTGTGATATCCGCCCCTCCTGCAAGAAGAGTCCATTCTCCTGTCTGGCCGCTTCCGGGAGCCACAGCTTCCAGGGAGGTCTCAAAAAGGAATGAGAGCTCCTGGTCAGGTCCTGCATTTGCAACAGGCTGCGGTCTCACTTCCACATTAACCTGGTCAGTATTCCTGCAACCCCATTGGTCAGTCAATGTAACAGTAAAAAGAGTTGTGACTGTTGGCGTTGCAAGAGGATTTGGTATTGAAGCATTATTAAGAAGGTTAGCCGGAACCCAATGGAATGATCCTGTCCCGGTTGCGTTTAGCTGGATATTCCTTCCCCTGCAGATTACAGCATCTGATCCGGCGGTGACCACAGGAAGATCGTGGAAAGTAACCCTTACTATATCAAAGGATGAACATATACTATTTACTACTGTCCAGGCAAAATCATAAACGCCGAACTGCGTTACGGTAACTGTGGCATTGGGTTGATTTGCATTTGGTGCAAAAACTACATTTCCCGGGCCGCTTACCTTTGTCCAGGTACCTGTCCCTCCTCCCGCCACAGCCCTAAAGGCGAAATTCAGATCGCATTCATCTCCGCCAGGGCCTCCATCAGCAGATGGCTGCTGAAAAAATGTTACCGAAATTGTAGCACTCGAAGAACATGTCCCATTGATTTCGGTCCACCTGAAAACATGTGTTCCGTAAGCAGAGACAGTTGCCCTTGCATCAGGCGAGTTGGCAGTCGGACTGAAAATAACGGTTCCAGGACCGCTATCCCTGGTCCAGGTTCCTGTGCCGATGGTCGGTGTTGCATCTGAGATTTTTACCTAAACCGCAGTTATTTCCTCCCGTACCTGCATTTGCAACCGGTTGCTGGTAAAAATTAACAGTTATAAATGCACTGTCGGCACAGATGCCGTTTTCTTCCTTCCATTTGAATATTTTAGTCCCGAAGTCTGTAACCGCAACGGTTGCAATGGCAGAATTTGGATTAGGACTAAAAGTTGCGGTTCCTGTCCCGCTGGTCATCGTCCAGGTTCCAACCCCTGCGCTGGGAATTGCATTCATAATAAAATTGAGATCACATTCATTACCGCCGGCACCGGCATTTGCCAGCGGCGGCTGATAAAAGTTCACTGTCACTATCGAGCTGCTGATGCATGGACCATTGGTTTCTGTCCACCTGAATGTATAGGTTCCATAAGCCGTTACAGTTACTGTTGCTGCAGGGCTGGCTGCATTTGGGACAAAGGTTGCAGTACCGGGGCCGGTTACCAAAGTCCATAATCCGACACCAACACTTGGAACTGCATTGAGGACAAAATTCAAATCGCATTCGACACCTCCTGAACCGGCGTTTGAAATAGGGATGGTATATACACGTGCTCTTGTTGTTGCCGTATCCTGGCATCCCGTCGAACTTGTAACCGTCAGCAAATAAATGCCTGCCAACTGAAGTGTGGATGAGAGCGATACGACCGGATTCTGAAGGGGGGAGGTAAAAGCATTTGGCCCGCTCCACGAATATGAAGCCATTCCTGCAGGACCACCTGTAAGACTCAGGGGTGTACCAACGCATACCGGTCCGTTATTGGCAGCTGTGGCTACAGGTGCCGGGTTTACAATAGCTGTGGTGGCCACGCTGTTGCGGCATCCGGTGCTGTTAATAACTGTAAGGGTATATACACCTGTCATCGTTGTGGTTGCCAGCGGAGATACAACAGGACTCTGGAGTGTTGATATAAATCCTAAAGGGCCTGTCCAGGAATACGACGTCATTCCTGCAGGACCTCCGGTAAGCATTAAGGGAGTACCTGCACATATTGGGCCGTTATTTGTTGCTGTCGGCACGGGCAAGGCATTTACCACTGCAGTAGTCGTTATTGTATTACGGCATCCATTGCTATTGATCACTGTAAGAGTATAGATTCCCGCCATGGCTACAGTAGCCGTAAGTGAAACCGTTGGGCTCTGCAGCGTTGAAATGAAACCATTCGGACCGGTCCATGAATAGGACGTCATACCGGAAGGGCCACCGGCCAGTAAAAGAGGCAATCCCGCACAGACTGGCCCATTGTTTGAGGCTGTCGCAACTGGCAAAGGATTTATAACAACATTGGTTGTTGCAGTTCCGTGACATCCGTTCGCACTGGTTACTGTAAGGGTATAAATCCCTGCCATCGCTGCTGTTGCGGATAATGATACAACCGGGTTTTGCTGAACTGAGACAAATCCATTCGGACCCGTCCAGGAATAGGAACTCATCCCTGCAGGCCCTCCGGTAAGGCTCAATGCGGTACCCTCACAAACAGGACCGCTATTCGCTGCAGTGGCAACCGGCGACGCACTTATTACTACAGTAGTCGATGCAGAGCTGATACATCCGCTGGTGGCATTGGTTACTGTAAGTATGTAAACTCCCGCCATTCCTGCAGTTGCACTTGCCGAAACTGTTGGGCTCTGAAGGTTTGATGTATAACCATTCGGGCCTGTCCAGGAATAAGAACTCATTCCGGAAGGACCGCCTGTAAGTATCAAAGGTGTGCCAATGCACACCGGTCCGTTATTTGATGCTGTTGCAACAGGAAGGATATTCACTACAACGGTCGTAGTCGCAGAATTCTGACAGGTAAAAATATCTGTGACTGTAAGGGTATATAATCCTGCCATGGCCAGTGTAGCAGAGGCGGAAACCTGTGGGCTCCTTGCCGTCGATGAGAATCCGTTGGGCCCTGTCCAAAGATATCCGACCATACCAATCGGTCCCCCGGTAAGGTTCAAAGGTGAACCGACACATACCGGGCCGTTATTGGAAGCTGTGACTGCAGGCGGTGTACGGACAATTACAGTTGTGTTGGCAGTATTCTGACAGCCAAAACTGTTGGTTACTGTAAGGGAATATATACCCGCCATTGCTGCTGTCGCACTGGTTGACACAACCGGGCTTTGCAGTCCTGAACTGTACCCATTGGGCCCGGTCCATGTATACGCTAACATACCTCCGGGTCCCCCTGTCAGGCTCAATTGTGCTCCTGGGCATACAGGTCCGTTATTTGAAGCTGTGGCGGATGGAACCGGATTGACAATATTAGTAATCCCGCCCGATGTGGCACTGCAACCACCTGAACTGGTAACTATAACATCTACAACCTGTCCATTGGTTAAAGTATTCGTTATATAGGTAGGAGACGCACCATTCTGAATACTGCCACCATTTATCCTGAAATTATAATTTACGCCGCCGGTAGCAGTAAATGTTATGACAGTGCCTGAACAAAAAATATTGTCCGGATCCGAACTTGTCAGCGTAGGAACAGGTAAAGGATTGACAGTTATACTGCCATTTGCCCTTCCATTGCCTGTGCAAATCCCCCCTACAGTCGTAACAGTGTAATTAAAGCTACCTGAAACTGAAGGTGTTCCATCAATAGTAAACAAACCGGGACTAAACACTCCGTTTACGCCTGTAGGTAAGCCTGTCACTGTTGCGTCCGTAACGGTTCCGGCAAGGGTATATCTGATCTGAGTTATCGGTGTGTTGATACAAACTATTTGTGCATCAGTACCCGGGCCTGATGAAAGTGAGATACATGGCTGACTGTAAGCACTAACTGCCAGAAGTAAAAAAAGCGGGAAAAAAACGGATTTTCTTAAATGTCTCATCAGGTGTTTAATAAAAGTCCAAATTCAGAATTCTGTTCTGCTGGTTAATTTATCTAATTTACACTTTTTCGACATATTTCTGAAATTTTAGAAGTGCATTCTATTGGGATCCTTCAGTTTTAAGAAAAAAATCACATTCAAATTCCTGAATCTGATCCCGGTAATAAGGGCAAAACTTATTGAAACCAGCATTGCAACATAACTAACGCTAAATTAATAAATAATTAAAAAATTAGACATCTAATTTGACCAACTGCCACAATTCATCCGTAACCTGCCCCATTTTCTGGACATCCTCATTACAGTCAAGGTTAAAATCTCCTATTTTTCCCCCGGTCCGATTTGGATTGCATGCCGTTTTTGTCATCTTACTTCAATTATAATTCCTTGCGGAAAACCTGCTTTTTGTAAGGTTCCTATTCCTGGGCGCCCGTCACCGGGTGAAATCTATTTTGTTTTATACTCCTGCTGTTCCTTCATAGTCACCATCATGTTCCTCTGTGGTATTACGCTATGTCTTATCATATAGTATACAAAGTTCTTTATCTAAGGTTCACCAGAAACATTTTATACAGCTTCTAACCGGAAGCTGGTCTGAGTTAATCCTTTAAAAACATAAGTACCTTTTCAATAGTAACCTCAGGTGTTATAACCAGTAATGACTCCGTATTCTTACTGATATATGCCGTTCTGATGAATTCAAGATCCTTATTTATCTCTGCCTGGCTATATGTACCATCAGCACCTGTTGTTCCCATGATCATAAGCTTCCGTGGCACGAGGCATGCTGCAAGATCAGGAAGATCATATCTTTCAAGGGCACCTGGTACGGTACTGTTAATCAGGACAGGATTGTAAAACCGGGTAGTTACTATTGAAAGATAAGATAAACAGGGTTCTGTCAGGATAACTCTGCTTATTTCATTTGTAAAAGCTGCTGCGTGGAGTAATGCGGGAGCCAATTCCTTCCTTGCACACACTGAAATTTGACCTTCGTTACTTCTTTTTCGCAGGACCCCGGCCAACCTGACAATCTCTCCTGCCTGTATCCCTGTTATACTTCGCCTGATCAGTAGCGAGGCGTACCATAGATTATGCGAAACGCCATCAAAATATGCATCACCGTGAAGTGAACCTGAACCCAGTTCCCCGGTGCCGGGAAGATCAGGAGAAAGAACAGTAACACCTTCGTTTACAATGCGTTCTATTTCGCCCCCCGTTCCGGCTTCAGCTGATTTTCCTGCCGGATGAAGATAAATCAGCGCTTTGTTTCCGGGCTTCAATGGCACGAATAAAAGGTAAGGAATTACATAGTTTCCTTCTCCTTTGATAAAATACTTTTCAACAGAATAGTTTTCACGTGCAATACGGCCGGAAAATACAGGCTCACCTGTTGTTGACGGTTCAATATATCCTGAAAGCTCCTTCGCGGATTTGATTACTTCAGAAAGAAAGGTCCCGGGATCTTTTCTTGAATTATTAAGTTCAGCTGCGAGATTTTCTGCAATTTTTTTGTTAAGGCTAAAGACTGTTTCACCGACCACTGAGGTTGCAAGCTGACCTGTTGCCGTAACTTTCAGTTCCTCAGCGGTCAGCAGTTGAACCTGCTCGTCCCTCGGATTACCCGGATTGGCAAGATGCTTCTGAAAAAAGGAATACATCGACTCCCTGTTCTTCAACGTCGATTCATGACCGGCATCATCCTCCGTCCTGGCAAAATTATCTTCCCTGCCATACGCTTTGTAGATCCTGCTGACTTCCCGTTCAGTCTCAATCGCCCCCTGGATGCTGAACATATCGCGCGTTGTAGTGATCATTAAAGCCGGCTTCGGAGCCCTGACAATAAGGAAATCAGGATGATCGATTCCCCGGTAAATCAGGTTGAACAGATTCTGTTCCGCATCCTGGGGTCCGATCGACTGAAGGAGCCGGGTATAGTTGGTAATGTAGTTTTCCGGAGCTGCGGCATAAATGCGGTCATCAAATGCCGCGATATATGCCGATTGTGTTCCCCCGCCTGAACGCCCTGTAATTCCGATCCTCGATGGATCCACCTCTTTCCTGGTGAGCAGGTAATCGACAGCCCTGATCCCATCCCAAATCATGTACATTGCCTGTGAAGATCCTGCAATGAATGCCTGCGCACCCGGATAGGAATGTTCTTTTGTAGGTCCGCCTATAATAGAATTCCCGGTATCGCTGCTGTAGTATTCAAGCCGTTCCCCCTGCCCTACAGGATCGAAAGCAAAAACAATGAAGCCTTTTGACACAAGATTCAGAATAACATATTGATAGACCTGACTTCTGTAACCTTCAACCGAATGACCGCTGCAATATATTACCGCTGGCGCCTTCGTTTTTCCCTTTAATCCGTCAGGTACGAAAAGTGAGGATGTCACATAAAATCCTGGTTGGGATTCAAAAATAACATGTTCAACCCGGTAGCTTTTTTTGTCAATAATTCTGGTTACTTGTGGATTGAGTGGTGTCTTTGCGGGAAACGGGCCAACAATCTCCGACAGAATTTCTCTTATTTCTTGCTGCCTCCCCTGCCAGGCATCCAAGGTAGTGAGCCCTGACGTCTTATCAGACCGTTGCTCAAGAAGTTCATAAGCCTGACCTGTAAGGTGCCGATACAGTGCATTTGGCGCATCTGTGAATTCCAGCCAGTTGTCCTTTATAACATCGAGTTCATTCTGTGCAAAACCGGTGGTTTGTATCAGAAATAGCACAAAAGAAAATGAGAATAGTGTGCGAATTTGTTTACTTGTAAGTATCATATTTCTTCCCTGGCTTATTTCGTTGCCGGTCACTGGCTCCTCGTTTGCTCGCTAATGGTTGTTTTATACAATATAAATATAATTAAATGATCATGACGGCATTCAGACAAATGAAACAAAGTCTTCTCTATCTGGATGTCTTCAGGTAGTATACCGTATTATTATTCCAGCCTTTTGCGATAAGTACGCCATTATGGTCAATAAAGAGATTATCGAGCATGTTGTTTATCCAGAAAATCTCATAATGTTCCAGGTCATCCGATTTAAGAATGCCGTATCCGGGGATAAGTATATAATAGGTATTCCCCAATTTGTTAAAAATATTATCCATTGAAGTACTGAACTGGGGGTAACAACTGTAAAGCTTTCTGAAAGTGACGCCCATGTCAGTTGATTTCAGAATCGAAACCCCGTTTTCCTGGTTACAGATAAAAATTTCATCTTTTTCGTTAACATATAGTTTGTTTGAACCGCCAGGCGTTTCAATATGTGCCCATGTAAGTCCGTTATTTTCCGAAATGAACAGACTGCAGCAATCCGATCCATGAAATACAAGCGTACCATTCTTTAAACGGAAGATTTCTCCATATCCATGGGATGACAGTTCGGAAGCAGCAGGTATCCAGGAAATTCCACCATCCGCTGAAAATAGCATGGGGTAGTCAAATTTAAAAACCCAGACATAATTGTCATTAGAGACATACATATAAATAAAATATGGATTGTCAGGATACGGCTTGGTGCACTTTTGCCACGACACACCGTGATCAGGGCTCTTTATTATTTCACCGTTGCCTGTGCTCACATAAATAATCCCGTTCCTGTCGATTTCGATAGCTCTTGGTGATTCCAATAATGGATCATTTACCTCGTCCCATATATAGTATTTGGTTCCCTGTTTGTAAACCTTCCCGGCGGCGATCATAAACGTGACACCATAAACCGTATCCGCCACCATTTCATTTATTTTTCCGTCAGGACTGGCGGTAACCGTGTCCCACTCATTTTCCCTGAAGGTGAATGCTGTAAGGTTGGTCGATGTCAGGTACTCTCCACCTTGTTTGTAAACAGCAGCACTTAACCTGTGATTTAAAGCGCCGGATCCAAGCATCCATGTTGTTGAGGCAACTGCATTGTTATCCGTTAAATAAGTTTCCTGTGATACAGTTCCTCCACCTTCAGGAATATCAAAAACAACCTTGAATGACCCCGCAACCTGTTCCTTGTTGTTGTAGATCCGGAGCACTACATTGATTGATTCGCCTGGATTTAGCCTTTGTCCCTGCTGGTTCTCAAAAATGAAAGAATAACTTTCAAGCAATTTGAGTGTTGGATCAGGAGCGCAAGAATGAAATAAAATGAAAAGCAAGGTCAGAATAGGAGTTATCGACCTTATCCTTCCCTTCAATACTATACTATCTTTCAGTTTATTGAACCTCATACATTCCGCATTTTGACTTTTTGGTAAACCAATTATCCCGTTATCTGAAAACCGGAACCCTTAATCCGATCTGAAAGGAAAAAGAGCTGTTTTCCAAAATAGTTTCGGTACTTTCAGCTGGACTGGTTTCCATTAAATAAGCTTCCTTAAAAACATCTCTGAAGCCTTTCCTGTATTGTAATCCGGATTCAATCGTTAACTTTTTAAAGAGTATAAAGTTTACTCCGCCCCCGAATATCCATCCGAAATCATACTGTTTTATTGCACTTGTCAGATCGTCGTAAATCACTCTTTCATAGAGGTTGTAGGAGCCCTGGGAGCCAGCATTAAAGTAAGCGGTTCCTTTGCATCTGGCATTCAGTCTGATATCAATATATGGCCCGGCATTGAAAAAGAATCTTTCATTATGTCCGATGTCGAAATTCACAAGCAGAGGTAAAGTCAGATAATCAATACTAATCCTGCTATCAACATAATACCCGGCGTAATCTTCAAGATAATATCTGTAAAACGAATCGCTGGAATCTTTCAGTGAATACCCTGTCCGGTCAAATGACAAACCGGTCCTGAGGGAAGAATTCGGAGAAAGCCTGAAATTAATAAGGAATCCTATTGAAGGACCGGTATTTAAGGAATATTTTTCCCTCTCCTTTTCACCCGAATTCCATGAGACATTGAATCCGCCTTTATAGATAAGAAACACTTTTTCAGAAGCAGTGTCCCTGGCTTCCTTAATCTTTCTGTTCTTGTCTTTTAGGAAACCTTTCCATGCTATCCCAAGGTTAAAATCTATCGATCCGTTATGTGTTCCGCTGTAATCAAGTATTCTTGTCCGGCCTGTTGTATAACTTGAATTTATTATGGCCTTCAGTCTGTCAGTCAAAGGAATTGTGAATCCGACAGAATAAATGTATCCAAAATCCGACTTTGGAGGCTTCAGGAACTCATGCGGGTAGTTCTCGCTGTAATCTGTGATGAAAGCTTCGTAAATGCCTGCCATCAGATCCAGTCCCGGCAAAGAGGGTATTGATAAACGGACCTGCAGGGGAAAAGAAATAAAACTAAAGTCCATTTTTTCATTTCCCTGATTATATGGCCAGCGTGGCCACGGCTCTGGAAGGAAAAGGTAGGGCTCTGCCTGATACCCGTATATATGTTCATAATAATTGGTGTAATATTTTACTCCGGTCCGGAATCCGAATATCCTGTTAAGCGAATAATCGATATATATGCCTTCTGAAGGCCCTGGTTTGAACTTCCATTTCCCTGATATGCCATTACCATGAATATCGGAAAAATTAACACCTCCGTAATATCCTGCAGCAAGCTTCTGGGAACTGGCGGAAGTGAAATAATTAAAAATCAGGATGAAAATGATTAAGGATTTGAACTGTTTCATCAGGTAAAAGGTTAGCATAGTCCCATCACTTCCGCACAATAATCGTGCCTGACTACTAAAGAAATGGGGAAAAAACAGATCTATTACCTGCAGTTTCCTAATCTTTTCCTGTGCGGCGGGTTATTACTATTACCCCGTTTGAACCTCTTGTACCATAGGCCGTGGCATCCGGACCCTTTAATACTTCAATCGATTTCACAGTTTCAGGTGCAACATCATCAATTGTTCTGACTATAACGCCGTCGACCACAAAAAGAGGCTCTGTGCTTACATTTAATGAGTTGGCACCCCTTATTTTTATGCTTTTACCCGAAACGTCAACTCCGGGCAGCCTTCCCCTGATCATATCATAAATATCCTGATAGACAGGCACTTTTGAATCCTTGAAATCAAGTGTCCCTGGCTTCGGAACATCATTCCTCCCGGCAGCCTTATCTGCCGGTTCTGCGACGTTATCTGGTTCAGCATTAGTTTTATTCTGGCTCCCTGAATTATTTTCAGTCAATTTAATATCAATTTCAGTTCTGCCATTTATCAGCTCTTCCTTTGCACCACTCAGCAATGTAAAAACAAGTATCTCTTTGGCATCCGGCTTTACTCTTACTCTGTACAATCCGTTTGCATCAGTTACCTGATCTGTTTTTTTCTTATCTATAAATATGGTCGCTCCCGGAACAGGCTTATTGTTGGCATCGGTAACCTTACCCGAAATAGTGATCTTCTTTCCAGCCTTCTGCCCGTAGGAAAAGACCGGAAAAGACAATAAAAGTGAAATGGCGAGGACAAGGGTTATTCTCATTTCATGTTTACAGGTTTTCGTTATTCAAGAATATCTCTCATATATTCAATGCATTTCTTAACTTCTATCGCTCCATCTGATCCTTCAGGTATAGGATATTCAAGCTCAATATCAACGCTTATTGGCCATTTTTCTTTTTTAAGAAGAAGTAAAATATCAGCGATGGGAGTTTCGCCTTTCCCAAATGGCATATTGGCATTGGGAGTAGCATGCTTTGGCCCGGTTTTATCCTTGATATGTATACTCCGCATTTTATCATGATACTTTATGATCACATCGTTGGGATGCAGACCGGTCGCTCCGTAATAGTGACCGGCGTCCAGGTTAAGCATATTTGCCGGTGAATAAGCCAGATATTTATCAAATGAAAATCCCGGATCAGCAACCTGACCATGAGTGTGAAACATTGCAAGACTTTTATGCTTTTCTGCAAATTTACCGAGGCGCTGGCATGCTTCATCTGAAAGTTCGTCCGTGATTCCGATTGAGCCCAATACTTTTGCGGCATTATATGCGTAATCAATTTCTGCATCTGACCAGGAAGAAGGTGCAAATTTTGCGATATAAACATTTATTCCTGCACTATTGAATTTCCTGCGCATATCGGTATATCTTTCCATCGGCATGGACAGCCGCCACTTGCGTTGCGCCTCCCTTGCCTCATCGTTTGCTTTCGCAAAATCAGCTTTTTCCTTGTCTGTTAATGTCCCTCGCGGTCTTGGAGGCATTTCGGGAATGCCCAGGTCCTCTTCTGCAACACTTCTGAGTTCTATGGAATCTATCCCTGCGAGAAGCAGGTATTGAATCACTTCATCGACCTTATGCGGCATCATGCGGTAGCTGTAAGTAGTGCATCCCAGCTGAACGCCTGCTACTTTGGAATTTGGCTTCTTACCCTGTTTCCCTTCTGCAAATGAGAAATTAAACGGAATCACACCAATGGCAGCTGTAGCGGCAGCAGCGCCTATGAATCTGCGTCTTGAAATTTTTGAGCTTTTCATACTCTTCAGGTTTTGGAGAATTAGTTTGGTGAATTTTTTTTATTATCTACTAAAATTAGTCATTTATTGGTGATAGTAATACTCCTTAACTCTTTTTAACTAAAACAAAATTGTATAAGCTGGTTGTTGTTTCCAAAATTTTTATCTTTAGTATTAAATTATTTTATGCTTCCTGGTTAAACAAAATAAACACTATAATGAGCAGTAGAAGGATCTTTTTAAAAAGGAGTGCAATGGGTACGGTAGGCGCCTTTGCCGTCCCAAATCTGGTTCCATCATATTTATTCGGGAAAAAAGCTCCGGGCAACAGGATAAATGTTGCAATGATCGGTATCGGCCGGCAGACTGTCAGCCCCAATATCCCCCAGTTCCTGAAATCGGAAAATGCCCAGATAGTTGCCGTTTGCGACGTAGATTCCTGGAGGCTGGCGAACGGTAAAAAACAGGTCAATGATTATTATTCCGCCCAGAAGGGATTTTCATACAATGGGTGCGATACTTATGATGATTTCAGGGAGGTCCTTGCAAAAAAGGATATTGATGCAGTAATGATTGCAACCCCTGATCACTGGCATGTTCCGATGGCTATTGAGGCTGCCAGGGCTGGCAAACATATATCCCTCGAAAAGCCAATTTCAACCTGCATCGAACATGGACGCCAGCTTGTAAAGGCAATTAAGAAATATAGTGTTATCACACGAAATGACAGTGAGTTCAGAACATTACCAAAGTTCGCCAGGGCTGTTGAACTTGTCAGGAATGGACGTATCGGCAAGCTTCAACGGATTTTTGTTGCGGTACCCTCCGACGGACCTCCCTTGCCTGTCCAGCCGACAATGCCTGTTCCTGCCGAACTTAATTACGACTTCTGGCTCGGACCTGCATGGGAAGCGCCCTACACCGAAAAGCGCGTGCATGATATTAAGGTTAACAACCAGCGGCCCGGCTGGATGAGAGTCGACAGCTACTGCAATGGTATGATCTCAAACTGGGGAGCACATCTGATGGGTATAGTGCAGTGGGGAAACAACTCTGAATACACCGGACCGGTAAGTATCGAGGGAACCGGCGAATTTGACAGGGGGTTATGGAATACCCTCAATAAGTTCGATATTAAATACCGCTATGCCAGCGGAGTAGAGGTATTCTTTAAAATTGAGAGGCCCTATGTTCGTTTCGAGGGCACCGGCGGATGGATTGAAATTGAATATCAGGATAAACTGTCGGCAAGTTCACAGTCCATATTGGATTCTCCGATTGGTGCCGGGGAAGTTTCATTCATGAACCTGCCTTCGGATAAGGAGGATTTTCTTCTTGCAATTAAAAACGGTAAAACGACAGTTGAACCGCTCGAAACGGCACACCGGACCATTTCAATGTGCCAGCTGGGATTGATAGCGATCAGGACCGGATCGTCAATTACCTGGAATCCTGATACGGAAGAAATTTTAAATGACAATGCAGCGTCAGCACTATTGAACATACCGATCCGTGAAAAGTATTTTAAATTTTGAAAATGAACTGATCCCCCGGGGATAGGTTCAGATCATCGTATCGGAAAATCCGGGAAAAGGGTCAAAAAAACTTTAACTATTCCACAATCACTAATCTTATCTTATGAATTTCACAAGACGTAACTTTGTTAAAACTGCAGGTACAGGCCTGATTGCAGCAAGTTTGCCGGTAACTTCAGGAGCCGCAAATCAACCACCCGCAAAAAGTGCCGACACCTTCAGGCTCGCTGTCGCTGGCTATTCATTTGCGAAACTGAATCTGGACAAGTCACTGGCAATAATGAAAAAAACTGGTGTCTCATTGCTGGGGGTCAAGGACTTTCATCTCCCTCTTAACAGCTCAAAGGAGGTTATTGATGAGACCCTGGCAAAAATGAAGTCTTTCGGGGTTGAGCCGTATGGTGTCGGACCAATTTATATGAAATCTGAAGCTGCTGTAGATCAGGCCTTTGCTTATGCCAGATCAGTCGGTGTCAGCCTTCTTGTCGGAGTACCTGATATTCAGTACCTTCCTTATGTTGAAAAAAAAGTTAAGGAGTATAATATCAAACTGGCTATTCATAATCATGGACCGGATCTGCCACTCTATTCAAGCCCTGACGATGTCTGGAAGGAAATTAAGAACCTTGACACGCGTATCGGTTTCTGCCTTGATATTGCTCATACTGCAAGACTGGGCCTCGATCCTGTTGAAGCTTGCATCAAATTCAAAGACAGGATCTACGATTTCCATATCTGGGACGTTGATAAACCGGAAAAAGCAGGGTGGTGCGTTGAAGCAGGCCGCGGGATCATTGATTTCCCCAGGTTCTTTAAAACTTTACGCGATCAGAAATATGCCGGAACATGCAGCCTTGAGTACGGCAAGGACATGGATGACCCATTGGCAGGCATTGCGGAATCTATAGGATATTTCAACGGCGTCCTTGCGGGTCTGGGGAAGTAGTTCAGCAGGTTGCAGGTTGCAGACCGCCTGCAGGGCTGGCCTGTGGTGGGGCAAGGGGTGGGTTTTTACAACATGAAACTTGCAACATGCAACATAAATTATAATTTTATCATGGTCAGTAAGCCCGGGACTAATTTCCGTTGGGTCATTCTCAGCCTGTTGTTCGTTGCAACAACTATTCTCTATATCGACAGGTCTGCACTGGGCATCATGGCTCCATGGCTTCAGGCGCAGATCGGTTGGAATGAGGAACAGTACGGACTGATAAACAGCGCTTTTATGGTTGCCTATGCAGCCTGCTTCCTGCTGATGGGGACAATAATAGACAGGATAGGTACAAAGAAAGGTTATTTAATATCAATAGGTATCTGGAGCCTTGCTGCAATCGGACATACAATCGCACGAAGCTGGATTGGATTCGCGATTGCCCGTTTTACCCTGGCTATCGGACAGTCAGGCAACTTCCCTGCCGCAATTAAAGTTGTTGCCGAATGGTTCCCTAAAAAAGAGAGGGCTCTTGCCATCGGCATCTTTAACGGCGGTTCCAATATGGGAACAATCCTGTCACCGCTGGTAATCCCGGCGCTGGTCCTTTCCGCCGGAAGCTGGAAAGCCGGATTCATGTGGACGTTTCCCATATCGCTTTTATGGATCCTGATCTGGTTCTCTTACTTCAGGCAGCCGAATGCACATTCACGGGTATCCAAATCTGAACTTGAATATATAAACAGTGACAGCGAAGCTGAAAATCTAACCGAAAAAGTGAAATGGAGTGATATCCTTATTCACAGAGGCACATGGGCAATTGCTGTAGGGAAGTTCATGGCCGATCCGATCTGGTGGTTTTACCTTTTCTGGGGTGCAAAATTCCTGAATGAAAAGTATGGAGTGGACCTGAAAGATATCGGTCTTCCATTCTTTACTATATATCTGGTATCATGGGGAATAGGAGTGTTCCTCGGATGGCTCTCTTCCAAATTCCTCAAGATGGGTATGGGCATAAACAAGGGACGGAAACTGGGACTTTTGGCATGCGGTTTATTTGCCATTCCTGTGATGCTTGTCCCGCATACTGACAGCCTATGGACTGCAGTAGGGCTGATCTCACTGGCCGCAGGAGGACATTGCGGCTGGTCGGCAAACATCTTCAGCCTTATGTCGGACGTCTTCCCCAGAAAAGCAACAGCAACTGTTGCCGGATTCGGGGGTTTTTCCGGTGCAGTGGGGGGAGCCCTGGTATCATACGGAGTGGGAAAGATACTTCAGAATACCGGAGTTGACGGATATGCAATTCCATTTGCAGTTGCAGGATCAGGCTATCTCATAGCTCTGCTTATCATACATTTGCTTGTTCCAAGAATTAAAACAGTCAATATCTGAATAAAATATGAATAGCACAGAAAGAGTTTTGGCTGCTCTGAATCATAAGGAATCTGATAAGGTACCTTTTGATCTGGCCGGTACAACATGGACCGGAATCGCAAACGGGGCTTATCAGAATTTACTGACCCACCTTGGGAAAAAGCCTGAAGAACCTTGCTGGTCTGATGTTGTCCAGCAAATTGTGGTCCCGTCAGAAGAGATTCTTGAAACTTTTGAAGTTGATACCCGCGGATTGTTCCCGCTTACCAGCCATAACTGGGATGTTTTCAGCAAGCTTAAGGATAAAGGGGATAAATGGGAATACTATGATGAATGGGGGTTCGTCCATCAATTCCCAAAAATCAAGGGATTATGGTTTTCACTTGTTGAACATCCTATGGAAGATGTTACACCGGAGACAAATGAAGTACTCAATTATAACTGGCCTGCAGTATCTGATCCTCTAAGAATTAAAGGGCTGAGAGAGAAAGCTATCCGCTTTAGGGAGCAGGGTAAAATTGTTATTCTCAAAGGAATATGTGCAGGCATCTTTGAAATGCAACAGAGATTCCGCGGGATGACAAATGCACTTGTTGATCCTTTCCTTTACCCCGAGTTTTCTGATTCACTCATTGGCAAGCTGGCAGATCTTAAGATAGAATTCTGGAATATGGCACTTGCAGAACTGGCAGATGTTATTGATATAGTTGCCGAAGCTGACGATTACGGGACACAGGAATCACAGCTGATTAATCCGGATCATTTCAGGATGTTCTATAAACCTCATATCGCCAGAATTATCAGTGCAATCAAACAATCTGCTCCAAACGCGAAGGTCATGTTTCACTCTTGCGGTAATGTACGTCCGTTAATACCTGATTTCATCACAATGGGAATTGATATCCTGAACCCGGTTCATATAAACGCAACCGGCATGGATCCCTATCAACTCAAAGCTGATTTTGGAAAAGATATTGTTTTCTGGGGTGGAGGTGTGGATACCCAGAAAATACTGGTTTACGGAACTGTCGATGAAGTTAAGGCAGACGTCAGGAAAAATATTGATGCCCTGGCCCCCGGAGGCGGATTTGTCTTTGCTGCCGTTCATAATATCCAGTCTGATGTGCCTCCTCAGAATATAATCGCAATGCGTGAAGCAATTGACGGATATTGAATTTAATATGTCTTATAATATGTCTTATAAGACGTATTTCTTTATTTTTTAATATGTCTTATAAGGGCGCTTATATAAATTAAAAGACGATCAAAAAACGTAACATGATTGAAGTGGTCTAATTTAAAAGGCATTCCAGCCTCACCCCCTCAATCCCCCACCCAATTCCTCCCCTGCAGGCTGGCTCCTTCGCTAAAATCAGCCACTGGCTGATTTCTTAACGCTCGGCCCCCTCTCCCAGGAGAGAGGGGGAAGCCCCTCCCTCTTGGGGGAGGGGTTTGGGGAGAGGCCGTACTGAGTTCCACAGAGAAAACCAATATCAAGGCACGAGTTGTTTTGCCCTTTAAAAAAAATCAGTGGACCGTTTAAATCCACTGATTTTATTATTTAAGTATTAACGCAATAGCGATCTTAACAATTTTATTAATGTGTCGGATATCCCGGATTCTGGGGGAATTCGGCATCAATGTTAAGGTCGATCTGCGATTGAGGAATTGGCCATAGGTTGTGATAATCCTGGATATTCAGTCCCGGGTTTTTAGGGTTATTATTAAGAGCCCGTACCCTCTCCACAAGCTTTCCCATTCGACGCAAGGTGAGATGTCTCCACTCCTCTCCGTAGAGCTCTCTGGCCCTTTCATCAAGAATATAATCAAGATCCACATCAGCCGGAAGTACAGGGGTAGCCCCTGCCCTGCTCCTGATCAGATTTATATCTGCGGCCGCAAGGTCAGCTTGTCCCAGCCCCACATATGCTTCTGCGCGGAGAAGCAAGGTTTCGGCAAGCCTGATGGCGTACCTGTCCTTGTTGTCATTTCCACCACCCGATCTGGCAGGATCAGTAAAATAGTGACAGGGATCTGCGAACTTCATCCAGTAAGGATAAATATATTGTGTGGAATCCCTCATGGCATCTCTTGTACCGGCAGCATATTGTGCGGCATAATCGACTAACAGGTTAATTTTCTTTTTATTAAATGTAGATGCCGGATTATCATAATAGAAATTCCTTTTAATATTGTACTCTGCATTGCGGACATCATTATTCCAGTCGCTCCTCCAGATATCATATGCGGCATAATTGGTCGGATGTACCCATGAAACAGGACGTCCCAGGGTATCCGAATACCCGGTATATTTCCCCGCAACAAGTTCACCCCTGAAGGCTACTTTTCCATCGGGAGTATTTCCAAGCCTGAAATAAGCGGGGCCGAAGGTCCTGTTCCCTTCCACTGATCCTCCTCCGATAGTCGGCGGTGGTTCAACCTGAATTACCCATATGGCTTCTGTATTGGTTCCCAGGGTCTGGTTCCCAAATGCAAAAAGATCATAGTATGGATCTCCTTTCCCGAAAACCACATTCTGCCTGTCACCAAACCGCACGGTCATAAGTGCATAGTTATACCCGTCAATAACCTCCGACGCTGCATCTGCTGCCGGTTGAAATTTAGCCTGGTTAAGGTAACACTCACTCAGCATATGCCACGCAGCCCCCTGTGTTACCCTGCCGGGGCCTTCTTCCGAGCCCCGAACAGGAAGATTTGTTGTTCCAAAAAGCAGATCCTCTTCCATCTGGGCATAGACCTGGGCTTTTGGTGTTCTGGTAAAATCAGTTTTTGCGGACTTGATAACTTCAGTAACAAGTGGCACATCACCATATGTTGAAACCAGGATACGGTAGGCAAATGCCCTGAAAAACATAGCTTCAGCGAGATAGGCATTCTTCTGTGCATCACTGCTCCAGATAGTCGGATCCGCATTATTGATTCCCTCGATCAGAACGTTTGCCCTCTGGATAAGTTCATAGTTCCATGTCCAGAAATTCCTTAAATAACCACTTTCGGAGGTGACATAGTTCAAATAATTACACATAAATCTTGTGCTGTTAGGATCCTCTCCGTGGTAGGCAATATCACTTCCCAATCCTTTTATTATAGCTCCCGCATCCTGATCGGTTCCGTAAAACCATCTCTGGCGCACCGAAAAATGCAGCCCCGTAATTCCCTGCTTTATACCCGGGAGGGTATTGTAAGCATTCTCCGGAGCAAGGAAATCAAGAGGGATCTCATCCAGTACATCTTCATTACATGAGGGAAAGACCAACAGGAGTATCCCTGCAAATAATAAGAATTTCCTGCTAATAAGATATAAATATTCTTTCATTGTATTATATTTTTTAGGTTTCATAATCCATCATCTTTAAATTTTTATAAAAAAATCAGAATGTAACTCTGAAACCTGCGGTTATGTTTCTCATAAGGGGTGTATTTGTATTGGTATTGCCGTCAGTAGAATTCCATCCTACAACCTCTGGATCCCATCCTGAGAAGTCTGTCCAGATATATGGATTTTTAGCTGATATATAGACCTGGAGTGTTTCCAGCTTTAATTGCTGAAGTAAGCTGGGACCAAATCTGTATGAAAGCGAAATATCCTGTAATCTCACGAAGCTTCTGCTTTCATAAATACCACTTGTAACAGCAGGCGAATTATACACACCTGTAGCATTGTCAACTCCGTTATCAGGAGTCCAGTAAGGACGAACAGCTGAAGCATTTATTCTTAGTACATCATCTGAACGCCAGGCAACATTGGTAACTCCTGCGTTGTCATATCTGTAATACTTGTCGCCTCCCTGAATTGAGTTTATGAATACCGTCAGGGCAAAATTCTTATAGGTCAGGGTATTATTTATGCTGAACCTGTAACTCGGTGTTCTGTAACCAATAATCTTTCTGTCGTTATTAGGTTCAATAACACCGTCGTCATTCTGGTCAACATACCTGAACTGGCCCGGATACCAGTTATTATAAGTCTGGCCTGCGTAGAGTTCAGCTTCAGTCCAGACTCCTCCTGCCATTTCATAATCATAGATTGAGGTTATCGACTGACCGACAAACCATGAGTTACCTATATCCTTATCATTCTCATCCCCATAGAGTTTGGATATCTTATCCCTGTTAAGCGAGAAGACAAAATTGGTTTCCCAGCCAAGGTTGCCGGTAAGGTTTATTGAAGTTAATTCAAGCTCGATTCCTTTGTTGTCGATTGCCCCGATATTAGTCCAGACATTCCCATATCCGGTTGTTGGCGGAAGCGCTCTCCTGACAAGCACATCGGTAGTTTTAGCTTTATATAAATCCAGAGATCCTGAAATTCTCCTGTTGAATAATCCAAAGTCAATTCCAAGGTTAAAGGAAGCTGTCTTTTCCCAGGCAAGACTGGCATTTCCGAGGGAGCTTGGGTAAACCGCAATTGCCGTTGTCGGACCATACACATATGAATCTGCTGTCATTCTCGAGAAGCTTGAATAACGGCCAATCCCCTGGTTCCCATTTTCCCCGTAGGAGGTCCTGAGCTTCAGATAGAGCAATTTAAGATCCTGCATGAAAGGTTCATCTGAAATAACCCACCCAAGTGACACAGATGGGAAATTAGCAAATTTTTTGGCGGGGCCAAAACCTGAGAAGCCGTCTCTTCGTATTGTCGCCGTCAACAGATAACGGTTCATAAACGTATAATTAAGACGGGCCATGTATGAAATACTGTTTTCTTTCCATGCCGTTGATCCGACTGTTACAGTAGTTCCAAGGCTTACATTATTATACCCCAGAACGGGATTGTCAAATCCCTGTGCATTGATAGTCGAACTCTCTGCGTTACGCCCTTCCTGACTGTAAAGTAACGTGGCGTTTACCTGGTGGTTACCGAATGTTCTTAAATATGTGACGATGTTATTATAGATCCAGTTTCTCTCTTCTGACGGATTTTTAATAGCCTGACCTTTGTTGCCGGCGCCATCCGGTACAGTGGAAGGATAAAACCTGTTATATTTCCTGGTAGTAAAATTGTTGGAATAATTAAATTCATAGGTCAATCCCTGGATCCATGGAACCGTAATCTTGGTATTTCCAACAAGCAACAGGTCATTCCGGTTATCTTTATGGTCAACATAAAGGTTATTGAGAGGATAAGGCATATAGGCTTCGCCGGTAAGATACATGTCAAAATTTGGCAGGCCTATCTTATTGTTTGCCAGAGGGCTGCATGCTCTTGCATTGCTAAGATTTGCCTCCAGTCCAGAATAATCACGGAAAGAATAGGAAGAATTTAATCCTACAGTAAGCCAATCGGTAATCTTGCTCTCAACATTGGAGTGAAGGGTTAGCCTGCTGAAATTGTCATTCTTAAGAATACCGTCCTCATTGGTATAGGAGGCAGATACATAGTAATTTGACTTTGCACTTTTACCCGACATACTGAGATTGTAATTCTGTATAGGTGCTGTTCGCAAAACCTGATCCACCCAGTTTATTTCATTGCCTGCAAGATAGTTATCCCTTTCTTCCTGTGTTCTCAACCTTGCTGCCACAATATTGCGGTCATTGATATCGGGTCTGACAGGCTTTCCTGTAGCGCTTGTTGGTTTTGTTTTATACCATGTATACAGGTCCTGCTGATAATAGTAATCCGTAAGCCTGATTGCATATTCTTCGGCATTCATGACCCTCATTGGATTATTGGTCATATCCTGATAACCGTAATACATGTTAAATGATATCAGAGGTTTTTCAGTTCTCCCCTTTTTAGTAGTAATCAGCATTACACCATTTGCAGACCTTGACCCGTAAACTGCAGCAGCACTTGCATCTTTAAGAATATCAACTGACTCAACATCACTTACATTTATATTACTTATTGAGCCATTATAGATAATGCCATCCAGAACAATAAGGGGTGCATCGCTTGCTGATAAGGAAGTCTGGCCCCTTATGGAAAGACTTGGATCACTTCCTGCCAGTCCTGATCCCTGAACATTCACCCCGGCAGTAGCGCCTGACAGGGCTTGCGATAAGTTCATATTGGCAAGTGATGCCTTTTCGTCCATTGCCACTCTTACCACTGAACCGGTGAGGTCGCTTTTCTTCTGGGTTCCGTATCCGGTTACAATAACCTCTTCAAGCTCTGTTGTTGCCGGGGAAAGGGCTGCATTGATAGTTGTACGGCCGGAAACCGGCTCTTCCAGAGTGACGTAGCCGATAAACGAAAATACAAGAACCGCGTTTTGATCAGATACTGTCAGATTGTATTTTCCACCCATATCTGTAAGGGCGCCCAGGACAGTACCTTTAATGACAACATTAACCCCGGGCATCAGGGCTCCGGTTGAAGCATCCGTTACTGTTCCGGAAACATTTAATTGCTGGGGTTCCGACCCTGAGAGGGTATTAGCGGCGCCTAGCAACACAATCAGGATCAAAATCTTAAGATCCAGATACAACTTTTCAGGGCACCTTAAGAAAAGTGCCTTTTGATCTCGTTCTACTTTCATGTGTAATTTGGTTAGATAGGTTGAAGTAATAAATAAATAATGTAAGAGAAGACAGCGTTAAGAAACCTTCTTTATCACCGTCCCATAGAAGAAACAGAAATTTGCATAGGCATTTCAGGTTAGTTAGAAATAGGTTTAGCGATCAGTTAAGCATCTATTGCTTATCTGCAAGTAAATATAGTTAATTATTATTAAAAAATTATCAGTATTGAACGGATAATATCTGAAAAGTGTGATTTCCCGGAGGATCCGGATATATAATAATAATCCTTCATACACGTTTATCTGAGAAAGCGAACTCAATTCAAATATTTGTTCAATGAAAATAATGAACTGTACGGGGACCAGAGCTGCATTCATATCAGTTTTAACCTTATTCGTGGTTTTCAAAGCTCAAAGCCAGAGTGGTATTCCTGATATGCTTCTAAAGGGGACCTTAAGGGAACAGATGCAATACTTGCAGGAGAAGACAAGGATTTATGAGGATTATCGGGCCATTCGTGAAGATATGTTTCAGAAAATCAAGAATAACTCCCTCGATTCTCTCATGGAAGCAAAAAAAGAGATAATCCGGTTCGAAAATCTGACCGGAGGACTTGAACTCAAAATTGACACCCTGAATAAATCACTTGAAACCGTCAGGCAGGACCTTGACACGATGACAAAAACAAAAAACAGCATCAGGTTGCTTGGCATTAATGTAAACAAAGCGGGATACAATGCAGTAATGTGGATTATTATTGCCATACTTGCTGGTCTGCTTACCATTGGCTTCCTGATCTTCAAGAGGAATTTTAGTGTCACGATCCATACTAAAAAGGAATTCGAAGACCTCCAGAAGGAATTCGAAGCTTACCGTAAGGCATCAAGGGAAGCGAGGGAAAAAATGTCGATGGCACATTTCAATGAGCTGAAGAAAATCCGGGGAGGGTGATGCTCAGTGTCTCCCAATGCTATGTGCTTTTGCCTTTTGTCCTTTGCCTTTTGCCTTTTACACCTGCATGCCCCATAGCCATCAACCTAAGAATCAGTTTAAAGAGAAAATTATATTTAGCAGAAATACAATTAGTTAAGTTTCCCCTCCTTTTGAAGGAGGGGAACTGTTGTATACAGTCCGATTCATAATCTATCCTATTTCTTAGGTTGACAGATATGCCGCCTGCCCTCAGGTGGGATTCTGTATACCCTGTGCTCTGTGCCCTTTGCCCTGTGCCCTTTGCCCTGTGCCCTGTGCCCTGTGCTACATATTATAGTAACTTTCCCACCCTTTTCTTGGTGGCCTGTCAGTCAGCATCGAATTTGCAAACTTGTCGTTGATGATCTCCTTTGTATCACGGTTGAAGATTAGCTTTCTGTTCCGGCGTAATGCAATAATCCCTAATGAAAATATCTGCGCAAGGGGAGCAAATGTCTGGAACGGGGAACGGGTTTTCTCATCTCCCATGCAGGCTTTCAGGAAGTTTACGTAGTGATTTGACGGACTTTCCGGAACAACCGGTAATTTTGAAGCCATTTCCAGTGCTTTTGATCCGGGAATAATAAATAGCGGGGCTGAGTGTGTGCCCCCCTTGAATGTCAGTTCATTACTGAATATGATCTTACCGGCGCCGGGTAACTTTTGCCCGCTACGCTGATTTCCTTGCGGGGCTGCACCACCCGGAGGCGGGATCGTTTTGTCGGTTGAAGCATCTACCGAGAAATAACCCAGGGGAACAGGCGGAAGGTTTTCCACACCATCGTACCAGGTAATATCACAGGCAGGCATTTCACCGCGGCTGGGGAAACGGAACCTGATAGTTGACTCAAGCGGAAAGAAGTAGTCGTTAAGATTTCGGACGTGAACAGGCTCAATCTCGTACGGAAGGCCCAGTTCAAGGAATTCATGTATAGTATCCAGGATGTGTGCACCCCAGTCTCCGAGAGCGCCAAGACCGAAGTCATACCAGCCGCGCCAGTTACCGGGGTGGTACTTTTCGTTGAAATCATGGTAGGCGGCTGTTGTGAGCCAGGTATCCCAGTCCGTATCGGTCATTCCTTTCGGAAGCGGCTGTGCCTCCGGGAACTTTGAAATATTAGGATCATATGGATGCCATCTGCGACTCCCGTTCATGAATGCTGTCACGGCTGTGACATCCTTAATTATGCCGGCCTCTTTCCAGGCTTTAAACTGGAAATAGTTCTCACCTGAATGTCCCTGGTTGCCAACCTGGGTAACAAGCTTCGGGTTGTTTTCGGCTGCCTTTGACAACAATTCAGCCTCGAGGAAGGTACGGCACATCGGCTTCTCAACATATACGCTTTTCCCAAGCTGCATTGCTGCCATAACCACCGGGAAATGCGCAAAATCGGGGATAGCCACCTGTACTGCATCAATATCCCCGGCCATTTTATCAAACATCACCCGGAAATCCCTGAATTGTTTGGCTTTCGGGACAAGTTTGATGGTCTCCTGACACCCCTGGGAATCCAGGTCCACATCACAAACAGCAACGATATTTGCCAGCCCTGAGTTGATAAATTGCCTGGCATCACCGGCTCCCTGATTGGCAATTCCGATCAGAGCAAGATTTACCTTTCGTGCCGGGCTTCTTGCGTCACTGCCCGGGATTATTTCGGGACGGACTATCTTTGCAGATGCACTCCTTCCGAGGATAACTCCCGAAGTAGCCAGCCCTGCCGTTTTTAAAAAATTAAGTCTTGATACTTTTGCAGACATGATAATAAGCTTTATTAAATACAAGGTAAAAATAATTTTTCGCTACTTTTTGTTTGTTCCTCCTCTTCAGGAGGTTATTGGTGTCTTCGGGTTAATATCTGGCTGCAAAATCATTTGCCAGGACATTAATCTCTTTATCATCCATATGAAATCCTGATGTGATGATCATCCGGTACCGGAAAGCAACCGATTTACCCGCTGGCACAGAAAAATTAACAACCTCTTTTCCACTGGTAAAATCGCTCCCCCCAAGCGGATTGGCGGAGAATAATCCATAGCCTCTTGCATGCCAATATGTTGGATATGAGGGATTTTTTGGATGGTCACATATCACAACTGAAACCTTTTCATTGTTAATATCACCGTAAAGATCCATCCATTTTGCACGGGTGCTCCAGACTGCATCACCTGTTACCCCTTCGCTGCTCCGGTAATTGCCTGTTACTCCCTTGTTTTCCATCGCTTTTTCAGTCCCCGGCCTGCCCAGTGCATTAAGCAGCGGAACATTTTCATTTGAAGGCAGCTCCAGCTGGCGGGCAACACGAATCGCAAACATTCCTTCCTTTGTATCCTTCATTGAAACAATATTCCCGGTGGCAGTGAGATTGGTTATCCTGTCGATGATATAATAATGTTCTTTTGCAATAAAATGAAAATCTGTTCTTTCCGATAACAGTTCTTTTCCCTGCAGGATCCTGCCAGCTTGCTTTTACTGTCATGATCCCTTCCCCGTTCCCGTCTTTGGCTTGTTCAATATCAAGATGTTTGATTACACCTCCGTTTTCACTCTTTTTGCCTGTCGAGCCATTACCCCAGAAATCGAATCCGTTAACATTTCCGTAATTTAACCAGACACCTACCTGGTGGATATGATCATCCCGCTCCCCTTCCCTCGGCCTCAGGGGAAATCCGCGGGTAATTTCGGTACCATGAAGAGTATAAACAGGATACAGGACCGGTTTGTAAACATTGTCAGGCCAGCAGTAAGATGTGACTATTCTGCCTCCGATCAGTAATATCAACTTTCTGTTCTGACTTTTTTATCAGGAACTCAACTTTTCTGACTTTTTGCATCCTGGGCTTTTATTCCCCCTGTGTATATGCATAGAAGGGAAATAACGAGAATTACCGGGACAATTATGCCCCGGAATATTTTCATGATTTTCATCAGATTAATATTTAATATCGCTTCATTTTAAGGTCAGCTTCACTTCTCGGCATCCTTTAACACTTTTTCGAGCATGACCCGGACCCCGGCCAGCTTTTTACTTTCGGCAGCAGCAGTCATGAATGCAAAGATCTCAATTGTCTCCTCTGGCCTGACCGGAGGAATGCCGGTCTGAAAGAATTTCACAATTTCGAGAAGCAAAGGATTATATCCATTGTACCTGCCGAGAACTGAAATTCCCTTTTCACCGAATACTGTGCCACCGTAATCCGACTTACCCGTACGTATTCCCCTGAAAGTGCCAATCCTGTTATCTGCCCATAGGCCTGTAACCTGATCAACTCCTTCGGTAAATGTCCCTGAAACGCTTTGACATCCCGTTCCCATTACTGTGAAGAGCGCCTCGACACCATGCACCCCGTACCAGAACAGATCGGGATGTGTCTTCTCCAGGGTGGCAGGACTATAAACGTCGGCTCCAAGCACTTTTCCAACCGAGCCTCCCGCGATCTCATCTGCTCCCTGGATATACCTCAGGGATGAAGATGAAAAAACCGGCACCTTGAAATACTCAGCTGCCCTGAAAATTGCAATAGTATCCGAAAGTGAAGCTGCAATGGGCTTGTCAATGAACAATCTTTTCCCGGCTTTCATTACTTTCAGCGCCTGTTCGAGATGAAGCCGTCCGTCATTTGTTTCAAGCAGGATAACATCAGTTTTAGCTAAAAGATCTTCAACTGAGTCTGCTATCTCAACGCCAAGCTTCTTCACGTCTTCAGTATATCCGGGGATCCTGTCTACGCTCGACTTTATGTCATTGCTTCCCTTCGGATAGGCTGCTGTTACTTTGTACCCGCCAAACTCCGGACCTGCCGACGGGTCATTCAGTGTTCTTGTGAAAGCAATGCTATGGGAAGTATCCAATCCTATTATTCCAACCCTCAGCGATTTCTGGTATTTTGAACTGACAGCCTTCAGAGATTTTCCAAACAGGCCAAGACCAGCAGTGCCTGCCGCCGAGATCCTGATGAAGCTGCGGCGTTTGATTTTGTTTTCTTCTGACATATTTTTTTAATTAAGAACTAACACAGAGGTACACTGAAGCATCACCAGTTTCCCACAGAGGGACGCTGAGCACAGTTAGGGCTCTGACCCCGTGTGATCACTCTCGTGATTACATTCTGCTGTCCGTACAGCTCTGTGGACTTGTAAAGTTCTTATTATCACACTACTTTCGGGACAACATAGGGTTTTCTGTATTCCCTTGTAAGCATTGCATCTGCTTCCTTATCCTTCACAAACATTTCTTTTTGCCCGTCGAAAGCAAGCTCTCTTCCAAGCAGATAGGAAATATTTGCCAGAAGGGGAAGGGCTGAAGAATAGTGTCCCTCACTGATCTGGCAATGAAGGGTCTCATCCTTGCCCGAACGTATTGCATCAAGGAAGTTGGCAAAATGCTCTGTTCCTCCCGGCGCTGCAAGGAAAGTAGGATCAGCTGTTTTTGCTCCGGCAGTTTTTGATCCTGCAAATGGTTCCCTTTCACGTTTGCGGAATGCCTTCCAGGTATCACCGTCAAGTTCAAGATACCCGTCAGTGCCATAAAAAATGTTGCCAATACGGATGCCCAGACTGGATTCATCGTTGGTAAAGCGTCCTCTGGTCTCAAACTCCAGTACTTTCCCGTCTTTGTATTTAAATAATGAGGTTTGCGTATTCGGTGTCTCCTGTGCACATTCTGAAGGACTGATGCCATAGATCCCGCCCATTGAAAAGACAGAAACAGGATGTTCGCTTTTATTAAGTCCCCATCTCGCAATGTCAAACTGATGAGGTCCCTGGTTACCTGTATCACCGTTGCCGGTAGCCCAGAACCAGTGCCAGTTATAATGAACCCTTTTTTCGTTGTAGGGCCTGTTTGGTGCAGGGCCGAGCCACATATCGTAATGTAAAGATGCAGGAGGAGTTCCATCGGGAGCTATTCCGAATGAGTCGCGTGGCTTATAACACAAGCCCTTGGCCATAAACACTTCACCAATCCCGCCGCTGTGAAGGAATTTAATTGCCTCGATCACGCTGTCTATCGACCGGTTCTGACATCCTGTCTGAACCCGGACATTGTATCTGGCAGCAGCTTCGATCATCCTTCGTCCTTCGGACAGATTATGGCAGGCAGGCTTTTCAGCATAAACATGCTTCCCTGCCTGGCAGGCCCAGATAGCGGCCAGTGCATGCCAGTGGTTGGGCAGGCCGAATGAGACACCATCAATTTCCTTGTCATCAAATACCTTACGCATATCCCATTCCGTACCTACTTTCTCACCTGACTTGTCGAGAATAAGCTTTGCCGTGGGAGCGAAGAACTGCTCATCCACATCACAAATAGTCTTGATTCTGACATTGCGGTTCTCCTTGAGCGCACACCAGCTGTTGATGTGATCCCTGCCCCTGCTCCGGAGCCCGACAACAGCCAGGTTAATACGGTCGTTGGAACCCTGAACTGAAGCATAACTTTTTGAACTCATGCCTAATCCTCCCATGGTGATTCCGGCAGTCCCTATTATGCTTGCTTTGATAAAATCTCTTCTTTTTGTCATTGGAGTCTGTTTTTAAATATATTGTCTGAATGTTCCTTGTTGCTTGTTACTGGATGCTGGTTCCTGGTTGCTGGATCTGATTAATTCAACCAGCACCCAATAACCAGTAACCAGCAACTTAAATTAATTACGTACCGGAATTTTTGATCATCTGATCAAAAAGGTTCAATTGTTCATTCATGGCTGCAATCCTGTCGGCAGGCTCAGTGCGTGCCTCGAGCAGGATCCAGCCCTTGTATTTTATTTTTTTGAAAAGATCGAATAGTTGCTGATACGGATATTCTCCAACATTCAGTTCGCGGATATGCACAGTGTCGCCAAACCATTTTTTTACCATATTAAAATTCCCTTCAAGTCCGGGAGGCAGAAGATCCTGATCGTTGCAATTCCAGTTTATTTTAACATTCGGTTCGGTAACATGCTCAAAAATTGCTTTCATGTTTGGTAATTCCTGTGTAAGGTTACCATGAGCCTCTACCCTGATTAAGCTGCCCGTAATCACGGGCAAACCTTCCGATCTCATTCAGCGATGTCCCGATCTGTGCTATTGTTTTTTCCTTCGGCACACCTGCAGGAAGGTCGTTGGGTTTTACTTTCAATCCGGTTGCTCCGATATCCCTGCACAGCTTGATGTATTCCTTTGATTGTTCAATGTTATTGCGCAACTGTGCGGGATCGGGGCTGTGAAATTCAAAGTTTGAACCATAGCCAAGACATTTAACAGAACTGTCGGCAAACCTTTTTTTGACCTCGGCTCTCTGGGCCGGACTCAGATTTGTTTCAACCTTGTGGGCATGCTGGGTCCTTAGCTCAACACCCAGATAGCCTGTTTTTTCACAGTTTGCGATGAGTGTGGGAAGATCCCAGTCGGCACCCCACATGTAAGTTACCAGACCGAACTGCATCTTCTGCTTTGCCGGTAGGGGCATAGCAGATAAATTATTAAAGGCTGCCAATCCTATTCCGGCGGTAATACCCTGTTGAATAAAATGACGACGTGAAATTATTTTCATAAGAATAGAATTATATTTAATATTTCTTGCTGATAGAAGTTACTCAAATGCTTTCATCCAGGCTTTTGCCATCAGTTGTGCCCCTGCAAGTGTAGGATGAACACCGTCACCGGTCCAGTAATGCTCCGGGAGCCCTTTTTTGTGCCTCATCATAAACGCTTTGATATGGAATGAATGTTGCCTTGAACTTATTGGCAATTTCCCTCGCAGCTTTCTGATACTCATAGAACTCCGGGTACCATTTATCATCGACAGCCTTAACTCCCTTTACTGCAAATGGCTCGCATATAATCAGCTTTACATTGGGAAGAGCATTTTTTGTTCTTTCAAGCAGGGCAATGTAATCGGTCCTGTATATTTCCGGGGTACCGTTATAAGTGCCGTTAAGCTTGTGCCAGATATCATTTACCCCGATAAGGATACTTAAAACATCAGGTTTAAGATCAAGGCAATCCTTATCCCATCTTTCGGCAAGCTGGTATACTTTGTTTCCTGAGATCCCTTTGTTATAAATCTTCAGATTTAGTGCTTCATATTTATTCAGCAGAGCAGCGCCGGCAAGCAATGGATAGCCCGAACCCAGGTTTCTGGCTGTATTAAATCCCTGATCTTCCTTATTTCTTCCTGAATCGGTTATTGAATCACCCTGGAAAAGGATCACCTGGTCTTTAGCCAGTTTAACTTCTTTTATCTTTTCTTTTGGCATTGCAGCAGAGAGGATCTGCGGAACAGAAACAGCAGCCAGCGTTCCGAAAGCTGCTTTTTTAATAAAGCTCCTGCGTGAATCAAGATTTGTGGTCATCGGTCTGTTGGTTTAGGTGAAGTCTATTTTTTGAATTCAATTTTAAATCCCGGTACATTCCATGCTGGCAATTTTGATGGCTTTTTTATTATCATTTCTTCGGTTGTCTGTGTCCACCTGATCTTCGAATTGCTTCCCAGCATCGTAACGGAGGCAACCGGACCATCCGGATATTTCGAATTCTTACCCAACGATTTGATCCGGATATCATCTGCGGGTGTTCCCAAACAGAAGGCATACAATATACCATCTTTTGATGTAAAACGGATATCCTTTGAAGTGAATTTGTAATTTTCATCAAATCTTCCTCTTTTGGCAGTTGTCTGTCCGGCAGGCTTTTCACCAAAAATCTTCCATGGACGTGTCCCGTAAATACCTTCCCCGTTTGCTGAGGTCCAGATCCCTATCTCCTCAAGTATCCGGAGCATATCGGGTTCAAGGTCGCCTTCAGGAGTCTGTACGACATTGAGAAGAAGGTTACCGTTTTTACTGACAATATCGACAAGCATCTGGATAACTTCAGTGCCGCTTTTATACTTCTGGCCTGTACGGTAATACCAGTCGCCGATTGAGGTATCGGTTTGCCAGGGATATGCGCTGGCACTATCCAACACTCCGCGTTCAACATCCTGTACCCATTTTCCCCCCGATTCCTGCTTGCATGTATATACTACGGCAGGAGCTCCATTATCCCCTGTTATACCCTGATTATAGTAATGAGCTACCAGACTGCGTCCGATATCTTCAAAGGGCATCTGGCTGTCGGAATAAAGAAGGTCGGGATGATAATTGTCGATCAGTTCCCTGATACAGCTGAACCATTCGACCTGGAATATCAGATTATTGGTAAGCCATCCCTTGTCATCGGGAGATGTTGCAGAATGATAGAGGTCACTGTATCCTGGATCTGCCCCATCGTACGGCACACCGGCTTTCGGACCCTGTTTGTCAGAAAGATGGGCTGTCTGGAACCATGTGAAGCTTGCTCCCAGATGTTCAGATACCCCAAATTTTAGTCCCTGTTTCCTGGCTGCCTGCTGCCAGATACCGACCACATCTTTTTTTGGACCCATATTAACCGCATTCCATTTGTGGATCTTTGAATCCCAGAGGAAAAAATTATCGTGATGTGTTCCCATGCTTACAAAATATTTTGCACCCGCTTTTTTGTAAAGCGCCATGAGTTTATCAGGATCCCATTTTTCGGCTTTCCAGAGATGGTATTATATCCTTATAGCCAAATACAGAAGGATGGCCATAATGCTCCAGATGGTATTTGTAAGCATCTCCGCCCTCCTGGTACATTCGTTTTGCGTACCAGTCGCCCTGACGTGGTACTGCCTGAGGACCCCAATGGGACCAGATGCCGAATTTCGCATCCCTGAACCATTCGGGATACTGGTATTGCTGAAGTGATTCATTTGTCGGCTTGTAGGGTCCATCGGCAATTGGAAGCTTCCCCTGCTGTGCAGAAACAGAAGCTGAAAGAATCATAGCCAAAATACCAATGATAAAAAAATGTTTGAAACTGGTTGTGCTCATAGTCTTGAATTTGAATTTTAAGTTGTATTTCAAAGTTTCTTGCCGATTACGCAGATTCGAGAAGATAAGGCTTTAAAAATCTGCGAAGACCTGACTGCCGTCAGGCAGGTCTGCGGGATCAGCGGGAAAATTTTATTCTTTAATATCTGATCTTAACCTTAAATGCATTCCCTATGGCGTTTTCGGAAGCCACAATAACGTAACCTCCGCCACTGCCCGACGTAATAGCTCCCGGATAATTGGGAAAGTAATTTGTCTCCATTTCATTCATAACCCACTCAGGAACGGTAAGCGGGAGGATTTTCCTCCATGAAAGAAAAGTATTTGTCATTGCTTTTCCAAGTTTAAAGATATCCCTTTTTATAATTGCCTCCCAGCACAGGCTACCTGCTTCCCCAAGTTCACGGATAAGAGGTTTTTCGAGGTGCATTATCTTCAGCGGATCGTACCCTTCCGGCCTTGGTTCAAGCGGTATCAGATGGAGAACATCCGAAAGCCAGTCACATATCTCCTTTTCCCTTGTTGACTCTATCTTTTCCGGCCAGTAGTCCCCGTTATAATCAAGACGGTTAATTCCGGGGTATAGAAGCCCTATATGATCCTGTGAACCTGAGATGTATATTGTACCCGGGGGATTTTCTGCTCCAAAAAGAAACCTGGCATTCTCCTCATGGTCACCATCGGGATATCTGTCCCCCCATAGTTTGATTCCAACATATCTTGAACTTGTTGCCAGGCCTGAGCGGTCATTAAAATCGACGGTCGGCCAGATTTGAGCAACCACAACCGATCCCGGGTGGATCTGGGAAACCCAGGGCTGATCCATCCATCCCCCGGCAAGACATAGCCTGTAGGGAAATTTCATTTTTGCTTGTGCTTCTATTGTGGTCAGTTATTTATTGTACCGGTTTGAACCACTCACCCTTCTGCTTTCTTCAACCATTTGGTCACTTATCCACCCGTATGTCTTCCTTAATCCTGTGCGGAGGGGAATGGATGGTTCCCAGCCAAGATATTTCCTGATCAGCGTATTCTCACTGTTTCTGCCCCTGACACCTTTCGGAGCTTTAAGGTCGTATGTCCTTTTAAGCTTGTAGCCTGCAATATCTTCAATAATATCAACGAGTTCATTAATAGAGACCATTTCGCTGCTTCCAAGGTTAATCGGTTCGCTGATATCACTGTACATAATATCCTGAATACCCTTAATGCAATCATCAATAAACATGAAACTCCTGGTCTGGTGTCCGTCGCCCCATATCTCTATCTCCTTCTTATCTGTGATACCTGCTTCAATCACCTTACGACAGATTGCAGCCGGAGCTTTTTCCCGTCCGCCGTTATATGTTCCATGCGGTCCGTATACATTGTGGAATCTGGCCACTCGTGTTGTCAGTCCAAAGTCTTCTGAAAAATGACGGCACATGCGCTCGCTGAAGAGTTTTTCCCATCCGTAGCCGTCCTCAGCCAGTGCAGGATATGCATCAGATTCCTTAAGTCCGGGATTATTTGGATCGGTCTGTTTTTCACCATTGTAAACACATGCTGATGAGGCGTAAAAGTACCTGTTGATCCCGCAATCCTTCGAAGCAATAAGCAGGTGAGTATTGATAAGCACGCTGATCATGCAGGCGGCTTTGTTGTTTTCAATAAAACCCATCCCTCCCATATCTGCAGCAAGGTTAAAAACCTCATGATACCCGTTGACTGCCTGGAAGCAATTTTCCCTTAAACGAAGATCCAGAACCAGGTTATCGGCTTCAGGGGTGACCTGATACCATTCATTCAATGGTTTTATATCAACAGCCCTGACATAGTGTCCCTTTCCGACAAGTTCCCTGACAAGGTGCCCTCCGATAAAACCTCCTGCTCCGGCTACTAATATTTTTTTCATTTTTTCAAAACTAAAGTTATGGAAATTTAAATGGTCTTTTCTTTTCTGAGTATGGAATCCTTCCACAAAAATTCCTCTTTTATCCTGATATCGGCCGGCTTCCCGACTTCTCTTTTTTCAATCATGTCAATCAAAAGCCCTGCCGCGTGTTTTCCCATTTTCCGTGGATCCTGGTTGATTAAGGCAAGAGGCGGATTGAAAAGATCGGTTGTTTCGTGGAATCCATAACCGAAAATTCCAAGCCCCGAAGGGATGCTTATTCCGGATTCGCCAGCTGCTTTGTATGCACCGAGAGCTACCCTGTCATTAACAGTAAAGACAAGTTCAGGCAAGTCTCCCAGTTTTAACAACTTCATAAAGGAATTATACCCGTCATTCAGTTCAAATCCTCCCTCAAAAATCCAGTCCTTACGGAAAGGCAGCCTGTGTTTTCGCAAGGCTGATCTATATCCTTCAGCTCTCTCCTTTCCGATATTCACTGAAGAATAACCTGCGAAATGAGCAATCCTGGTGTATCCTGAACCTATAATCTGGCCAATGGCATCCAATGCCCCGGCCTTATCATCAAATACGACTGCTGGAAAACCCAGTTTCAGGAAGGCCCTGTCATAAAAGACGATTGGAATTTTCATCTTCTTAACCCGGGAGAAGATCTCTTTTTCTTTTGTTTCCTGTGACAGACAAACGAGTAATCCATCGACACGCATACCTATCAGGTTTTCAATATTTTGTTGTTCAATTATTTCTTTTTCACGTGATACTGTAAGGATTACATGATATTTCATTTCAGTAGCGAAATCAATCATGCTGTCAACTACAAATGCAAAAAAGCTGTTTTCAAGGTCCGGTACAACAATACCAATAGTATACGTCCTCCTGGTGTTGAGCTGGGTTGCGATCAGATTAGGTACATAACCCATCCTTTTTGCAGCTTTGACAACCCTGGCTTTCATTTCCAGGGAAATGTCAGGGTGGTCTCTTAAAGCCTTTGAAACCGTGATCCTTGACACTTTAAGTTTCCTGGCAATATCTGACTGCCTGATGTTTACCATAGTGGATTAATACCTGGGTACTTATTAGTGTATTCGGTAAAGTCCTGCACCATGCCGGTTAATGTTCCGGGAAAATGAGCGTGTAAATTTACCCAGCTTTTCACCGGACCACAGATCTTTAACTGTATGTGATCCTGTAAGCCCAAGCTGTTCAAACTTAACCGAAATTTCACTTGCGCCATGATCGGAGGCATTAAAAAGCGCAAGGTATTTATCTCCCGTCTTCGGGTCGTCAGCACTCCATACGATAAGGTCATTCTCCATGAACAACTGTTTGCCGTTGATACTATGCTGGTTTACATTCAGAACATCTTTATTTGTGATTAACGAAAGCGTAAATTCATCATTGCCCGGAAGATCACCGCCGAACATCAGAGGGGAGCGGAAAATTGAGAAAAGCGTCATTAAAGTAACCTGTTCATCTTTAGTAAATCCCGACCAGCGTGGCTCACCACGTTCTGCTCTTAATCCTATTCTGCCAAGTGGTAGCATATCACCGTCAGGCCAGTAACCTGTTCCCCCAAGTCCAACCCAGTTGTTAAGGATTGAAAACTGATTCCTGAGTTGGGGCCAATTATCCCAGAAATCATTCGAAGTACGCCACATATTTACATTATTCTTCAGAAATTCAGCTGTTTCCGGCTTGTCACCGCCCGGAGAAATACTGACTACAATCGGTCTCCCGCAACTATCAATAGCGTTTCTTACCATTTCAATCTCACTGGTGTGTCCTGAAAGATCGTCAACCTTAACAAAATCGACACCCCACGATGCATAAAGCTGAAAGAGCGAATTGTAGTATTCCTGGGCTCCCGGCTTTCCGGCAATAACGGTGTACATATCCTTAAGCCAGCTGCATTGATCTTCGGAGGAATAAATATCCTGTGCCCTGGCATTACTCCCAGGGATTGGGGTATTCTTTCCTACAGCTATAACCGGAATACCTCTCATAACGTGGATCCCGAATTTTAATCCTTTACTGTGAACATAATCGGCAAGCGGTTTAAATCCATTCCCGTCAGCTGCTGAAGGAAACCTGTTCAGTGCCGGGGTAAGCCGGCCATATTCATCCATTACATATACCGGATCATCCTCGTTATAGCCACCTGCTTTATCATTTTCAACATACCACCTGATATCCACAACAATATACTCCCATCCGAATTTTTTAAGCTTCTCTGCCATGTAGTCGGTATTGGCTTTTACCTCCGATTCAACCACTGTGGGTCCGTAGCAATCCCAGCTGTTCCATCCCATAGGTGGAGTCATGGCCCACCCATGAAACGGAAGATCCACCCCGGATCCGGAATTCAATGTATTCTTCTTTCTGCATCCCGGCAGGATTAACAGAAGTGCAAAAAATAAAACCAGGAGTCTTCTCATCTCGGTTCGGTTAAGTGATTTCCTTACTCGCGTACTTTCACGTGTAAAGATAAATATAATTTTCCCACATTCTGTATGCAATAAGGGTAATCAGCCGGGATTTAATCTTGCATGCTGATTCCACTGATTCTCGCAGGTCTTATAAACTGAAATGAATTTAATGGATCATCCTTCAGCAGCAGTGTTATTGCTGCAATTTCAGATCATACCACTTAACTGCATTTTCGTGATAAATCTTATCGATAACCTCTTTCGGAAGCTTCAATCCGGTAAAGCTGCCCCTGAATTTATCGGAGGTCATTTCCTCCTCGGTAGCAAAGTACTTCCAGTCTTCCAGCCATGTTTCATGCATTCTTTTTTTGAAGGCATCGGGTTCCGAGTTGCCGTTGTCACCGGTGTCGGTTCCGTACAGGAGCCTGTCCTGGTATTTTATACAGAAATCCCTTATCCTTTTGCGGTCCTGTGCCGACTGATACTGCAGGTGGCAAACCCTGGCCGACATATCCACTGCCATGTTCGGAAATTTATCGAGCCGCTTCGCAAGTGAATCAACATTCCATTCCAGGCTTCCAAGATGGCATCCAATGAATTTCAGGTCAGGATTTTTAACCAGCAGGTTATCCCGTGCATTGATCTGATCTTCATAGGACGGGTATTCGGGATGCAGGAACATGTGATACTGCGGGTTACGTGCAAAATAATTGCTGTCGCTGGTCACAGTCATCTGGTCGAGGGGCAGCCAGCAGTTTCTCGGTTCACCAAGGTGTCCCGTAATTGGAAGTCCCCTGCTTTTTATAAAGCTGATGACCGGATCGAGACCGGGGTCATCCACCATTATGAATCTCCCGGATCTGTCACGGACAGTCATACCAATATTCTTCCATATTTTTACTGATATTGCACCGCCTGACAAATCTTTTTCGAGCTGTGAAATTATTTTCCTGCTCCAGCCTTCGCTCCCCCATCCAGCCGTGTCAAAAAAGAAAGTAGGTCCATAGAAGACCCTTCCCGGATATTTACCGGCTGAAAACAGGGCATCCTCCTGCTGTTTTCTTATTGAGGCCGAATCACTATGATCAACACCAAGGGTTAAAAGTATGAAGTTGTCCTCTATGGCAGCCTCCTCAAAATAACCCTTATTGCTGTTTATGTGTATATGGGAATCGATCTTCCTTACTCCAGAAAAATCTTCTGAAGTATAAAAATTACCCTGGCAACTGATCAAAAGGAGAAAAATTACCAGGGAAAAAATCTGTTTAAGCTTCATAATATGGACGTAGTCTATTGAGGCATAATAACATACTCAGCATTATTCAGGAATTCAAGGCTTTTCTGGCAGCTTGTGAATTCGTCGAAATTGTACTCTTCTACCTCAACCACCCCGTATTTCATACCTGATTGAGCGGCAGCAGCCCATATTGCAGCAAAATCCATCATTCCGCTTGCACCCAGTTCCGCTTTGTCTTTAATGTGCCACAATTCAAAACGTCCCGGATATTTGCTGAAATAATCAACAGGATTTGCGCCTCCCATAACAGTCCAGTAAAGGTCCATCTCGAACATCACTTTTGCCGGATCAGTATTCTGAAGCATGAAATCATACACTGTTATTATACTGTCGGGCTTTGTCGAAAACTCCTGGTCATGGTTATGGTAACCGAAACGTATTCCTTTTGCATTGCACATTTCACCAACCATGTTGAAATAGTTGCACCACTGTTTCAAACCATCAAGGCTTTCATAGGCAGAACTGTCCATTGAAGGCTGGACAAGAAATTTTGCGCCAACCGCAACGTGGGCATCAATGCAGGCTTCCCACCAGGCCATTGTTTCATTCATATTGGAAGAATCAGGAACTGGTTGTCCGGTATGCGAACTGAGAACTGACAGCCCATTTTCCTCGCAAAGCGCCTTAAAGGCCAGCGGTTCCATGCCATAGAATTTTCCATCGTCGTAACCTGCTGGTTCAACAAATTTATAACCCATTTTCCCCACTTTATCAATTGCTCCGGGAACATCATTTTTAATCGAATCACGGACGGAATAGAGCTGTAGCCCTATATTCTTCCCCGATGGTTTGCAGGAACTGAAAGTTGAAAGGATAAGACCTGTTATAGCAATTAACAGGACAATTGAAATCAGGCTTCTTTTTTTCATCTTATAAATATTTATTGATTTGGTTTATGTCAGGATTTAACAAAAAGTAAATGTAATCATTCTTTTCAATCATTCACTGCAGCGACAACAACACTTTCCGAACTGCCTCAGCTCCCTTAACTGCCTGAGGAGGAATCTTTCCATCTGTCCCGAAAACAAGCAGGGACTCATATTTTTCGATTGTTACTTTTGATTCGTCGATCTTTCCGGTTTTATCTCTGACAGCATTTAAATTTAAGCCAAGGTGTTTTGCCATAAAGTCATACATAGCCATTCTCTTCGATGTACCATAATCATGTCCTTCACTTGCAAGGTGAACATTTTCAACATTATCCTTCTTCCCATAAAGTGAATAAACTGCCTGAAGATAAGGAAATTCCACTTCCGGTACATTTTGAGTCCAGTCACTCCCGTCCGAAATGACAAGCAAAGGCCTTGGCGAAGCCATCGCAGCGATTTCGGCATTGTTTGTTCCGGCATCGGAGCATGAATGTATCGGCAGTCCGCTTTCACAGGGGCAACCGCCGAAAAACCACGATGACACCATAACCACCGGTACACTGACAGCAATGCGATCGTCAAGAGCTGTTAGCAGAAAGGTCTGAGTCCCGCCGCCTGACTCACCGGTAACACCAATCTTCTCCGGATCAACATAGGGAAGGGAGGTAAGAAAATCTACAACCCTCATTGAATTAAGAGTCTGGATCGTAAGTGCGAGACCGGTTCTGTGGTCTTCCTCTTTTACCTGCAGACGTGATTCTCCGTAAGCAAACATTTCATAGCTGAAGACAACAGCTCCCATCCTGGCAAGCATTGCGCACCTAAACTGCTGATCAGGCCGGTAACGGCCGTATTTGTTCGGGTCGGGATCGCTGAAATGCCCATGAGGGGAAAGCACTGCCGGGAACGGGCCCTTCCCTTTTGCAGGCTGGTAGAGTGATCCGCAAAGGTAAACGCCGGGCAATGTCTCAATGCCAACATTCCGGACAGTATATCCATCCATTTTCCTCAGGGAGGTGTAAACAGGATTAAGTGGTGTCTTTTTTGGAAGCGGAGTGAGATTCAGCTGCTTAAGGAAGCATTTTCTAAGTTCATTCTTACGGTTTTCCCAGTCTGAAAGAACCGGATAAAGTGTAAGAAGCTTGTCAAGATGTTTCTGCCCCTCCCCAACAGTACGCTGATAGTAAATAAACCTGCTTATACTGTAAACCTTTTCTCCGGTCTTCTCAAAGATCAGGTCAAGAGGCATCAGTATACCGGCAAGGGTTGCTTCTGTCTCATTGCGATAACGCCAGGTGGGATAGAGCACGTCAATTCCTTTTACTAGACTTTCATTATACCGGAGCTCTATCTTATATTTATTTTCAATATCTGTCAGGACCTCTTTCAATGGTTTTTTGTAGATCTCCTGCGGTGACTGGGAGTACGATAACATATTCATTCCGATGAGGAAGGTGATTGTCAACAGTTTTAACTTCATCAGGTTCGTAATTAATTTCAGCGGAATTTATAAAGAATTTGATTTGCATGTCTCCCTTCTATTATATATTTTTAGTCGCTTCTAAAATTAACCTGGAACCACCTATGAAAAAGCTCATAATAATTTCAATTGGATTTGCATTATGTGCACTTCAGTCTTCAGGCCAGAAACTACCAACGGGAAATCCGGCAGATTTCAAGGTAAAGACATGTCTTCATTCAGTCAGCTATATGGGGATATGGCGAGGTCAGGCTACCCTGACCGTGGATGAGTTTCTTCTTAAGGCAAAAGAGCTGGGCTTCGATGGTGTAATGCTTGCTGCAAAAAGACCTCATGTTTCGCTGATTGACTATGATGATGCGGCGCGACAGAAGCTGAGAGCAAGGATAAGGGAGCTCGGTCTTGAACTGGTTTGCCTTGCCGGATATACCGATTTCACTGCGGGAGTCGATAAAGCAGGAGTTCCGAATGTAGAGATCCAGGCAATTTATGTCGGGGAGCTTGCACGCCTGGCACGTGATCTTGGCACAAGCATGGTAAGGATCTACACCGGCTATGAGCGCCCTGACCTTCCTTATGACAAGCAGTATGCAATGGTGGTTGAGGGATTACAGATTGCCGGCCGGCTCGCCGCAAAATACGGCATTACCCTTATTGTTCAGAATCACCATGATATTGCCATCCATCATGATGCCATGAAATGGCTGCTTGATGAGGTTAATCTGCCAAATGTAAAAGCAGCATTCGATTGCTGGTCACCAACACTTGAAGGATTGTCGCCTGAAGAAATTAAAAAAGCTGTATATACGATGAAACCCTACCTTGTCCACACTACAACTGCTGACTACGAAGAGCTGCCAAGGTTTAAATATGATTCGAACCATACAAACTATCTGGCAATGGAATCCCAGATGAGGGCAGTTCCTATGGGAAAGGGATTTCTGGATTATAAAAGCTTTATAAATGCCCTTAAAGAGATTGGATACCAGGGATATATCGCATATGAAATGTGCGAAGTGCTGGAAGGAGGCGGTTCGGTTGAAAATCTTGACAGAAGTGCAAGGACATTCCTTGATTACGTAAAACAGTTTAAGTAACAGCCTGTTTTCGGAGCTTATTCAATCTGAAATCTTAGTTCAGGACATGAACGTCGCCTGGCCATTTTCCAGTGCGCCTGCAAAAGACCAAAACTTAATATCTGAAATATGAAAAAAAACTACTTATGCTGACAATCTTATTACTTATGTTTCAGGGAATTTCAGCCCAAACCGGAATAAGCAAAGATGAAAGAATGGCCTGGTGGCGCGATGCACGTTTTGGTATGTTCATTCACTGGGGGGTATATGCAGTTCCTGCAGGAACCTGGGATGGCCGCCAGATAGGTGGTATCGGTGAATGGATAATGAACAGGGGGAAAATTCCGGTAGCTGATTACCAGGCAATTGCAAAGCAGTTTAACCCGGTAAAATATGATCCGGATTCATGGGTAAGGATGGCAAAAGAGGCCGGAATGAAGTATATTGTAATAACATCCAAGCATCATGACGGATTCGCCCTTTTTGAGACAAAAGCAAGTAAATGGAATGTAGTCGACGCCACCCCGTACGGAAATGATTTATTAAAACCTCTCGCGGAAGCGTGTAAAAAATATGGGATCAAACTCGGATTTTATTACTCGCAGGCGCAGGACTGGAACAATCCCGGTGGGTCAGCTGCCCGCCGGATTACCAAAGAGGGATGGGCAAATCCCGATTCGGTAATTATTGATGCCTATACCAAAGAACACAACGGCCATTGGGATCCGGCTCAGGAAAAAAGAACATTTGCTGAGTATATTGATGCTGTTGCAGTTCCTCAGGTAAGGGAACTTCTTACAAACTATGGAGAGCTTGCTGTGCTATGGTGGGACACTCCTACCAACATGACGGATGAAGCTGCTTTGAAACTGCAGTCACTTCTGGCTTTGCAGCCTGCAATAATAACCAACGACCGGTTGAAAAGACCAAATTTTCCCGGCGACCACAAGACTCCGGAACAGAGGATCCCAAATCTGTCAGAGCTTGACGGCCAGGACTGGGAGACCTGTATGACCATGAACGGGACATGGGGTTATAAGAGTTACGATCACAATTATAAATCACCTGCAACACTCATTCAGAATCTGCTGGATATTGCATCCAAGGGAGGTAATTTCCTGCTGAATGTAGGCCCGACGGCTGAGGGTGAATTCCCGGCTGAAAGTGTCGGAATACTCTCACAAATCGGAAAGTGGATGGAAGTCAACGGTGAAGCCGTTTACGGTACAAAGGCAAGTCCCTGGGGCCTCTTCCCCTGGGGACGATGCACAAAAAAAGAGACTAAAAACGGTACCACATTCTATTTTTCAGTTTTTGAATGGCCTACCGACAGCAAAATAGTTATCCCCGGTTTCAAGAATAATGTAGTTTCCGCAAAACTTCTTGCAAATGGGATCAGGGTTAAAACATCAGTCAGCAAGGATGGGACGCTGATAATCAGCCTGCCGGCTGCGGCTCCAGATCCGGTTGCAACTGTTATAAGGATTGATATACGAAGCAAAATATAAGAGAAGCAAAAAACTGTACTTCTGACTTCTGACTTCTGACTTCTGACTTCTGACTTCTGACTTCTGACTTCTGACTTCTGACTTCTGACTTCTGACTTCTGACTTCTGACTTCTGACTTCTGACTTCTGACTACTTCACAAAAAGATAAAAAATGAAAAAGTTTATCTGTCGAATATTTATGTTGCCTGGAATTTATTTGTTTGCATTTTCACTTCCTTCGTTTCCGGCTCCTTTTCAACAAAAAATTTCAAGCCCTGACGGAAATATAAGTTGCCTTATTGAAATTGACAATTATCGGCTCTTTCTTTCTGTTATGATGGACGCCAGTATTATTCTTGAGCGATCTCCCCTGCAGATGTCGGTCGACGGGAATGACATAACAGACAATGTGATACAGGGAAAGATCAGAAAATTCAGAACCAATGAGGTCTATCCATTTTACGGACTGCATGCTGTTGCTAAAAACAACTTTAACGGCATATCTGTCAGCTTATCGCATATCGGATCCGGTTTACCATATTTTCTGGAAGTAAGAGTCTTCAATGATGCAGTAGCATTCCGTTTTTCGGTTCCGGGTGATGAAAATATTCCGCGGAAACCGGATGAATCGACGGTTTTCAGGCTGCCTGCACAAAGCACCGTCTGGTATCATGACCTGTATATGCACTACGAAGGAATTCATGCAAAAAAAATGATTGATACGATTCCGTCCGGACAGTGGGCTGCTCCTCCGCTTACTGTCAAACTTACCGGAAACTCAGGCTATGCTGCGATAACAGAAGCAAATCTTGTTGGTTATGCGGGAATGGCTTTGCAAAGTGATGGGGAAAATGGTTTCATGGTGAGACTCGGGCACTCTCATCCTGCCTCCTATCCCTATGTGTTAAGATATTCTAAAGAGGATGTTGAGAGATTGTCAAAAATTGCGGCAGTTAAAGGGACCATCACTACTCCCTGGAGAGTGATCCTGGCTGGAAAAGATCTGAATACCCTGGTAAATTCCGACGTATTGCATAACCTTTGCCCTCCTCCGGACAAAACGCTCTTCCCTGATGGCATTAAAACTGAATGGATCAAACCCGGCCGGGCTGTTTGGAAGTACCTCGATGGTGGTGGAGATGGAACCCTGACGGTGATGAAAGAATTTTCAAGGCTTGCCGGGCAACTGGGTTTTGAATACAATATACTTGAAGGGTTCTGGAGCCGATGGCCGGATGACTCAATAAAGGCTCTGGTCGACTATTCAAAAAAAATGGGTGTTGAAATTATAGTCTGGAAACATTCAAATTCACTTAATGATGAGAAAGCCCGGCTGGAATTATTTCAGAGATGTCATAAGCTTGGCATAGCAGGTCTTAAAATTGACTTCTTCGACCATGAAGCTAAAGAGGTTATAGATCTTTATGAAACTATCCTGAACGAGGCTGCTGCGTACAAACTTATTTGTATCTTTCATGGAGCCAACAAACCCACCGGATTATGGCGAACCTGGCCTAATGCTGTCATTTACGAAAGTGTTAAAGGTATGGAGGCCAGCAAACTCCCGGACAGAGCGACTCACGAAACTACTATCCCCTTTACCAGGATGCTGGCAGGTCCGGCGGATTATTCAGTTTGCCATTTTGGAAGCCGACGTCAAAACACAACCTGGGTGCATCAGGTTGCAACCGCGGCAATTTTTTCAGCCCCTGTAATTACTTATGCATCAACTCCGGCACATATCATTGAAAATCCGTGCGTTGAGATGATAAAAAAAATTCCTTCAGTATGGGATGAAACCAGGGTCCTCCCTCCTTCAGAAATAGGGGAAATTGCAGTATATGCCCAAAGGAAGGGGACAACCTGGTTCCTTTCGGCAATTAATGGCTTGCAACCCAAAGCCATTAAGATACCGCTTACATTTCTTGGCAAAGGAAAATATGCTGCATGGGTTCTACGCGATAATCCTGCTGATCCTGCATCGGTAAAAATTGCCGGTGAAGTTGCAAAATCAATTGACGTATTGAATATTGAACTGGTAGCTGGAGGTGGTTACATGGCAAGGTTTGAGTTGAAATAAAAACTATGAAAAAATCATTCTTTTTCAGAAACAGTCTCATCATAAACCGGGTCGACATTTTAATCCGTGGCCGGGGAAAAAAGTTACTCTTTACCGTAATAATAAAAAAGCGGAAACAAAGTCAGGTAAGTTATTGATTTTCAGCACTGAGATAAATGAACAAATTAAATTAATCAAAGTAAATTAAATAAAGAATAGAAGAAAAAAGCATTTTTTATTTGAAATATTAAAAAAATAAATACATTTGTCATTCAATTTAAAAGAAAAAAGTGAATAAATCTTTAATACATATTATTGCCCTCATCCTCATTATTGCCAAGGCACATGATCCGGGAATAATATGTATTACTATAAACATACAGAAGCTTTCCGGAAAACCGGGAAGCTTTTTTTTTAAAATGAATTGATAAAATGAAAATCCAGACTCAGGAGTTCCAAGACGACAACAGGCAGGAATATGGCAGGTGCCAGAAGCCTCTGGCGGGCCAACGGAATGAAGGAAGATCAGATCGGGAAACCTGTTATTGCGATAGTCAATTCATTCTCACAATTTGTTCCCGGACATGTCCACCTTCATAAGATCGGACAGGTTGTAAAAAAAGAAATTGAAAAACACGGATTTTTTGCTGCCGAATTCAATACAATTGCAATTGACGACGGTATTGCAATGGGTCATGAAGGAATGCTCTACTCCCTTCCGTCAAGGGAACTTATTGCCGACAGTGTTGAATATGTGTGTAATGCCCATCTTGCAGATGCAATGATCTGCATCAGTAATTGTGATAAGATAACTCCCGGAATGCTGATGGCAGCCATGAGGTTAAATATACCTGCTGTTTTTGTATCAGGAGGTCCAATGGAGGCCGGCAGAATCAATGGCAAATACCTTGATCTTATTGATGCAATGGTCTCGTCAGCTGATGATTCAGTCAGCGATAATGAACTTCATGAAATTGAAATGTCTGCATGTCCGACATGCGGATCATGTTCAGGAATGTTCACTGCCAATTCCATGAATTGTCTTAATGAAGCTCTCGGACTGGCACTTCCCGGAAACGGTACCATTGTTGCCACACATAGTAACCGCCTCAGGATCTTTGAAAAAGCTGCTGCACTGATTGTTGATCTTGCAAACAGATATTACTATGAAGGTGATCAAAGCGTTCTTCCCAGGTCGATTGCTGTAAAACAAGCATTCATGAATGCCATGTCGCTCGATATTGCAATGGGAGGCTCAACAAATACGGTTCTTCATCTTCTTGCAATTGCTCATGAAGCCGGAGTTGATTTTACAATGAAGGATATTGATATCCTTTCACGCAAGATCCCGAATATCTGTAAAGTATCGCCAAGTTCACAATATCATATTCAGGATGTCAACAGGGCAGGAGGAATCCTGGCAATAATGGGAGAACTGGAAAGGAATAACCTGATAGACAGCACTGTAAAACGGATAGATTACACTACTCTGCATGATGCTATTTCTGACTGGGATATTTCGGGAGGAAAAGCAAGGTCTGCTGCTTTTGATTTTTACCGGAGTGCCCCTCTTAAGAAAAAAAACCTGGAGATGGGTTCACAAAGCAATGTCTATGATACATTGGACACCGACAGGGAAAATGGATGTATAAGAAGTGTACAGAATGCCTATAACAAAGACGGTGGTCTTGCAGTTCTTTATGGCAATATTGCAAAAAAAGGATGTATTGTAAAAACTGCAGGTATTGATCCATCACTCTTTAATTTTAAGGGTCCTGCAATAGTTTTTGAATCACAGGAAGATGCTGTTGAAGGAATTCTCAATGGTGATGTAAAACCCGGAAGTGCTGTGATAATAAGGTATGAAGGTCCGAAAGGAGGACCGGGAATGCAGGAGATGCTCTACCCTACCTCCTATCTGAAATCAAAAGGGCTTGATAAAAAATGTGCACTGATAACCGATGGACGATTTTCAGGAGGAACTTCAGGCTTGTCAATCGGTCATGTATCACCTGAAGCAGCAGCAGGTGGAGAAATTGCATTTATAAGAACAGGCGACATTATTGAAATTGATGTGCCAGGCAGAAAAATAAATGTGCTGTTATCTGACGATGAAATTTTTGCAAGGCAACGGAGAGGAGGAATTGAAGGGAGATAAAGCTTACAAACCTGAAATCGAGGAACCGGGTGATACCTCCTTCACTTAAAGCATATGCTGCACTTGTAAGTTCAGCCGATCTGGGAGCAGTGAGGATTATTTGAGTCAGGGGTGGGTTGTTAAAAGTTAAAACAGATTTTATGAAGACAGAAATGGAAACAAAGGAGGCACCAAAACAAAGCAATGGATTTGAAAACATCTCAGGAGCTGATGCTCTTTTGAGGTGCCTTATTGAGGAGGGTGTTGATACGATTTTTGGATATCCGGGAGGTAGCAATAATGCCTGTTTATGACAAACTGCTTGATTATGAAGATAAGCTCAGGCACATACTTACACGTCATGAACAGGGAGCAGCTCATGCTGCACAGGCATATGCAATGGTCACAGGAAAACCGGGTATCTGCTTTGCAACCTCCGGACCGGGAGCCACAAATCTTATAACCGGTATTGCCAATGCATTTCTTGATTCAGTACCTGTAGTATTTATAACAGCACAGGTTGTTTCAAGCCTGATCGGTACAGATGCTTTTCAGGAAACTGATATCCTTGGTGTTTCAATGCCTGTCACAAAATGGAACTGCCAGGTAAAAAAATCACAGGATATTCCTGAAACAATTGCCAAAGCATTTTATATTGCAAGAACCGGTCGTCCGGGACCGGTCCTGATTGATATAACAAAAGATGCCCAGATTGAAAAACTTAGACTTCAAATATAAAAAATGCAATTATATCAGAAGTTATAATCCCCAGTATACCATTGCATACCAAGAGCAATTGAATCGGCTGCAATAATGATCAATCATGCAGAAAAACCGTTGATCCTTGCAGGACATGGAGTCCTTCTTTCAGGAGCAGAAAATGAGCTTATGGCAATTTGCTGAGAAAACAGGAATTCCGGTTGCACTTACCCTTCTGGGTCTTTCAGCATTTCCATCCGGTCACCGTCTGTATGCAGGATATCCTTGGAATGCATGGTAACTATGGTCCAAATGTTCTTACAAATGAGGCTGACCTGATAATTGCCATTGGAATGCGTTTTGATGACCGGGTTACAGGAAATCTTAAGAAATATGCAAAAAACGCAAGGATAATTCATATTGAAATTGATGAAGCTGAGATAAATAAAAATGTGATTGTCGATGTTGAAATAAATAATGATGCAAAAGAAGTCTTAAGCGACCTGATTCCTCTGGTTAAAGAAAATTCTTTTGAAAAATGGATAAGGGAATTCAGGATCTGCGATAAGACTGAATATGAAAAAGTCATTAAAGCAGAAACCAAACCTGAAAAAGGTGAATCTCAAAATGGGTGAAGTTGTAAGGCTGGTTTCAGAACTTACAAATGGTGATGCAATTATTGTGACTGATGTCGGTCAGAATCAGATGTCGGCTGCACGCTATTATAAATTTATCAATCCAAACAGCCTGGTTACTTCCGGAGGAATGGGAACAATGGGATTCGGACTTCCGGCTTCAATTGGTGCAAAAATTGGAAAACCTGAAAAACAGGTTGTTGCATTTCTTGGTGACGGAGGTTTCCAGATGACAATACAGGAACTTGGGAACAATACTTCAGTACAATATCCCTGTTAAAATAATCATCCTGAATAACAATTTCCTTGGGATGGTGCGACAGTGGCAGGATATGTTCTTCGAAAGAGATATGCTTCAACTGAACTTGTAAATCCTGATTTTGTAACTGATTGCAAAGGGATTTAGTATCCCTGCGAAAAAGTGTTACGGAAAGAGAGGATCTGAAAGATTCCCTTGCTGAAATGCTCAATGCAGAGGGACCATATCTGCTTGATATAAAAATTGAGAAGGAGGGAAATGTCTTCCCGATGGTTGAACCGGGAGCTTCAGTTTCTGAAGTAACATTAACATACTAAACAAAAAAATGACAGATCAAACTCTGTCGAACTCTGTGAATCATCTGTGTAAGTATTTGATCTGCTTATTGTCACACAGAGAGCCATTGAGGAAAAACAAAATAAATATGAAACAGGAATTTACAATATCACTTTTCACTGAGGACCATATAGGGATCCTGAGTCAGATAACAATAATTCTGACACGCAGGCAGATAAACATTGAAAGCATTACTGCCTCAGAATCTGCTGTAAAAGGTGTTCAGATGCTTACAATTGTTGTAAAGACAACTCCGGAAATGGTTCAGAAAGTGGCAAGTCAGATGGAAAAACTTGTTGATGTTTTAAAAGTTTTTGTCCATACTTCCGATCAGATAATATATCAGGAAATTGCCTTATTCAAGGTTGCAACGAAAGGACTGATGTCGGGAAATATAATTGATAATGTTGTACGGACCTATCATGCCCGCATACTTGAGGTCTCTCCTGAATATATTGTTATTGAAAAAACCGGACATAAAACTGAAATAGCAGAATTGCTCCGTCAGCTTGAACCGTATGGTGTTCTGCAGTTTGTCAGATCGGGCAGAGTGGCAATTACAAAACAGGTAAAGGAGCTTAATTCATATCTGCAAGGAGATGGATGAAGCAAACCGGTATAAGCCTGAAAATATTGAGGTGTATAATTGAATCCTGCCCACTGAGAGGGCACGGGAAGAATACGGAGGTAAAAAATGAACAATAGAATTAATAATATTATATTAAAATTTAAAAATCATGGCAAAAATTGATTTTGGCGGAGTTGTTGAAAATGTAGTTACAAGAGAAGAATTTCCACTTTCAAAAGCTCGTGAAGTACTTAAAAATGAAATTGTTGCAGTAATAGGTTATGGAGTACAGGGACCGGCTCAGGCACTTAATATGAAAGATAATGGAATAAATGTAATTGTCGGTCAGGCACCTGAATTTAAAGCTGACTGGGACAAAGCAGTTGCCGATGGTTTTGTTCCGGGAAAAACACTGTTTCCAGTTGAAGAAGCTGCAACAAAAGGAACAATAATTCAATATCTGGTATCAGATGCTGCTCAGCGAATTCTCTGGCCAAAGATTAAACCATGCCTTAAAAAAGGAGATGCACTCTATTTTTCACATGGATTTTCAATAACCTATAAAGAACATACCGGTGTTATACCTCCTGACTGATGTTGATGTAATTCTGTGTGCACCAAAAGGTTCAGGAACAAGTGTAAGAAGGAATTTTCTGGCAGGTGCAGGTATCAACTCAAGTTATTCAGTATTTCAGGATTTTACAGGAAGAGCAGAAGAACGTACAATTGCACTGGGTATTGCAATCGGTTCAGGTTATCTTTTCCCGACAACTTTTGAAAAGGAAGTTTTCAGCGATCTGACAGGTGAACGTGGTGTACTAATGGGTGCCCTTGCAGGTATAATGGATGCCCAGTACCAGGTACTCCGCGAAAACGGACACTCCCCTTCCGAAGCATTTAATGAAACTGTTGAAGAACTGACACAGAGCCTGATCCGGCTTGTTGATGAAAAAGGAATGGACTGGATGTATTCCAACTGCAGTGCAACAGCACAGCGTGGAGCTCTTGACTGGCGACCAAAATTCAAGGCAGCAACACTTCCTGTTTTCAATGAGCTTTATAAAAGAGTAAAATCAGGTGAAGAGTGTGTCAGAGTGCTTAAATCAACAGGTGCTGCCAATTATAAAGAAGTACTTGATGCTGAACTGAAAGAACTTGGCAATTCTGAAATGTGGAGAGCAGGAGCTGCAGTAAGAAAACTCAGACCAGTGAAAATAATAATCATTAACAAATAACTGATAACATGGACGATAAGGTAATTATTTTCGATACCACCCTCAGGGATGGAGAACAGGTGCCGGGATGCCAGTTAAATACAATTGAAAAAATTGAGGTTGCCCAGGCTCTTGAAGCTCTTGGTGTCGATGTCATTGAAGCCGGATTCCCGATTTCAAGTCCCGGTGATTTCAAATCAGTGGTCGAAATATCGAAAGCTATTTCAAATCCTGTGATCTGTGCACTGACAAGGGCAGTTAAAAAAGATATTGAAGTGGCTGCTGAAGCTCTTCAGTATGCAAAAAGAAAAAGGATTCATACAGGAATTGGAACTTCTCCTTTTCATATTAAGTATAAAATCAAAACAACTCCTGAAGAGATACTTAAAAGAGCTGTCGGATGCAGTAAAATATGCACAGAAATTTGTGGATGATGTGGAGTTTTATGCCGAAGATGCAGGAAGAAGTGAAAATGAATACCTTGCAAAAGTTATTGAAGCTGTAATAAAAGCAGGTGCAACTGTTGTAAATATTCCTGATACAACAGGTTATTGTCTCCCTGAAGAATATGGCGAAAAGATAAGATACCTGAAAGAAAATGTTCCGAATATCGATAAGGCAATAATATCAACACATTGCCATAATGATCTTGGGATGGCAACTGCCAATACAATGATGGGTGTTATAAACGGAGCAAGACAGGTTGAGGTGACAATAAACGGCATCGGTGAAAGAGCAGGAAACACATCACTTGAGGAGGTGGCAATGATAATTAAGAGTCATCATAACCTTGAACCTGAGAACTGATATCAATTCAAAGCTTATCTTCAGCACAAGCCGGCTTGTATCGACACTTATGAGCATGCCTGTTCAGGCAAACAAAGCTATTGTTGGAAGAAATGCCTTTGCACACTCTTCAGGAATACACCAGGATGGCGTTCTGAAAAACAGGGAGAACTATGAAATAATTGATCCTGTTGAAGTCGGAATAAAAGAATCATCAATAATTCTGACTGCACGCAGCGGAAGAGCTGCATCTGAATCACCGTCTTGAAACTACTTGGATTCAATTTCGGGAAAGAAGAACTTGATGATATCTATCACCGCTTTCTTCTTCTTGCTGACAAGAAAAAAGAGATCAACGATGAAGATATCAGAATACTTGCAGGAGAAGTATTTTCAGGGAGAAAAATCCCTTAAGCTTGAACTTCTGCAGGTTTCCTGCGGAAAATCAGCAATTCCGGTTGCAACTGTCGGTATAAAGATAAACGGAGAAGTTCATACTTCAACAGCTTCAGGCAACGGACCAATTGATGCTGCATTTACAGCTGTAAAACAACTGATAAGCAAAACAGTTCATCTCGAGGAATTTCTTATTCAGGCTATTACCAAAGGAAGTGACGACCTTGGTAAAGTTCATATCCAGGTTGAACATCAGGGAAAAATATATTATGGTTTTTCTGCAAATACTGATATAATTACTGCTTCAGTTGAAGCATTTATTGATGCAATTGCGAAAATAAAATAATCCTTAGCCCTCAGTGGACCTCTCTGTCTTCTCTGTGGAACTCAGTGTAAGTTCCTCTTAAAAAACAGTTACACAGAGTTCCACTGAGGATCACAGGGATCCACAGCAGAAAATATAATATTTCAATGGAACCAAAAACACTTTTTGACAAAATATGGGACTGCACATGTGGTGCGTTCGATTGAAGGATGGACCTGATGTCCTTTATATAGATCAGCATTATATACATGAAGTCACAAGTCCTCAGGCATTTAATGGCCTGAAGCAAAGAGGCATACCGGTATTCAGACCCGGAAAGACACTTGCAACTGCCGATCATAATATCCCAACAAAGAACCAGAATCTCCCGATCAGGGATGAATTGTCAAGGAACCAGGTTGAAAAACTTGCTGAAAACTGCAGGAAGTATGGGATTGAATTGTTTGGTCTGAATCATCCAAAAAACGGTATTGTTCATGTTATTGGTCCCGAACTGGGATATACCCATCCCGGAATGACAATTGTATGCGGTGACAGCCATACCTCAACCCATGGAGCTTTCGGAACAATTGCCTTCGGTATCGGAACAAGCGAAGTTGAGATGGTTCTTGCAACCCAGTGTATTCTTCAGCCAAAACCCAAAAAGATGAGGATCACCGTTAACGGTAAGCTTCATAAAGGAGTGACTTCCAAAGATATAATAATGTATATCATCTCCCAGATCTCAACAGGTGGGGCAACAGGATATTTTGTTGAATATGCCGGACCAGCCATACGAGATCTGAGCATGGAAGCAAGAATGACAATATGCAATATGAGCATTGAGATGGGAGCACGCGGAGGACTGATAGCACCTGATGAAATAACTTTCAATATCTCAGGAAGCTGCCTTCAGTACCCGGAATATTTGATCTGGAATGCATCTACTTATAAAATGGAAAGAACTGAAAAGCGATCCGGGATGCTGAGTTTGACCGGAACTGGAATTCGATGCGGATCTGATAAAACCAATGATTACATTATGGTACAAATCCGGGAATGGGAATGGCAATTGATGATTCAATTCCCACTCTGGATGATATAAATGGCGAAGCATCTGTCATCATTTCTTAAATCGCTTGATTATATGGGATTTAAACCAGGAATGAAACTGCTCGGACATCCGGTTGATTATGTATTTCTTGGAAGCTGTACAAACGGAAGAATTGAAGATTTCAGAGCATTTGCCAGACTTGTAAAGGGAAGAAAGAAAGCTCCAAATATTACTGCTCTGATTGTTCCCGGATCAAAAAAGGTTGAACAGCAGGCAGTTAATGAAGGACTGGTTGAAATTCTAAAGAAAGCAGGTTTTGAACTAAGACAACCCGGATGTTCATCCTGCCTGGCAATGAATGAAGATAAGATACCTGCAGGAAAATATGCTGTTTCAACATCAAACAGGAACTTTGAAGGACGACAGGGTCCCGGAGCAAGAACACTTCTTGCAAGTCCGCTTACAGCAGCTGCTGCAGCAATTACCGGAAAGATAACTGATCCGCGTGAATTTATTGATTAATAAAATAATACAAAACATATCGGAAATGCCAAAAGTAAAATTTGATATACTTGAATCAACCTGTGTTCCGTTACCCTTTGAAAATGTGGATACTGATCAGATAATTCCGGCAAGATTTCTGAGTGCAACATCCAGGGAAGGATTCGGAGAAAATCTTTTCCGTGACTGGAGATATGATAAATCGGGAAAAACAAATGCTGAGTTTGTTCTGAATAATCCGAAATACAGCGGAAAAGTACTTGTTGCAGGAAAAAATTTCGGAAGCGGATCAAGCCGTGAACATGCTGTATGGGCAATTTTTGACTATGGATTCAGGGCAGTTGTTTCAAGCTTTTTTGCTGATATCTTCAGGAATAATTCACTTAATAACGGTCTTCTGCCGATAGTTGTTCCGGATGAATTTCTGAGGGATCTTCTTGACCTGATTCAGAAAAAACCTGAAACAAAAGTCAGGATAGATCTTGAAAAACAGTTATTTACAATTCTTCCACAGGAGAATCAGTCAGGTTTGAAATAAATCCTTATAAGAAAGAATGCCTTCTGAAAGGACTTGATGATATAGATTACCTTCTGAGTATTAAGGATCTGATAACTGCTTTTGAAAACAAAAAAAGAGTGTAAGATGAGAATTGAAATAATGGATACAACCCTCAGGGATGGTGAACAGACACAGGGAGTCTCATATTCACCTCTCGAAAAGCTCCATATAGCCAAACTTCTGCTGAAAGATCTGAAAGTCGACCGCATTGAGGTGGCCTCAGCACGAGTTTCCTCCGGAGAATTTGAAGCCCTCAGGAAAATAACCGAATGGGCCCGGCAAAATAATCTTCACAGAAAAGTTGAAGTTCTTGGTTTTGTTGACGGTGATATTTCACTGAACTGGATCAATGATGCCGGAGGAAAGGTTATTAACCTTCTTTGCAAAGGATCGCTCCGTCATCTTGAAAAACAACTGCGAAAAACTCCCGAACAACATGTGAGTGATATCAAGGGAGATTATCAGAAAGAGCCGGAGAGCTTGACATGGAGGTAAATATCTATCTCGAAGACTGGTCAAACGGGATGATAAATTCTGAGGAGTATGTCTTTTATATGCTTGATTCATCTGAAAGATGAAAATATTGAAAGATTCATGCTTCCCGATACTCTTGGTATCCTGAATCCGGAACAGACATTTGATTTCTGTAAAAAAATGATTGACAGATATCCCTCATTTCATTTTGATTTTCATCCACATAATGATTATGACCTGGCTGTTGCAAATATCTTTTCAGCAGTAAAGGCAGGAATAAAAGGAATTCATACAACTATCAACGGGCTGGGTGAAAGAGCAGGAAATGCTCCTCTTTCAAGTGTTATCGGAGTTCTGCGCGATCAGCTTGATGCTGAAACCGGTGTCAATGAATTTGAGATAACAAAAGCAAGCAAGATAGTTGAGACATTCAGCGGAATACAGAATCCCGGTAAATAAACCTGTTATCGGAGAGAATGTTTTTACACAGACATCAGGTGTTCATGCCGATGGCGACAGTAAAGATAATCTGTATTACAATAATCTTCTTCCTGAACGATTCGGAAGAAAAAGAAAATATGCCCTCGGAAAACAATCAGGAAAAGCAACCATAAGAAAGAATCTTGAAGAATTCGGACTTGATCCTTAATCCTGAATCGCTTGCAAAAGTTACCCAGAGAGTCATTGAGCTTGGTGACAAGAAAGAAAATGTCACAACAGAAGATCTTCCATTTATAATTGCTGATGTACTTGGAAATGACACAGACTGAATTATAAAATCTTTATAAAGAATTATTCACTCTCTCTCTCATACGGACTAAAACCTTTTGCCAGTGTTCAGATTGAGATTGACGGCAACCTGTACCAGGAGACCTCATCAGGTGACGGTCAGTATGATGCTTTTATGAAAGCCATTACGGGTAATCTATGACAAGCTCGGGAAAGAACTACCAATCCTTACTGATTACCAGGTATCAATACCTCCCGGAGGAAAAACTGATGCGCTTGTGGAGACAGTTATTACCTGGGGTTTCAATGGACAGGGAATTCAAGACCAAGGGACTGGATGCCGACCAGACTGAATCAGCAATAAAGGCAACTGAAAAAATGCTGAATATAGTTGAAAAAATGGGAAATATCGCCGAGGTGCTCAACGAAAATGAGATCAGGTATATTACAGTATAGTCGCATCAAAAGCATAATATCAATCAGGATAAATAAAACCAATCAGAAATCTACTTATGAGCAAATCATACAATATTGCAGTTATTCCAGGAGATGGTACCGGTCCGGAAGTTGTCAGGGAAGGCAAAAAAGTACTTAGTGCTGTTGCTTCAAAATTTGGATTTAAAATTAATTATGAAGAATTTGATTTTGGAGGAGAGCGTTACCTGAGAACAGGTGAAGTACTTCCGGATATCTGCTTCGGAACAGCTCAAAAAGTTTGATTCAATCTTCCTTGGTGCAATCGGACATCCTGATGTTAAGCCGGGTATTCTTGAAAAAGGAATTCTTCTGAAACTACGGTTTGAACTTGATCAGTACATAAATCTCCGTCCGATCAAACTATATCCGGGAGTTGCAACTCCTCTGAAGGATAAAGGTCCGGAACATATTGATTATGTGGTTGTACAGGGAAAATTCAGGCGATGTATATACAGGCAGTGGCGGTGTAACAATGAAAGGAACTCCGCATGAAGTTGCAATTCAGAATATGGTTTATTCACGAATGCAGGTTGACCGCTGTCTGAGGTATGCTTTTGATTACACAAGAAAAAGAAACAAGAAAAGAACTCTGGCACTATGCGGAAAAACCAATGTGCTGACTTATGTTTTTGACCTGTGGGAAAGGGCATTTCATGAAATCGGCAAAGCTGAATATCCTGATATTACCCGTGAATACTACCATGTGGATGCAACATGCATGTGGATGGTTAAGAATCCCGAATGGTTCGATGTAATTGTAACAACCAATATGTTCGGAGATATAATTACTGATCTCGGAGCCATTACCCAGGGTGGAATGGGAATTGCTGCAGGTGGAAATATTAATCCTGAAGGTGTCTCCATGTTTGAACCTATTGGCGGATCTGCTCCAAAATATACAGGGAAAAATGTTATTAATCCTCTGGCATCTATAGCGTGCCGGAGCTATGATGCTTGAGCATCTTGGTGAAGAAAAGGCTGCGAAGGCTGTTGAAAACGCTGTAATGGATGTAACTGCCAACAAGCTGAAAGATATGGGAGCCGGCAAGATGGGATATTCAACCACTGAAGTCGGAGATCTGGTTGCAGAGAGGGTCTGATAAGCCGGGCAACGCCCGGTTTGACCGGCAGCTTTCGCATTGCCAGCCCCGTAGGGGCGCGATATTCTAAAGGTTCCGGGGCCAATTTCACCATTACGACTTAAAAACTATATTCCGCCCCTACGGGGCTTGATAGTCATTTCTGTTCTGGGGATGGGCTTTGCCCAACCCCAGATTATTTCAGGCCTACGGCCTTATTTTATCCATCTGCCGATAACCGACTCTTAGTCTCGAAGGTCTGTGATATTCTCAAACCGGGCAGCGCCCGGTAGTACCGGCTGACACTCCAATCTCAGCCCCGTAGGGGCGTGATATTCTCATACCGGGCAGCGCCCGGTTTGACCGGCAGCTTTCGCATTCCCAGCCCCGTAGGGGCGAAATATTCTCTCACCGGGCATCGCCCGGTAGTACCGGCCGACACCCCAATCAAAGCCCCGTAGGGGCGTCATATTCTCTTACCGGGCAGCGCCCGGTTTGACCGGCAGCTTTCGCATTCCCAGCCCCGGAGGGGCGTCATATTCTCATACCGGGCATCGCCCGGTTTGACCGGCAGCTCTCGCATTGCCAGCCCCGTAGGGGCGCAATATTCTCTCACCGGGCATCGCCCGCCCGGTAGTACCGGCCGACACTCCAATCAAAGCCCCGTAGGGGCGCAATATTCTCCTACCGGGCATCGCCCGGTTTGACCGGCAGCTTTCGCATTCCCAGCCCCGTAGGGGCGCAATAAAAGATTTCAGAGATATCGCTCATCAAACTCAATACCATTCTCTTTTAAAAGAGTCTTATACTCTTCTAAGAAACCAATCTTTCTATGATGCTGCTTCTGGTTTTTTATATAGGTCTTTACCATCTCTACCTGCGACCAACCAACAGAAAAACCTCCATAACCCTCGTGCCAGAAAAAAGTTCTGTATTGACCACCCTTCGTTTTGATCCATTTAGAAGAGCTTTTCTTCACCTCCTCTGCAAGCTCTGCAAGTGAAGTGGTTCTTGGCAAAGTGCAAAGGATGTGAATGTGATTGGAAGTTCCTCCGATCTGAAAAGGAATGGACTTGATGTTTTTTAAAATCCCTCCCAGATAAGAGTACAATTCATCTTCGATATCCTCCCGGATACATTTCAGATTGTCTTTCGTGTGAAAAACAATATGAGAATAAAATTTTGAAAATGATTGAGACATATTAATCTGGTTTTTATTAGTAAAGCTAAAAAGTCCTGGGGCCAATTTCACCATTACGACTTAAAAACTATATTCCGCCCCTACGGGGCTTGATAATCATTCCTGTTCTTTTCCGTACGGGCTTCGCCCCTACCCAGATTATTTAAGGCCTATGGCCTGGTTTTGTTTGTGGGTCAGCAGTCTATACGGGCGCAATATTCTCCCACCGGGCACCGCCCGGTTTGACCGGCAGCTTTCGCATTCCCAGCCCCGTAGGGGCGTCATATTCTCTCACCGGGCATCGCCCGGTAGTACCGGCCGACACTCCAATCCCAAGCCCCGTAGGGGCGTAATATTCTCCCACCGGGCAACGCCCGGTATTACCCGGCCGACTCTCCAATCCCAGCCCCGTAGGGGCGAAATATTCTCTCACCGGGCAGCGCCCGGTTTGACCGGCAGCTTTCGCATTGCCAGCCCCGTAGGGGCGCAATATTCTCTCACCGGCACGCCCGGTTTGACCGGCAGCTCGCATTCCAGCCCCGTAGGGGCGCATATTCTCACCGGGCATCGCCCGGTTTGACCGGCACTCTGCTCCCAGCCCCGTAGGGGCGCAATATTCTCCCACCGGGCATCGCCCGGTTTGACCGGCAGCTCTCGCATTGCCAGCCCCATAGGGGCGCAATATTCTCCCACCGGGCACCGCCCGGTTTGACCGGCAGCTCTCGCATTCCCAGCCCCGTAGGGGCGTCATATTCTCCCACCGGGCAACGCCCGGTAGTACCGGCCGACACTCCAATCAAGCCCCGTAGGGGCGCAATAAAAGTCCCGGTCGGGGCCAAAGAAACTTCTTCTAATATTTTAAAAAATGCCTTAGAAATAGCAGTTTAATTATTTTTCCCTTTTTCTTGTGATAATTATTAAAATATTCCTACCTTTGCCTTCATATTCATAACTAATGATTTTATTTCAGTTACATCATCATCATTTTCATACTTGCTCTCAGGCGAGATGAAAGTGATATGTTGTAATAAAAATATCATAAACCCGTCTGAGCAGATCAGACGGGTTTTTTGTTCCCTGAAGTTCTGCTCAGACAATATTCAAAAGAAAAAATGAGTGAACTTAAAATTGCAATTCAGAAAAGAGGACGGCTAAGTGAAAACTCCCGTAAATTACTGGAAGAGTGCGGAATAAAATTCTCAAACGGAGGCAATGTCCTGAAAACCAAATGCCGGTAATTTCCCTGTTGAAGTCCTCTTCCTGAGGGATGATGATATACCGCAATATGTTGAACAACAGGTTGCCGACATCGGCATTCTTGGAGAGAACATGGTTTTCGAAAAAAACAAGGATGTCGAAATACTTGAACAGCTTGGCTTTGCCCATTGCCGGCTTAGCCTGGCAATACCCAAAGAAGAAAGGTTTACCGGACCAGGGTACTTCAATGAATAAAAAAGTAGCTACAAGCTATCCCAGACTGCTTTCAGATTATTTTGCCTGAAACAATAATATTACGGCCGAAATTGAAGAGATCAGCGGAAGTGTCGAAATTGCTCCCGGAATCGGACTGGCCGATGCTGTTTGTGATATTGTAAGCTCAGGCAGCTACTCTTCTAACCAACGGTTTAAATGAGGTCGCGACAATCCTTAAGAGCCAGGCAGTGATAATCTCAAACAAAAATCTTAATCCGGATAAACAGAAGATCCTGAATAAACTTGCTTTTCAGGATAAGGGCAGTAAAAAATGCGAAGGAGAATAAATACATTCTGCTTAATGCACCTGAATCAGCTATAGCACAAGATCTGTGAGATCCTTCCCGGGATGAAAAGTCCAACGATACTCCCGCTTGTCGAAAAGGGCTGGTGCAGTCTTCACTCTGTTGTCAAGGAGGATGAATTCTGGGAAAGGATAAATCAGCTGAAAAGCGCAGGTGCTGAAGGCATTCTTGTAATTCCAATTGAGAAAATGATCCTGTGATGAAAACAATTATAAATCCGCCTAAAGAGAGATGGGCATCACTCTGTAAACGCCCTGCAATTGAAAAAGCTGAGATTGAGACTGTTGTAAGAGATATTTTACAGAAAGTAAAAAACGAAGGTGACAAAGCTCTTTACGAGCTGTCCGGGAAATATGATTCAGTTGTTTTAAAAAGCCTTAAAGTTTCAGTCTTCTGAGATCAGCAGGTCAGCCGATTCTGTTCCGGAAGACCTCAAAGCATGCAATTAAAGTCGCAATTTCAAATATTGAGAAATTCCATAAAGCTCAACTAATTACTGAACCTGTAATTGAAACATCTGCAGGGGTAAAATGCTGGAGAAAAAATGTTCCCATCGAAAATGTAGGATTATATATCCCGGGAGGCACCGCCCCTCTTTTCTCAACTGTTCTGATGCTTGCGATCCCGGCAAAAATAGCAGGATGCAAGGAAATAATCCTGTGCACTCCTCCCGGTAAGGATGGTAAAATAAATCCACTGATCCTGTATGCAGCCAGCCTGACCGGAGTAACTGATATTTTCAAGACAGGAGGCGCACAGGCAATTGCGGCAATGGCTTATGGCACAGAAACGATACCAAGGGTTGATAAAATATTCGGTCCGGGAAATCAGTATGTTACAAAAGCAAAAGAGCTTATCCAGCTTGACGGGATTCCGATCGACATGCCAGCAGGTCCAAGCGAAGTACTCGTAATTGCTGATGAAACTTCTGATCCTGAATTTATTGCTGCCGACCTGCTCTCACAGGCTGAGCATGGACCTGACAGCCAGGTTGTCCTTCTGACTGATAATCCGGAGATAATACCAGCCGTCAGAATAGAGATCGACAAGCAGGTTAAACTGTTTACCACGAAGGGAGATTGCAGTAAAGTCCCTGGAAAACAGCTTGTTAATCCTACTCAGCTCACTGGCTGACTGCATTGATTTCAGCAATCTTTATGCACCTGAACATCTTATAATCTCCACTTCAGATCCATCAGAACTTGCAGATAAGGTAATAAATGCAGGATCAGTATTCCTTGGAAAATACAGCTGTGAAAGTGCCGGAGATTATGCATCCGGGACAAACCATACACTTCCGACAAATGGATTTGCCAGAAACTACAGCGGTGTATCGACAGAGAGTTTTATGAAAAAAATAACATTTCAGGAAATTTCGCCCGAAGGTCTGAAAACTCTTGGACCTGTCATTGAAAGAATGGCTGAAGCAGAATCGCTGACACGGTCATAAAAATGCAGTAACGATACGTCTTAAAATCCTTGAATAATGATTGATATTGACAATCTTGTAAGAGAAAATGTAAAAACTCTTGTCCCCTACTCCTGTGCAAGAGATGAATTTCAGGGGAAAGAAGGGATCTTTCTGGATGCCAATGAAAATCCGTACGGTAACCTTAACAGGTATCCTGATCCTTATCAGAGAGAGCTCAAATCCTCAATTAGCAGATTAAAAGGTGTTCCTGAAGAGAATATCTTCCTTGGAAACGGAAGCGATGAAATTATTGATCTCTGTTTCAGGATATTCTGTAATCCGGGGAGAGACAGGGCTCTTACCTTCTCTCCCACCTACGGAATGTATGAAGTTTCGGCTGCCGTAAATGATGTTGATATGGTAAAGGTCCCGCTTAACAAAGATTTCCAGATAGATACGAATGAGTTGGATCCATGGCTGACAAAACCTGATCTGAAGACTGATCTTTATCTGTTCCCCGAATAATCCAACTGGCAATTCAATGAAAAATGCTGATGTAGAATACATAATTTCCAGTTTTAAAGGTATTGTTGTAATTGATGAAGCGTACATTGATTTTTCAGAAAAGCCTTCATTCAAACCTTTATTTCAACAGATATCCCAACCTGATAGTGATGCAGACTTTCAGCAAAGCATTCGGACTGGCAGCGGCAAGGGTCGGAATGGCTTTTACAAGCAGAACAATTATCAGTTATTTCAACAAAATGAAACCTCCATATAATATAAGTACAATCAATCAGAAAGCAGCTTTGTCCAGGATTGCACGCACATGACTGGGTAAAAAAGCAGGATCAAACTGATAAAAAGTGAAAGAGAAAGGCTTACAATAAGTCTTGAAAAATTGAGTATTATTGAAAAGGTCTTTCCATCCGATTCAAATTTTCTGCTGGTAAAGACCAAAAATGCTGATCTGATATACTAAAATGCTTGTCGAAAAGAAAATAATTGTCAGGAACCGGAGCAAATTAGTTCCCGGTTGTATCCGGATCACAGTCGGGACAAGAAGCGAAAACAAAAACTTTTAAGGCTTTAAATAAAATTAGTTTATGAAGAAGGTACTATTTATTGACAGGGATGGAACAATTATCTGCAGAACCTGCTGATGAACAGGTTGATAGTTTTGAAGAACTGCAGTTTCTTCCCGGGGTTATTTCAGCTCTATCAGGAATTGCAAAAGAGACTGATTTGAACTGGTTATGGTCACAAACCAGGATGGTCTTGGAACTGATGCTTTTCCGGAAGAGACCTTCTGGCCGGTTCATAATAAGATGCTGCAGATTCTTAAGGGAGAAGGGATTGAATTTTCTGAAATTTTTATTGACAGGACTTTCCCTGAAGAAAATGCCCCCACCAGAAAACCAGGAACTGCAATGCTGACAAAATATCTGGCACAGGGTATTGATCTGGATTCATCATTTGTTATCGGCGACAGGATAACAGATCTTCAGCTTGCAAAAAATCTTGGATGCAAGGCAATTTATATAAGTGGTGAAAACCATCCTGATGCTCTGTTCAATACAACCGACTGGAATGAAATCTATAAATTTCCTGAAAGAAATACCACGAAGAGCCAGGATTGAAAGAAAAACAACAGAAACATCAATTGTGGCTAGAACTAAATCTTGACGGTTCCGGAAAAAGTAAAATAGGAACAGGGATTGGCTTTTTTGATCATATGCTTGAACAGATTGCCAAAGCATGGAGATATTGATCTTACTGTTAAAGCAAAAGGAGATCTCAAGGTTGATCAACATCATACGATTGAGGATGTGGCAATCGCTCTTGGGGAAGGGATCTAAGCAGGCACTTGGAAGCAAAAAAGGAATAGAGAGGTATGGTTTCGTACTACCGATGGATGATTGCCTTGCGCAGGTCGCCCTTGATTTCGGTGGCAGACCCTGGCTTGTCTGGGATGTGAATTTTACCTGTGAAAAAATTGGGGAAATCCCACGAAATGTTCTTTCATTTCTTTAAATCTTTCAGCGATAATGCAAAATGCAACCTGAATATCAAAGCTGAAGGAGAAAATGAACATCATAAAATTGAAGCAATATTCAAAGCATTTGCAAAAGCTCTTAAAATGGCTGTAAAAAAAACAGATAACTTACAATTTACCAACTACAAAAGGCATGTTATGATAGCAATACTTAAATATAATGCCGGAAATATCCAGTCAGTCCAGAATGCACTTGATCGGCTCGGTTTTGAAAGTATCGTGACTGATAATACTGAGGAATTGCAAAGTGCTGATAAAGTTATAATTCCCGGGGTGGGTGAAGCAAGTTCTGCAATGAAATATCTCAGGGAAAGAGGACTGGATAATACCATCAAATCACTTAAACAGCCTGTTCTTGGAATCTGCCTTGGGCTTGCAGCTCATGTGCCGTTTATTCCGATGAAGGATGCACAAAATGTCTTGGTATTTTTGATGCCGCTGTCAAGAAATTTCCGCCATTTGATAAGGTACCGCATATGGGATGGAATAATTTCTCTGCTCTTAAAGGAGATCTTTTCAAGGGAGTGAATATGAGTGATGATGTTTATTATGTTCACAGTTACTATGCTGAAATAACCTCACTATACATCTGCAATTTGCGATTATGTTCTGCCATTCAGTGCTGCCATGCACAAGGATAATTTTTATGCAGTCCAGTTTCATCCTGAAAAATCAGCTGATACCGGAATAAGAATCCTTAAGAACTTTCTTGACCTATGAGAATAATTGTTGCACTTGATATTATGGATGGAAAGTGTGTCAGGCTTACAAAGGGAGACTTTTCCACAAAAAAGGTCTATAATGAAAATCCTGCTTGAAGTTGCAAAGCAGGTTGAGGATCATGGTATAAAATATATTCACCTGGTTGATCTTGACGGAGCAAAGAACAAGCGAATCATCAATTATGAGATACTTGAAAAAATTGCTTCAAAAACAGCAGTTCTTAGATTGATTTCGGAGGTGGAATAAGATCTTATGATGATTTGAAAATTGCATTTAACTGCGGGTGCCAGCCAGGTTACTGCGGAAGCATTGCTGTAACAAATCCGGATCTGTTCCTGGAATGGCTGAAAGAGTGGGGCCCTGAAAAGATTATCCTTGGTGCAGACTGCAAAAATCGTAAAATAGCTTCTGAAGGATGGACAAAAGACAGCGATTCGGATATAATAAAATTTATTGCAGATTACCGTCATAAAGGTATAAAATACACAATTTGTACTGATATTGAGAAAGACGGTATGATGCAGGGACCATCAACCGAACTGTATAAAGAGATCCTTGATCTTCCCGGTATAAACCTTATTGCCAGTGGAGGTATTTCGTCAATAAAGGATATTGAGGAATTATCTGTGACGGGCTGTGAAGGGGCTATTATCGGGAAAGCACTCTATGAAGGGATTATAAACCTGAAAGAATTGAGCCGGCTATGTTAAAGAAAAGAATTATTCCCTGTCTTGATATCAAAGATGGCAGAACAGTAAAGGGAGTCAATTTTGATAGATATCCGGGATGCAGGTGATCCCGTGGAACTTGCAAAAAAATATGTTGAACAACGTGCAGATGAGCTTGTTTTCCTGGATATTACTGCAACCATTGAGAATAGAAAAACACTTGCCGACCTGGTAGAAAGATAGCTTCCGAAATAAATATTCCATTTACTGTTGGTGGTGGTATTGATAATATAGAGGATGTTTCAGTTCTTATTAAAGCAGGAGCAGATAAAGTGACTATTAATTCATCGGCAGTCAGGAACCCGGAACTCATTTCCCAGATTGCGCGTCAGTTTGGAAGTCAATGTGTTGTGGTTGCAATTGATACAAATTTTATTAATAATGAATGGATTGTCTTTATTGACGGAGGGAGAACACCCACTCCGCTTAAAACAGTTGAGTGGGCCTTGAAAGCAGAAAAATGTGGGGCCGGAGAAATACTGCTGACATCGATGAATTCAGATGGTACAAAGGATGGATTTTCAATTGAAATAACAAGAGAGGTGAGCAAAAGGCTGAATATCCCGGTCATTGCTTCAGGCGGTGCAGGATCGATGGAACATTTCAGGGATGTCTTTACAAAGACAAGTTGCAGCGCGGCACTGGCGGCAAGTATTTTTCATTTCGGGGAAATTGCAATCCCTGAATTGAAAAGGTATCTTCTGGCCAAAAATATTAATGTAAGACAATAATCTGTCCACTTTAGGAAATAACCAAATGAAATGATATCAATTGATTTCGAAAAAGGCAATGGCCTGGTACCGGTAGTAATACAGGATAATACGACCTTACAGGTGCTGATGGTAGGATACATGAATGAAGAGGCTTTTGAAAAGACCCGGAAGGAAGGAAAAGTTACATTCTTCAGCCGGAGTAAAAATCGGCTCTGGACCAAAGGTGAAACATCAGGTAACTTTCTTTATGTTAAAGAAATAACAATTGACTGCGACAATGACACCCTGCTTATCAAAGTCAATCCGGCAGGACCTGTCTGCCATACAGGCAGTAAGTCATGCTTTAACGAGGAGACGGCAAAAGGATTCATATATGAACTGGAACAGGTTGTCAATCAAAGAATTGACAATAATATCCAGGGATTCATACACCAATAAGTTATTCAGGAAAGGGATTAATAAAGTTGCACAGAAAGTCGGGGAAGAGGCAGTTGAACTGGTGATTGAAGCAAAGGATGATAACACCGAACTATTCAAAAATGAAGCAGCGGATCTGCTTTATCATTTTCTAATTTTACTGAAAACCAAAAATATAACCTTTTCGGATATTGAAGAGGTTCTGAAATCCCGGCATAAAATGCCTACCGGCAGGCAGGCCTGAATGGGTTTTTAAGATCAAGAGGCTGTCTCAAAAGTAGTCTAAGAAAGGTCTTCCTTAGTGCGACTTTGTGCTTTCCTTCGTGATCCTTTGTGGTATTGATTTAATATTAACCACTAAGGTACACAAAGGTTCTCACTAGAGGTACACAAAGGGCTTTTAAGACAGCCTATTACAGAATTAAAAACCAAGAAATCTTTGTAAAAAGCAAGAAATCTTGATATTTATTTGTAAATTTTAATATTTGCATTACTTTTGTAAGCCAATAACCGCACCAGAATGAATATTGTATACAAATATTTTATCTCTTATTTCTACTTCTTTTTTTATTTTAAAAAGAGATAAGGGGATTTTTGTATACAGATAAAAAATTATATGAAAAGCAAGGGTCCCCGAAAGGGACCCTTTTTTTTTAAATAAATTAATATTATGAAAGTAGCAATTCAGGGAGAAAAAGGAAGTTTTCACGAAGTTGCAGCAAGACAGTATTTTTGTTATGAAAATATTGAAATAGTACCGTGCTCCACATTTGACAGCACTCTCGGTTCAGTAAATGAAGGAAAGGCAGACCTTGCAATAATGGCGATTGAAAATGCCCGGTCAGGAAGCATTCTTGTACAACTATACCCTTATCAGGGAATCCGGGTTGAAAATGCTGGGTGAACATAATCTCAGGATAAGACAGAACCTGATGGCTCTTCCCGGTCAGACAATAAATGACATCAAAGCAGATAAGATCCCATCCCATTGCACTGTGCTCAATGTATGACCTTCCTGAACCAGATACCCCGGAATCACTCTTGTTGAAGCGATGATACAGCAGGAAGTGCGAGGATTATTTCGGAACACAAGCTGAAGAAAATCGCTGCAATTGCTTCATCTGCCATGCAGCGGAAATTTACGGTCTTGAGATACTTGCCTCCGGAATTGAAACATACAAAAAAAACTATACAAGGTTTCTTGTAATTGGAAGTGAAGAAAAGGTAAACAAGGATGGGAATAAAATATCAATCTGCTTTGCAACCGGACATAAACCCGGATCACTGGCCGCAGTGCTGGTAAAACTTGCTGAAATGAATATCAATCTTTCAAAGATCCAGTCTGTTCCAAGGCTGAACGGTGAATGGGAATATATGTTCTATCTTGATCTTGAATTGCCTGACAGGATCAGACATTGAACTTGATCCGAGTCAGTGTCTGGAAAAATATACAAGCAATCTTGAGATACTTGGTGATTATAATAAAGGAGAAATGCTATATGAAAGTTAAACCTGCTGATCGCACCGGCATGTGTACAGGAATACTATTTTTCCCAAAAACTCAGGCAGATTGACAAGATGCGCAAGGCAGGAGCTGATATTATCAACCTTGGTATTGGAAGTCCCGATCAGCCTCCTTCGGAAAATACTATCAGGCGACTTGACTGATGAAGCCAGAAAACCAGTGTTCATGGCTATCAGAGCTATAACGGAATTCCTGCTTTGAGAAAAGCATTTGCTGACTGGTATAAGAAATATTTTAAGGTAGAGCTTGAATCCTGAAAATGAGATACTTCCCCTCATGGGAAGCAAGGAAGGAATAATGCATATCAGCATGGCATTTGTAAATCCGGGTGATGAAGTGCTGGTTCCTAATCCCGGGCTATCCTACATATTCCTCGGTTACAAATCTTGTCGGTGGTAAAATAAGATATTATGATCTTGATGAAAAGAATGGATGGCTTCCTGATCTTGAGGAGACTTGAAAAAGCAGATCTTAGCAAGGTAAAGCTGATGTGGGTCAATTATCCGCATATGCCAACCGGAACAAAAGGCTCAGATAAGCCTGTTTCGAGAAACTTGTTTCCTTTGCTCTCAGACATAATATTCTGCTGTGCAATGACAATCCTTACAGCTTTATCCTGAACAAGGATTATCATCAGTCTTCTGGCAGTTGAAGGAGCAAAGGATATTGCTCTTGAGCTTAACTCATTGAGCAAATCACACAATATGGCAGGATGGAGAATCGGAATGGTTGCCGGCAACAGCGATTATATAAAGAGTATCCTGAAAGTAAAAAGCAATATGGATTCAGGAATGTTCCTGCCGATGCAGATGGCAGCTGTTGAAGCACTTAACAATCCTGAATCATGGTATGATACTGTGAATGCAGTATATACAAAACGCCGTAAAATTGCTGAAGTCAATAATGGACATCCTGAAATGCAAGTTCGATAAGGACCAGGTCGGGCTTTTTGTATGGGGACGGATTCCTGATGAATATCACTGATTGTGAAGCATTTGTTGAAGAGATACTTAATAAAGCTCATGTATTTATAACTCCGGGTTTTATTTTCGGGACAAATGGAGGCACGGTATATCCGAATTTCTTTGTGTGCTGATGAAAAAAGACTTGCGGAAGCCAGGGAAAGATTAGATCAAATTGTATTAAATGATACATTCTGCAAAGCGGGTAAGTCCCTAGTCCGATAGCATCGGATATGAACAGGTGGGAAATAACTTATGTTAACGATTATATATTAGCACCTAGAAAACTCAAATACTTATCTCAAACACCAGAAATGACAATTGCAGTAGTTGGAATCGGACTTATAGGAGGATCACTGATGATTGATCTCCGCAAACGTGGATTTGCAGACAAAATAATTGGAGTTGATGCAAATCATGCAGCACCAGAATATTGCCCTGCTTTGCGGACTGGTTGATGAAACTGATACACTTGAAAATGCAGTTGACAGAAGTGATCTGATAATACTCAGCACCCCGGTGGATACCAATTGCACAATGCTGCCGGGAATTCTTGACAGGATCGCAGGAACGTCAAAAGTGGTAACCGATATGGGCTCTACAAAAGGCAAGTATTGCAAAGATATCAGAAAATCATCCGGCCAGGGGCAGGTATGTTGCAGTGCATCCGATGGCCGGCACTGAATTTTCGGGTCCGCTTGCTGCAATTGGAAGGCTCTTTGATTATAAAACTGCCATTATCTGCGATCCGGAACTGAGTGATCCTGATGCCCTTGAACCGCGTTGAAAAAATGCTCGAGATTCTCAATATGCAGAAAGGTGTATATGAACTCAAGTGATCATGATGTTCATGTGGCATATGTATCTCATATTTCACATATTACATCATTTTCCCTGGCATTAAGCGTACTTGACAAGGAGCATGAAGAACAAAACATTCTGACTCTTGCCGGCGGTGGTTTTGAAAGTACTGTCCGTCTTGCCAAAGAGTAATGGTGAGACATGGGCTCCTATCTTTCTTGAAAATTCAGGATTTATTCTTGAAGTTATAGATACCTATATTGAAAAAATGAACCTATTCAGAAAAATGATCTCTGAAAAGGATATGGAAGGATTGAAAGCTCTTATGGAAGAGGCAAATAAAATAAGGAAAATATTGAATTAATAATTAATGATATTATGGTACAGAATTGAAAACACACTTGCAAAAGACTGGAGAGGTTATAAAGGAAGGCCTTTCCTGATCTCCGGTCCATGCAGTGCTGAAACAGAAGAACAGGTGATGGAAACTGCAAGACAACTGGCTCAGATAAAAGAGGTCAGCGTATTCCGTGCCGGGATCTGGAAACCAAGAACCCGTCCAAATTCATTTGAAGGTGTTGGGACAGAAGGACTTAAATGGCTGAGAAAGGTAAAACAGGAGACCGGACTGCTGGTCGGTACCGAAGTAGCAAACGAGAAACATGTTTATGAAGCTCTGAAATATGGAATTGATATGCTGTGGATCGGTGCAAGAACATCTGTTAATCCTTTCACAGTACAGGAAATATCAGATGCCCTGAATGGAGTCGATGTTATGGTCCTTGTCAAAAATCCGATCAATCCTGATCTTGAACTATGGATCGGTGCAATTGAACGTATTGCAAGGGCAGGAATTACAAGGACTCGGAGCTATTCACCGCGGTTTCTCCTCCTATGAAAAAACAATTTACAGGAATCAGCCCAACTGGCAGTTGCCTATTGAACTACGGCGCAGGATACCCGATCTGCCAATTATCTGTGACCCGAGTCATATTTCAGGTGCCAGGGAATATCTCCATGAGATTTCGCAGAAAGCCATGGATCTTAATTTCGACGGACTGATGCTTGAATCGCATATTAATCCGGACAAAGCACTCAGCGATGCTGCACAGCAGCTCACACCAAATGATCTGAAAGAACTTCTGAGCAGACTGATTCTCCGCAGTCCGGTAGCTTCCGATCCAAAACTGCTTGATGTCCTTGGAGAACTAAGACAGCAGATAGATGTTTTTGATGATCATCTTCTTGATCTTCTGGAAAAACGAATGAAAGTTGCAGAAACAATCGGACAGTATAAAAAGGAAAATAATATCACTATCTTGCAGAGCAACACGCTGGGATGAAATTATAAAAAAAGTTATTGTAAAAGGACAGGCAAAAGGACTCAGCAGGAACTGATTGATATCAATATTCAAAGCAATTCATCAGGAGTCAATCAATCATCAGATGAAGATAATGAATAACGGTGTGACTGATCCAGAAAAAGAATAAAAGACAGTTATAACTAAGTTATGGAAAGATCTGTAGAACCCTCCCATGTTAAAGGTCAGTAAAAGCACCTCCATCAAAAAGCATGACCCAGAGGGCGATTGCTGCTGCTATGCTGGCTGATGGAGAAAGCCTCATCCTAATCCGTCATATTGTGACGATTCACTTGCTGCAATGAGCATTGCTGTGGGCCTGGGTGCAAAAGTTGAACCGACAGCAGATGAAATGAGAATCACAGGTTGCAGGGGACTAAAGGAGAAAAAACTCAATTGCGGAGAATCAGGACTTGCCATAAGAATGTTCTCTCCAATTGCAGCTCTTTATCCGGAAGAAATAATAATGATTGGCGCCGGTTCCCTTAAAAAGAGACCCATGTTTATGATCGAAGATGCACTGAATCAGCTGGGAGTTAAATGTATCAGCACCGAGGGATTTCTTCCCCTCACCATTCAGGGACCTCTGAAGGGAGGAAATTGTGAAATTGACGGATCGGTAAGCTCACAGCTGCTGACAGGTCTGCTTATGGCACTGCCTCTTGCAGATAAGAATTCGGAGATAAAAGTCAATAACCTTAAAAGCAAACCATATATTGACATGACACTCGGAATACTTAAAGATTTCGGCATAACTGTTTCAAATGAGGATTACGGACTTTTCAGGATCAGCGGAAAACAAAAGTATATTCCGCGGAATTATGAAGTTGAAAGTGACTGGAGCGGAGGAGCATTTCTTCTTGTTGCAGGTGCTATAAATGGTAATTTAACAGTTACCGGACTGCGGTCTGACAGTCATACAGAGCGATATGGCGATCCTGAAAGCCCTTGAAAAAGCGGTGCAAATATGAAAATATCTGATAATCAGATAGAAATTTCAAAATCACAGTTAAAAGCATTTGAATTCGATGCTACTGAATCACCTGATCTCTTTCCTCCTCTTGTTGCCCTTGCATCTTATTGCACAGGAGTAACAACAATAAAAGGAGTTTCGCGGCTTGATGTATAAAGAAAGTGACAGGGCATCAGCCCTTATCGGAAGAGTTCGGAAAAATGAATATTAAAGTTGAGATAAAAGATGATTATCATGTTGGTTACAGGAGGTGAAGTCAACAGGAGCAAATGTGAATTCACATGATGATCATCGCATTGCAATGGCAGTTGCTGTTGCTGCACTCGGTGCATCCGGCAAGGTATCTATTAAGGATTCCCATTGTATTGCAAAATCCTATCCGGGATTTTTTGATGATCTTGAGGAATACTTGGAGCAATTGTTCATGAATGAATAGTAGAATACTAATGCATAATCATGTTGCTACAATAAAATCTGATTTAAAAATTCATTATAAATATTAAAAATATTAACTGTTTTTTTGTTGAAATTTAAAATTTTTAATTATTTTTGACTACAATGAAAACAAGGAATGTTATATATCTGGTCCTGGTGCAGCTTAAATAATTATGCTGTGAATAAGGCCATTATATAATCTTCAAAAGATATTAATTTATAGAGGCACGCTGTTCACAGCGTGCCTTTTTTATTTGATAAAATTTCAATCAACACTTAATAATTAAAACTATGGAAAAGATCAGAAAAATTATTCTAAGCGAAAAAGAAATGCCAAGGCAATGGTATAACATTGTGGCTGATATGCCAAATAAACCAATGCCGCCGCTTCATCCTGCAACCAGGCAACCGATAGGGCCTGAGGACTCTTGCACCTGTTTTCCCAATGGAGCTTATAAAACAGGAGGTATCAGCAGAAAGGTATATTGATATACCCGATGAGGTTCTTGATCTCTACAGGACTTATCGTCCCTCTCCCCTTTTCAGGGCTGTTAATCTTGAAAAAGCACTGGGAACAAAAAGCAAAATCTACTACAAGTATGAAGGAGGTAATTATTCAGGTTCTCATAAAGCCAATACTGCAATTGCCCAGGCTTATTACAACAAAAAGGAGGGAGTAAGGAGGATCACCACAGAGACCGGAGCAGGACAGTGGGGAAGTGCAATGAGTTTTGCCTGCCATCATTTCGGACTTGAACTGCTGGTCTTCATGGTAAGGGTCAGTTACGACCAGAAACCTGGCCGCAAGCTTCTAATGAATACCTATAATGCCAAGGTAGTTCCATCACCAAGCACTATGACAGTTGCAGGAAGGAAAGTTCTTGAACTGGATCCTGACTCTCCGGGAAGTCTGGGTATTGCAATTTCTGAAGCCATGGAGGTGGCAGTACAGGATCCCTATACCAAATATTCCCTTGGAAGTGTACTCAATCATGTTATCCTTCATCAGACCATCATAGGACAGGAAGCGCTGATTCAGATGGAAAAGGCAGGTGATTATCCTGATGTTGTAATCGGATGTTTCGGAGGAGGATCAAACTTCTCAGGAATTGCATTTCCGTTCCTTCGTGAAAACCTGCTGAATGGAAAGAATATCAGGCTTCTGACAGTTGAACCTTCATCATGCCCAAAACTTACGAAAGGAAAATTCATGTACGACTTTGGCGATTCGGCAGGAATGACCCCTCTCCTTCCGATGTACACTCTCGGACATAATTTTATACCTGAGAAGATACATGCAGGAGGATTACGTTACCATGGTGCAGGAGTGCTTGTAAGCCAGCTGCTTAAAGACGGATTTATTGAAGCAAAGGCAAAGATGCAGAGAGAATGCTTTGAAGCCGGTGTGCTTTTTGCAAGAACTGAAGGCATTCTTCCGGCTCCTGAATCGACATATGCAATTGCCGGAGCTCTTGATGAGGCAAGAAAGGCTGATCTTGAAGGAGTTTCAAAAACAATACTGTTTAACCTCAGCGGTCATGGTCATTTCGACATTTCTGCCTATGAGAAGTACTTTGAAAACAATCTCCCCGATCATGAACTGACAACTGCAGAAGTTGAAACAGCTATAGCAAATATACAACTCCCGGTAAGAATGTAACTTTGGATCTCTGTGACTCTTGCTCTGTGAACTATAAGAAACTCTACACGAGTTCCACAAAGGTTCCAGATACAGAGTTAATCTGCCCCCTGGGAGGTATTCTTGCTTTAAGGTCGTATTCTTGGCCTGCTATAGAACTAAAAACTTACACAGAGTCCGCAAAGTTTCACAGAGTACATAGAGTTAAATCGCAACCTCCGAAGAATTCTTAGCCCCTTAGGGATTTAGGGGTCGTCATTCATAGTCCTCTGTGTAACTATAGAGAACTAAAACTTACACAGAGTTCCACAAAGGTTCTAGAATTAAAAATCAGAATAATCTGTCGGATGGCACAGAAATGCCTTTGTCTTTGATGTGGAATTCTTATATTCTTCCATAGCCGAGAGGGTCTTCCATTCGGGTGAATTTCTGAATGCCAGCCAGTGGTCATCATGCGATTTCATGTCTGAATAAGTTGTCAGATACATCAGCCTTGGCTTCTGACTTCCGAGCAGGACCTGTCCCTAAAATACAGCATTGGCCCCGATCTTTTCAAAGATCGCTATCTCGCCACCCTCGTTGAACATCTGAATTTTTTTCAGAGCTTTTGCTTCAGTACCGCTTTCATAACTCCTCAGCTCATAAATTCTTTCCGAGGCTGGGTTGGAGTAGGTTGGCACCCTGAATTCCGGCATGTGAGAGAAAGCTTTCATAAAGACACTTTCGTACCTTATGAATGGCGGATTATTATAGGGTGCATCAATAAAATCTTTCCCTGCGGTCTGATACTTCAAATCGTTCTCAAGAACTGTTATTAGCTCAAAATACTGATCAGCTGTCTTATACGGGATAAATACGTAAATCAATTTTCCATAGGCTGTATCGGCTTCAACCGGTTTGAAAACGCCAACCTTGCTTATCCCGGCACGGTGCATTGCAGGGATAAATGCATCTTTCAGATACTTGTCGATAGTTGCGGCCTGACCAGGATCTTTTATCCTGTAAATCTTGATTTCATAATATTGCTGCTTGGCCGGTGGCGCACCATAACTCATGAATCCGCAGGAAATAAACAGGAATAGCAATAACAACGGAACTGCGCGGGTAAGGATTCTCATTTTTTTCATACGTAGATTTATTTAAGTGGTTGTTTTATTTCAGGGACTTATCACCCTTCTGCTTTACCCGGAGGGTTAGGGAGTAACGTACAGGAGTGTAATTATTAATATTCTTTCGAAAATTTCTTAAATATTGAATTTGCCTTTTCAGGTGTCAGGTCCGAACCCGACTGGACATAAAATCTGTGCCGCAGGGTCATCGACTCTCCTTTTGAAAGCTGGTACACTTTCTTTTCCTGTTTTGGATCATATGAATTCTGACCAAGGTTATTAACGGAAAAGAGTCCATAGCCGCGTGCATGAGCATAAGCCGGGTAACCGGGATTTTTGGGATGATCAAAAATACCGAATGCTATCGCCGTATTATCCTTAATGCCGGAAAGATATACCCAGTCATTTCTTGTACCCCACACTGCATCACCTTTTAATCCCTTGCTTGAAGTGAACATGCCTGTTACACCTGTATTATCAGTAGCTTTAACTGTTGTAGGATTCCCTTTGTCGTCAGTGAATACAAGTGATTCATTGGAAGGCATCTCAAAAGCCCTGTCAACCCTGATAGCAAACAGTCCTTCCTTATTGTCAGTGATTGTAACCGGACCATTTGCTGCAGTAAGTGTTGTAATATGATCAATGGTACTTGAGTTTTTATCTCCTGAGAAAATATATCTGGCATTTTCTACAAGTATTGTATTTCCTTTATTGTCATCCCAGTTGGTTGTTACTTCAAGGATCCCTTTTTTCCCATTTTCAGCCTTTAAAATTTTCTGATGGGCTATGTGCCCATAGGTATCTTTTTTATCGGCAGGAATTGCTGATGAATTATTCCAGAAATCAAGTCCGTTAACATTTCCATGGTTAAACCATAATCCAACCTGATGAGGATGATCAACCCGTTCACCTTTTCTTGGTTCAATCGGGAATCCCCTGGTAATGACTGAGCCGTTTGGTGCAAGAAGAGGATACAGAAATGGTTTTTCAAGATTAGCCGGATAGTTATATGATGTAAACAATCTTCCGTTTATGTAAACATTAACCTTATGCTGATCATCGAGCCTCTCAAACCTTACACCTTTGGTCCTGGGCGACTGGGCTTCAATGGCCAGTCCGGTGGCAAGGATCAGGACTTTGATTGAAAATAAGAATGTCAATAACTTGCGGTTTTTCAGTACTTTATTTAATATTTTCATAGTTAATAGTTTAATATTGGAATACTTTTCCGCCAGCCAGAACCTCCTGCGTTTTTTCATCGAAAGATGCTTTTTCACCTGTTCTCAGAGCTGCTGTGCACATTATATTTGCTATTGAATGGTTATAACCTGCAACTATATCGGCATTAGGTTTCTTCCGGCTGCGGACACATTCCATCCAGTTTCTCATATGTGCAGTTGTCATCGGATCGCCCCCGGTATTGGCTGATGTTTCAATCTTCAGACCCGGCAGATCGAAGGGTTCAAGAAGATTAGGCTTCATATTCATTGCTTTTGCATCTCTTTCATCCAGTCCGCCTTCAGAGGTGATCTTGTTTGTATCAAGATTGAGCATGCCTCCATTGGAATAGTAAAGTTCCTTGATACCGCCTGCGGAATTTGTGAATCGTGATGAATAAACAACCTGGAATGCTGAATCCGGATTTGAAGGATCACCATAATCCATTACTGCTGTCATTGTATCAAAATTTGTACGGCCGTCTTTCCAGAGGTAAATACCTCCGTTTGCTGCCACACTTCTTGGATGAGCCAGCTTTGTAAACCAGTGTACCGTATCGATCTGGTGTGCCATCCACTGACCCGGTATTCCTGAAGAATATGGCCAGAAAAGTCTGAATTCAAGATATTTTCTTGGATCAAATGAAGCTGCCGGACGATTCAGCTGGTATCTTTTCCAGTCGGTATCAGCTTCCTTCAGCAATGGAACTACACCTGGACGTCTCCATCTGCCTGGCTGGTTGACATTCCATGTCATTTCTACCATTACTATCTTACCGAACTTGCCTGAATTAATATATTCATTTGCAGCAATATAATTGGGTGCGCTTCGCCTCTGTGAACCAATCTGAACTATCTTTCCTGTCTTTTGAACTGCCTTCAGTGCACTCCTCGCATCAGCCATTGTTTCGGCAAAAGGTTTTTCACAATAGACATCCCTTCCGGCTTCAACTGCTTCGGCGCAATGCAAAGCATGCTGAAAATCAGCTGTGCTTATGATAACTGCATCAGTGTCCTTTCCGCTGTATAGCTCATCATTGTTTCTTGCCAGCCTCAGATTGATCCCCTTGCCTTTAAAGAATGTATCTGCATCTTCCCTGCGCTTCGACCAGATATCGGAAAGTGCCGTGAATTCAAAATTCAATTCTTTTGCGAGTCCAAGAAAAGCAGGAGTTAATGCACCTCTGAACCGGTCGGAATAACCGACAATTCCGACACGGATCCTGTCATTTGCCCCGAAATGCGTGAATAGCTCTTTGCCGTTAATGCGACACCTGCTGCTCCTAATGTGGTTTTCTGAATAAATTCCCTTCGGGTTGACATATTGTTTTAATTAAATTGTTATGTATTAACGATTGACCAATGTAAAAATAATTTAATTAGGGTTTATTGGGTAATATTCCGAATGCTTTTTTTATTTTCAAAAGTTAAAAAACCTAAAATTCAAACATAAGGCTGTGAAAAAGATAGCGATAAAACTTTACTTTCTCGTACCCGGAACTATTTTAAAGGCTGAGAAAGGTAAGGACCAGACGACCAGCAGACAAGCAGACCAGCAGACCAGCAGACCACAAGACAATAATAAAGAAATATGAAACAATCTATTTTAGTAGACATGGACGGTGTCCTTGCTGATGTTTATACAAGGCTTTTCGATTTGTATGAAACAGCAAACGGAGTCAGGAAATCGGTGAACGGATATAGCAGGGCTTCTGGAGGACGAAGCTTTTCCGGATCAGAGGAAATGGGTGGCTGCCAGGGGATTTTTCAGAGACCTTCCGGTTATGCCGGGAAGCAAAGAAGTGCTGGAGAAGCTTAATGTGATTTATGAGATCGTTGTGGTTTCACTGGCAACCGAATTCCCATACAGTCTTACAGATAAACAACTGTGGCTTAATGATCATTTCCCTTTCATAAGCTGGCGGCAGATCGTCTTTTGCGGCAACAAGAACCTGATCAGGGCTGATATCATGATAGACGATCATTTTAAAGAACCTTGACCACTTTAAAGGAGAGACAATTATGTTCACCCAGCCGCCAAATATGCTTATCAAAAATTCAAGGCATAAGAGGGTAAACTCATGGCAGGAAATTGAAAAGCTCCTTCTGCCATAAGGCAAAAGGAGCTTCTTTAATTCCCGGAGTCAACTCAGGTTGATTACCAACCGGGATTTTGTATCAGGGCTGTATTCATTAACCTGTCTGCTTCCGGGATCGGATAATAATAGTTTTTATCATCCCATACCCTTGGAATAGTATTCAGCCAGGTCACTTCACCGCTTGTATCATTCTTTAATCTCTGGGCATTGGGTTTCCCACCGCTGGTTTCTGCTACATTTATATAGGTAACACCTGATACTTTCGGTGATGGCATCACCTTATAGAATGCTACATCCAGAACTCCGTCTTCATTCAGGTCGATTGGGGTGTCAAGTTCCGGAACATAAATCCCGTTCCACTCCATTGTAAACAATTCACCTCTTTTCCATCTTATTATATCATAAAAACGGAAACCTTCCATACACAGCTCAATTCCCCTGTCCCTCCTTATCTCGAGGATGACAGGATCAGTAACATCCGGAAAGTATTTTGTCTGAAGATAAGTATCAACAAGCGTTGGCTTTACATCAAGACCACCTGTAATTCCGGCTCTTGACCTTAACTTGCCGATAGTCAGAGCCCAATCTGCGTCAGTAAGGGTTCCCAGCTCGGCTTTTGCCTCAGCATAATTCAGTAATACCTCGCCATAGCGGAAAACTGATATCGCATTAATATTCAAATCCCTCGTATCATAGTATACATCATCAAGGCTCCACTTTATAGGCTGATATCCGGTATAAGAGTATGCAAAACTAGGCGGTGTCGGCACCAGAACTCCTGCATTCAGTCTCTTATAATCTCCCATTCTGATAGTTTGCTGTAATCTTCTGTCCCTGTTCTTTACTTCATCTTTAAAAACCATCGTATCGTATCCGGGAGTGTCTGTGAAGGGAGTCCCATCGATTTTCAGATAGGTATTTATGAATGTCCGGATAAAATTAAACCTGATACCGGTGGTAGAACTGGTGTAAACCCAGTTGGAGTTATGCAGCACACTTAATGCCAGGTCCATAACATGAGCAAGAATTATTTCATCACCAACAGGTGCAGTATTAGTGAAAATTTTCCTGTAAGATCCGCTGGTGCCGGCTCCTTCATAGACTTTGAAACCTGCATTATCAATCACTGTTTTAGCAGCTGTTTCGGCCTGTGAGAGCCAGGTATTTGCACTAGAAGTGAGCCCGAGCTCCGTATGATATTTTCTGAATGTACCTTCAAACAGACATATTCTGGCTTTAAAGGCGAATGCAACATATTTGGTGATCAGGCTTCGGGAACCATCGCTTGTGGTTTTAATGTTCTCACAGGCGTAGTCAATATCCTTGAGGATTGAATCCATAACAAGGGTTCGCGGATCCCTGGGTTTATCCAGATCCGGATCTCCAACTTCCAGCGGTTTGCCGATCCATGGAACATCACCATACCTCTTTACCTTTTCAAAATAGAACCATGCCCTGAAGAATTTTGCCAGACCGGTGTAATGATTTCTCACATCAGCGGGAACCTTTGGATCATTATTATTTAAAATGAAATAATTGATATTCCGTAACGATGTCCAAACCCAGTTTGCATCACCACCCTGGGATACCCGTGTATAAGCTGATTCATTAGTGTTGTCAGTTGTCGTAGGTGTATATGCACCGGCAACAAAGAAAGCAGGAGCATCCCTTCGGGCAGCATAATCAGAAATACAATCCGCACGATGAGTTGTATTACGGTCGGGGAGAATGTCATAAAAAGAATTTGTATATAATTCCAAACCCTTTTCGCTTCCGAATACAGCTTCTTTTGATACTGTCGCCTGAGGAAGCTGTTCAAGCTCGCAGCTGGCACAGAATGCTATTATCAGGAATAGCAACCAATATATCTTTTTCATAATTATCATTTTAAAGGTGAGTTAAAAGGTTACTGACAAACCGAATGTTACGTTTTTCAGCATCGGATAGTTGAATCCATCTCCTGAAGTTCCGCTGGACAATAACTGATCAGATGGACCTTCATTTTCAACATCATAGTCTCTAGTGATCTTATAAAGAGGTGATGTTGTCCAGAGGTTTTCTCCGGAAAAATAGACTCGCAGATTGCTTGCCCCTATTTTAGAAACCAGGTTTGCAGGCAGATTATACCCAATCTGGATGTTTTTCAGTCTCAGATAAGCAACATTCTGAAGATATTTGGTTTGCGGAGCTTCTACAAGCATTGATCCTGATCTGTTGGCAAGACGGGCTACATATCTTGGAAGATAAGCGTCTGTGTTTTCCGGAGTCCAGTAATTACCCAATTGCCATTTCGGCAGAGGATTATAGGGTCTGTTATATTGTCCCCAGAATGGAGATTCAGCCCTTGGCCACCAGTCTGTTTTCCGACACCCTGGAAAAACAGGGAGATGAAAAAATTGTTCCAGTCAGCATTCAGATTTAAGGTGTAGGTATAATGTGTGGATGAATTTCCGATTATCTGTTTATCACCCGTATTGCCGATCCTGTTTGTACCATAGTCAACTTTGCCGCTGGCATCAGAGTCGACCAGTTTAAGATCACCCGGAAAATTTGCACCGGAAGAGGTGTTTTTAAACAGGCTCTGATCTGCGTGAGCCGCAATATCTTCAGCATCAACAAAAAATCCTTCCGTAACATATCCCCAGATCTCCCCAACTACCTGACCTTCATAATAATCAGTCAGTACTTTTTCGGGGTTGTTATACCTCTTGATAACAGATTTATTATCAGCCAGTGAGCCCTTTATTTCAAAATTAAAAGGCTTGCCTCCAATATTCAATTTGTCTCTCCAAGATAAGCTTGCTTCCCATCCTGTAGTTTTCAGGTCTGCATAATTACCTTTTGGAGGAGTTGCACCAAAAACGGCGGGAAGTGTCATTCCTATTGTATACATATCTGTTGTATTTCTGATATAGGCGTCTCCTACAAATCTTAATCTGTCAGATAATGCAGTTATATCAATCCCGATGTTCTGTGTTGTTGCCGTTTCCCAGGTAAGTCCTTCAGGAAGAACGCTGGGATTCCTTGTATACTGTGGTTTTACTCCATTTAGAACTCTTCCTGACTGGCTTATGGAAAGCTGTTCCTGGAAAGTGTATGACGAAATATTACCATTACCCAGTGATCCGTACGATGCACGCAATTTCAGGTCTGATATAATCTTAGGATTGACATTCCAGAATGATTCCTTGGAAATCCTCCATCCTGCTGAGTAGGAAGGGAAGAAAGCAAACCTCTGGGTTGCCGGGAATTTTGAAGATCCGTCATACCGTCCGTTTATTTCAACAAGATATCTGTCTTTAAACGAATAATTGATCCTGCCAAATCCCCCGAGAATGTTCCATCTGTCCCAGCCGCCGGAAGTTGTTATTGATTGGCCCGAGTGCCAGATTTAAATCGGTGGCATCCTCAAAAATAAGACCATTTCTCTGAACACGTACTCTTTGCATAGGTCGATTGTTCGTAATTATACCCGATCAATACTTTAAGATAGTGGGCATCATTAAAGATGTTTTCAAACTCACCGAACAGGTTTGCTGCCAGGTATTGTCTCTGGTCCCTTGTTTCCCTCAGGTCATTCGTAGTTGTACCAACATAAGCTATCACCCCGGGGTGATTGCTGTAAGGAACAGGGACCTGTCTCCGTTTCTCATTGTCTTCGCTATTCCTTAATGTAAAATCACCTTTAAGTCTGAGCTTGTCATTAAAGAACTGGGTAACAAATCCTGTTGTACTTCTGAAAACCTTGTCCTTCATATCGTATCCGTTCTTCCCGTAACGGAAATCGCCGACATTATAAGCTGCCGACATTGTCAGGCTGTCCGTCGGGATTAACATGGGAGCCAGAACATGCCCTTCGTCTGCTGATATTTCTCCAGATTCCGCTTCCCTCACCGACGTTTAAAGGATTATGATAGTCCCGGTCCGAATATTCCGAATTGTTTTCAAACCGGAGCCAGGGGAATACCTGGATTGCTCCTTTAGCCCTGATATTATGCATTTTGTAGTCGTCTGAATTATACCGGAATAACCCGGGCTGATCAAGCAGTCTCCCGGTAAACAGGAAACTTGCTGTTTCTGTACTGCCGGATACTGAGATATTATGTTCCATCCCGGTTGTAAAATCCTTATACAGCTCTTTATATTTGTCATGACTTGCGTAATAGACATAATCACCTGTAACAGGGTCAATTTCAACCTCCTTATCAGTGGGTAATGGATTGGTAGACCTGCGTTCAAGTTCATCAAGATATGCCTGGGAAAATTTCAGGGTCTTATTTACAGCAGCAGGGAAGGTATTTTCCCAGTTGTAAAATGATTCCGCGAACAGTTTGGCAAAGGTATAACCATCAGTGACCAGATCAGGAACCGCAATAGGTTTCCGTATTGCATAATTTGTGGAGTAGGTAATGTTGGTTTTCCCTTTTGTCGGATTCCTGGTAGTGATCAGAACAACTCCGAAAGCTCCTCTTGCACCGTAAATAGATGCTGAAGCAGCATCTTTAAGAACCGAGATGGCAGCTATATCATTCGGATTGATCATGCTTGGATCTCCTTCAACTCCATCAATAAGGATGAGTGCACTACCTCCCTGCCCGATAGAAGTCAAACCCCTTATGTTGTAACTGGGAGCCTGGTTGGGTTTACCATCCGCCAACATGATATTCAGGTTGGGTACTACGCCTTTTAGTCCCTGTGTGAGGTTAGACATCGACCGGTTTTCGATTGCATCGCTGGTTACCTGGTCAACGGCACCTGTCAGGTTAGCCTTCTTCTGGGTTGAATACCCGACGACTACCACTTCTTCCAGTCCCTGGATATCTTCCCTCAGGGAGACATTAATCATAGTCTGATTCTGGACCTGTACTTCTATAGGTACGTAACCAACAAAGGAGAATGCAAGAGTCGAATTTGTACCTGGTACATCGATTGAATACTTGCCTGCCAGATCAGTCAGGGCGCCCGATATCGTTCCTTTCACCTGAACGGTTGCACCGGTAAGGGGCCCACCTTTCTCATCCGACACCGTTCCTGTAATCGTTATCCTCTGTGCAAATACTGATGTAGATGCAAGAAATAACAAAGTCATTAAAACATTTTTCATAAAGTATTAGGTTTAGGTTAAAATAAGTACCGAATTTATATCCGGCCGTTTGCAATATAGAAATTATTACTTCAGAGTTACAAAATTGTTACAATTATGCTACAAAATTGTTACAAAAACCGGTCATAATCCAATGCAAATTACACTCATCAATTGTAATTAACTTGATAATAGATATTTAGAAACCCTAAAATTAAGAGCCTCTAAATGTTAAAATTTATTAATTTCTTAAAAGAAGCGAGGATATTGCCAGAAGGTAATAAAAATAAATAATTCCCTCTTTCCATTTTACCTGGTTATGATAAACCAGTCGATCAGGAGATTATTCTTATCAAATACACGGTAGGTTATCGATTTACTGCTAACATCCATTATACCGAAACTATACATTATCCTTTCGGGGGTAAAGGCTATATCAGGCTGATCAGCTCCTCCCAAACCAGTCGGATTCCCTCCGGCTGTACCATTTGTAATAAATATTGTTCCCCTTCCTGCCGGATACGAAGATTTCGAATTATTCTTCACCCGGGTTCCATTTTCCATCTGAAAATGACGCTCATACACATGCCTGTGTCCTGCAAGACAAAGATCCACCCTGTGCTTTTCAAGAAGCGGCAATACATTTTCCCTCCATTTTGCAATATTGCTCCATCCGAAGGAATAAACCGGATAGTGCATCCAGACGACAACCCATTTTATCCGTTTGTCCTTATCTGCTTTCGAAAGTTCATCCTCGAGCCATTTATATTCGGCGGAACCACTCCCGTATTTTACCTGGCCTGTTTTGGAAGCTGCCTCTGCACATCCCGAAAAGATACCGATAAAACGTACATTCATGTAGGTGAAAGAATAATTCACCTCGTCGCCCGGCAGGTTAAAAAGAGTATGATAATCCTGAAATGGCTTTTGAAAATCCTTCCCCTGTTTATTCTGTACATCATGATTTCCTAATACAGTCATTAACGGAGAAACAGCATTCAGCTCCTGTGAAACTGACAGGAACCGGTTCCAGTCTTCAGTAATTGAACCATTATCTACGATATCCCCCATGTGAAGGGTAAATGATGGGGAATAGATCCGGACAAGATCAGTAATTCCTCTGGTATTCCCGAAGGTTTCATTATTGCTATTATTTTGAGTATCGCCTATTATTCCCACCCTGAAATTACCGCTGTCAGGCTCGGAATGAAAAGAATAGAGAGGACTCCATCCTTCAGTATCCGATCCGCACCTGTAATAGTATTTTGTACTCCCTTTCAGTTTTTTCAGACGGGCATTATACACAAACTGATCATTGAGGTCACTTTTCTTTGCTTTTGCAACAAATCCGGTTTCCGGTGTAGGACCAAATTTCACGAACTGGGAGCCGGTGTTCTTCACGGAGCTCCAGGTAACTATAACCGGAGAAGCCGTTCCGGTTGTTTTCTTTGCAGCAAGACTAAGATGAATCAGACCAGGCTGGGCATTTAATGAGGCCCTGAAGAGGCCGGTTATCAATAAAATGCAAAGAATTGTCAACAATGATGATCTAAAACATTTCATTTTATAGAGCTTAAATCGGATTTAATAAAAGAAATCAGACCAATTGTGCCGGCTAATATAAAAAAAATATAATAAGAATTGCACTTTTAATATCTTTGGAGAAGACTAAGGTTACCAGTTTAAAGCTGCCATTCCTTGTTTCATTCACATGACAAATGTTTAATCAGGTTTAACTTAACTTATCATTATGGAAAACGATAGTAAAACAATTTCAAAGCGCCTTTATTCTCTGGACGCCCTGCGTGGTTTTGATATGTTCTGGATAATGGGAGGGGAAGCTATATTCACCGGGCTGGCAACCCTCACAGGCTGGCCTGTCCTTACATGGTGGGCCGGACAGCTTGAACACGTTCAATGGCACGGATTCCATTTCTACGACATGATATTCCCCCTGTTTCTGTTCATAGCAGGAATTTCATTTCCTTTCTCAATGGCAAAACGTGCTTCTTTGAATGTAAGCCGTAAATCAATCTACAGGCATGTCTTCTTCCGGGGAATGGTTCTTGTTCTTCTGGGAATACTATATAATAATGGTGTCAGATTTGACTTTGGAGAATTGCGTTACGGCAGTGTCCTGGGCCGAATAGGTCTGGCATGGATGTTCGCAGCAATCATTTTTATGAATACAAAGCTGACATTCAGGATTATCTGGTTCTGGGCGCTCCTGATTGGTTACTGGCTCCTGCTGCTTCTGTTCCCTGCACACGACCTTGGTTCATCAGATACGTTTTCCCAAACCGGGAATCTTGCCAGTTACATCGACCGGTTAATTATGCCGGGTAAACTTTACCTGGGGAATCATGATCCGGAAGGCCTCTTCAGCACGATCCCCGCAATTTCAACAGCTTTGCTGGGAATGTTCACAGGCGAATTCCTTTTGTCAAAATATTTGAATGATAAACAATTACGTAAAACACTATATATGGTGTTCGCCGCAATTGCTCTCATGATACTTGGAAAAATATGGGACCTTGTTTTTCCGATAAACAAGAATCTGTGGACAAGCTCATTTGTATGCTTTGTAGGGGGACTAAGTCTTTTGCTTTTTTCGGTCTTTTATCTCATAATTGATGTCTGGAACTACCGGAAGTGGGCATTCTTTTTCGTAGTAATAGGATTGAATCCAATCACAATTTACCTCGCTGAAAGAATTATCAACTTCAGATCGGCTGCAAGATTTTTCTTCGGCGGACTGACGGAATTATTTCCCGAAACATGGACTCCGCTACTTAATGGTATAGCTATTACAGCAATAGGGTGGGTATTCCTGTATTTTCTTTACAGAAAAAAGATATTCCTGAAGATCTAGAATAACTTAACTCATTCCCGGACCTTATTTAATCCTATTTAATAAGTTTTATGATCTTGAATTTCAACTATATTTAATGAAACCCAGGTATTTGTGTATGAGAAAAAGTTACTATCTGTCCTTAATCCTGATTTCCTTCTTTCTAACCCCTGCTAGGCCTCAAATATCTGGGGGGAAAGTCACTGATTCAAACACTGCCTTACACGCGCTTCAACCGGATTATGCCGTACCCTATGGCCCCCGGAAAGCAGAGGAGGTTACCGCGGTACTGAACCGTGTTCTCGATTATCTTAATGAATCGACACCCGCAGGATTGACTGACAAGGTTACAAAAACCCGGATTGATGATCTGTCAAACCTTTCCGTTAATGCAATTTTTGAACCCGGCGTTTTCCGTCTGATAAGTTATGAATGGGGCGTTGCATACGGTGCTATGCTGCTTGCGGGGGAAGCAACCGGTGATCAGGATTTCAATAATTATACCCTTAAACGAATGGAAATTGTAGGAGCAGTTGCCCAATATTTCAAAAAGACGATGGGCAGCAATCCGGATGCCACTCCTGTCAGGTCAGTACTCGATCCGAGGGCACTTGATGATGCAGGATCTATGTGCGCAGCGATGATTAAAACATATAGTATTAATAAAGATCAGACACTCAGGCCTTTCATTGATAATTACATCAAATATATATCGGAAGGACAATTCCGGCTGGGTGATGGAACCCTTGCCAGGAACCGTCCCCTGCCCAATTCTTTATGGCTCGATGACCTGTATATGAGCGTCCCTGCTCTTGCACAGATGGGGAAACTTACCGGTGAAAGAAGATACTTTGATGATGCGTGCAAACAGATATTGCAGTATTCACAGCATATGTTCAATGAAGATGAAGGACTATATATGCATGGGTGGATTCTGGGAATGGAACCTCACCCGGAGTTTTACTGGGCGCGATGCAATGGATGGGCGCTGCTTGCAATGTCGGAATTGCTGGATGTATTGCCATCTGCTCATCCCGACAGGAATAAGATCCTTAACCGTTATAATGCTCATATTAAAGGGATTGTTCCTTTCCAGTCGGGCATGGGATTATGGCACCAGCTTATTGACAGGAACGATTCATATCTCGAAACATCAGCTTCTGCGATCTTCACGTATTGTATTACCCACGGCATTAACAAGGGGTGGCTTGATTCACAGGCTTATGGTCCGGCAGCTGTGCTCGGATGGAACGCTATTGAGACAAAAGTGAACGACCAGGGGCAGGTTACAGGTACTTGCGTGGGTACGGGCATGGCATTTGATCCGGCCTTTTATTATTACAGACCGGTTAATGTTGCAGCAGCTCACGGGTATGGACCGGTAATAATGGCGGGAGCCGAAATGCTTAAACTGATAAAGAACTTTCAGATTGTTATCAACGACTCTGCGGTGATGTTTTATCCGGTGGGAGCCGACTGGAGTAAAAACAAATAAATTTTTTCAAGAACCTACCCGGAGGGCCACAGAGGGGACACAGGTTTTATACCCAGCCAGAGAACAGCTCCAATAATTGCCATAACGGCAGCAACATGCAATGCATTTTCCCAGCCTATCCAGGTTGCAATTAATGGGGTAAGTGCAGGTGATATTAAACCCCCGATATTGCTTCCCATATTCATTATTCCCCCGGCGGTGCCACTTTTCTTACCGGCTATATTCATCATCATTGCCCAGAATGGGCCTTCTACGCAGAGAATGAGAGCAGTGGCAAAAGCCAGGCTGATGGCAGCAGTAATGGCATTTCCGGTATGTGCCCCTATTGATATCAGAATTCCTGAAAGGGCCATTCCGGATAACGGTACAATCCTCCGGCCCCAGACAGGGCCTGCTTTCCCGGCGGTCAGGCGGTCGGAAATCAGTCCTCCGAGAGGGATGCTGACAATTGAAAGGACCCATGGAAGGCTGCTCATCCATGCTCCGCTCATCAATCCGAAATGCCGCTCCTGAACAAGATACAGGTAAAACCACGATACAAAAATATAACCTACATATCCCTGAAGCGTGTAACTTAAAGTCAATAAATAAAAACTCAGTGAATTCACTTTACCATTACTGACAGATATGTCAGATAGCCTTGTCGTGTTTTTGGCAGAAGTAAAATGGGGAGGTTCTTTAATCCTTAACCATATAAATCCTATTACCAGGGCAGGAATTGCAGATGCAATCAGTGCAGGACGCCAGCCAAATTGCACCATTATATTCGAGACAATCGGCGGAGCCAGGGCAGATCCAAGTCCTATAGAAGCAATTACAATGCCGTTGGCACGGGCCTGGAATTGAGGCAACACCCATCTGGATACGCCCTGTGCTGATCCCGGATATGTCGGGGAAGCTGTTATGCCAAGAAGAAATCGAAAAACCATGAAAAGAGCCAGAGCAACGCCTGTTGTTGAAAGAAACGGACCCCAGCCGACAACTGTCTGCAAAACAGTGATGAATAGCCAAAGCCATACTACCCACGATAAAATCCGTCGGGCGCCGAACCGGTCTGCCAGAGCACCTGAAGGGATCTGAAAAGCGGCATACCCCAACAGGAATACGCTGAAAATCCGTCCCATTTCTACCTGGGATAATCCAAATTCCTTCATCAGCAGGGGTGCCGCAGTCGATACATTTACCCGGCACATATATCCGGCTGTTGCAGTTACACACAGCATTACAACTATGGACCAGGGTTTGTTTGAAGCGGATTTCATAATCTCTTGTACAATAGTATTTCTGATGCCCCTTCGATTATATAGTCCTTAAATTCCCCAACAAACTGATATCCGCATTTTTCATATAATTTTCTTGCCCTCTTATTAAAGGATGATACGCAAATAAATATATGCCTGGAATTGCCTCTGAAAATATCTTCAGCGAAGAAGAGAAGCTTTGTACCTATTCCCTTTCCTCTGAACTCGGGATAAACTGCAATTGATTTCACATAAGGTGATCCTGCCACTCCTCTGGGATCGAGAATTATTATCCCGGCTGGTTTTTTATTGCAATATGCCATATATAACAGAAACTCAGGATCGTGACAGGTTCGTTCACACTGATCCGCGGAAATTCGTAATGTAATCCATAGTTCCGAATTTCCCAAAAGCTCAGAAGCCAGATCCCGCTCCTCAATATTAGCTGAATGAATTTCAATTTCGTCCATAAAATTCTTTTTACAGATTCGTGAATTACTTCTTTTGACATCAAAAAGTTAAATTATAAAAAAAGAAAATGTATTATATCTTTAGGTAGAGTTTTTATCACCTAAACTGCCAGATTCAATATTAAATTTAAATCAAATCCCATTAGGGGGGCAAAGGGGCAGAGGAACATAGAGTGAAACAAACGGAGAAAAAACATATCATGATTAAAAGATTTCTGATCATTATTCTGCTCTTCGGCCAGGTCCTCACTGCACAGCAGCTTTCCTGGCCTGAAATAACCAGGATGAACAGACCCTGGACACGCTGGTGGTGGCCCGGAAGTATCGTAACACCTGCCGGACTGACTGCAGCGATGGAAAAATATAAGAAAGCAGGTCTTGGAGGAATGGAGATAGCTGTCATATACGGCGTTAAGGGGCAGGAAGAAAAGTTTATCAACTACCTGTCACCGGAATGGATGAAAATGTTCACGCATACTCTCAGGGAAGCGGACCGTCTTGATCTGGGGATCGACCTTGCAAATGCATCAGGGTGGCCATTCGGAGGGCCATGGGTAGATCCGGCTGAGGCATGCAAGAACATTAATCTCAAAACTTATTCTCTTAAAGGAGGTGAAACGCTCGATGAGAAAATTGAATTCATGCAGCAGCCTCTTGTCAGGGCTGTTGGGCAAATGCCCGACATCACAAAGCTTGCGGATCCCGTCAGTAAAAACAAGGATCTCCAGCTTTACGCCCTCGACCAGATAAGGTTTGAAAAAAAGCTTCCCCTTTACACACTTATGGCATATTCTGATTCCGGACAGGTGATGGACCTCACCCCTCTGATCACCCCGGAAAGAAGACTTGACTGGACTGCTCCCTCCGGGAAATGGGACCTGTACGCCCTTTTCAGGGGATGGCATGGGAAACAGGCTGAACGTGCGGGACCCGGAGGCGAGGGAGATGTGATAGATCATTTCTCAGGGACTGCAATCACCAATTACCTGAAGCATTTTGACACTATTTTTAAAGATTATGACTTAAAATCGCTACGCGGTTATTTCAATGATTCGTATGAAGTTGACGATGCCTCAGGCCAGGCTGACTGGACCGATAATCTTTTTTATGAATTCAGGATCCGGAGAGGCTATGATCTTTCCGGTTACCTTCCGGCTCTTTTTCAGAAAGATGATCCGGAAAAAAATGCGCGCGTTCTCTCCGATTACCGTCAGACAATATCGGACCTTCTGCTTGAAAAATTCACAACCAGGTGGACAGAATGGGCACACAGACAGGGGAAGTTCACACGCGACCAGGCACATGGTTCACCTGGAAATATCCTGGATCTTTATGCAGCATCCGATATCCCTGAGACTGAAGGCAATGAAATAACAAGATTGAAATTTGCCTCCTCAGCAGCAAACGTTACCGGGAAACAATACACTTCATGCGAAGCAGCAACCTGGCTTGGTGAACATTTCACCTCATCACTTGCAGACGTGAAAAGAGCCGTTGACGTCTTTTTCCTTGCCGGTGTTAATCATGTTTTTTATCATGGGACATGCTACTCTCCGCAGGATGAGCCATGGCCGGGATTCCTTTTTTATGCATCCGTTGAATTCACACCCGCGAACAGTTTCTGGAATGATTTTGAAGGACTGAATAACTATGTGGCTCGCGTCCAGTCTTTCATGCAACAGGGTATGTCTGATAATGATATACTTATCTACTTTCCGATTTTTGACCGTTATGCCGATTACTCCAGAGGGATGCTTGAACATTTTGATGCGGTCTCACCCCGGTACAATGAGACTCCATTTAAATCAGGCATCGAGACGATGCTGGCAAAAGGATACTCCTTTGATTATATCTCTGACCTTCAGATCAAAAATACTGAAGTCTCCGGTGGTATACTGCAAACTGAAGGTAATGAGTATAAAACACTTGTATTACCGGGGTGTAAATACATCCCTATAGAGACCCTTACCCATATACTGAAGCTTGCAAATGAAGGAGCCCGCATAATTGTCCTGGGCGATCTGCCGGAAACAGTTGCCGGCTGGGCAGATCTCGGGGAGAAGCAGGGTCTGCTGGAGCATATAAAATCAAGCATAAAATTCACGGCAACAAATACACCCGGAGTATCAAAGACAGTTTTCGGAAATGGTTCAATCCTTCTTGGTAATGATCTGAATGATCTCCTGAGTTTTGCCGGCATCAGACGCGAGTCTATGGCAGATAACTATATTCAGTTTACAAGACGCATTAACAGAGCCGGCTACTACTATTTTGTCTGTAACAAAGGTGAACAACCTTTCGACGGCTGGCTTAAACTTCAGGTTAAGTCTTCATATGCAGCCCTTTTCAATCCTTTGACCGGGGAATCAGGAATTGCAAAAAGCCGGGTCAATAAGGAGGGAACACTTGAGATTTACACAAGACTGGTTCCGGGGGAATCAATGATCATTTCTGCGACCAATGACAAGCTTTCAGGACAGCTATACCCGTTTTATGATCCCCTGTCTCAACCCGTGGAGATTAAAGGTAACTGGAAGATTGCTTTTGTTTCAGGGGGACCTGTTTTGGCGCCTGAAAGGGAAATACCAAAACTTATGTCGTGGACAGAATCAGGTGACGATGACCTTAAAAACTTCTCGGGTACGGCAAGATATACTATTAATTTCGCCAGGCCATCAGGTAAGGCAGATGCCTGGACATTGAACCTTGGAAAAGTTTGCGAGAGTGCGAGAATCACTTTGAACCGCAGAGAAATCGCTGTGTCAATTGGTCCGGATCACAGGGTTACAATTGGTGAAAAACAACTCATGAAGATGAATACTCTGACCATTGATGTTTCAAATCTTATGGGAAACCGGATTGCATATCTTGACCGGAATAATATTGGGTGGAAGAAGTTTTACAACATCAACTTTGCGGCACGGCTTAAGGAAAATACCAGGAACGGGGTATTCGATGCCTCATCCTGGATTCCGCAGGAATCGGGACTCATTGGACCAGTTACATTAACGCCCATGAAGAGTGCCAGATAGCAGCCTGGGAGGGGTTGGGGGTGGGTTAAATCGTAAAGGGCACAGAGCTCAGAGAAGAAAATCCGGACTAATCCGTATAATCCGTGGAGAAAAAACAAGTAACTTTATATAAATAATTTAATACAATGAACTACAGGAGTATCAACCGCAGGTTATTTCTTAAAAATTCGGCATTCGCTGCCGCTTCTATTACACTTGCATCAAATTGTGCTTTCCATGAAGATACAACGGTAATAAATAACAAGTTACCCAGATGGAAAGGTTTTAACCTTTTGGATCTTTTTTCACCAACACCTCCAAGAGATCCGGGTTCAAATAAAACAACACGCGAGGATCTTAAATGGATGTCCGACTGGGGATTCGATTTTGTCAGGATCCCAATGGCATATCCCAGATATCTTTCCTTCGACCGGACAAGGGACATTACAAAGGAAGAGGTCTGCAACTTTGATCAAAAGGTTCTGGAAGAAATTGACCAGCTGATATTCATGGCACACGAGTTTAAGCTTCATGTCAGCCTAAACCTCCACCGTGGTCCGGGATATTGTATCAATGCAGGCTTCCACGAACCATTCAACCTCTGGAAAGATGAGGATGCACAGACAGCCTTTTATTCCCACTGGAAAATGTGGGCTGAAAGGTATAAGAATATATCCTCTGAAAAGCTGAGCTTCGATCTTCTGAACGAGCCAGCCTATATCGAGGATATGAACGACCAGTATGCTAAGAAAGGACCGGTACCGGGTGATACTTACCGTAAAGTTGCCGGAGGCGCTTCAAAAGCGATCTGGGCTGTAAATACCGACCGGCTGATTATCGCAGACGGCAATGGCGGAGGAAACAATGTGATACCAGAGCTCTCCGACCTTAATATTGCACAAAGCTGCCGTGGATATTATCCCGGATTGGTTTCTCATTACCAGGCTTCATGGGTGTGGAAAGATCCTTCACAGGCGCCAAAACCTGTCTGGCCCGGCGTAACCGACGGGAAATATTATGGAAGGGAACAGCTTGAAGAATTTTACAAACCATGGATTGACCTTAAGAACAAGGGCATTGGTGTGCATTGCGGGGAATGCGGATGCTATAACAAAACACCTCATAATGTTTTTCTTGCCTGGTTCGGAGATGTAATTGATATTCTCACAAACAATGGAATCGGTTATGCCCTCTGGAACTTCAGGGGTGATTTCGGTATTCTTGATTCACGACGTGCCGATATTGAATATACTGACTGGTACGGACATAAACTCGACAGCAAATTGCTGGATCTTCTTAAAAAATACTGATACCGCTATAAATTAACATTGGGGCTGTTGAAAAAGTCCTTTGTGAACCTTCGTGATAACCTTTGAGTACTTTGTGGTAAAACATAATTTATTGAACCACAAAGGATCACAAAGTATCACACTAAGGAACACAAAGGGAAAAAATCCAAAAAATCAACTTTTTCAACAGCCCCAACTTATTTAAAATAATTCTCAGTCTAAAACTGATTCAAAAGTTGACACCTCTCACGCAAGGGGGTGAGTACCCGAAGCGGTTACAGTACATGAAGCTTTTTTGGTTCCGATATTTATCGCATGAATGATTGCGAACTATTTCGGAATCTCCGTTTTAATCCTTTGGATTTTACTCCTTCCAACTTTTTTTCACCTTTTGAGAACAACCGTTAAACAAAATTGTTAATAATGGTGTTTAATAAAAATCAATAAATCTATGATGGATAACCAGGATTATGGACCTCAAAGGACTGACAATTAAAAGATTAATTTCCCTGGAGATAGATAATTAAATCATTATTAATAAAAACTAAAAAATTCAGATATGAATTTAATACGAAAATCCATTCTCTTATTTTTTATTCCGGGATTGGTCTGTAAAGGATTCAGCCAGGATAATAATGAAACGCTTAAGCTGTCGATTGCTGAGGCTCAGGCATTTGCTCTCCAGAATAACCGCATGGTACAATCATCCAGGATTGATATCGACCTCGCAAATAAGAAGATCTGGGAAAACCTCGCAATTGGTCTTCCACAGGTAAATGTCGACGCAAACTACCTGCACCAGTTTGTTGTTCCTGAAATCGATTTCGGCCGTATCCTTAACACCGATCTATTGCCTGACGGACCTGTTACAAAAGAGAATCTGGTAAATGCATTTGAGGATTCACCGAAAATTCCTCTTGGCGTGATGGACAATGCAGTTATTGATTTTACACTATCACAACTCGTTTTCAACGGGCAATATTTTGTCGGGCTCAAAACAACGAAAGTAGTCAAACAGGTTTCGGAAAAAGCACTGATCAAAACTGAAGATCTTACAAAGGAATCAGTTGCCGGAGCATATTATGCCGTTCTGGTTCTTCAGGAAAATTTAAGGTTGCTGCGAGAAAGCCAGAAAGCGCTTGACCAGACATACAATGAGCTGGTTAAGATGAACCAGCAGGGATTGAATGAGGAAACTGATGTGGATCAGATGAATATCAGCAGGTCAAATATCCGCACCCTTATAACCTCCCTGGAAGAACAGAAGGAAATTTCGGTTAAGCTTTTAAAATATCAGTTGGGTGTCAGCTTTGACAAACCGGTAATTCTTACAGACAGTCTGCCCGGGATAATAGAACAGGGGAACTTAATGTATCTGTCTGCACCTGAGTTTAAATTACAAAACAGTGTTGATTACCAGCTTATCACTACCCAGGAAAAAATCTCAGAACTGCTGGTAAAACTTGAAAAGTCGAAGTATTTGCCATCCATTTCAGCTTTTTACCGCCATCAGGAGCAGACTAACCAGCCCTCTTTCAATTTTGCCGTCAAAGATGTTATTGGAGCGAATCTGAATTTCCCGATCGTGACAAGCGGAATGCGCTCGGCGAAAGTAAGCCAGGCAAAATACGATCTTGAAAAGATCAGGCTGGGCAAACTAGATGCTGAACAGGGACTTACTATGGAGTTTGAGACCGCAAGGAACAATTACCAGACTGCATACAGTAACTTTAAAGTTAACCGCGAGAGTATGGATCTGAGCAAAAAAGTCTATGACAGAACTGTTATAAAATACCGCGAAGGTGTATCATCAAGTTTCGAACTTGCGCAAAACCAGAACCAGTTTCTGACGGCGGAGTCAAATTACTATAACTCCCTTCTGTCGTTACTGAATGCCAGGGCAAAACTTGACAGGATACTAAGAACTAATTAGCGGGTTATCTGTTTATAAATTATCTGACTTACTAAACTAATTAAATGTGATATGAAATCATTAAGAATAATATCTACCGGTGTGGCAGTTGTCTTACTGGCTTTCTCGTGCGGTAGTGACAACGGTTCTGAGCTTGCAAAGCTTAAGAAGCAACAGGCAGTTCTGGATGAAAAAATAAAAAATCTGGAAAGTAATCAGGATCCTGTTCAGGATAACCTTCTGGATCCCGGGAAATTCAGATTTGTTGGAATTACAAATGTCAAAACCGATGCTTTTGACCATTTTATAAGGGTGCAGGGAAAGCTCGACGGTGAGCTGAATGCGTCGGTATTTGCCGAAGTTCCGGGTACAGTCGTATTTAAATATGCCGATGTCGGACAGAACGTGAGCAAAGGCCAGGTACTGGCACAGATTGATGATCAGCAGATCCGGAGTCAGCTTGAGAGTCTGGAAACACAATACAACTTTGCCTCCGACATGTACGATAAGCAGAAACGCCTGTGGGAACAGAAAATTGGAAGCGAGGTTCAATACCTGCAGGCAAAAACAACAAAGGAATCGCTTGAACAGCAGATATCATCGCTGAAGGACCAGATTGAAAAATTCAGGATAAAATCACCAGTCAGCGGAACAATAGAAGAATGCAATATCAAGATCGGAAATATTGTTTCCCCCGATCCGCGCTCACCGGCTTACAGGGTTGTTGCATTCAGCGGTCTTAAGGTCAGTTCAGAAGTCTCTGAAGCCTATGCGTCAAAGGTGCAGGTAGGAAACAAACTGATTGTATCGTTCCCTGATATAAATAAGGAAATTGAATCAAGGGTTGATTTTGTAAGCAGGTATATAAATCCGGTAAACCGGACATTTATAGTTGAAAGCAATATCGCACACAAGTTTCCTGAAATGAAGGCCAACATGATCGCAATAGTCCGGATAAATGATTATCATTCTGAGAATTCCATCCAGGTCCCGATGAATATTATTCAGAAAGATCTTGAGGGTAGCTATGTTTATGTTGTCCGCAAAAAAGACAACTACGAGGGAGCATTCAAGCAACCTGTAATTATCGGTAATACATATAACGGAGTTGCTGAAATTCTTAAGGGATTGACAACCTTCGATAAAGTAATCACTGCCGGTTTCCAGGAGCTTATTGACGGTGAATATGTCAGGTATGAAAGACCTGCTGAAGCTAATCTGATAAGAAAGTAAAAAGCATTTCAATGGAAAAGAAGTTCAAGGAGTTTTTTGCGACCAGCTGGGCTATCGACAATAAACTCAGTGTATATGTGCTGGTATTTATGATCTCACTGTTTGGATTAATTAACGCCCTGACTATCCCCAAGGAGCAATTTCCCGAGATTGTAATTCCAATGGTGGTAGTCAATTCATTATATCCCGGTACTTCCCCTTCCGACATGGAGAACCTTGTTACAAGGCCGTTGGAAAAGAATCTGAAATCAATAAAGGATGTTAAAAAGATAACATCGCGGTCCGTTCAGGATTTTTCGTCCATTATAGTTGAATTCAATACCGGTATCGAGATCAGGGATGCGAAGCAGAAGGTGTCAGATGCTGTTGACAAGACCAGGAGAGATCTGCCGAATGATCCCTCTTTTAACGAGCCTTCGGTTATGGAGATCGATCTTTCAGAGATTCCCATTCAATACATAAACCTTTCCGGTGACATTCCGCTTGACAGGTTAAAGGAGTATGCCGATGAGATCCAGGACCGCATCGAAACCCTGAACGAGATCACAAGGGTTGAGATCGGAGGTGCTCTTGAAAGGGAAATCCAGATCGACATTGATATGTACAAAATGAGGGCAGCAGGACTAACATTCAGGGATGTGGAACAGGCTGTGAGCCTTAACAATATGACAGTATCGGGCGGCAATATCGATTTGCAGGGAATGAGCCGCTCCATAAGCGTCATTGGCGAAGTTCAGAATATCGACGAGATAAGGAATATCGTAATGAACACCACAAGCGGAGCCATTGTGAAGCTAATGGATATCGCAAGGGTGAACGACGGTTATCATAAACCTGAAAATTATGCCAGGTTTAACGGAAAAAACGTCATAACACTCAATGTAGTTAAAAAGAGCGGACAGAACCTGCTTGCTGCCGCCGATAAAATAAAGGCAATAATTGACGACATGAAGGAAAATAATCTGCCTCCCAACCTCATTATCGAGACATCCGGCGATCAATCACATTATACAAGGGATACGGTCAAGGAACTTAACAATACGATCATAATCGGATTCGTTTTTGTCACAATAGTACTTATGTTCTTTATGGGGCTTGTAAATGCACTTTTTGTGGCATTCTCGATCCCGCTGTCGATGGCCATTGCTTTTATTTTTCTTCCTGTTATTGGTTTTTCGCTGAATATGCTCGTTATGTTCGCATTCATTTTTGCGCTCGGAATAGTGGTTGATGATGCCATTGTTGTCATTGAGAATACTCACCGGATATTCAGGAAAACCGGGCAATCGGTTGCCACTTCGGCAAAATATGCAGCGGGAGAAGTATTTATGCCCATCCTGTCAGGAACACTTACAACCCTGGCGCCATTCGTTCCGCTTGCATTCTGGCCGGGGGTTGTAGGCAAATTCATGGTGTTTATACCCATAACACTTATTATCACCCTGTTTGCCTCGTTAATAGTAGCTTATGTTATCAACCCCGTGTTTGCTGTCGATTTTATGAAGCACGATGACGAAAGCCGTCCTGTGCCACGACGGAAGGTTCTAAAATCGACACTATGGATCGTACTTGCCTCATTACCCTTTTATTTATTGGGACGGACAGGCTTAGCCAATCTTATAATGTTTGTGGCATCTCTCCTACCTGGTGCATAACCTTTGGGCATACAAGATCTTCCGCAAGTTTCAGACAAAGACTATTCCTGCAATGATGACCAGATATGAGAACCTTCTGAAATGGGTGCTGACCGGGAAAAGACCAGCCCGGTTACTCTGGGGTATGATAGGCCTCTTTGTTGTTACAATGTTCCTCTGGAATATTGTAAATCCCAAGGTCGTATTTTTTCCTGACGATGAGCCGAATACGATAAATACATTTGTTAAGATGCCTGTTGGCACCGAGATAGCAGTTACCGATTCGGTGACACGTATTGTTGAAAAACGCATAATGGGTGTGCTGGGCAGGGATAACCCGATCGTCGAATCAGTTGTTTCAAATGTTGCATTTCTTGCTTCTGAAAACGAATTCGACAATTCAACAAAATCCTCAAATCTTGCAAAGGTTGCCATCAACTTTGTCCAGTTCAAAGAAAGACATGGACAAAACACTAATGTATATCTGAACGAATTGCGCAATGCCGTAAAGGATATTGCCGGGGCCGAAATAGTCGTGAATAAGCTCAATAATGGCCCCCCGATTGGCAAGCCCGTCAACATAGAGATTTCTGGTGAAAACCTGCGCGAGCTGGTAGCATATACAGCTAAATTCAAACGATATATTGATTCGTTGCAGATTGGTGGTATTGAAGAGCTGAAATCGGACTTTGCAACAAATAAGCCTGAGCTCCTTATCAGCCTCGATCGTGAACGGGCCAATCATGAAGGTATTTCTGCAGCCCTTGTTGGCGATGCCATCAGGACCGGTCAGCTGGGCAAGGAGGTAGCAAAATACCGTGAAGGTGAAGATCAGTATCCGATAATGCTCCGTTTTCAGGATAATCAGCGCGAGGATATTGAACAATTGCTCAACCTTACAATAACTTATATGGATGCAAATACGGGCGTCGTTCGTAAAATCCCTCTTTCAGCTGTTGCAGATGTCGATTATATAAACAGTTACGGACAGATCAACAGGCTAAATCTGAAACGGGTGATCACTCTCTCTTCAAATGTGCTCGGGGGATTCAACGCAAATGAAATAAACGCCAGGATTCGTCAGGTGATGCCGCAATTTCAGAAACCATCAGGTGTTGATATCAGGATGACCGGCGAACAGGAGGAGCAACAGGAATCAATGGTCTTCCTGTCCAAGGCAATGCTGGTGTCGCTGTTTCTGATCATGTTCATTCTGATCACCCAGTTTAATTCAATGTCAAAGGCTCTTATCATTATTTCCGAAGTTGTATTCAGCCTTATAGGAGTTCTGGTAGGTTACATGCTCTTTGGAATGACAATTTCAATCCTCATGACAGGTATGGGAATTGTTGCCCTTGCCGGTATAGTGGTCAGGAACGGCATACTGCTCGTTGAATTTACAGACGTTTTAAAAGAGCGGGGCACAAAAACCCGGCAGGCAATAATTGAAGCCGGGAAGACACGTATCACACCTGTAATACTTACCGCATCAGCAACCATCCTTGGGTTGATCCCGCTGGCAATTGGACTGAATGTAAACTTTGCGACCCTTTTCTCTTCGTTCGATCCGCAAATATATTTCGGAGGCGACAATTCAATGTTCTTCTCGCCTTTATCATGGACCATCATTTTTGGATTGAGCTTTGCAACTTTCCTTACACTGGTCATGATACCCGTAATGTACTTCCTTATCTATTCAAGGAGTATAAAGAAGCAAAGGCGCGAATTTCACAAGAAGCTCATGCTGGACCGGACGACATAAGAAAAGTACCTTAGCTGGGTCATCCGGCGTTAGAACTGCAATATTCTTTTAGAATCTTAATCCTCCAGCGCCTGATACACCAGGGCTCTGAATTTGTTCCCGATTTCGCCATGACTCAGGGGAGACTGCTGCATGAACAAAAGGCAAACCAGTCTTTCCTTCGGATCGGCCCAGTATGTAGTTCCGAAGTAGCCGCCCCATGCAAAAGAACCTTCTGAAACTCCGAGTATTGACTGGCCCCTTTCGGTTGTAATCTCAAATCCAAGTCCAAACTTGTCGGCACCCAGATTAAGATCGCCGATCTGGTTTGATGTAATTAATTCAACGGTTCGTCTTGAAAGGAGTCTCTTTCCATTATACTCTCCCTTGTTAAGAAGCATTTGCAGAAAAACGGCATAATCTTTTGTCGTGGAACTAAGTCCGGCGCCTCCGGAGAAATATGTACCCTTCAGAAATGGATAGTTGACAAAGTCCTGTTGCATTGAGGTTACCTGGTGATCAGAATTTTCAGTGTTCACTTTTACTAATCTTGCCTGTTTCCCTTCAGGCAAATAAAACCAGGTGTCACTCATGCCAAGAGGTTCGAAAACATGTTTCTCAAGATACTGATCAAATCTTTCACCGGATAGTATTTCAACAAGGTACCCAATGACGTCAACATTAAGCCCGTATGTCCACTTCTCCCCCGGTTGGTGAACAAGTGGCTGACGTGCAAGTACCTTTATGTCATCACCTATTGAAATCCTGTCATTGCCAAAACCGCCGACAATTCCTGCTTTAGAATAGATAGCGTTCATTTTTGGTGCACCGATTCCGGCATAGTCAATTCCTGAAGTATGGGTCAGAAGATCGCGGATCGTAATTTCCCTCTTTGCAGGAATGACTGTAAAGCTTGTGTCCTTTTCATTGTATGTGTCGATGACCTTTGGATTGGCAAATTCAGGAATGTACTTTGAGACAGGATCGTCCAGGAGAAATTTACCTTCTTCAAATAACATCATCATTCCGATACTTGAAATGGCTTTGGTCTGAGATGCAATACGAAAAATGTTATCCGTTTGCATAGGCGACCTGGTTTCAATATCGTTCAAACCGAAAGATCTGTTATAAATAATTTTCCCGTCGCGTGCTATAAATCCGACTGCCCCGGCAATCCATCCATCGTCGATACTTTTCTGAAGCATATTGTCGATACGGTTTAACCGTTCAGCGGATACCTGAACCGATTCGGGAGTTGATACCCTTAACTGATTGTCGTTAACATCTGAACATGACCAGGCCAGTATACCGGCCAGAACCAATTGTAAAAAAAGTACTTTTTTCATGTATGTAATATTAGTCGTTATTTAGTGTGTCTTACCTGTGGAACTCCTGGCGAAGGCGGGCTCTGTGGAACTCTGTGTAAATTTCTTTAAGTACTTTACTATTTCTTCACTTTTCCAAGAAGCAGATCCGTCAGGTTCTCCGCAGCCTTCCTGTTCTCAAAACTTTCAGGAAGCCGGTCATGATCAATGTATTCATTATAGATCCATGGATCACCGATGGCGAAGATATATCCCCTTCCAAATTTGTTCTCGGCAATTAAAACCTTGCCATTCTCCGTCAATACCGGTTTTGCAGTGCCTGAGAGATTAATATCCGAGACTTCCTTGATGTATATTTTCTTAACGTCTTTAAAAAGTGGATGGTCCGGAAGATTAAGACATGCTCCCATTTCAAACTGGGTACCTGTCACAGGGTGCAGTGTTACATGATTGAATGTCATCCCAAACCCCGACATCATCTTATTTAGGTTAGTGAACTCGCAATTTGGTGCGTCATTTGCGAGGATAGCAAGTACCCCTCCCTTTTTTACCCACCTTTTAATTGCTTTTATGTCATCAGAAAGTATATAATTAGGTGATTTGGATTCGGTTGTTGTATCCGGATCAACAATGATATAAACATCTATACCTTTAAGAACCTCACTTACAGGTTTTTCCACAGTTTTGAGCTGCGCCCCTTCTGCAGTAAATATTTCACCCCAGCGTGAATATCCGCTCCATTCGGTATCTGTCCACAGATAATGGAATGGCTTGCCCGGTATTTGCATTGGTCTCGCGGTTGAACCAGTTATCAAGACCAACCACGGGTTGTGAGGCTGAGAACTGTAAAAAAAGGAAAGGGCCCAGGAATGACCCCAGCAGGATCTTTCTTTTAAAATTCTTTCGTGTTCCCATGATTTGATTGGTTTGGTATATCAAAAATAGAAAACATAAATGATGATTTAATCCCGGCTATGAAAAAAGATTATCTTTTCAATATCTTTAATCCCTCGATCGAAGAATAACTTAAAAACACTCAGATGAAAAAAACTATGGTATACCTGGCATTAATAATTCTGGGACCGATGTTCTGGTCACAGGATCAAAACAGATCAATTATAAAGCCTGGTGAGATCTGGCCCGATACCGACGGCAACCACATAAATGCGCATGGTAAAACTCAGGTCAGCTCAACCGATAATGTATTGACCGAAAAGGAAAAAAAGGAAGGTTGGAAACTCTTATTCGATGGCAGGTCTTCAGAACAATGGATGAATGCAAAAAGCAGGGCATTTCCATTGACAGGCTGGGAGATAAAAGATGGTACCCTTTCAATAAATCCCGGTTCAAAAACACCAGGTGGAGGTGGCGACATTGTAACGACCGGCAAATACAAAAACTTTGAGCTGACTGTTGATTTCAAATACCCTGCCGGGGCAAACAGCGGAATTAAATATTTTGTGGATATTGAAGCCGACAATGGTGAGCTGGCCTCTATCGGCTGCGAATATCAGATCATTGATGACAGGATGAATCCTGATGTAATCGCAGGCAATTGGAAACTTGCCAGCCTTTATGACCTGATTCCACCAAAAAATGTTGTTGACAATGGTCCTGACAAATGGAACAGAGCGGTCATAATAGTAAACGGCAAAAAAGTACAGCACTGGCTTAACGGGAAACTGACAGTTGAATATGAACGTTCCACTCCAGCCTGGAGGGAACTGGTTTCAAACAGTAAGTTCAGGGACTTCAAGGGATTCGGTGAAGTGGTGGAAGGAAGGTTGCTGTTACAGGATCACGGGACCGCGATATCGTTCAGGAATATTAAGATACGTGAGTTCTGAAAAAACAGTATAACTTCCGTCTTTACTCCGTTTTAACTCCGTATTTAATTAAGTATTTCCGTCTTAAATCCATTAACCGCAAAGTTCGAGAGATTTAAAACCCAAGATCGCAAAGAGTTTTCTGCGCTGGCGCCGATTTTAATCGTGCCCCGAGGGGTCGGAGATGAGTGCCCGTATTGGTCAGGAACTTGAGGGATTCGCCAATTCAAACATTTTTACTATCTTGGTTGTTTAAAAGATTCTGAAGGCGATTTGACCGATCTGTAATGTATTTGTTGTCATCTTCTAATTATTGAAAAGTTAATGTCATGAAAAATCTGCTTTTGTTAGTAATAATTACAGGTTCTTTTGTTGTTTTTTCCTGCAAAGCTAAAGAATCTGACCGTTTCAGGTTTCTCACTGATCCTATCTGGGTTACCGACAGCCTGCTCGTGAATGGTGTTGATGCAACAGGCCCCGGAGGACTTCTTACAAATTTTCTTGGTGACACCAAATTTAATTCTGACGGCACCGGATATTTTGGCGATTATGAAGGTACCTGGAGGTTCAATACAGATGAAACTAAATTGGTAATTGAAACTGACTCATTGCCCATTCCGGTTATTGCAGACATTAAGGAGCTGACCAGCACATCATTAAAACTAACTGCGCCACTCCCAAATTTGACAGATCCCCTGCATCCGTTTAAAATCCGGATGACATTCAAACCAAAATGATTCGTAACATCCTTGTCATCCTATTCAGTATTGTTCCACTTCTTCTCGATGGTGCTGAAACAGAAGGTATTATAAAGGGAAAAGTTGTCGACAGGAATACCGGTATACCTCTGGCGGGCGTTTACGTCATTTATGGCAAAAACCTTGGGACAACAACAGATCAGAATGGCTTATATCTTATTGAAAATGTATCCGGCAGGTTGAATATCACCTTTCAGTTCCTGGGATATGAATCTGTTACAAAAGAGGTCTCCCTTAAGAATAATGAAACAGTCGGACTTGATGTAGAACTTGAAATGAAGATAAGTGAGATCGATCAGATCGTAGTAAGTGCGAACAAGACAGAACAAAAAATCGGAGAACTGACAGTTTCAATGGATGTCATCAAGGACTCCTTTATATCGGGAAATCATATAACCGACCCACAGGAGATTATAAATAAAACAACAGGTATTGAAGTTATCGATGGCCAGGCATCAGTACGCGGTGGAAGCGGATTCAGCTACGGAGCCGGCAGCAGGGTACTTGCATTGGTTGATGGGTTACCTATGGTTTCCGCCGATGCCGGCAATATCAAGTGGCAGTTCCTGCCTCTTGAAAATCTGTCTAAGATTGAAATAATCAAAGGAGCCTCCTCGGTTCTGTATGGTTCATCAGCCATGAACGGAGTCATAAATTTCCGGACTGCCGACGCCAGTAATACTCCTGTTACAAATTTTTACACAGAGACCGGGATCTATGGTAAACCAGACAACAGGGAACGTATTTGGTGGGATACCCCAAGGGTTTTTGCCAGCGCATCATTTTCTCATCTGCAGAAATTCGGAAAAACAGATGTCGGAATAAGTGCAAATCTTCTTGATGACGAAGGTTACAGACGGCTCAACGGTGAAAAACTCGGACGACTTACTTTGAAACTGAAACATTTCAACCAGAAGCTGGCTGGTTTGACCTACGGCCTGAACATAAATTCGGGTTATACAAAGAAAAGAGACTTTGTGCTCTGGGAAAATGCCGGAGCAGGAGCCCTTAAACAGCAGGAAACTGCAACGGTCGTCCTGCATGGAACCTACCTGGCGATCGATCCGTATATAACTCTCAAAAAGGGAGACATTTACAGGCATGACCTCCGGATGCGTTTCCAGTCTACCCTGAACCGTTTCCCTGAAAGTGAAAAAACAAACAGCGACGCCTATTCTGTCTTTGCTGAATATCAGTACTGGAGGAAGCTTACAGGTTTCATGGATCTTACTGCCGGTGTGACAGAGAATTTCAGCCTTGTAAGATCAAATATGTACAATGATCATAACGGTTTCAATGTGGCTGGTTTTGCGCAGTTTGAAATCAGTCCGTTCAACAGGGTAAAAGCTGTTGCCGGGGTCAGGGTTGAACAAAACGCGCTTGACGGTATTTATGACAGGATTGTGCCAGTTTTCAGGGCCGGACTTAACTGGCAGGTTGCAAATTACAGCTTCCTCAGGCTTTCGTTCGGACAGGGATACCGCTATCCGTCAGTGGCTGAGAAACATGCCTCAACAACTCTTGGTTCAGTAAGTATTTTCCCCAATCCCGATATTATGCCCGAATCGGGATGGAGCACTGAAGCGGGTGTCAAGCAGGGAATAATGATCGGCAGGATCAGCGGCCAGGCCGATTTCTCCGTTTTTATGTCACAAAATTCCAATATGATAGAGTATTACCTGTCATTTTATACCGATCCTGTGTCAGGCGTGACCTCTACAGGCTTTAAGGCAACGAACATTGAACAATCCAGAGTCTATGGCGGTGAGCTGGAATTGATCGCCGGCGGATCGATCGGGAAGGTATACACTACTTTTACCGGAGGTTACACGTACATTTATCCGGTTGAGTTTAACCAGTCGACACAAAAAAACACAGGGGAATATTTGAAATATCGCAGAAAACATTCAGGCAAAGCCTCGGTGCGCGCATCATGGAAGAAAATTGAATCTGAGTTGAGTTTTTACGCAAGGTCAAAAATTCTGAGGATTGACAGTTTCTTTCTGAACCAGGAGACAGGAGAAGCTATCCTGCCAGGATTCCCTGAATACTGGAAAACACACAATACGGGTTATTGCCTTGTTGACGGAACTTTTGGATACAAACTAACCAGTAAGTACACCCTCTCCTTGGCTGTTAAAAATTTAACAAATACTGAATTTATGGCCCGGCCCGGTGATATTCAGCCTCAAAGGAATTATAGCTTAAGGTTCTCCGGGAGGTTCTGAATGTCTGAAAAGCTTATGAAAGAGGCTGGCTGCATGAATATCAAAATTTTCCTATCTTTCTATCATGAAAACAAATTATAAATTAAAGATAGGTCTCTTCGGTATTGGCCTCGATGCTTACTGGCCTCAGTTTGAAGGCCTTAAAGAACGTCTTGAAGGTTATCTGGATGAAGTTGCAAATAAGCTTGAAGCTTTCAACGCCGAAATAGTTAACCTGGGCTTAATTGATAACCCGGTAAAAGCAATGGAAGCCGGACATTCATTCCGGCAAGGCTGACGTTGACATAATCTTTCTTCATGTTACCACATATGCGCTCTCTTCCACAGTTCTCCCGGTTGTAAGGAGAGCTAAGGTCCCGGTGATCATTCTGAACCTCTCCCCTTCCGAAGCTATTGATTATAAAACCTTCAATAAGTTAAATGACCGGACCAAAATGACCGGCGAATGGCTGGCAAATGTTTCCGCATGTCCTGTACCCGAAATTGCAAATGTTTTCGTCAGGGCCGGCATAAAATTCCATCAGATCACGGGGGTTTTGACTGGCGACGAAGATGTGTGGAAAGAAGTCAGGGAATGGGTCGAAGCCGCGTCAGTTGCCAACAAGATGGCGCATAACAGGCTGGGTTGCATGGGACATTACTACGGCGGTATGCTTGACGTGTATACCGACCTTACCCTTCAGCTTGCCTCCTTCGGCGGACATATTGAAATGATTGAGGTTGATGAACTGTCGTTTCTCAGGAAAGAAGTCAGTACAGGAGATATCAGCACACGGTTAAACACTTTCAGATCTGAATTTGATATTCATCCCGATTGTTCTGAAGAAGACCTGAAACAGGCTGCCAGGACTTCAGTAGCCCTCGACCGGTTGATTGAAAGGCACAACCTGGGATCACTGGCATACTTTTACAGCGGAACCGGGATCACGGAAAATGAAGATTCAATAAGTTCTGATAATACTCGCAAATTCGCTCCTTACTTCTGCAGGCATTCCTGTTGCCGGTGAATATGAGATCAAGAATGTCCAGGCAATGAAAATAATGGATGCCTTTGGTGCCGGCGGTTCATTTACTGAATTCTATGCACTTGATTTTAAAGATGATGTGGTCCTGATGGGGCATGATGGTCCCGGACACCTGGCAATTGCAGAGGGAAAAACAAAAGTCAAGCCTCTGGATGTTTATCATGGGAAAGTAGGAAAGGGATTATCAGTTGAAATGTCGGTAAGACATGGAGATATCACTCTCCTTTCTGTTGTTCAGAAAGCTGATGGTAAACTGATGCTTCTTATTGCTGAAGGAGAATCGGTACCGGGGCCAATTCTTGAGATCGGAAATACGAACAGCCGATACAAATTTCCGGTCGGAGTAAAGAATTTTGTCAATACCTGGAACAGCTTTGGACCTGCCCATCACTGTGCAGCTGGCGTTGGACATATTGCGTCGAAAATCGTAAAGCTGGGTGAACTTTTGGATATTGAAGTTGTAAAGGTCTGCTGAAAAGGAAATTAACCATTCCTTTATATTATTTATAATTATATTTGAACTCCATTTCGAAACCAAACCTGACATCATGAAATCTCTAAGAATCAAGCGGGAACACCTTCTGGTTGCTCTTGCAATTTTTGCCGTATCATTAACCTCTTGCCGGAAGAGCAGCGTCGATGAAGTGAAAATCAATGACTTTGCCTCACTGTCGGCGGAATTTATGCAACCTTCAAAGGAGTATACAACTGCTCCATTCTTTGTATGGAATTATAAAATCACAAAGGAGGAGATCGACAATTACATGAACGATTTCAAAAGGGCTGGCAGCAGCCAGGTGTTCATACATCCGCGTCCGGGTCTTGTAACCGAATATCTTTCCAATGATTGGTTTGAACTTTTTAAATACACGGTCGATAAGGGAAAAGAACTCGGTATGAATGTATGGATCTATGATGAGAATTCTTATCCCAGCGGATTTGCAGGCGGCCATGTGCCCGACCAGATGCCCGAATCATACAACCAGGGCCAGGGATTGAAGATGACGAAGGCTGAAATGCTGCCCGATTCTGCAGATAAATATTTCATCATTCTGAAAGAGGATAATGGTATTTTCACAGATATTACCTCATCATTAAGCTCTGAAAAAGGCAAATCAGGAAAATATCTGCTGTTCTCCAAAACATTCAATGGGAAAAGTGACTGGTACGGCGGTTTTTCATATGTCGACCTTCTTTATCAGGGAGTTACTGAGAAATTCATTGATGTTACCATGAAGGGATATGAAAAATATTGCAGGAAATGATTTTGGAAAGACAGTGCCCGGAATCTTTACCGATGAACCGGAGATCAGCTCGCCGGGGGGCATCCGCTGGACCCCTGACCTGTTTGAGGTATTTCAGGAAACGTGGAAATATGACCTGAAAACACAACTCCCGTCTCTGTATGATGAAGTTGGTGACTGGAAGAAGGTACGGCATAATTATACCCAGACACTCCTTCAGCTTTTTATCGACAGGTGGGCAAAACCATATTACATGTATTGTGAATCAAAAGGTCTTGAATTTACAGGACATTACTGGGAACACGAATGGCCGAATATGCGTCCTGGCGGCGACAACATGGCAATGTACGCCTGGCACCAGCTTCCAGCTATCGATATGCTTTTCAACCAGTGGAATGATTCGACTTCAAAAGCACAGTTTGGCAATGTAAGGGCTGTTAAAGAACTTGCAAGTGCTGCAAACCAGACCGGAAGACAAAGAAAGCTTAGTGAGACTTACGGCGGTGCCGGCTGGGAACTTACTTTCACCGACATGAAACGGCTTGGTGACTGGGAATATGCTCTTGGTGTCAACCTGATGAACCAGCATCTTTCGCATATCACCCTGGCCGGTGCAAGAAAATATGACTACCCGCTTACCTTTACTTATCATGAACCATGGTGGAACGATTATAAATATCTTAACGATCACTATGCAAGGCTTTCAATGGCCTTATCAGCCGGCAGGCAGATTAACGATATTCTTGTTCTTGAACCAACAACATCTGCCTGGCTCTATGATTCCTATGCAAAAAGAAATCCAAAAGTGAATGAGATCGGACAGGCATTTCAGACTTTCGTTACAACACTCGAAAAGGAACAGGTCGAATACGACCTGGGATCTGAAAATATTATCAGGGACCTGGGATCAGTCAAAGATGGAAAATTAGTCGTTGGCCAATGCAGCTATTCTGTCGTTGTTATACCGCCTGCTATGGAAAACCTTGATTTATCGACTTATAAGCTTCTTGAAGAATTTGTAACCAACGGAGGAAAACTCATTGCCTTCTCGTTGCCATCATTGGTAGATGGTGCTCCGAGTGAGGAATTAAAAGAGTTCCTTTCATATAAATCGGATAAAATAATTACTAAGCAGAACCTGACACCAGCTGTTATAAGGGAATTCTTTTCCGACACTGATATCAGCTTCACTGATATGACGGGAGGAGATCTTTACCATCACCACCGCGTACTGGAAGACGGACAGGTGCTATTTCTGGCAAATTCAAGTCTTGTGAAACCTGTTAAAGGGCTGGTTAAGATTAAGGGAGCTGATGCTGTTGAAATGAATACCCTCAGCGGAGAAATTACGGGTTATTCCAATCTTCAGGATGGTGAATTTATAACTTTCTCGTATGATCTGCCACCTGCGGGAAGCCTTCTGCTATATATTCCTGATAAAAAGGGCAACTTTACCATACCTCTAAAGCCAGAATCATTCGAAGTGATCACTTCAGCTTCGCCTGTTAATATTACAATGGAAAGAGAAAATGCAATGGCAATTGAGTTTTGTGATATTCTGACAGGAAGCGAGCTTGCCCTGGACCTGAATACTTATTATGCCGCTGATAAAGCCTTTAAATATCATGGATTTGTAAACGGTAATCCATGGAATACTTCAGTGCAATTCAGAACCCGGACTGTCGACCGGGATACGTTTGGTACAAATACCGGATTTACCGCTGTTTACCATTTCAATGTGAAAGAAAACTTTGATTTTTCAACATTTAATGCAGTTGTCGAAAGACCTGAACTCTGGAGTGTGACAGTGAATGACACAGAGGTAAGCCGTGAAGCCGGTAAATGGTGGCTGGACAGAGCTTTCGGTGTTTTCAATATCGGATCCCTGGTGAAAAAAGGTGACAACACAATTTCAATTAAAGCTTCTCCCATGAAAGTCCATGCAGAAATTGAACCTGTTTACATTACAGGCAGATTTTTCAGTGATCCCTGCAGAAAAGGGATGGACAATTGGGCCTCCTGCCGTTAATTTAACTACCGGAAGCTGGAAGGATCTGGGAATGCCCTTTTATTCCTGGGGAGTTAATTACAGCAGGGAGTTTACAATTGAAAAACCGGAAGGTAAATACCTCATAAGCCTTAATAAATGGAAAGGAACAATTGCAGAGGTTTATGTCAACGGACAGAAGGCAACATCAATTGCATTTCCACCCTATGAGTCGGATGTCTCAGGACTTTTAAAAGAAGGGAACAATAAAATTGATATTAAAGTCGTGGGAAGTCTGAAGAACCTTTTAGGACCCCACTTTAATAATCCGGCACCCGGACTCGTATCCCCCTGGCTATGGAGGAATGTCAGGTCTTATCCCCCGGGAAAAGATTATCAGATTCTCGATTACGGCCTGTTTGAGGAATTTACACTCTTGCATTCAAGATAAGTCTTGCAGGTCTTACACGTCTTGCAGGTCAGGCCTTGCAGTTCCAAATCTTAGATGGACCTGCATGACTTGCACCCTTGCCTTATCACCAGTATACTATTATAGACCTATTGCATAAATAAAATATTTTTCTACATTTGCCCTGCTTTTGTTCTTTAACTGATCGTAGTTATTTGACCTAAATATTAAAGGAATGCGACTTTCTGTCAGCTAGAAATGATTGCCCTTCTATGTTTAAACTTAAAAACTATCCTATGAGACGATTATTAACAATTCTTTCTGCAACTTTTATTGCAGGCAGCTTATTTGCCGGCGGACTGGTTACCAATACTAACCAGAGTGCATCATGGGTCCGGCTTCCGTCAAGGAACGCTTCAACCAATATCGATGCTGTTTACTTTAACCCTGCAGGACTAATGAAGCTGGAGAATGGTTTCCATTTTTCAATTTCAAACCAGACAATTTTCCAGAACAAGGAGGTTGAGAACTTTTACTCAGGACCCGGAGGTGAATTCGGATTGAACCAGAGCCTTTACAAAGGCAAAGTTTCAGCGCCGATATTTCCAAGCGTTTATGCAGCCTTTAAAATGGACAAACTGGCTTTTTCATTCGGGTTCAATCCTATTGGCGGTGGTGGCGGAGCAAAATTTGAAAAGGGATTGCCCTCCTTTGAAATGGCTGCCTCTGACCTGGTTCCATCACTTGGTTCAATAGGCGCTACCGGGTATAGCCTGGATGCTTATTTTGAAGGAACGTCGGTATTTTTTGGATTTCAGGGAGGTATCTCCTATAAGATCAATGACTTTGTTTCAGTAGCTGCAGGTGTACGCTATGTCACTGCAAAAAATACCTACATGGGTCATCTGACTGATATTTCAATTGCAATTCCCGGAGGTCTTGTAAGAGCTGATGCAATCATGAATGGGATTGCAGGACAGGCCAATACTGCAGCAGCCGGGACAACTGGCATAATTACTGCCGTGCCTCAGGCCGCAGGCATGACTCTTGCCCAGGCCGAAGCTGCTACCATCATTAATAGCCAGACACGTATGGCGCTTGAAGGTGCACTGACAGCATTTGGTGCTCCTGCATCGGTTACTATTGCGCAGGCTGATGCAGTTTTCAAGGGTGCCGGTGCAAAATATACAGCTACAGCCACTCTCCTTGGTGATCAGGATGCGGATGTTGTACAGACGGGGTCAGGTTACACTCCGTTCATAAGTGTTAACATCTCACCGATTGAAAACCTGAACATTGGTATTAAATACGAAATGGCCACCAAACTTGAACTTGAAAATAAAACTGCCAAGGACATACTTACAGGTTTTACGGCAGGAGGAACCCCGGTTACGATGTTCCCTGATGGGGAAAAGGTCAGAAATGACATGCCGGCTATGCTGACGATAGGCGTTGATTTCGGAGTAACAGAACAACTGAAGGTGTCAGCATCGGGTAACTACTATTTTGACAAGACAGCCAACTATGGACATAAGATAGGCGGCGTTTATGTCAATAATGACCAGATAATCGATAAGAATTATTTTGAGCTGGGTGCCGGCCTGCAGTACAACCTCACTGAAAAATTATTGGTGAGCGGCGGTTATCTTTACTCAAAAACCGGAGTAAATTCTGATTATCAGAGCGACCTCACTTACAGTCTTCCGTCAAGTACAGTTGGGATCGGTGGCGCATTTTCAGTTCTTGAGAATCTTCAGATCAATCTTGGTGCCGGTTACACAATGTACCAGAAAGGTGAAAAAACAATCAACCATGTATTTCCTACCGGAGCGATCATCCCGGCCAGGGAAACATATTCCAAGGATAATATGCTCTTTGCAGTAGGAGTCGACTTCAGTTTCTAACCTTACCATAAATACCTGAAGAGGCTGAATAATAAGATTCAGCCTCTTTTTTTTTTACTTAAGGACGCCTCAAAAGCCCCAGTTTTACCCATAAGGGGCTGTCTGAAGAGTCCTTAGTGAACCTACGTGAAAACCCCTGCCTGCCGGCAGGCAGGTTTGCGTACTTTGTGGTAAAATATTAATCCAAACCACAAAGGTTCACAAAGGGAAACACAAAGGGTCACAAAGGGATAAAGGGGAGTAACTAATACTTAATACCCTGATCATTCAGAAATTTGATATACTGCGAGAGCCTGGGTACACCGGATAGTTTAAACCTGTTATACCATTCTGCCGCCTTAACTTTGTCTCCTGTTCTGGCCAGAAGGTTGATAATATTAATATACAGCAGTCCTTCTGAACCGGGATTCTTATTATGAGTCTCCTCAAGAATATTAATGAAGCCTGTGATTGCCGAAGCCGGATCACTGTTGTCAGCTAAGGCAAATGCCTCATTGATTTTCCTGTTAAGTTCATTATCCAGGATTACTCCAAAGAAGGAGAAACAATTATCAGCACAATCCTCAATCAGGTCAATCCACACTGTACCCTGTTCCATGGCTGGAAAAGTAAGTGAGAATTCGAGCTTCTCTCCTATTGACTTGAATTTATGGGTATCAGGACAATTCGGAATCCCAAAGGATGCTGTCATTTTGCTTTGTTTTCCGTCTGGATAAACAAAGTAAATCTTCTTATCGGCACAAAAGCTGCCCCCTTCAATCAGGTTAGTAATGCTCATGTAAAAAACAGTCGATCCGGCAACAGTTTCTATTTTTGTAATTTCCAGGGTTTCGTGGCTTTTAAGTGAGAAATTCGGATTGGTGATAGTCTGTGAAATTATGCTTTCGCTTAAAGAGAACAGAAGTATTGTGTAAACCAGAAACCAATTTTTCATTTTGCCATCAATAACAGCGCAATATACGAAACTCTGAAAAACATGAGTCATAGATCCGAATTCTCTGCTGAAATGGGGTGTGCATATAAACCAGAAAAGAACTCTGCGGAACTTCCCGGACGGTTGGGAGAGAACCGCAGAGTTACTGGAGCAACCTGAAAGCAGACTGGAGATATCTGATAAATCACCCTGACAGGTTTGCCCTTATTGTTAATAATCAGTATTCTGTGGGTCAAAATTACACCAGCCGGATGTCCAGTTAGTAGCTCCGAACGCACCTCTGTGAGTAACCTGGGTAAAAAATGAACCGGTCAGTTTTGTATTAGTGAATGATGCACCTGTAAGAAGAGGTGAACCGGCAGCAGGAAGGAAGTTCGGAGCCGTCAGATTAAACGGATTTGTCACCTGAAGAAGATCATTTGCTGCCACTACCTGATTATTCCTTGAAGCATTTGTGAACCAGGCTTCAGTATCAGCCAGATAAGTCATGCTGTAATTTGTTGTCATACCTGACATAACACAGTTTTCTATCTGAAGTACATTTGCAGTCGCCTGAGCAGGAGAATCACCTTTTTGTCCGTCGATATTCAATCCTGTCGGCCAGCCGGCAAATACAGAATTATAAACTGACAGACGGGTTCCGCGACGCAAATGCATTGCATGCCGGTAAAGTGAGTTTATTGTTGTTGCCGGAGTTGCCAGCGGGCCAAACATGCTGCCGTTTGAGAATACAGGCGCAGTTACAGGGGTAAGTGTTGAACCGTCAGCATCATTGTCCGATTCAAATCCGTTTGACTGAGACTGATCTGCACTGGCCGGATCACGTAAACTGACAAAAAACTGAACTTTACCAATAAAACCGTTATCAGTATCAAAATCATCGTCCCAACCTCTTAATGCAACCAGGTATTTAGCATTTACAGTTCCTCCGAACCATTCATATGAATCATCACCTGAGTAAGATACCTGGACATGATCAATTGTAGTTCCTGAGCCCACCGAATAAAGTGTCAATCCATTGATCTCACTGTTAGCAGTAGCTGTAAGCGGAATACCCGGAAACTCAATTCTGACATACTGAAGTATTCCTGAGTTATCAGCAGCATCAGTGCCTCCATAATTTGAACCAATTCCACCTTCTGCTATACCTACACCTGTACCGTTGTCATGCTTGTTAGTCGGTGCATTGCCGCAAAGCACAAGACCTCCCCAGTCTCCGTAGCCACGCTGGCCTTTTGGCTTATCCGAGGTAAATACTATAGGCTTACTTTCTGTACCCTGAGCCATGATCTTTGATCCTCTCTCAATTATAAGGGCACCTTTTGTTCCTGAAACACCTTTAATTATTGTTCCCGGTTCAATTGTAAGAGTTGCATTATTCTTTACATAAACAAATCCGGAAAGGAAATAACGTGCATTTGCATACCATTTGGTGTCAGCGGTAATATCACCGCTTACAGTTATCTGCTGGCCGTTTGATGGTAATAACAGTAATTTCACAGGTTGCCTGCAATTGTGATATTATCCTGAGATGTTGCTTTTATTGTGGCGGTTCCAAGGGCGACCCCTGTTACAACACCGTTAGCTACAGTTGCAACACTGGTATTGTTCGATTCCCACGTAATGTTCTTATTTGTTGCATCCATCGGATCGAATATTACAGATAAATTCAGGGTTGATCCGACCATAACATCTGCAGTTACCTTGTCCAATTCTATTCCTGTTACCTTCACATCCTTTTCACATGATGTCACAATCCCAAGCAATAAAAGCCAGAATGGTAAAAAGATTGTAGATCCTCAAATTTGTTTTCATACCTTCATTTTTAGTTTATACAATAGTTATCCTTTACATTATGATTTAGTTTTCTTAATGTTTTAGAAATGTTATCTTTTTTATTGTTAATCCGATCTCCGTATCACCGGAGAAAAGTTCTTTATGTTTGTTTCTTTCCTTTTATTTCTTGTATTTTAGTTCTTGTCTTTTTCAGTTAACTTTTCTGATCCACTTCAAATCGGTGGTGATATAACCTATTTCATTTACACTTTTCTTTCAACAGTGAACTACCCAATTTTCAGTGAAATTCCCAGGGAGAAATATCTGCCGGGGTAAAAAGACTTTGTATATTGTTTACGGTTAAACTCCTTCAAACCATCTTCGACACCGTGTGTATAAACTCTCATATCAACCAGAGCATTAACTGACTGCATATATTCAGCTTTTTCATTAAGCAGATCTCTTATACCTCCTTTGATCTCAATCCGTTTGCCGATCGTTTTACTTATTGTAAGATCAATAACATTTCTTGGCATTTCATAAATATCCGGAATATCCTCCCACTCATTGGGAGATGGCCTGCCGACAGCAACTATTCTTTTTCCGATTACATTATAAAGAAGACTTATCATCATTCCGTTTGTCTTACCCTGGTAGAATAGACCGGCATTTACAATAAAGGGTGATTGTCCTTCGAGCGGCCTGTTCCGGGACAAAGTACCATCGGGAAATGTAACCTTGCTTTTAATAACTGAGGTATTCAGAACAACTGTCAGATTCTCCAGACCAGGTATAAATTCCAGCGATTTCCTTAATTCTGCTTCAATACCAGCACTATAAGCAGATTCAACATTTTCAAATGAGTATTGAGTGGGATTGTTACCAAGAATTATCTGCTCGATAGGATTAAGGAACTTTTTATAGAAAGCTCCAATGTTGAATGTCTCCCCAGGGCCAGGATAAAGTTCATATCTTACGTCGAAATTATGTATATAAGCCTGTTTAATATGAGGTGCTCCGTATATACCGGCATTCATTTCAAAATCCACATAGTAAAATGGGGCAATCTCCCTGAATTCCGGGCGGTTGATTGTCATTCCGTAAGCAAGTCTGACAAGACTTTTCTCAGAAAAGTTATATGTCATGTTGGCTGAAGGGAAGAGGTTAATAGTATCTCTGTCAACATTTACCTCTACTGATGAACCCTGCTTGTAGCTTGCCAGGGTCTGCCTGTTTTTTTCGATCCTCAGACCCGTATAAATATTTATTTTTTCGCCAACCGGCATCCTTGCCGATAAATACCCTGCAATCTGATTATTTGAAGCTGTGTACGAATCAGATAGTGCTGTAACTTCAGTCAGCTTAATCCCGTTTGTCAGATTTATATTCGCATCTGTGAAGATCTGATCCACCGGAAGAGTAGTCTGACCAAATGTCGATTCAGAACTACCTTTTGCATATCCGAAATTCCGTGCATGGAAACTTCTGTCTTTGTTTTCAAAATAGAGTCCTGCTTTGATTTCTGGCTTAAATGTTCCTATTTTTAACTGTCTGGTAAAATTAAGTGAAGCTGAGATTGTAGTTTCTATCAGGTTGATCCACATCCTTGATTGCGAGGATAAGTCGGCCTGGTCAGCGAACAGAAGCATAAATTTTGTAGGGTCAGCATCATCGCGGATATATCTGTATCGTTTTGTGTCGGGTTCCTTTTTATTTGAAGAAGCATACCCTAAAATCCAGTCCATTTTGGTTTTCCCTTCCTTGAATGAATGCTCACCTGCAAGTTGTCCTGTATAAATTGACCTGCTTAAATACCTGAGTTCTTCGGATCTGATATACCTGCCGTTGTTATACCATTCCCTGCCTGTTCTCATAATATAGCGGGAGGAGCCGGCCTGGTTGAAAAGGTTTCTTAATTCGAGTTTTGTTCCTTTTCCAAGATAAAGTGAGGTGTTGTTCATTAAAGCGAACCTTGCAGAATTGGAATATTGTTCATCAAGGAACTGATTCAGGTACGAGGGTTTATCGAGTGAATAATCATAAATTGAATAATCGATATTCTGAATATCTTCTGAACTATTTGAAAGACTGTACGTTAAAGCTGTTACATTTCCCAGAGTATTATTTCCGATATCAAATTTGCGGTTTATTCCGGCAAGAAACTTCTGGTCCGGGAGAGCTGTAGTTGTAACAGGTGACCAATTATTATTCAGTGCCTGTCCCAGGGAGGTAATTTTTTCGCGTATAACCGGATTAGTGGCTGATTCGTATTCATTAAGATGCCCTGGCATATCGTTCGGTAAAGCTCTTGATCCGTTATCAAAACCTAACCAGTCGGTGCCTCCTCCCACAGGCTTATAAAAGTTGCCGAAAGTAGTGTTTTCACTTATACCTGTGCCGTAAGAAAAAAACATTCCGTTCTTCTCAGGAAGGTTCTTTGTAGTAATCTTGACAAAACCTCCGGAAAAATCTGCAGGCAGCTCGGCAGCCGGTGATTTGAATATCATCATGTTCTCTATCATTGAACTGGGGATGATGTCAAATGAAAAAGCCTTTACATCGGCTTCGGCACTGGGGGTGGCTGCATTGTTTAACCACACATTGTTATACCTTTGAGACAAACCTCTGACTATCAGGAATCTGTTATCCATTATAGTTATCCCCGGAACTCTTTTAACAACCTCCGATGCATCTTTGTCGAGTGTTTTTGATATTTGCTGACCCGATATACCGGTTGATACAAACTGACTTGCTTTTATATCGGTAATCATTGAAACCTCGGTATTTGTTCTCCTTACCGCTGTCACATTTATGTCATTGAGAGTAACGACGTTGCCTTCAAGTTCAACATCCACAGTTGTAACTTTGTTTGATTCTATATTTATATTCTCAATTACCTTTGTCGTGTAAGAGACATAGGAGATTTTAAGGTTGTATCTCCCTGGCTTAAGATCAGGCAGAATATAATTTCCATTGACATCAGTTGTTGTTCCGACAGTTGTACCATCTATCTGTACCGTCGTTCCGATCAGGATTTCGGAGTTTGATTTGTCGGTCACAGTCCCCTTTATAGACCCGGATTGGCCATTTAAGTGTGTGGCAAGAAAGAACAAAATTATTAATGAAGGAATTGTTAATTTGGTAAAGTTTTTCATAATTTTCAGTTGATGATTTTATTCAAATATCTCCGATGCAAATATCGCCCAAAGCAGCCTGAAAACCGGTTACGAACCGTTGAAGGTTTGATTACATTTATGTTACAGACTTACGCTTTTTGTAATTAAAATGTAATATATTATTGGGTCAGAGTCTTTACCTTTGCGTCAGTCAGAAATTAATAGAAGGCATCGGGCTTTATGAAAAAGATTAAATATGGAAACTAAAAGCAAACGAATTCTTATAGTTGATGATGAAGAAGATCTTTGTGAGATCCTTCAGTATAACTTATCCAATGCCGGATATCACACTGAAGTTGCACATTCGGCAGAAGAAGCATCAAAAAGACCTTTAAATAATTTTGATCTGATTTTGCTGGATGTAATGATGGGTCCTATGTCGGGATTTAAATTAGCTGATAAGATGAGGAAAGAAATGAATATTAATGTGCCAATTATTTTCCTTACTGCAAAAGATACTGAAAACGATATTTTAACAGGATTCAGCCTCGGTGCTGACGATTATATTGCCAAACCGTTTTCTGTTAATGAATTAACAGCACGTGTAAAAGCTGTACTTAAACGATCCCGTGCCGACAGGATTAAACCTCCGGCTACCATCAGATTTGGTGAGATAGAGATGGATACAATCCGAAAAAGGCTTATAATTAATGATGAGAAAGTCGAACTTACAAAAAAAGAATTTGAGATTCTGAAGCTTCTTCTGGAGAACCAGGGAAAAGTCTTTTCAAGAGAGGAAGTCCTTACTACGGTCTGGGGAGATGACGTAATAGTCACGGAAAGAACTGTCGACGTAAATATTACAAGATTACGGACAAAACTCGGCGTTTATGGCCAAAATCTTAAAAATAAGACCGGGTATGGTTACTTTTTTGAATTCTGATCCTATTCCTGTATATGTTCAGTTCAAGAAATAAATTCAGGAACAATCTCTTGTTCTTCTACTCAGCAATTTTCTCAATAGTTGCACTACTGATAATTACATACCTTTATAAAAGGGAAAAGCAGTTCCGAATTTTAACTCTGAATGATGAATTATATAATATAAGCCGGATAGTGGATAATTATATTAACATTAATTCGATTTACGATTCCGGCCTATACCAAAAAATTGATTCACTTAACCTCCTTCTTCCTCACCCTAACCTGAGGATTTCCATTATTGACACTTCGGGGATAGTCCTTTATGACAGTTTTGTTTCCGGTTATGAAACAATGGAAAATCATAAAACGAGACCTGAAATTTTGGAGTCATCCACCTCTGAATTTGGCACTGCTGTCAGGAAATCAGGTACTACCGGTCAGGAGTTTTATTACTATTCAAAGTTTTATGGCAAATATTATATCAGGGCAGCGCTGATCTATGATGTAAATATTACGAATTTCCTTAAGGCTAATCTGAAGATTCTTTTTGTTATCCTCTTCTGTTTTATAATTATGGGAATAGTTTTACTATTTGTGACCAACAAGTTTGGTGAATCAGTCACCAGATTGAAAGATTTCGCTCTTAGCCTTAGAGATGATAAACCGTTTATTTCAGATTTTCCGAAAAATGAGCTTGGTGTAATTGGTACAGAGATCCTTGAAATTTATAATAACCTGTTGGCAGCAAAGAATGATCTTGCGAATGAAAAAGAGAAGCTTTTCAATCATCTGAATGCACTGAATGAAGGAATTGCATTCTTTTCCCATAGTAAAGAAATAATTTTCAGCAATGATCATTTTATTCAGCAGATGAATATGATATCAGGTGATCTTAAAATATTTTCGTCAACTTTTTTTGAGATTCCCGAATTCTCATCAGTTAATGACTTCATAACCAGATATTCGAATTTAGAAATCAATTCATCTGATCTGCCAAAAATGGAGTATCAGGTCGCTAAGGATGGAAGGTTCTTCAGGGTCCAGTGTGTAATCTTTTACGACAGAAGCTTTGAAGTCATTCTGAACGATATTACTAAAATCGGGAAAAACAAGCTCATCAAACAGCAGATGACTTCTAATATCGCTCACGAGCTTAAAACACCGGTTGCATCAATAAAGGGCTATATTGAAACCATGCTGAGTGATAACGGGATTGAACAAAAGAAGCAGAAGTACTTTCCGGAGAAAGCATTAGCTCAGACTGACAGGCTCACCGACCTCATCAATGATATTTCAGTCCTTAACAAAATTGAGGAGGCTGGGTCATCATTTCAACCTGAAATGGTAAAGATAAAAAAGGTAGTCAGGGAAGTCCATAATAACTTCAAATCAGCAATCACTCCCGGAAGATGAAGGTCGAAATCAGGATAGGGGATAAAGTTCTGGTGAAAGGGAACAGATCTCTTATCCTCTCCATATTTCAAAATCTCGTTGAAAATGCCATTAACTATGCAGGGGAAGGAACTTCCATCAGGATTTTAGTTTTTAATGAAGACAAGAAATTCTACCATTTCTCTTTCTCGGATAATGGTGTTGGCATACCCCAGGAGCATATCGGCCGCGTATTTGAACGATTTTACCGTGTTGATTCCGGAAGGTCAAGAAAAAGCGGAGGGACAGGACTTGGTCTCGCAATTGTTAAAAATGCCGTCCTGCTTCATAAGGGTGAAATACTTGTACGAAACAGGGCAGGCGGAGGTACGGAATTTCTTTTTACCCTTCCAAAGAAATAAGTACACCTTTTTCAACCTTCAGGCAACCTTAAGCAGGTCGTTCCGGATATTCAATCAGAAAAGCCCCTGAATCAGGTAGAATAACAATGCCCCGATAATGGCTGAAACAGGTATAGTAAGTATCCAGGCAAGGAATATTTTTGTAGTGACACCCCATTTAACAGCTGACGCTCTCTTGGTTGCCCCGACACCAATAATTGAACCTGTAATTGTGTGAGTCGTGCTTACCGGTATGCCAAAATGAGTAGCAATAAACAGGGTAAGAGCACCAGCTGTCTCAGCACAGAAGCCCTCAAAGGGTTTTAGCTTGGTTATTTTCTGACCCATGGTCTTTACGATTCGCCATCCTCCGAACAGGGTACCAAGGGCCATAGCTGCATGACACGATAAAACCACCCATAAAGCAGGATCGGAATCCCTGGGAACTTTGCCTACTGCATACAAGGCCACCCAGATTATACCCATCGATTTTTGAGCGTCGTTACCACCATGTCCCAGACTGAATGCTGAGGCAGATAATAACTGGAGCCTCCTGAAATGTCTATCAACACTAAATGGTGAACTTTTCTTAACAATATGCAGAACTATTACTGAGATAATGTACGACATCACCATTCCTAAGACAGGTGCTACCACAATAAATAATCCAATTTTCAGGACACCGGAATAAATTATGGATTCAAATCCGCTTGAAGCAGCAGCCGCACCCACCAGCCCTCCTACAAGTGTGTGTGAAGAGCTTGAAGGGAGTCCCCACCACCAGGTGAAAAGGTTCCAGATTATTGCGGCTATTACTGCAGCCGTAATTAAATTCAGAGTGACTATTTCAGTATCTATGACATTTCCGCCAATTGTTTTAGCAACTTGCAGAGGAAATACCAGAAATGCAACAAAATTAAAAGTAGCTGCTAATCCTACCGCAGCAAGAGGCGACAAAACCTTTGTTGAAACGACAGTAGCTATTGAGTTGGCAGAGTCATGAAATCCGTTTATAAAATCGAACAACAGAACCAGTCCTATCAGAAAATATAAAAAAGTCATTTAATGTCTAATGGGTTTCTGTTTGTGGATATTCAGAGGTGAATACTATAAAAATCAATCACTTAAGGTTATGCTTCAAGTTAATGCTTTCTTCAAATGCGAAATTACTTACTATTGATATAAAAAATTGCTTTTTAATGTTACAATTTTGTTACAATTAGAATTGGTTACAAGAACCACGCTTTCAGGAGAATAAATTGCTCAGTTATGATCTATTTCCTGTATTTCGTTATCATTGCTTTCAAATTACCTTTAATAGAACGCTTTAACATATATAAAACATTATTAGCTATATTTATTTTTTAAATGAAGGAATTCATATGAATGAGAAATGGCTTGAATGGGCATCAAGACTGCAGTCGATAGCACAGGCCGGATTGACTTTCGGGGAAAACCAGTACGACCTGGACAGATACCAGCAGATAAGAAACCTGTCTGTAGAAATCATGCATGAATACACTGAAGTAAGCCATGAAAAAATAAGGGATCTCTTTGCTTCGGAAACAGGCTATCAAACGCCAAAGGTCGACATCAGGGCATCTGTATTTAAGGATGATAAGATTCTTATGGTGAGGGAAAAAATTGATGGTGCGTGGTCGCTGCCGGGAGGCTGGGCTGACGTAAACAGTTCTGTAGGCGAGTCTGCCGTCAGGGAGTGCCGTGAGGAGGCAGGCGCAGAAGTAACGCCAAAAAGGATCATTGCAATTCAGCTTGCTAACAGGCACTATGAAACGCCTTATCCCTACACCATTTACAAGGTCTTTGTCGAGTGCGAACTTATTGGAAATAATTTCGCTGAAAATACTGAAACCATCGAGGCTGGGTTCTTTTCTCATGATTCATTGCCTTCTCTCTCGACAGAGCGAAATACAAGGAGCCAGATTGAAATGTGCTTCGATGCAAAAAAACACAACCTCTTCGAGGCAGTTTTTGATTAGACTGATTGTAGAGACTTAGCAAGCTGCGTCCCCATATATCGCTCAGTCCTCCAGATAAAGATATTTCTCCCTCTTCTGTGTAACATAACCGATTACTGCCGAACTGGTTAAGCCGGAAGAATGAAGTTCACCGATCAGCTGTTCTGCATTAGCGCGACCAACACTCATCAGCAGTCCACCTGAGGTCTGAGCATCCATGGCAATCATTTTCAGGTTGTAATCAAGCTTATCTCCAAAATGAGCGTCGTTTTCAACAAAGTCAAGGTTACTGAACGAAGCCCCCGGAATGCATCCCTCTTCGACAAGCCTGTACGCATCGCCGATGATTGGTACCTGGCTCATCCTCAACGATATTGAGACCCGGCTTGCTTTTGCCATCTTCAGGGCATGACCCGCAAGTCCGAATCCTGTTATATCAGTAGCACCTCTGACATTCAATCTTTTCATTACCTCAGCCCCGGACTTATTAAGAGCCTTCATCTGGGTTTTGGCACTTTCAATATCTGCTGGGGAAGCCATACCCATCCTTTGTGCAGCAAGGATCACACCGATGCCGACAGGCTTTGTAAGTACCAGGTAATCATCAGGTTTTGCACCTGCGTTTGTAATTATAGCTTCAGGATGTATGTATCCTACAACAGCAAGCCCGTATTTTGGCGGAAAATCATCAATCGTATGTCCTCCTATTATTCTCGCACCCGCTTCGGAAGCTTTGTCAAATCCGCCTTTAAGGATGGCAGCGTATGCCTCCAGGGGAAGCCTGGCAGAAGGGAACATCATTATGTTCAAAGCTAAGACGGGCATCCCTCCCATTGCGTAAACATCACTTAATGAGTTTGCTGCAGCAATCTGCCCGAATTCATAGGGATCGCTGCAAACTGGTGGGAAAAAGTCGGTGGTCAGGACCAGTGCAAGTTCGTCGTTGATCCTGTACACTCCTGCATCATCGTGAGTATCAATGTCAACCAGAATATTGGGATCTTCAGGAAGGGGAAGGTGTTTTAAAATTTCCTCAAGCTGCTTGGGAGGTATCTTTGCAGAACAGCCGCCTGATTCAACCATCTTAAGAAGGTCAATTTCCATTTTGTTTTATTTGATGATCAGGCCCCGTGGGGTGGGCAATTTCATTATTCTCTCCGGAAACAGTAAGTGTCCAGAATCCATCAGTTTCCTTAATTTTAAATTCTGTATTATTATCCTTTAAAAATCTTGAAATATTATTTAAAGCTGTCTGGCTATCGGTAAAAACTTCGAATGATTCACCCCCAAACCTATCCTTTAAAGCTCTTTTTGTGGCAATGAGCGGTGCCGGACATGATTGTCCTCTCGTATCAACAATTTTCATTCTGACAAATTATATGAACCGCAAAAGTACAAAAGAAAACCAAGAACCTATACAAATGTCCGTTCGCGGAAGTAAGTTACACCTCTGTGGAACTCTGTGAAACCTCTGTGGATCTCTGTGTAAGTTCTTCTTATTATTAAATTATAAGTCTATTTGCTTCTAATTGAATATCTTTAAAACGTAATTTTAAAATTCAATAAATTATGAAAAAAACAGGTTCTTTAGTGCTGATAATCATGCTTCTTGGAATTGTTCCTTCAGCAGCACAGAATTTTTCTGAAAAACAAATAGTTACAGGTTCATGGATTGGAAAAATAACAGCAGGTCCTGTTCCTCTCAGGATTGTATTCAATATTACAACGATCGAAAAAGATTCACTGGTTGCTACTCTTGACTCTCCCGACCAGGGAGCAAAGAATATAAAGCTCGGACCCGTAACACTTGACGGGAAGGCACTGAAAATATCCGCTGGCGCATTGCTTGCGGAATATAATGGCATTATTAAAAGCGACACAATTATCGAAGGAACCTGGAAACAGGCGGGGACTGAAGTTGAACTTAACCTGACAAAATTAAAAGCAGCCTTTACTTTGAACAGGCCGCAGGAACCAAGACCACCGTTCCGGTATACAAGCGAAAATGTGACTTTTGCAAATGAAAAATTCAATATTACACTGGGCGGAACACTGACAGTCCCGGAAGGAGTTGGCCCTTTTCCGGCTGTTATTCTTATAACAGGATCAGGCGCCCAGAACAGAAATGAAGAAATAATGGGACATAAACCATTCCTGGTCATAGCCGATTATCTCACCAGAAATGGCATCGCCGTTCTCCGTTATGACGACAGGGGTGTTGGCAGGTCGCAGGGTAATTATTCAACAGCAACCTCCGCTGACCTGGCAACGGATGCGGAGGCAGCATATACGTTTCTGAAAAAGGATCCGAGAATAAGTCCTGGTGAAATAGGCCTCGCAGGTCATAGTGAAGGAGGGTTGATAGCACCAATTGTCGCCGCTTCAAACCCGGATATTGCATTTGTTATATCCCTTGCAGGTACGGGAGTTCGGGGTGAGGAATTATTACACAGGCAGAATATGGATATAAGCCTTGCTTCCGGAATGCCGGAAAAGGAGATTCAGGAAGCCATTTCAATAAACAAAAAGCTCTTTGCCGTCCTTAAAAAGGAACCTGACAATAAGAAAGCTGAAGCAAAGATGACGGATGTCTACAAAAAAATACTTGCCAAAAAGAAACTTAGTTCCGCGGAAATCGATCAGGCAGTGAAACAACTTAATTCAAGCCTCAGCCCTGTGGCATACCCATGGTTCAGGTATTTTCTCATGACGAATCCTGCTGATTTCTGGAAAAAGGTAAAATGCCCCGTGCTTGCACTTAATGGCGAAAAGGACCTTCAGGTAGCTGCCGATGTAAACCTTAAATCGATCGAGAAAGCAGTAAAATCAGGCGGAAACAAATCAGTCACAACAATTAAATTCCCCGGATTAAATCACCTGTTTCAGCACTGTAAGACAGGGCTCATAACAGAATACGGTGAAATTGAAGAGACCTTTTCTCCTGAGGTTCTTAAGGTTATCGCTGACTGGATCCACGCTCTTTAGGATCGGAGGCAAGCTTTTTCAGTATGATATGCCCTCTGGCCACAATTCCGGCTGAACCTTCACCCTGAAGCATATTGATGGTTGCAGCCAGCTCATTTGCCAGTTCCGGGTATATCAGTGCAAGTTTGTAAAGGATCTCCATTGAATAAGCTTTGACAGCAATTGCAGATGTTCCCGAACTAAGCGCCCTGAAGCAATGATCTGTCAGCATTCCCTGGTGCCTGGGAGCGAGTCTTTCAATATCACTGAATGAGATTATCCTGAGTAATGACCTCTGTGCACTTTCATTGTCAATTCTATCCAGCCCTTCAATAATCTCATTCATATAAGGATAGATCATCTCAGGGAATTTATCACATGCCTTTGAAAGTGTCCAGGAAGCACGGAAAGCAAGTCTTTGATCAGACATGAACGAATAATCAACAAGCTTACGGAAGATCGCGGGATTTTCAATTGCTGAGAGCGCCACCCATTCCGCTTCTTTCATACTCATCATCCGGTTTACCATCCTTTGAAGCTCCAGGTCATCACTTAATGATTGCTCTTCAGCTGAGACAGCTTCTTTTTGTATTGTTAATTCTTTAACACTATCCAGATAGTGATCTGCAACCAGAATATCCGCTTCTGAAAAATCCACATTTTTCAGATCCTGCGGGGCCAGCCATTTAAAGTCAATATGCTCTGAAAGCAAGGGAAATTCATCCAGAGTATCACACACAAAAGGGATTAGCTGTATCTGTTTCATGCCATAATCATATTCAACCTCAGGCATACGGTTGCAGATAACTATCCCGATTGAAAGTTCCTCTCTTATTTCCCTGATTATACACTCCTCCTCCGTCTCCCCATCCTGAAGCTTACCACCCGGAAACTCCCATTTAAAGGGATGATCGGTCTTTTCCCCCCTCTGAACCACGAGCACTTCATTCTCTTCATTCCTGATTATGGCACAGGTTACTCTGATCATACAGCATCATGTTAAAAGTTCTTCATAAAGCGGAATCACCAGCATATATTCATATTTTTTATTCACCGGATCAAATTTGCATGAATAGTGATCCATACCATTTGTAACAATAACATAGGTCACCTTGAATTTCCAGTTGTATTCCCCGATCTGATCCCTTATTTTTTCATCATTGATATCAACATCAGAGGATTTACATTCGACAATCATTACCGGATGGCCTTTCCTGTCATGAACAAGAATATCGACCCTGTTCTTCAATTTATTATAATTGAACATTATCTCTATTGCAATAAGTCCGGGAGGATATTTGCCTTCGTGAACAAGATACTGGACAAAATTCTGTCTCACCCACTCTTCAGGAGTCAGCTTTACCCATTTTCTTCCTGACAGGATCGAGGATCATTTCCGATCCCTCCTTTCCGGTGATCCTGAATGAATATTAAGGCAGATTTAGCTGTTTCAACTTTGTTTTGTATTTTTGAAACATGGAATATATACAAATATCCTTCCTCTTCTCCATATTGAATAACTTTGTGAAATCCTTACCTGTGAATCCGCTTTCGCCAGGAAATAAGATCAAATTTATGATTGATCCTTACAAATATATTGAGATAATTATTTCAGTCCATTAAATATGAAAACCAAAGAAGAAATTGTTAATAACTGGCTCCCGAGATATACAGGCAAATCAATAGATACATTCGGCAAATATTTTCTTCTTACCAATTATCTGTATTATGTTGAGCTATTTGCAAAATGGCATAATGTTGAGGTTGAAGGCAAGGAAAAGAATATGCCAAGTGCCACTGCTGACGGAATAACAATCATCAAGCTTCGGAATGGGAAGTCCGAATGCTGCAACAGTAATGGATCTGCTGAGTGCTGTGAGTCCGACTGCAGTATTGTTTCTTGGTAAATGCGGCGGACTTAAGAAGAAGAACAAACTGGGAGATCTCATTCTTCCCATTGCTGCCATCAGAAGCGACGGAACTTCAAATGATTATCTTCCGATTGAAGTCCCTGCATTACCTGCATTCAAGCTGCAGAGTGCAATTTCAGCTACAATAACACGGTTCAACAAAGAATACTGGACCGGGACAGTTTATACTACCAACAGAAGGGTCTGGGAGTATGATGACAGGTTTAAGAAATACCTTGTAAAAACCAGAGCAATGGCTATTGATATGGAGACTGCAACAATTTTTACTGTTGGTTTTGCAAATGAAATTCCAACAGGAGCCTTGCTGCTGGTTTCAGATCAGCCGATGATCTCAACTGGCATTAAAACAGAAGAAAGCGACAGACTTGTTACAAATAAATTTGTTGAAATGCATCTCAAGATAGGTATAGATGCACTAAGGGAAATAAAGGATAATGGAATATCTGTAAAACATCTTAGATTCTGAAAATGGCTGTCACTTTCGAAGAAATAATCTCAGATCTCAGGAAAAGGATCTTCAAGCCGGTCTATTTTCTGGCTGGTGATGAACCTTACTATATTGACCTGATCACAGACTATATTGAAGAAAAAGTTCTGACTGAAGCTGAAAAAGCTTTCAACCAGGTAATTATCTATGGAGAAGACACTTCAGTTCCTGCAATTATTGATACTGCCCGGCGGTTCCCGATGATGGCAAGCCACCAGGTTGTAATAGTAAAGGAAGCTCAGTCGCTGAGAAAGATAGAGGATCTGCTGTTTTATCTTGAGAAACCTCTTCTGTCAACAATCCTGGTCCTGAATTACAAATACAAAACACTTGACAAGAGAACAAAACTGTACAAACTCCTTGATACGCAGTGCGTTTATTTTGAATCTATGCGGCTTCGCGATTACCAGGTTCCTGCATGGATCGAAAGATACCTGATGACAAAAGGAATAAAGATCAATCCCGATGCTTCGTCAATGCTTACTGAATTCCTTGGCACCGATCTTCATAAGATTGTTAATGAGCTGGACAAGCTTTTAATTACACTTCCGGAAGGTAAACCTGTAATTACTTCAGCACTGATTGAAAAAAATATCGGGATAAGCAAAGACTATAATAATTTTGAACTTCAAAAAGCAATTGGGGAAAAGAATATTCTCAAAGCCAATATGATAGTTCATTATTTTGCAAATAATCCCAAAGACAATCCCATAACTCTTACTATTGCTTCACTCTTCGGCTTGTTCACCAAAATCCTGACTTATCATTACCTTACTGACAAGTCAAAGAATAATGTTGCTGCGGTCCTTAAAGATAAATCCGTTTTTCGTAAAGGATTATGAAACTGCTTCAGCAAAATACAATGTTTCAAAAACAGTTCAGATTATAAGTCTGTTGCGTACCTATGACTATGAAATCAAAAGGTTTTGGCGATGTAAGCACCGAACCGGGAGATCTGCTGAAGGAGCTTGTTTACAGAATTCTTCACCTGTAGATATCGCCTTGTTCGATTTTAATATATCTTTTTTACTTCTGCTTCTCGGTTAGATATTCATTGAACAGAGGCGCGGCAGTTAAAATCAAAAACTCTATTCTTTTGTAAATACTATGTCGATAAGGGTGTGAAGGTGCGTTGGAAAAACCCAAAAATACGCGAAATTAATGGCTTTGGGCCCTGGTTCGCGCCGGCTTGTGCGAAAACAAAGCCATTAATTTGTATTTTTGGCGCTTTTCTTTGGTCCTTTCTTTTTGCGTAAAAGAAAGGACATGAAAAAATTTTAATTCATCTCCGGTGATTCCGGGAAATCAGCCCACATTCTGTATTTATTTTTGAAGGACCTCAGCAGCCGTTTCCAGCTATCAATTCCCCTGCTGTTCATTATTATTTCAGATCTGACTTTTGCTATCACCCATGAGTTTTCCTTTAGCTCCCGTTCAAGCTGACCGGCTGACCATCCGGAGTAGCCAAGGAAAAACCTTATCTGGGCAGGGTTAACAGATCCTGCCTTGATCATCTTTCTTATGACATCAATATCCCCGCCCCAGTAAATATTTCCTTCAACCAGAACACTTTTCGGAACTGCAGGACCAAGATTGTGAAGATAATGAAGAGTATCAGGAGCTACAGGACCACCCATATTCAGATTCTCGTTCCATCCTTCAAATCCTGCAACTGCATCGCTGATCTTTATATCAAGTTTTTTGTTTAGAATAAATCCGACTGATCCTTTTGGTTCATGGTCGGTGAGATAGACAATGCTCCGGTTGAAGAATGTATCAGGCAGAAAAGGTTCGGAAATAAGGATCTTGCCTTTTTCCGGTATCTTGTCTTCTGGAAGTATAGCAAAGAGATCTATTTCCGGTTTCATGTAATTTTAATTACAGACACAATTTACAAATTTTTATTAATCAGATATAAAAATCGTGCCAAATGATGAGTAAAAAAAAATAACTTAAAACAAAAAGTCATTTAATAATGGCAACTGGTCAGTACTTAAAGTGAGCAGGGGAATGCCTGAGGTTAAATTGATTCATTCTATTATTATTAACTTTAGGGACTCCAAACTCCGGGTACTGATTAGTTCCAAATAATGTAATATTTTTAACAACCAGTTAATCATCTGATGCAGAAAAGTACATTACGGATTGTAGGGAATAAAGCAGTTCTGAATATCCGCGAAAGGATGTGTGAAACTGCCGAAGAGCTTTTAGCGAGCGATAAATTCAGAGCTGTCCTCGATCATTGCATAAATCATTTAAAGATAAGAAACTCTCCACTTCTGGGGATATTTGACGGGAATACCGATGAGGCTGCTATTGATGATCTTGTGAAAACCCTTTCACTTCTTGTTAAATATGAGAGTAACATCGTCCCTCATATATTTGACCGGTCCGCGACATTCCTCAGGAATCTGCAGCTCCTTAACGATTTTGTTGAACATCTTTACGATTACTGGCGACATTTTGACAGGTTCATAATTAACGATTCCGAAGGCGACCGCCTTGATAAAAGACCCTATCGGACATTTAATGAAACGATTGAGCAACTCACACATCTCATCCGTACAGTATACCGGCATATTCAGGAAAACATTACAGGAAGCCACCCGACAGTTTACAGGCAGGTTCCTGCAGGCGCTGAAATGGCTGTTATATCCCTGCCGAAGGAGATCACATGGAACGATGAAAAATACAAAAAGCTGAATTCTATACCTGTCATCAGACAGATGCTGATCTATCCGCCGCTTGTCATTCAGCAGCCAATGAACAAAAGGACAGGGCATTTTAAAAAAGTTTGCCAGAATCCGGTCGATCTGGTTGAGTTTAATCCGGAAGACTGGCTTTGTTACCCTGCAAAAGTGGGCAAGCTCATAATAATGGTTTATTTCCATATTAACTTTTTTGACCTCGGATTGTCAATGTGTAACCTGTTCCAGCTCGCTGAAGATGCTGAACTGGAGAGAAAACCTGATGCTGTTTTTATTTACGGTGTACCGGGAAATGCAATTGACAATCTTTCCAAATATTCCACAGTATTCTACAATGACGAACAGAATTCCCTGTTTGTCGGTGCAATTCCTGACAGGCCTGAATTCGGATATTTTGGTTACCTGAAAAAAATGATACTTACCCTTCATAATTCAATTGTTATGAAATCGGGTAATATGCCTTTTCATGGTGCAATGGTAAAGATCCTCCTCCACGGCGACAAGGAGGCTACAATCCTGATGATGGGTGATACCGGTGCCGGCAAATCAGAAACCCTGGAGGCTTTCCGCGTTCTGGGGGAAAAGCAGATCAGGGAACTGAAAATAATTGCAGACGATATGGGATCCATTGAGCTTGATGCTGATGGCAATCCTGTTGGCTACGGTACAGAAATCGGTGCATTCCTGAGGCTTGATGACCTGCAGCCGGGTTATGCTTACGGTCATCTTGACAGGTCGATTATAATGAATCCCAGTCAGGTAAATGCACGGATAGTATTCCCCGTAACCACCTTTGAAACCATAATCCGCGGACATAAGATCGACTATATCCTTTATGCAAATAATTATGAAGAGATTGATAGTGACCATCCTGTAATTGAAAGATTTGATTCACCCGAATGGGCACTCGATGTATTCAGGGATGGGGCTGTAATGAGCAAGGGGACAACAACATCCACAGGTCTTGTTCATTCCTATTTCGCCAATATATTCGGGCCACCGGAGTACAGGGAAATTCATGAGAATATAGTCACCAGGTACTTTGCTTCGTTCTTTAAAAATGGAGTCTTTGTTGGTCAGATGCGTACAAGGCTCGGGATTCAGGGTTATGAAACTTCCGGACCAAGGGAAGCTGCATTGGAACTTCTTAAGATCATCGGTGGAGAACCGGCTTAAACTACCCCTGAATCCCCTGGAGTTTTGCCCCTAAATCCCCTGAAGGGGACTTCCTGATTATTAATTCTTTAAATTAGGGGCTGTTGAATTAGTCCTTTGTGAACCTTGGTGATAACCTTTGAGTACTTTGTGGTAAAACTTAATTTAATACCACAAAGGATCACAAAGTATAACACTAAGGAACACAAAGGGAGAAAGTCTAAAAAAACAACTTTTTCTTTAGCCAGGGTCATGAAACGTCAGGTTCAAATTTGAAATTTAGTATTTTCCGGGAGTAGTCTCCTTTATCATTGCATACACCAGATCGAAGATATCTTCCGCGCTTGGCTTTGAGAAATAGTCTCCGTCAGTCGTATAAGCGGGACGGTGCTCCTTGCCTGTCAGGGTTTTTGGGGGAATGTCAAGGTAATTCCAGCCGCCCTGTGTTTCGAGTACCTGCTGCATCATAAATGAAGTAGTTCCTCCGGGAACATCCTCATCAAGGAACAGTACCCTGTTTGTTTTCTTCAGGGAATTGACTATCATTTTTTTCCTGTCAAATGGGACAAGGGTCTGGACATCAATCAGTTCAACTGATATATTATGCGTTTTAAGCTGTCTTGCAGCTTCGGCAGCAATCCTTACAGTCGATCCGTAAGTTACGATCGTAAGGTCGGTACCCTCGATTATAACCTCCGGAATACCAAGCGGGAGCCTGTATTCACCAATATTGTCGGGCATTTTTTCTTTCAGCCTGTAACCATTAAGAGGTTCAATAACAATTGCAGGATCATTACCTTCAAGAAGAGTATTGTAAAAACCGGCTGCCCGGGTCATGTCCCTTGGAGCAAGCACATAGACGCCTCTTACTGAATTCATAAGCATGCTCATCGGGGAACCTGAATGCCAGATGCCTTCCAGACGGTGTCCGCGGGTGCTGATTATCAGCGGAGCAACCATCCCTCCGGCAGTCCGGTAATGTGTTGTTGCCAGATCATCACTGAGTAGCTGGATTGCATACATCAGGTAATCGAGATACTGGATCTCGGCAATCGGTCTCATTCCCCTCAGTGCCAACCCGATTCCCTGTCCGAGGATCGTTGCTTCCCTGATGCCGGTATCAGTTATCCTCAGTTCACCGAATTTCTTCTGTAATCCTTCAAGCGACTGGTTTACACCTCCTATATTCCCGGTATCTTCCCCGAATGTAACGAGAAGAGGGTATTTCGAAAAGAGCTTATCATAATTTTCCCTCAGGATCTGCCTGCCGGGTACTTCAGGGGAATCAGCTGAATAAACCGGTTGAACTGATTTAACATTCAGAACCGATGTGGGTGTTTCGTTATAAAGAAATGTGTCATAACTCTTTTCAGCATCCCTGTAATTACGTCTGAGCCATCCGTACAACTCATCCCTCAGAGTATCAGATTTAAGACAGGTATCACATATATTTCTTAAAATCTTCCGTGCTGCAATAAAATTATCCTTCCTTATCGGTGTAAGTACTTTTGCAAGGTCTTTAGCTATGTCATCAACGGAAACTTCTTTCGCCTCGCTGGCACACCTGCAGTTACGTTCAAGAATTATTTTTACAAGGGCATCCCGTTCAATCTTTATGGGATCCTGAAACATATCCCATGCCTTTTTCCTCGATTCCTTTGCCTCCTCAGCAGCGTCATCAACAAGAGCATCCAGTTCAGAAGCGGTTGCGATCCCTTCAGAAATTATCCATTCACGCATTTTCTGTATCGGATCAAAATCCTCTTCCCATTTTAAACGTTCCTCATTCTTATATCTTTCATGCGAACCTGAGGTAGAATGCCCCAGGGGCTGCGTTACGTCTTCAATATGGAAGATAACAGGATTATGATCCCGTCTGCAGATTTCTATCCCTTCTTCATAAAGCTGTAACAGACCAGGATAATCCCATCCTTTACCCTTATAAATCAGCATTCCGGGTTTACCAGGTTCATCCTCAAATCCTTTAAGTATCTCTGATATGCTTCCTTTGGTAGTCTGGTATTTTTTCGGAACCGAAATGCCGTACCCGTCATCATAAACCGAGAGAGCCATTGGAACCTGAAGAACACCGGCAGCATTTATTGTTTCCCAGAAGTGACCCTCTGAAGTGCTTGCATCTCCTATTGACCCGAAAGCAACCTCATTTCCCTGAAGTGAAAGAGTTGTAAACTTATGCAGATCCTTATTCTGCCTGAAAAGCTTTGATGCATAAGCAAGTCCCAGAAGCCTTGGCATCTGACCTGCCGTAGGAGAAATATCAGCTGATGAATTTTTCTGCTTTGTCAGATCACGCCAGGTGCCATCGGGATTAATATTGGGAACCGAAAAATGATTATTGAAAACCCTTCCCCCGCTTCCCACCGATTAAGCTCTTTGTCAGTATTACCATATAGCTGATGAAAAAATTCGACTGAATTATACAGACCCATTGCCATCATCCAGGTCTGATCCCTGTAATATCCTGACCTCCAGTCACCATTTCTGAATTGTTTTGCCATTGCAATCTGGATTAATTCTTTGCCGTCGCCAAAAATTCCGAACTTGGCTTTCCCCGAGAGTACTTCCCGGCGACCTGTAACGCTGAGCATCCGGCTAAGGTTTGCAAGCCTGAAGTCAGCAAGAATTGTTTTCTTGTTCATTTCATGCCTGGCATTCATTATCTGTTTTGAATTCATTATCTGCTCAACGGAAGTCTTATTCTGATTCATAAAATTGAGTGATTTTTTCTTATACCATCACTGGTTAAACAAACTAAACAGACGGTTGTTTAATACCTGACAAGAAATGATGGATATCTTTTGAGCAGGTATTTCTCCGATACCGCGCAATTATTGCCTTACCCCGCAGGATAGACGGCTTTAATGAAACAACTTCTATTTACTTCCGGATTCGGAAACATAATCCTTCAGATTTTCCGAGGTCCATGTTATAAAATTACCGGACTCATCCGAAAAAACGAGGAAAGCTTCAAATTCCGGATGAAACCCAAGAAATTCGATCGTTTTATCTTTACCCATGACCATGCAGGCTGTTGCAATCCCGTCAGCAGTTGCACAACTGTCGGCGATAATTGTTGCACTCAGCAACTGATTCCTGGCTGGATATCCTGTCCTCGGATCAATAGTATGCGAGTATTTCATTCCGTCCTCGACGAAAAACTTCCTGTAATTGCCCGACGTGGCCAGCGACCGGTCTTTCAGGCTGATTATCGCCTGAAGATCATTGCCGGGGAGCATGTTATTCTCAGTAGGCCTGTCAATTCCTATCCTCCACAGAACACCTCCTTTATCGCCCTTTACCCTCACTTCGCCTCCTATTTCAACAAGGTAACTTTTTATACCCAGGTTGCTGAAATAGCTGCCGATAACATCCACAGAGTAACCCTGCGCTATAGCATTGAAATCAAGATACATCTGCGGGTGATCTTTGATTACCCTGCCATTTACAAGCCTGACCTTATCCATACCAACAAGTTTCAGGAGGCTGTCGCGCTTTGATTCCGTAAAATCCCTGCGTGAATCAGGGCCAAATCCCCAGGCCTTAACAAAGGGACCTACCGTAATGTCAAAGGCACCATCGGTCAACTCTGAAATCTGCGCTGATTTCCTGAATGCTTCGATAAAATAATGATCAGGAACAACATCTTCATTTCGGTTTACCTTTGAAAGGATTGATGAATCCTGGTAAAGGGATAATGACAGGTCAAAATCATGAAGTATCTTCTCCACTTCTGATTTAAGTTCCTGGGCGTTGTACTTACCGGTGTTCTCAAATACCATACTGTAGGTAGTACCCTGGGCAAAGCCCGAAAAGTTTTCATAGACCGTGCTCTTTCTGCATCCTGTAAGCAATGCCGCAATTATAAAAGCAACTATTAAAAATCTGTTCTTCATTATGTTATTTTTCCTGCGTAATCCTGTGATTCCTTTGAACAACTCCTTCGCTAATGAAAAAGTGCAAATCCCGATATTAAATAATTGCATTATTTTTGCTGACAAGATACTAAAAGTAGGTTAATGAGACTATGCCTTGTGATATCAGTAATGCTGTATTTTTCTCCATTATATTCGGAACAGCCCGACTCACTTCTGTTCTCAAACCACGTGTTCAATAAAAACATTAAAACGGTTCAACTATATAAGGAAGGTTGGAATCTGTCATACCCCATCATTAAGTTTAAAAGCGATGAAAAACTGATCCTTAATTTCGATCTTCTTGGCGACAGGATTGAGACTTACTATTATACATTCCTTCATTGCGGGAAAGACTGGAGGAAATCAGATATTTTCCCAAATGATTACCTGGATGGCTTCCCTGAGAACCAGATTGAAGAGTATAAAGCATCTTTTAATACAACAGTCAATTATGTCCATTATAAGCTAAGTTTTCCAAACGACAGAGTAAGTTTGAGATTATCAGGTAATTACATATTATTAGTCTATCCTTTCAATGATCCTGAAAACCCTGTTCTTACTCAGCGTTTTATTGTTACGGAAGATGCCGTCGGGATTAAAATTCAGACCCACAGGCCAAGGATGACTGCTGACCTTAATACAAACCAGCAGGTTGATTTTACAGTTGATTATTCACGTGTAAGTATCAATGACCCCTATCGTGATATTTTTGCGTTTATTCTTCAAAACGGCCGTTGGGATAATGCAAAAAGAAATCTTAAACCGGAATTTTATGGCAATAATGAGCTTAAATACAGCGCTTTATCTGATAAAAATATTTTCCCGGGAGGGAATGAATTCAGATATTTTGATATCAAAAGCATCAGGTATAAAACTGAATATGTAAGAAACATTGATTTCCTGCTTTCAAACTATCATGTATACCTTTATCCCTCCGATAACAGGGAATTCAAACCCTATTTTTACTGGCAGGATTTTAACGGTAAATACTATATCGCCATACAGGAAGAGAAGAATCCGGAAACAGATGCTGATTATGTATATGTGTACTTTACGCTACCCTCAAAATATCCCGTTGAAGGAGGCAGGATGTATGTTTCCGGTGCATTTAACAACTGGTCATTCGACACAAATAACCTCATGACCTATAATCCCGGCGATGGGGCATATGAATGTATCATACTGCTCAAGCAGGGTTGGTACAATTATGAATATGTCTTTCTGGATGACAAAGCCAGGAATAGTGTCGCAACAAGGTTTGAAGGAAGTCATTATGAAACCGAGAATGATTACACTGTCCTGATCTATTACAGGAATCCACGGGAGAGATATGACCGGGTTCTTGGCGCCCAGACCGTCAACACGCTTAATAAGCTCACTGATTAGTGTTATGGTGAGAATCGATGCCATATTGCATCAGGACAGTATGCTTCAGTGTCTTAATGATTTCACCCATATATTCATCGACAGCTTTTAACGATCCCGGAAGGGTGTAGATAAGTGCTTTTCCGGTAACGCCGGCGACTCCCCTGCTTAAAAGGGCACTGGGTTTTTCAGTTCCGAACCTGATCCTTATGAATTCCATAATTCCGGGGATCTCTTTTGTCAGAAGCGGGGATACCGTTTCAACCGTAATATCGTTTGGGCCTATTCCGGTTCCACCCGTTGTAAAAATAAAATTACAGACCTTGCCTGCGCTTTCTACAATCCCCTTAAGCGCGGCGGCATCGTCAGGAATAAGAACACTGGTAATATTATACTCCCACTTCTCAGCTGCAAAAAATTCTGTAAGCCGTTCCCTGATCCTGGGACCGCTGAGATCCTTGTATTCGCCCCTGGAGGCCCTGTCGCTCAGGGTGATGATCATAACTTCATATTTGCCGGGGAGATTCATTTCTTGCTCTTTTCTACCAGTACAACTTTATCAATTACCATGAAATTATCAACAGCTTTGCACATATCATACACCGTCAGCAGTGCAACACTTACGGCAGTCAGGGCTTCCATCTCGGCTCCTGTTCTTCCGGTACACTTAATTTCACTTTCGGCTACCACCCCCGATTCATCAGGAAAGAGCGTAACCTTTATGCTGTCTAGCGGAATATTATGACATAACGGGATAAGATCGGAGGTATGCTTTGCAGCATTTATTCCTGCAATCTGTGCAACCGTAAGTACATCCCCCTTTTTAAGCAGGTTATCTTCAATAAGTTTCAAGGTCTCGGAAGTGAGTCTGATATGACCGCTTGCTTTAGCACTTCGCTTCTGTATTTCCTTTTCTCCGATGTCAACCATGACCGCCTTGCCGGATTCGTCCGTATGTGTAAGCTTTTCCATAATTATTTATCCTCCAATATTATAAAAACCATCTTTTAAATTATGAGATCCTCTTCCCGGTTTAACCCCTACCGCCATTTGAATTGCTTTCTGATAACCAAGTTCCCTGACATCAAATTCGGCATCATTGAACAGGCAGGGTTTCAGCTTCCCGTTGGATGTAAGCCTCAATCTGTTACAATCATTGCAGTTTCCGCCGGATCCTCCGTCAACTTCGGAAAAACTGCCGCTGACCAGATCCATCTGCTTTATATACCTGATTTCAAGGTCATTCTTTTTACAAAACGCAGCAACAGCTCTTGCATTATCTTCATCTTTCGATTCCCTGATCACACAATTAATTTTTATGGGAGTCAGGGCAGCAGCTTTAGCTGATTCAATTCCCCTGAAAACATCGTTCAGATTACCTGTCCTGGTAATAAATGAATATTTTTCAGGATCAACCGTGTCAAGGCTGATATTGACACGTTGCAGTCCGGCCATTGACAGATCCTTTGCAAAGCGTTCGAGGAGCACCGCATTTGTTGTCATTGACAGGTCATTAATTCCCCTGATGGATGCGATCATCCCCACAAGATTAACAATCCCTTTCCTGACCAGAGGTTCACCGCCTGTAATCCTTACCTTCCTGATACCGTTATCGACAGCTACCCTGGTAAAATCGGTAATTTCGTCGAATGTAAGTATATCTTCGTGCCTGAGAAGATGAATACCCTCTTCAGGCATGCAGTAACGGCACCTCAGATTACACCGGTCCGTTACTGAAATCCGGAGGTAATTGATCGATCTGTTAAATCTGTCGTACACTTACTATTTCCCCTTTCTCAATTATATTAATCCCTGCAGGCATAGTCACAATTCCGTCAGCATCAGAAAGTGATGAAATATGTGCTGAACCATGGTATTCCACAGTTGATACAAATCCATCATCAGTTATGAAAACCGGTATCAAAGCCGTTCTCTCTGCAAATCTTCTCGAGAACCTCGCTTTCATCGGAAGCTGAATTGTCAATGGCTTCCAGCTATGTCCCATCATCCTGTAAATCAAAGGTCTGACGAGCATTTCAAACTGAATGAATGCTGAAACAGGATTACCGGGAAGACCGAATACGACTGCCTTTGAGTGGATTCCGAAGGTTGTAGGCTTTCCCGGCTGCACTGCTACCCTTGAAAACAGGATCTTTACACCGGCTCTTTCAAGCACCGAGGGAACGAAATCAAAATCACCCATTGAGACGCCACCGGTAACAAGCACAATATCATTTTCCGATATGGCTTTTGCTACAAGGGAATAAGTCTCCTCTTCATCATCCCTTGCAATTCCGTAATAATTACCCGCTGCCCCTGCCCTTCCCACCTGAGCCATTAACTGACTTGCATTAGTGTTCCTTATCTGTGAAATCCCCGGTACCCGTGCTGGTTCAACAAGTTCGCTGCCAGAGCTGATCACCGCTACATTTGGCATCCTGGCAACCTTCACATTGATATGACCTACCGTGGCCATGACTGCAATATCCTGCGGTTTGATCAGTTTACCGGGTTTAAGCATGATGTCGCCCCTTTTTACATCTTCCCCCCTGACAGCAAAATTCTCCTTTATTAATGAACCCTTATATCTTAGTTTCCCTGAAGGAAGTAAATCAGTGTCCTCCACCATGATTACACAATCAGCGCCGGCAGGGAGGACTGCGCCAGTCATAATCCGTGAGCATTGCATACTGCCGACAGGCTTTTCAGGCCACTTTCCGGCAGGAATGGTTTCAATGATCTCCAGATCGCTGCCAACGTCGGCTTTCCGGCATGCAAATCCATCAACAGAGGCCTTATTGAAAGGAGGCATATCAATATCGCTTGAAATATTTTCTGCAAGGATGCGGCCAGGTGAATCGGTAAATGAAATGTTCTCTGTCCCTGTTCTGAAAGCAAGAGCCCATGACTATCTCAAAAGCCTTTTCAATTGTTATCATTTCCATATTCGATATTCCTCTTTGCATTATCTCTTAATGAACCCACCCAAGGCCCCTGCCAGGAGGCCTCTCCCCAAACCCCTCCCCCAAGAGGGAGGGGCTTCCCCCTCTCTCCTGGTCGGATGTAACTAACTCTTATGCACGGCCTCTCCCCAAACCCCTCCCCCAAGAGGGAGGGGCTTCCCCTCTCTCCTGGGAGAGGGGGATTGAGGGGGTGAGGCCGGATTTAATATGTCTTTTAATACGTATTTCTTTTCAAACAGACCCCTGCAAGCAATCCCCGCGTCAGCCGGAAAAGTAATCCACGCTTCCGACGTCTCCTTAAAATTCAAATTCTTAAAATCGCTCATAGAAATATCGACATAAAAGACCTCTCCTGCATCCACCATAATTTCGATCCCATACTCGGAAGAATTGATTTCCCTTACTATACCTTTGAAACAATTTTCCTGTTCATGGGAAGGCTCATAGTTGTGTATCTTAATGGCATCACTTCTGAGTATCATCAGACCCTCATCAGGGAAGTCATTGCCTGACAGGTTAAAGACAAGCGTCCCATCGCATTTTGCTTTCCATCTGCCCTCTTCAAAAAAGAATTTAACTCTGAAAAAGTTTCTGATCCCGGCGTATCTTGCCACAAATTTATTTACCGGCCTGCTGAAGACATGTTCCGGTGTCCCCTCCTGGATAATGTGTCCGTTGTGTATTACTCCCACCCTGGTAGCAAGACTTACAGCCTCCCTGTAATCATGTGTGACATGCACAATTGTAAGCCCTTTCCTGTTAAGATGACGGAGCGTCCGTTTAACATCATCCTTCAGGCTTGCATCAATGGAAGCCATAGGTTCGTCAAGCAGAAGGAGGGCAGGTTCTGTGACCAGAGTCCTGGCCAGGGCAACACGCTGAAGTTCACCGCCTGAGAGATTTGATGTAAACCGGTCAAGAAGATGTGCGATATTCAGGTCCTCAGCTATCTTCCTTACTTTCGGAATTATCTCCTTCCTGCTCAGCTTCCTTGAATGAAGGGAATAGGCAATATTTCCAGAAACTGTCATATTGGGGAAGATTGCATAGTCCTGAAAAACAAGTCCCGTATTCCTCTCGCATATTTTTTTGCCGGTAACGTTAGTCCCATCAATCAGGATCTCACCGGAATCGGGCGCATTCAGACCGGCAATAAGCTCCAGAAGCTGAGTCTTTCCTGATCCCGACCTGCCCAATAAAACATAGTACTCACCCTTATGTATCTCAATACATATATCTGAGAGTGAAAAATTTCCAAGTTTCTTATTTATGTTTTTAAGTTTCAGCATCAGGTGAAATGTAAACCTCCTTTCTCCTTACGGAAACAAGTCTGAGAAGAATAAAAACTGCAAGTGCAATAATAATAAAAACTACTGAAGCCGGTCTTGCATATTTAAGTCCGAATGAACTGAACCGTTCATAAATCAGAACAGGAGCAATCATAGGATGGTACGCCACTATTACCACAGCACCGAATTCACTCATACCCCGTGCAAACATCATAATAAATCCTGTCATAATACTTCTCCAGGCTAGCGGAAGAGAGATAGTAAAAAAGACTCTGGAGCGGCCGGCTCCCAGAGTCAGTGCTGCTTTTTCGAGCCTTTCCGGTACAGCTGCAAAACCGTCACGGGCCGAATTAATCAGGAAGGGGAGACTGACAAAAGCCATTGCAAGGGCTATTCCGGCCGGATTATTAATAAGTGACAGCCCGACAGTATCAGCAGCTTTTCCCAGCAATCCATCCCTTGAAATAAAACCGAGTATTGCAATACCTGCCGCCGTATGTGGAAGAACTACCGGCAGGTCAATGATACCCTGGACCATATTTTTTAAAGGGAATTTCTTTCGTGCAAGGAGCCATGCCAACGGGATTGCACCGATTGCAAAGATAAAAGTGGCAGCAAATGAGACCCATAGAGTTAACCAGATACTTGACTGAACATCCCTATCGTTTACAGTTTCGAGAAGTTCGGTACCGCCTGTATGGAGGAACATCCCTGCCAGTGGTGCGAGAATAAATAACAGCACCAGGGAGGAAAGCAGCAGGAGTATCAGGTTGAAGGGATTATGCTTGAGCATCAATAAATCAATCTATAAGTTATTTTAGTGTGTTTTTAAATATCTCCTCAGCTTCTCAGGTATCTGATCCGGTTGATCCGTACTAAAAGGAATAATTGGATCCTGCCCGTTCTTTCTGAAAATTTCCATTCCTTCATCACTCAAAAGAAATGAAACGAAGTCAATAGCTTCATTCTTATTTTCCGAATTTGACAGTACAGACAAACTGTAATTAATATATTCTCCCTTCACAGTCATCTTGCTCCCCGGAGTGTTTCCCAAAACATCATATGAAACCGAATTGTAGATATAGTTCTTCCGTGGATCACCAAGGTTAATTTCACCGGGCAGACTAATGAATTTTAAATCATGCTGGATAGCAACTGATTTATACTGAAACATATAATCGACAGCATTGGCTTCAATCAGTCCTACCAGGTCAACCTCCTTAGGTCTTATGAATTCCCTGTTCTTTGTCAAAAGTTTCTCTGCCAGTCCGGGCCGCCCGTAATACTTGTCCGACAGTAACAAACTTAATACACTTCTGTAACCGCATGGATCTGAATCAGGGTCTGATCTTGCATAAGTCACATCGTCCCTCAGAAGAATATCCATCCAGTTCGACGAATCAATCTCTTCTGAATATTTAGCTTTTTCCTGGAAAGCAATAACTATTTCATTCGTTGCAAACCTTATCCCCCATGTTGCATATTCAGGTATAAGAAGTTCATCTATAACAAAATAATCAGCTGAAGCTATTATATCACATGGCTTTTTAAGTTCGGTGATCTTTCTGGCACAAACCAGGCTTCCTGCCGATTCCAAAAGTATTTTTATCCCGGGATTCCTCTTTTCAAATTCATCTGCCATCTCCTTAAAGGGCACCGAAAGACTCCCGGCATGAAATATAATAATTTTTTTCTGACGGGCCGGGCTGCCGTTCTTACAGCCTGACTGGAGAACAAACAAAGCCCCAAAACAGAGAATTATTAAGTTCCTCATTTAGTGTCTTATTTTAATTCACAGTTTAAAACGATCGCTTCAGGCAGAAAGCTGTTTTTTTTCTGCTATTTCCCAGGATCGTATTAATAGTATTCCAGTTTCTTGCTGTACCGGTAACCTTCATTTTGTTTTCAAAGAAGTTTGTGTACAGTTTTGTTCTTCCAAATCCGTTAGGACAGTAGATATAAATTTCCTTCCCTATGATTTCAAATTTGTCAGGAGGATAATTAATGGTCCGCATTTTCTCAAGCTGTTCCGCTCCGGGTTCTTTATCCAGAAAGATAACAGCTGATTTTGAGGAATCAAAATTATTTTCCCCCAGGTAAGGATTAAAAGCGATTATCTTCCTTATCTCATCCAGTGTTCTTATTATGGCCGTGATGTCGAATCCGAATTCTGAACGGATGGAAGACTCTATTCTTGAGGCAAGATCAGCTACCGGATCCTTTCCGGCTTCGGTAAAGACTACATTACCGCTCTGGATAAAAGTTTCTGCATCACTGAAGCCAGTTTTCTTAAACATCGTCTGCAAGATCGGTCATTCTTATTTTATTGTGACCAGCAATATTTACTCCTCTGAGGAAGCAGATATAAGTTTGCATGAATATTACTGATAGTTCTTTACAACATCTATGACTTCAGGCAGATCCATTCCAATCTTCTTCAGAAATTCGATTTTCGGAACACCGTTATTATTCCATCCGCGGCGCTTATAAACAGCATCAATCAGACTTTCATACTGATCTTCCCTGTATTTCCTGAGGATCTTCATTTTTTCCTCCGTTGTTTTTCCCGAAGGATCAATCCCGACTTTCTCTTTTAGCTGTTTATCATACCTTTCAGCACGCGATTCATACTCTTCCCTGGTTACCGGACCTGCAGCACGATATGGCTGTCTGTCATGTGTCCGTGTCCCGAAACCTCTGCGCAGGTTGAATACCCGTTGAAAATTATACACTCTTTCCGAATCCTCAATAAGTCTTTTCTTATCAAATTCCCTTCCGGTAACTGCTTTATAAATTGTTACATAATTATCAACATGCTCGGGTACCTTTGCAGGTTCATCCGTCTCTGCATTGGTTTCAGGTTCAACATCGTTCCATGGAAGTTTGCAAAGTCCTACAAGGCCGAACCAGGTCCTGAACATCGGAAAATAATGCAGAGCTTCAGCCTTGTTTTCAAATGTAGGTATCTGGTTGTTAACCATATCCATAAAGATCAGCCAGGCCTCATCATGCTGGGGACCTTTGTTTGTAAGTGCAAAACCACCCTGCTGTGCAAGTGATTCCTTTGGCATGTACTGCGAGTATTCAAGTCCTTTGTTCTCCATTCCGATATCATTAAGGAATGCAGCTTCGCCCCATCCGTTGCTGATAAAGAGCTCTTTCATTTTACGTACACCCAGACCGGCAATTTTTCCGAATCCTTCACCCCTTGCAACCTGGTGCAAGAAGTTCAAGAGCATCTTTTGAATTGCCAAAGTTAAGTTCCAGTCCTCCGGTTCTTTCCTTATTCAGAATACCGTTTTCATAACATTCCATAATAAATGCTGAAAGTGTGCTCCATGTAATTGTACAGATCCCGTAAGTATCGCAATAGAAATTGGTTTCAATTATATATTGCGGATCAAAAATACCGCAATTTGATCCAAGACCTGCAGCATTTTCATATTCCGGACCGTCAACAATTACTTTTTGTCCCTTGTATGGACCGGTCTGCAGTTCAAAATCATCAATCCCCTTGCTGCACGACATATTACAACCTATCCAGCAACCATCGGGTATATTCTGGGTGAAGTTCCTTTTCCAGACAGATGAATCGATTTTATAAGAATCGGGATGACTTCCGAATTTATAATTATGTACCGGAAGCAGATCATGGTCATTCATTATTTCCATAAGATGAGCAGTTCCTACCTCACGCATCTGGCATTGTTTGTCGTCGAGTTCCCGTATCTCCCTGTTAAACCTTCTTCCCCTTTCCATTATTGCCTCAAGGTCAACCACATTATTGAGATTCCCTTTCACTCCCGGTATCTTGCAGACCAGTGCTTTTATTTTCTTATTGCGGAATACAGTTCCGATACCTCCTCTTCCGGCCTGTTTCAGTCTGACTTTCTTTCTTTTTGAATCATAAAAGCTGAAATTCAGCATTCCGATAAGCGAATGTTCTGCAGCAGATCCTGATGAAACAACTCCGATATTCCTTTTTTCATTATCATTATCGGCAAAAATCTCAGTAAGCTGTCTCTGCAAGTAAATGGCTGTCAGAAATTTCATAAGGGGCATCCAGAATTTCAACTTTATGGTTTATGCCATCAATGAATACTATTACATCGTTTTCCGATTTGCCCTGGATTTCAAGGGCATCAAATCCTGAAAATTTAAGGAAGGGGCCGAAAAAGCCGCCGACATTACTGTCCATGACAGAGTCGGTCTGGGGTGAGATGCTGACCACCAGCGATTTGCCTGTACCTGAATATTGTGTTATTCCGCCAATTGGTCCGGATGAAATAATTATCTCATTTTCAGGATCATCCCATCTCGTGTCAGGTTTGGTTGCATCCCAGAAAAGGCGCAGACCATATCCTTTGCCGCCGATGAATTTTTCCTTCATCTGAAAAGGAACATCCTTGTCTTTAATCTCAGTTGTGCCGACATTTATGTAAAGGATCTTGTCGGTATAGCCTTTACTTAGCGGAGTCCATATGTAATCCCATTTTTTAAGCTGCCTGTGCTGTTCTTTCATCGACATTAAATCCATAAATGATGCATTTATGCGTGTATTTTATTATTTTTTTTCAAAGTTACGGTATTAAACCAAACTATCTAATGATAATAATCAATATCAGTCTTGTGAAAATTCCTCCGGGTACTTTCACGAGGCTGACGAAAAAATCATAATCATAAGAACTTACACTGAGATCCACTGAGGTTTCACAGAGTTCCACAGAGGGTCTTTGAGTACGGCTGGGTATTAGCTCTGTGGATCTCTGTGACTTACCTGCCTGCCGTCAGGCAGGTCTGTGGCACTCTGAGAAAGTTCTTCTTTAAAGTTCCTGCAGATTTCGCAGGTGGTTTTAACCCCGGAATGCATCTCAAAATGTATATTTGTATCAGGATTATCAAGTCATCTCTTTGATCAATGAAGTTATCTGAAATTGAAAAGCATCTTGGAAAATTCAGGATTGGGATTGCAGGGGCGGGCGGTTTGGGTTCAAATTGTGCGGTTGCCCTTGCCAGGTGCGGTGTCGGGACTATCGTGCTAACTGATTTTGACTCAGTCGAACTGTCGAATCTCTCCCGCCAGTACTATTTCAGCGACCAGGTCGGGCTGCCGAAAACAATCGCTCTCCGGGAAACCATTTTAAAGATAAAACCTGGAACAAAAGTAATTGCGGTTCAGGAAAAACTGGATCAAAGCAATATTCCTGCTGTTTTTTCAGGCTGCGCGGTTATCGTGGAAGCCTTTGATAGTCCGGAGATGAAGCAGATGCTGATTGAAACAGTTCAGAATTCCATGCCAGGAACACCTCTGGTTATCGGTTCGGGCCTGGCAGGCTGGGGAAACAACGAAACAATCAGAACCAGGAAAATCGATGACACGCTCTTTGTTTGCGGGGATGAATCTTCAGAAACGAATGAAAATCTACCGCCCTTAGCTCCAAGAGTAGCAGTAGTTGCCAACATGCAGGCTAATGTGGTTGTTGAAATCCTTATGAAAAAGAGAGGGAATAATTTATGAGGATCTTGTTGAACAACAGGGAAGAAGATCTGGCCGGGGAGACTATTACTGTCGCCGGATTATTACTTGAGAAAAAGTACTCCTTCAGACTGAGGGTCATTAAAATAAACGGGATTCTGATCTCAAGGGAAAAATACGGCTCTACTTTTATTCATGAAGGAGATAATGTCCAGATGCTTTATCTTATGAGCGGCGGTTGAAAAAAATATTGTAGGTTTGCAGTATCATGTTAAGGCTAAAGTTCAAATTCATAGATAAGATTCCTCCTGTTCTAAGGAATAAATATCTTTTGACCCTTATCATCTTTATAGTCTGGATTGTCCTTTTAGACTCAAACAACCTTATCGACAGATACAAGGAAATGAAAAACCTGAGGAAACTGAAAGCCGACAAGGAATATTTCAGCAGGCGGATCGAAGAGGATAAGCGAAAACTATATGAGCTTAAAACCGATAACCAGAATCTTGAGAAGTTTGCAAGAGAACAATACAGGATGAAAAAATCCGATGAGGACCTTTACATAATTCTTACTCCTCAGGAAGACCGAAGGATAAAAAGGGAAAACAACTAAATTGTTTTTTCAAGATTCCTGTAATAAAGCAGGAGACTTACGGGATCATTTGTTAAAGATGTATATCCCAATTCCATGAGCAGCTGGGATGCTGATTCGGGAACCGGTCTTTTTTCAAAATGAGACTCATTGACCCTGTTCAGATATTTTACAATCCTGAACATATTGAACCAGTAGAAAAACCGCTTCCGGAAGGACTGAATGCCTTTGGTGTTTCCTTTTATTTCAAGAATTTTCTCTTTCCACTCTGTTTCTGATATAAATTCTCTTATTCCGGCCGGAAGGGATGGATAAAAAAGCTCCACATCATTGGCAGAATAATGGTAGATCTCATCAATCAGACTGAAAAAAAATTTCAGTTCACTGAATGACTTAATGTTATAAGTAAGCAAACCACTGTTATCCGATCCTGTTAATTTTGAAATTGTGGCGCCGGTACCAAAAGGAACCCTGAATGATGAACGGGGTGACGGATGGACAGTTGTAAGATTAAGGTTGAAATACCCCCCGGCAGGCACCAGTTTCTGAATGAAATAAAAATCCTCCCCTGCCTTCCTCCGGTTCATACCGCCCGCCTTAACATAGGCCAGTGCCTTGACGGCAATTGCTGAACCGACTGTATGATGCACATAAGGGAATCCTGTAAATGAAAGTCCCTGGAAATAATACCTCAGATGCAGTTCATAAAGGATTATTGACTGGTATACCGTTTCAGGAAAGTCATTTCCGGATATAGAATGTTCAAAATAAATTGAACAAGCTGATCTGTCTTTTCGTTTCAACAGTTCATTGAATACGGCGGTAAAATAGTTTCTGTCCACCGTGCAATCTGCATCCAGATTCAGAATTACGCCCTCAGGATAATTGATCCGGTTAAAACGGCGAACTGCCTCATCCATGCCGGTTTTTCGGGCCAGTCCGACTCCCCAGCCATCAACCGCAGATGAAGGAGCTTCAATAATGTGCAAACTGAAAAAAGTGGCGTGCGTATTTCGCCAGCATTCCAGACTGATCGCGCTTTTCCTGTTATTTTCATGACTTTCGGGGCTGGCATCAGCCGGTGCATTAATAACAATGATAACTTCAACATTGCAATCTGGTTTATCACATAAAGAAAGGGAATCGGTAAGCCGGGTTATTCCAGGTTCGCTATAAGATGGAACAACAACAATTATGCCTGTGCCGGTTTGAGGTGGCTCTTTTATAAACTCGGGAAATAGTGCTCTCTCTTCAAGCCAGGCGGAGGCAAAACCCATAATTTTATTTTTTCTCAGCTTTGTATTTGGCATTCAGCTCATCAAGGACTTTCTGTGTAATATCGGATGAAGTGTTGCCATAAAGAACTACGCTTCCGAAGCTTTTCCCGAGAATATACTGGTAATTATATTCTGCTTTGTTCTCTTCGAGGAAAGTTGTTATATACTCAAGGATCTGCCTGTTCATTACCTGATCTTCTTCAAGAAGGTCGGACTGCAGTTTATCACGAAGGCTCACAAGTTCCTGTTGCTGCTGGTAAAGCGATTGTTCCATTTCAGCAGCAGTTGCCCTGGTAACAAGCCCTTTATTTACTTTATCCTGGTAGTCTTTTACACCTTTTTCATACTGGCTTCCTTTTGAATTAAGTTCAGCTTCAGCTTTTTTTTGTTTTCCAAGAAGATCTTCCCTCCTGTCTTTAAACATCTCAAATTTGAATATTATGGTATCGATATTTACATAAGCAATACCATCTGCTGAAGATTCAATGAGGTTCCCCTGCGGGCTGGTTTTATTGTTTTTTTTATTCCCTGAGAACTGAAGGACAAACAGGGAGGCCACGGCCAGGAAAAGAATAACAAACAGAGCGACAGATAGGTTCTTCATTTCAAATAGGATATTTATTAAACAATAATCAGGCGCAAATATAAACAAATAAATAAATTTGACATCACTACCCTAAAATTTAAAAGCTGCCTATAGCCTGAGAAAGGGATTATGGAAATAAATAAAGCAGAACAAGCTGATTGTCAGAATTCGGGACATGGTATTGCCCTGATCCGCCTGCGTTGTCCAAGCGAGAATGAGTTAAACTCATAAACCAGGGAAACTTCATGCGAGCCCGACGTTGATGTTATCAGATTTGAAATTGTAAAATCGTAACTGTATCCGATATGAAGCTGTTTAGTCTTTATCCCGACAAGTCCGATAATGGCATCGCCTGGCTGTGAGGTAACAAACGGAATTCCTCTGTACCATAGGCCGAATATCAGGGGATCCCTGTAATAATACAAACCTATATCCGTCTGATAGAATTTAGCCTGTTTCTGGAAGTTAATTGCAACTGACAATACCTCCTGCAGTGTTTGTTTCAACCTTGTCCTTCTCAATATCTGGAGCCCTCCGAACAGATTCAGTTTAACCGGCATAACAGATTCATTGCCGTAAAATGATTGCCTTGGGTTTAACAAATGATCAAGGGTAAATCCACCCCAAAACCTGTCATTGTAAACCAGTGCCGAGGTAGCAAAGTCGACATCTGCAACGTTGTCAAAAGGTGGAGGATAAACTGTGGGGACAGTTCCGCTGCCGGTCATCTGGCTTGCAAAAATCAGTTTGTAAATGTTCAGACCGAGATATGTAAACTTGAAATTAACTCCCGGACGTATATGCCAGTTCTCATTAAGATTGAAGTCGTATGAATAAAGCAACCCAATATTGGTTGTGCTAAGGTCACCTGATCCGGCAACATCATAAGTAGCAAGAACACCAATGCCGGAATTGAAATTAACAAGAGCCTTGTCAAACGATATGCTGTATGTATGAAAAACACCAGGTACTGCAGGCCACTGGTTCCTGTAGTTTATTGAAAACCTGTATTCTTCGGTTGCTCCTGCAAAGGAGGGCGCAAGATAAAGGGCATTGGCATAAAATTGCGAGAAGGTAGGATCCTGACTAAAACTATCTGCGACTATGATGCAAAACAGTATAAATGAATATTTTAACTTCTTCACCAAAATCGATCTGATTAGGTTAATTCGACGAAAATATTGCAATGTATCAGTTATCAGTTACTATTAAACGTAATTTTACCTGGAATGTGATGCCAGTAATGAACAATTTTTTTGCAGGGTCCAATAATACGAGAGGTCTTTACTCCCACACCTACCGAAAAGTTCCGGTAATCCCGAGCGCTTTTACTTACCAGTATTCCGGCATTGTGACCCCTAAAATTATGGAACCGCTCCGCGGTTTAGAATTGTGATTTAGACCTATTGCTATAATGATTGAATCGCTCCGCGGTAACTACACTTTGCAGTATGCTGCTCAACCCGAACCGCGGAGCGGTTCCAATATTTTAGTACCTGCAATAAAACCAATTAACAACCGCGGAGCGGTTACATTATTTAAGTAACTCTGCAGGTAAAGTGGGGGATTCACCTCCCTAATGGGGGCTGCACTACTACTAATGACAACATTATTGTATTTAATTGGTTTATAATCCGATTAGATCTCTCACTGGCGTTCACAGGCTGTTCAAACAGCCCCCGGGTTTTGATGTAAGTACATTTTATCTGAAACACGTGACAAAGGTCATGTAAAAATGACAAGCGATAAGTTTTATTCGTGTTTCTATAATTTCAGATAAATTTGATGAAGGGTTAAAATTAATGCATTAAAAAAGGAGTGATAATATGTTTAACAGGTTAATTGCAGCTATACTGCCCTATTTCCCAAAAAAGTTTGTTTGGATCTTCTCAAAATCGTATATCTCCGGAGAAACTATTGAAGATGCAATGCGTGTTTCTAAAGAATTGAATAACAACAAGATAAAAGTTACACTTGATGTACTGGGAGAATTCATTAAGACCCTTGACGAAGCAGAGGAAAACAAAAAGGAATATTTAAACCTTATCGAGGTATCCTACAGATCGGGCGTTGATGGCAACTTTTCATTAAAACCAACAAGCTTCGGACTGCTGATCGACAAAAACGCATGTTATAATCATATCCGTGAAATTGTTAATAAAGCTGCTTCATATAATGGCTTTATAAGGATCGATATGGAAGACTCTCCATGCACTGACCTTGAAATTGAACTTTTCCGCAAGCTGAAAACTGAATTTCCCGCTAACGTGGGATTAGTCCTTCAGGCTTACCTGAAAAGAACTATTAATGATATCAGAAGCCTTGCGGATCTCAACAGCGAAAAATATCCGTTGAGCTTCAGGCTCTGCAAGGGCATTTATATTGAGCCGGAAGCAATTGCTTACAAGAAATATGAGGAGGTGAATCAGCATTTTCTCGAAGATCTTGAGTTCATGCTTAAAAATAAGATTCATGTAGGTATTGCAACGCATGATAAACCTTTGATCGAAGGAGCGTATAAGCTGCTCGAAAAGTATAAAGTGCCGAAGAGTCTGTACGAATTCCAGATGCTTTACGGCGTAACGCCAAGGCTGCGTGACAGCATTGTCAGTGATGGCCATGGAATGAGGGTCTATGTACCTTTCGGGAAAAAGTGGTTCGGATATTCAACAAGGCGCCTGAAGGAAAATCCAAAAATGGCCAGCCATATTATCAGGGCAATATTTTTTAAGGGATAATCCGGGCACTGAGCTCAAAGGGCACAGAGCACAGAGCACAGGGCACAGAGCGCAGGGCGGAACCCCTCGGCTCCCCTCCTGGGAGGGGTCGGGGGTGGGTTAATTCGTAAAGCGCACAAAGCACTAGCCTTCGCTACCTCCTTCCCTAAAGCTTCGGACTGCGTCCGACGGAGCGGACTTCGTCCGGCGAAGTCGGAGGTCAAAGAAAACTTCGGCTAGCAAAGCAGGGTATCGGGCGTGGGGCAAATCCCACTTTGAGGTGGGAAGGGAGCAGGGTGCGGGACAAGAAGGGCGCAGGGCTCAGGGTGTCTATTTCCTTTTGTTGATTCCTTCCAGGTACTTTTTATGGATCTGGTCAATTTCCTGTCTGGTCAGAGATGGTTTCATCGGAGCCGGTTTTGGCGGCAATCCATTAAGAAGAAGATATGCTGCAGGCAATAACATAAACGGACTTAATCCGACGATCCTGTCGGAAGGTATCCCGCCTCTTTCGTATGCTTCAGTACGCTGCTTCTGATGCAGAACGCCGTAGTTGGTGGCGGGATCCCCAAGTTTTCCCTGACTTACTTTTCCCTGATAGGCTGAAAGGGCCATATTGTACTTTGCATTTTCAATTTCCGGGGAAACAGGAACCTGATTATTCAGTATTTCATATTTAAGGCTTCCGAGCCTTGGTATGATAATAACTTCCCCAATAGTGATTGTATCGGCTTTCAGATAGACACCTGTTAAAAATTCACTGCCTGCCAGTGTGTCGGTAATGTGAAATACTGCGGATTTATAGCCAACCATGCTGAAAACCACAGTATCTTTCCGGTCTCCCCGGAAAGAAAAGGTTCCATCCTTATCACTGACTGAGTTTAAAGTCCTGTTTATAATGATATGCGAATTCGGCAAGCGGTGAAAGTGTTGAAGCATCCCTGATTATGCCATGGAAAAACATCCCGGGTCTCTGAGTTTCGGTTACCTGGCCGAACCCGGTATAAAGACCTGTAAGGGCCAAAAGCAGTATAATCCCGGTCTTTTTCATGCCGGCATCTAAGTTACAGCTTAATTATCAATTCCTCAAGTGATCTTTTGGGAACATGATGGTTGGCCAGCTGGTCTCTCCAGTATTTTACATCACCCTCCTTCATCTCTTCAATAATAACATTTTCAACAGGCTCACCTAAAGCCAGGATGAGCAAAATCTCAAATCTTTCAGGAATTTTAAGCCCCTCCCGGAGAATGTCACGTCTGATTGAGGCAATCATACACCCCCCAAGTCCGGCTTCGGTAGCGCCCAGCATAATACTCTGAGCGGCAATTCCGGGATCAACGCCAAAACCTTCGGATATTGATTTATCTCCCAGAACTATAATATACCCTGATGGTCTTTCACCCTGAACAGGTCCGTCCCAGTCTTTGAGGTAAGCAGCCCAGATAACGGCAGGGAAAACTCTGGTCACAATCTTCTTCTGAGTTAAAAAGAATATATTTCAGAGGCTGACGGTTTGCCCCTGACGCTGACAGTCTGGCCAGACCGACCAGGTCTTCAAGGGTTTTGTAAGGTATTCTGTGAGATTCATTAAACCGTCGGTAAGAGCGGGTTTTTAATACCAGGTCCTTCAATTCCATGTTGAGCTTTTTTGATATGTTATTCTACTTCTTCTCCTCACTTTCAGCGTAAAGACCTTTTCGGGACAGCAAATGGTCGAGATTAGCAACACCAAAAACAACAACAGCAGTAACCACTGAAGTATGTTCCTGGTATTCAGGTATGCTTTTGGTATAAAGGTCATTCTCAGTGTGCCATATCTCCTGGTAATTAAAATTATACCCTTTAACATCCGGGATATCAAAGGAGAGGGTGGGAACACCGTTCATTGCAAAATAGGCATGGTCTGATCCCCCTGCTGTTACCGGTCTGGGACGCGGAGGCTGGGTATTTTTGGCAAGTTTGAAAGGGAAGTCGGGATTAATGCTGTTTAATGGTCTGCAGATCTTTTCAAAATCTTCATACATAGCTTCGGGGACCGACAATCCTGAAGCGACAGTAGGTCCGCTGTCGCGGTTAAAATAATTTGAAATCCCGGGAAGTTTTCCCTTGTTTGCTTCCACCCAGTGTTTTGATCCATAAAGGCCAAACTCTTCTCCTGCCCACAGACAAACGAGGATCGAACGTTTCGGCTTGCCACCGGCAGCCAGTATAAGCCGTGCAGCTTCCATAGCCGGCGTTGCCCCTGATCCGTCATCCACACCGCCCGTAGCAACATCAAATGCATCAAGATGTCCTCCCATCATAACATATTCTTCAGGAAACTGTGATCCGCGTATCACTCCGATAACGTTGTGGTAGGCCACAGGTCCTGGTTTAAAGTGATTACGGATGTCAAACTCAAGAAGGAAATAACGGCGTTCCTTTACCATCTTCTCAATTACAACATACTGGTTTTCATCCAGCTTTATGTCACAAACAGCAGGCAATGTCTCAAAGGTCATTCTGTCGAGATTCTTCCTGTCATAAAGAGCTCTTATCGGAACTTCTGAAGATTGGATTACTCCAAGGATCCCCGCCTGACACATTTCCCTGTAGAAAAGGGCAGGTTCCTCCTTTAAGTGGTAAAAGCTCCTTTGGGGGTTTACTTCGGTTTGTGTAGTTCTCCCTCATGATCTCGCGGTTCAGTGTTGCAACTGAATCATTGTGAATAATGATCTTGGCACGTGCAGAGTCAGCTTTGGGTGAATAGTCAACAGGCCATCCGTTATTCTTGCCGCCTATCAACACCCATGCTCCTTTCAATGCCCCTTTCATTCGTTCAAATTCGTCCCTGCTCTTTGGCTCTGAAAGAACATGACCTCTCTGCACTCCCCTGGTTCCTGAGGTATATGACGGAGTAGCAAAATGAAGATCCATTCCGTTGTCAGATAGCATCCTTCCAAACCATGGGCCCCTGTTGAAGCCTACCGGTACTGTTCCGGCTTCATCCATTATCACTTCCATTCCCCATTTTCTGAATTCGGATGCACACCAGAGGGCAGCATTTTCATATGCATCGGAGCCGATCAGGCGTCCGCCGAACCTGTTGGAGATCACATCAAGATGGTGCATAGTGCGGTTATCTGTCTTTCCAAGCTCAATGATGCGGTCTACAACTTTAGCCTGCTGAGCTGATATGTTGCCTGGGCAAACCGGAAGAATCAACAGAAGAAAAATATATTTCCTCAGTAACGAACCTATTTCAAATGTCATGTTTTCAGTATTTTAATTTAGATATATTTATTGTGAAACGGTTAACGATTTGTTCTCAATATTGGTAGTTTAAACTATTGGGAGTATAGTCAGTCCAGAAAAATCTCATCGGGGACAGCTGGAGTAACTCCTTTTTCATGTGCCAGCCGGAAAAGCTCCGAAAGAGCTTTTCTACCTGTTGGCCCAAGGTCAAGGGTGAAATCATTTACAAACATTTTAATATGGTTATTCATAACCTGGCTTTCCATCTCCTGTGCGTTCGACGAAACAAAATCAAATGATGCCACAGAATCATCCCTTGCAAATTCAATACTTCTGCGGATGATCCGGTTAACCTTTCTGGCGATCTCCAAAGGCACGCTCCTGTTGACTACAATGCAGCCCAATGGAACCGGGAGTCCGGTGAGCGTATCCCAGTACTCTCCCATATCCGCAATTTTCACCAGTCCTTTCTTTCTGAATGTAAACCTTGTCTCATGAATGATCAGACCCGCATCAACTTCTTCGTTAAGCAAAGCGTTTTCAATATCCGAAAAAAGATATTCTGTCTTGTTAACAGCCTCAGGCCATGCCATCGAAAACAAAAGATTCGCTGTAGTGTATTTGCCTGGTATTGCTATTCTTGCGTTGTTGAGACCTGCCTGGAGTGCGTGTTTACTTATTAGCAGCGGCCCGGTTCCAAATGTCAGTGCACTACCGGCATCAAGTATCAGGTAATTATCTGCAACATATGCATACGCATGGCAGCTGATTTTTGTCATATCAACTTCTGAAGCAAATGCTTTTCTGTTAAGCTCTTCAACATCAGCAAGAAAATAATCAAACTCAAGCCCCTCAGTATCAATCCTGCCATGCACCATTGCATCAAAAATAAAGGTATCGTTAGGGCAGGGTGAAAAGCCCAATGTCAGTTTCATAGTCTAATCAAGCATTAATACAAACTCCTTAAGTTTTTCTGACAGGTTATTAAGAGCCAGTGGAATATTCCATTTATCCCTGTTTCGCGGTTCAACCCTGTTTGAGATTGACCTGATTGCCAGAAAATGTAATCTTTCCCGGCTGCAAATATAGAAAAAAGTTGCACCTTCCATTGTTTCAATATCAGGATTGAATTTTTCAATTAATCTCTCAATAGTCGGCGCAGAACCTGTTGCTGTGTTGACAGTAATTGCATTAACCGGTCTTAACCTGCTCGTGGCCATTGTAATAAATTTATTGTCAGCAACTATTTTGCCTTTACTGAAAGGAAATCTGTCGGGATCTTCAAGTCCGGCTTCAAAAAGAGTCTGAAAGCCTCCTGCCGTTTCAATTCCGGCATCAGCAAAACAATCTGAGACAGGAATCACTACATCACCAGACTTAAACTCAGGCTTATAGCTTCCTGCAATACCGGCATTAATTGCGAGATCTGGTTTCGGATTTGAAGATATCCATTTTGTCATCGCCCAAGCAGTTGATATACCTCCTACACCGGTAATGAGAAATTCAAGATCACAGCTCCCCAATGAAAATCCACTTGTCTTATTTGTAATGCCTGCAGTTTTTATCAGGGTATCAGCTTCAGTATCAGTTGCAGTTACCACAAGTATCCTAAAGGGCATATTCCGGAAGTTAAATAACATCAAAGAATTAACTCCATAAATATATTGTATTTCGGATTGAAAAAGATCAACTAATTGGTTAATATTGCACTTTAAACTGGCTTTATGATTTACGTTACCCGCAGAGAAAGATTCAGCGCTGCCCACAGGATGTTCAGGAAAGAGTGGTCAGATGAAGAGAATCTAAGAGTATTCGGGAAATGTTCAAATCCTAACTGGCACGGACATAACTATGTCCTCTATGTAACAGTTAAGGGAGATCCTCTGGCAGAACTGGGTTTCTTTATAAACATCAATACACTTAAACAGATAATTAAGGATACGATAATTGACAAAATTGATCATAAAAATTTGAATCTTGAAGTTGACTTTATGCATGGGAAGATTGCCACCACTGAAAATCTGGCAATAGCTATCTGGAATGAACTAAAACCTGAAATTGAAAAAGAGGGAGCAACCCTTCATTGTGTAAAAATTGACGAAACTGAAAATAATTCAATAGAATATTATGGCTAAAAAAATTGAATCAATAAATAATGGAAGCGGAATTAGTTCAAACGGATATAATAAAATTGAATCGTGGGATGCTGAAAATATTGATGAGCTTTCAACAATATATTACAGGGTGCTTCAGCTTCTCGGAGAAGATCCTGAGCGTGAAGGACTGAAATGTACTCCGGTCAGGGTTGCCAAAGCTCTGAATTTCCTGACAATGGGATATGATCAGAATCCCTGTGAAATAATAAATTCGGCAAAGTTCAGGGAAGAATACAAACAAATGGTGCTTGTAAAGGATATTGATTTCTACTCAATATGTGAGCACCATATGCTTCCTTTTTTCGGAAGAGCTCATGTTGCATACATCCCAAATGGATATATCACAGGACTGAGCAAAATTGCAAGGGTTGTTGAAGCCTTCAGCAGGAGACTGCAGGTTCAGGAAAGACTGACAACCCAGATCAGGAATGTCATACAGGAATGCCTTAATCCGCTGGGAGTTGCTGTTGTAATTGAAGCACAGCATATGTGCATGCAGATCAGAGGTGTTCAGAAACAAAATTCCGTTACAACAACATCTGCCTTTACAGGGATCTTTCTGGATCATCTTCATACCAGGGAAGAGTTTGTTCATCTTATTGGATCAACTTTACATTAATAATTTCCCGCAGTCCCTGGGGATCACATATTTTCGCTGATAAGTTTGAACTAATCTGCGAAAATCTGCGATCCCCATGGGACTGCGGGAAACAAAATAAAATATGATGAAAGCTTATGTCTTTCCCGGACAGGGAGCACAATTTGCCGGAATGGGTAAGGATCTCTATGACTAGTTCTCCCCTTGCAAAAGACATTATTCGAAAAGGCAACTCAGATACTCGGATTCAGGATCACCGACCTGATGTTTGGGGGTACAGATGAAGATCTGAAACAAACAAGGGTTACCCAGCCTGCAATATTTCTTCATTCAACAATCCTTGCCGCTACGCTTGGTGAATCATTTCAACCTGATATGGTTGCCGGACATTCACTTGGGGAATTCTCCGCCCTGGTTGCCAATAAAACGCTCTCATTTGAGGATGGCCTTGTGCTGGTTTCAAAAAGAGCAGTGGCAATGCAGAAAGCCTGTGAGAAAACTCCTTCGACCATGGCTGCAATTCTCGGTCTCGATGATAAAATAGTAGAGGAAGTATGTGCTGCTATAACTGAAGTTGTGGTCCCGGCTAACTATAACAGCCCGGGACAGATAGTAATTTCAGGGTCAAATGAAGGCATTGATAAGGCTATTGAAGCTGTTAAAAGCAAAAGGTGCAAAAAGAGCCCTTAAGCTGGCTGTGGGAGGTGCTTTTCATTCACCTTTGATGGAACCTGCACGGCTGGAACTGGAGGAGGCTATACGAACAACAACTTTTAGTAAACCGGTATGTCCGGTTTATCAGAATGTTACATGCATTGCCCTCCACCGATCCCGATGTTATAAAATCAAACCTGATGGCACAGCTTGTCTCACCGGTCAGGTGGACTCAAAGCGTCTTAAATATGATCGCGGATGGAGCTGCATCCTTTACTGAAGTCGGACCGGGGACTGTATTACAGGGCTTGATAAAAAAAATAAACAAGGACATTGCTACTGAAACCGCCGCTTATCTAAGTTCTTATTGTTAATTAATTAACAATCAATTTATCAGGGTATTGGTTTCATAATCACACCCCTGTGTCCTTTTCCGTCAACCATGATCTCGAGCGGCTTCTCAAACTTAATGTGCCGGATAAACTCATCTTCATACGAGGCGTTCTGACCGTTAAGAAAATCAACATCATAATAACCCTCCTTGATATAAGGATTTATAGTGAAATATCCAACACGGAATGATGTCAGGTTCTGAAAGAAATGAGTTCCCTGGCTTGGATCAATCCTGTAATTTTTCAGTCCCGATTCAATAATTATCCTTGCTGCAGAAATCTGCGGCCATCTTACAGGAATGCCAAGCCATGGATCAGTTGAGCCCCATCTTCCCGGACCTATAAGTACATATCCTGCTGCCCTGTTTTACAAACAGCCTGTTTATCTTTTCAATTTCAGTGGCAATATTTTTGTTTTTTGCAGCATTGAAGGATTCAGGTTTTACATATACAAGATCACTGAATGCCCTTAAACAGACCATTCCCGAGAGCTGATTCCGAATAATATGATTGTATCTTCCGGTTTAATGTTTCAGAGATTTATGTTCTGATGTCTCGTCAGTATGAACAATTGGCCTTATCTGCAGAAAATTAAATATTTTGGGGGCTCCCGGAGGAGTTTCAAGGTTGGCTGCAAATTCAATTTCAATAGGATTATTCATCTCCTGCTGCCCAAGTTCAAGAAGTGTATTCAGAATCTCAGCAAGGGGAAAAGTTTATGCTGCAGGATATTGGCAAAAGTAATTACTCTCTTACCCGGGTAGTTTATCCCGTCACGCAGAATATTATTGTCGTAGTCATAAGTTGAGGCAACATATTTCATTGCTCCATCATTGTTTGCATCATTCAATCCTATCCTCAGAATATTTACCCCATCATCGGTTGATGGAACAAAACTTTCAATATTAAGATCAAGTGCACGAAACTCCTTCTGGGTATCGCGCAAAGCATGTTTCAGGTGATGAAAGCTGAAGGATTTTTTTGGGATGTCTTGGAGAAAATCTGAGAGATAATCCCCCTTCAACAATCAGTTTACCCAGACCAAAAGCAATATTGGCAATTCCATCTTCCGCTTTTTCGGAACCAATCGGATAGTAATTTATCGATTGGGCAACACCTGATAATGTCGGATAAAAAATATCGCCATGCCTGTTGCCGCATACCTCCTGAAGAATAATTCCCATTTTTTCTTCATCAATAACATTTGCTGTAGCAGTCATATATGCTTTGCTCCCTTGTAATAAACAGAAGCATAAACCTCCTTTATGGCATCGGATATCATCTTAACCATCAGCTTATTATCAGGATGCCTTGGGATCATATATGTCGAATAGATTCCTGCAAATGGCTGATAATGTGAATCTTCCAGTTTACTTGAAGATCTTACGGCTATCGGATGATTTCTTGAAACAGAGAGAAAAGCATAAAAATCCTGGTATACCCTGTCCGGGAAGTTCGGCATTAAGGAACCTGTTAAGTATCTCATCATCGGACAGATCAGAAAGTGCAACCGAATAGAGATTATTATGATCCATGAATTCATCGAAGATGTCGGTGCTCAGAACCACTGTTCTGGGAATTGTAATCAGAACATCAGGAAATTTATTGAAAAGCTTATTGTTTTTAATTATCCTGTTAATAAATGCAAGACCTCTTGCCTTTCCTCCGATTGATGCCTTCACCGATCCGTGAAAATATCTGGTATTCATCAAAGCTTGTCTTGTCAAATTTTGCAATGACTCCTCTTCCCTTTCCCAGCCTGAAGCTTGAAATTGCAACATAAAGGAATCGCCTCATCTCATCCATTGTTTCAAAATCCTCTTTCCTGATATACTTGAACATCTGGGCAACCGGGAATAGAGCTCTGGCATTCAGCCATTTTGAAAAATGGTTCCTGGTAGCATGATATTCAAGTGTATTGTCAGGAATTGTAAGAAATTTCTGCTGCAGACTCTGCAGATCAGTGGCTATTGCAATCGGTTCCAGAGTATCAGGATTCCTGAAAACAAACGGGCCGAAAGCAAGATTCTGAATAATAAAATTCCTCAGCTCAAGTGACAATGATTTGGAATATTTGTTTATAAATCCGGCTCCAAGTTCTTCAGCAATTTTTTTATGCACGGAACTTGATGATTGAATCAGGAAAGGCACCTTATCATCATCAGCCATTACTACCTTGCATAGTTCAATACCTGCATTTTCATCGTTGACGTTATCTCTTTTATAGCTGATATCTGAAATTACGCCAAGAACATTGTATTTATACTTTTTGTACAGATTGAGGGCATCATTGAAATTATTGGCAAGAAGAATCTTCGGTCTTCCTCTCATTTTAAGCATCCGCTGGTGCTCATTAAGAGCTTCACGCTGAAAATCAAGCGACTGCAAAAGAACAATCCTGTAAATATTCGGAAGATATGAAGAAATATACCTTATTGAGTTTTCAACAAGAATAATTGCCTGAACACCGATATTTTCTATATCATAATCAGCATTCATCTTATCCTCGATAAGCTTTATTATTGCCAGTATAAGAGATGCATCGCCAAGCCAGCAGAAAACATAATCAATTGCACTGAGATCCTCTCCCTCAAGCCGTAAGTGATACTTCCCTTGAAAAATATGTAAGCACAACTATCGGAATCTGTTCATATTTGGACTTGATCTTTTTTGCCAGAGCAAATACATCGGTACCTTTCAGGCTCAGCATTGAAATTACAAGATCGATATTCCCCTCCCTGAGAATTCTGAAAGCATCTTCCGCATTATCAGTCTGAACGAATGTTGGCGGATATCTCAGGTTAAGAGAAACATATTCATTAAATATCTGTTCATCGATCCTTCCATCCTCTTCGAGCATGTAATTATCATAATTACTGCAGATTATAAGCACACGATGAATTCGCTTCTGCATCAGAAGATCGAATGATGTATCGGTGAAATCGTATTTCTGAAGATCCAGTATTCCCTCAATGATCGTCATAAGTCACTGATTTTATTGATTCATTGAAATTACAGCCATTCCTTTCTTGCCATCCATCCGTATAAGAAGTGGTTTTTCAAACCTGATATGTCTGAAAAATTTACCTCTGTTCAATAACCTGTTGTTGCTTAATCTTCTCCCAGATAATCTTATCCGTCATGAATCCTGGTTAACTGAAAAATATCCGACATTCATTGAGGTGACATTATGGAAAAAATGTGAACCGAGTGATGCATCAGGATGAAAATCGGGCAGGACTACTTCCACAATAACTTTTGCATTTGATATCTGAGGCCATATTACTGGGATTCCGAGAAATTTATCCCTTGTTCCCCATCTGTCCCGGGCCAATAAGAATATACTTTCGGTTTTCCTTCAGCATATTTTCATTCATCATGGTCAATCTCTTCCGCCATCTTCAGTGTAAGCATATTATCAAATTTTTCAGGTTCAAGATAAATAACATCTGAAATATCATCCATTAATCCGTTTCCCATACTTTTCTCTGATCAGAAGGATCAGATCATCTTCATTAATAGTTTCAGGATCAATATTATAACCGGCTCCGCTCCCAGCAATGGTTTTATCTGAAGAAGATAAAATGATGCATTTCCTGCTTCATCCTTTGTCAAGATCAACTGCAAATTCAATTTCCACAGGTGTTCCGCATGCTTCCGTTACCACATCAAGTACTGTCTTCAGAGTTGAAGCCAGAGGAATATAATTATATTTCAGAATATCTGCAAAATTAATTACACGTGGACCCGGAGCATCAAGTCCCGGAGATAATTGTATCATTATCAGGATTCAGAACTGAAGCAGATTGGTTTAAGGTTCCATGCTTTTCAGCATCGACTGATATCAAGCATTTTAAGCCTGCATTTTCCCCCTCAAGAAGATTCAGATCCTTTTTTGCCATATCAACAGCATAGAAACGTACCTGAGAATTTTTATAAAGATCCTTCTGAGAAATTATATCAAGAGACGGATAAGCAGGAGAAAATCTGAATGCCCTTTCTCCTTCCACAACATACTGGCCCAGTCCGACAGCCAGAACAGCAAATCCGTCTTTGGGAGTCATATGAGCAACAGGATAAAAATTGAATGATTGTGCAGTACCGCTGATATGAGGATAAAAGAGCATCATCATATCTGTTCCCGACAACCTCCTGAATCACAACAGCCATCTTTTCCTGCTCAATTTTATAAGTTAATAGCTTCAAAATATGTTCGTGCATTTCTTGAATAAATTGAAGCAAATACCAGTTTGATTGCATCTGAAAGCTGTTTGAATCTGATTTCAATATCAGGATGATTGTTTGGAAGAAGATATGTTCCGAAAATACCTGAAAATGGCTGACTCATTGAATCTTCAAAAAGACTTGATGATCTGACTGCAAGAGGTTTTTTGATATGCTTCAGAAAAATCCTGCAATTTCTTTTCCAGAGTATAGCTCAGGCTGCCTTCCAGAAATACTTTCTGCAGAAGATCGAAATCCTTTTCCTCTTTTACTTTATTCCACAGATGATTACGTTCCATGAACATATCAAATTCATCTGTTCCGATAATGGCAGTTACAGGAGTTTTAATATTTATTCCAGGTAACAGTCTGCCAAGTTCAAAGCTGTAAATCAGAGTATTGATAAATGCAAGACCTCTTCCTTTTCCTCCAAGTGATCCGCCAGAAAGACTTACAACATTGGTTTCATCAATTACTGCCGATTCCTCAAAATTGACAACTCTTCCTTTATTCATCTCCTGCCTTCGCTTGCCGGATTATATCAATCAGGAAATTCCCTTAGCTCCTTCAGGCTGTTGAAATCAGATAACTTTTATCGGATTTATCATTTTAGCAATCTTAACTTCACCTCTTGCCATAAGCCAGAGGGAAAAATGATTTTTCATTGCATGGTAAGCAAGAGAATCTTCAGGTACAGTCTCAAGATAAGCTTCAAATTCCTTCATCGATTTTGCCACTGCAATCTGACGGCCTTTATTATCCCTGTAAACAAAATGACCAAAACCCAGATAATAGTTGATAAATGATTTCAGATCCTGCAGCAGGCTTTCGGAGTTCTTGTTTATAAAATTTGATTTCAGAGTGAATGCATATTTTGCATTTTCCGGATCAGATGACTGAAGAACTGTTGGAAGATTTGGCAGATTACTCTTTGATATGCTTAATAAGCTCAAATCCTGCCGTGTCACTCATCATCTCCATTTCTTGGAAATCTCATATCGGAAATAACACAAAGCAGATTATTCCTTGTACTTATTATAAATGTTCATTGCATCTTCCCAGTTTGATGCAAGAAGTATCTTTGGCCTTGCCCTGAGTTTCAGACTTTATAAAGTTCATCCGTCGAAACATCCTCAATAAGGTTTTTGGTCTGCTCCATTACCAGGGTATAGAGCATTGGCAGATAGCTTGAATAATAATCTGCCGAATCCTCAACAAGCAGTATTACTCCGTGTAAGTCCTTTTTTTGTATCATTATCAACATTTACCCTGTCCTCAAGAAGTTTAACCATTGCAAAGAATACTTTTGACTCACCTGTCCAGACAAAATAATTATCAAAGGGAACACCTCTGGCTTTCTGTTTTTTTACAAACTGCACATCAGCATGGATTATTTAAGAAGAAGGAATGTCGGCAGGTAAGGATATTTGTCCTTTATCTTTCTGCAAAGTATCAATCGGGCTCTCCTTATCAACACCAATCATTATGATTATCATATCATAATGCCTGGCTTTAAGCCTGTTAAAAGCCTCTTCCTCACCTGATACTCCTGTAACCCTTGGGATTGAAGTAAGGCTCATCTGGTAATATTCCCCAAGAATATGGTCAGAAAATCTGCCCTCGCCTTCAATTGAATATGCATCATACAGGTTGGCAACAAGCAGTATCTCTTTAACCTTGAATGGCTGAAGATCATGAAATACATCTCTTTCAGCATTGTGACGGTCAAGGAATTTCTGCAGCAGCTTTCTGCTTGGAGATTCGTGTAGATCATCCTCATCTTTCCTTGGGATACCTGTGACAATACGTATGATATCACGCGCTTTATAGCTGTTGATATAACCGGTAATAAGGCTTGCAATATTCTGGATAAGATCTCTTTCTTCCTTTAAGAAAGGACCTTCATCTTCTCGACCTGAATTCTTTGGTATAAAAGATTTCTATTGTTCCCTTTTCATCATCAATTGTATCAAATTCCTGAACCATTCTCCATTTTGTCTCCTGAAAATCAACAGATTCAAATTCTTTGTCCATGAAAGCAGATCCTGGCAACAGTATATTCAGGATACTGCCATGCTGCAGGCAAGCAGAAGCACGATCTGCTGGAGTGTTTCCTCAATTGGTTTGCCTTCTTTCAGTATGTAGGTGGTCTGGTTTATGCAGGCAAGTTCCTTTAACCGTTCCTGCTGTTCGTGTAGTAAACGGTTCAGTTCAGGAGTACTATGATTGCTACTTTCCATCTTGAAAAATACGCCAATGATCAGAATTTAAAATTAATAAAATTCTGTATCCTGTGTGACCAAAACCAGCGACCGCTACAAATGAGTTATATGAATGATGGAAAAGAAGCTGTAAATGCTGTTTCTATTTATTCAACTTTCCAGACTGAACCGCTGTTCAGCAGATCATCCATGCATTTTATCTTTGAGATTTTCCTGATCTGCATTTATCTGTTCCTCAACAGCTTTTTCATATGTCTGTCCGGGAACCGACCTGATAACTCCCAGGGCAACAGGATATTCAGGATATCTCATATTTGCCAGCATATACTGAATTCCGGGATTTGGTTCGAATGCATCATGAACCAGAATATTCTTTTCAGTAATGCCATTTTCACCAAGCTTTACAACCTTGAGTTTCAGCCCGTCAAGAATCAGTCCTTTGTCATTATCCTTTCCGAATAATCATCGGTTCACCATGCTTAAGAATCAGGGTCCTGTCGTCCCTTACCTCCCTTCCGCTGACATTATCATGAATTCCATCATTGAAAATCACACAGTTCTGAAGTACTTCAACAACTGATGTACCTTTATGTTTTGCTGCTTCCATATAGATCTGAGTTGAAAGTGCAACATTTGCATCGACCGTCCGGGCAAAGAATTTTCCTTTTGCTCCAATTACAAGTTCTCCGACTGAAAATGGTTCTTCAACAGTTCCGAAAGGAGATGTTTTTGTTACAATCCCTTTCTCCGAAGTCGGAGAATACTGCCCTTTGGTAAGACCATATATCTCATTGTTGAAGAGGATGATATTGATATCCATATTCCGTCGGACTGCATGGATAAAATGGTTTCCGCCGATAGCGAGTGCATCGCCGTCGCCGGTAATCTGCCAGACAGAAAGTTCAGGATTGGCAGTTTTTACACCGGTGGCAATTGCTGAAGCACGTCCATGTATACCGTGAAATCCATAGGTATTCATATAATATGGAAACCGTGATGAACATCCGATACCGGAAATAAAAGCAAATTTTTCCTTTGGGATACCCAGTTCGGCAAGAGCTTTCTGAACTGAACTTAAGCACTGCATGGTCGCCGCAACCCGGGCACCATCTTACTTCCTGATCGCTTTTAAAATCTTTCGGACTATATCTGATTTACTTCTGTATCTGCCATTTTATTTTTCCTCCAGTATTTTAATGCATTTTTCCTTAATCTCATTTATTGTAAAAGGCAGTCCCTGAACCTTATTGATCTGGTCATATTTAAACTCCTGATGTTTCATCCGCAGATAATCGGCAAACTGGCCGGAATTCAGTTCGCAAACAACTATCTTTTTAAATCTGCTGAATACATCGGCAACATTTTTTGGCAAAGGATTGATATAATTGAAATTGACAAGACTTACTTTATGCCCTTCTGTCTGCAGTTCTCTTACTGCAGTTATCAGGTATCCATATGATCCTCCCCAGCCAACAACAAGAAGATCTCCTGATTCCTGACCGAATACCTGCAGATCGGAGATATTACTTCCGCACACTTTCTCCACTTTCTCAGCCCTTAACTTAACCATTAATTCATGATTTTCAGGGATATACGAAACAGTTCCTTTTACTGTCTTTTCAAGACCGCCTATCCGGTGCTCAAGTCCGGTGTTCCCGGAATTGCCCATGTTCCTGGCAAGTGTGTCTTTATCACGTTTATATGGGAAAAATGGGATTTCTTTCCTGTCGGCAAAAGGTGGCTTGATCTCCGGAAGATCCTTCATCTGACGGAATTTTCCATGGTTCAGTACCATTTGCAAGGTAAGCTGTCGGTAAGAAGTAGTACAGGAGTCATATGTTCAAGAGCTATTCTTGCAGCTTCAAAAGCATAATGGAAACAGTCTGAAGGTGTGCTTGCCGCTATTACAACCACAGGACATTCACCGTTTCGTCCATAAAGTGCCTGCATAAGATCGGCCTGTTCTGTTTTTGTCGGAAGACCTGTTGAGGGACCTGCCCTCTGAACATCAATTATAACAATCGGCAATTCGGTCATTACTGCCAAGTCCGATAGCCTCTGATTTGAGAGCCAGTCCGGGACCGGAAGTGGAAGTTACAGCAAGATTGCCTGCAAAACTTGCTCCAAGGGCAGTACATATTCCTGCTATCTCATCTTCAGCCTGAAAGCTTTTTACACCAAGATCTTTACGGGCAGCCAGCTCTTCAAGTATTCCGGTTGCAGGAGTAATCGGATATGAACCGATGAAAAGCTTCAATCCTGCTTTTTCGGCTGCAGCCATCAAACCCCAGGCTGTTGCTGTATTCCCGTTAATATTCCGGTAGGTGCCTTTTGCAATTGGTGCAGGATTGATCTTGATACAGGAGTCAATGCTTCAATTGTTTCAGCATAATAGTAACCTGCACGGAGTGCAATTTTATTTGCCTCAGCAATTTCAGGCTTATTGCTGAACTTCTTTTCAAAATATTGCTCAGTATATTTCAGTTTCCGGTCGAACAGCCAGTAAACCATTCCGAGAGCAAACATATTTTTTGTCCTGAGAACTGATTTGGGATCAAGTCCGAAGTCTTTCAGAGCCTCTTTTACCATTGAAGAGATCGGAGCTGCAATAACATTGATAACTATCAAGTTTTTCTTCAGTGACAGGATCTTTCACGTAACCGGCTTTTTCAATATTCTTTTCGGTGAAATTATCCTTATCAAAAATTATTGTTCCTCCGGTTTTAACCCATTTTGCATTTGCTTTTATGGCAGCAGGATTCATTGCTACAAGAACATCAGCATAATCGCCCGGAGTATTTATTTCCGAATGTCCAAGATGAACCTGAAATCCGGAAACACCTCCCACAGTTCCCTGAGGAGCACGGATCTCGGCAGGATAATCAGGGAAAGTTGACAGATCATTACCGAATAAAGCTGCAGTGTCAGAAAACAGAGTACCCGTAAGCTGCATCCCGTCTCCTGAATCACCGGAAAAACGGATAACTACCTCTTCTCTTTCAATAACTTTTGATTTTTTTGCCATGATACCTTCTTATATCATTAATAGTGAATAAGATTCAGAAAAATAATGGTTTGTAAAGTACAAAATTAACTTAATTAATAATCGAAATAAACAATTGATGATTGTAAAGTGACATGATATTGATCATGTTCCGGAAGTGGCTGCCCCCTGGCCTCCCTGAAGGGGGTAAACAGATATACATTGTCTGGCCTGGCATTCAGCTCCAGATATCAGCTTTCTTCAGATTTATCTCACCTTCAAAAAACATTCTTGCAATCTTCTCAAAATAAGGAGTATAATCCGAAATAAAAAACTGATCCTTTACTCTTCCCGAATCATTCAGCAGATTATTCTTTTCAAGGGTTTCCCTCAGAATCAGAGAAACAATCCTTGCAGAATCGACAACCTCAATATTGAAATTAAATATCTTGCTTATCTGGTTCCTGATTATCGGATAATGGGTACATCCAAGTATCAGTGCCTCAATACCCGAAAGAACTTCATTTGAAAGATAGGTACGTATAATTGCATTGCTTATATCATCGAAGATAAATCCTTCCTCAATCATTGGAACAAGCAAAGGTGTTGCCATTGAAACAACAGTGGTTTCCGGAGATTTCTCATTAAGCTTCTGTTCATAAGTACCGGAACTGATTGTTCTTTTTGTTCCGATAACTCCTATTTTGTTGAAGTTTCTGGTACTCAGATAATCAACAACCGGATCAATAACATCGATAAGAATTGTCTTGCCGCTGAATTCCTTCTTCAGGGAATCAAAAGCTGATGCTGATGCTGAATTACAGGCAACAAGAACAACTTTTGAATTATGGTCAAGAAGAAATTCCGTAATCTTTTGTGAATAATATTTTATTGATTCAGCCGATTTATCGCCATAAGGCAGGTGGGCTGTATCTCCGAAATAAACAAGGCTTTCACCGGGCAGGATCTGTTTAATTGCATGAGCAACAGTAAGTCCTCCGACTCCTGAATCAAATATTCCTATTGGTTGTTCTTTCACTTTGATTAATATATTAAAAAAATGACCATCCGCCAGCTGGCGGATGGTCACCGGTTTATGATCTGTAAATTATTTTAATCCAAGTTTTGCTTTGGCAAGTGGCATAACATTAGTGCTTTTTGTCTCATCAAAATATACAACTGAGCTACCCTGTGAAACATCAAAAATATAAATAAATCCATTTTCTTTTCCGACATCTTTAATTGCCTTGTCAGCCTTTGTCAGTAATAGGCTGAAAAAGTGCATGCCTGTTTTTCCTGAATCTGGTTCTGTGCATTTGTCTGAAAATCCGTTAATCTCTTCTGATAATCCTGTAAGTTCCTGTTCTTTTGTCTGGCTAACCAGATCAGTCAAGGTTCTTACTTTCCTTATGATAAGCTTCATTCTTATTATTCAATTCAACCTGTATCAGTTCAAGTGCATTTATGAAGTTCCTTGTTGAATTTTTCAAGTTTTACCCTGGCTGAATCAAATTCAGGCATTGCCTGTATAAGTTCATTCCTGTTAATATGTCCGAATTTTAAACTCTGAGCAACTGGCATTCTGCCCGGTGAAGATTAATATGATAGCAACAGCCGTAATTCCAATAAATCTTTTCATTTCAGATAATTTTTTAATAGATTTTGCAAAAGTAATTAATTAATTTTTATAACCTAATTTTTCAAGAACCTGATCGCTGATATCAAATTTTGGATTGGCAAACAGAATATTGCCACCTGCTGCAGTATCAAAAATAACTGCATAACTTCCTTCAACAGCAATTTCTTTTATTGCTTTCAGTATCTCATCCTGGATTGGTTTAACAAGTTCTTCTCTTTTTTTGAAAAGTTCACCTTCCATTCCAAAGTACTTATTCTGAAGGTCTTTCATCTCTTTTTCCTTGGCAATGATTGCTTCTTCCCTTTTGGTTTTCATATCCTGTGAAAGAAGAACTACTTCATTCTGATAAGATTTATACATCTGTTCAACAACAGCATAACCGTCGGCAACCTCCTTTTCCCATTGCTTTGAAAGTTTGTCGAGCTGTTCCTGTGCTGTGTGTAAAAGCAGGAATGTTTTTCCTGATATATTCAGAATCGACAAATGCATATTTCTGAGCCGCGGCAAAAGCCGAAGTCAGAACTGAAAAACGTATAATAACACCTATTCTTTTCATACTGTTAATTTTAAAATTTAAATAATTAAAATTGCTGACCTATTACAAAATGGAATTGTGATTTATTTGCATCTGGAAAAGCTACCGGGTCGGCAACCGGATCAAATCCGTAACCCCAGTCAATACCCAGTAATCCGAACATCGGAAGATTAGCCCTCAGTCCAATACCTGCTGAACGGTTCATTTTGAAAGGATTATATTCTTTCAGGTTCGTACCATGCTCTTCCTGCTTCAAGAAATGCAAGAACGTAGATAGTTGCCTGCTGATTCAGCGAAACAGGATATCTGAGTTCAAAAGTCATTTTTGAATAGACGTTACCTGTTGGAGAACCTGATACCGGATCGGTTGGTGTTAGCGATCCGTTGGTATAACCTCGCAGTGCAATTACCTCCCGTCCGTAGAAACTGTAACCGGTCATACCATTGCCACCCAGATAGAAGTTCTCAAATGGTGAAGGTCCTATATCTTTATTATAATGTCCAAGATATCCGAAAGCGAATTTGGCATTAAGAACCAGTTTATCATCTCTTGTAAGGGGATAGAAATAATCTGCCTTGAATGTCCATTTATGGAATTCAATCCATTTGTATTTTTCCTCATCGGAAACATTTGCCATATCTTGCTCCGCTGATAAGCGAGTATGGGGGTGTTAGCTGAAGGGAAAGGGTAAATGATGATCCGCTCCTCGGATAAATAAGGTTTGGGCTTGTTGAAAACCTTGTAAGTTTGGTGGTCAGACTCAACAGGTTGGAAGTACCGTTAGAAAACAGGAAATGATAATAGGTATAATCATTCAGGTTATATCTCTGATAGCTTAATTCCCCATAAAGTGAGAAATAATCATCAGGCCATTCAAGTCTTTTCCCAAGTCCGATTGTTGCTCCGTCAATTATCATTGACTGGTAGTCTGCTCGCCATTTTTTCCTGCCGTTTGTCATTAGTGACCTGTAAAGTGAAATTGAAAATGAATTTGGTTTTTTTCCGCCCAGCCATGGTTCAACAAATGAAATGTTATATGACTGGTAAACCGTCCGTTTGACTGTGCCCTGATGCTCAGTGACTGGCCATCACCTGAAGGATAAGGTCTCCACTCCTTCAGGTTGAAGAAGTTGCGCATTGCAAAATTATTGAATCTCACACCAACTGTACCAACAAGCATTCCTGCTCCCCAGCCTCCTGATATCTCAAACTGGTCATTTGCCTTTTCCTCAAGCTTATAAAGAAGATCAACAGTTCCGTTTGATCGGATCCGGAAGAACAGTAGGATTGATCTTTTCAGGATCAAAATGACCAAGAACACCAAGCTGACGGATAGATCTCATTATTTTATCCTTGCTGAAAAGATCGCCGGGCAGTGTATAAAGTTCACGTCGTGCAACATGTTCATTGGTTCTTGTATTTCCTGAAATAATAATATTATTAAGATAGGCCTGATCACCTTCATAATATCCTCACTTCAAGATCAACTGAATCATTATCAACTTTTGCTTCAACAGGAGTGAGCCGTGAAAACAGGTATCCGTAATCCTGATACAGATTACTTACAGCATCCTGGGCACCGCGATGCGCCATTAAGCCTGTCATCAATAAGTGAGACTGGTTATAAACTGATCCCTTTTTAACATTAAAGACCTTCTCAAGATCCTCTTTTCTATAAACACTGTTCCCGACCCAGTCCACATTCCTTAGGAAATACTGTTTCCCTTCATCAATCCTTATCATTAAAGCCAACCCGGTCCTCTGAAATAGGATAAAGTGAATCCGAAAGGATTGTAAAATCCTTGAATCCGTTATCATTATAAAAAGTGTACAGTTTCTCTTTATCCTCCTCATATTTTTCACCGATATATTTTGAAGCTTTGAAAAAATTCAGATTCTTCTTCTTTGTATCTTTCATCTGTCTGCGAAGCTGCTTGATGCGTGAAAATATTCATTCCCGACAAAAGTATTTCTGCAATTTTAACTTTTTCCTTTTTATCGACATTAATAGTCAGAATAACATTATTTGGCTGATCAGGATCATCTTTCTGAACAAAATCGACTGTTGTATTAAGAAATCCTTTTTCAATAAAATGGTCCTTAATTATTTTTTTTGTATTATTCAGCAGATATGAAGTAAGCTGTGATCCGACAGGCAGATTTATTTTTTCAGTAAGATCCTGTGTTTCCGAATTTTTTAATCCATTGTATCTTACAGATGAGATCCTTGGTCTCTCCTGAAGATGAGATATCAAGAAATACAGTATCTGCAACAGTTTTGACAATAGTTATTCTGACATCGGAAAAAAGTCCCTGCTGCCATAATTTCTGAACAGCAGTTGTAACTGCATCACCCGGACACTGTAATTTCCTGTCCTATTCTCAGTCCTGAAATTCCGATAAGTGCATTTGTATCCAGAAATCTGACTCCTGAAACAGATACTCCTCCAATAATATAATCATCAGAAGTCATGATAATCAATAATCTCCTGTTTCTCCTGTGCATTAAGTGACAAGACTCGCAAGAATCAGAGAATACTGCCAGAAAAATCCTTTTAATTCTGTTAATCACCATTATTTCATTATTTTTCCAAAATCTGTTCACTTGTTTTTCCAAATCTTCTTTCTCTTTTCTGGAAGTCAATTATAGCATTATAAAAATCTTCCTTACCAAAATCAGGCCAAAGTATTTCAGTAAAATATAATTCAGTATAAGCAAGCTGCCATAAAAGGAAATTGCTTATCCTGATTTCCCCGCTTGTTCTGATCATTAGTTCAGGATCAGGAATACCGATAGTGGTAAGATATTTTTCAAAATCATCTTCATTTATTGAGTCAGGATCAATCATCCCTTCCTGCAGATCTCTGCTGCAAGTTTTTCTGCTGCTTCAGTTATCTCCCATCTTGAACTGTAACTCAGAGCAACAATAAGATTAAGTCCTGTTGCCTGCTGAAGTAAGATTAATTGTTTCCATAACAGTCTTTCCTTACATCATCTGCAAGCCTGTCGATATCACCGATAGCCGTAAGCCTGATATTGTTTTTAATTAATGTATCTGTCTCATTATTAAGTGACTGGACCATAATTCCCATTAAAGCAGAAACCTCTTCATCAGGTCTTCCCCAGTTTTCAGTTGAAAAAGCATAAAGAGTAAGATATTTAATTCTCAAGTTCAGCTGCAGCTTCAATTATTTCCCTTACTGCATTTACACCCTGCTGATGACCAAATATCCTGTCCATGCCTCTGCTGCCTGTGCCCATCTTCCATTTCCATCCATAATTATTGCAACATGAGAAGGCAGCTTTGTCAGTATTTATCTGTTTCCTTAACGACATATATCTACCGTTTTCTTTTTGGATCCACATCGTCATAAGCCGGACATCCGGCCAGTTTGTTATAGATTTTCCAGGTAAATGCAATACCTGCAAATGAATACCAGTCATTGTTATGAATCCATGCATAGTCAGACGGAGCAACCAAATCTTTTAAGCCGTCAAAGTTATCATAAAAAGTTTTACGAAAACCATATTCGGCTTCCAAGTCCCATATTTTTATGAATATTGACCTTAAACCCGAGTGAAAATGGAATGACAGGTTCAAATGTAAGAGCAGGTGGTATTAATAAATGCAATCCCCGCACCGGCGGCAAAATAGGGAGTATAATTCCATATCTTTCCCTGTGTTGAATAGGGAAGAAAATTAAATTCAAACTGAACAGCCCATTCACCAACATGATCCTGAAAATGAAGCAGCTCTTGCCTGTCTGAAAATCTATTATTGAAATCAAGATCATTTGCCCTTAAGCCGCCAATAAAAATATTTGCTCTCAATGACTGCCTGGGATGAAAATTATACCTGTAAAAAATACCTCCGGCAGGACAGAGGTGAATAAAGAAGTCTGTTGGGATTAATATCTCCCAGATATGATGATACACCGCCAAATATACCATAATCAGCACTTCGCTGACCGGATAAAGATAATGATAAAAATAAGAAACAAAAAAAACCAAAGTATTTTTTTCATTAAAACTGATCCAGCTCATTATCATCTGAAAGAGGGCCAACCCTTTGGGCCTGTTTTCAGCTTATAAGTAACGTAAAGTTCAAAAAATAATAAACGTCATTTGCGCTTGGAATATTGTGAAGTATAACCATCAAGATAATCAGTAAATGCATATCTGCCGCCCAACTCAAGTCCAAAATTAATGTTTGGGAGTATATATCAGTGTGGCTCCCGATCCCCACGGGAATAACAGCGGTCAAATCCGCTTGTCACCAATCCCTGGTTCTACAAGAGCTTCATTACCCTTGACACTGAATAGGCAGCTCCTCCGATTCCGGTAAAAGCATAAAAATCAAGAGATGTAAGCATAGCCCATAATGCTCTTTCCCTTTAGAAACAGGTAACTGGTTTCAGATCTGTTCTTAATAAAATAATATTCACCAATAAGAGCGCAGGTTCAAATAGTGATGTTGATGCTTCAAATTCCCTGCCTTCATTTGATCCTCTGTCATCAGTTGCATGAAGCAGTGCATAAGTCAGGCTCACTCTTGCATTCAGATGTCCTGCGTAAGCCGGTATTTCAAGCTTGCATTAATGTCAAATCTTGTCTGTTTGATAACTTAAATCCTTGAATCCAAGAAAGTTTTTTCCAATTGTATAATCCTCCGATATCCCCGAAAGAAAATGATGGACCAACACCAAACTGTGCTTCCCATCTTCTTAATTTCCAGAGCTGGGCATCAGATAACTGGAACAGTAAAACAAAGTATTATCAGTATGAGAAATAGACCGTTTCATGTAAGTCTAGTTTATAATTGCTTAGATACAAATATAATAATCTAAAATTAAATCAACACTGTTTATATCAGCAACTAAATTTAGTTCCTCCTGTCAGCACCCCACATAAGCTTATTTCTGAGAGTGCTGTAAAAATCCCTTCCCTTCAGCATTACTGTTTTTAGTTTTTCAGCTGATCTTACAATATGTATCTCCTCACTGAAAGGAAGCCTTTTTGATCTGAAATCACATGTTGCCAGATATTCTTTGCTCCGGCCTTCAATTACCATTCTTAGCCTGCTTTCTCCTGAAAGAATAATTGGTCTGATTGTAAGATTATGAGGAGAAATGGGAGAAATTATAATACTCTCATCCTCAGGTGATAAAATAGGTCCTCCGACACTGAGATTATATGCTGTTGAACCGGTTGCTGTTGAAACAATCAAGTCCGTCAGCCCAATAAGTATTCAGATAAGTCTCATCAACATAAACATTTATTGTTATCATACTGAGATCAGCTTTCTGAATTGTTATTTCATTCAGAGCTGTCGAAGATCCTTCATCAAATAAGCCCTGCAGGATGGGTTATTTCAAGAAGAGATCTTTCAATTATTTCATATTCACCCTTGCAAAGCAGATCAATTGAATGACCGATCTCCTCATCAGAAATATTTGCCAGAAATCCCATTCTGCCGGTATTAACACCGGCAATAGGAATTCCAAGGTCTCTTACTTTAAGCACTGTTTCAAGAAATGTACCGTCGCCGCCAACACTCAGGACCAGATCAGGCAGTTCCTTGAGATCTCTACAGATCTGCTGAACCGTTCAATAATGCTCCCCTCCGGGCACGAATCAATATCAACCGATTTCTGATAAATCTGAATTTTAATTCCTCTCCTGCAGAATTCCTTAACCAGCCTGTTCACACCTTCCCTGGTCTTTGAATTATTATCCTTGCTGTAAATAGCAACTGTTCTCAGCATGCTGGTTTCAGATATTCAGATATTTCATCAGAAGATCAAACCTTTCGGAATAAAAGCGGTCCATTGAATCATTGGCAGTGACCCAGGTTTTAACATCATAATTATATCGTTCAAATGTTCTGATTACAGAAACCAGATCATTGGTATTTACCTTAAGTGTCACCTCCAGTCTTGTTGAATCAGGTGGTGAAGTTATGTACATGCTGAGTACCTTGACATTATTGCTTTCAACAATCTGTGCGATCTGCGAAAGTGAATAATCCCTTTCAATAAGTTCAAGCACAATAATTCCTCCCGGCTGATCCATTGAAGAGATTCCTGCAAGATGTCTGATAAGATCAGTTGGTTGTTATTACTCCTTTATAATGGTTTTTATCATCCAGAACAGGTACAACTGATAAGTTTAAGACGGGAAGCCAGTCCGATAACTTCAAAAAGATGCTGTTCAGTTGTAACATAAGGTTTTAACAATGTAAGTGAATGATTTCCAATTGGTTCTTCAGGCTGATTCATGTCATAAATATCAGAATCAGAAATAAGACCAAGAAAATCCTGATTATTGACAATAGGCAGATGTGATATTCTGAATATCTCCATCCAGTTCAATGCAGTCTGCCCTGAATCTGATGTCTTCAGGGAAGGTATAACTTCTGATATTAAGTCTTTAGCAACCATGTAAGCCATCCATCTTTTAATTTTCAACTAAAATAATAAAAAAAAAGCCAGTTATTGTATTTTTGCATCTCTATTACAATACGGATAATCTTCTTATTTATTATGACAAAGTTAAGTGTTAATATAAATAAGATTGCAACTTTAAGAAATGCCAGAGGCGGAAATATTCCAAATGTGCAGACTGCTGCAATAAACTGCCAGCTTTTCGGTGCTGATGGAATCACTGTTCATCCGCGACCTGATGAAAGACATATCAGATACAAGTGATGTTCTGGAAATCAGACCAATAATAACAACTGAATTCAATATTGAAGGTTATCCCTCCGACAGATTTATTGATCTGGTACTTTCTGTCAAACCCGATCAGGTTACTCTTGTACCTGATGCACATGATGCAATTACATCAAATGCCGGCTGGGATACTCTGAGATACAGGCAATTCCTTACTGATGTTGTATCTACATTTAAAAAAGAAGGTATACAGAACTTCTCTCTTTGTTGACACACAACCTGTTAATATTGAAAATGCTGCTCTAACCGGAACAGACAGGATTGAACTTTATACTGAACCTTATGCTTCAGGATTCAGTATCAATGCACTGAAGGCAATTGAACCATTTATTAATGCAGCAAAAATTGCACGTGAGGCAGGTCTTGGAATTAATGCCGGTCATGATCTTAATCTCGAAAATCTGAGATATTTCCATCAGAATATACCCTGGATTGATGAAGTCTCCATAGGACATGCACTTATTTCCGATGCTCTTTATCTTGGTCTTGAAAATACGATTCAGATGTATAAGAGACAACTTGCTGATTAAGCCATAATGAAATTATTCTACAGGAAATATGGTAATGGGCCTCCTTTAATAATTCTTCATGGACTTTATCGGATCCTCAGATAACTGGGTTACAATTGCCAGAAGTATAAGTGACCGCTTCACTGTCTTTCTTCCCGATCAGAGAAATCATGGCAGTCGCCCCACAGTGACGTTCATGATTATGATTCAATGAGCAACGATCTTTATGAACTGGCAGATGATCTGAAGCTTGGTAAATTTTTTCTTGCAGGGCACAGCATGGGTGGAAAAACTGCTGTATGTTTTGCATATAAATGGCCTGAAAGGTTAAGCGGTCTGCTTGTTGCTGATATATCTCCTTTTGCAAATGAAGGCCTTAATTCTGAAATGGCAGCTGGTACAACTTCAATACTTAATTCCATTCTTTCAGTAAATCCTTCCGATATTACTTCCCGGAGAGAAGCCGGATCGATCCTTGCCGGGCGGATTGCTGATGAAAGAACAAGAGGATTAATCTTAAAAAACCTGGAAAGAAATTCTGACAACTCATTTTCCTGGAAAATAAATGCCTCATCTCTCCTGAATAACCTTGACAAAATAATGGAGGCGGTTTTACCTTATGATGCCGGAAGTAATCAAATTACCGGATTTCCGGTTTATTTCCTGAAAGGTGAGACTTCAGATTATCTGCCGGAAATGGACTTCACCAGGATATCTGAGAATCTTCCCTGCTGCAGAATTCATTACGGTCCCCGATGCAGGACACTGGATTCATTCCGATAATCCGGAAGAAGTGAAGAAGTCCCTTCTGAGATTCCTTGATAGCTACCTGATCATTGAAAAGTTACAGATTCTATTTTTCCTGAGTCTATCTTTGGAAGATTCATAAATCTGAGTAAAACCTGTGCAATTGCCAGAACATCTTTTTCGCAATAGGTAACAATTCTTTTAAGATCATGTTCATTCATAGTAAATCCCGCAACCATACTGCCGTCAATATCATCCTTGGGTGTGGGAATTCCAAGAATTGATGTCAGAAGATCAAGTGATGTATAATTTTTATAATCACCAAATTTCCAGAGGTCCATAGTATCGAGCAGTTTTACCTCCCAGGGTTTTTTCCCGGCATTGTCAAGAATTTCAGGAATTATCATACTGTTTATAATCATTCTCCTGGCGATATAGGGATAGTCAAACTCCTTTCCGTTATGAGCACAGAGTAAGGCTTCCCTGTTTCTTGCAGAACTTTGCAAGCATGGCTGAAAAATCAGACAGAAGAGCTTTTTCATCATCACCATAGAACGATTTGAGCCTGAAGGTAAAAGGATTTTTCTCCTTTAATAAGTCCTACAGAAATACAGATTATTTTTCCGAATTCAGCATATATTCCGGCTCTTTCATAAACCTCTTCGGCTGATCTGCTCTGCTAGTCCTGAATTGTTTTGATTTCTTTTCCCAGAGAGACCTGGAATACCTGGTCCAGATCGCTGTAAGCAGCAACTGCCGGGACAGTCTCAATATCGAGAAACAAAATATCCTCAGGTTTAATGTTGGTAAGCATGTCTTATTAGTTTTTATATTAAATGTTTTTCAATGATTGAAATCAGGACTTCAATCCCTACCTGGTTTTCTCCGCCTCCGGGTATAATAATGTCGGCATAGCGTTTTGAAGGTTCAATAAACTGAAGATGAGAAGGTTTTACTGTATCGTGATATCTCTCAAGCACAGTCATGACCGAACGTCCCCTTTCAACAATATCCCTCTGGATGACTCTGCCCAGGCGGTCATCTGCATCGGCATCCACAAATACTTTGATATCAAGCATTTCTCTTAATCCGCTGTCGGCCAGGATCAGGATTCCTTCAACAAGGACCACTCGTGCAGGCCTGACAGTTATTGTCTCTTTTGCCCTCAGACAGGTAAGATATGAATAAACAGGCATTTCAATCTGGTAACCCTTTTTCAGCCTGTTAAGATGATCGATCAGCAGACTGAATTCCAGCGAATCGGGATGATCAAAATTTATTTTCTGCCTCTCTTCAAGGGAGATTTGTCCATTGTCCTTATAATAAGCATCCTGCGGGATCACAATTACATCCTCATCCGGAAATTTCTCCATAACTTTTCTGACAACAGTTGTTTTTCCCGATCCTGTGCCCCCGGCTATTCCTACTATCAGCATTTATTTTTAAATTTGCATCAGGTTATTGTTTTTCAAAAGTAGTAAAAAGTTGGGAGCAGACTGAAACCTGGTTCGAAGTAAAATAAACGTTGCAAACTTCAGGAATTTTATTATCCGGAGTGTAACGATTAATCAAATATCAGATGTCAGAACTTTATCCATTAAAATTTGAACCTATATTAAAAGAAAAGATATGGGGAGGGAATACCCTTGTCACTCATTACGGGAAAAAAGGCGAAGGACTTAAAAATGTAGGCGAAAGCTGGGAATTATCTGCAGTTTCCGAAAATCTCTCAGTTGTCAGCAACGGATTCCTTGCAGGTAACAATATCGAGGAACTTATTGAAGTTTACATGGGTGACATTACTGGTGATGCAGTTTTTGAGAAATTCGGAATTGAGTTTCCCCTCCTGATCAAACTCATTGAAGCCAGAGAAGATCTTTCGATCCAGGTCCATCCGGGCAATGATCTGGCAAAAGAAAGGCATAATGCTTATGGAAAAACTGAAATGTGGTATATCCTTGAAAGTGAGAAAGGTTCAAAAATTTATACTGGTTTTACAAAACCTGTTCCGAAGGAAGAGTATATTAACGCACTGAAGAACAATACCATTCCGGATCTGCTCAATGTTGAGACCGCTGAACGCGGGTGATACTTTCTTTACTCCTGCCGGCAGAATTCATGCCATTGGTGCCGGAATTGTACTCGCTGAAATACAGCAGACATCCGATATAACCTACAGAATTTATGACTGGGGGCGAACAGATAAAAAAGGAGCAAAAAGAGAACTCCATACAGATCTGGCTCTTGATGCAATTGATTTTTCAGCTTATGGTAAGAGTAAAATAAGAAAGGATCCCAGGGATAATAAACCGGAAAATCTTGTTAACTGTGAATTTTTCAATACTAATATTATTCATTTGGATGATCTCTTCGAACGGACTATAACCTTATTGATTCTTTTGTTGTGTACATTTGCACTGAAGGAAGCTTTTCAATCCGCTGGGAAGACAAGTCGGAAACGGTTTCAAAAGGAGAAACAGTACTTCTGCCTGCCATGATAAAGGATGTTATTCTTGAACCTCAACCTGATGCCATGCTGCTTGAAATTTACATCAGCAATTAAATTAATCAGTCAAATCATATAATGCCATGAAAAATTTAGCTATTCGCATTTTCATAATATTAATAATTCTTTTGGCATCGGGATGTGCAGGAAAAGGTGGTACAAAAAAAGAAATCGGCTGCTGAAACGATACAGTTACCGTTCCTGATACCGGATTTACCGGTATTAAAAAATATTTCAGCGGTACCCGTATTGTGAAGGAAGTCACCTTTAAAAACGGGATCCGTCAGGGGGAAATGAAATCATATTACGCCGGAGGACAATTATATCAGACATTCTGGTATGAAAATGGCCTGCGGGAGGATTCGGCGAGATGGTATTATCTTGAAGGACAGGTATTCAGATCAACTCCATATAAGAATGATACTGTTGAAGGCATTCAGAAACAATATTATCGGAATGGAAAGTTAAAAGCCAGGATTGGATATCACAAAGGTTTACGTACACCGCTTCTGGAAGAATTTAACCTGGATGGTAAACTCATTAAAGCGTATCCTGAAATTGTATTCAGCATTACCGACAATTACAAGTCAACCGGCAGGGTGCAGGATTAACCTTGAGCTTTCAGATAAATCAGACAGAGTTAAATTTTTCAGAGGCGATTTTACAAATGGTGTGTTTGATACTACAAAATGCATCAAAATAAAAACTATCAGACGGCAAAGCTTTTATAGATCTGAAGAAGAGCGGATCCCCGCAAAAAGATTATGTGGGGGTTATTGGAGAGATAATCACAAATTTCGGAAATAAGCATCTGGTTTATCAAAAAGATCGATCTCCCATACAAAGATCTCAAATAGAACTACCGATGATAATCCATTCAGCTTCATTTATAAAAAGCAGCCCTACATTAATAGCAGTGTCCCGTTCCGGCGAAGCCTGAATTCGGATTTATCGGAAGATCAAATGTCGGGAAATCCTCACTTATAAATATGCTTACCGGTTGGTCCAAGCCTTGCCAAAATATCAGGCAATCCGGGAAAAACAAGAACAATAAATCATTTCTTGATTAATGACAACTGGTATCTTGTCGATCTGCCCGGTTATGGCTATGCAAAAGTGCCTGTAAAAATGAGAGAAAAATGGATCAAAGCAGTTGAAGAATTATATTCTCGAAAGAGAAAACCTTGTATGTCTTTTTGTGCTTCTCGATTCAAGACATCAACCGCAGAAATCTGATCTTGCATTTATGGAGTTTCTTGGAATGAACCAGATCCCTTTGCCAGGGTCTTTACAAAAAGTGATAAACTGTCAGGGCTTTGCACTCAAAAAATCAATTCATTTATATGACTATGAAATGCTTAAAAACTGGGAATCACTGCCTCCTACATTTATTTCATCAACTGTTAAGAAGACAGGAAGAGAAGAAATACTGAACTTTATAGAAGAATCTATCAACAATTTTTCAAATCCCGTTTGATATCGTCCGGAATTTATAATTTTGTAGCCAATATTTCTAAATACTAAACAGCAAAATCATAGGAAAATGTTTGGAAAAGCACCAATGAAAATTTTTTCCTGCAGAGCCTCAAAGCATCTTGCTGAGATGATTGCAGAAAAACTGGGGATTGAACTTGGAAAAAGTTCTGTTACAGAATTCAGCGATGGAGAATTTCAACCATGTTTTGATGAATCTGTAAGAGGTGACATGGTTTTTATTATTCAATCCACAAATCCTCCTGCTGATAATCTTTTCGAACTGCTTCTTATGATCGATGCAGCAAAAAGAGCTTCAGCCTACAAAGTAATTGCAGTTATCCCATATTATGGTTTTGCCCGACAGGACAGGAAAGACAGGCCAAGAGTATCAATAGGTTCAAAATTATCAGCCGATCTTCTTAGCACTGCAGGTGTTGACAGGGTTATAACAATGGATCTTCATGCAGATCAGATACAGGGATTTTTTAATGTTCCTGTTGACCATCTTTTTGGTTCGGCAATTTTTGCTCCATATATTGAAAATCTTAAGCTTGAAAATCTTACTGTTTCTGCTCCCGACATGGGTGGATCAAAAAGAGCCAATGCATATTCAAGACATCTCCAGTCTGAAATGGTATCTGTGCTATAAACTCCGGAAAAAACCGAATGTAATTGAGGAAATGTCAATTATAGGTGAAGTTGAAGGAAGGAATGTCGTTATTATTGACGATATGGTTGATACGGCCGGAACTCTTGTCCTGGCTGCCAGATATGATGAAAGAAAGAGGCGCCAAAAGCATAAGAGCATTTGCAACACACCCTATACTTTCAGGAAATGCAGTTGAAAGAATAAACGATTCAGCAATTGAGGAACTTGTTGTGACTGATTCGGTTCCATTTGTAAATAATTCAGATAAAATAAAAGTGCTTTCAATTGCTGATATTTTTGCCAATACCATCCAGGCTGTTAATCTAATCAGTCGATAAGTACAAATTTTGTATTCTGATTCCTTTGTACTATATTTGCAGTCCAAAAAATTTTAATGTCAAACGTGTAATGGGGAGTTACCGGATTGATAACTCTTAGTAGCACAATAACTTTTAGCAAATGAAGACAATTGAAATTAAAGGATCTTTCAGAACAGAATTAGGAAAGAAAAGTTCCAAAAAGATCAGAAAAGACGGAAATGTACCCTGTGTAATCTATGGAAAAGAAAAAAATATTCATTTCCATGCACATGAGAACAGTTTTAAAAATCTGGTTTATACACCTGAAGCTCATCTGGTTAATCTTAATATTGATGGTAAAGAGTATAAGGTTGTTCTTACAGGATATGCAGTTTCATCCGGTAACGGATAAAATTACTACATGCTGATTTTATTGAGATTTTTGATAATAAACCTATTATCATAAATATTCCGATTAAAGTTACTGGTGATTCAGTTGGTGTTAAAGCCGGTGGAAAACTCAGGATTAAGAAAAGAACACCTTAAAGTAAAAGGTTTTGCTAAATGATCTTCCTGAATATCTGCCGATTGATATTACTGAAGTTAAAATTCATCGATTCAATAAAAGTCGGTGATCTGTCATATGATAAAATAGAATTACTTGATCCGAAGAATTACCACTGGTCCTTTCAGTTGCCACATCACGTGTTGTTCAGAAGAGGACGGGTGAAGAGGGTGCTGAAAAACCTGCAGCTGAAGGAGCTGCGAAGCTGCTGCTGCAGCTCCGGCTGAGGAAAAAGGCAAATAATACTGTATTCGTTTAATAATAGTCAGGCACAATGAAATATCTGATAGTTGGCCTGGGAAATATCGGTGAAGAGTATAAAGATACCCGGCATAATATAGGATTTACAGTATTGGATGCTATGGCAATGGCATCCAATACTTCTTTTACAGACAAACGTTACGGATGCTGTCTGCGAGATAAAATATAAAGGACGTGACACTTCGTCCTTCTTAAACCATCAACCTTTATGAACCTGAGCGGTAATGCAGTAAGTTACTGGCTGAAAAAGGAAAAAATCCCTGTCGAAAATCTGCTGGTCATTGTCGATGATATTGCACTTCCCCTGGGAAGCATAAGAATGAGACCCAAAGGGAAGCGACGGAGGACATAACGGACTTGCACATATAAGTACAATACTTGGGTACAACTGAATATGCAAGGATAAGAATTGGAATCGGAAACAGTTTCAGAAAAGGCAGCCAGGTGAATTATGTTCTTGGAAAATGGAACTCTGAGGAAAAGAAATTCATGGAAGAAAGAATTGCTCATTGTCATTGAAATGATAAAATCATTTGGTACTATCGGTACTGAACTTACAATGACCGCCTTTAACAAAGCAGGAAAAATAACTCATGGCAGGAGAGGCGGATCCAGCTCCTGATAATTCACCTTCAAAATAACTGATCGTCCATATGTCAGAGATAAACCCATAAGGATCGATAAATTCCTCTGGTCAGTCAGAATCTTTAAAACCAGGAGCATTGCCTCTGATGAGTGCAGAAAAGGCAGAATCGTAATAAACAATGTTCCGGTCAAACCATCCAGAATAGTTCTTAAAGGACGAGATAATAATTGTAAAAAAACCTCCTGTAGTTTATACTTACCGGATCATTGAACCTATTGAAAACCGGGTTTCAGCAAAACTGGTTGCAAATTATATTGAAGATCTTACACCTGAAGAGGAAAAAGCCAAACTCAAATTATCCAATAACGGCCTTAGCAGTTTACAGGGAAAGAGGAACCGGCCGGCCTACAAAAAAAGAAAGAAGGAATCTTGACAGGTTCATTGATGATTTTAACAGCCGGTGACATGGTGGTATAAAGACTTAATATTTTTCAGAGAAAAATAATAATTAATTCAATATTTGACAGCTGCAAACCATTTTTTTTAACTTGCAGCTATACTTTTTGATCGTAAATCTTTCAATCTTGTCCGGAGCTTCTAAAATTGCCTGCTTTAATGGGTAAGGAAAATATTGAGAAATATTCTGCACGATATGCATTGTTTAAACAGGCTGTTGGTTTCTGGCATAATAATGTTTTTTACAGAAAAATTATTGTAATGGGACGTGAGAATATTAATCCTGACGACCATCTGATCTTTGCCCCAAATCATCAGAATGCCCTGATGGATGCCCTTGCTGTTCTCTTTACACATAAAGGACAGCCTGTTTTTCTTGCAAGAGCTGATATTTTCAGAAAAAAAGCAATTGCAGCAATCCTCTATTTTCTTAAAGATACTTCCTGTTTACAGGATAAGGGATGGATTCAGCACACTTAAAGCAAATGATGAAATTTTCCGTAAAACAATTGATGTCTTAAAAAACAAAAATGGTCTGGTAATTCTTCCGGAAGGAGATCATGCAGGATTCAGAAGACTGAGACAACTTAAAAAAGGCATTTGCCGGGTTGCCTTTCAGGCAGATGAAGCAACTGATTTTAAACTTGAATATCAAAATCATACCTGTTGGTATTGAATATTCAAACTATAGCAGGTTCAGACAGGTGCTTACTGTTGTCTATGGAAAACCAATTGAAGTCTCTGAGTTTCACCAGCTGTACAGGGAGAGTCCTGAAAAAGCCCTTAATGAACTCAGAACCAGGCTTTCATCATGAGATAAAAAGGATAATGGTCCACATCGAATCTGAAGACGATTATGAGGCAATTGATGAACTAAGAAGCATGATAAACGGGAGATACAGTGATAATATTAAACTTCCGAAACTCTTCAGAGACAGAATGCTGATTGAAAAACTTAAGCTACTGAAAAGCTCAGCCCCTGAGGAGTTTAAACAAATCTGCTCACTAAGCCTCAGGTTAAGAATAATGCAAAGAACCTTAATGTCAGCTACAGGCTGCTTGAAAAGAAAAAACATCCGCTCGGATGGCTTATTGCAGGCATGATCGGACAATTAATCACTTTCCCTGTCTGGCTGTTTGGTAATATTTTCACTCTGACCTTTCTTCTCCTGCCTGAACTTCAGATCCGGAAAACAAAAGATCTTCAGTTTCATGCAACTATCCGCTTTGGGATTTCGCTTGCGCTTGCCTTTATTTTTTTCCCGGTCTATCTTATCCTTTCGCTGATAATTTTTTCACCATGGTGGCTGGCATTAGTTATTTTTTCAACAATACCCCTTGCAGGAATATTTGCCTGGAACTATAATATTCTTTTCCGCAGAATAAGAGGAGGTTTCAGAGTCAGAAAATATATACGGATGAAAAAACCCGGTTATGTGGCACTTAAAAATGATTACGATGAACTTACTGAACTTGTTTCCGGATTGAAAAATGAATAAAAATGAATTGTTTAACGGGAAAGTAGCCTGGATAACAGGAGCCTCATCAGGTATCGGAGAAGCACTTGTTTATGAATTTGTTAATGAGGGAGCACAAGTAATTGCCTCATCAAATGAACCGGCAGGGCTTGAAAGAGTTAAAATCCGATGTGGTGAAAAAGCATCAATGGTAAGGTGTGTTCCATTTGATCTTTCTGACACAGCAGGTATTGACAAAATTGTTGAACAACAGATCAATGCAGTCGGAAAAATAGATTTTCTGCTTAATATAGGAGGAATAAGCCAGAGGGCAAGAATAGATGAAACACCTCTATGGCTTGACAGAAAAATCTTTGAAATCAACTATTTCGGTACAATTGCACTTACAAAGGCAGTCCTGCCTTATATGATAACCAGGAAATCAGGACATATCCTTGCAACAAGCAGTATATCAGGAAGATTTGGTTTCCCGTTAAGGTCAGCCTATTCAGCTTCAAAACAGGCTCTTCATGGCTTCTTTGAAACTCTTTATCTCGAAAACAAAGTCAATAATATAAGGGCATCAGTAATAATTCCAGGCAGGGTCAGAACCCGGATCTCCTTTCATGCCCTTGACAGCAAAGGCAAAGAGCATGGGAAAATGGATGAAGGACAGGCCAAAGGGATATCTCCTGAGAGAGCTGCAAAAATAATTGTAAGAGGGATTATTAAGGATAAGCGGGAAATACTTGTCGGAAAAAGTGAATTAATACTTCTGTATATAAGAAGAATCTGTCCATGGCTCTTTTTCAGAATTGCAGATAAAATAAAGTCAACATAAATAACTTATTCTCATATGAAGGAATATACAATAGGTGGGATTCAGCAGGTAGGTATTGGTGTGAAAGACGTCTATGAAGCCTGGAAATGGTATATTAAAATGTTCGGGATGGATTGCAGGATCTTTGAGGATGAGGCTGAAGCAAAGCTTATGCTTCCCTATACAGGAGGAGAGCCACAGAGCAGGCATGCTGTTCTGGCGCTGAACCTTCAGGGAGGCGGCGGGTTTGAGGTATGGCAATATAAGGGAAGAGAGCCTGTTCACATTAAGGAAGAGATCAGGTTGGGAGATCTTGGAATTCTCGTCTGCAAGGTGAAAGTTAAGAACATTGACAATGCTTATTCATTTTACAAAAAGAATTGGGCCTCAATCCTGGGAGAACCGGTCAGTGATCCGTCAGGAAAAAGGAGCTTCTTTGTAAAGGACCCATACGGCAATATCTTTCAGGTGGTCGAAGGCAATCAACTGGTTCATGAATGAAAACAAGGAATCAGGAGGTTCCTGCGGAGTTGTTATTGGTGTCTCGGATATTGAAAAATCACTGCCTGTGTATTCAGATATCCTTGGCTATGATGAGGTGGTTTATGATTCAACCGGTGTCTTCCCTGACCTTGCAGTGCCTTCCCGGAGGCGAAAATGAATTCCGCAGGGTCCTGCTTAAGAATTCAAAACCTCCTGCAGGCTATTTCAGCACTATATTCGGAAAAAGCGTTATAGAACTTATAAGTCCGGTTGGAATGTCCGGCAGGAAAACATACAGGGATCGTTTCTGGGGAGATCCCGGATTCATTCATCTATGCTTTGATATCGATGGGATGGAAGAGCTGAAGGAATACTGCAGGGAAAGTGGTTTTCCCTTTACAGTCGACAGCAAGCACGCAGGTGAAGGGAACAGCTTTGATATGGGTGAGGCTGCAGGTCATTTCGCTTATATTGAGGATCCCGACGGGACTCTGATCGAGTTTGTTGAGACCCATAAAATTTCAATATTGAAAAAACTGGGCTTAAAACTGAACCTGAAGAAGAAAAACGGCTATAAACCGCTCCCGGCCTGGATGCTGAAAACACTAAAGTTTTCGAGGGTCAAAAATCCGTAGTCTGACAGGAGATTTCTGGCCAGGGGCTGTTGAAAAAGTTGATTTTTTGGACTTTTTCCCTTTGTGTTCCTTTGTGTGACACTTTGTGATCCTTTGTGGTTCAATGAATTATGTTTTACCACAAAGGGGCCGAGCGTTAAAAAATTGCCCAGTGGGCAATTTTAGCGAAGGAGCCAGCTTGTGCGGAGGATTTGTGGTGTACTCAAAGGTTATCACGAAGGTTCACAAAGGACTTTTTCAACAGCCCCAAAGTTATAGTACTTAAATTCAGTACTTTACATTTAGTTTTGGCTTAAACTCACTCCTTATTTTTCTAAGCAAATCCCTCATCTGCGTAAATATGCGAAATCTGCGGGAAACGTTTTCATCTGCGGGAAACGTTAGCTTTTCTTCTCCTTTTTCTCCTCAACCTCCCGGAATACCCTCATTATATTCCCGCCCCATATCTTGGCTATATCCGTTTTTGAATAGCCCCGGCGCAAAAGTTCGATAGTTATATTTTTCATCTCAGCTACCGACTTGCATCCCTCTACTCCTCCCCCTCCGTCGAAATCGGTTCCAATACCGACATAGTCGATCCCTGTCACCTGTACCACATGATCAATATGGTCAACAACATCCTTGACGGTGGCAAGCTTTTCATACCTGTTCTGGATTTCACGGTATTCGGTCATTAACAGTCTCCTCTTTTCGTCTGAAAGAGTATTATAGTCCCCATACCTGTTCTTCAAATCATTAAGTTTTACATCCAGTTCCGGATTCGGATCGGGTGTTTTGATATATTGACTCAGGATGCAGATCTGAACCACACCTCCGTTAGCCTTAAGCGCCAGAAGCATGTCATCAGTGAGGTTCCTCGGACTTTCACATAAGGCCCTGCAGGATGAATGTGATGCAATAACCGGTGCCTGCGATATTTTAAGGACGTCATAAAATGAAAGATCAGATATATGGGAAACATCTACCATCATTCCGAGCCGGTTCATTTCCATCACCACTTCAGTTCCAAAATCTGAGAGGCCATTATGTTCAGCTCCGTTTGAATCTGTCGATGAATCACAAATATCATTATTCTTTGTATGGCACAGGGTTATATATCTGGCATCCAGATCATAGTATTGTTTTACACGTGAAAGATCAGTACCTATGGGATAACCATTTTCAAGACCGATAAAAGCCGCTATTTTACCCGCTCTCTTTAACTTGTAGGCATCGTCAGGCGATTTTGCAATAGCAGCAACCTCTGAATTCTTCTCCACATTTTTATGGATAGTTTCAAATATCTGAATGGCTCTTTGATTTACCTCATTAAATGTGGAGTCATTCCTTGGTCCCTGACCTATAAATACTGCGAAAAATTCAGCATTCAGACCACCTTCATTCATTCTTGGAAAATCGACACATCCATCCTCATGCCTCACTCCCAGATCAAAGTCCGACCTTGCCATATCCATCGGTGTATCGCAATGCGTGTCTACGGTCAGCATATTCAAATGGAGGTTTTCAGCTTGTTTAACAAGGCGTTCCTCATTATTGCTGCAGGCCTGTAACAGCAATAAGACCAGCGAAAAAACAAAAAGCTTTTTCATATGCATTGAGGTTGTTTTACGCTGCAATATATGTAAAAAGAAATTCCGAAAAACCTGAGAATCTGCATTTAACACAATTTAACACTGTGCCCGGAATTAATGGCCTACCGTTAAAAAATTTATCGTCTATAATTAATATAATGGTGAAATCCATTAACCGCAAAGTCCTTCACCTATGCAGATTAATAGGAACATCAAAATTGATAACTTCATAAAATGAGAATCCTTAAATCCTTTAACCACTGAGTTACACAGAGTTTTACAGAGTAATACACTGAGCTTCAAAACAGTGTAACTCCGTTTTTACTCCTTTAACTCTGTGGTTCAAAAACTAATTATCGTCTTTTTGTACGTAATATGCGTAAAAGAGTTATATAGTAGCTCGCAATGGTTTAAAACATGAGATCGCTAAGAGTTTTAACCCAGTTATTTATCCACTAGTTATGGAATAAAGGTGGAGTCCGCTGGTGGTAATGCAAAAAGCCCCTGACGGTAAAGGTCAGGGGCAGCCATGAAAAGAATTAAAATTGCTTTTGGACAGTAAAAGCTTCTTCTGAAAGTATGTTTATCCTGTAATTAATCCAATTTATATCAGAGAATTAACCACCTTTTTTCTGCGATCTCAGCTTGTATAACACCCAAATATACAAAATTATTTTGCAAACCGCAATAAAATCACGTCAATAAAACCACGAGGTTTAAAAGTCTGGCTTATTTTTGCGTGATAATTTATGACCGGTAACAGAAAAATATGGCATTGGGTTATAATGGCACTTTTGTCTGCCATCTGGGGGACAAGTTATATCCTCATGAAAAGAGGACTTGAATCCTTCTCTTATCTTCAGGTCGGCACTCTGAGAATCCTTTTCTCGTTTCTCTGCCTCCTTCCGGTTGCATTGAAAAACCTTCATAAGCTGAACAGGCAGAACTTGTTATCAATTAGTATTATAGGCCTTTTCGGAAGCGGGATACCTGCCTTCCTTTTTCCTATAGCACAGACCAGGATAAGCAGCTCGCTTGCCGGAATGCTGAATTCATTAAGTCCTGTCTTCACCCTCGTCGTCGGGATATTTTTCTATAAACGTCACGCGGTAAAAGCCCAGATAACAGGCGTTTTCCTTGGCCTCATCGGAGCAGTCGGACTTCTCTACAGCGGTTCATTTTCGCTCAATTATTACGGTATCTTTGTTGTTATCGCAACCATCCTGTACGGGATAAGCGCAAACGAAGTAAGCCGGGTGAAAGGAATAAACGGACTGCAGATCACTTCACTGGCCTTCCTGCTGATCAGCCCGATTGCCATCGGGTATCTGATCTTTTCCGATTTTTCACGGGTGCCGTCGACTGACCACTGGGTAAGAAACCTGGGATGCATAGCCCTGCTGGCTGTAATGGGAAGTGCCATTGCACTTGCCCTCTTCTACTTTCTCATAAGAGAAACTTCACCTGTTTTCGGATCGATGGTAACCTACTTTATCCCCATCGTTTCGACTTTATGGGGATTGGCTGATAATGAGCGATTTACATCTTCGATGCTAATATCAGTAGCTGTAATACTGGCCGGGGTCTACATTATTAACAGATCGTCCATCAAAAACATCCTGAGAACCTGAATGAACAAATATACCCTTCTTGCATTATCAGTCTCCGGTGGAATCCTGTCCGGACTGGCATGGACAGACTGGTGTCCGGGATTTGTTCTTTTTGTTTCATTTGTTCCATTCCTGCTGATCGGGAATCATCTCTTTGAGAACCAGAGGAGGTACTCATCAGCATCATTCTTCACATACCTGCTTCCCGGATTTGTAATTTTCAGCATGATGACTTTTGGCTGGGTCAGGGCTGTCAGCATACCGGCTGCAATCTGCGTGATCCTTATGGCATCATTATTAATGTCATTCACTTTATGGCTTGCTCATATTATCAGATTGAAGGCAGGTACAATTTCCGGATCGGTTTCCTTCATCACATTCTGGCTTACGCTTGAGCTTCTGTGTTTAAATATAGATATCCTGTCACCCTGGGCAAACCTTGGTAACGGATTGTCAAAAGACATTCTTTTTATTCAATGGTACGAGGTCACCGGAACTGCCGGGGGTACTCTCTGGATACTTCTCTCAAACCTTTTCCTGTCGGGCTTTCTTTTAAGCTTCCTTAGAAATCATGGGAAACGTATCAGATTTCTCCTGATGTGGCTGGTAATTGCTGTGATCCCTTCTGTCATCTCCCTGGTACTGTACCAGTCAGTAAAACCTTCTTCCGGTCGCGAATGCGAAGTGGTAATCGTTCAGCCTGATTACGATCCCTACACAGAAAAGTTCACAGTTCCTTTTGAAGAGCAGCTTGAGAAGGCGATCGGAATGGCCGGACAGTCAGTTACAAACAACACTCACTGGCTTGTGTTCCCTGAAACAATTGTTGATGACCCCATTAATGAAATTGACATGGCAGAAAACAAATACATCAGGATTATTAAAGGATTAATAAACAGGTATCCGGGTTTAAATGTTGTTGCGGGTATGGTAAGTTATAAGCAGTCACAGGAAGCTGCCTCAGCCGGCGGTAAGAACCCCGGTAAAAATTCTCTGTTTAAGACTTATTTTAATTCGGCATTTAAGATTGATTCCGGACCTCTGATCCAGGTCTATCACAAATCAAAGCTGGTTCCGGGTTTCGAAACTGTCTTTACCTCGGGACCATTAAAGCTGGTAAAGAAGCTGCTTCCTCAGGTCGGCAGTACTAATTGGGGTTATGAGCCTCAGAAAGAGAGGAACTGCTTTTCAGATAACAACAGTTCACAGATTATAGCCCCTCTGATATGCTATGAGTCGATTTATGGCGAATTTGTGACTGACTATATAAAGGAAGGAGCTGAAGCAATTTTTGTAATTACAAACGATGGCTGGTGGAAGAACACAAATGGTTACAAACAACATTTCGCACATTCATCCATGAGGGCGATTGAAACCCGCCGGCCTTTGGTAAGGTCGGCAAATACCGGTATTTCCGGTATTATCGATATAAGGGGGAAGGTCATTCAAAAAAGTGAATGGTGGACCCCGGCAGTCCTTAAGGGGGTAATCAATCCTGAAACCCGCATCACTGTTTACGTCAGATACGGCGATTACATAATGTATGTTGCCGCGATGGTCTCACTTCTGATACTTTTGATGGTATTTGTTTATCTGCCTTTCCGCAATAAACTGCGGTAATGCAATTAATATAATGTAACAATTTAGTTCCATAAACGTCTTTATTGTAAATTTCATCCTGATAACTTTAGAAATAATGAAAACAGAAAAAATTGTTCTTATTTGTCTTATGTCACTATTGATTCAGCGGTTTATCGGCTCAGTCAGTCTCTGAAAAACGAAGCTACATGAAAACACTCCCGATAAGCAAAGGCTCAAAGCTTGAAGTCATAAACAAATATGGGGATGTCAAAATTACAACCTGGAATAAAGATTCTGTTTTTATAATGTCTGAAATCGAAGCTTTTGCACCGAGTGAATCAAAGCTGACTAAAATGTTCGAAGGAATTACTACAGATGTTACACAGGCAGGTTCAATTGTGAGGGCAAAATCCGAATTTGACCAGAATATCCAGGTATTGCTCGAGAGTTTTAAAGAGCTGACAGAGAAGATCATCGATTACGGCTCCAGGGTCAAGATCAGCTATTTTATAAATATTCCTGACTATGCGGACATTCATATCGAGAATCAATTCGGGGATATCTCGATGGAAGACAATAAGGGAGTTATTTCAGTATCCCTTTCAAATGGAGATTTTAAAGCTAATTCGCTCAATAAAATATCAGAATTCACCCTTAATTTTGGAGAAGCAGAAATCGGATTTGTCGCTTCCGGAAAAATAAACTCAACATTCTCGGAGTTTGTCATTTCAGAGTCAGGAGATCTTTCAATAAATTCCACTTCATCAAGGTATGATTTCAAAAAAGCAGGCAGGATAACTGTCGAATCACGAAGAGATAAAGTCTTCGCCGGAGATGTTTCCGAGCTTGCAGGCGCCTCATATTTTACAGATTTTAAGATTGAAGATCTTTTAAAGGAAATGGACCTTACTTTGAAATACGGAAGCCTGGACATTGAGAGAACGGAAGACCGTTTTGAAAAAATAAACCTTATATCAGTTTTCTCTGATATTACTTTAGCCTTCGATCCTTCGTCATCATATAATTTTGAAATAAAGCATACAAATGCCTTCGTTGTAACTCCGGTGAAAACCACAAAGATGGATAAGGAAGCACTGAACGAGGATAAGAAGGAATATCTGACCACCGGCACTTATGGTACTAATCCCGGAACACGAAAAGTCGGGATAGAAGCCACCAGGGGAAATATCCATCTTAAATAACGCAACTTTCCCTCTGCGGAACTGTGTAAATCTGCCCCCAACCCCCTGAAGGGCATAGGCGATCTTAAGAATCAGTTTTAAACTGAGAGTTATTTAATTAGCAGAAATACAATTAGTTAAGTTTCCCCTCCTTTTAAAGGAGGGGAAATGTAAATTATTGCAACTCAGTTGCATACAGTTCTGATTCATAAGCTATCCTATCCCTTAAGTTGACGCCTATGCCCCCTGAAGGGGTAATCTTCCTAAGTCCCCTTCAGGGGATTTAGGGGCTAAACAACAGATAAACTCAGAGTTATGCTATTTACCAGCCATTGCATTGAACGCTGCGACACCCTCATCAAGCCACTTCTTGTACTCCTCAACATTCAGATTTGTTGGCATTGGCTTGTTTAGCGGATTGCCCTCATGATCAGTAATTACATACAGAGGCAGTGCATTTGTTTTAAATTTCGAGATCTCAAGATCCTCATTCTGCTTTCCGATTGTCTTCTTCTGCTTCCCGTCAACTGATGAAACATACCATTCATTTTCAGGCAACTGAGTTCTGTCATCAGCATAAAGTGCAATAATGACAAAGTTTTCTCTTAGCCGCCTCAGCACTTCCGGATCAGACCACACCTTTGCTTCCATAACTTTACAGTTGGCACAGGCATGTCCTTTAAAATCAATTAGCACTGGTTTCCCCTGTTCCTTTGCACAAGCAAGACCCTGCTTAAAATCAAAATATCCTGTAAGTCCCAGAGGCATATCAAACATATCGCCATGTTTTGGATCACCGCATAGCATCCCTGAAACAGGATTTCCAAAATCAAAGGTTGCAGGGGCAACGTTTTCCGGTATCTGACGGCTGCTGAACCAAGATGTTCCCTGCGATGGAAGCATTGATGAAAGTCCCTTCAGCGGAGCTCCGAAAAGACCTGGTATGAGATAAACAACAAATGAAAATACAGCAATTATCAAGAAATAACCTGAAAGTACCAATATAAGGAAGATCGCTGTCGTGATGGAATTTTATCTTACCCATGAGATAGAGTCCCAGCAATGAAAAAATTACAATCCAGATTGCCAGGTAAATATCCCTTGATAAAATCCTGAATGAATAAACACTGTCGATAGTCATCAGGAATTTCATGCTGAAAGCCAGCATAATAAATCCCAGGACAACTTTTACTGAGTTAAGCCATCCTCCTGATTTTGGCATCCTGCTCATCACCGAAGGGAACAGTGCAAATATTGTAAATGGCAGTGCAAATGCAAGTCCAAAACCAAACATGCCTACTGTAGGTCTAAGCACATCGCCTGATGCTGCTTCAACAAGAAGAACTCCGACAATAGGACCGGTACAGGAAAATGACACAATAACTGTTGTCAGTCCCATGAAAAATGCTGCAACCATTCCTCCCTTGTCGACTCTTGAATCAGCGCCTGTAACCCATTTGTTTGGAAGTACTATCTCAAATGCTCCGAAGAATGAGATTGCAAAAGTAACGAACAAGGCAAAAAACAATAGGTTTGGAATCCAGTGAGTACTTAAAGCATTTGCAAATCCTGCTCCTGCACTGGTAAGTGATACAATTATCCCAAGGAGAGAATAAATAAGAACTATTGAAATCCGAAAATTAGTGCTTTAATGACAGATCTTGCTCCGGTTTTCAGATCCCTGTGAAAAGAAGGCAACAGTCATCGGGATCATCGGAAATACACATGGAGTAAGTATCCCGGCAAATCCTGCCAGAAGTGAGATCAGGAAAAATTTCAATAATCCGCTCTTTTCTCTGCGGATTCCCGGGTTATCAGCCTGGGAGACTGATGCATGCCGATGCTGTTCTTCTCTCCTATGCTGATTGAAAATTCAACATCTTTTGGAGGGGAACAGGTTGCATTATTGCACGACATGAAATTAACTACACCGTTAACAGTAAAGGATTTGATTCCGGAAGTGATCTTCTGCCGGAATTCAGCTTTGTTGCTGAATGTTTTAATTTTAAATCCGAATGCCTCATCAAATAATTCTTCAGGTTTTGTTACTTCATATGTTTTTCCGACAAGTGTAAATCCTGGAACAGTATCGAATGCAAAAGATGTGGGAATTGGTCCTCCTTCCGGTATATCCATTGAATAAATATGCGAATCTTTTTCAATAGTTGCAGTGAATATAAGTTCAAATTCGGCTGTTCCCGCTCTTTTCATAGCTGAAATCCCATGTTACAGGATCATAGATCTGTGCCTGACAGTATGAAAGAGAGCAATGAATAATAAGATATACAGTAATGAATGACATTTTCTTTAGCATATATACTGGTTATTAATACTCTAGTACAAAAGTTAATAAATCATATTAACAACATCAAGGGAGACAATAGTTACATACAAGTAAGTATTATTGACGTAGACAGTTGAGATCCTATCAGGCCAGGTCTATTTCATTATCATACCTGTCGTAGAAATGATATTCAAGCATATGATAGAGGTAACCGCCTGAATTTTAAGGCATGATTTTATATTTGAAATTCCATTTCCGGAATACCGGGAAGATGCCCTTTTTTAAGATATGAAGCCACAAAGGATGAACATTCAGGAATAGTTTTCCGGGTTTTTATTTTATCAACAATAAATGAAAGTCCTCTTTCAAGTTCATCAGTAAAGAGTATTGTTGGTCTTGTTTCGCCCGGTACCCTGGCATGAAGGACATTTTTCATCAGTTACAATATTCATTTCAGGTCTTACTCGCTGCCGGGTAATCTGCATCAGTCCGAATTTTGTAAGAGGAAGGATATTATGCTTGGTCCTGTCGTTTGCCATCACCTCCTTCATCTTTTCAAAAAGCTGCTGTTTGTTCTCTGCTGATCTGCATATCAATAAAATCGACAACAATAATTCCTCCCATATCCCTGAGTCTCAACTGTCTGGCAATTTCTGTTGCAGCCTCCATATTGACCTCAAGGGCATTTGATTCCTGATCATTACCTGATCTTGACCTGTTTCCGCTGTTGACATCAATAACATGAAGGGCTTCAGTATGTTCAATAATAAGATATGCTCCATGTTTGAATGAAACAGTCTTTCCAAAAAGAGCTTTTATCTGCTTATTGATTCCAAAATGGTCAAATATCGGAAGGGTACCCTTATATACTTTACTATTTTTTCCTTCTCAGGTGCGATTTCCCTGATATACATTCTTATATCCTCAGCCAAGACAGCATCATTGATATGTATACTGTTAAAAGTAACATTCAGCATATCCCTCAGGATAGTTGAAGTCCTGTTCATCTCACCGATAAACAATCTTGGTGTTTTGGTCTCCTTTTTGACTGAAGTGAAATGCCGATTCCCATTTTTTTACAAGTTCCCTCAGTTCGGCATCAAGGACTGCAACCTTTTTACCTTCAGCAACAGTTCTTACAATTACGCCATAATTCCTTGGCTTTATGCTCTGAACCAGAGTTTTAAGACGGTTTTTTTCCTCGCTGCTCTCAATTTTTGAAGAGATTGAAACCTTATCGGAATAAGGCATCAGCACAAGATTCCTTCCGGCAAGAGAAATTTCAGAGGCCAGTCTTGGTCCTTTGGTTGAAATAGGTTCCTTTGTTATCTGAACAATAACTGTCTGTCCGGTAGTAAGAACATCAGTTATCTTACCATCCTTATCAATATCTGGTTCAGGCTTGAATTTGTGGACAGGGAGTACTTTACCCTGTTTCTGAATTGCAGTAGTATAGTATTTATGCTGTGTCCTGAACTGGGCTCCCAGATCCAGATAATGAAGAAATGCATCACGTTCATAACCAACATTAATAAATGCAGCATTCAGTCCGGGCATGATCTTTTTTACCTTTCCAAGGTAAATATCCCCGACTGAAAATTTTATATTTCGTTTTTCCTTGTTTAACTCAATTAACTGCTTGTCTTCCAACAACGCTAAAGAAACCTCGGAATCACCAACATCAATGATTAAATCCTTGTTTACCACTTCACTATATTAATCTGAGTTAATATATTATCAGCACTCATCCGACATACTAATACAATAAACCTAAAGATCATCAGATCTTTAGGTTTAATATATTCAATTAATGACCACTTACTGATCTGCTACTTCTTCTTATGTCTGTTCTTCCTCAAACGCTTTTTGCGTTTGTGAGTGGCCATCTTATGTCTTTTTCTTTTTTTACCGCTTGGCATGGAGGATTACTTCTTAACGTGTGATTTAACTTTGGTTATGAATGATTTTGCCGGTTTGAAAGCTGGAATATTGTGAGCAGGAATAATAATGGTTGTATTCTTTGAAATATTCCTTGCAGTTTTCTTAGCTCTTTTCTTAACGATGAAGCTTCCGAAACCCCTGAGATAAACGTTATTACCTGTTACCATAGAATGCTTTTACAGTTTCCATTAAGGCTTCAACAGTTTTCTGAACTGTTACCTTTTCAATACCAGTGTTCTTGGCAATTTCATTAACAATGTCTGCTTTAGTCATTTTTCGTGAAGTTTAAAATTCAACAAATTATTTTGAGTATTCGTTTTTTTCAACTGTGCAAATATAAAAATATTATTTGTTTAAATTGAAACACTTACATAATAATTTTTTTTTTAAAATTTTATTATTGCCTTAATTACAATGAAATAGATAAATATTGACAACTTACCCGGTTAGTTTGAACAATAAAGTACTACATTGTAAATGATCCTTAACTGCATTATCTGTAAGTTACTGATAATATTGATATTCACTTAATTATACTGATGCCGGTTGTAAAAAGTGGTTTTTTTATTAACTTTACACTCCGTTATAATTGAATAATAATTAATACATAACTATATGTCAATCAATAAAGTTATACTTGTCGGTAATGTCGGAAAAGATCCTGTAGTAAGGTATTTTGACAAAGGTGTTGCCAAAGCAACCTTTCCTCTTGCAACAAGTGAAACCTATACAAATCAGCAGGGAGAAACAATAACTTCAACCGAATGGCATAATATTGTTTTGTGGCGTGCACTGGCAGAAGTAGCTGAAAAAACTGTAAAAAAAGGCTCCCAGGTCTATATTGTGGGAAAAATCAAAACAAGATCATATGTCGATAAAGATGGCAATAATAAATATATAACTGAAATTCTTGCAGATACTTTGCTGGTGCTTGAAAAGAAACAGGGAACCGGAACTTCAGATACCACCAGGCTGAAATAAGTAAAAATAACATTCCATCACAGAGGAGCCAGACTCCACCGGAGATCAATGAACCTCCTGCAGACATATCAGCCTGACCAAGTGAGGATGATCTTCCTTTCTAGAAGGTTTTACTAAATAGCAATTCAATTGGAACAGGGATTACTTATTTTCATTTATTTCAACTCTGGCGGAGAGACAGTCGTTCATCCTCCTGATTTAAACTTATTATTGGACTTGTAGTTCTGGCCTTTTTGCTGATTGGTTCAGCTCTGATGTCAGCTTCCGAAGTTGCCTATTTTTCACTTAAGCCGGAAGATATTGAAAAATTTAAAACAAACAAAGGCAAAAAGCCCTCAGCCCTGCTTAAGCTGCATAATATGCCGGAAAAACTGCTGAGTACAATACTGGTTGCAAATAATACAATTAATATTGCGATTGTCCTTCTGGCTGCCTTTCTGAGCTCCAGGATCTTTGACTTCAGCGCTGAACCTGTTCTTGGATTCATTATTGAAGCTGTTGTAATAACCTTTCTTCTTCTTTTTTTTGGTGAGATAATGCCAAAGGTCTATGCATCAAGGAATCAGGTGCAGATGGCACTTTTCATGGCCTATCCCCTGACTTTCCTGCAAAAAATATTTCAGACCTGTTACTTCTCTTGCTCATCTTTTCCACTTCATTTGTCAAGAAAAGAACCGGAGCCACGGCATTCCAACATCAGCATGGATGACCTTTCCGATGCTCTTGAACTGACATCAGATGATATTAATGAAGATGAAAAAATACTGAAAGGAATTGTTAATTTCGGCAATATTAATGTCAGTGCAATAATGTGCCCGCGGATTGATGTGACTGCAATTGATATCAAACTCGGGTTCAATAAGGTAAAATCAATTATTATTGAGTCCGGATTTTCAAGAATTCCTGTCTATTCCGGATCATTCGATTCAGTTAAGGGTATTCTCTATGCCAAAGATGTTCTTCCGTATACCGATAGTCCTGACAATTTTAAATGGCAAACTCTGATGAGACCACCTTATTTTGTTCCTGAAACAAAAAAAATAAATGAGCTGCTGAAGGAGTTCCAGATAAAAAAGATACCATATGGCAATTGTAATTGATGAATATGGAGGAACTTCAGGAATCATTACACTTGAAGATATTCTTGAAGAAATTGTCGGGGAAATAACTGATGAAAGTGATGAAGATGAAACATTGTACAGGAAAATTGATGAAAAAACCTATATTTTTGAAGGTAAAATTCTGCTCAATGATTTCTTGTAAGATAATTGAAATTGAAGATGATCCGTTTGAAGATGTAAGGGGAGAATCCGAAACTCTTGCCGGACTTATTCTGGAACTTACAGGTGAGATCCCGCAGAAAGGACAAGATAATCACCTACAGGAATTTTAAGTTCAGAATAGAATCTGCCGACAGAAGAAGAATAAAAGAAATCCGTGTTGAAATAACTAATGAAGATGAAAAGAATAAGAGTGAATAAATTTATAACACCATTACTGATCCTGTGCTGGTTTTCCGGCTGCAGGGAAGTCACTGTTCCAAAGCCAAGGGGCTATTTCAGGATTGATCTTCCTCCAAAGCAATATGTGTCCTTCAGCGAGTCAGTCCGCGTAAAAGACCTCCCGCTGACATTTGAATATCCGGTTTATGGAAAAGTGTCACGGGAAAACTCAAATGTAGCGGAACCAGGATGGTTCAATATTGAATTCCCCGGCTTATAAAGCCAAGATATACCTCACATACAAAGATATAAAGAATGATCTTCCGAACTTGATGGAACAGACATATACAATGAATGTAAAAAACCATATCACAAAAGCTGATGCAATTAATGAACAGGTGATCAGTAACAGGGAAAATAAAGTATATGGGATTCTTTATGATCTGAAAGGAAATACTGCCTCAGCTGTTCAGTTTTATGTAACTGACAGTATAAAACATTATCTGAGAGGATCTCTATATTTTGCAACAGAACCTAATCCAGATTCACTTGCACCTGTAATTGATTTTTTCAGGGAAGATATCATACATCTGATTGAGACCCTGAAATGGGTGAAATAGTAAAATCAAACCTGACTAATGGGTTGTATTTCAAAACATTATCTTAACGAATTCACAATTCTGGGAGTCTGGAAAATTGAAGAGGACCTCAACACTCTTCTCGAATCTGGTTGTTCTTGATAATGGATGATAAAAAGAAATATAAAGTATTTGCAAGCACTTCACGGAAGCTTGAATTCCTGAGCGTAAGAGCCCTTCTTGCTGAACTGCTGGGGAAGGATGCAAGAATAGTCTATAATAAGAACAACAAACCTTTTCTCAAAGACGGTTCAAGATTTATCAGTATTTCACATTCACATAAACTGACTGCTATCCTGCTGAGCACAAATGAAAAAGTAGGGATCGATCTTGAATATATGAGCTCCAATATTGGAGCCATAGCATTTAAATTCATTAACAGAAGGGAAAAGATAACAAAAGAATCAGGAAAAGCGGAAATATCATCTCTACCTTCACTGGTGCGCAAAAGAAGCACTTTATAAGATATGCGACAAGGAAGGGATCAGTATCAGAAAAAATATTACAATTGAACCATTTGAGGTAAAAGAATCAGGAGAAATAAAAGGAAAAGTTCATACAGATAAAATAAATGAATCATTTGATCTCTTCTATTCAAGATATGATAACTATGCAATAGTGTGGACAAAAAAGAATTATGATAAAGGATAATTTCCCCGGTAAGAAAAGTGTTGCGCTTCTCCTTGATCCTGACAAGGCAAGCAGTGATTCACTCGAAAATATTCTGTCAGGTTGCATCAGAATGCAAGACTGATTATATCTTCGCCGGAGGAAGCCTTACGTTTAACAGCATTGACAATCTAATCGATGCCATCAAGAATCTTTAAGCAACATCCCTGTTGTTCTTTTCCCCGGTAACCTTCTTCAGCTCAGCCACAAAGCCGATGCCATACTGCTGCTTTCCCTTATTTCAGGACGAAATCCGGAACTTCTTATCGGCAATCATGTTATTGCTGCACCTTACCTGAGAAATGTGAGGGAAAAACTGATTTCCGTGGGATATATTCTTGTAGGCGGAGGTAACAAAACCTCAGTTGAATATATAAGCCAGACAGAAGCAATTCCGGCCGATAAACCTGATATTGTTGTTGCAACGGCACTGGCAGGCGAAATGCTTGGATTTAACATGATTTATCTTGAAGCCGGCAGCGGGGCATCAGCCCCGGTCCCTCAGCGAATTATCCGCGAAGTAAGAAAAAATGTACTTATCCCGATCGCTGTGGGTGGCGGCATTAAGAACTCCCGCAGATATCTCAGGAGCCTTCGATGCCGGCGCCAATCTTATAGTACTTGGAAATGGCTGTGAAAGATAACCCTCAGCTGCTTGGCCGATGCCTGTAAAATAAGGGATAGCTTCAGGCAGCGGGATGTCTACCTGAAAAGTTCCGACATAGGTTCGCCCGTACATGCATTCGGATAAGGCACTTTGCATAATGAAGAGAGCGTCGCTGCAATATCGGTCATATTTACATTCCGCATCACTGTTGCCCTGTTGACAGTCCAGCCATACCAGATAAGCGGAACATGGGAATCATACTCATAGGGTGAATTGTGATTTGTAAGATGACCCTCCTCCTTTTCCACCCAGCCTGGATTCAGCGTAACAATAACATCACCCGATCTCTGCGGACTGAAATTATTGACTATCCTCTTCAGATGGCCGTTGCCGAAATCATTGGCCTCAAACGCAGAATAAGGATAGGCTGAAGCAACACCTGTAAACTGTGTAAGGAATCTGGCTACCTTCTTCTGAATATCTTCAAGCTGGTATCCTTGCATCCTCAATAAGAGTCCTGTTAAGAAATATCTGTTTTTCGGAATACCCTTTCACCCAGTCGCCTTCACCATAAACTGCATTCAGATAGCTTCTGAGCAACTGAAGAGCCTGGTTCTGCTTGAAATAATCCGCCGGGATCCTTGTAGCCTGCAAGAACTGCAGGTATCTCAGAAACCCCGTGAGCTGCCGTGAAATAAACGAGTATATTCTTCTTGCCAAGTTTGTCATTAAGAGATGTCAGCAGAGTCTCAATATCCTTATCCAGACGAAAGATGGCATCACCCATCTCGACAGACGAAGGCCCGAACCTGTGACCTATATAATCAGTTGAAGAATAACATATTGCAAGAAAATCTGTTATATCATCCTTCCCCAGATTTTCCTTTTCAATCAGTCTGATGGCAAAATTTGTTGTGAAAGTATCACTGAATGGAGTCTCCCTGAGCAATGAGAATGTGCGGGTTGAATTCCTCCCGGCTGCCTGGTTCATCTTTTTCAGATCGTATGGAAAATAATTCAATCCGTTGAATCCTTTTTCAAATTTATTTGAATCAGGAAGGCAATCTGCATAATCAGCAGCAGGTTTTAACAGGTTCCATGGAGAATTAAGGTAGGTCTCAGGATACCTCATTGCATTAAAATCATTTACCCACGCCGGAAGGTTTTGCATATAGTAGGTAGATGACATCCAGGTTCCTGTAGTATTGTCGAACCAGAATGCACCATCAGCTGAATGACCGGCAGAAAAAATTGCAGATTGTTCAGTGATCCCCACTGCAAAAACCTTTGATTTCCCCCCGCTGGCCATCTTAAGTTCATCGGTGAAAGTGGAAGCCTGCAGGTTTACCGGAGAATGAAGTCCTGATTCATAACTTCCGCCCACGGGATTAACAGAAATATCCTTCGTGCAATAAATAAGCTCGTTTTTAAGAGGAACATACCAGCTGTCGGAGGTAATACCATGATAGGAAGGCTCTGTTCCTGTTGCAATCGTCGAATAGCCCGGAGCCGACTGGGTAAGCATATAATCATATGATGCATTCCTGAAGTATGTACCTTCATTGATCAGTCTCTTTATCCCGTTCTCCGACATCCTGTCCCTGAACTTCTCGAGCTGATCGAATCTTAGCTGCTCAACTATTATTCCTATAACAAGCCTGGGTTTGTCGGGAGGCAGGTAAGCTCCCTGCCCGAATAAATTTAAACCCCAGATTATCAAACCAATCGTAAAGAATATTCTCTTAACCATTCCTCTCCTTTCACACCTTTTTTAAATCGTTTCACATAATCTGACTAAATACCTTTAAAAATAAAGCTTCAAAAGTAACTTTTTTAAAATGAGAAACAATAGGTGAAAATGAACCGGCATTTTCAATCAGTGCTGCCTTGTAACAATAAACCGGCTCCTGTAGGACAAACCTGTATCAATGCAAGTGAATACAACTATATATGAACCTGCTGCCAGAGTCCTTATATCGAGCAAAACGGGATTTCCATATGTGGATGCCGTATTTAAATCTGACATTTTCATGCCGGTCTGATTGAATATTTTAATGTTAATTGTTCCTCTTAAACCTTCCGGCAGTACTGCCCTGATGAAAGTAGTGCCCGGGTTTGGATATAATAACGGTTTCCCGGGGTTGGTAGTATCAACAGGATTTAAAACCTGTTCCATTTCGACAATCCGGTTTACCCCTTCTCCGGGAACTAAAATCACGTCATTAACAACGGTAGTCCGGTAGCCGTCAGCTGAAAAAGTAAGATCCCAGCTTCCCGGGGCCAGAAGTCTTACATATTCGCCGGTCAGTGTATCCGCATAAACCTGCGAGTGATCCTCATCATGGCCTTCAATCGATATCATTGCCGGGACAGGATCACCTGTCACCGCATCCTTAACAAGACCGCTGATCCCATTCATCGCATTTTCGAGGTATCCAAGCAAGGACTGCCTGTTATATTCCCACAGTTCATTTAAACTGCCAACCGGTGTAATGTATTCAGAATCAAGCTCAATAGTGACCTCCCTTCCCTGAAGCCCGTACGTAACGTAATCCTGTCTTCCCCCGGTTACCGGATACCAGTCATAACCATTTGTCACTCCATTGTCAAGGAAATTCATATAGCCTGAGGGAGCATGCCGATGGACAGTATCTGCATAAGCCCTGCTGATCCCGTAGAACCACTCCTTGTCGGGATGATCCCTCTTCCAACGGTCCCATGGATAGTTAACCACCTCTTCCCCTGAATGGAAATTTGCAGAAAGAACAAACCGGTGTTTAGCGAGAAAGCTCATCATATCAAGAGTCTCCTTTTGCTTTACTGAATTGGGAGCCTCAGGATCGGGAAAGTTGCGGTTCAGGTCATAGTTGTTGGCATTGTTCCGGACTGGCGATGTCATGACGTCCCCATTGTTATAGGTACCGTCCGGATTGGCTAGCGGATTGATCCAGATTTCAAGATTGTCGACAAGATTTTTTACCTGTCCTGTATCATGGTTTTTCAGAAGATATTCAGCAAGCCGCATCATCAGTATAAAGCCTCCGGTTTCATCACCATGCATTGACGATGTATAGAACACTTCCGGCTCAGTTTCATCCTGGCCGCTATTATCGGATATCTTGAGAGCCAGAACCAGCTTCCCTTTAATGCTGGTCCCGATTGTATCCAGCCGGCATAAAGAAGGATATGCCGATACGAAGTATCTCATTATTGAGTCATACTGGGGATAGGTCGGATAGGTATCCCACTGCATTGCCTGGCTCATACTCATTGCACCTGCAATGCCCTTCGAATCATCCCTTTCAACAATTGAATAGTCATAACCGCCGGAGATGAACCATTCAACAGTTAATGGAGAGAGGACTATATTAACTGTTTTTCCCCTGACTGACGTAATTGATACATTTTTGGATAGCGCCTCAACGGCTGCAGGGCCTGGATATTGAATTGTCACCCCGGCCTGCCTCCTTTCCCTGACAATATTCCTGAGTCTGTCATTTTTGGCAGTGTCCTGTGAGAAGCACCAGATCGTAAGTAATTGGCTAAGAAGTAATGTTATCGTCAGTCGTTTTACCATGCACAGGATTAAACATTGAACCTTATGTGGAGAATATCTCCATCCTCAACAATATAATTTTTACCTTCAATGTTGAATTTACCTGCTTCCTTGCATGCATGTTCCGAACCAAGAGTAATAAAATCGTGATATTTCATAACCTCAGCCCTGATAAATCCTCTTTCAAGGTCGCTGTGAATTACTCCTGAAGCCTGGGGTGCATTCATCCCCCTCTTTATTGTCCAGGCCCTTATCTCCTTTGGTCCGACAGTAAAGAATGTCTGAAGGTTCAGCATTTTATAGGCTGCCCTTACCATCTTGTCAACTCCCGGTTCATCCAGACCTGCATCCTTGAGAAACGCCAGTCTGTCTTCCGGATTTTCAAGTTCTGCAATTTCAGCTTCAACAGCTCCCGCAATAACAAGGATTTCAGCATCTTTACCTTTCAGAGATTCCTTTACGCTGTCAACATATTTATTACCGGCGACAGCAGATTTTTCATCCACATTGCAGACATACATCACAGGTTTCATTGTAAGAAGGAACAGGTCATCCACATGTTTTTTCTCCTCCGCCTTAACTTCTAAGGTACGGGCATTATTGAAATTACCTATATGATCCCTGTATCTTATAAGTACATCTATTCCATGTTTAGCATCCTTGTCACCGGTCCTTAAGAGCTTTTCAAGCCGCTGTAATTTTTTTTCGACCGATTCAAGGTCCTTCACCTGCAATTCAAAATCGACAGTTTCAAGATCCCTGACAGGATCGACCGAACCATCCATATGAGGAAGTGCCTCATTGTCGAAACACCTCAGAACATGGATCAGGGCATCTGTATTCCTGATATCTCCAAGAAATTTATTTCCGACACCTTCACCTTTGTTTGAACCTTGTGCAAGTCCAGGAATATCAACAATTTCCACCGTTGTATGAACGATCTTCTCGGTTACCTGGTGTTTTTCAAGCTCGTAAAGTCTCGGATCCGGCACCTGGATCACTCCTATATTCGATTTCGTGGCGCTGAAGGCAAAAGCATTCGTTTCACCCTTTGTGTTGGAGATGCAGTTAAATATGGTTGTCTTACCCACATTGGTTATACCGATAATTCCACATTGAAGAGCCATCAGATGTGAGGATTTATTTTCAAATGCAAATTTACCATTATTCCCGGTCTTATTCAACCGGGAAAGCGGAACTAATCCTTCCAGTCCCGGATTATGATCCTGTCCTGGTAAAGCTTTACTTCAAGCTTTTGCTTTTCTTTCCATTTAAGCTTGCGGATGTAATCGATCGGAATCGTAATTGCATAACTCGATCCGCCCGATATCTTGGTCAGGTTCCGGATGTCCTTTTCTTCGTCTTTTCTGCGTGTCATTGCCGTAAGTTTTTGCTTATGCCAATATACGTATTTTATAAAATTTAATATGTCTTTTAATACGTATTTCTTTTAAATTTAATATGTCTTTTAATACGTATTTCTTTTAAATTATATATGTCTTTTAATACGTATTTCTTTTAGATTAAATTTTGGATTTAATATGTCTTTTAATGGGCGCTTATATAAATTAAAAGACGTTTAAAAAACTGAATATGATTGCAGCGGTCTAATTTACAAGGCATTCCGGCCTCACCCCCTCAATCCCCCACCACAATTCCTCCCCTGCAGGCTGGCTCCTTCGCTGAAATCAGCCACTGGCTGATTTCTTAACGCTCGGCCTCCTCTCCCGGAGAGAGGGGAAGCCCCTCCCTCTTGGGGGAGGGGTTTGGGGAGAGGCCGTTCATAAGGCCACCCCGGCCTGGGAAGAGGCCCCGGCCACCCCTCCTTCAAAAGGAGGGGAAACTATTAAAGATGCAAATCAGTTTTCAGGTAAGGAATCAGATCATTGAGCGTCATTTTTATCTGTTCCCCGGTTGACATTATTTTAAGAGTGATGAGGTTGTTTTTAATCTCTTCTTCACCGGCAATTATAATGAAAGGGATCCTCCTGGCATCTGCATACGACATCTGCTTTTTCAGCTTTACAGCATCAGGGTAAAGCTCGGTACTTATTAGAAGGCCGGCAAGCATCTCCCGTATTTTCAAAGCATAAACTGCTTCCTTTTCTCCGAAATTGAGGATCAGCACCTGTGTCCCGGAATCAGTGATCTCCGAAAATAAATTAAGCTGGCCCATAACATCAAATATCCTGTCGGCGCCGAATGAGACGCCAACGCCGGAAACACCATCCATACCGAATACTTCCGTAAGATTGTCGTACCGGCCACCTCCGCAGATACTTCCAATACCGACATCCTTCGACTTGACTTCAATTATAGCCCCGGTATAATAATTGAGTCCGCGTGCAAGGGTAAGGTCAAGCTCAACCCTGCTTGCAAGCCTGCTGCCTTCGATGTAGGAAAAAAGTGTCCTCAGCTCGGCAATACCACTAATTCCTGTTTCCGAACCTCTGAGAATTGCCTCAAGTTCCTTCAGCTTGGCACCGGTATCTCCTTTCAACCTGAAAATCGGCTGAAGCTTTTCAATGGCTCCGCCGGCGACACCCTTCAGTTTAAGTTCTTCATTTACTGCTTCAATTCCTATCTTGTCGAGCTTGTCAATTGCAACCGTTATATCAGTGATCCGGGCAGCTTCACCAATAACCTCGGCTATCCCTGAAAGTACTTTCCGGTTATTGATCTTAATAACATTTGCAATTTTCAATCTTCCGAACACCTCGTCAATTATCCTGACAAGCTCATACTCATTAAGCAGTGAATCACTGCCAATAACATCAACATCGCACTGAAAAAATTCGCGGTAACGGCCTTTCTGCGGACGGTCGGCCCTCCATACCGGCTGGATCTGATATCTCTTGAACGGAAAAATAATTTCATCACGATGCTGGACCACATAACGTGCGAAGGGCACTGTCAGATCATATCTCAATCCCCTTTCGCAGATCAGCCCTGAAAGCTTTGATGACTCCATTGTTCTGAGATCCTTATCATTAACAGAAGTCAGAAAATCGCCGGAATTAAGAATCCTGAAAATAAGCTTATCCCCTTCCTCACCGTATTTTCCAAGAAGGGTCGAGAGGTTTTCCATTGCCGGTGTCTCAATCGGCTGATAACCATAAAGTCTGAATACCTGTCTGATGGTATCAAAAATGTAATCTCTTTTCATAGTCTCTTCAGGTGAAAAATCGCGGGTTCCTTTCGGAATGGATGGCTTCATCATAAGGAAAAGATAAAAGATAAAAAGATAAAAGACAAAAGTAAAAAGATAAAAGTAAAAAGATAAGAGATGCAGTGACGAAGTCTCGCAAAGCGTGGAACAAAAGTTAAGCGAACAGAATGTGAAGACATGGATGAGCCAGGTGCTGGATGCTAGGTGACTGCAGATGCAGCGGCCGCATCTGAAGGAAGACTTAGAAGTCCTCACCTGAGCGATGTGCAGGGGTGATACGTGTGGCAGCGAGGACGTTAGCCGGGTCGACCGTAGGAGCCGTTAGCGGTGCCTAATATTTCTCCGGAACGAAAGTCTGGTCAGTTATCGGAGGCCTGACATACGCCACGTCATGTTTCAATGGCGGAAGCTTGAAAGGTTTAGGGGTAAGATCTTTATATGGTATAAGTGTAAGAAGGTGATCGATGCAGTTAAGCCTTGCCCTTCTCTTATCATCGGCAGGCACCACATACCATGGAGATTGCTTTGTATCGGTATATGAAAACATTTTATCCTTGGCCATTGAATATTCCACCCATTTATCGCGTGATTCAACATCCATCTGACTGATCTTCCAGCGCTTTGTCGGATCTTTTATCCTGTCCTGGAAACGGTTCTCCTGCTCACGATCACTGATCGAGAACCAGTACTTGATAAGAATAATACCTGATCTTATAAGCATCCTTTCAAATTCGGGACATGATCTTAGAAATTCTTCATATTCTTCGTTGGTACAATAGCCCATCACCTTTTCCACACCTGCCCTGTTATACCAGCTTCTGTCAAACAGGACAATCTCACCTCCTGAAGGAAGTTCCGAGACATAGCGCTGAAAATACCACTGGGATTTCTCTTTTTCAGTAGGAATGCCAAGGGCAACTATCCGGCAGATCCTGGGATTAAGACATCCTGCTATAGTTTTGATTACTCCACCCTTTCCCGCAGCATCACGTCCTTCAAATATTACAACTACCTTAAGCTTATTCGCCTTTACCCATTCCTGGAGCTTTACCAGTTCAATCTCGAGCTTTCGCAGCTTCTTATAATATTCTTTTGTAGTGAGTTTTTTCTGCTTCTCGGCCTTGACGTCATGATAGAGATTCTTCTTTTCAAAGACTTCAACTTTGGGATTTGCATTCACAGGATTCTTTTTCATTTCAGGAGGAGTTTGTTCAGGATACTAAAAGCCAAAATCCATTATACACAAAGCATGCTAAGATTCCAAAACCAGGATCTCAAAGAATTTGTCTCCATTCCCCCTAACCCGGTTTTAATGACGGAGTTACACTGATTTAAAACTCTGTGTGTGTGGACTAAGGATTTCAGAGTAACTCTTCCGGCAACCACATTTTTCTTCAGAATAGAAATATACAAAATTCTGATCTGATCATGAAATTTCAGATACTAAATTCTACTGAATGAACGGGATCGTAATAGGATATTTGAATTCTTCTCCTTTTGATGCTTTAACACTTGCAATTATGATGCAAATTACCTTTAATATAATCAGGAATATGACAATCGGAATTCCGACGATAATGAAACATAAAGGAATTGTAAGAACCATATACAAAAGAATTGACAACTGAAAATTAAGGGACGACTTCCCATTGTGGTCAACCCAGAGAGATTCATCTTTTCTTGATAACCAGCAGATAAGCGGACCTATTATTCCTCCAAAGGGGAAGAAAAATCCTGCAAAGGCCGAAAGGTGACAAAGCATCGCCCAGTTCCTTTCTGATTCTGATAATTCTCTGATCTCTCTCATGGCATTCCGGTTTTTATTAAAAGACGTCAGGGTTTTTTATTTGCTGCATTATCAGAACCTTGCAAGACGTTTCAGATCGGCCGGCAACAAACCATTCGGATTGGCTTTGTCGATCCTATGCTGATTATAATAATACATATTGAATCATCTGTTCCTATCAGCATCTTAAAACAATAACCCGAGCTGCGGTCTCCAACAGGACCAACTTTATGAAGAATCAGTGTGTCTGGTGTTTTTTTCTGGATTGCTTTTACTATTGAATCTTCCGGTACAATTTCAATTTTATGTTTGTAAATAGCTTTTATCCTTTCAATTGTCCCAATTGCAGGAGCAAGATCTTCCTGCTTTACAAGAATTGTCTTTTTTATTACTTCCGGAATATTCTTATTATAGTATTTCAGATATTTTCTTCCTGTCAGTGAAGGATCATCAGCAATCATCTGTGCATGTTTCTGCATAAAAGAGAGTATTGCACCAAGCTTATAACCGTACTCCATATCATCCTCTCCTGCAAATGAAAGCGGAATAGCACAGATCTCAGGCATCTCCCCGATTTTCTCAACATCTTTGCCCTGAAGAAGATTAATAAAATTGAAAACCGAGTTCGATTTATCATTTTCAAAATTGGTTTCGGTCAGCACAATAAATGAGAATGACGGATCAAGCCGACGCACATTAAAATCGGAAGTCTTTATGAATTCAAAAGGAGTTATCTTCCAGAATTCGTTCATGGCCTTTTTTATATAAGTATTAAATGGAGAAAGGGAGTTATCGTCAAGCACGACACATGTTTTTGAGCCCATAAATTGCTTTATTTCATCGCCGGAGGGAAAAGGAGCCTGGCCGGTTAACAGAAAACAGTAAACAGGCAGAATGAAAGTCAGGAGGTATTTTTTCATAAAGAAGTATTAATTCGCAGAAGCCGGGATATAAAGGGGATTTTTTTCATTGAATTTCCTGATGTATACAAACATAAGCTCTTTTTTCTTCTTACGGGGAAGCTGTACATATTCCTCGTAGAGCTGAGTGTCCTTCATAAGAAGCAATTCCGTATTTTCGGTATCATATTCCATTATTTTTCCGCTCTCAAAATCAATCAGATATTGTTTGATCTCATTGCGGGCAGAATTTGCCCGGTAAGGTGAATAATAGGAGCCGTATGGAGAATAATAATTGTAATACGGTGAATAATAGGGTGAGTAGTATGGAGAATAATATGGTGAATAATAAGGATCATAATAACCGTATGGAGAATTGTAATACCGGTTGTCGTATGATGTTACATCAGCAACAAAATGACAGATGTTGCCAACAAATGTGATCCTGTTAAAATTTCCCTGGATCTGGATATTCAAAACTCCGTTCCTTGCATATCCCCAGATTGAATTTGTCTCAACTTCCTGCCTGATTCCCATGCCGTCGTAAAAATAGATCTTTTCACCCGATAACAGGTTTTTAAAGAATTCCTTGTCGTTATAATCAGTCGAAGTAAGAATCTTTGCTTTTGGAATAGGACTGTTATTCTTGACCTGATCAAAATTCAAATATATGCCATCTGTGAATCTGAAATCAGGAGTATATTTTACCATTCCCTCTTTATCCTGTCCGCTAAGCTCATGGAAAGCTCCAGCGGAACCAACAATTACGCTTAAAAGCAGTACCCTGAATAGTTTCTTCATAATGGTAAATGTTTATTAATTCAGGCTCAAAAATTATACCATAAAGGCAAATTTAACAGTTTCCTTCAACTATTGATAATTTAACCCCATGTATATTTATCATCTAATTTTAATTAAATTTACATTTCTGCAATTAATCGGTTCAGAAAATGACAGAATCCGAAACTCCTGACAACGAAAATGCACCGATACATTATTCTGACAGGGTCTTTGACAATAAAAAGAAACAGATTGAAAACTGGTCTGTAATTTCTCTGATCTGCCTTATTATGGCAGTGATCTTTATTTCATTTGACCTGAGACTTCTTTCAGGATGCTTTGTAATTGGCGGAGCTTCTTTATTTATTCTCATAATCAGGAACTATTCTTCCCTTATAAGAACAATAAAAGGATCTTTCAAAGATGCGTCAGTTTCAAATGAAAAGAAAGATGATGTAATATCCGAATTTTCACACAGGATAAGAGAACCTCTGAACAACCTTGTGATCATTGCCGATCTGCTGATGGACGATGCACTTCAGAAGAAACAAAAAGAGCTTGTGGAAACTTTTGTTGCCTCAACAAATAACATGGTCAACACTGTTAATGAATTAACAATGCAGTCGGCAGGCAATTACAGTTTTGCTTCCAGGAAACATATAAGATTTAACATTCTTTCAACCATACAGAATACTATAGAACTTTACAAGCTCAAGGAGAAAGCGAACCTTGATTTTATCTTTAACAAAAAAGATTTTCATGAATTTGAATGCTATGGCGATCCGATAATACTGAAACAGATCTTCCTTGACCTGTTCAATTCAATTGAAGCCAGAATTCAGAAAAAACAACAAAGGTAACAATAAACCTTAAGAAAGAAAGGGAGGCCGGTAATGAAAGGTATATCGGGTTCAGAATTCAGACTGATAATAACCTTGTTCTGATAAATGAGGACAGGTCATCCGGTCTTCTCGCCTCAAGGCTGATAGTGAATGGCAATGGCAGGTACAGCCAGGAGGAAGGCATTAACAGCTCGGTACTGAATATAAGTTTACCATTTGCTTATCCCGCTCCGGATACCAGGTTGCTAACTTCTGTTTTAAAAGGCGATCTGACTTCGGAAAAGATTCATAAAGAACTGAAAGACATCAACATTCTTCTTGTCGAAGATAACCTCATTAACCAGAAGATCACGCTTCTTACGCTAAAACCGCTTGTCTACAGTATTGATACTGCTTCAAACGGAAAGGAAGCAATCGAAAGGCTCTCCTCATCAGATTATGATCTTATACTTATGGATATTCAGATGCCCGTTATGAACGGTATTGCTGCAGCAGAAAAAATAAGGGAGCTTGAATCGGGAACAGGGAAGCATATTCCGATAATTGCAATGACTGCAAATGCCATGATCGGAGACATGGAAAAATGCCTGTCTGCCGGAATCGATGATTATATCAGCAAACCATACCTGCCCGCTTCACTTATTGAAAAGATCAAGAGGATAATTTAACTATTTACCTACCGGTTGCTGCTTCCGTCAGAGAGCTATTTCATCAGTTCCATTCCTTGCCAGCCTTGAATACTTAAGTGAGGGGGAAGGGATCAGTTGACCGATACCCAATGAATCCCATTTCCTGTCGATGGTTTCAATGGTGTTGCCGTCTGAACAGACAACATTCGGCCATTTCCGTGGAAAACCGCCTTTCCTGTAAAGTTTTATCGTTCCATCGATCAACATTGAAACCGGAGAGATCATGATGATGATCCCGAGCGGGTCGGAATTGCCAAGGACCTGCCATGCGACCATGAAAAGATCATGAGGGTCAACAGTGTGATCCACTGCAACTACCAGCCTGAAAATGCCGGTTTTATCCTTTGACTCGAGCAGCTGGCAGATTTTTCCGATACAGCCCTGGTCTTCGGAAGGATTTACAGTTACAACAAGAATTCCTGCTCCCTGATTAAGAAGAAAAGTATTAAATCCCTTTATGAATGGTTCATTGAACCAACTGTCCGGATTTTTCTGGAGTGTATGTTCATTACCCGGCCGGGTATGTTCATAGTTCTCTCTCTCTTCTGGCAGCTTGACAGTCGCATCAATTCCTGCTTTACCGCCAAATGAAAAACTGTCGGAAGAGTGATCGAGGACATCAAGTGGTCCCCGTATAAAGATAATGTCAGTTTCCCAGTTGGTATTTTGAAAAATATTCTCTGCCAGATCCCTGTAGTTTCTTATATCAGTTTCACCGCTTACTACAATCAGGAATTTTGTGAACATCATTTGTCCGGCGCCAAAGAGTGAGCTTATAACCTTCATTCCCTGTCCGGGAAAGGTCTTGTTTATCCTGACGATGACAAGATTATGGGCAGTACCCGCAACGGGCATATGAAAGTCAATAATTTCCGGTTGCACTGCCAGCTTTACGGGAAACAGAAAAATATTTTCTGTAGCTTTTGCGAACCATGCATCCTCCTGGGGCGGAATGCCTACTATTGTTGCCGGATAAATTGCTTTTCGGGAATGGGTTATGCATGTGACATGGAACTGTGGGTAACTGTCTGCAAGGGAATAGAATCCGGTATGATCTCCAAAAGGTCCTTCAGTCACGGGCTCTTCGGATGGATCGACATAACCTTCAATAACTATATCGGCATCGGAGGGAACATAAATATCATTTGTAATGCACTTTACAAGCTTCACTCTTTTTTTTCTGAGAAATCCGGCCAGGATATATTCATTTATATTTTCGGGTAAAGGGGCTGTGGCGCAATATGTATAAACCGGATCACCACCCAGAGTAACTGAAACCGGCATTTTCCCGCCTGTTCTTCTCCATGCTTCAAAATGGTTTGCACCTGTTTTATGTCTTTGCCAGTGCATTCCTGTTGTATTCCGGTCAAGAATCTGCATCCTGTACATTCCGACATTTGTCCTTCCGGTTTCAGGATGAAGGGTATGGACCATCGGGAGGGTCACAAAACGGCCTCCGTCGTATGGCCAGCATTTAAGAACCGGTAAAATACCGAGGTCAGGATCGGTCAGGACAACCTGCTGACATGAGCCTTTCCCGTTCGATTGAACAGGAAGGAATCCTGCCATTTTAATCATTTGTGGAAGGGAGGAAACTCTCTTTAAAAAGGTTACCGGAGGACTTGACAGGTTTTTAAATACTTTTTCTATGTCATATCTGGCCTCATCGAGATCTTCTTTTCCAAGCGCCATTGCCATGCGTTTGTCTGATCCGAATGCATTGATCAGAACAGGGAATGATGTTCCGGTGTTTTCGAAGAGCAATGCCTTGCCTCCGGCTTTTGTTATTCTGTCAGTAACTTCGGTGATCTCAAGCACAGGATCAACAAATGCCTTAATACGATGAAGATCTCCGTTTTTCTCAAGTGCCGAGACAAAATCTCTGAGGGAAGAATATGCCATTCCGATGGATTAACTGAATAAAGATAGTAAGGATACAGGATAAAAGATAAAAGATAAAAGTAAAAAGACCGAGAGCTCCGATCCAGACCTGCAAGTCTCGAATGACCGGATGAAGAATCCCTCATCCATTGGCACCCCTCTTTGCGAAGCAGAGAGGGGCCGGGGGTGAGTACATGAAGACCGAAGTCCGAAGACCGAAGTCCGAAGAATGAAGAATCCCTCATCCATTGGCACCCCTCTTTGCGAAGCAGAGAGAGCCTGCCCTGAGCGCAGCGAAGGGGGCTGGGGGTGTGGCACCCCTCTTTGCGAAGCAGGGTTATATAAAACAATAATGGGAACTATTCCGAAGATTAGTTCCCATTCACCGTTTGCAACCGAAGCTGCGTACGGTGTCAGATTACTGTTATTCTGACCGGCTGCATCTCCGGATACAAGATCTGGTTCTGCAACCCATGGCTTTCGGGTTTTGCCTGTTACAGCAGAACCTTCCGGCTGTCCTTTTGTCCGTCTTGAGGCGGATTTCCGGGACGAAGTGTCATTCAGGCCCTGATGTCATTTCCCGAAGGATCTGGCATCAGTTTCAGATAATCCGGGGCCGAAGCCCTTTATTTTCTGAAGCCCTGTGACTCAATCGCTGAAAGAACGTTTCCGGTTTTCGTCGATCTGCTGAACATCCGGGACCGGGGTCCTTTCGTTCAGACTTCGGCTCTCTTGATGCGCAGACCCGAAGGTCTGAATGAAGCGGATCGTGTTTCAATTAAGTAACCTTTTCCGGTTCCACATCTTTTGAGCAGTCTTTTATCGCTCACCTGATAGATCAAATTTAATATAAGAATATTGAATATAACAATTGAATACATGATTCGTTGTTGTAAACCTGATATAAACAAAAGTTATCAACAATTGTTAATAACGTCGTAAACCGAGAAGATTACATAGGCTCTAAATATTCAGATTCAGAATGGACTCTTGAGTACCTATGATTTCATGACACAGAAGCAAAGTACTCGGCTGAAGCTCATAATGATAGATCAGTTAACCTCTGTACATATTGACAGGTGGAATATCACAGTTACTTATTTCTTATATCCGTAAACAGCCAGATCACCAAGTATCTCCTCGATTCTGAGCAGCTGGTTGTATTTGGCAATCCTGTCGGTCCTGCTGCATGAACCGGTCTTGATCTGACCTGAATTTGTTGCAACAGCAATATCAGCAATTGTTGAATCTTCAGTTTCACCTGAACGGTGTGATGTAACAGTTGTATAACCTGCCCTGTGAGCCATTTCAATTGCATTGAGAGTTTCAGTAAGAGTACCGATCTGGTTTACTTTAATAAGAATTGAGTTTGCACAACCCATATCAATACCTTTTTTCAGATATTCAACATTGGTAACAAAAACATCATCACCAACAATCTGGATCTTCTTTCCAAGCCTGTCGGTCAGCATTTTCCATCCATCCCAGTCACTTTCAGCCATTCCGTCTTCAATTGAATCGATAGGGATATTTGCTGATCAGTTTTTCAAAATAATCAACCTGTTCTTTTGAAGTTTTTCTGGCACCTTTCGGACCTTCAAATTTTGCATAATTGTACATTCCATCTTCATAGAATTCTGAAGCAGCACGGATCGAGTGCAATTGTAATATCAGATCCCGGTTTATAACCTGCAGCTGTAATTGCCTTAAGAATAGTTTCAAGAGCATCTTCAGTTCCGTCAAGTTTTGGGGCAAAACCACCTTCATCACCGACTGCAGTGCTTAGTCCGCGTTCTTTCAGAACTTTCTTCAGAGAATGGAATACTTCAGCACCCATACGTAAGCCTTCCTTGAAATGAAGGAGCACCGACAGGTCTGATCATGAATTCCTGGAAAGCGATAGGAGCATCGGAATGTGATCCTCCGTTAATAATATTCATCATTGGAACAGGCAGTGTAACTGCATTTGTTCCGCCGATATAGCGGAACAATGGCAAGTCCGTGATAAGCTGGCAGCTGCTTTTGCAACAGCAAGAGAAACTCCCAGAATTGCATTGGCACCAAGATTACTTTTTGTTTTTGTACCGTCAAGATCGATCATCTTCTTATCGATGCCGGCCTGATCGGTAACATCCATACCGATTAACTTCTTCGGCAATAACATTATTAACATTATGAACAGCTTTAAGAACACCTTTGCCCAGATAACGGGTTTTATCGCCATCCCGGAGTTCAAGAGCTTCATTTTCGCCTGTTGATGCACCTGACGGAACTGCTGCCCGGCCAAAATAACCGCTGGCTGTTGTAACATCAACTTCAATTGTCGGATTGCCGCGGGAATCAAGAATCTCACGAGCATGTACACTAACTATTTGACCCATAGATTTTTATATTTAATATTAAACAATAATGCAATATACAAAAAAAGGGATTAAGTCTTTATGACTTATCCCTTTCATTTAAAATATTTCTTTAAACATTTTTTTACTCTTCAGGAACTGCTTCTCCTGTTGTATCTTCAGCCTCTTTTACAGGTTCTTCAGCTTTTTCAGCTTTTGCTTTTGCAGCTTTTGGAGCAGCTGTTTCTGCTGCAGCTGCCTCATCTTTTTTCTTTGATGATCTTCTTCTCCTGCGTGTTGTTTTTGTTTTTGCAGCTTCTCCGCCCAGCATAGCTTCATTGTAATCAACAAGTTCAAGAATACACATTTCTGCATTATCACCAATCCTGTTTCCGATTTTCAGTATACGTGTATATCCACCCGGCCGTTCGGCTATTTTTGGTGATATTTCCCTGAATAATTCAGCAACTGCAGTCTTTATCCTTCAGATAGCTGAATACCACTCTTCTTGAGTGTGTTGAATCTTCCTTCGATTTAGTAATAAGAGGTTCAACATAGGTCTTAAGTGCTTTTGCTTTGGCTGTAGTTGTTGTAATCCTTTTATGAAGGATCAGTGATGTAGCCATATTTGAAAGCATCGACTTCCTGTGTGAACTTGTTCTTCCTAAATGGTTAATAACTCTTGAATGTCGCATTTCTCTATATCCTTAACCAGTTTATATTAATCTTTATCTAACTTATATTTGCTTACATCCATTCCGAATGAAAGGCTCATGGATTCAAGCAATTCATCAAGCTCGGTAAGTGATTTCTTTCCGAAATTCCTGAATTTAAGAAGGTCATTCTTATTGAATTTAACAAGATCACCAAGTGTTTCAACTTCAGCAGCTTTAAGACAATTAAGTGCTCTGACCGACAGGTCAAGATCGACCAGTTTTGTCTTAAGCAGCTGTCTCATATGCAGTACTTCCTCATCAAATTCCTCATTTGCCATCTTATCGTCCGAATCGAGAGTTATCTTCTCATCGGAGAAGAGCATAAAATGATAAATAAGAATTTTTGCAGCTTCTTTAAGAGCATCTTTAGGATGAATTGATCCATCAGTTTCAATTTCAAAAAGAAGCTTCTCATAGTCAGTTTTCTGTTCAACACGGTAATTTTCAACAGAATATTTTACATTCCTGTATTGGAGTGAAAATAGAATCAATTGCAATAAGTCCGAATTCACTGTCGACAGGTTCATTTTCTTCAGCAGGAACATATCCTCTGCCTTTGTTGATGGTAAGTTCCATCTGCAGTTTAACATCCGGTTCCATTCTGAAGATAACCAGTTCGGGATTCAGAACCTCGAAACTGCTGAGAGCATTGTTCAGGTTGCCGGCTTTAAATACTTCCTGGCCGCTGATCTTGACCGTAACTTTTTCATGATCAACATCTTCAACAGTTCTTTTAAACCGGACCTGTTTCAGGTTAAGGATAATTTCAGTCACATCCTCCATAACACCTGTAATGGTAGAGAACTCATGGTCAATACCTTCGATCTTAACTGTTGTGATGGCAAAACCTTCGAGTGAAGAGAGAAGAATTCTTCTCAGAGCATTACCGACAGTAATACCATAGCCAGGTTCAAGCGGACGGAATTCGAATTTTCCGAGCTTGTCGTCCGCTTCCAGCATTATTACTTTATCAGGCTTCTGGAATGATAAAATGGCCATAGAATTTATCTTATATTATTATTTTGAATACAATTCAACAATCAGCTGTTCCTTAATATTTTCAGGAATATCAGTACGTTCAGGCACGCTCATGAATTTACCTGCCATTTGTGTATCATCCCACTCAAGCCATGAAAGTTTTGAATATTTTCTTGTTGTCAGTGAATCAACAATTGTCTCAAGAGATTTTGATTTTTCGCGAACACCGATAATATCGCCGGGTTTCAGCTGAAATGAAGGAATATTAACAACTGTTCCGTTAACAGTAATATGCCGGTGTGAAACCAGCTGACGTGCACCTGCCCTTGTGGGAGCAATACCAAGACGGTAAACAACATTATCGAGACGTGATTCGAGCAGCTGAAGAAGTACTTCACCGGTAACACCTTTACTTCTTGAAGCTTTCTCAAAAGTATTGCGGAACTGACGTTCAAGTATTCCATAAGTATATTTTGCTTTCTGTTTTTCCCTGAGCTGAACACCATATTCTGAAGTCTTCTTTCTCTTTTTGTTCATTCCATGCTGTCCCGGGAGGAAAATTTTTCCTGTCGAGGTGTTTATCGGGACCGAAAATAGGTTCACCGAATTTTCTTGCGATTCTTGTTTTTGGGCCAGTATATCTTGCCATTGTGCTATATTATTTTATTTAACTTGATCAAATTAATCAATTATCAGTAACTATATTATACTCTTCTTCTTCCGGGTGCACGGCAACCATTATGAGGCATTGGTGTTACATCAACAATTTCAGTAACTTCAATACCGACATTGCTGATTGACCTGATTGCTGATTCACGACCTGATCCGGGACCTTTAACAAATACCTTCACTTTTCTCAGTCCAAGATCATAAGCAACTTTACCACATTCCTCAGATGCCATCTGTGCAGCATAAGGAGTGTTTTTCTTTGAACCTTTGAATCCCATTTTCCCTGCTGATGCCCATGAAATAACCTGACCTGAATTATTTGTCAGAGTAACAATAATATTATTGAATGATGAATGAACATGTGCCTGGCCTGTAGGTTCAACCTTAACGACCCTCTTCTTTAATGCTCCAGTCTTCTTTGCCATATTCTATTTATTTAGTAGCTTTTTTCTTGTTTGCAACAGTTTTCTTTCTTCCCTTACGGGTTCTGGCATTATTCTTGGTACTCTGTCCTCTTACAGGAAGACCGATTCTGTGACGGACACCACGGTAACAACCGATATCCATAAGCCTTTTGATGTTCATCTGTGTTTCTGAACGAAGTTCACCTTCAAGCTTATAATTATCGTTCAGGATCCGGCGGATTGTATTGATCTGCTCATCAGTCCAGTCCTCGAACCTTTGCATTCCTGTCAACACCAGCTTCATCGAGTACTTTCTGAGCAGTGCTTCTGCCTACACCATAGATGTAAGTCAGGCCAATTTCGCCTCTTTTGTTTCTTGGTAAATCAACACCAACAATACGTGCCATATATTACTTTTCTTAAATGAGTTGCAAAATTAATTAAATTATCCCTGTCTCTGTTTGAACTTGGGATTTTTCTTGTTAATAACGTAAATGCGCCCTTTCCTCCTGACTATCTTGCAGTCAGCGCTGCGCTTTTTTACAGATGCTCTTACTTTCATTACCTTAATATTTCTTATTTATACCTGAATGTTATTCTTCCTTTTGTTAGATCGTATGGTGACATTTCAACTTTTACCTTATCGCCCGGCAGAATTTTAATATAATGCATTCTCATCTTTCCTGAGATATGAGCAGTTATCACATGTCCGTTTTCGAGTTCCACCCTGAACATTGCATTGGAAAGGGCTTCGATGATAGTACCGTCCTGTTCAATTGATGGTTGTTTTGCCATACGATTACATTTTATTTAAAACTTCTTCAATAAATTCAAAAGTTGTTAATACATCTGCTTTCCCTTTATCGACCGCAACAGCATATTCAAAATGTGCTGAAGGTTTTCCGTCAGCTGTTTTTATTGTCCATCCGTCTCTCATCTGGACTGTCTCCTTCCTTCCCAGATTGATCATTGGTTCAATACAGATTACCAGTCCTTTTTCCATTTTTGGTCCTGTTCCTCTTCTTACCATAATTTGGCTACTTCAGGTGGTTCATGCAGTCTTCTTCCCAAGTCCATGTCCAACAAGTTCCCTTACAACTGAATATCCTCCGCTTTCTGCTTTGGTCTGAACAGCAAAGGAGATATCTCCAATCCTGTTTCCGGCAACTGCTTCTTTAACTCCTTCTTCAAGTGATGCCCTGGTATAATCAAGAAGCCGTCTGATCTCATCCTCGATCTCACCAACCGCGAAATGTATAGGCACTGTCGCCATACCATCCGTTCAGTATCACTCCGCAATCGACTGAGATAATATCTCCTTCTTTAAGAACATAATCTGAAGGAATACCATGAACCACTTCGTCGTTGACAGATGTACAGAGAGTATTCGGAAAACCTCCATATCCCTTGAAAGCCGGAATCGCACCATTATCGCGGATAAATGTTTCGGCAATTTTATCGAGATAAAGAGTGGTAACCCCGGGTTTGATAAGTGCAGGCAATCTCTGCAAGTGTTCTCGACACCAGCAAATTGCTTTCTCTTAACAACTCGATCTCTTCATCAGTCTTTAAATACAACATCAAAGAACGTTAAACTTATTATATTGATGTCACAGCGCCTGATCTTCCTTTAACACGGCCTGATTTCATAAGACCGTCATAATGACGCATAAGCAGATGACTTTCAATCTGCTGCAGAGTATCAAGAACAACTCCCACAAGAATGAGAAGTGAAGTTCCTCCATAAAACTGTGCAAACTGGGGTGTAACACCGAGCTTTTACTGCAATTGCCGGCAGAATAGCAATAATTGCCAGGAATATTGAACCGGGTAATGTAATTCTCGACATAATTGTATCGAAGAATTCAACTGTTTTTCTTCCGGGTTTAATCCCGGGAATAAAACCACCGTTTTTCTTCATATCCTCAGCCATCTGAACCGGATTTATTGTAATAGCTGTATAGAAATATGTAAAAACAATAATAAGAATTGCAGTTACAAGATTATACCAGAATCCGTACATATTTGAAAAAGCAACAACAAAGCCTGAACCTGAATTTGAATATCCTGCAATAATAATAGGCAGCATCATGATTGCCTGGGCAAAGATGATAGGCATAACACCGGCTGCATTTACCTTCAGAGGAATATACTGACGTACACCGCCATACTGTTTGTTTCCGACAATCCTTCTTGCATACTGAACAGGAACCCGCCGTGTTCCCTGAACAAGAAGAATTGTTCCAAGAATAACAACGAATAAGAATACAATTTCAACAATAAGAGCAATTGCACCGCCTGCACCGTTCATCCTTGTTCCTGCTTCAAAAACGAAGTTTGCCGGCAGCCTGGCAACAATACCGATCATAATTATAAGTGAAATACCATTCCCGATACCTTTATCGGTTATTTTTTCACCAAGCCACATTACAAACATTGTACCTGCTGTAAGGATTATACTGATGAAACTGTAAAGAATGTACCCGGTAAGAACAAATGCCGATGCAGGAAGCTGGGCATGAAGGTTGACAAGATATGTGGGTGCCTGAAGAATAAGAATACCAACAGTAAGATACCTTGTATACTGATTCATTTTACGTCTGCCGCTTTCACCTTCTTTCTGCAGTTTCTGGAAATAAGGGAATACTATACCAAGCAGCTGAACAACGATTGATGCAGAGATATAAGGCATAATACCGAGTGCAAAAATAGAAGCCTGTGAAAAAGCACCTCCTGAGAACATATCAAGCAGACCCATAATACCTGAAGAGGTCTGGTTTTTAAGTCCTGCAAGCTGAGAAGGATCAATACCCGGAAGAGTAATATATTTACCCAGACTGTATAATAGAATAATTCCAAAAGTATAGAGCAGTCTTGCGCGAAGATCTTCTATCTTAAAGATATTTTTTATTGTCTGAATCAGTCTCATGAAATTACAGTTTTACAGCGGTTCCCTTTTTGGCTTCAATTGCTTCTACAGCTGATTTGCTGAATGCATGGGCATGAACCTCAAGTTTTCTTTCAAGAGTTCCCTTTCCCAGGATTTTAACCAGAGCATTTTTGGAAACAAGTCCTGCATTTATAAGTACCTCAAAATCAATCTTTTCAAGATTATTTTTTTCAGCAAGGGTCTGAAGAGTACTTATATTAATACCTTTATATTCCTTGCGGTTAATATTTTTAAAACCGAATTTTGGAACACGTCTCTGAAGAGGCATCTGGCCGCCTTCAAAACCAATTTTCTTGCTATAACCTGATCTTGATTTTGCGCCTTTATGTCCTCTTGTTGATGTTCCTCCTTTGCCGGAACCCTGTCCGCGGCCAAGACGCTTACCTTTTTTAACTGATCCTTTTGCAGGTTTTAAGTTACTCAAATCCATAACTTTATTATATAATATCGTTAATACCTTAAATATTTTCAACTTTAACCAGATGTCTTACCTTTTCCACCATTCCCAGAATCTGGGGAGTAGCTTCATGTTCAACACTATGGTTTAATTTATGGATACCCAGAGCTTCAAGAGTTCTTTTCTGTCTTTCGGGTTTTCCGTTTTTGCTTTTTACCTGGGTTATACGAATTTTTGCCATTGTAATGTACTTTACTAACCGTTAAAAACTTTTTCCATTGTTACACCTCTGTGTTCAGCAATTGAGAATGCATCGCGCATTTCAAGAAGTGCAGCAAAAGTTGCTTTAACAAGGTTGTGAGGGTTTGATGAACCTTTTGATTTGGCAAGCACGTTTTTCACACCAACACTTTCAAGAACAGCACGCATAGCACCTCCTGCCTTAACACCGGTACCTTCGGATGCAGGTTTGATGAATACTTTTGCACCGCCAAATTTAGCAACCTGTTCATGAGGAATTGTACCATTTATAACAGGTACTTTAATCAGGTTCTTCTTTGCATCTTCAATACCTTTTGCAATAGCTGTTGTTACTTCACTGGCTTTACCAAGACCGTGTCCGACAATACCATCTTCATTTCCAACCACAACAATTGCTGAAAAACTGAATGTACGTCCACCTTTTGTAACTTTGGTAACTCTCTGGATGCTAACAAGTCTGTCTTTAAGTTCGAGATCGCTGGTTTTTACTTTTCTTATACCGTTTGCCATAATTCATTAGAATTTTAATCCGCCTTCGCGGGCTGCATCAGCCAATGATTTTACTCTGCCATGATATTTATATCCGCTTCTGTCGAAAACAACATTCTCGATACCTTTTTCTTTGCATTTGGCAGCAAGAAGTTTTCCGACAAGTTTAGCCTGTTCAGTTTTTTTAATGCCTGTTTTGGCTGCAATCTCCTTTTCCTTTGAGCAGGCCGACAGAAGAGTAACTCCGTTCAGGTCGTCAACAACCTGAACATAAATCTGTTTATTGCTGCGGAAAACTGCAAGCCTTGGTGTTTCTGCAGTTCCGTTTATTTTTTTACGGATCCTCATTTTGATCCTTGTTCTTCTTTCCAACTTAGTTAAGGCCATGATTTTTTAATTTTACTTTTATTATACCCTAAACACTTGCAGATTTTCCAGCTTTTCTTCTCAGCTGTTCTCCAACAAATTTAATACCTTTTCCTTTGTAAGGTTCAGGTGGACGGAGTGATCTGATCTTTGCAGCAACATGACCGATAAGCTGCTTATCGATGCATGTAAGGGTAATAACCGGATTGCTCCTTCTTTCAGTTTTTGTTTCAACCTTCACTTCATCGGGAAGCTGAATAATAATATCATGTGAAAAGCCAAGACTCATTTCAAGATGCTGTCCTTTTGCTTCAGCACGGTAACCAACACCAACAAGTTCAAGTTCTTTTTTATATCCCTGCGAAACACCAGTCACCATATTGTGCAATAAGTGCCCGGTAAAGACCATGCAAGCGATTTATGGTTTTTCGATTCTGATGGTCTTGATAATAATAATCTCGTTGTCCACCACTTCCACCTTCAGGTCCTTGTCGACCGTCTGGGTCAGTTCTCCCAAAGGGCCTTTCACACTAACCACATTGGTGTCGCTGACACTTACAGTGACACCTTTGGGCAGGTTTACAGGTAATTTTCCTATTCGTGACATTAAGCTATCCTCCTAATTAGTAAACATAACATAATACTTCACCACCAATATTTTCTTTTTTTGCCTCTTTATCGGTCATCAGACCTTTTGAGGTTGAAATAATTGCAATTCCAAGTCCGTTCAGCACCCTTGGCATTTCATCAACTCCGACATATTGTCGGAGACCCGGGCGGCTGACTCTCTGTAATTTCTTTTATTGCAGGCTTTTTGCTCTTCGGATTATATTTCAGAGCAATTTTCAGATACACCCTGTGGTCTTTCACCTTCAACAACCTTATAGCTGAGGATATAACCTTTTTCAAAAAGAATTCTGGCAATCTCTTTCTTAAGATTGGATGCTGGTGCCTCCACAACCTTATGACCGGCCATAATGGCATTCCTTATTCTGGTCAGTAAATCTGCAATTGGATCAGTCATCTTTTATTATTTAATATAGTTTATATTTATTCTCATATTTACCAGCTGGCTTTTTTAACACCCGGGAATAAGTCCGAATGATGCCATTTCCCTGAAAGTAATCCTGCTGATTCCGAACTGTCTCATATAACCTCTTGAACGTCCGGTTAGTTTGCAACGGTTATGCATTCTGTTGGGATTTGAATTCCTGGGTAAACGGCTTAATCCGACATAATCACCATCGGCTTTCAGCTTTGCTCTTTTTGCAGCATATTTCTCAGTCAGTTTTGCACGTTTTACTTCGCGGGCTATCATTGATTCTTTAGCCATATAATCAGTTTTTAGTATTTTTAAATGGTAAACCAAAATGTTTCAGAAGAGCCAATGCCTCTTCATCAGTTTTTGCTGAGGTAACGAATGTAATCTGCAGACCCATGATCTTTGCAATCTTATCAAGGTCAATTTCAGGGAAAATAATCTGTTCAGTAATTCCCAGGGTATAATTTCCCCGGCCGTCGAGTTTGGCATTGATTCCCTTAAAGTCGCGGATACGTGGCAAGTGCAACAGAAATAAGCCTTTCAAGAAATTCATACATCCTCTCCTTGCGCAGTGTAACCATTATACCGATAGGCATATTTTTTCTCAGCTTGAAGTTTGAAATATCCTTTGATGAATATGTCTGAACAGCTTTCTGTCCGGCTATATCTGTTAATTCCTTAACACCGAATTCAAGCAGTTTCTTGTCGGCAATTGCCTGTCCAACACCCTGGTTGATAACAATCTTTTCCAACCTGGGAACCTGCATAACGGTTTTGTAACCGAATTCCTTCATTAATGCAGGGACGATCTCGTCCTTATATTTGGTTTTTAATGCAGGTGTGTACATTACTTGATCTCCTCTCCTGATTTTTTTGAATAACGCACTAATTTATTTTTGTCATTAAGCTTTCTTCCGATACGGGTTGGTTTTCCTGATGCAGGATCAATAAGCATCAGATTTGAAATATGAACGGAGCTTCTTTTTTAATAATTCCGCCCTGTGGAGCTTTTGCATTGGGTTTGGTATGTTTTGATACCATATTTACACCTTCAACAATAGCTCTGTTCTTTATCCCTGTCGACTTCCAGAACACGGCCTTTCTGGCCTTTTGATTCACCGGTTATAACCATAACCGTATCTCCTTTTTTAATATGTAATTTCTTCTGCATCGCTGTGTATTTATAATATTATAACACTTCAGGTGCCAGTGAAACAATTTTCATATACTTGTCACGCAGTTCCCTGGCAACAGGGCCGAAAATACGGGTTCCCCGAACTTCATTCAGGTTGGTAAGCAGAACAACTGCATTATCATCAAACCTGATATATGAACCATCGGGACGACGGATCTCCTTTTTTGTTCTGACAACAACTGCTTTGCTTACTGTTCCTTTTTTTGCTTCACCTGAAGGAAGTGCGGTTTTCACACTCACAACAATTTTATCGCCGACAGTAGCATATCTTTTCTTGCTGCCGCCGAGTACCCTGATGCATAATACTTCCTTGGCACCTGAGTTATCGGCTACTGTTAATCTGCTTTCCTGCTGTATCATGATTACTTAGCTCTTTCGATTATTTCAACTAATCTCCAGGTTTTATTTTTGCTCAGAGGCCTGGTCTCCGATGATACGTACTGTATCGCCGATATTGCATGAATTTTCTTCATCGTGCGCCATCAGCTTCTTTGTTTTGTTGATAAATTTGCCATAAATAGGATGTTTTACTTTTCTTTTGACGGCAACGACGATGGATTTGTCCATTTTGTTGCTGACAACAACACCGATACGTTCTTTTCTTAGATTCCTTTCCATTGCTGATCTCAGCTATTTAGATTTCTTATTTAATTCTCTTGTCACGCAGTTCGGTCAGCAGACGTGCAATTGTAAGTTTCGCCTGCTTTAATCTTCTGCGGATTATCGAGAGGAGTAATTGCATGGTTAAGCTTCATGCGAACGAGCATGGTCTTCTCGGTATCGATACGTTCGAGAAGATCCGATGTGCTTAATTCCCTTATTTCTGAAGTTTTCATCTCTATCTATAATTTTATTCCTGTACGTAATCGCGTCTTACAATAAATTTTGTTGTTATTGGAAGTTTCTGAGCACCAAGACGGAGAGCTTCCTTTGCAACTTCATAAGGAACACCTTCAGCTTCAAGCAGTATTCTGCCGGGAGTTACCGGAACAACAAATCCTTCAGGTGCTCCTTTTCCTTTACCCATACGAACCTCAGCAGGTTTCTTGGTTATAGGTTTATCGGGGAATATCCTGATCCAGAGCTGTCCTTCACGTTTCATATGACGGGTAACAGCCTGACGGGCTGCTTCAATCTGTCTTCCGGTGATCCAGCGCTGCTTCAAGTGCCTTGATACCAAATGACCCGAATGCCAGCTGGTTGCCTCTTTGTGCATTTCCTTTCATTCTTCCCTTCTGGGCTCTCCTGAATTTGGTTCTTTTCGGTTGTAACATTGCTCAAATATGTTAAATAATTATTTACTCTAACTATCTTATTTCTTTGCTTTCCTCTTCAGGCTCTTGCTCTTTGGCATTTCTTGCACCGATATTGGGACTGAGATCTCTCTTCCCATAAACTTCACCATTGCAGATCCATACTTTAATTCCAATCAGTCCGACTTTTGTATGTGCTTCAGCCAGAGCATAATCAATATCGGCACGGAATGTATGAAGAGGAATTCGTCCTTCCTTATATGTTTCGGTCCGGGCCATTTCAGCTCCGCCCAGACGACCTGAAATCAGAACTTTGATACCTTCTGCTCCCATACGCATGGTTGAAGCAATTGACATTTTAATGGCACGGCGGTATGAAATCTTGCCTTCAAGCTGACGGGCAATATTGTTGCCAACAATATTGGCATCAAGTTCAGGACGTTTTACTTCAAAGATGTTGATCTGAACCTCTTTCTTGGTAATCTTCTTGAGTTCTTCCTTCAGCTTATCAACTTCCTGTCCTCCTTTACCGATAATGATACCCGGACGTGCAGTATTGACAGTAACGGTAATAAGCTTCAGAGTTCTCTCAATAATAATCTTTGAAATACTTGCTTTTGCAAGCCTGGCATTCAGATATTCCCTGATCTTTGTATCTTCAACCAGTTTGCCGGAAAAATCTTTTCCACCGTACCAGTTTGAATCCCAACCTTTGATTATACCTAATCTGTTACCTATCGGATTTACTTTTTGTCCCATCTGTTTTATTTTGATGTTTTTTCAACTTCTTTAATCATACTGTCAAGCACGAGGGTTACATGGTTTGATCTTTTTCTTATCCTGTAAGCTCTTCCCTGAGGTGCTGTCTGCAGTCTTTTCAATGAACGGCCACCGTCAACATGAACTTCTTTTACAAAAAGATTGCTTTCTTCAACTCTGACACCTTCATTCTTTGACTGCCAGTTGGCAATTGCTGAAAGAAGAAGTTTTTCCAGCTCTGCGTGATGCTTCCTGTGGACTGAACTTGAGGATATCAAGTGCCTTGTTCACTTCCATTCCGCTGATCAGATCGGTTACCAGTCTCATTTTGCGCGGTGAAGTAGGACAGTTTCTGAGGATCGCCTGGTATCTGTTCTTGGCGGCCTCTTTTCTCTGTTCAGCTGTATTTCTTTTTCTTGCACCCATTTCTTAATATATTTTCAATGTTTACATTACTTTTTATTTATTACCGGAGTGACCCCTGAAAGTACGGGTAGGTGAAAATTCACCCAAGCTTATGACCTACCATATTCTCGGTAATATAAACAGGGATAAATTTGTTCCCGTTATGAACTGCTATAGTATGTCCGACAAAATCAGGTGAGATCACTGATCTTCTTGACCAGGTTTTGACAACTGATTTCTTCTGTCCCTCATTCATTTCAAGAACTCTCTTCTCAAGTTTGAATTCAATGAAAGGGCCTTTTTTAATTGATCTGCTCATAATATATCAGTTATTTTTTCCTTCTTTCAATAATAAATTTTGCAGAGTATTTCTTCTTGTCCCGGGTTTTAAATCCTTTTGCAGGAATACCTTTGCGTGATCTTGGATGTCCGCCTGATGCTCTTCCTTCACCACCACCCATCGGATGATCAACCGGGTTCATTACAACACCTCTAACTCTTGGGCGACGACCCTGCCAGCGTGAACGACCGGCTTTACCTGATCTCTCAAGATTATGATCAGGATTCGAAACTGTACCGATAGTTGCCCGGCATGTGGTAAGGATCATCCTTGTTTCACCTGAAGGAAGCTTGATAGTTGCATATTTTCCATCACGTGCGGAAAGCTGTGCATATGTTCCTGCACTGCGTGCCATAGCACCGCCCTTGCCGGGTTTCAGTTCAATATTGTGAACAATAGTACCCAGAGGTATATCAGCTAAGGAACAGTGTATTCCCGATTTCAGGAGCTGCATCCTTTCCTGACATGTATCGTCTGACCAACCTGAAGACCGTCGGGGCAATAATATATCTCTTTTCACCATCTTCATAAACAACAAGTGCAATTCTTGCTGAACGGTTTGGATCGTACTCGATTGTTTTCACTGTTGCGGGCATTCCATCTTTATCCCTGAGGAAATCAATAACTCTGTACATCTTTTTATGACCGCCGCCAATGTACCTCATTGTCATTTTGCCGTTAACGTTCCTTCCTCCTGATTTTCTGAGCGGTCGAAGCAAGGATTTCTCCGGCGTAGCGCTTGTAATGTCGTCAAAAGTGCTGACGATCTTGTGTCGCTGACCTGGTGTTACAGGTTTTAATTTTCTTACTGCCATATTGGTTATTAAATATTGCTATAAAAATCAATTTTATTGCCTTCCGCAAGGGTAACAACTGCTTTCTTGATAGCAGCTGTTTTGCCTGACAAGAAATCCGGATTTGGTATTCCGGGTTTTCATTTTCCCGCCATAACGCATGGTGTTTACCGATTCAACTGTAACACCGTACAGTTCTTCAACGGCTTTTTTTATCTGTAATTTATTTGCGCTTCTTGGCAACGATGAAAACCATAGCGATTGAATTTATCGCCCTGGCTTGTCATCTTTTCCGTTACAATCGGTTTAAGCAAAATATTCATTACTCAAAGTTTACTAGTTTTCAAATGTTGCCTGCAAAATGTCAACTGAACTCTCCACAAGTACAAGAGTTGAAGCTTTCATTATCTCGTAAGTAGTTAATTCACCGGCAGTTACAACTTCAACCCCTTGTACATTTCGGGATGACAAATATATATTTTTATTTTGTTCCGGTAAAACAAATAAGTGATTTTTTATTAGCAATATTCAGGTTATTTCCCATTTTGATCATTTCCTTTGTTTTTGGAGCTTCAAATGAGAAGTCTTCCAGAACAATAATATTATTTGTCGAAGCCTTATATGAAAGTGCTGATTTTCGGGCCAGCTGTTTTACCTTTTTATTCAGCTTGAAGCCATAGTATCGTGGCTGTGGACCAAATACACGGCCGCCGCCCCTGAAAAGAGGATTCTTAATACTGCCTGCACGGGCAGTACCGGTTCCTTTCTGTCTTTTGATCTTCCGGGTACTGCCGGCAACTTCACCACGCTCCTTGGATTTGTGTGTTCCCTGACGCTGATTTGCAAGGATACTGCTTTATATCCAGGTAAATGGCATGGTCGTTAGGTTCAATACCGAAAATAGAATCGTTAAGATTAACTTTCCTTCCGGTTTCCTTACCATTCAATATTAAGAACTGCTAATTCCATTATTTTGTAATTATTACGTAACCACCTTTCGGACCGGGAACTGATCCTTTAACAATAATTAGATTATTCTCGGGCATAAGTTTCACCACTTTCATGCTTATTGACATCACCTTGTTGCCGCCCGTACGTCCGGCCATTCTCATGCCTGGAATACTCTTGAAGGGAATGATGATGCACCAAGTGAACCGGGTGCCCTGCCCCTGTTATGCTGACCATGGGTTTGTCCGCCAACACCGCTGAAACCATGACGTTTAACAACACCCTGGAATCCTTTTCCTTTTGACCATCCTCTGACATCAACCCAGTTATCAGGTCTGAAAAGCTCAGCAGTAAGCACTTCACCTTCTTTAACCTGTCCCTCATCAAAGCCTGTAAATTCAATAACTTTCCTTTTGGGAGTTGTATTGGCTTTTTTGAAATGGCCCATTTCAGCTTTGGTAGTATGCTTTTCCTTTTTATCGTCGAAATCCAAGCTGTACTGCAAAATAGCCGTCTTTTTCCATTGTCTTGATCTGTGTAACAACACATGGACCGGCCTGCAGAACCGTACAAGGAATATTCTTTCCATTTTCATCAAATATGGAGGTCATTCCGACCTTTTTTCCAATTAATCCCTGCATTTCTTTATTACTTTACTGGTTTCACACTTTAATTTCAACTTCAACACCGCTTGGAAGCTCAAGTTTCATCAGAGCATCGATGGTTTTTGGCGTTGAGCTGTAAATATCAAGCAGATCTTTTATAGGATGAAAGCTGAAATTGTTCTCTTGCTTTCTTGTTCACAAAGGTGAACGAAGAACTGTATAAATCTTTTTGTGGGTAGGAAGCGGAATAGGACCGCTTACCACTGCACCAGTAGATTTTACTGTTTTTACGATCTTCTCGGCAGATTTATCCACCAGGTTATGATCGTAAGATTTCAGTTTAATACGAATTTTCTGACTCATCTTTAAAGAATTTTTCCTTTTGTAATTTCAACAATTCTGTTTGCTATTTCTGCAGGCACCTCTTCATAATGAGAGAACTCCATTGTTGAAGTTGCTCTTCCTGAGGTAAGGGTTCGAAGTACTGTAACATAACCGAATTTTTCTGCCAGAGGTACTTTTGCCTTGATAACCCTTGAACCTGCTTTCGATTCCATACCTTCCACCTTGCCTCTTCTCCTGTTAAAATCGCCGATAACATCACCCACATATTCTTCAGGTGTAACAACTTCTGTCGACATTATCGGTTCAAGAATAACAGGATTGCATTTTCCTGCATATTTTCTGAATGCCTGTTTGGCAGCAATTTCAAATGAAAGAGCATCGGAATCAACCGGATGGTATGAACCGTCTTTGAGTACTACTTTAAGACTTTCCAGGGGAAATCCGGCAAGAGGTCCGTTTGTCATTGCTTCGCGGAATCCTTTTTCAACTGAAGGAATATATTCCTTCGGAATATTTCCGCCTTTAATCTCATTTACAAACTGAAGGCCTCTTATGCCATCTTCTGCCGGCATCAGTTCAACAGTAATATCGGCAAATTTTCCCCTGCCACCGGTCTGTTTCTTGAATACTTCGCGGAATTCAGCAGTTGTTGTAATGGCTTCCTTATAAGCAACCTGGGGAGCACCCTGGTTACATTCAACATTAAATTCCCTTTTTAGCCGGTCAATAAGAATCTCAAGATGCAGTTCACCCATACCATTAATAATTGTCTGTCCGCTGTCGGGATCAGTTCTTACCTGGAATGTAGGATCTTCTTCAGCAGCTTATTCAGTGCAATTGACAATTTATCGACATCAGCCTGTGTTTTAGGCTCAATTGCCACTCCGATAACCGGTTCCGGAAAATCCATTGATTCAAGCAGGATAGGTTTGTGAATGGCACAAAGTGTATCGCCGGTCTTCAGATCCTTAAATCCAACACCTGCACAAATATCACCTGCTGAAATACTCTCTTTGGGATTCTGCTTGTTGGCATGCATCTGGAAAAGACGGTTAATCCGTTCTCTTTTTCCTGTACGTGCATTCAGAACTGTATCACCGGCATGAAGGATCCCGGAATAAATCGAAGGAATACCAGTCGGCCGACAAAAGGATCGGTTGCTATTTTAAATGCAAGAGCTGCCAATGGTTCATTCATCATCAGGCTCACGTTTAATTTCATTATCATTTCTTGGATCAATTCCGGTAACTGCTCCCTTATCAACCGGAGAGGGAAGAAATGCAACAACTGCATCGAGAAGACTCTGAATTCCTTTATTTTTAAATGCAGCACCGCATATAACAGGAACTGCAAGTCCCTGATACAGTTGCTTTTCTCAGTGCGGTCATGATCTCTTCAGCGGTAATTGATTCATGATCCTCAAGATATCTTTCGAGAAGAGTATCATCAACATCAGCAACAGCTTCAATCAGCTTTCCTCTCCATTCTTCAGCTTCTTCAATCATATCTTCAGGAATCTCCTCAATTTCAAATGTTGTACCAGTTGTCTCATCGTCGTGCCAGATAACTGCCTTCATTGTAACAAGGTCAATAAGACCCTGTAAAGTTCTCTTCTGCGCCAATCGGAATCTGAACCGGTACCGGATTGGCACCGAGTTTTTCCTTTATCTGCTGGACCACACTGAAAAAATCAGCACCGGCACGGTCCATCTTATTTACAAAAGCAATCCTGGGAACATTATATTTATTTGCCTGTCTCCAGACAGTTTCCGACTGTGGTTCAACACCGCCAACTGCACAAAATACTGCTACAGCACCATCAAGAACCCTCAGTGATCTTTCAACCTCAACAGTGAAATCAACATGCCCGGGAGTATCAATAATATTGATCTTATAATCTTCATCCTTATATTTCCAGTATGTTGTTGTAGCTGCAGAAGTTATTGTAATTCCTCTTTCCTGTTCCTGAATCATCCAGTCCATCTGGGCATTGCCATCATGTACCTCCCCCATCCGATGAGTACGACCAGTATAGAACAGAATACGTTCTGTTGTAGTGGTCTTACCGGCATCGATGTGGGCCATGATTCCGATGTTCCTGGTATATTTCAGGTTTTTATCCATCTGTCTGTTCTTCCTTGCCTCTGAATATCAATTAAAACCGGAAATGAGCAAAAGCCTTGTTTGCTTCTGCCATTCTGTGAGTATCTTCTTTCTTCTTATATGCACCACCTTCAAGCTTATATGCAGCCATAAGTTCTGCAGCAAGTCTTTCAGCCATTGAATGACCTGTTCTTTTACGTGCAAATGAGATCATATTCTTCATGCTGATGCTTACTTTCCGGTCGGGACGGATTTCCATAGGAACCTGGAATGTTGCACCACCAACCCGGCGTGCTTTTACCTCAACCTGAGGTGTAACATTATCAAGAGCCTGCTTCAAGATCTCAAGAGGTGATCTTACCTTCGCTCTTGAATTTATCGCCAACTATTTCGAGAGAATCGTAGAAAATTTTAAAAGCAAGATTCTTTTTACCACTGAACATAAGATTGTTCACAAACCTTGTTACATACGGATCGTTATATTTTGGATCCGGTAACAGAATCCTCTTCTTTGGTTTTGATTTTCTCATTATCTTATTCCTTTAAATGTTACTTCTTTGGTCTTTTTGCACCATATTTTGATCTTCTCTGAGTACGGCCATCAACACCTGATGTATCGAGTGCTCCACGAACAAGGTGATAACGGACACCCGGAAGATCCTTTACCCTGCCACCCCTGATCAGAACAATGGAGTGTTCCTGAAGGTTATGACCTTCACCCGGAATATAAGCGTTTACTTCTTTCTGATTTGTAAGCCTTACCCTGGCTACTTTCCTCATTGCTGAATTAGGTTTCTTTGGTGTGGTGGTATAAACACGAACACAAACACCTCTTCTCTGAGGACATGAATCCAAAGCAGGAGCTTTACTTTTATCTATCAGTTTCTTCCTGCCTTTTCTTACTAACTGCTGAATTGTCGGCATATATCCAATTAATTTTAGTATTAAATTTTACTTAAAAAATTGGTTTGCAAAGGTATTGTTTTTATTTCTTAATTTACAAACAAGTATTGCAATTTTTTTAAACAACTCATAACTAACACATGTCACATAGCCTGATTATCAGCTGATAATCAGGCCTTCAAGCATGTCTTTTAAAATAAAATATCTTACTTAAAAATGTAAGTTATTAACAGGTTACTTCCCGATCTTTCCCTGTGAAAAATCATTTTGTAAACTTACCGTTGAAAGAAAAACCGGTACTCCTGTATTTCAAAAAACTGGTGCAAAGAAAATAAAAAATTTGTAATTATGATCTCTTTCTTAAACAGTTTTTAAAAAATTATTATTTTTGTCCCCTCCAAATCACAGTATATAATAAATAAGTATAACATATAATATCCAGATAATTATGAAAACATACCAGACTGACCAGATAAAAAACATTGCCCTCCTGGGTAACTCAGGATCAGGAAAAACAACTCTTGCAGAAGCGATGCTCTTTAATGGCGGCGTTATTGAAAGAAGAGGTACAATTGAAGGAAAAAATACAGTTTCCGACTATCGTCCGATTGAACATGAAAACGGAAACTCAATCTTCTCAACTGTTCTTTATACTGAATTTCAGAATAAGAAAATAAATATTCTCGATACTCCGGGTCTTGATGATTTCAGCGGAGGAGTTATCTCATCACTTTATGCATCCGATTGTGCAGTAATGACAATAAATGTCCAGAATGGTGTTGAAGTTGGAACAGAAATCCATTTCAGACATGCAGAAAAAGTTCATAAACCACTTATACTTGTTATAAACGGTCTGGATCATGAAAAAGCCAACTTTGAAAAGTCGATTGAGATGATGAAGGAGAGGCTTGAGCAATAATGTCATTCTTGTTCAGTATCCTGTAAATGAAGGAGTTGGATTCAATTCAATAATTGATGTTCTTAAAATGAAAATGCTCCGTTATCCGAAAGAGGAGGCAAAGCTGAAAGTAGTTGATATTCCTGCTGATCAGACAGACAAGGGCTGAAGAACTGCACAGTGCACTTGTTGAAAAAGCAGCTGAAAGCGATGAATCACTTATGGAACTTTTCTTTTCAAATGATACTCTTACCGAAGAAGAAATAAGAAAAGGTATTGCAAAAGGAATTGCTGACAAGAGGAATGTTCCCTGTTTTCTGTATTTCGGCAAAAAACAATATCGGTGTTGACAGTCTGATGGAATTTATTGTCAGTGAAGCTCCTTCAATTACCGATATGCCTGCTCCGGTAAACAGCAAGGGAGCTGAAGTAAAACCAAATCCTGCAGGACCTGCTTCAGTTTATGTATTTAAATCATCAATTGAAGAACATATAGGTGAAATAAACTATTTCAGGGTATACTCAGGAAAAATAACTGAAAACCTCGATGTGATAAACAGCAATAACGGCACAAAGGAAAGACTTGTCACAGCTGTATGTATGTGCCGGCAAGAACAGGACAAGGGTTCCGGAACTTCATACCGGTGATATCGGAGCTTTTGTAAAGCTGAAAAACACCAAAACGGATCATACCCTGAATGTTCCCGGAAATGACTGGAAATATGAAGGTGTTAAATTCCCTGAACCAAAATACCGTACAGCCATAAAGGCCCAGAGCGAAAGTGATGATGAAAAGCTTGGAGAAGCCCTTAATAAAATCCATCTTGAAGATCCTACAATAATTATTGAATATTCAAAGGAACTTAAACAGATAATTGTTCATGGACAGGGTGAATACCATCTGAATATAATGAAATGGCATCTTGATAATATTTATAAGATCCCGACAAATTTCAATCCTCCCAAAATTCCTTACCGTGAAACAATAACAAAATCAGCACAGGCTGATTACCGCCACAAGAAACAATCAGGAGGTGCAGGTCAGTTTGGTGAAGTTCATATGATTATTGAACCATATGAAGAAGGATCAACAGAACTGACAATGCAGAAGATTCGGAGGCAAAGAGATAAAGCTTTCAGTCCGGGACAAGGATGAAATTGATCTTGACTGGGGTGGTAAACTGGTATATGTCAACAGTATTGTCGGAGGATCGATTGATGCCCGGTTTCATGCCTGCAATCCTGAAAGGTATAATGGAAAAGATGGAAGTCGGTCCTCTTACCGGATCATATGCCCGCGATATAAGGGTTTATGTTTATGACGGTAAGATGCACCCTGTTGATTCCAATGAAATATCATTCAGGCTTGCAGGAAGAAATGCATTCAGCAAGGCATTCAAAAATGCAGGTCCGAAGATCCTTGAGCCGGTTTATGATGTTGAGATAATGGTTCCGTCAGACCGTATGGGTGATGTGATAAGCGACCTTCAGGGCACGTCGCGGAATGGTTCTCGGGATGGCAAGTGAAAAGCGATTTGAGGTTATAAAAGCAAGAGTTCCTCTTGCTGAAATGAATAAATATTCAACTGCACTAAGTTCAATTACCGGCGGCCGTGCAATGTATACAATGAAATTTGCCGAATATGCACAGGTTCCGGGTGATGTTCAGGATGCTGTAATCAAAGCTTACACTGAAGAAGAGGAAGAAGAATAGACCTCATCCCTCGCAGCTCTCCAAAGGGGGATTGCATGCTAACTAGTCCCTCTTTAGGAGATGGATTAAAGGCTAGGCCAGTCTTCAGCATATCCCACACAAATGCCCTGATACCTACCTCCTCATTTATTGCATCGATCTTTTTAACCTTATTCAAGAACTGTATCAACAAGATCATCCTCAACAATTGTCAGAACACTTTTATTGATCTCAGGCCAGGCATGGGTTCCAAGATGAGGAACACCTGTATTGGTTCCCCTGCCCTGTACATTTTCCCAGAGTGAATAACCTTTTATTCCCAGCTTATCCAGCAGATACTCCACCTTTTCGGTATGAGCCTGATTATATATTATCATTATTGCTTTCATATTCAGTAATTTAAATTTATTAAATTAATTACTTATTACTTACCATTACTCGTCACCATTCATAAAATCAAATTCAGAATAGACAGCCAGGTTTTTGTTTCTTTCTCCATGCTTTGAAAAGATTGCATAAACAACAGGTACCAGAACCAGAGTAACCATTGTTGAAAAGATAAGTCCTCCGATAACTGCAATACCCATCGGGCTCCAGAGTTCTGAACCTGATCCTGTGCTCATTGCACAGCGGCAGCATACCAAGAATTGTTGTGGCTGAAGTCATAATAACCGGTCTCAGACGTGACCGTCCGGAAATTGCAATTGCTTCATACAATTCATTTCCTCTTTCACGCATCAGGTTGATAAAGTCAACAAGAACAATTGCATTCTTAACAACAATACCGATAAGCATTACAGCTCCGATACCTGAAATTACACTCAGAGTTGTATTGGTGAAGAACAGTGCAATTGCAACACCTGAAAAAGCAAATGGTATTGAGAACATAATTATGAAAGGCATCTTAAGCGACTCAAACTGCGATGCCATAATAAGATAAACCAGTATAAGACTTACCACCATCAGCAGTGCAATATCCATAAATGCTTCCATCTGTTCTTTGATTGCACCGGAGATCTGAACCATTACACCTGCAGGCATTAGTGTTTCATCAATTGCTTTCTGAACATCTATCTGAATATCGGTAAGAGATCTCTTATAAGGAGTAAATGAGACCCTTACAATTCGTTCCTTACGTTTACGTTCAATGCTTGGAGGTGACCAGTATTCTTTTATCTGGGCAATTTCTCCAAGCCTGATTATCTGACCCTGTCGGATTGGTAATTCCAATATTTTCAATATCAGTAAGAGTGCTTCTTGCATCTTTCTTAAATCTTACAACAACATCATATTCATCACCAAACTGGCGAAGCTGTGTTGCAATCATTCCATCAACCCTGTTTTTTACAGCTGTCGATGCCATTGCAGTATTAAGTCCGTTGGCACTCATTTTATTCTGATCAAATATGATCTGAAGTTCAGGTTTTGATTTGTCACGGCTTATTGTAACATCCTTAGCTCCCTCAATCTTCTTGATCTTTCCTGCAAGTTCTTCAGCAACAATATTTGTCTCAGCAATATCATATCCATAAACTTCAACATCAACAGCACTTCCTCCAAAAGCTTCCCATATTATCAGATGTGCTGTACCTGTATAATCAACTATTTCAGGACATCTTGGAAAGATCAGCTCTCATCTCCTCAGCAATATCAAATACCGATTTTTTCCTTTCCTCAATAGGAACAAGACTAAGACTATAAGTAATTGTATGTGTACCTCCTGCAGCTGAAAATTGATGCAAATCCTCCCTGATCATCAGCACCGGTTGATGTTGATATAATTTTGACTTCAGGATATTTTGCTTTAATCAGATTATCAATTTTATCTGCTGTCTTTATTGTCTGATCAACCCTTGTACCTGTCTGCAGTTCAATTGTTGCATGAGATCGCTGATTCATCAGCCTGAGGAAAGAATTCAGTATTAATTACTGCAAAAAGGCTCATTGATGCAACAAAAACTATAAAAGCAATTATTGACAACAAATGTTTTATGATGAAGAGCCCATCGCAGAGTTTTTTCATAAAAATGGTCAAACCTGTCAAGCCCTTTCCTGATACTTCCGTCATATGTCCAGAAAGGTGCATCTTTTTTGATAGGATACCATTTCAGCAGAAGAGCACTTAAAGTAGGAGTAAGTGTGATTGCTGCAAAAACTGATGTCACAATTGTAATTGTAACAATCATACCAAGCTGCTTGAAGAGAACTCCTGTAAGACCTTTAACAAATGTCAGAGGGAAGAAAACAGCAACAACAGTCAGTGTTGTAACAATAACTGCCAGCCACACTTCATTGGTTGCATAAATTGCTGCTTCCCTTGGCCGGCTTCCCCTTTCAATATGTTTTGTGATATTCTCAAGCACCACAATTGCATCATCCACCACCATCCCGATGGCAATTGAAAGTGAGGTAAGAGAAATAATATTTATTGAGGCATCCGGTAACAAACAGATAAATAAATGCAACAATAAGCGAAATAGGAATTGTAAGTATAATAATAAATGTTGCCCTCCATCTTCCAAGGAAGAACAGAACGACCAGAATAACAAAGATTGCTGCATACATCAGTGTCTCGGTAAGGTTGCTGATAGAATCCTTTAATAAATGATGCACTGTCGAAAAGCTTTTCAATCTTAACATCCGGAGGAAGATCCTTTATCAAGTGTCTGCAAGCGTTTTTTCAATCTCTTTGGTAACCTTAACAGTATTACCTCCTGATTGTTTCTGAACATACATGCCCATTCCCTTTACTCCGTTGATCTTTGTATCGAGTTTTGATTCACGGATAGTATCGCGTACCTCAGCAATATCTTTCAGATAAACATTATTGCCATTAAAGCTGCTTACCACAAGATTCTTCACAACATCGCTTTCAGGAAATTCACCCTGGATACGCAGAGGATAATCTGTCTTACCCATTTCAAGATAACCTGCAGGCATATTCATGTTTTCAGCCCTCAGAACATTCCCTATCTGTTCAATTGTAAGATTATAAGCCTCCATTTTCCTGGGATCAACATCAATATAGATCTTTCGTCCCGGAACTCCTGCAAGAGCAACTGATCCTACCCCTTCAATCCTGTTAAGCGGATTGACAATCTTTTCATCAAGTATCTTTTCAAGACCTGCATAACTTTCATTTGCTGTAATAGCATAGAAGATAATGGGCATCATGCTTGTATTGAACTTGATGATTGTTGGTTTCTCACAATCTTCAGGCAAGATACTTCTCAACAAAGCTCAGGGTACTCCTGATATCATTTGATGGCTTCATCGAGATTGGTGCCATACTCAAAATTCATGAAGATAACTGACAGTACCATCGCTCGAGGTTGAAGTAATCTCCTTAAGATTGCTTACTGAGTTAAGAGCATCCTCAAGAGGTCGTGTAACATTGGTTTCAATATCGGATGCACTTGCTCCCGGGATAAGTTGTATAAACTACAACAAAAGGCAGTTCCATCTCAGGATAAAGATCCACCGGTAACTGAACCAGTGAATAGATTCCCATAACCATCAGAGCAACAAAGATCAGGATGGTTGTTACCGGTCTTTTTACGGAAGCACTATATATACTCATTTTATTATATATTGAAATTCTTGATAATTATTTAACTATTTCAATTTTGTCGCCATTGATAAGCCTGGCCTGACCTTCAGTTACAAGCCTGTCGCCTTCCTTAAGATTATCAGAAATGATCTCAAGCTGGTCATCAAATCTTTTTCCAGATTAACACTTCAATCCTTTTTGCAACACCTGTTATTCTCAATAAAAACATATCTGATATTTGTTCCTTCCTGAACAAGAACAGTGTTGGCAGGAACAACAAATGTTTCAACTTCTCCAAGATCCATCGATACCCTGACAAACATTCCCGGGTTTAAGCATATCATTCCTGTTGGGAAGTTCAAGTTCAGCAATAAATGATCTTGTTGCAGAATTTATTGTCGGTGAAATCCTGAAAACTGTTCCGGTAAATACTTTCATTCTTATAAACATCAGCAGTAATTTCTGCTTTCATCCCTTTTTTTATAAGCGGATAATATTGTTCCGAAATGCTCACATTTACTTTAAGAGGATTGATCTGCATAACTGTAACAACTGCCGATCTGCCTGATTGCGTTGTAGGAGTATCCTGAATACATTTCACCATTTTCAAAATATTTTCCGGTTACAACACCGTAAAAGGAGCTTTCATAAGGGTATTCTGCTTCCATGAAATCAACATTTGTTTTCAGTAACATCATACTGGGTTTTCATCTGGTCGTACTGCTGCTGTTTTGCACTTCCCGACTTAAGCAGTGTATCAAGCCTGCTGAGATCCTTTTCAAGACTGCTAAGCTGAAGTTTAAGCTGGTAAAGCTGGGTACGGTCCATCAGGAAAAGATTATCCCCTTTGTTTACCCTGTCTCCATCTTCAACATATATTTTATCAATTCTGCCCGGAGTTGAAGGTGCCATATTTACCTCTTCAAAAGGAAGAATTGTTGCAGTATAATCAATTGTCCTTGCAATTTTTGTTTTTGACAAGTGTTTTAACCTTGACAGGGATGCTGCTTTTTCTGCAGTAGTTGCGGATCAGCACGAAGCTGAGTTGCATTCTTTTTCTTTGATGAACAGGCTGAAAGTATCAGGCCGCTTATCAGTATTACCGAAATTGTTAATTTAAGTATTTCATTATTTTAATTTTTAATGATGTTTCTGATTTTAATTACATATTATTTAATAGTTTATCAAGAGCAAGCTTTGTCTGAAGCAGGTTCATCAAGGCTGAAACATAATTGTTTTCAGCCTGCAGATAGAGGGTGTTTGCCTGTGTCAGTTCAAGGCTTGAAGCCATTCCCTGTCTGAATTTATTCTCCATGCTGGCATAGACCCTTTTTGAGACTTCAACATTTTCCTTCTGGCTTTTATACTGAAGGTTTGCATTTACAAGGTTATACCTGAGCTGTTTTTCCTGCAAGCAGAAGCTGATCGGTTACCATCTCCTTTGTGGTTCTTGGCTTTTTCAAGATTTATCTGGGCTTTTTTTATCTGTGCATATCTTTGTCCGCTGGCAAAAATCGGAACCGAAAGCTGCAGACCGGCCATTGAATTCTGAAACCAGCTCAGATCTCGATATTTTATCACCCATTCCATTGGTTCCATAGTTATAAAATCCTGAAAGAGTAGGCAGAACTGATGCTTTCTGTGATTTAAGCATAAGTGATGACATCTATTTCCTGTCCTTCAATAAGCTTGTAATTAACATTCTGGGTATGATCAAACTCCTGTGATAGAAGGCTTCAACATTTATTTGTCGATGTAAGGCCTTCAAGAGTTTCTGTAAGAGTTATTTCTGTCGCTGCAGACAACACCAAGCTGGAACCTAAGAAGATTATAATTCAGTTCAATTGTTCGTTGCAATGAGCTTCTGCTGTTCTCCACCATTTTAACATTTGAAACCATCTGGTCAACATCGGTCGCTTCAGCCATTCCGGCCGAATACATTGCCCTGTGTTGATTTAAGTGTCTCATTCAGGTTTGCAATATTAGCCATTGAGAATCTCAAGCGATTTTTCTGAAACAAGGATCAGAAAATAAGCTGAACTTACTGATTCCTTTGTATCAAGTTCCGATTTGCTCAAGATTCTCCTCACTTAGTTTCTGTGCAAGTTTTGTGGTCTCAATACCGATATATAAAGGAGCATTAAATATAAGCAGACTTGCCTGCAACTGATGCGCTCGAATTGAACTGGGAACCAAATGTTACAGGATATTTTTGTCCGGGCTGTCCAAAAAATTCACCGGGTAAAAGAGTGGTCATAAGTTTCAGGTTATCAGTAAATGAGCCTGATGCGCTCACCTGGGGCAATGCAGCTGAAATAGTTTCCCATACAGCAGCTTTTGATGCCTGAACATCCGATTTTGCAGCCATTACCATTTTATTATTTGATAATTGCATAATCCTGGGCTTCCTTAAGCGAAAGCTTCAATTCATCGCTTTCCTGCTGGGCTGATACCACAGTCCCGGAAAATAGCAGCGGGAAAACTGCTGTAACAGAAAATTTGATTTTCGTAAAAATTATCTTTCTCGCTTAAAGTTTTATTGTATCAATACCTGTTATATTCTGCTTTATTGCTGATAATCCGCAATCTGAATTCCTCGATTCTAAATTCATTATATCTGTTTCTTTTCGTAAAAGTTTATAAGATCAAGACCTTTTTGAGTTGAAATACCCCTCAGATAATTGATATAAAAATTTCTGATTACATCCTTATTTGGAAAATCATCAGGAGGAAAAACATTTTTGTCATTCGACATTCTTGCAACCTCAAGCATGCATTTATTGGTAATTTCCACATCAATATCATTCCCTGAACATACCCTCCTTTATTCCTCTCTGTCAGAATTTCCAGAATTATTTGAAAAATAAGGGAGTTCACTTTGTTCCCCCAGATTTTTAATGAATATCACCTGTGAAACTTCTTCATATCCATCTGAAAAGCCGGACTCATTTTCTGAAAATGATCAGTCATTAAATCAAGCATTTTAAAAATTGCTTCAATTACATTTTCCGATTCATTGAAAATCTTTGACATCAGTTCATGCTGCTTTAGTATCATCCATTTCAGAACTCCCTAAAGAAGTTCATCCTTATCCCTGAATACTTCATAGATTGTTCTTTTTGAGATTCCCATTCGCTGCCAGCATATCCATTGTGACTGCCCTGATCCCATATGTCCTGAACATCCGCGAGCTTCTTCAATTATTTTTTGCCGGTAATCCATTATCATTTTAGGCAAGAGCAAAAATGGGAAAACTTTTTTAGTTTACAAAGTTTTTTTAGACTAATCCTGAAAAAAAAACTGCAAAATGGGGTTATTTACCGGTAAATGGACTCAGGAGCACCTCTCCCCAACCCCTCCCCCGAGGTGGGAGGGGCTTAAAAACCAATTGATTAGGTTCCTTTTTGCAAAGCCGTGGAAGATTTGGGTTTAGAGAGGCTGTTGAAAAAGTCCCCTCTCAACCTCCGGGATAACCTTTGAGTACTTTGTGGTTAAACATAATTTATTGAACCACAAAGGATCACAAAGTATAACACTAAGGAACACAAAGGGAAAAAGTCCAAAAAATCAACTTTTTCAACAACCCCCCGAGCGTTAATAAAACACCCTGTGGGTGTTTTTAGCGAGGAGCCAAAATGCAGGGTAGGTATTGTGGTGGGGGATAAAGGGTGAGAGGTGTAAACGCGAATGAATCTGCGAAAACCTGCGAAATCTGCTTGAAATTTTTTGGTTTCCAGCAGATCACCGCAGATCTAAATCCAGATTTAATTTAATATGTCTTATAAGACGTATTTCTTTTATCTTTAATATGTCTTATAAGACGTATTTCTTTTTATAGTGCCCTGATACCGGTCAAACCGACTTCTCCAAATCTCATATTAAGCTCCTTCAGAGCTTAAAAAACAAGGGGAGACCTCTACCCCCGGTTTCACCGGGGGTTATTCACATTTGTCCCGTTCCGGGACAGTTAAACGACAAAGGCCTCTTTCAGAGGAGAGAAAATAAAACCAGCTTCTGATCTTCCGGACACAGGATGGAGTGAGCCACAAAACAGCCTACCTCCTATTAATCAGGATAATTCCAACCAGCTGTATGCCTACATCGGAGGGATAATAAAACAAGAACTGCCACTTTTACCGTATTAATGGAGTAGAAGATCATCTGCACATTCTTTCTGACCTGCATCCGGCTGTTGCTCTTGCCGATTTTATGAGGGAGCTCAAGGTGGCAACCTCGGTATGGATGAAAAACAGCGGGCTTTTCCCAGAATTCAAAGGCTGGGTGGAGGGGTATGGTTCTTTAGCTCCTTCAGAGGCAGAAAATAAAACCAGCTTCTGATCTTCCGAACACAGGATGGAGTTGCGTCATAAAAGTGACTGAGTTCCACTAAATCCAGAGAGGCTTACCATCTACTGAGAAACCAGCTTTTGATCTTCCGGACATCAGAATGGAGAAGAATCAAAATATGCATGAGTTTTACGAAATCCAAAGCCACGAAGTGGCCTTTTGGACGAAATCAAGAACCATGAAAGTGGTGATATGTGAATAGGGGTTGAAAAAAGTTGATTTTTTGGACTTTTTCCCTTTGTGTTCCTTAGTGTTATACTTTGTGATCCTTTGTGGTTCAATAAATTATGTTTAACCACAAAGTACTCAAAGGTTATCACGAAGGTTCACGAAGGACTTTTTCGACGGCCTCAGAGCGTCAGTAGATGGTGCAAGCCCTGAAAGGCCTTAATAAAGTTGGTTAATTAAACCTCATCGGACTGTCAATAGGATTTTCATGCCTTCAGTCCTATTCGGTCTTATGGATTTTGGATTTGGAAAAAAGATTAATTTTAGGATCAACAATTTAAGTCTATGACAAAGCATAAAATTATTTACCAGGTAGATGCATTCACTGCCAGCCCATTTCACGGGAATCCTGCCGCAGTTTGTATTCTTGACAAAAAACCTGCCAGAAAATGGATGCAGAATATTGCAATGGAAATGAATCTATCCGAAACGGCTTTTGTTTATCCTGCCAGAAAAGGCCTTAACATCCGGTTTTACACACCCGAAGCCGAGATCAACCTGTGCGGACATGCCACCCTCTCATCGGGTCATATTATGTTTGAAACAGGTCTTGCCGGAAAAAGGGAAGCAATAACATTGCATTCAAAAGCAGGAATACTTACATTAAAGTACTCCGGCGGTCTGATCAGGATGAACTTCCCCTCCTATCCCCCTGAACCTGTTGAAATCCCGGCGGACATAGATGAGATAATAGGCATCAAACCGGAAGAGCTTTACCATACGGCTCATGGTTGGACCATGGCGCTATTAAAGAGCGAGGAAGAAGTCAGAAACATAAAGCCTGATTTTGACCGGATGCGCAATTCAGAATTTGGAGAACTGATCGTGACTGCCCCCTCGGAAGCCAGGAGTTTTGACTTCTGTGTCCGTTGCTTTGTACCTTCTCTTGGAATAAATGAAGATCCTGTCACAGGTTCGGCACACTGTTCCCTGGCGCCATTCTGGCATACTAAAACCGGGAGGTTTGATTTTGTTTCACACCAGGTTTCAAAAAGGGAAGGAGTCATGAAAGTTTCACTCAAAAACAACAGGGTTGAAATCTCAGGTAAGGCAAAAACCATTTTCAAAGCTGATTTGTTTGTATGAACCGGCGTTAAGAACCGGTAACCGTTTAAACAATACATTTATAAAAATACGGCTATGAAAAATAATTCAGTTGGATGGTTTGAGATACCAGTTACAGATATGGCCAGGGCCACTAAGTTCTATGAAACAGTTTTTGATGTCAGTCTGTCAAAATACGTATTTGGCACATTCGAGATGGCGTGGTTTCCTGAAGCTGAAAGCCAGATCGGTTCAGCCGGATCACTTGTAAAAAGCGAGGGTAACTACAACCCGTCGACTGAAGGAGTACTGATCTATTTTACAGCTCAATCGGGCGACCTGTCAATTGAACTTGCCAGGGTTGAAAAGGCAGGCGGGAAAATCCTTCGTCCCAAAATTCAGATTTCTGAAACTCATGGTTTTATGGCCCTGGTTCTCGATACTGAGGGTAATAGAATTGCACTGCACTCATTCAAATAACTCAAATAAAATAAAACAAAATGAAAAACAACGCTGAATTAAGGATCTGTTGAACTTGGCCTGGATTTACCGCCTTCACCAAAACCTGCCGGGGTTTACAAGCCCACCCTTGAAGTCAATAATATGCTGTACGTTTCAGGCCAGGTACCCCTGAAAAATGACGGTTCGCTGATAACCGGCAAACTGGGCAAAGATATGGCGACAGATAATGGCAAACTGGCCGCCAGACAGGTTGGACTTACCATGTTATCAACAATAAAAACTCATTCTGGTGATATGAGCAGGATTAAGCGCATTGTTAAAGTCCTCGGTTTCGTAAACAGCGCTCCTGATTTTACCCAGCAGGCCTTGGTAATGAACGGTTTCAGCGAACTGATGGCTGAAGTGTTCGGGCAGGAAAACGGCATCGGGGCAAGAAGCGCCGTTGGTGCAATTCTTCCGAATAATATTGCAGTTGAAGTTGAGGCAATCTTTGAGCTCTATGACTGACCCCATGGAAATCAGCCTATCTTCAAAGAGACAATGGTACATAGTTAACAATGTGGAGGATATCCCCTCTCCTTCCCTGCTCGTATACCCTGACCGCGTTGAAGTCAACATAATGAGGATGAAGGCTATTTCAGGGGATGTAAATCTGTTAAGGCCGCATGTGAAAACGCATAAAATGCCGGAAATAATCAGATTTCAGATGAATTATGGCATCAATAAATTCAAGTGCGCGACTATTGCTGAAGCAGAGATGGTAGCCCATACAGGGGCAAAAGATATCCTGCTGGCAATCCAGCCCGTCGGACCAAATATTGAAAGATTTTTCAAGCTGAGACAGCAGTTTCCTGCAACAAAGTTCTCGTGTATCGTTGATTCTGAAGAGGTAGTTTTCAGGCTGTCGGAAGCAGCCCGGGCCGCAGGCCTGGAAGCCAATCTATACATTGACATAAACAACGGGATGAACCGCACCGGTATCTCCCCGGGCCAGGGTGCCGCCAGGCTGTTTAAACTAATCACCGATCAGCCAGGCCTTAAAGCTGAGGGTCTTCATGTTTATGACGGCCACATTCACGAACATAATTTTTCTGAGAGGGAGAAGGTCTGTAATGAAGCATTTAAGCCTGTTTCAGAGCTGGCCGATGAACTCCGGAAGAATATTACCCGGCCTTTGCCGATCGTAGCAGGTGGCACTCCTACTTTCCCGATCCATGCAACCCGCAGGGGAGTCGAAACCAGTCCGGGAACCGTTCTTTTATGGGATTACGGATATAGTTCAACCTTTACAGACCTCGACTTTCTACATTCTGCAGTATTGCTGACCCGTATTGTAAGCAAGCCGGGCAAAGACCTGATATGCCTCGATCTTGGACATAAGGCGATTGGATCAGAGATGCCGCAACCCAGGGTAAAATTTCCGGATATGGATAATTACGATATAATTGGCCATAATGAGGAGCATATGGTAATAAGGACAGAACTTGCCGGGAACATGAAAACAGGCGATGTACTCTATGGAATTCCTTACCATATCTGTCCAACTGTCGACCGGTATGACGTCGCAACGGTAGTCAGGAATGGGATGGCTTCGGATGAATGGAAGGTAGAGGGAAGAAGAAGAAAGATTACTATCTAGGTTGATAAATCCCTCCTAGGGCCATGTGCGTCAACTTAAGGGGATGGATATAGGGAAATAGGTAGAGAATTTAACCCAAAACCGAATGTAAAGTACTGAATTTAAGTTTGATAACTTTCCCCTCCTTATCAAGGAGGGGTGGTCGGGACTATAGATTTTGATAGGTTAACAATCAACTTTCCCGACCGGGGTGGTTAAGACTTGAATCAACCACCCCGGCCAGACGAATTTAATTTCAGCCTGTAAGATGATTTCACGGTCTGGCCACCCCTCCATAAAAAGGGGACCGACCGTAAAGAAATTGCCCAGTGGGCAATTTTAGGGAGGGGCCAGCCTGCAGGGGTGGAATGTGGTGGAGGGGAAACTTATGTAATTGTATTTCTGCTAGTTATGAATACTCTGTTTAACACTGATTCTTAAGATCGCGCATGCCCCTGGCCGGGACTATAGATTTTGACACGTTTACAATTTGCTTTCCCGGCCGGGGTGGTTAAGGGTTCTCATCAGGATCTGGCAATAAGCTGGTCTTCTGGTCTGCTGACCACAAGGCAACAAGGCATTACCGGTAGAGATATACGAATCCGCGGTAAAGCTTGCCGTTGTATTTATATCATCCCAGCCAAGTGCTTTGATAACATAGAAGTAGACTCCCGGACTTGCTTTTCTTGAAGAATCGTTGATATTTCCATCCCAGCCGTTCCAATCCTTTAAAATGGGTCCTTCTCCATAGAAGCTGTATACTTTAATGCCGCTCCTGCTGAATACCTCCATGCTTATATTTTTCAACGACGATTTATTGACCATAAAATAGTCGTTTGTACCGTCTCCGTCAGGTGTGAAGACATTGGGAATTTCGAGCACGGATTTCTCAACTTCTATCCCATCGAAGCGAAGTGAATCGATGCAATGCAATTTGCTCTCAATCGTGAGTTTAGCAGAATATTTGCCGGGAATATAATAGGTATGAGGTGGAGGATTGCTCAGGAATGATACAGAATCGTCACCGAATTCCCATTTGTAGGAATCTGCCCTTATTGATTTATCGGTAAATGTTACTTCCAGCGGAGCTTCACCGGTAGGTGGCTCGACTGAGAAATCAGCCTTTACATGAATTGATTCATAAAAGAAGGATGCCTCGCTGCTGCATGTAAAACTATCAGTAACCTGCAGTTTGTAGGTAACATCCACCAGCGGGGGATTAAAGGTCTGGGGGTTTAATTCAAGATCAGGAAAAGGTATCGAAGAGGCCGGATCGGAGGACCAGAGAAATCTGACCCTGTTGGGAAGGGCGATCTCCTCACCATCACCCGGATCATTATATTCAAACAGATCAGCAGCTACCCCGCCCTTAAGTGCTACATATTCGCAGGTCCGGTTAAGGAGCTCTGCCGTCGCAGTGGGTCTGTCGAGAAAAATCCAGGCAGTCAGGCTGGTATTATAACCGCCTCCATTAGTAATATTGACCCTGGACCCCCCTTCATCGAGGTTATTAACGGATGAGCTCATTACCCCCGGGTCACTCTTAACCGGTATGCTAAAATTTTGTGTGGCATCATTCCATCTGAACCAGGAAAAATTGAACGGACCCGTGCCTCCCGGACTCACCGCGTTCAGGGTTCCTTTCTGATTTCCTAATGAATTGCAGTAAATGAATATGGGATCTCTGACGGCGGGAGATGACGGATAAGAGGTGTAACGGAGACTATTCATTCCCGGTGCCGTAAGCTGACCCAGGAGGGTTACAGGTAATAGCAGGGCAGTAATAAGAAGGTAAAAACGCACAGGCAATCTGATGTTTGTAAAATAACGCTCTGGTGATCTCTTTCGTATAAAATCAGGCAAGTATAATAAAAATAAAAGTAAGTTGCGCTTGTTGCCTCCGTGCAACTCAGCGACCTCTCTGGCGAACTCTGTGAAGCTTTTAATTTTCTTTCTGATACACAGAGGTCCACAGAGGAAGCACAAAGATCCACAGAGGGCTTGAAAAGCTGAATCCAATGTGCTTAAGTTGTCCCCTGACCCCCTTTACTTTTCAACATACGTTTTAACTGAGGATGTATTTGCTAAATTTGCCCGATCCCGGATACTGAATTCTGATCAACAATGACACACGATTATCTGAATGACCTGAATGAATCTCAGAGGCTTGCAGTAATTAATACTGAAGGTCCGGCACTTGTAATTGCCGGTGCCGGTGCCGGAAAACAAGGGTGCTGACGTACCGTATCGCTCACCTCCTTCAGAAAGGAGTTCCTGCCGGTAAGATCCTTGCTTTGACATTTACAAACAAGGCTGCAAGATAGATGAAAGAAAGAATCGCCAGAATTGTCGATCCTGAAATAGCCCGTTACCTGTGGATGGGCACTTTTCACTCCATTTTTGCAAAGATCCTGAGGATCGAGGGTTCACATCTCGGTTACAAGTCAAATTATACCATTTATGATACAACAGATTCAAAAAGCCTGATAAGGTCAATTATCAGGGAGATGAACCTTGATGACAATATCTACAAGCCGGGTTAATTGCCTCACGCATTTCAGCCGCCAAAGAATAACCTTATCACGCACAGCATGTACACAGCTGATACTCGATGCAGGAACATGACAAGTCAGGCAGAATGCCCCTTGTTTCTGAGATCTACAGAACATATGCCTCAAGCTGTTTCAAAGCTAATGCAATGGATTTTGACGATCTGCTCTTAAACACAAATATCCTCTTCAGGGATTTTCCTGAAGTACTTGCTGCATACCAGCAAAGATTCAGGTACATCCTGGTGGATGAATACCAGGACACCAACTATTCCCAATATCTTATAATCAAGAAGCTTGCCGCATCCCACAAGAATATATGCGTTGTCGGCGACGATGCCCAGAGCATCTATTCTTTCAGAGGTGCCAGGATTGAAAATATCCTTGAATTCAAAAACGATTATGCCGATTATCAGCTTTTCAAGCTGGAGCAGAATTACAGGTCAACACAAACTATAGTAAATGCAGCCAACGCAATAATTGCAAACAACCAGGGCCAGATCCATAAACAAGTCTACTCTAAAAATGAGACCGGTGAAAAGATACAGGTTATGCAGGCGCTAACCGATACAGAAGAAGGATTTAATATTTCATCCGATATCTTCGACAGGAGGTTTTCGCTGAGGCTCAAATGGTCCGATTTTGCAATTCTCTACAGGACAAATGCACAGTCAAGGATATTTGAGGAGACATTGCGAAGAAAAAATATTCCGTATAAAATATATGGAGGACTCTCTTTTTATGAACGAAAAGAAATAAAGGATATTCTGGCCTACATGAGGATGGTAATAAATCCCGAGGATGAAGAAGCTTTCAAAAGGACAATCAACTATCCCAAAAGGGGGTTGGGTGACACTTCCCTTCAGAAGATCCTTGAACTTGCCGCAAATTTTAACATCTCCCCATGGAACATAATTTCAGAATCAGGCAACTATACCCGACATTTCAATTCGGGAACAATTAAAAAGCTGACTCTTTTTTCGGAACTGATCAATGCTCTGAGAATAAACAGTGATACCATGGATGCCTACACCAAAGCAAGGGAAATAGCAATGGGGTCAGGGATTATGAAGGAACTCAGGGAGGGGAAGTCACCTGAGGAGGTTAGCAGATACGAAAACCTTGAGGAGCTTCTGAATGGAATAAAAGTTTTCACGGAGTCTGCAGAAACCAACGGGGAACCCTCAACCCTGGTGGCTTATCTTGAAAACGTATCATTGCTGACCGACCAGGATAATGAAAAGGACGAGGATCGTGATAAGGTAACACTGATGACAATGCACTCTGCCAAGGGACTGGAATTCAAGGTTGTTTATGTTGCCGGAATGGAGGATACCCTGTTCCCTTCGCCATTATCGGCAGGAAATCCAAAAGAGCTTGAAGAGGAGAGACGGCTCTTTTACGTTGCAGTCACACGCGCAGAAAAACTGGCTACTTTAAGTTATGCACTGAACAGGTATAAATGGGGGAACCTTGAAAGAAGTAATCCGAGCAGGTTCCTTCGCGAGATCGACCAGGAATTTCTTGATTATCCCCAGACCGGGGAAAACCCTTTCATGGAAGGAACATCTTTGGCAGTAAACCTGCATCAATGAAGGAAGAATCACATAGTTACGGCCCTTCAGGCAGGTTTAAAAAGGTAAGAGCCTCTGAAAGCCAGACAGAGGTTGCTTTAAATGAAACCGATAATGGATTCTCGGAAGGGGACACTGTTCAGCACGAAAGGTTCGGAAATGGTCTGATCATAAGTATCGAAGGGCAGCCACCTAATACTACAGCAACTGTCGAGTTTGAAAACGATGGAACGAAAAAGCTGTTGCTACGGTTCGCAAGGCTAAAGAAAATCAATCCCTGAAGAATCACCACTGCCCACTATAGCATAGCCATCAACTTAAGAATCAGTCATAGACTGTTAATTATTTAATTAGCTGAAACACAATCGAATAAGTTTCCCCTCCTTTTAAACTAATCTTACATCACATTTATTTATGTGATAGCTATGTAGTTGATTGTTAATATCTTATGTTGATTTGTTGATATATATTATTGATAATCAGATATATAACAATTTTTTTCATGTATATTAAATACATGGAAGAAAACTATTTTACAGGCACATATGCGGGTTTACTCCCAGATGCCAGATTAGAAAAGCGAGTTGAAGGATTAATGTTAGCTTTGTTAAACAGAGGTAGTGCAGTAATAAATAAAAGTTGCAAAACCTTAGCCGAAAAGGAAGGAGCTTACAGGATGCTACTCAACGAAAGCTTTGATTATAATGATTTGACAGAAGGAGCCATCAGACAGTTGAAGAAAAATGTCAACGGAGGCCATTATCTGTGTATGCAAGATACTACAGAGAATAATTTTACATCTCACATGGGACGGATTGGCAGGGAGGATAGAGATATCGGTCCTGTTACGAAAGAAGATCCTGGAAAGGAATGGACTAATGCAGGATTTTTCCTCCATCCGACACTTGTGATTGATCCTTCAACCGACATGCCAGTTGGCTTTTCATCAGTGATTCTATGGAACAGATCATGGGATAAGGGAAACAAGCATGATCGTAATTATAAGAATCTTGATATAACCGAGAAAGAGTCCTACAGATGGATTGCGAGCGCCCTGAAAACCAAAGAATCTTTAAGCGGGGCCGATAGTATAACGGTAATCGGAGATAGGGAAAGCGACATATATGAAATATTTGCAACAGTACCAGACAGCAGAACACATCTGTTAATAAGAGCCCATATTGATAGAGTGCTATCCGAAGGAATTAAATTAAGTAAAAAGATATCCTCTTCAAGGGTTCGATCTATGTACGAGTTAGATGTACCAAAGGGTAAAAACAGGACAAAACATACAGCAAAGATGTCTCTCAAATGGGAGAAAGTGAAGCTTGGTCACCCATCAAAAAGGCCCATAAAGGATGGTATTCCGCCATTTGTCGATGTAACTGTTCTAGAAGCCAGAGAACTTCCCGTGAGTGTTAAACCTGGAGAAGATCCGATCTCATGGACATTAGTTACTACTCATAAAGTCAAAAATGCGGATGATGCACTTAAATATGTTAAATGGTACAGTCAGAGATGGCTAATAGAAGAACTTTTTCATTTCTCAAAACTAAAGGTCTTTGCTTTGAGGAGGCTCAGCTTGAGTCTGGAGCAGGACTGAAGAAGCTGATTGTACTTGCCCTTCAGGTAGGACTAAGGATAATGACCTTAAAACTTTCTCTTGACAGCAGTCATAAGTAAAAGCAAACATAATTTTTTCTGAAGAAGAGTTGTACTTCATGAAGTATCTGATAGAATTGAGCTTGAAGGTGATACTGAAAGCAGGGAATCCGTACGAGTATGGATCCATACAATGGGCAGCATGGGCATAGCCAGAATGGGCAGTTGGAGCGGATACAAATCGCATTGACCTCCTGGCTAGGTTACAATGAGAAATGATTGGTGGACTTTTCCAACAAGCCGAATGGTTTTGATATTCTTACCAGATACCTGGGTAAAGAAGATTTGAACAAGATCTGCTCGGAGGATTAGTGGCATATTAGATTGATAATCCCCAAATTACATCTTCCAAACAGGAGACTTCAGTCGAAAACCTTCGCAGGCTCAGGTTTTCTCCTTCAGAATGACAGGGCTCTGAGGTGAACAGGGGGGAGTGAAGCGGCGCGTTTTGCATTATTATTTTCTTCAATGAAAAAACGTTTCTGCAAAACGCGCCGCTTCACTCCCAAAACACCCAAAATCAACCTGTCATCCCGGCCGGGAAAATAAATAATTGTAAACATATTAAAAAAATCAATAGTCCCGGCCACCCCTCCTTCAAAAAAGGAGGGGAAATGTAAGTTATTGCAAATCTGTTGTATATAGTTTGATTCATAAGCTATCCAATTCCTTAAGATCGGCTATGCCCACTACCAAGGGCAAAAGGGGATTATTTCTTTCCTGCCTGACCAAAATTCATTTTCATAAAAGTATATCCTGATGTGGATATTGAATGCCTGAAGTTATCACTTATTTCTTTGGTCTCCATCTTCATTTCCGGTTTGTTATTCTTGTCAAATGATTCCATAGCCAGCATCAGTGAACCTTCGAAACCGGGATAATTGTAATATGTCGGCATCCCTGCTTTGCCCCAGTATCTTCTATCGGCATTTATTTTAACGTCTTTTGTCATCCATACATTTGAATAACCATCTTTATCGGGCTCGACAACCTTATATTCTTCACACCTGTAACCGGCAATCATCCGCGTGTTACCTGTCTTTGTTATTGTTGCAGGTGCCTCAGGTGTTGCAGGTTTAGTTGGTCCCACTTTCTGGTTTTTTGTTTTTGCAGTAAGCGTTGAGTCATCAGGAAGTGTTGAAATAATACCTGTTTTGGAATCTTCACCTTCTATGAGCATCAGGAAACACCTGTTATCATTGTCAAAAAGAAATACAGCAGGTACTGCTTCATCTCCCTCCTTGTGCATCAACAGGCTTAACCTCTATACCGGCATTCAGAGTATTGCTATTGAAATAGGTATAAAAATCCGATTTCGTCACATCTTTCTTGTCGTATGTTTCCATCTGCATATATAATCTTCCCGTGAATTTGTATTCATCCTCATATTTAATGTCAATTTTCCCGCCTAAGAGTCCACGACCTGTTGCTTTTGTTCCGCTGTTTACCTTAGTGGTATCTTTAGCCTTTTCCTTGGCGCTTTTATCAATTGCCGAATCAATCTTGTTATCGATCTGTCTGTTAATAGCCCTTCTCAGGATTCCTCCCTGAGCATTTGAAGGATCACATAATGTGATCATCAGGGCAAGCGTCAGGAATATTGATCTTGCTTTCATGAAATAAGTTTTTAGGATTTCGAATATAAAGGTAAGAAAGTTTATTGAACTTGCTGTCTTATTAATTTCGATTTGTTTATGGAGAATAATAAGAACTTACACGGAGTTCCACCGAGGTTTCACTGAGATCCACAGAGAGACAATTATTTCGGTCAGGTATTAACTCTGTGGGCCTCTGTGAATTCTCTGTGGACCTCTGTGTAAGTTTTTATTTTCAAACTGAGAAACTCAATTACGCTGCCACTGCTTCAGCAGGTTTTTCCTTCTCAAGAAGAACCGACTGATAAAGAGTTGCAAATGAGCTTGAAATCCACATAAGTGCCGGGAAGATGCCGATAATCATAAGTAGGAGCCCGAATATTGCTATGAAAAATGAAACAAAACCCATAAAGAAGATTGTCCACCCGTGGCCCCTTGTAAGCTTCCAGCTTAACTCAACGGCTTCAATGGGATCCAGCTTTTTATCCATGACAATATATCCGGTAAATGCAAGCCTGCAGGCTATTATAATGCCAGGTACAATCAGGGCAAATAAACCAAGGACCACAAGTGCAAAAACAAGCAGATTTGCAAGGATTATATGCAGGTAATTTGTCCAGAAGCCGCTGATCAGTAGTTCAAAGTTGGGTTTGATCTTCCTGACTGCCTGGATAAAGATCATTTTACCGCCATATTCCAATACCGGCTTCGCCAGAAATGTGTAAAGAAGAGCGAGCATGACAAAGAATATGGCGAACATTCCTAACGAAGCAAGACCGAAAATGTGTTCCCAGTCGCCATCCCAGTGCCAGGGGAAGTGTCTGAAATCTCCCTTGTCAAAATTAAAACCGAAATGGGTGGGACCGGTAAGTATTGCAAGTACGAGAACCACCAGGAATAACCTGAGAAAATTATCAAGCATTACCTGAAATCCTGTTCCAAAGCTGTTTCCGAAAGTTGGGATCAATTTGTAATTGTTTTGAGTTTCCATAATCTTCAATTGTTAAATTAGTAACATTTCTTTTAAAATTTTACCCTTTGTTCAATGCAAAGAAATTAAGAACTTTCACAGAGTTCCACTGAGTCAAATCGCCCCCAACCCCCTAAAGGGGGCTATAATTTAAGTCCCCTTCAGGGGATTTAGGGGCCGACTTCTCTGTGAATCTCAGTGTAAGTTTCTATAAGGTGCACTAAGGGTTTTTAAAGAACTTTTTTCAAACCAAATGTAAACCCCTCTTTTTTAATCGAGTCAATACTATAGTAGTGATTTTTGAAAATCCTACTTTAGTTGATCATCAATACTTAAGTAGTGTTCAATTTTTTCTGATCTGTTTAGATGATTTTTATACCTTTATAGACTATTTAACTCACAACTCTTAAAATCTGAAGAGAAAAGCTTTACATCTTAACGCCCCAGCTGCTGAAATAAAAAGGACAAAAGGGCACAAAGGCTCATAGGTGTTAATCATCTCTTCGGAATCCGGAATATGATCAAGTACCTGTTATATCTTTTATTTATAATTACCGTCGCTTTTGCTGCGGGGGGCATCATCCTGGCATCCCGATTAAGGGGAAAATACAAATCGGATATCTTCTCTTCACTTCTCTACTACCAGGTATTCATTTATACTTTTGGTTTTTACGGGATATGGGGGCAGGTCCTTATCAAGGCATTTTTATCTCCTGTCATTTCCTCTGAACTCCTCATTCGCGTAACAGACTTTTCAATGCTGCTCGGATTGCCGTTCCTGATATTTGCCTGGCTTATGCTTATAAAGTCCTCCCTCAGCCTGTCGGGCAGGAAAAGCAATGACTGGTTTGTCTTCTGGTTCCTTTTTGTGAATTTCTCAGTTCTTATTTCTGTAGGCTACTTCATCACAAGGAGAGAAACTTTTAATAATATGATTCTGATAAAGAATTATTTCATTATCATGAACCTGATCTATTCTTTCGTGTCAGCCAATCTTATCCACTTTCCGGGGAGGAGGCAGCCCCTGATATATGAAACCGGGAGAAGAATAGTAGCACCAGCCCTTTTTATTATTATGATAGCCCAATGCACTCCTCTCCTGTTCTATACTTCCCAGGTATGGACCGGGATCATCTTTATATTTACATTTTTTGCAGGAAATACTTTTCTTCCGCTTTATTTTAATTACGGCCCGTTTCTCCCGGCATTCACAAAAGATCCCGCAGGGGATTTATCGTTCGAAGAGTTTTGCAGAAGATTTGAAGTCTCACCCCGCGAAGCAGACATAATAAGAGAAATTTGTAACGGACTAAGTAACAGAGAGATCTCTGACATACTCTTCATAAGTCTGCAGACGGTCAAGGATCATACCCACAGGATCTATATCAAAACCAATGTCAGGAGCAGGGTCCAGCTCATAAATCTGGTTAAAGAGACTCTGATCAGCAGACTTGGTTAACCCCCTATTGTTAGAGCCACAATATCTTAATTACCAATATAATAAAAAATTACTGCAAAACTTAGGTAATTTGAAAAGAATTCATAAATTTGTTGTACCCTACTAACCTAATCTATGATGCCTATGAAACATGCGACCTGATTAATTATCTATAATCGGGAGTTTTTCTCCTCCCCTATTTTAAATTCTTCTAAGTTACCATAACTTATTACGTTTTTTTTTATTAATTTTTTAATCTAACTAACCTCAAAAGTATGACTAAAAAAATCATGCGAGTAGTTTCATTTTGGACACTCTTGAGAAGATCGGGAGTTTTCGTGAAACTCTTTACGATGCTACTACTGCTGGGAACAATCCAGGCATTTGCTGCCAGCACATCTGTTCCTGTCGACCTGCAGCAAAAGCAGGTTACCGGGAAGGTCACTGATGCAGCAGGGCAAGCTTTACCCGGTGTGAATATCCTTGAAAAAGGCACAATCAACGGGGCTATTTCAGACGCTGATGGTAATTTTGCCGTAACCCTGACCTCCGCGAACCCTGTATTGAATTTTTCATTTATAGGGTATATTGCTCAGGAAGTGGTTGTCGGTAGCCAGACCGTTATTAATGTTACACTGGCTGAAGCCCTCTCGGCACTGGATGAGATCGTTGTCGTCGGGTATTCAACCCAGGCCAGAAAGTCCCTTACCGGTTCAGTTGCCCAGGTAGGTGCTGCTGAACTTGCTGAAAGCGCCGCAACCAACCCGATAACGCGTCTTCAGGGGAAAGTTGCAGGTGTGACAATCCTGAACCAGCACACTCCGGGTGAAGGATCAACAATCAGGATCCGTGGAATGACGACCATCAACGATGCCAGTCCTCTTTATGTAGTTGACGGCGTGCCAGGTGGAGTGTATTCGCCAAATGATATTGAGACAATTACTATTCTGAAGGATGCTGCCGCACAGTCAATTTATGGGGCAAGGGCTGCCAATGGTGTTGTTCTTATAACCACAAAAGGCGGAAGGAAGAACCAGAAGGTTGCCTTCAATGTAAATGTAAGGCAGGGTTTCAGCAGGAACCTGAATTCATACAAGCTGCTTAATACCCAGGAATGGGCTGATATGCTCTGGCTCGAAGCCAAGAATGCCGGACTGCCTATCAACCAGCCGTCAGATCCTAAAAATTTCACCCATGCCCAGTTTGGCAACGGGGCAGCACCCGTAATTCCATATTATATTTTCCCGACCGCAGGTGTCCAGGGAGACCCGCGTGCTGATATGGCGCTATATGACAATAAGCTGGCAGTTGAGGATGGAGATGATACATATCTTATTGCAAGGACAAGTCCGGGGACCAACTGGATGGATGAAGTCCAACGGAATGCTGAGTTCAGGGAATATACAATGGATATTGCCGGAGGTACCTCAAACACCACCTATGCATTCCTGCTTGGCTACACCAAGGAGGACGGCGTATTCAAATATACAGGGTTTGACAGGTATAGTGCACGTCTGAATATCGCGTCCAGCCCTGCCAAATGGATTGATGTCGGTTCAAGTCTCGGATTGCAGTACACCGATGACCACGGATACCAGGGCGACAACAGTGAAAGCTCGATAGTATCCTGGACCTACAGACTTCCAGGGGTTGTACCTGTGTGGGATGAATCAGGGACCACCTATGCCGGTTCAAGGTCATCAAAGATGGGAAATGCCCAGAACCCGCTATTCCTTCTTGACAAGAATCAGTACGACTATAACAGACAAATGACTTTAAGTGGTAATGCTTTTCTCAAATTAAATCTATTGAAAGGCTTATCAGTTAAATCCCTTATCGGGATTACCCAGTATGGACGGCATGACAGAAACATCGATTATGTTGAGGTTGCTGCTGCAGAAAGAGGTACATACGACAGCTTTGGTATAAATTCCAGGTTTGGACTGAACTGGACCTGGACAAATACAATTGAGTATGGATTGGTCTTAGGACAGCACATTTTTAAGGCAATTGCAGGTTCTGAAGCATATAACAGCGATTACTGGTATATGAATGCCAGCAGGGCACAATTTCCGTTCAAGGATGTTAACTATCTCTCACTTAATACCGGCCTCCGGAGTATTGCCAACTCCGACTCCTATTCTCAAAACAGTATGGCCTCCCTGTTCGGACGTTTGAATTATACCTTTGCCGACAAGTACATGTTGGAGGCAGTTGTACGGCGTGACGGATCATCCCGTTTCGGAAATACGAAATATGGGATATTCCCTGCATTTTCCGCAGGATGGAGGATATCAGAGGAGGCATTCATGGCTTCGACCAAAACCTGGCTGAACGAATTTAAACTGCGTGCCGGATATGGTGCTGTTGGAAATGACCGGATGAATAGTGATTATAATCCCTATACACAGTTTTCATACAGTGAAGGCAGTGCAAGTTATGGTATGACAGGCAATAACACAGCCTTTAGTAATACCGGATTTTATCAGTCCACATTCGGGAACACTGATGTAAAATGGGAGACAACTACAACCATCAATGTGGGTATTGACGCCACCCTGCTCAAAAACCTGACACTTACTTTTGACGTATGGCAGCGTAAAACGAAAGATATGCTCTATCCGAAACAGCTGCCACTAGTGCTTGGTACGGCAACCAGACCCTCTATCAATATCGGTGAAATGAAAAACACCGGATTCGATCTTCAGATCGGATATGCTAACAATGCTTTGAACGGTGAACTTACATATAGTGCAGACCTTGTTTTCTCACACTATAAAAATGAGCTTACCAAACTTACCGACGTTGGCAGTGACTTTTACCAGGGCTCCGGTTATCGTGAAAAGTACTATACCAGGACTCAGACAGGAAAGGCATTCCCTGAATTCTTTGGTTATATCGTGGAAGGGATCTTCCAGACAGCAGAAGAGGCAGCCGCCTGGCCCGCAGCTTTTGGCACATATAATAAAGCAGGTCATTTTAAATACACGGACGTTGACAAGAGTGGTGCCATTGATGCAGGTGACCGTACTTACATCGGTTCACCTCATCCTGATTTCACTGCCGGTCTGAGTCTTAACCTGGGTTACAAGGGCTTCTTCCTTTCGACAACTCTTTATACATCAGTCGGAAATGAGGTTGTAAACTATGTAAGCCGGTTTATCGATTATACGCAGTTTGAATCGGGCAAGAGCTACAGAAGGCTTTATGAATCATGGGGAAGCCCATACCTGAATGGCGACAACTCGAAAGCCACAATGCCGATGATTTATGCGAATGACACCATGCACCAGGAACCTTCAACAGCTTTTCTTGAGAACGGTTCATTCCTTCGCATGAAAACACTGAGGATCGGTTACGACCTTGGCAGAGTTCTGAAAAATGTGGGCAATTCCCTTGAGCTTTATTTCCAGGGCTCCAACGTGTTTACCATAACCAAGTACTCGGGACTTGATCCGGAAATCGCAGGTGCCGGTATAAATATGGGAATCGATTCAGGCGCATGGCCTACACCACAGCAATTTCTGGTTGGGATTTCCTTCGGTCTCTGATTTTTATATTTAATGAAAAACTAATATAAATAGATATGAAAAGAATAATCAAATTATTATCGATTACGATACTTTTCGCTAGCCTGTTGATGATATATTCCTGCAGTGAAAGCTTCCTTACCAAGGAACCTCCAGGTGTTGCAGCAGGTTCTGTAATTCAAACCCCGGAAGGTGTTGAAGCCCTTCTGGTTGGAGTTTATGAAAGGATGCAGAATGGCGGTTCAATGTTCGGAGGCTGTATAGGCAGCGACTGGACCTATGCCGGGGGATGTTCCGACGATGCCTATAAAGGAACTTCAGCAGGTGACCAGAGTAATTTCAACCTGCTTGAAAGATATGAGGCACTGCCCAATAATCCTTATCTGAATGAAAGATGGACCCTTTGCTATGACGGAATTGCCCGTGCAAACGTTTGCCTTGAATTCCTCTGGTCAACACAGGCAGGACCTACGCCTATGAGTGATGCCAGAGCAAAACAGGTTGAAGGCGAGGCCAAGCTTCTGAGAGCATGGTTCCACCTGCAGGCAAATAAGATCTTTGAAAACATTCCTTATATTAAAACCGCCACCGAGCTCGGCGAAACCAAACCGGAAGATGTTCCGAACACCGATCCGGGATGGACTGGGATCGAAGAAGATCTGCAATTTGCAATCACTAACCTTTCTGTTGATAAATACAATAATGAAGCAGGCCGCGCAAACAAGTATGCAGCTGAAGTAATATTAGCCCAGGCTCACATGTATCAGAAAGATTATGCAGCAGCAAAACCTTTGCTTGATGATATAATCAGCAGTGGTAAATTCAGCCTAACAGCAGAATATAACTATAACTTACGACATGACCCATGAGAATAACTCTGAGTCCATTTTTGAGTTACAGTGCACAACTACCGCTACAGCCACATCATCAGTTGCCGGTTCAGGATGTAATTTCCATCAGAACGGTCCTGCAAGCTGCGGTGGCTGGGGATTCTATCAGCCTTCACGAAATCTTTTCGAAGCTTTCCAGACTACTGCTGAAGGTCTTCCGGTGCTCGACGTTGCAGCACGCGACCGGCTGGTTACCGATATGGGAGTCGGAAGCGGGCTGGACTTTACTCCTACCGATCATCTTCTCGACCCGCGCGTTGACTTCATCGTAGCACGGCGAGGTGTTGACTTCCTTGGATGGGGCATTCACCCCGGAAATGACTGGATCCGCGAGCAGAACAATGGCGGTCCCATGATGACTAAAATATTCATGCACAAGAAGGAAGAGCAGTCTTTAAACCTGAACGGATCCGGTTTCGCTAATGGGAAAAATTTCAGGATGTACCGTTATGCCAGCGTACTCCTCTGGAGAGCCGAGTGTGCAATTGAAGACAACGATCTGGAACTTGCCAGGACATATGTCAACATGATCCGCAACCGTGCCAAAGGCAGCACACCGGTTATGGGGCTTTGCACAAGCACCAAAAATCTGGGAGCAAATCCTGTTGTTGACTATTCCAAACCGGCGGCCAATTATAAAGTAGAACCATGGCCGGGTCCAGCAATTTATCCGTTCGACAACAAGGCAAATGCCCTGAGAGCCGTACAGGAGGAAACCAGACTTGAGTTTGCATGTCAAAACCACCGCTTCTTCGACCTGAGGCGCTGGGGAGTACTGGCTTCAACACTGAATGCGTATATCGCAGATGATATCACATACAGATCCTTCCTGGCAGCCCCCTCCCTTGCAGTATTCAATGCAACTCAAGATGACTACTGGCCAATTTACCAGGGTGTGATCGACCTTCAGAAGGGTGTTATTGCACAGGATCCTGCCTATTGATTTAGCAAATTATTAATCAGTATTTTACGTAAGGACGCCCTGAAAGGCGTCCTTACTTTTTTATAATCCACAGTGTTAAGTCCTGATTTAATTTTAAGTCCCTCTGTGGACCTCCGTGTTTCCTCTGTGGAACTCTGTGTAAGTTCTTGTAATTTAGATTACCTGAAAAGGAAAGAGCTATCCTGATGTTATTTAAAGTGGAAGTAATACCAGAAGGTGTCGCTGAAGTTCTGCTGCATGGTTTGCTTAAGCTTTGAAGGATTCTGCCTCGCTCCCGTATAGGTTGAAAAATAGCGGTCAAACCTTCCCATAGTTTCCCTGCTGATAGTCAGTCCCCCAAGGTCAGGGAAGACCCCCTGGCTGTTGTAATAGATCATGGCAGCTTCCTCGATATACCTGGGAATCCGAGTATAGCCCATTTGCCTCATCAGTCTGATGTTGCTGACAGCAATATCCACATTCTTTTCAAGCAGCAGCCATGACATCAGGTATTCAAAAGCTTCCTTATTTCCCGGATTTCCTTCCAATAGAAGTGGCAGGTTGCTCTCAGGGGATTCCAGAAAAACAAAAAAGCTGTTTCGCGGTACGATACCTGCTTTTCTGCCTAATTCAGGATGAGATCTGATCTTTAAGGAATCACCATTGAGTTTTTCATACTCCAGAGCAAGGCTCCGGTAAAAAATTGTATTCTTTAACATGCCGATATACTTGGCTGCCATGTTGTAATTTCCATTTATAAGGTTGGTTTTCATCAGCAGAATTATGTTCTGCGGACGGCAGCCGTAAACCACCATTTCCTCGTAAGCCCACCTGTGTGCTTCGTTGGTAAGCCCAATTGAATAAAAAGAGTATGCTCCCCAGTTAAGATGCTCGTTGCTCCAGGGAAGAAACAATGAACCTGTCCCGAAATCCTGCCTGCCTGTGAAAAGCCTGTCACACAACTGTCCCGTTTCATTAAGTGCAATATTGTAAAAGTATTGTCCGATCAGGTTTTCAGACGGATATTTTTCCTGGTATCCGGCAGCTTCTTCCCATTTTTCCTGAAATGCAAGTCTTTCAAGATTGATTACTCTTGCAGTCTGTGTGTTATATCCTGTAATCAACAAAATAACTGTACCTGCTAAAACACTACCGGTTGTGGCGATTGTAACAGGTCTTGTAATGAACCCTGGCCGCTTTTTAAAACTGACAATCCTGCACAGCAAAGGATAAACCAATATAAAACCTGTAATTAAAATAAATATGGTTCTATGCCCTGGTTCATTTATGAAAGGTAACGGAAACTGCAGAATTTCATTTGCGGGTTGCAGGAAAAGCACATCTTTAAATAATGGAAACGACAGCAACGCCAGAATTAACAGAAAAAACGAGTAAAAGAATCTGGCCGGACCTTTATCATACATCAGGCTGTAAAAGATATATAAACATAAAAAGATCAGCGCATAAGCACCCGCCAGATACCAGAAAACAGGGAAAAAGGCCAGAAGGAGGTAACGATTCACTTTTTTCACCGGCAGGATTGAGATCAGGAAGTAAAGTAAAACAAACAGGAAGCCAAGATTGTAAACCATCATATGAAAATAATGTGTCTGCATAAGCAGCAGAAACACAGAGGGGATCAATAGTAGTACAGGCGATAGTCCGGGGTCAGGCCTGAGCCGGCGGTTTATATGTTGGAGGACGATGCCGGGAAGAGTCAGTATCGCCGCCAGAATAACAGAACCCGGGAACTTACTGATATAAAACTGAGTCAGAAATTTACCTGCAAGTTCAAGCAATCCACCGGGTTTTACGAGATAATCATGAAGAAACTGGCTGGAAAACACGAACAGAGATTGCTGCTCCTGGAAAAAGAGCAGGTAACCGGCAAAGAAGTAGAAATAGGAGCATGCCAAAATGAAAAAGAGAGCAAGGAAGTAATAAGTATCTTTCTTCCACTTTATATTTGAATCATTAGCCATATCCTTTTTCCCCTGATTTACTGAACCAATTTTTTTATACAGTATAAAAACTTACACTGAGGTCCACAGAGAAATCAGCCCCTAAATCCCCTGAAGGGGACTTAAATTATAGCCCCCTTTAGGGGGTTAGGGGCGATTTGCTTCTGTGAAACTCTGTGATACCCCTGCCTACCGGCAGGCAGGTCTGTGGAACTCTGTGTAATTTTATTCATGAATTGATTTTTCACCCGGATTTCTCCTTGCATTTATTCTATTCTTATCCCATCTCGGCATTGAATCAGGCCGTTCTCCGGCAATAGCCTTAATAGCTTCATCGTTTGCAGCCCTCACAAAATCACGTGGTGAGAATTTTATTCTTCCTGTCACAAATTCAGGTATGCTAAGTGATTCCAGCATTTTGTCATAGAGTACAGGATCTTCCTGTGGCAAAATAAAAGGCTTTCCCGAGCGGCCAAGGGAATCAATGTAAGCCACAAAAGGCCTTGTGCTTCTGCCGTCTGTCCTTTTACTGCTGAATACCAGCCAGCTGCCGTTCGACGACCATGAGTGATAGCTTTCGGTTTCATTGCTGTTAAGATCCATCTTATTGCTTTCACTGGTCCGGAGGTTGAGAATGTGCAGATCGGCTTCACGGTGCCACATCGGAAACGTTCCATAATCGTGCAGGGTAAAAACCAGAAATCTTCCGTCCGGTGATATCCTCGGAAAAGAGGCGCTTTTATTTTCTTCAGAAGCATTTACAATAGTTTCAACTTCGCCAAATGTTCCGGATCCAGGATCAAAAGACTGTCTGACAATATTGTATCGCGTGGATTTAACCTCATCCATAGTAACTGTCGACACATATTTGCCCTGCAATGCCCTGCAGTAGTACAGATACTTTCCATCCGGTGACCATGAGGGGAATGTCTTATGATATCCCGTCGTATCAGCATCCCTTACAAAAACAATATCATTTTTTTCAATATCAAACAGGATCATATCTGATACGAGATCAAAAACTTCAATACTCTTTGAGGGGTCAGAATAAAAATGCTGCCGTACCTGGTTGGATGAGAAGGCAACGTACCTTCCCAAGGGATGCCATGACGGGTATGTGGCTCCACCGGGCATGGCATCAATTTTCAGATCTCTCCTGGTGAGTTTCCCATTGTCTGCAAAATAGGTTCCTCCTTTGGATCCCCTGATATGGACAAGGAATCTATCCGGCTTGTACTGATTGAATGAGTGGCAGTTAACACAATTCATATCAAGGATCTGGTTCTCGATAAGCGATTCTTCACTGAAACTTTCAAGCGACCTTTGCATTATCTTAATGTTTGACCAGGCATAGTATCCGGGTTTGATCAACCTGTAGGTAAGGTAGGGATCAATTGGTGCTTCAGATACCTTTATAGAAAATGGTTCGTATTCCTCATATGTTTTGCCACCCGACTTAGCAGAGGAAACCCGGATCTTTATTTCGTTCCCTTTTGATTCCGAAACCAGTTTCCTCCATGATCGTTCAGGAAATCTTACTAGACCGTCTCCTGATTTTATATTGACGATATATCCATTTTCACCTGAGGTTGCAGTAATATTAAAGTAACTTCCGGCTTCTTTAATTGCAAAATTCATCGGAGCAATATTGAACGGGATGGTAACGTCTGTATAATCGGGTTCGATAACCGGCTTGCGGCCTGCCATCTGGGTGTTTGCCGCAGGCTCCCTGTTGCAACTGATGCAATACAGTATCCCCGTTAAAAGGATAAATAATCTGAACAATATATTTCCTGATCTCATTTTGAATGTCAGTCGTTGAATTTAAGATAGACCAGTAGCGGGCTGCCTGTAAACCTCACTTCAAATGAATCGCCGGTAGCTTCATTTAAGGTAGCTCTCCACCAATTGTTCAGCTTCATTTTTTCGAGCTTGTATTTTAACCCTGAGGAGGTGATTTCAGTATTATTGTCGATTGAAAATATTGAAACCTGCTGCCCGGGAAATGATGATATAGTGCTGCTTTTCAGAATCGGAGTAAAAACGCCCGTGTCAGTGACCATTATTACATTGACTTCCCTTGCATATTCGGCTAAGAGCGAAATATTACCTATGCTATGATCCTCCCTTTTCCCTGTCGCACCAACTATGGCTATGTCTTTAAACTCTCTTTGAGAGCACCAGCTGACCGCTTTTGTAAGGTCATTCGTTTCCTGGGTCTTATCAAGAAAAAGCCGGTCTGCATATTTTACTGCATTTTCCCTGTCAAGGGAGTCAAGATCCCCGACTATGGCCAGAGGTTCAAAGCCTGCTTTCAACAGATTTTTCACACTTCCGTCACAGCATATTATTCTCCTTGCATTCCTGAGATATCCGAGCGGAATATTATGTTCCGGGAAAGAACCATCTGCAAGTATGACGGTATTTGATGACATAGAGTTAAAGATACATTATTTCCTTAAATTCCTGTTTTATTATATTTTTGATATTTATTCTACAACTACCATGAAAACATACTTGTTTCTTTTTATTACTACCATGATTCTTACATCCTGTAACCAGGAATCCGGTACTGTCCGCAGTGAGAATAAGTCAGAACAGAAAATCAGGCAGCAGGTAATCGCAATTGCAGCGAATTATGCAAACAGCAAATTTAAAGACGCAAAAAAAACTATTGAAAATGACGGTTCAATTATCTTCTCAGCCGCAGGTACAAAATGTCTCATCGATCCGTCTAATATTATTATAGGTGAGATTGACGAAGATTCTTATAAGGATGGCGTTGTGACTATATTCACATTCCTGGATCGAGGATTACCTCTGAAAGAACACCTTATAATGATTAATAAGAATGGAAAGCTATCAATCTCTAAAGAAATGGATGGCGAAATGAAATTCCTTTCAATAAGTGACCGGACGATTGTCATCGAGACTTCAAAAATAGCTCCTGATTCTCCTTTTGCTGACTGCCAAATCTGTAAAGAAATTAAAAAATATAAATTCATTGCTGGTGACACTGTAAGAATTAAATAATTCATGGCCATCCCTGGAAAATAATTTTGGATGCAGCGCTGCCAGCGACAAGAATATCAGAATACGCTACATGTCCTTTTAGTATTTTACGTACTTTGAGACACTGACCTTATCCCTGTTGATGCCAGCCACTACAAGAGAGGTATCTCCATCAATATATACCAGCGACTCAACCATTCCCTGAAGCAACAGACCACTTTCCGAGGGTGTTAAGGCATCGAAGGACTGATTTTTCCCTTTGCTTAACAGGACAATTCCTTTAAGTGCATCGTAATATCCTGTTGAAATATCATAGGTATAGTCATTGCCTCCCATAATCACATCAGGGTAATTGTCGCCATTAAAGTCCCGGACTATCATCCTTTTTAAAGGAGATAATTGACAAAGGTCAGGTAATTTCTCGAATCTGAACCTGCCGGCGTCGTTCCATACTATATAGCTGTAAGTAGTATTTACATGCAATTTAAACTCAGCTCTTTTTAGCATCTTTTCATCAAGCATCTCTTTAAACCCTGTAAAACTGAATGAAGTATAGTCACTGAATTTCATTTGAAAGAAGGAAGATTCTTCCTGGAGTTCATCAAGGTAATTTACAGGATATTCTACCATCCTGTTGTTTATATCTTTCCAATAACTTGTAATAATCGGATCAAGAATTCCATCAAGTTCTAAATCAATTGCATAAAGTCTTAAAGGATACTGATCACTAACTTTAAACCTGTGATTATTTCCAAGATTTCCTGCAATATAATCATCATCGCCATCCTTATCAAAATCACCTGCTGTAACAGCATACCAGATCCCATGATAATTTTCAAGTTCAGGAATAATTTGTTGCACTAATTCTTTCCCGTCTATATTTTTCAGGACAATAATTGAATTCCAATCCCTTGTTATCATCAGGTCTTCCCATCCGTCATTATCATAATCTGTCCATATTGCATCGGTCACCATACCTAACTTGAAAGGAGAACTGTATTGCTCGGTAAATTGACCATTCTTATTTATTAAAAGCCAGGAATTATTGGAATCAGGGAACCTTCCTCTCTTTATCCTTGACCCTATAAAAATATCAATATAACCATCATGATTATAATCGCATGGTTTAATTACGGATGCCAGGAAAGGCGGAACCGGAAGAGCTTTCCTTATAAATACTCCTTCCCTGTTTTCGTATGAGTAGTGCCGGAAAGATGTATCATTCAGGATTTCGTATCCGGTGGCAACAGCCATATAGAAATCCTGCTGTCTTTCACTCTCCCTGCGGGTTTCATATCCTCCTGCGACGGCTATAACGTCGTTGTCGCCGTCTTTGTCAATATCGAGAATTGCAAGATCAGATTCTGTAAATTCCTTTTGAGTTGTTAATCCTTCAAATGCAGATTTTTTAAATCCTTTCCCCTTCCTCAGATAAACAGCAGTAGGTAATTTATTGGTTGAACCGATTATCAGATCCTCAAGGCCATCGTTATCAATCTCTCCCTTGGCCATAGATGGACCGATTTGTGAAAATTTATGAGGAATTATCTTCTGGTTGAGGAAAAAATCAACAACATCAGTCTGGTCATGCACATAATCTATCATTTCGTCACATGCAGAAAACATTTTGCGCTGATCCCCGGATGTACCTGATTGAGTTAACCGGTAGACAGAATTTGTCTCATTTATTATAAGTGTATTATTTACACTTACATTTTTAAGAACAGATATATTATTACTCGCGGGCCAGGTGACCTTTATGGAATCTATTAAGGAATCATTTGAGAGCCCAAAATGAATTACCGGATCAACGGAAGATGCATAACCTCTTGTCAGAAAATGTTCGTAGAACTGATACCTGCCATTGCTCCATAGTTCAACTTTGGCACCTATTGCCATCGTGTTTCTATCTTTCCCAGTCAGTCTGATCTTTATGTAATTGAATTTTTTTTTCGCTTTTTCAATATTGTTATTTTTCAGAATAAATGCTTTATCATCCAGATTATTTATAACATAGTCAAGATCACCGTCATTATCAAGATCGGCGTATGAGGCTCCATATGAATAGGAAGGAATAGCAGGCAGCCAATCATCTCTTTTGACAAAACAAAACTTACCGGCATTTTCAAAGGCAACATTTGGCACTTTCACAGAAGGCATCAGGCTGATAATGTCTTCATCACTCAGGTTCGAATTCGGATCTTTCTGCCGGTGTTTCAACCAGTCCTGATCCCTGAGATCTTTTGGATAGCCGGTTGTAATGATCAAATCTTTATCGGCGTCGTTATCATAATCTGCAAAAAGAGCCGACCAGCTCCAGTCGGTCTGATAAACTCCTGCTATCTGGCCCGTTTCACTGAAAGGAAGCATTTTACCGTTTATAAAACCATTGTGCAGGTAAAGCATATTTCTCAAATATTGATGCTCATATCCAAATTTTTCGTCGAACATATAGTAAATGTAACTGAAACCATTTATTGTCTGCTTCTTTTTCCAGTACGATTCCGGCATCATATCAAGGGTAAACACATCCGGGTTTCCATCATTATTTACATCAGCCATATCATTACCCATAGAGGATTTGGTCTGATAAGACATGTATTTGCTAATTTCATTGCGAAACGTACCATTCCCTTTGTTAATGTAAAGCAGATCATTTGAAATATAATCATTTGAAACGTAAATATCAGGGTAACCATCCTTGTTAAGGTCACCAATTGCAATTCCCAGGCCAAATCCTTCACATATTATACCAGCCTGAATTGTCACATCAGTGAAAGTATTATTACCATTATTCTGAAAAAGTCTGTCGTTATTTACTGCGCTGCCATCAAGTATTTTTGGTCGATACGTTGTGCTCATCCTACTGGTAAAAGAGCTGTTTAAAATATACAGATCAAGATCTCCATCCCTGTCATAATCAAAAAAAGCAGAGCTTACAGAGGGGCCGCTGTATGCAATTCCGTAGTCTTCGGCCATTTCGGTAAAAACTGGTCCCTTTTTATCTTCTATTCCCATATTTATCCATAACCTGTTGCTGCATCCCTCCGGGTTTCTTTCACAGGTTGAAGTAAGATAAACATCCAGCCATCCGTCACTGTTGATGTCAACAAGACTAACTCCGCTGTACCATTGATCATTTGAGAGGCCTTCAAAGTTGGAGGTGATATCTTTAAATTTAAAATTGCCAAGATTCAGATAGACCCGGGAAGAGACCTTGTTCCCTGCAAAAATAATATCCTCCTGCCCGTCATTGTTCAGGTCTCCGATGCCCACACCTGCGCCATTGGATATATACTCATGCGTCAGAATGTTAGAACTGTCGTTCTCAGAAATGTTATTATTAAAATCAATTCCTGTCTGTTTTGAGTCCAGAAGTTCAAATTGAGTTGATCTTGAACAGGAGATAAGGATTATTGAAAATAAAATCAGTAAGAAAACCCTCATAAAATCATATAATATTTGCTAATATACTCTAAACTGCAACTAGTCCTTCAAAATTCAAAAGCCATTTATTAATTTCTTTCTCAATATAACTTCACTTTTTCACCCCCTTCATTCGCTTCTTATTAAAAGATTTCAAATGCTTCTGGGATAAAAAAAAGGCTGTCTTAAACCGACAGCCTTTCCGGAATTAGTAATTATTGATTAATAACCAGGATTCTGAACCAGAACATCTGGCTGCAAATCAAGCTGGGTCTGAGGAACGGGCTGATATTTAGCCTTTTCTGTGAATATTGCACCTTTCATGACATCTCTTATTCTTTCATCGGCTCTTGCAAAAGCGTTCAATGTAGCAGTCATATCAATCCGGCCAATTGTTGCTTTATCCCAACGTCTGAGGTCGAAGAAACGCATCCCTTCGGTTGCAAATTCAAGGCGTAATTCCCATTGTACCGCTCTCATTGCTTCATCTTTGGTAGCAAAAGATGTATAGGAGCCGATTCTGTAATTAGCGGCAGGCTGTGTAAAGTCCACATCGCCGGGGGCTCCCCATGGGTAAACAGATGGAGGCAGCTTGGTAATATTAACTTTGCCCATAACCACTTCATTATCTGCCCTATTACGAATCTGATTTACATAATCAAGAACTTTTGGGTAGTCACCTTCGAAGGCTGCTATTTCTGCCCTCCACAAAAGTACATGTGCATAACGCAGATAGCGGAAGTTGTTGGCATTGATGCCTGTTTGCCATCCTGTCGTTGTTGACAATGAGTTGCGCTGAGCTTTGTAGAAGAAAGGCTTTTCACATGGCAGATATGGACCACCATAGGGTTGGAAGCGGATCCAGTCTCTTCCACGCATAATCCCCCAGTCAAGATAAGGAATTCCACGGCGGCCCATTGTCCAGTCAATACGGGGATCAAGTAAATCGGTAGCAGGAACGAAATCAGCTTCAGAAGCAATCCCCTGATCATTTGCCAAATCAACATTGTTAAAAGTATCGAACAAAGGTAACCCGTTTGCATCCACTTTAAATGCATTGGCCAGGTTTTGCGAAGGCTGGTGGAACCCACAGCACATACCAATGTCAGAACCATGAGGCCAGTTCAGACCAATACCCATTTCACCATTCAAAGACTCATTAATGTCATTAACGCAGGACTGTATTTCAAAGATTGACTCCGCATTGTTGTTTTTTTCAATACGATAGTTATCAAAGAAATTTGGCATAAGCGAAAATTTGCCACTGTTAATGATATTATCGAGTAATGGTTTTGCTTCAGCATATTTCAAAACCTGTAGGTACGCCCTGGCAGCAAGGGCCATTGCTGCATATTTGGTTGGCCGTCCCGGCTGAGCTTGAGTTTCAGGAAGGTTTTCCCATGCATATTGCAGGTCCGCAATTATAAAGTTAAGAACAGCGTCGGCTGGATTCTCGTTTGTAATAGTTGCTGCAACGTCGACTTTATCTTCAGAAATTATGGGAATTTTGTCACCAAAAACCAACCATGCTTCAAAATTGAACAAACCTCTGAGGAATCTTGTTTCAGCTTTAAATTGTGTAGCGGTAGCCTCGGAAAGACCTTCGGTTTTAGCTATAATATTCAAAACTGTATTCGCACGGTTTACACCCATTCCAATGTTCAGCCTCCATTTCTCGGCCGGGTAGTTATTGGTAGTGGTAGTGGTCCATGATTCAATTTCATTTACTGGAATCTGGTCGGTTTTCTCCGAACCTTTATAAGCATCATCTGAAGCAACCGAACCATAAGTCCAGTTTTGAATGGATGCGCCCCAGGAGACAGTCCATAAAGCGCTGCCCTTTACCATTGCATAAGTTCCGGTAAGGAGGGCATTAATACCTGTTTCATTGTAGAATACATTGTCAGATGTTGACCCCTGGGGAACCTGTTCCAAAAATGATTCTGAACATGAAATAAATAGGGCTATTAATAATATGCCCGATATCATTGTTAACTTTTTCATATCATTTATCTCTTTTAAATTATACATATTATTATAGTCCAAAGGATAAACCTACTGTAATCTCACGAGGCGTTGGCCATGCACCCTGGTCGATGCCCAGTCCCATACCGTTTGAATCGAGCTCAGGATCAAGTCCCCCGTACTTGGTTACCGTGAAAAGGTTTGTAGCCTGAACATACACCCGTATGCTTTGAACCTGTAGTTTGCCCAAAACTGATGCAGGAAGAGTATAACCCAACCTGAGATTTTTCAGTCTTGTAAAAGTGCCATTCTCAACAAAAGCAGTTGAATTATATTGGGAATGAGAATCCTGATCAAACATTGGCAATCTGGCTGATTTATTGGCAGTTGTCCATGAATCATATAAAGCATCTTTACTTAAACCTCCGTTAAACTGCCCGTAATCGATCCAACGTGAAACATAGTTGATCATTTTATTGCCATAGCTTCCATAGAAGAACACATTCAGGTCGAAGCCGGCATAGCCCAGATCAAGGTTCAGTCCACCGGTAAATTTCGGGTGAGGGCTTCCGATAAAAGTACGGTCAGCCGGTGAAATTACATCGTCCTTATTCACATCTGCGAATTCAAAGTGACCCGGAATATTGTAACTATCGAAAGGAGGAGCGGCAGCGGCCTGTTCAGCGGTTTGGAAAATGCCTTTAACCTGATATCCGTAAAACTCAGGAAACGCATGGCCGACAGTGGCTGCTGAATAATCTACCTGCCTTGCGTTAAAGTAAATTATTTCGTTTGGATTATTAGATATCTTTACCAGCTTATTTTTATAATGAGATCCTGTAAATGTAGCTGCATAGGTTAATTTACCATTCAGAGCGGTATTGGTATAACCGATCTGAATATCAAACCCGGTGTTTTTCATATCACCGATATTGACATAAGGGGGTTGTGCCAATCCCAACACTTCAGGAACACTTAAACGGTAAAGCATGTCAGTGGTTGTCCTGCTCCATACGTCAAGAGTAAAACTGAGGTTATTATTAAACAACCTGCTGTCCAGACCAAAATTAAGGGTTTTCGTAGTTTCCCATGACACATCATTTGAACCTTTTGTGGAGGGCTCAAATCCTGGTATAGCGGATGTGTGTGAACCTGTAAAATTATAGGCAGCCGTATAACCGTTTGTGCTGTAAGTGGAGAAACCGTTGTAATCCCCAATCCTGTCATTTCCGGCAGTACCATACCCTGCTCTTACTTTAAGCAGGTTCAGCCAGTTGGAGGTTGAACTCATAAAATCTTCCTCTGAAATTGCCCATGCTACTGAAGCGGCAGGAAAAACGCCATAACGCTTGTTGGCTCCAAATCTCGAAGAGCCGTCACGACGAACCGTAGCTTCCATGTAGTATTTGCCCATCAAATCGTAGTTCAAACGTGCGAACTGTGAGAACATTGAATTGGATGAACCGTTACCCCAATTGTCTTTGTTAAGTTCACCGGCGCTCAGATACATGTAATCGGGAGACAGATTAAAATACTGACTTCTGCTCGCCCCAAAAGCCTGATAGACATTTTTAAATGCTTCCGTTCCGGCAACAAAACTTATTTTATGTACGCCAGCAATAGTTACATTGTAATCAATGGTGTTCACCCAGTTCCAGAATATAGAATAATTCGAGCTCTGATTCATTCCGGGAACTTTGTTTGGCTCGGATGCTTCAAAAGTCGGAATGGTGTATCCTTTGTCATGCCAGATACCAGTGTTATATCCAAATAATGATTTTACAGCCAATCCCTTCAGGATTTTAACTTCAGCAAATATATTACCTAATGCCCGCATCCATTTTCCATCGTTATTTCTTGAACGGTATAATTGTGCAACGGGGTTACCAGCGTTACCCATACCGGGAGCCTTTGATCCTGCGAAATTCCCTCCGATATCATAAACAGGCACAATAGGTTGCATACGGTAAGCCATGGATATTGCTGAACCTTCATCATTATCTAAAAAGTCCCCGTTCTGGTCAATGAGAATCCCCTGCAGGGATTGACCTACTCTCAACCAGGAGATCGGGGTGGATTCAACATTAATACGGAAGTTATATCGCTTAAAATCAGTATATCTCAAAATGCCATTCTCATTGAAATAGCTTGTTGATAAAGAATACGTTGTGTTGTTTCCACCACCGGAAACCTGAAGATTATATTCCTGAACAACACCACTTTGATAAATTTCATCATACCAGTTCGTACCTGTTTTGTTAGCTTTGAAAATAACATAATCAGGATATTTATAAAGGGAAGCGTCGGTTCCGGGATCACCGGTTCTGGCTCCGGCAGGTAAAATGTAATCGGGAACAACAGGTGTTGTGCCGCTTCCATACTGAGGATGAGTATAGTTAACTGTACCAAGGTTGGCAGCCTGCAGCCACAAAGCCTGACCGTATTCCTGGGTATTTAACAAATCGTATTGGTTAGCCGCTTGTTTTACACCAGCTCTTGCGGTAAAGGAAACAGTAGTTTTTTGATTCTTTAGGCCCCTTTTCGTAGTAATAAGGATAACTCCGTTAGCACCCCTCGAACCATAAATTGCTGCTGAAGATGCATCTTTCAACACTGAAATAGATTCAATGTCGTTTGGGTTAATATTATTCCCTGGGCCAACAGGTACTCCGTCAATAACATACAGCGGGTCAGGATCGTTGATAGTTCCAACGCCTCGTATTCTGATTGTAGCATCACCCCCGGGAGTATTTGAGGTTGTAATATTAACACCCGAAACATGCCCCTGCAAACGGCTGATAGTACTTGGGGATGCAGAAACCTTCAGGTCTTTTTCTGTAACTGAGGATACAGCACCGGTAAGCTGATCTTTTATACGGGTACTATAACCAACAACAACAACCTCCTGCAGAGCTTTAACATCCGACACAAGAACCATGTCGATTACAGATTGTGAACCGACGGTAACCTGCGTGCTTACATAGCCAATAGATGAAAAAATAAGAGATGCCGATGCGCCCGGCACTTTGATCGAGTAAACGCCATTAATGTCAGTAATGGCTCCGATTACAGTCCCCTGAACTGTAACGTTTACGCCAGGTAAAGGTCCCTCGCCTTCAGCGGTTACCTTTCCCGTAACGGTCCTTTCCTGCGCAAAAGTAAAGCACACGGAAAGAACCATGCCGACCACTAGCAGCGCAATGCGCCGCACTTTGGTGAAAATTTGCATAGTCAATCGTTTTTTTAGGTTAGTAAAAATGGTTTCTTCATGGTCAAGGTTAATCTTGATCAAAGTAAAGATAATAATTTAATTATATTAAAAACCAATTAAAATGTCATTTTTTAGAACAGGATGCAAAATATTACCAATAATAAGTGCCAGGGCATTGAATATATTTAATTTACGTAGTATCCATTATTAGAACCTATTCCTAATATTTTGCTTTTCCTTATTTCCGGGGCAAATAATATTTAGTTTAAATCCTGTAGTCAGATGGTTTTAAAACTTCCTGCCCGGCTTTTCCCTCCCGGAGGGCATAGTGAAGGAAGGAATCAAATTATAGTTATATTTGCATTCCTGTAAGAACCATACTCATATGAAGAGACCTGTCACCGATTTCAATATACCAATGGTATCAAGGTTTTTTTCACTCCTTTTCGTTTTCTTAGTTCTGCTTTCCGGATGCCGGTCCGATAACAAAAATTCATCAAAGGTACAGCGGGAGCGTGCAACATCTGTCCCCGAAGCAAATGATGATTACTTCCAGGAAATCGGTCAGCAGGCAGGACTCAATTTTGTCCAATCCATCGGTGATGATGATCTGACCAATATTATATTTTCCTCGGGCGGAGGCACCGCATTCCTCGATTACGATCAGGATGGATTCATCGACATCTATGCCTGCAGCGGCACATGGCTTGAAGGTGTCAGTAAAAGTGAAAAACCGGCTGAATTGCCCGGGAATCATCTTTACCGCAATAAAGGCGATGGCACATTTGAGGATGTTACAAAAAAAGCAGGAGTTGGCGGACCCTGGTACAGCATGGGGGCTACTACAGGTGATTTCAACAACGACGGTTATCCCGACATATTCATTAGTAATTACGGCCCGAATGTCCTTCTGAAAAATAATGGCAACGGATCATTTTCGAATGTTACAAAACAGGCTGATGTTGCAGGCGGCAAGGAGTGCAGTGTCGGAGCCGTATGGTTTGATTATGACAACGACAGTTTCCTGGATCTCTACGTGGGTAATTATCTTGAGTTTGATCCGAATTATAAATATTATTATGCACCGGATGGCTTCCCCGGTCCGATGGCTTACGACGCGCAAAAAGATGTACTGTACCATAACAAGGGTGATGGAACATTTCAGGATGTTACACAGAGCATGGGCATCACCGATCTGGATGGCAGGGCAATGGGCGTTGGTGCAGCAGACTATGATGATGATGGTTTCGTTGATGTTTTTGTAGCCAATGACCATACATTGAACTATCTTTGGCACAATGAAGGAGGCAGGGGATTTGTCGACAACGGTACGATGTCAGGCACTGCCTTCAGCCAGGCCGGCGAAGCAACAATAAGCATGTCCGTCGATTTTGCAGACTTTAATGGGGACGGGCTTCTCGACATTTTTAAATCGGATGATTCGTATTGCTCCCTGTATGAGAATATGGGAAACGGCATTTTTACCGATAAGGGTGTCTCCTCGAATATTTCAATGTCTGCCGCGCAGTTTGTGGGATGGTCCTCATCATTCGTCGATTACGATAATGACGGTGATGTCGACATATTCAAAACGAACGGTGCACTAAAACACCTGTATGGACAGGAGGACCAGATGTTTGATAATGACGGAACAGGTAAATTCAGGGATGTATCACTCGAGCTCGGTAAGTATTTTCAGAAAGAAGATGTGGGACGTGGTGCCTGCATGGGTGACTATGACAACGACGGCGATTTCGACATTTTTATGGTAAACCTCAACAGCCAGTCGGTGTTCCTGCGAAATAACAAAGGTAACTCTAATAACTGGCTGATGCTTAAGTTAACGGGAACCACGAGCAACCGTGACGGGATAGGTGCAAGGGTGAAATTGACTGCCGGAGGTAAATCCTATGTTATCCAGAAAAGAAGTACAACCGGTTACCTTTCCCAGAATGATCCGAGGATTCATTTCGGGCTTGCAAAGAATGAAACAGCCGACAGGATAGAAATAACCTGGCCATCAGGTAAAGTGCAGATCCTTGAAAACATTAATGCAAACCAGATCCTTGAAGTTAATGAGCCTTAATGCTGCCCATTCATGAAAACTAATCTTACGGTTACCATACTCTGTCTTGGCTGCATTACCATCTCCTCCCTCTTGTTTTTTGCATGCAAAGGGAAAGCCGTAAAACCGGGAATGATTGTAGCAACGGAAGCTCCGGCAAATAATCAGGGCAAAGATTATGTCAGGAGTGATTTGTTGCGTTATATCCCGGAAACAAGGATCGTTGCATTTATTCCAGGCAAACCGTCATCAGCAAAGGTCTTAACAGACGACTTTTTTTCAGCCTCCTTTCCGGAAATATCTTATGACGGGAAACTGATGCTTTTTACTGCCCAGCAGAAACCTGATGACCCATGGCAGATCTGGGAAATGGATCTCGAAAGCCTTAAATCGAGGAAGATCACATCATCCGGAGAAAACTGCACCGACCCTGCTTATCTGCCGGACGGAAGGCTGGTATTCAGCAAATCAACTGTCAACGACACTGTAAGGAATGCCCACTGCCTTTTCACCTGTAACCCTGACGGGTCAGGACTGAAACAGATTACTTTCAGCCCCGGCTCCATCCTGGCGCCGACGGTACTTAGAGATGGACGTCTGTTGACAATAAATCTGCAGAGTTTCACCGGCAACGGAGATCCCTTTTTAATGGTTATGCGGCCTGATGGCACTAAAGCCGACATGTTTTATAGTGGGGATAAAGGCAACACCCCGATAAGCAGGCCGTATGAAACATCAGAAGGCAAAATAGTCTTTATTGAATCTGACCGCCGGGACGCGGATGGCTGGCAGATTGATATCCATAAGCTACAACAGACCTTTGCATTCAAGGGTTGAACTGACATCAGGAATCAACGGAGATTTTCATTCCGTATTACCTTATCAGCCTGACAAATATCTTGTTTCCTGGCGGAAGGCTGATTCTGATAATTATGCCCTTTATGAGTTTGATCCCGTAAAGAAGTCAGTCGGGCAGGAAATTCTGACCGACCGCTAATTATAATGTTATGGATGCGTTTCCGGTCGCAGAATATGAGAGACCAAAAAAACTGCCGAGCGAAGTCGACATGCAGGTTAAAACAGGATTGCTCCTTTGTCAGAATATAAATTTCCCGGATCCGGCACGGAAGCCGGATTTGTCTTTTACCCGAAAAGCCATGATGGTTGAAGTGCTTGGCATTGACACAACCTATGGAGCAGTCCGGGTTATGGAAGATGGTTCATTTTATTTGAAAGTAATGGCCGATATCCCCTTCCGGATCCGAACCCTCGATGAAAAGAACAATGTTTTGAGCGATACGTGTTCATGGTTATGGTTGCGGCCAAATGAACGGCGCGGATGTATCGGGTGCCATGAAGATCCTGAATTGGTTCCGGAAAACAAGGTAGTCCTTGCCGTAACAAAAGACCCCGTAATCATCCCTGTTCATATTACCGGTATCAAAGAGAAAGTCGTAGAACTGGAATAGATATGAGAAAACTTTTGAGGATTATAATACCTTTCGGAGTTCTTTTTGCCATCGCGGCTGTTTTCTCTTTTCCCTTTCACAGGTGGGCACGGGAACACGTTGATTATATTACTGCCGCTGATGACCATCCGCTGGAGTGTTTGTCGTGCCATCTCTATTTAACGAAGTCGGGAATTATTTCAAAATTTACTGATGCCCATTATTATTCTCCCTTTAATCTGGCCGTTTCCAGAGACGGGAGAGATCTTTATGTGGTTGCAGAAGAAGGCAATGCATTGCTGGTGGTCGATACTGAAAAACGGAAGGTAAAACATGAGATCAAGGTCGGTATTCGTCCGCACAGTGTTATCCTGAGCAGGGACGGTAAAAAAGCTTTCGTAAGCAATCAATGGTCAGATAATGTGTCTGTTATTGATCTTGAAAGGTTTGCCGTAACCGATACTCTTAAGACCGGGAATGGTCCCGCAGGACTTGCATTTAGTGCTGACGGAAAATTCCTTTATGTTGTAAACTCATTTTCATCTGACTTATCAGTTATTGACCTTTCAACAGGCATTGAACAAAAAAGGCTTACTGCCGGCAACAATCCGACAGGTGTAAAAATTTCTCCTGACGGAAACCTGTTGTTTGTAACAAGCCGCCGTACATTATCTGCCCCTTACGGAGATACCCTCAGATGTGAATTGACGATTGTAAATGATAAAAACCGGAGGATCGTCGAACGCAGGAATATCAAATCGGCCTATATGATGGAAAACATAGCCTTTACTCCTTCCGGAGACCTTGCACTTATCCCTCTTATAAGACCAAAAAACAATATCCCCACCTTACAGGTAGAAAGAGGCTGGATGATGACAAACGGGATCGGTATCATTGAACAAAAACCACCGGGAAGGGTAGTTCAGCTGCTTCTTGATGAACCAAATGCTTATTATGCTGATCCTTTTGGAATAGCCATCACTCCCGATGGCAAAAGGGCATTTATATCCCATGCCGGAGTGGATTGCATGTCGGTAATTGATATTGATGCAGTCAGGGATATCCTTGCTGAATCAACTGATGAAATGCTCAATCTATATTCCAATAACCTCGGCATCAGCAGCCGGTTTGTTATTAAACGGATTCCCACCGGAGCTAATCCAAAGGGACTTGCACTTTCGCCTGACGGTAAAAGACTTTATGTGGCTGAACATCTTCAGGACAGAATAGCTGTAATAAGCACCGACAGCCTTGTGACAACAGGTACAATCGAGCTGGGCGGACCCGGGAGGATCACTGTCCATCGCCAGGGACGCAGGTTGCTTAATAATGCCGGGCATACTTTTCAGAACCAGTACTCATGTTATACCTGTCATCCTGACGTTCACGAAGACGGGCTCGTTTATAACATGGCATCAAAAGATATGGGTCGGAATATGACAAATACTCAATCGCTGAGAAATATTGGCGATACACCTCCATATAAATGGAACGGGAAAAACCAGTCAGTCTACAAACAGGATGGCATGCGCTTTTCCACCGTCCTTACAAGAACTGAGGCATTTAGCTACAAAGAGCTTGATGCTATAACTGCATATATAATGACCGGAATACAAAATCCACCTAATCTTCAGTATAACTCCAGACGGAGTCCTTACCGAAGCACAAATCCGCGGAAAGGAAATTTTTGAACGGACACATGATAAGAGCGGTTATGAAATACCCGTTGTGAATCGTTGTATTACCTGTCATCCTGGCTCCATATTTTACAAATAAGAAAATGGCAGATGTTGGTACACTTGCCGCATCAGACGATTCTATTCTGTTTGACACTCCTCATCTTAATAATATATTTGCTTCACCTCCTTACCTTCATGACGGACGTGCAAGAACACTTGAAGAAATTTGGACATTATACGGCAAAACTGAACAGCATGGTTCAGTAAATGACCTTACAAAAATAGAGCTTAACGAACTGGTTGAATATCTGAAATCGCTCAGAGATCCTGAATACGAACCAAACAATTCAAAAATACTTCGTGCATCCTTGAGACATAAATTAAATCCGGATACTTATTCAGAAACCTATGAAATTAAACTCAATTAAATATGTTATGGCAATAATCCTGATAATTATTGTGGTGACAGCTGTGATCATAATCAGGATTCCGGTGAGAGATAGTCGGCCTGAAAAGAAGGTTAACAGGGCGTTTGCCACTCTCCCTCCAAACACAAGTGATCCCAGCCCGGCAAGTAGTTCAGGTGTAATAAAGGAGGCCGGAGCAATGCCTGTTTATGGACACTGGCGTAATTTTACCACAAAGGACGGGCTGCCCTCAGATAAAGCCTATACTGTAAGGATTGACGGTAACCGTGTACTGGTCGGAACGCATGACGGTCTTGCTGTTTATGAAAATGATAAATGGCATACATTATACAACGAAAGATGGCCTGGCACATAATGGGGTGGTATCCATCGATGTCAGCCAGCTTACCGGGGATGTATGGATCGGTACCCTGGGAGGTCTCAACCGCTGGTCTGCCGGCAAATTTGAAACCTTCAACCAGTTTAACAGCGGAATGCCAAATGATCTGGTGTACAATGTCTTCTGCTATGGAAAAGATATCTGGGTTGCCACAGGTGGCGGTGCCGGACATTATGACACCGAAACAAGGCAATGGGAAATATTCACCGAAAAAAATGCCCCGATGCATGAACCATGGACTTATGCTCTTTCAGCCGGTGACGGAAAAGTCTGGATTGCTGCCTGGGGAGGCGGAGTGATAGAATACAATATCCAGACCAAGCATTTCAGGGATTATGTTGATCCCGATGGTTTTATGGAAATTGACCTTCTGCCTGATGATGGTGTTGTCCATGATATAACAACCGCGACATCTTATGCTGACAGTATTTTATGGGTCTCAACCTATTTTGGTATGAGCCGCTATGACGGCAAAAACTGGAAAGGCTATTTTAAGGAAGACAGTGGTCTTGCAAGCAATTTTATCAATTTCCTTAGGGCTGAAGGCAGGGTAGTATTTGTTTGCTGCGACAACGGATTGAGCAGTACTGACGGCACAACATGGGTTACCTATAAAAAAAATGACAACGGTCAGGATGGTAAAGCAATAATTACTACGGGAACTGAAAAGAAAGAAATTGAGCTGTCACCCTCAATCTCACATAATTTTATTATAGGTGTTGATGCAAAAGATGATGTATTATGGGTTGCCACTTCAAGTGGAGTCAGCAGGGGTGAATTATTAAAATAATTAAATGGAATCATAAAGATTGAAGCTTATGCACTTTGTAAAATAAGTTAACCTATGAATATGAAATCAATATTTAAGATTTGTATAAGTTCTCTTCTTTTATCTGCCTTTTCATTTACCTGGGGACAGGAAAAAAAAGTAAACTATGGTAATATTCCTGATGAGCTGGTAGCTTTTGACAGATACCAGAAGGCTTATAAATATCATTTTCTCGAACCTATACAGTTTTACGGAGCTGGTCGTGAAAAGCTGCCTCCAGCTGACCTGAAAGAAGTAAGGATCGGTTTTCTCGGACCCCTCGAGGGTTCAATACTTATTTCACTTGGCAAACAGATGCTTCAGGGATCTATGCTTGCGATAGAAGAAGCAAATAAGAAGGGAGGCTATAAAGGCCTGCCGTATAAACTGATGATACACAACGATGTGGGACTTTGGGGCGCTGCTGCGAATGAAGTGGTAAAGATGGATGATGAAGGCGTCTGGGCCTGGCTGGGTTCAATTGATGATATAGTTTCCCATGTAGCCATAAGGGCGACTTTGAAACTTGAAATCACAAATGTCAATACTGGTGATCCTGATCCGACTTTTACCGAAACAAATATCCCCTGGGTTATAAGAACCATTCCGGATGACAGGCAGAGCAGTTATGCACTTGTTGAACGCATTTACAGGAAGGATAAACACTCCCGGGTGGCAGTAATGAGAGCCAATAACCGGTATGGAAGAGTCGGAACACTTCATTTTAACCGGTCAGCTACCCGTATAGGTTTCCCGGTTGTAATCGAAGAGCGGTTCAGTGACGGTGAAACAGATTTTAAAGAACGGCTTGAACGTATAAAGGGAACTTCTCCCGATGCAATCCTTATCTGGGGAAATGCTAAAGAGTCCGCTTTGATCCTGAAGCAGATCCGTGAGCTCGGAATGAATCAACCGATTTATGCCTCCGACAGGATTGTCAATCCGGAGTTTCTCAGTCTTGCAGGGTCACTGTCAGAGAAAGTGGTGACAACATGCCAGTATAATCCCGATGCTGATAATCCTGGATTGAAGGCGTTTAAATCTGACTATCTGAAAAGATTCGGACAGGAGCCTGATGTATTTGCAGCACATGCCTATGACGGAATGAATATTTTAATTGAGTCTATACGGAAAGTTGGATTAAATCGTGTTCTGATCCGTGATGTTCTGACCGATCTGAAAACCTTCCAGGGGTATCAGGGAGTTACAGGGAAAGTGACTTTTGATGCCACCTGGAACAATATAAGGCCCATTTTTATGGCAGAAGTCAGAAACGGCAAATTCATATTTTCGCCTGCGCCACCTTATCAGAAAAGTGATGTAATCTATAAGAAGATCGGGAGAGAATACTAGTGATCTGTTAACTTAAAAATAGAATCATGTTTCGTTTAATTTATTGCGGATTGGTGATTTTTGATTGCGGATTTAAAACATACAATCCGAAATCTGAATTCCGAAATCCGAAATGATCTTATCAGCGACATAGTAAGTTTAACTTTACACCAGTTTTAAAAGATAATTAACAATGGAATCAGACCATTACAATGATCCGGCGGTGTTCGGAGGATATTCAGTGCCTGTAAGGGTGAACAGGAAGTCAAAACCCGGTTCAACCCTGGTAAAAATAGGCAGTATCACGATCGGAGGTTCCTATGTTGCCATAATTGCAGGTCCCTGTGCTGTTGAAAATCATGAACAATTGCTTGAAACGGCAAGGACAGTAAGAACCGCCGGGGGTGTAATTCTGAGGGGCGGCGCATTCAAACCACGTTCTTCCCCGTATAACTTCCAGGGGCTTGGGCAGGAAGGAGTGAAGATGCTTCGTGACGTATGTAATGAGACAGGATTGCCTTTTGTTACAGAAGTAATGGACACGAGGGAGGTTGAGTTTGTTGCTGAATATGCTGACATGCTTCAGGTTGGCTCGCGGAATATGCATAATTATCCGCTTCTGAAGGAAGTTGGAAAGCTACGCAAACCTGTCTTACTGAAGCGAGGTATGATGGCCACTATTGAGGAGTTACTACTTTCAGCCGAATACATTCTTAATGAGGGAAATGACCAGGTAGTTCTGTGTGAAAGGGGAATACGGACTTTTGAAACCACCACCAGGAATACTCTTGATCTTAGTGCTGTCCCTATGCTGAAGCACTTATGCCATCTGCCTGTAATTGTGGATCCAAGCCATGGGACCGGACACAGCTGGATGGTGCCGGCAATGGCAAAGGCAGCTGTTGCAGCCGGAGCCGACGGTCTTATCATGGAGGTACATTATAAGCCCGAGGAAGCATTATGTGATGGTCACCAGTCACTTAACCCGGATGAATTTACAAGGTTAATGGCTGATCTGAGAAAAATTGCACAGGCCGTCGGTAGAGATTTATATTAGCATCAGGATGACTCCCCTTTTCAAAAAGTCGTCCCTGAGTAATTTAAGGGTAAAAATATTTCTTGCCTTTATGACTCTTGTAATCATGGGGCATATAAACACCGGTATTGTGCTTTCCCAGACTACCGTGAACTTAGCGCCGGCCATAAAAATCGGATTATTATTTCAGGACAACAGTTGCAGGTCAGCTTTGTATGGCGCTGAATTGGCTGTCAGGCTGGCTAACCTGAAAGGAGGTCTGAATGGACGTCCTTTTCAGCTTGTTTCCCGTTCAATGGAAGGCCCCTGGGGCACCGGTTCGAAACAGGCTGTTGAACTCATCTTTAAGGAGAAGGTCTGGGCTCTTCTGGGTTCCCACGACGGAAGGAATGCACACCTTGTTGAGCAGGCTGCCACTAAATCACAGGTGGTGCTTTTATCGTCATGGTCAGGCGATCCGACACTCTCACAGGCATTTGTCCCATGGTTCTATAATTGCGTCCCAAATGATTTTCAGCAGGCAACAGCATTGATCAATGAGATCTATGCAATCAGAAAGATCAGGAAACCGCTTATAGTTTCTGATAATGAATATGACTCACAACAAGCCCTCAATAATTTTTTGAAAACGGCCCGGCTGGGTGGAAATCCTGAAACCATTCAGGTCAACTATGATACTTACAGCCACGACAGAAATGGTCTGGTCAATCAAATAGAAAAGACTGGTACTGATTGTGTTATACTATTCTGCAGTCCTTCATCCTCCCTTGAAATATTCAGACAGGTAAGGCAAATGAAAACACATATACCCGTTTTCGGATCGCTGCACCTGTTAAATGAAGATGTATTGTCTATTAACGAATTGAGGGAATACGACAATGACCTGCTGATACCTTCCGGAACCTGGCCTGTTCGGGAGATGGCTGCATTTGTTTCGGAATTTAAAAAAACATACGGAAATGATCCCGGGATGGTGGCAGCCTACGCTTTTGACGGTATGAACCTTCTGATTGAAGCAATAAAAAAATCAGGGAGTCCTGACCGTGAAAGGATCCAGGCAGCGTTGTCAGGGATAAAATACTCCGGAGCTACAGGACCAGTTCGATTTGATGAAAAAGGAAACCGGGCCGGGGCTTTTGACCTGAGAAGTCTGATAAACGGAGTTCCGGTTGCAGCAAAAACCGATTAGCCTTTAATTTCTTAACTTTATTGGCATGAAAATAATATATTTCTTTTTATTACCGGCGGTCTTTGCGGTTCTTCCTCTCAGTTGCCGGAACAATCCCGAAAAAGAACAGCAGAGATCGACAGACCTGATTACAACTAAAACCCTTGGGCTTGCTTACCTCGAAGAATTTAAACTTGAAGAGGCCGAAACTGAATTCCTGAAATTTATCGATCTGGCGCCAAAAGAGAAACTTGGATACGCCAATCTTGGTCTTACTTATTTAAGAATGGGCAGATATCCTGAAGCTGAAAAACAACTCTTAAAGGCTGTCAGAATTGATCCCAAAGATCCTGATATACGTCTGATCCTGGCAACAGTATACCAGATGAATGATGAGAGGGATCGCGCAATCACAGAGCTTAAAGAGGCTCTTGCATTTGCCCCTGATCATATTAAAATACTCTATGATCTTTCCGAACTTTACTCCGGAGATACGGATTCGGCGTCGCAAAAAGAATATAAAAACTATCTGCTTAAACTTGTTGAAAAGGCACCGGGAAATGTTGTTCCCCAGCTTAACCTTATAGCGATTTATATCCGTGAAGGAAAGATGGATAAGGCAATGGAGCAGCTTGAGATAATCCAGAAGCAATTTCCTGAATTTCCAAAAGAAGCAATTGAATATTATGATAAAACCATCCTGTCCCTTAAAAATCAAGACAGGGAAAATGCAATACTCCAATTTACTATTTTTCATAACTATCTGAAAGTTACGTCACCATATCAGGCAGGTATAATGGATTTGAAAGGCCCCGGAGGCTCACTTATAGGATTTCCGCTTATCACTTTTGACCAGCAGTCTTCGCTAGCAGGGCACTGAAAAGAGATCACTTCTTGATGTCATTAAGTTCACGGATGCAACTTCATCAGCCGGTCTGAATATCATTCCTTCTTCCACAGTTGACTCAAACGGTAAGACTGGCAGCTTTACGCACGTTGAAGCAGCTGATTATGACGGTGACGGTGATATTGATCTTTATGCAGGCAGTTATGATCCCGGAACTTCTTCCTACAGGCATTACCTCTTCAATAATGAAATGGGCAGGTTCAGTGACGTTTCAGAAGAGGCCGGAATTAAACATCAGGGTAATGAAAAATCAGCTTCCTTTGGCGATTTTGACAATGATGGATTCCTGGATCTGTATATTGTCAGGGAGACTGGTGATCTGTTATACAGGAATTCAGGCAAAGGAACATTTGAGGATGTGACTCAACGTGCAAAGATAGGCAGCCCTGAAGGCGGAAATATGGCCTTGTTTTTCGACACTGATCATGACGGGGACCTCGATTTGTTTGAAGCAGGAACAGTACCGGACATGTTGTTCCGGAATAATTCGGACGGAACTTTCCTTGAACAGGCAGGGAAAATGGGCATTACCGGAGGCGATGCAGCTTCGCGTGATGCCGCCTTTGGCGATTTTGACGAGGATGGCGATATTGATTTTATTGTTGTAAATGAGAATTCAGGAAATATTATTTATTCAAATCAAAGACAGGGTGTATTTAAGGATGTCGGGCAGAGCGGTCTTAAAAGCGGGGGCGGTGCAGCTTCTGTAGCTGTGGGGGATTATAACAATGACGGTTTTCTCGATCTCTTCATTCCTTCAGTAAAGGGAGAAATTCCTGATTTATACAGGAATAAGAACAATGGCACCTTTGAACTGACAGCAAATACAGCCGGAATGTTCAGTCTGCTGAAGAATTTGAAAGTTTATGATGCTTCATTTTTTGATTTTGACAATGATGGATTCCTTGATCTTATTGTTGCAGGTGAATCAGCAGAGCAGGGAGGAAAGGGCATTTTCCTGTTTCATAATGACGGAAAGGGAAAATTCACGGATGTATCGCGCCTGCTGCCGGAAGAGAGCAGATCGGGCAGGCAGATTGCCCGGTTTGATTATAATGATGATGGCGACCTTGATATTGTTATTGCCGGGCTTAACGGCGGCATTACTCTGCTCCGAAATGATGGGGGTAACGGTAACCATTTTATCAGGATGAAGCTTGTCGGATTAAGAGCCGGCAGTGCCAAGAACAATCATTTCGGGATAGGTGCAAAAGTTGAAATGCGGGCCGGGGATCTTTACCAGTCAATGGTGGTAACCGATCCGGATGTTCATTTTGGTATAGGGAAACGGTCCCTGAGCTGATGTAATAAGAATAACATGGACCAACGGGGTGCCTCAGAATATTTTCTTCCCCGGAACTGATCAGTCGCTTATCGAGGATCAGACACTTAAGGGTTCATGCCCGTTCCTGTATACCTGGAACGGAGAAGAATATGTTTTTGTCAAGGATATTCTCTGGAGAAGCGCACTGGGCATGCCGCTTGGTATTATGGGCGGCACTACAGCCTATGCCTTTGCTGATGCATCGGATGATTATATTAAGATCCCGGGTGATCTGTTAAAGCCTAAAAATGGAGTCTATTCCATTCAGGTTACTTCAGAACTGTGGGAGACCATCTATCTTGACAAAGTCCAGCTTGTTGCAGTTGATCATCCCGATTCATTTGATGTTTTTGTTGCCGAACAGTTTTCTCCTCCTCCATTTCCCGGATTTGAAATCTACAGGGTTAAGGAGAAGCATATCCCGGTTTCAGCAACCGATTCAGACGGGAATGATGTACTTCCTTTGATTTCCGAAAAAGACGATAATTACCTTCAGGTTTCAAACCTGACAAATACCAGGGAATCACTGAGATGAAAGATCTGATTCTTGATCCCGGCGATTTGGAGCCGATCAGGAAGGTTGTATCTTTTTATGAATGGCTGGATATTTCCGACTGATGCCAGTATTAATGTTGCCCTCTCGCAATCGGATAAGCTTAAAGTTGTTCCTCCGGTGATCCAGGTCATTAATAAGAAGGGAGAATGGGAAACAGTAATTGATAATCTTGGCTTTCCAATGGGAAAAGACAAAACAATAATTGCTGATCTTTCAGGCAAATTCCTTTCAGATGATCACCGGATAAGGATCAGAACAAATATGGAAATATACTGGGATTAGATCTTCTTTTCCGGAACTCTTTCAGATGAATCCGTGATCTCAACTGATATTAAACCTCGCTTCGGCTGATCTGCATTACAGGGGATTTTCCTCCGGCTTCAGAAAAGGCGGCCGATACGGACCTCACTGGTTTGATTATTCGAGTGTCTGCAGGGATCCGAAATGGAGCGATCTCACAGGGAACTATACCCGGTATGGCGATGTGCTGCCTCTCCTCACCGACGCAGATAACAAGTATATAATCTCAAATGCCGGTGATGAAACTACCATTAAATTTGACGGCGCCATGCTGCCTGAGTTAAAACCAGGATGGAAAAGAGATTTCCTTATTCACTGTGTTGGTTGGGTTAAAGACGGAGATCTGAATACAGCCTACGGCAATACTGTCCTGCCTCTCCCTTTTCATGGCATGAAAAGCTATCCTCCGTCACCGGCTGATATCTATCCGGATGATCCTGAACTTGAGAAATATAACAGTGAATACAACACAAGAGCCGTGACAGGTGAAGAGTATCTGAATGCTCTGAAAGCTAAAAAATAATCGGCTTTAAAGTGAAAATCAACAAACTTAGCTACCCCCTTCCCAAGGTGTTGTCGAACAGGTGCCTTTCAAAATTTCTTCACTTTGAGCACCTTTGTATTAACCTTTGTGATCCTTTGTGGTTAAAGCACTTAAATTTTACCACTAAGGACTCAAAGGCCTTCACTAAGGTAAACAAAGGACTTGTTATACAGACTCTTGTTTGCCTTTTTACTCTTCTTTTTTACATCCCATTTACGGGGTCCGCACAGAAGAATAACATTGTATTTACTGACATAACAAAAAAAGCAGGGATCGATTTCAAATATACCTTCGGTGACCATTCCTATGAGAATATCCTTGAAAGCAGCGGATCGGGAATAACAGTATTTGATTACAACAACGACAAACTGATGGATCTGTTTATGATGAACGGCACTTACCTTGAAGGCATTTCTGATCCTGATGGTAAGGTTTTTAAGAATTCACAGGACAGATTATACAAAAACAATGGGAATGGAACATTTACGGAGGTATCAGCAACTGCAGGCCTGGATGATAATAACTGGAGCATGGCTGCAGGTGCAATTGACTATGACAATGATGGAGACCAGGATCTGTATCTCTTGAATTATGGTCCAAATGTTTTTTTCCGCAATAACGGGAACGGCACCTTCACTGATATTACGAATTCACTGGGGCTTGCAGGACCGGAAAAACTGAATGGATTTACAAAGTGGAGCATCGGAGTTGCATTCTGGGATTATAACCTCGATGGCAGGCTCGATGCAATGGTTGGTAATTTTCTGGCTTTTGATCCGGCTTATGTTTCACCGGTAACCCCCGACCTGATGCCTCATCCATCCGAATATAAAGGTCAGGCTTCCATGCTGTATGAACAGCAGCCTGACGGGAAATTTGCTGATGTTACACAGAAAAACGGTCTTTACTATCCCGATTCCAAATGCATGGGACTTACCGTTTTTGATTATGATGATGATGGCGACCTTGATATTTTTCAGGCTAATGACCATCAGCTTAATTTTATGTTCAGAAATGATAATGGCATATTTAAGGAAGTTGGTGTGGAGAGCGGTGTGGCTGCAAACAATCAGGGCAAAGGTACCGGTTCAATGCATGGCACCATTGGTGATGTAGATGGTGACGGACTAATTGATATTCTGGTTGTTGACCTTGATTACGGAGCCCTCTACCGGAATATGGGCAATGGTTTGTTTGAAGATATTACCGGAATCAGCGGCGTTTCAGTGCCTCTTGCCGGCAAAGGGGCATGGGGAGCTGCACTTTTTGATTTTGACAACGACGGTGACCTCGATATCGTTTCTGCAAACGGTACTGCTGAAGAACTTATCCTGCAGTATCCCTTATTGCTTGAGAATGATGGAAAAGGACATTTCAAGGATAACGGCCGGAATTATGGCAGGTATTTCTCAACCAAACGATCAGGCAGAGGTCTGGCTGTCTGGGATTTTGATAATGACGGTGACCTGGATATTATAGTTTCCCATGTCGATCTGCAGGCCACTCCGGCATTGCTCAGAAATGACGGAGGCAATAAAAATCACTGGCTTGGAGTCACTCTTAAAGGGAAAAACGGCCCGGCCTCAGCAATAGGTGCAAAGGTTACAGTAACAGCGGGAGGAAAGAAGCAGGTACTTGTAAATCAGTGGGCAACAAGCTACCTCTCAAATAATGATCCACGACTCCATATCGGGCTTGGAAGGCAGAAAGCATGATCGATCTCCTTGAGATCTCCTGGTCAGATGGAAAAAAGGAAGTATATAAAAATATAATGCTCCAACCGGTATATTACTATAATTGCAGGGAAAAGGAATATAGATTAAAGTACCTGAAGTTTGAATACTAAAACTTCAAGTACTCTAAGTACTCCTAGGCACTTGTTTGAATGAAAGTAAGGAATAACTTAAAAAATAATAGAATATGAACAGTCAATATGTAGAAAAGATAGTAGATCTCACCAATCCGGAGAAAAATGTCATTTATAATATGACTCATGAAGAGGCAGTGTAAAATCGTCAGGTCAGGAGATGTTGAAGAAGTCCGGAAGATTGACGGGCAATTTTCACTTGTTTCCGTTGAGGGCAAAACCATCAGAATGGCAAGATCGATTGGCCGCCCGATTCGCTATTTCATTGCAAAAAGGGCAGCAGGACCACAGCTGGTGATTGCAGAACGGATTGATGTTATTTTTGACTATCTCAAAAAGGAGGGCCTGGATAATCAGTTCCATCCATCCTATACCCGGATGGCTCCGGCCCACTATATAACAAAAATTGAACTGCTTGGATGTCCTGATCCCAATCCGGTTTATAACCGTTTTTTTAAACCTGAACGTAACAAGTATTCAAACATGGATCTGGCACAGATAGGTGAAATATATATAGGGGCACTCTATAATGAGATCAAAAAATGGCTTCAGTACCGGGCAAAAACCGGCCCGGTTGGAGTTACATTTTCAGCCGGAATTGACAGTGGTTCCGTATTCCTGCTTACTTATCATGCACTTAAGGAACTTGGTGAAAGCCCTTCCAGGCTGAAAGCATTTACACTTTCAATCGACGGAGGTGGTGAAGACCTGATCCAGGCCAGGAAGTTTCTTGGAGCCCTGAACCTTGAACTTTTCCTTGAGCCGGTCGAACTTGATTATTCTGACCTGGACTGGAAAAAAGCTGTTAAAGTAGTTGAAGACTATAAACCGCTGGATATACAATCAGCCACAATGAATTTGGCGCTTCTTCAGGCAATCAGATCACGCTATCCCGAATGGAAATACATCATTGACGGTGACGGAGGTGATGAAAACCTGAAAGATTATCCGATTGAGGAAAATCCTGAACTTACAATCCGAAGTGTTCTTAATAACCTGATGCTTTATCATGAAGGCTGGGGTGTGGATTCAATAAAACATTCGCTGACCTATTCAGGCGGATTAAGCCGGGGATACATGCGGACATATGCTCCTGCCGGATCTCCTGGGTTTTGAAGCATTCAGCCCCTACACCCTTCCGAATGTGATTGAAATTTCCGAAGGCATTCCCTATATTGACATGACCGACTGGGATCATAACAAACTATATGATCTTAAAGGACAGATAGTTGCAGCGGGAGTTAAAGCTGTTACCGGAATTGAAATGCCGGTATTCCCAAAAAGACGTTTTCAGCATGGTGCGGTTTCAAAAAACAATTTCAAAAAACATTTTCCTGAAAAAGAAATAGCATTACCGGAAAGAGTTTCTTTCGAACTATGAGTGAAAATCCTGATCCTGATTCTGACCGATTCGTGGATTGTATCAAAGCGTGGAAAGAAAAACACTGTCGATCCGCAAAGACCTTATGCCTGGCTTGTTGAAAAAGAACGCACCATTACCGGAGAAATTGAAGATGATCGCCATCATTTTCCTGACAAACCAGGAATGTCCTTTTCATTGCCTGATGTGCGATCTGTGGAAGAACACAACTGATGATCCGGTCGCGGAGGGAATATTCCGGAACAGATTGAATGGGCATTGAATCAGCTGCCTGAAGTCAAGCATCTGAAACTATATAACAGCGGAAGTTTTTTTGATGAAAAGGCCATTCCTGAAAGAGATTATGAAAGAATTGCATCAGTTGTATCAGGCAGTTTCAAAACAGTGATTGTTGAAAGTCATCCCCGTCTTATTAATAAAAAGTGCCTGAGGTTCAGGGATATGCTAAAGCCTGATCTGCAGATTGCCCTTGGGCTTGAAACTGTCAACCCGGAGGTACTGATGAAGCTCAATAAGAGAATGACACTTGAGGATTTCAAAAGTTCAGTCAGCTTTCTGACCTCGAACGGAATCCCTTCCCGGGCATTTATTTTGCTCAGACCTCCTTTCATGTCGGAAGAAGAAGGAGTTTATTGGGCTGAACGGTCAATCGATTTTGCTTTCGAGGCAGGTGTCGAATGCTGTACTATAATTCCTGTAAGGGCAGGCAACGGGGCTATGGATCACTTACTTGAAAAAGGATATCTTTACTCCTCCCGGTATCCGGTCCCTGGAAACTGTCCTGGAATATGGAATTGGACTGCAGGCAGGACGTGTTTTTGCCGATACCTGGGATTTAAACCTCTTCTCCCGCTGTGCATATTGTGTCTGATAAGAGGATCAGCCGGTTAACTGAGATGAATTTAAGTCAGAAGGTAATTGAAGATGTTGATTGTACCTGTGATCCTTTATAAAGAGCGCTTCCATTCCTTCAACCCTGCAAATGACATTAGAAAATATATAATGTACAGTATTACTGTCGGATAAAGGCCTTTGACAATGAATAAAATGACTGAGACACTATTAACAATTAACCACAGGAACCAGTGTTCATAGATCTTCCTGGCTAACATCCACGTGGCTACAATTGACAATGAAGTTATGAATGAATCCCAAACCGGAACCGGAGAATCGGTCAAACGGGTAAGGAAAAGCCATATAACTGTATAAATTATAATAAACACACCACCAAGAGTCAGTCCTGTTCTGAATTTCAGCCTGCTCACCCTCAGTCCCTCCGTCTCTTCGTCTCTCTGTCTCTTCGTCTCTTCTCTCAGTCTCTTCGTCTCTTCGTCTCTCAGCCCTTCGTCTCCCTCTCCCCTACTCCCACTGCGCCCTCTCCCCTGCGCCCTGTGCCTCTGATCCACCAGTACCATCCCACGCAGCTTATTACCAGGTAATATCCCTGCAGACTCATATCAGCATAAAGCTTGCCTGTGAAGAAAATCCAGATATAAACCGCAGAGGTGATAATCCCGACCGGCCAGAGCCAGAGTTTCTGCCTGATCTCGAGAAATACATAGATTATTCCTGTTACAGCACCAAATATTTCAATCCAGTTATTTGATAACCAATCAGATATCATCTCTGTGTCAGATTTGATCAGAATTTCAGGCCAAGCCTTAACATGAAATTTGTTCCTGCCTGCGGAAAGTAATATGACCAGGTCTTTTCAATTCCATCTTCAAACCAGTTGCCGCCATAAGCATTGCTTTCATATTTTGCGTTGAAAATATTATTTACGAGAAGCTGTAATTCAGCGCCTTTTAATTCTTCGCTGCCGGTTCAAAATCAATCCTGATATTATTTACAAAATAAGGATCAATCATCCTTTCATTGTTCATAGTGTTATCAAAGTATTGTTTCCCGACATATTTACTTATTAAATGGATATTCAGTGACCGGAATCAGGTTCACCGCCAGATCACTGCTGCCGGTCACTGAAGGTGAATATGCAATATCCACTGTCCCCAAAACCCGGCTTTTATATTCTGATGTACCAGTCGGAAGTATTATAATCAACATAATATTCAGTAAAATCAGGTATTTTGTTTTGGCTGAAGGTAAGACTGAAATTCCATTCAATAAAGTCTGATGGGAATAATTCCTGCAATTAACTCAACTCCTGCCCGGTAACTTTTTTCAACATTTGTCGTTATCGGATACCCGACATTGCAAAGTTCACCTGTTGGTACAAGCTGGTCTTTATATATCATACCGTATAGATTCACACCAAAGGAGCTTTTTCCTGTCCTCAGTTTATATCCAGCCTCAATATCATACAGTCTTTCAGGTCTTGGCATTGCCTCCGGGTCTCCGGAAGCTTCCTTAAAATCTGCCCGTGTCGGTTCCCTGTTGGCAACTGAAAATGAAAGATATGCCTCCTGATCTGGAGTAATTGAAAAGAAAAGGCCTGCTTTCGGATTAAAGAAATTATATCTGTGGTTCTGACCTATATCTTTCAGATCATCATCAGATCCTCTGAGACTCATACTTTAATATATCTGTACTGAAGATCACCAAAAAGCGTAAACTTCTGAGACAATGAATAGTTCGCCTTTCCATACATGCTCATTTCACCTTTTTCCCCGTTGTTGAGATACCACTGATGGTCCATTTCGGTATTTCCCGGATTTCTCATCCAGATTATTCTTCCGAAATGATCGCCTGAATAGAGATTTAATCCTCCTCCCAGGTTGGCTTCAAGCTTTTTATTATTGTAATTCAAGCGAATAAATAAGACCGTAAAAATCATTCGACAACCATTTTCTCTGAATGAGATCAGTTGTGGTGATTGTCGTATCTCCCTGTACTATATCAGGTAATCCGTAATCAGAAAGTGAACGGTCTTCCTTGTATTCCTCATAATAACCTGCTCCCTTTGTATAGTGAAGGGCTGTATGAAAAGAGAAGATATTATTAATTTTTGTTGTATAGATAAGCTGAAAATGGTTTTGCGTATAATTATCACTTTCATTATCATAATATTGAGTTATACCATTTTCGTCAGTATATTCACCTGCCGGATTATATCTCCTGTTGACCGGCAGCATTTCGCCCGGAACTCCCCACCACCCTATTCCGGTATGCTCTTTGCCAAGAATGATATTTGCCTTTAGCAGTCGATTTTTCAGTCCTGTAAATGCCGCTTAAAAATGCAGAATTGTGTTCTGATCCGGTCCTTTCGATATATCCATCGCTTCTGATATCGGAATATCGCATCTGGAATGCAAATTTGTCTGTACAGCAGTCCTGTTCCTGCTGAAAGACTATTTTTAAAAGTATTGAATGAACCTGCTGATGAATTTATTTCGGCAAATGGTTTATTTTCAATCCCTTTAGTCTGAATATTAATAGAAGCGCCGAATGCTCCTGCTCCGTTTGAAGAGGTGCCGACACCACGCTGAACCTGAATATTGTCGACTGAAGAAGCCAGGTCAGGAAGGTCAACCCAGAACACCTGCTGTGATTCTGCATCATTCAGCGGGATCCCGTCAATTGTGACATTGATCCTGCTTGCGTCAGTTCCGCGGATCCTCAAGCTGGTATAACCAATTCCGTTGCCTGCTTCTGATGTTTCTACAAGGGATGGAGTAAGACTCAGGAGAAAAGGAAGATCCTGACCTGTATTTTGCTTCATGATCACCTCCCGCGAAATATTGGTATAGGCAAGAGGAGCATGTTCACCTGCCCGTGTAGCCTTTATAATTACATCCTCGGTCATTAAAGCCTTCTCTTCCAGCACAATATCAAGAATAATGTCGTTTTCAAGATTTACTGTGCGGATCTGAGGCTCATAACCGATGAATGAGAAACGGATTGAATAAGATCCCTCCGGTAAGCCGGCTATGGAATAAGTTCCATCGGTACCCGTAATAACTCCGGTATTTGTACCGGTGATCACAACGCTTGCACCCGCAAGAGGAGCGCCATCACTGTCGGTCACCCTTCCCCTCAGAACCGGACCATCTCCCTCCTGCATTGAAGCCGGGGAAATAAATCGTAGATCCGAATAATAACAAGAAAATAACCTTCAGTCTCATTTTAATTATCAGTTATAAAGACATTTTTAAAATGAGGATGCAGGATCAGGCTGATTATTAGTGATTCTCTTTCTTCCCTCCGCCGGCATTACCCGGATCAGGTTTAAGGGTTTGATCTCAGCCCGTTGTATTAAGGCACCCCATTTTTGATGATACAAAGATATAACCTTTTAAAGGAAATTGTTCAGGTGAAAGTGTTTTAAGATTATTATCGTGTCAAAAAAATCCGTATTACAGGATAGGCTTGCATCTGTATGGAATTCATATATTTGTTAACTTAGTAGTCAAATAACCGGAACTGTATGAAGACTCTTCTCGAAAAGCTTGGTTATAAAGGTCAAAAAAGGATTGCACTGATTAATGCAGAAAAAAACTTTTCCCTTGCTCCTATAAAAGATCTTAAGGATGTAATTATAGACAATGAGATTGATCAGCGTTTCCCATACGATTTCATGATCGTTTTTGTCAGGAAAGTTTCAGAAGTTGAAGATATTGCTCCTGTTGCACTTCACAATCTGGTGGCAGACGGTGTTTTATGGATTTGCTATCCGAAAAAAACATCAAAAAAATTCACTTCTGAAATTGACAGGGACCACGGCTGGAAAGGCATGAATGAACTCGATTTCTATGGCGTCAGGTTGCTGGCCATTGACGATAACTGGTCAGCGATGAGGTTCAGAAATAAGAAGTATATAAAATCAACCTCAGAGAGGTTTAATAAATAAAGGAATTCTGCAAAATTGCATAATCGATGCATTGTAAAATCGCATGACATCAGTCGCAGAATTGCATAATCGCAGAATTGCAAAGTCATGATCAAACTGACTAAGATAGAAACACCTTTGGGAGAGATGGTCGCCGGAGCGACAAAAGAAGGTATTTGCCTCCTGGAATTCAGCGACAGGGAGAAAATAAAATCTGAATATGAAGATATTGCAATCCTGTTTGAAGGACCTGTCGAGTATGGCAGGAACAAGCATCTGAGAGCTCTTAAAAAGCAATTGAAAGAATACTTTAAAGGAAAAAGGAAGGAATTTTCCGTTCCTGTTGTAATTCAGGGCACTAGTGTTTCAGCAGGCTGTCTGGAAGGAACTGCAGAAAATCCCATTCGGAACCACAAGATCCTACCTCGAACAGGCAAAATCGCTCAATAATCCCAAATCAGTCAGGGCAGTGGCAAATGCCAACGGAACAAACAGGATAGCAATTGTCATTCCATGCCACAGGGTTATCGGATCTGACGGCAGCCTGATAGGATACGGAGGAGGCCTTGAAAGAAAAAGGTGGCTTATCGAACATGAAAAGAAGTACTCAGGCAAGCCTGTCGAAGGAATCCTTTTCTGAACAGTATATATTCTTAAAATCAACAATATGAAATTACTTTACCAACACAGGAATTCTGTTGCAGTGTTTTTATTTTTTATCCTGATCCTGTTATCGGGATGTGCAAATAATGAAATAGTTGAACAATGCCTTTCAGGTCACAAATACGGATTCTTCGGCGGATTGTGGCATGGCTTTATCGCTCCGTTCGATTTTATAGGCATGCTCTTCAACAATGAGATCACCATGTATGCCCAGAACAATAACGGAGGGCTTTACGCTCTCGGGTTTCTCCTGGGAAGCGGGGGCTGGGGTTTCTTTGGCAGCAGGGGTGTCCGTAAGGTCCGGCACCGGCGTGTCACCGTTCAATCCCGGAATTTTGATGACGCCGAAATAGTGGGGTAGTGCCTAGGCATTCCAGCCTCACCCCCTCAATCCCCCTCTCCCAGGAGAGAGGGGGAAGCCCCTCCCTCTTGGGGGAGGGGTTTGGGGAGAGGCCGTGCATAACAGTTAATTACGACCGGATATTTATATAAAATATGAACGTACAATAATATATATAAGCGCCATTAAAAGATAAATTTAATTCAAAAGAAAGACGTATTAAAAGACGTATTAAATTTAAAAGAAATACGTATTAAAAGACATATTAAATTCAAAAGAAAGACGTATTAAAAGACGTATTAAACTGGATTTAAATCTGCGAAGATCTGCGGGATCTGCGGGGAAACAAAAAATTTCCCGCTGATTTCGCAGATTCCTTCAGTTGCCGAAGAAAGATAAAAATGATGCCACAAAGTCACTAAGACGCTAAGATATCCGGAAATAGAAATAATCATTGTTCATGAATAAATTCAAAAGAGGAACTACACTTTTATTAAATATAGTCATATTTGTTTTAATGCTTACCAGTTGTGTCACCCGGAAAAACATTCCAACCTCTGAGATGGCAAAAATGCCTGAGAGAAAAACCATCTACTATTTTCATTCCGGCGACAGCATCTGGATGGTCTACCCTGTCACCGGTGAAAATGGAATGTTCTCCGCCATAATCGTTGACAATGATCACATCAAAACCAACAAACTGAGGCAGGTTCACATCTATGCCGGACCGCCATCTGCTTTAAAAATCGGGAATCAGACCCTCTCCTGCCCCATGGAAAATATAGGGAAGGTAGAAAACCAGAAAGTAAATGCAGGAATGATAATATCCTCTGTCGGAGTCGTTCTGCTGCTCTTTACTCTGCCAGTTTTCCTGTAAAATCTGAGCTCTATTTATCAATGACATCATTAAAATATTTCAGCAAATTCTCCTGTCTGTTCATAATATTGGTCCTGGCAACCAGATTATCAAGCTGTTATTCATTGCAGTACCTTCCTGACAGCGAGATGACGGATCCTGCCAATAAATACACCTACATCCATTCCGGATTAAACAGCTACCGGATATCAGATATATCTGCAACAGATGGGTGTTTTAACCGGAACCATTGACGATAAGGATGTCTTCCATCCTAAAAACAAGGCAATTCACATTTATTTTGCACCCGATTCAATGGTGAAAAAAGGCGACAGTCACGTCTTTATACCTCTTGAGAATATAGTGAGCGTTGAAAAATTCAGGCTGGACGGTGTTCGCCTGCTGGCAGGTTTTGCAGGAGCTGCAGGTTACACTTTGGGTGCATTAATAACACTGTACATCATAGCATACACTTCATCTTTTGATCATTAACCTTTTGTGAAACAGAGGTATAATTATGTCAGCGGTTCCTAAAGTTATCGATATCAGGAAAGCGTTCAGGAACAGTGATTCCAGGTTCTTCAGGTCTCTTCCCGGTTTTGCCATCAGGCTGGTGGAAAAGCTTATCCGCCAGGATGAGATGAATGCTACGATTAACCGGAGCCGTAACAAAACAGGTGTCCCTTTTATAAATGATGTCCTGGAAGGCTGGAATGTGAAAGTCGATGTCAGGGGCGGCAGTAATATTCCTCCGGCGGGACGGTTTATTTTTGCCTCCAATCATCCTGTCGGAGGCATGGACGCCCTGGCTTTTTACAGCATGGTCTACAGTTTCTTCCCTGATGTGAAATCACCGACGAATGAACTTCTCGGACAGATACCAAACCTTAGGCCGGTTATGCTTGGAATTAATGTTTTTGGGAGAAATTCAAGGGAGATAGTGTCAGAAATTGAGGAGCTTTTCAGATCTGATACCCAGATATTGATATTTCCGTCCGGGGAGGTCTCGAGGAGAAAGAACGGAGTTATAGCTGATCCGGTCTGGCAAAAGACATTTGTCACCAAGGCCATTCAGTATAAGAGGGATATTATTCCCGTACACATCGGTGGAAGGAATTCGAACCTGTTCTACTTTGTGGCCAATCTCAGAAAACGTCTGGGTATCAAAATGTTTATTGAATCAGCTCTGCTTCCCAGGGAGATGATGAACCAGCGGGATTCGACAGTAACCCTCACCGTCGGGAAAGCCATACCCTGGCATTCACTGACAACCGGATTGTCCCAAGGACTAAATGGGCGCAGAATATAAAGGAAATCGTTTATGACCTTCCTGTTAAAAAACAAAACCTGTGATCAGGTTAAAGTACAATATCGCACGAAGGGAGATAATTATTTAAACTAATTTTGAAACAGCCTCAGGTCATTTTTCTTTATCTTCATATCCTAAATCTGAAGACCAGTCACATGAAAACAACGAAGGATCTTATTAATGGAGGGAGCTATTACGCTTTGATCTCCATTGCATGGGTTATGCTGCTTTACTCCCCGGAAGCCAGCTCCCAGAAAGCTCAGGCAAGCAGTATCGGGTATACTGTTTCAATGGAAAATCCAAACAACCATTATTTTCATGTAACTCTTGTTTATTCCGGCATTTCGGAAAAATCTGTTGAATTAAAATTACCTGTCTGGACACCAGGTTATTATATGATCATGGATTATCCAAAGTATCTGATTAATTTCAATGCTGCCGATGGTTCAGGAAAAAGCCTGAAATGGGAAAAAACATCAAAAAACAGATGGGTGATAGAAACTGAAAAAACAAATGTTTTAACTGTTAATTATGATGTTTTTGCGTTCAGAACATCAGTTGCCGACTCCTTCCTGGATGACGGGAGGGGATTTATTTCACCTACCGGCATCTTCATGCATCCTGCCGGACATAAAGACCACCCCGTTACAGTAAATATTGTACCCTACGAGAAGTTTTCGGAAATATCCACAGGTCTTGATCCTGTACCCGGAAAAAAGAATACCTTTTATGCAGCCAATTTCGATATTCTTTACGACTGCCCTGTACTGGCAGGCAACCAGGAAATATTAAAATTTGAAACAGGAGGTATTCCATATACGATTGCCGCTGAAAATCTGGGCAATATAAACAGGTCAGAACTGGCAGAGGCCTTTAAGAAAATAGTTGATGCCTCCACATCCCTGATTGGTGAGATTCCATATAAGCACTATACTTTTATTATGATGAACAGAGGTATGGGAGGGCTGGAGCATACCAATTCGATGGCAGTGTTTACCAATCGCATGGATTTCAGTAACAAAAGTTCATTAAACGGATGGTTGAGCTTCATTGCCCATGAATTCTTCCACCTGTATAATGTAAAGACAATCAGACCTGTTGCGCTTGGCCCGTTTGACTATGATAAAGAAAATTACACTACGATGCTCTGGTTTTCAGAAGGGGTTACTGTTTACTATGAATACCTTATCCTTAACCGGGCGGGTTTTTTCAGCCGGGAAGATGTTCTCCGGGAATTAAAATCGAATATTTCCCGCTATGAGAATATCCCGGGACACCTCTTTCAGTCTGCCGCTCAGTCAAGCTTCGATTCGTGGATGCTCTTCTTCAACCGGTCTGAAAATGCGGCAAACACAACGATCTCCTATTATGATAAAGGCTGTGGCATTGGACTGCTTCTCGATCTGAAGATCCGCTATGAGTCCGGTAATAAAAAGTCGCTTGACGATGTAATGCGGACCCTTTACCAGGTTTATTACAAGGAGAAGAAAAGGGGATTTACGGATAAGGAATTCAGGGAGGTGTGTGAAAAAACTGCAGGGGCTTCACTGGCGGAAATATTTGATGTATATATTCCTACAGTTCAGCCTATTGACTATTCAAAATACCTTGCATATGCAGGACTGGGAATTGATATGGATCCTGTTGTTACAGATGGTGCCTGGATTGGGATCAATACGCGTGAAAATAATGGCAGCCTGTTAATTACAACTGTTGAATGGGATTCACCTGCCTATAAGGCCGGGTTGAGTCCCCAGGATGTGATAACAGAAATTAACGGGGAGAAAGCCACGGATGAATCCTTGAAAAAAATTCTGAGCACTGATAATCAGGGGAACAAATTATCGATTACAGTTACACACCGTGAAAAGACCAGTACTGTCGAAATAGTTCCGGGGAAAAAAACAGTAAGAAGCCTTGAGATCAAACCATTACCGGATCCTACACGGGAGCAGACTGCAATATTTGAAAAATGGCTGAAGGAATAGGTTCTCATAATCCCGGTCTTATAAACAGGGATGCCCGTTTCCATAATGCAATCGTACGGCTCCCCTGTCCCGCAATGATCTATGGTTTAACCACTTCAGATCTGGGAAAACCCGACTATCTGAAAGCGCTGGAGCAACATTCGGAATACGTGGAAGCGCTGAAATTGTGTGGATTATCGGTTAAGATCCTGGAGGCTGAAGATCGCTTCCCTGATTCAACATTTATTGAAGACATAGCCCTCTGTACTCCGGAGTGCGCAGTAATTACAAATCCCGGCGCCTTTACCCGGAGAGGAGAAACATCCGGAATCAGGCAGGTATTGCACGAATATTACACGATTGTCGAAGAGATAATCCCGCCCGGTACCCTGGAAGCCGGTGATGTAATGATGGTCTCTGGCCATTTTTATATTGGTATTTCTGAACGTACAAACGGTTATGGGGCTGATCAGCTAATAGATATCCTTCGCAGGTCTGGCTTGACCGGATCAAAGGTTCCTTTGAATAAGACACTTCACCTTAAATCCGGAGTTTCCTATCTCGAAAATCAAAATATCCTGGTGACCGGTGAATTTATCAACAGAAAGGAATTTTCAGGCTTCAACAGGATAATTGTTGGTCAGGATGAAGCCTACGCAGCAAACTCATTGTGGATAAACGGGAAAGTACTTGTAGCCGAGGGATACCCGAAAACCAGGGATCAGATCGAAAAAGCAGGATATCAAACAATAGTTCTTGATGTCTCCGAATTCCGTAAACTTGACGGTGGATTAAGCTGTCTCTCTTTAAGGTTTTGAAACCCATGCCCCCCTCGAAGGATGACATCATGTGCTGATTGTAAGGGATTGCTTCGTCGCTGCGCTCCTCGCAATGACCGAAGGCTATGAAGCAGTACGTTTACACAGGTTTCCAGATGCAGCCTTGACTTACACCCCCCTGCCCCCCTCGAGTGGGGTTTTTGGACCTTTGACTTTCTTCCTCTTGTCCAACCTGGCTTTAACAATCAGATATACAACAAACAACACACCCAAAGCCACAAGAATATGCCCCAGGTAAGGAAAGATCTGTTCCCTTACTTCATAAAGATAATACCCGATTATTGCAAGAATAATATTCCAGATACCGGCGCCTGCAAATGTGAAAAGCATAAAATCGCGAAGATTCATTTTTGCCAGTCCTGCAGGGATTGAGATGAGATGACGGATTCCGGGTACAAGACGCCCAATGAAAGTAGAAGTTTTGCCGTTCCTGATGAAATAGTTCTCTGCATGTTCCACTTTTTCTCTTGAAAGAAGAAAAAAATGACCAATACGGGAATCAGCAAATTTATAAACGATCGGTCGTCCCAGGTAGAATGCCAGGGTGTAGTTTATAAGTGATCCGCAGAGAGCGCCCACAGTGCCGAACAACACAACACCAAAAACATTCAGTTCGCCCTGTGCAGCTTTATAAGCTGCAAATGGTACAACGATTTCGGAGGGAAGGGGAAGAAAAGTGCTTTCAATGGCCATCAGCAAGGCAATCGTAAAATAGTTCAGATTGGTCATGTACCAATCGAAAAGATTATGAAACAACTCCATTGTTTAGTTTTTAAATTTTAGTTACTCAGCCAATCTGGATATTACGGTTTCAGCGGGACCTTCTTAACTGAAATTGCTCTTATCCATTGTGGAATTGCATTCGATAAAATAATTACCACAGATATTATAATTGAACAGGTTAAAACAAGGTTAATTATTCCGGGAACCAGGGTTTCAGGAATACCGCATTGCGGAATATAGATATTCTTAATATTCAGGTAAGCTGCAGTAAGTGTCGTCACACCCACAAAGGTCATCGGGATAATTGTAACCCATGCATACCTGCCTCTGCCCCTGTTAATAATGAATGATGTCCCGATTGCAAGAGCAATTGTTGCAAGCAGCTGGTTTGCGGTTCCGAACATTGGCCAGATTGTCGCAACAGTACCCGTATAGATAAAATAAGCCCATGCAAATACGATCAGTCCGCTGGTAATCAGATTGCCCGGCAGCCAGTTTGTCTTCTGAAATGGCTTGTATACCTTGCCCAGGGTCTCCTGCAAAAGAAAACTCCCGATCCTTGTCCCGGCATCTATTGTTGTAAGTATGAACAATGCTTCAAACATGATTGCAAAATGATACCAGTACGACATAAGATGCTTCATCCCCGGAATAGAAGAAAAGATATATGCCATTCCGACACCGAGCGATACAGCTCCGCCTGTACGTCCTGCAATTTTTTCACCTACGCTGGCCGAAAGCTGGTCGAGGTTTGATTCAGTAAACCCCATTTCATGAAGTTTTGGAAGAATAGCCTGTAATTTCTCGACTGGTACGTTTATCTGGAAATAATCGAGCGGAAGAAGGCTTGTTGCTGCAATAAGTGCCATAATGCTGACAGCTCCTTCGGTAAGCATTGATCCTACGGCAATGGTCTTTATATCAGCCTCCTTCATTATCATCTTTGGCGTCGTTCCGGAGCTTACAAGTGAGTGGAATCCTGAAATTGCACCGCAGGCAATAGTAATAAAAAGGTAAGGGTATAGTTTTCCCGGAATAATCGGACCCCCTCCTTTTGTAAAATCGGTGAATGCCGGCATTTTGATTTCAGGAGCTACAATTATCAATCCGATGGCAAGCAGGCCGATGACTGAAATCTTCATTATTGAACTCAGGTAATCGCGGGGTGAAAGCAGCAGCCAGACAGGCAGAACAGATGCAAGAAATCCGTATGTTGCAATAAGAATAGTAAGGGTTTTATGGTTGAATGTAAACCAACCTGCAAATTGTGATTCGGGGATATAACGGCCAAGGACCACAGCAGCGATAAGCATTATCACTCCGAATATTGTTGCTTCCAGGGTCTTCCCTTTTCTTATTTTGAACATCCAGACTCCCATTATAATGGCAATCGGGATTGTGGAGGCAATTGTAAAGGTTCCCCATGAGCTCTCTGCAAGAGCATTGACAACAACCAGACCCAGTCCGGCAAGAGCAACAACTATTATCAGGATAATAGCGAATGAAGTGGTTGCTCCGCTTACTTTGTTTATCTCGGCTTTGGCTATTGCAGCAAGCGATTTCCCGTCGTGCTGCACCGATGCTGTAAGAATTACAAAATCATGAACAGCCCCTGCCATCACGGCACCGATAAGCATCCATAAAAATCCCGGCATAAATCCGAACTGTGCTGCCAGAACAGGTCCAACAAGCGGTCCGGCCCCTGCAATTGCTGCAAAATGATGTCCGAACAATACCCATTTATTCATGGGGTAATAATTCTGCCCGTCATAAAGCCTGTATGCCGGAGTCTGACCAAGATCATTTCTGACAGCTACTTTTGCGGCAACAAAACTGAAATAGAACCGGTAAGCCAGTGCAAAAACTGCAATTGCTCCGATCACTATTGGCATTGCATTCATCCGAAAGCGAAATTCAATTTAAAAATTGCCTGAATATAATCATTTCAGTTTATACAGGCAAAGAGGATGCATATTCAGAACCGGTTTGGAAGTTGCGGACCTATCCGTTTAATCCTGAGGTGTTCAGGCTGATCGATTAATATAGGCACCTGCTCTATTGATAGTATTTGTTGAATCAAGCTGAAAGGATTTTATATCGGTTATACTCATTTTATTGGCAAGACCGTACAGGGTGAGTATCAAATTTTCCCAGTTTGAAAGCTTGTAATCCTTTGGCATTATCCTTTCAATAAGAACAAACTTAAAGTCGCCTGGTACATCATATTTCCTTAATGATTCGTACCCGCTTTCCAGATTTATTTCACCGGAAGCGACCAGATCTTCAATAACCTCCCTGAAATAAAGGTTGATCTTGGGTTCAACCTTAAATCCGATATGAAAATCAACCCTTATCAGAACTCCCGGAATGATCTGTGTGACATGATATTCAAACTGATTTGGATCATTTACCCTGTCCACATGAATAAGCCAGTATGTGTCAGCCCGTTTTGGCTGCTTCTGAAAAATAGAATAGATCACCTTCGATTCGACCTGGTCCTTTCTGTTGGCTCTTATAATATAGACAAGGTTGGTTGCTGTTTTCGGAACTGATTCGTCTTTCGACAGTTCTTTGAACAGATCAATATAGTTATGCAGATTGGCAAAGGTTATATACCTGTTTTTTATTTTTCTTCCGAAATACCAGCCGAACATCAGGAGGAAATAGATCGATCCGAGAAGCAGGGTGAACCAGCCTCCGCTGCTGAATTTGTGAAGATTTGCAATAAGGAAGCTTCCTTCAATTGTAAGATAAACCATAAGCAGAAGCGATATCAGCCTGTGGTTTACCCCTTTCTGATACAAATAGTAAGACAACAGGAATGTTGTCATTATTTCTGTTATTGTAATTGCAAGTCCGTAAGCTGCATTCATGTTATCGGATTCCTGGAAAGAAAAGACTACGAGCGAACAGGCAATCCAGAGTACCCAGTTTACAAATGGCAAATAAACCTGTCCCCTGACATGTGTAGGATGCAGGATCCTTATCCTTGGCCAGAAATTTAAAGAGATTGCTTCGCTTATAAGAGTAAATGATCCGCTTATAATTGCCTGACTTGCAATTATTGCTGCAGCAGTTGCAATGAATATCCCGGGCAACAATAACCATTTTGGCATCAAACCGTAAAAGGGATTTACATCCACTCCTGAAGGATGATTTATGAGTAACCATGCGCCCTGTCCGAAATAGTTCAGCAAAAGGCAGATCTTTACAAATATCCATGAAATCCTGATATTTTTCCTCCCGCAATGACCAAGATCGGCATAAAGAGCCTCAGCACCTGTTGTACACAGGAATACAGCGCCCAGAAGAATAAATCCTCCCGGGTATTCCGTCAGGAATCTGAATGCATATGCCGGATTGACCGCCTTCAGGATGAAAGGATGAATAACAAGCTGTGACAGGCCCAGAATGCCAAGCATTGAAAACCATACCACCATAATCGGGCCATATGAGCTTCCAACGAGATTAGTCCCGAATTGCTGTATAAAAAACAAGGCACCGATAATTAAAAGAACCACCGGGACAACCGGAATCTCCGGATTAACAAGCCTCAATCCTTCAATTGCGGACGTAACTGTTATTGAAGGCGTTATAACTCCATCCGCCAGCAGGGCTCCCCCTCCTATCATTGTCAGAACAGCCGCCCATGTCGATTTCTTCTTCATCAGGGCAAACAGGGCGAAAATTCCCCCTTCTCCCTTATTATCAGCCCTGAGGGTAATCATTACATATTTAATTGTAGTTGAAAGGGTCAGAGTCCAGAAAACACACGACAATGAGCCATATATCAACAAGTCATCTATGTTGCCCCCGCTGCCTACAAGGATTGCCCGCATCGTATACAACGGGCTTGTGCCAAGATCACCGAAGACAATCCCAAGGGTCACTATAACACCTGCAAGTGAGAGCTCCTTAATATCTGGCCTATTATGCTTTAATGTCATAGATTTCCTGAATCAATACCCACTCCACAGATTTAAGCCGGCAAATTTAATAATTATTAACTTTAGGGTTTCTTTAAACTAAAATTATTTATGTTAAGAAAGTTACATATTCTGTTCCTGATATTTTACGGTTCATTCCAGGTTTTTGCCCAGGAAACAAAACCCGGTTCTGATAAAATTTCTCTCCTGTTCATTGGCGATATCATGGGGCATGATGAACAGATCTGGTCGGCGGAGAACAGGGAAACACGTACATATAACTATGATGATGTGTTCAGCTATGTTAAAGGAGAGATCTCAGAGGCAGATATTGCATTCGCCAACTTTGAGGTTACCCTTGGCGGCCCTCCATATAGCGGCTATCCGCAGTTCAGCTCACCGGATGAACTTGCTGTTGCCTGCAGGGATGCCGGCGTGGATTTTTTTGTTACTGCCAATAACCATTCAGCCGACCGTGGAGGAAAAGGCGTAGTTGCCACGGTAAACAAACTCGACAGCCTTGGGATTCCGCATACCGGTACATTTATTGACCAGGCACACAGGGACACACTTTACCCTGCAATTATTGAAAGGAACGGATTTTCGATTGCCGTACTCAATTATACCTATGGCACCAACGGGATAAGGGTTCCGCCACCGGTTATTGTAAACATGATTGATAAAATCGTCATCAATAACGATATTGAAAAAGCAAAGAGCAGGAATCCTGATGCGGTAATTGCTTTCCTTCACTGGGGTACAGAGTACGACACCGTTCCTTCAAATAGCCAGACTGACCTTGCCGCATTTCTGCTTGATCGCGGAGTTGACCTTGTTATCGGATCGCACCCGCATGTCCTGCAAAAAATGGTATGGACAAAGAAGGGCTCTGAGACGAATGACAGGATAGTTGTCTATTCACTTGGTAATTTTGTATCAAATCAGAGAAGGCTTAAAACAGATGGGGGAACCATGGTCAGGATTGAACTTGAAAAAAGGGCGGATACGACAATTGTATCGAATACCGGATACTATCTTACATGGGTATATACGCCGATCGGGAATGACAGGAAAAAATTCTTCATTCTGCCTTGTTCAAAATTTGAAAATAACCGAGGATTCTTTAGCAACCCTGCAGATTTCAGTAAAATGAAAAGGTTCATCGGGGACTCTAGAAAGTTACTCTATAATCAGAATGTCAATTTCCATGAATTCATTTTTTCAGGAAATAGTTGGATTCGTCAATAGAGAAAAGTCTGAATCCATTAACCCTGCCAACACGGCAGGCAGGGTAGGGAAATTTTTTGCGATCTTGGGTTTTAAATCTTGCGAACTATTATATAACTCTTTAACATATTTCAGGGCAACCCTGTTCCTCCCCATCTGTTCACCCCTAAATCCCCTAAAGGGGACTTTGAAGAACCCCCTTTAGGGGGCAGGGGGTAAACCTACGGCAATTCGCGAAATGGTCTTATATGGGCTGCCCTTTTTCCGCCTAAAGTTATAAATTTGATGTTCCCATAAATCATTATGGGTCCTAGACTTTGCGCCTGCCTGCCGCCTGCCTGCCGGTAGGCAGGGTTAATGGATTTCGGTTTTCCAGACAGCTTTTATTGCACCGATTGCAAACCGGCGGAAAGAATAAAAATAGAACAAAGTACTATTATTCCAATTTTTATAAATATTATTGCAGGGTAAAACCAATTACTCAACCAGGTTTAAAAGAAATTTATGGATAACTCAATCACCCTCCTATCAGTAACAGCTGTTTCATTGGGTTTTATCCATACACTCCTCGGTCCCGACCACTATCTTCCCTTTATTGTACTCAGTGAAGCAAAAAAATGGACAGTAAAAAAGACAATGTTCATCACATTCCTTTGCGGCCTTGGACATGTCTTAAGTTCAGTGGTAGTTGGAATTATAGGGATCGCGATAGGTATTTCGGTCAATAAACTGGTTTCAATCGAATCATTCCGCGGGAATATTGCGGGATGGCTTTTTATTGCATTCGGACTTGTTTATCTTATTATCAGCATAAGGCATCTTTACAGGAAGAGAAAGCACTCACATGCGCATTTCCACAAGGGAGGCAACAATCATGTCCATGAACACAGCCACTTTCAGGAGCATACTCATGTACATGAGACAGAAGTTGTAAGGACAACCCCCTGGATCCTTTTCCTCATTTTCGTATTCGGACCGTGTGAACCTCTGATCCCTTTACTAATGTATCCTGCCGCTTCAAACAATATTCCCGGGAGCATAATGGTGTCTATCCTGTTTTCCATAGTAACAATTGCAACAATGTTGTCGATAGTGCTGGCTTTTAAGCTTGGATTCAGCAAGATAAACCTCAAACCTGTCGAAAAATACAGCAATGTTATTGCAGGTGCAATGATTCTTCTCTCCGGAATTGCAATCCAGTTCCTTGGACTTTAATCACATTAATTACTGATCTGCCTGAACAGTAAATTGACCTCCGGATCAGGAATTATTTCCTTTACACCCTGTGCTTTTACGGTGACTTTTGTGCTTCTTTCTGAAATCTGAAGTAGCTCCTGAACTGGAACCGTTCTGTGAATTAATTAACAATTCAAGGGGAAAGCTGAAAAGAATCTGTTGTGTCTGTGTGACTATAATATCCGTCATACCCTTTTTCATTGAAGGCCGGTTTATGATTTTCAGATCAGGCTGACCTTTATAATACAGCCATTGTGTAAAGAAACTGTCAAGGTCCTTCCCGCTCACCTCCTCCATTATGCTTATGAAATCTCCGGTCATCGCATTTTTGTCCCTGAATCTCTCGTAATAAAACCGCATCCCTTTCCAGAAGGGTTCATCGCCAATTTCATGCCGGAGCATATGAAGCACCCAGGCCCCCTTCTGGTATGAATTGGCGCTTAAAAGCTTCATCAGGTCTGTAATTGTGGTGTCTATCACTGAACCCGGAGAGCGGAGATATTCTTTGATAACCCGTTCCCTCGCTGACTTCATACTTTCTGTCAGCCTGTCCTCTCCATAATTCATTTCCAGGTAAACGGAAGTCAGGTATGTCGCAAAACCCTCACTGAGCCATATATGGTGCCAGTCATTTTCTGTCACCGAATTGCCAAACCACTGATGGGCAATCTCATGTGTCAGAAGTCCCTCGGCCTTGCCTTTACCTGTTACTGATTTTTCACTATAGAAAATGCAGCCTGCATTTTCAAGGCCTCCGAAAATTGTTTTTGATTGTACATTGGCAAGCTTTTCGAATGGATACTTTCCTATAAACCTGCTGAAGAAAGTCACAGGTTTTACAGCTGCCGAATAATCAAAAAAACCTTCCTTCCTGTTCTCTGTAAATACATATGTCCAGACCGGAACATTTTCGGGTGTTCCTGCAAGCTGAATATCAAACTGTGCAGCTCCGAAGCCCATTACCTTAACCGGGATGGGGACCTCCTCCCTCCAGTGAGTCAGCTTCATGTCCTTGCCGGGGTGACTCTCTTCAATGGCATAGCCGTTGGCAACCACCTCATAATGGGAAGGAGCTGTAATTATGAAATCAACAGTCGCCTTATCATACGGATGATCTATGCATGGAAGGTAATTACTTGCCCTGTCGGGCCAGTGATCCGAAAAGAATGTTCTGTCTGTTAAACTTATTATTTGAAATAATCAGTCCATCAGCCGGGATTCCGTGATATACTATGCTGAGAGTTCCCGTTTCATCCTTATTTACAGACTTGCGGGGAATAACAGTGATCTTGTTTCCTTCATGTGTCCATTCAATAATTCCTCCGCTTGAAAAGAACAGAATCAACAACCATGCCTTTGCCGTCAGACCTGGTGTTTTTCAGATCAAATTGCATTGAGACTGTAGCATCCTTAAATCTGATGGTGATCACTGACCTCCCATAGATCATATCGCTTGAATCGCTCAGTGAAATTGAAAATGTATAATTTATTATATCAATACCCGGATTGCGTTTGTAACCGTCAGTACCGGCTAATGGGAATACTGAAATTATAAGAAAGAAGAGTGTCAGAATTTGTTTCATAACTTCTTGGTGTTAACTGATATTTAAAAATGATTTTAAAGATCACATTTTTTAACGAATAATTTAAGCAATCACATCGATGGTGAGAAATAACAATTCTTTCATTATCTGGCATTAAATTATTAGCTTTGCAGAAAACAGATGATTGCTCATGAATTACGATTACAATACACAACGGAAAAGGATGGCGTTGCCGGAATATGGAAGAAATGTCCAGAAGATGGTTGATCATATAAAGACCATTGAAGACAGGGATGAAAGAAACCGTGCTGCCAAGACAATAATCCAGATCATGGGCAATCTGAATCCCCAGCTCCGTGATGTCGGAGATTTCAAGCATAAATTATGGGACCACCTGGCACTGATTGCAAATTTTGAACTTGATATTGATTCTCCCTTTCCACCTCCGGAACCTTCAAAATTTGTTGAAAAACCAAAACAGATACCTTATCAGCAGGGAGATATAAGATATCTGCATTATGGACGAATAATTGAACTGATGATCGATGCAGCTTCAGAAATGGAAGATGGTGATGAAAAAGAATATCTTACAACGCTGATAGTCAACCAGATGAAAAAATCATATATCACCTGGAACAGAGGTCAGGTAGCTGATGAGGTGATCATCGGTGATATGAAACTGTTATCGGGAGGAAAACTGAAAATGACAGAAGGAGTAAGAATTCTTGAAGTAAGGGAACTTATACCTCCGGTAAAAAAGAAACCACAGCAGGGCAAACCTCATGGAAAACAGCAAAACAAACAATTCATCAAGAAAAAAGGACATACCGTCATTAATGGGTACTTTTATTGTTCATGGAGGTAAATCGCTTAAAGGAGAAATAACACCCCAGGGAGCAAAAAATGAAGCCCTGCAGGTTATCTGTGCAACTCTTCTTACTCCCGAAAAAGTCACAATCAAAAATATTCCGGATATCAGCGATGTCAATAAACTTATTGAACTGATTGGCTGTCTGGGTGTTAAGATCATCAAGAGAATCTGATTCAGTTATCAGTTTTGAAGCTGTCAATATTAATCTCGATTATCTTCAGACAGCTGAATTCAGGAATCAGAGTGCAAGCCTGAGAGGATCAATAATGATTGTCGGACCACTGCTTGCCCGGTTTGGAAAAGCATTTATTCCAAAACCGGGTGGAGATAAGATCGGACGCCGCAGAGTTGATACACATTTTACTGGTTTTCAGAAGCTTGGAGCCAGATTTGAATTTGATACTGCCGATCCTTTCTTTAAAGTTGAAGCACCGTCATTAACAGGTACATATATGCATCTTGATGAAGCTTCTGTTACCGGAACCGCCAATATTATTATGGCTGCAGTTCTGGCAAAAGGAAGAACAACAATTTATAATGCTGCCTGTGAACCATATATTCAGCAGCTTTGCAGGATGCTGGTATCGATGGGAGCAAAAATAGATGGCATAGGTTCCAACCTTCTTTATATTGACGGAGTAAAGGAACTTGGGGGATGTACACATACAATTCTTCCCGATATGATCGAAATAGGATCATTCATTGGAATGGCAGCAATGACAGAATCGGAGATAACAATCAAAAATGTTTCCTATGAAAATCTGGGAATTATTCCCGATTCATTCCGCCGGCTGGGAATCAATTTTGAAAGAATGAGCGATGATATTTATATTCCGCGCCAGGAACATTATGAAATAGAAACATTTATTGACGGATCAATAATGACAATTGCTGATGCCATCTGGCCCGGACTTACACCTGACCTTCTGAGTGTTTTCCTTGTAACAGCAACCCAGGCAAAAGGTGCAGTTCTGATTCATCAGAAAATGTTTGAAAGCCGTCTCTTCTTTGTTGACAAGCTGATTGATATGGGTGCACAGATAATTCTTTGCGATCCTCACAGGGCAACAGTAATCGGCCTGGATAAAATGATAAGGCTGAGGGGTACGGTAATGTCATCACCTGATATCAGGGCCGGAGTGGCCTTGCTGATTGCAGCACTGTCGGCTGAAGGAAAAAGTGTTATTCATAATATTGAACAGATCGACAGGGGTTATCAGAATATTGATGTACGGCTTAATGCACTGGGAGCGGATATAATCAGAGTTTAGTATCGTAAACTTAAGGCGTCAAGGCTTGTGCAAGGTGTGAATGGCTGTGAAGCTCACCCTTCATGCGTCACTGCTATTCATTCTGTCAATTTGTCAAATAACTGTCTGTTGGCAGATATTTTGTTTAATATATAGAGTTAAACTGAAAATAGTGATGATGATGGTAAAGAAGAAGATAACCGAAACGGAAGACAATAAAGATAGAAATAACAGTGAAACTAACTGAAAATAAAGATAATAAGCAGTCGGTAACCGGAGAAGAAGGAATTGCAAAAGGGTCATCTCCCGACGAAGACGAGGCAAAAGCCTCTGGAGAAATTGAATCACCGTCGGGATCAGATGCTGACAAAGTTGTGTCTGAAGAGAAAGCTTTTGAAGAAAAACTGGCAGAGATGCAGGACAAATATCTTCGGCTTTCTGCTGAATTTGATAATTACAGGAAAAGAACCCTCAGGGAGAAAATGGATATTTCAAAATATGCCGGTGAAGATCTGCTTCAGACAGATACTTCCCTTTATGGATGATTTTGAAAGAGCGCTGAACATATGGAATGCATCCGCTGATTGCTACCAGCATGAAAGAGGGTATTGATCTCATTTATGTGAAATTGTCTGAATTCCTTAACACAACAGGGTATTAAGGAAATTGAATCGCTTAACTGCGAATTTAATGTTGATCTGCATGATGCAGTTGCAAAAATACCGGTGACAGAGGATGATAAAAAGGGAAAAATAGTTGATGTGGTTTTAAAAGGATATTATCTGCAGGATAAGGTTATAAGACACTCAAAAGTAGTTGTAGGTGAATAGATTATTTCAGATCCGTAATTCTAAAGCTTAATATGATCAAAGGAAACTGAGGAATGGAAAAAAGAGATTATTATGAGGTGCTTGGTGTATCGAAAGAGGCTACAAAGGAGGAGATCAAGAAAGCATACAGGAAACAGGCATTAAAGTATCATCCTGATAAAAATCCTGGTGATAAGAAATCAGAAGAGAATTTCAAGGAAGCTGCTGAAGCCTATGAAGTTCTGAGCAATGATGAAAAGAGAGCCAGGTATGACCGTTATGGTCATGCAGGGATGGGCAGCGCTGGCAAACGGTTTTGGCGGTGGCGGAATGACAATGGAGGATATTTTCTCATCATTCGGTGATATTTTCGGTGATGCATTCGGTGGATTCGGAGGCTTTGGAAGCTCAAGGCGCAGACAGCGGGCGAAGGGTCAGCAAAGGAAGCAACCTGCAGGGTTAAGGTAAAACTCACCTTCAGGAAATTGCATCCGGGACTGAAAAGAAAATAAAGGTCAACAAATATGACACATGTGACACATGCGGGGGAACAGGAGCAGCTGACAGCAACAGCATGTCAACCTGTTCAACCTGCCATGGATCGGGACATGTGACACGACTTACCAACACCATGCTCGGACAGATGCAGACAACATCGGTCTGTCCGGCATGCGGAGGTGAAGGAAAGACAATTACAAAAAAATGTCCTGCCTGCTATGGTGAAGGGATTGTCCAGAAAGAAGAAATTATAAAGATAAATATACCTGCCGGTGTTGGAAAAGGAATGCAGATGACTGTCGGCGGAAAAGGAAATGCACCACGGAGAGGCGGTGTTAACGGCGATCTGCTGGTTGTTATTGACGAGGAAGAACATCCTGAACTTGATCAGGGAAGGTAACGATCTGATATATAATCTGTTTATAAGCATCCCTGATGCAATACTCGGAACTCATGTTGAAGTGCCAACAGTTGACAATAATGTAAAAATAAAGATTGAACCAGGAACTCAGCCCGGTAAAATACTCCGCCTCAGGGGAAAAGGACTTCCTGAAGTAAATGGATACGGACAGAGGCGATCTGCTGGTCAATGTCAATGTCTGGATACCAAAGATCATGACCAGGGAAGAGATGAAGACTTATTGAAAAATTCAGGGAATCCGACTCATTTACACCAAAACCCGATAAAAACGACAAGGGATTCTTCGAAAGGATGAGAGGGTATTTCGAATAAAGTATGTTGATATTTCTCTGTGGAACTCTGTGTCCCCTTTGTGGAACTCTGTGCAATAATTGCATGGTTACACGGAGATTCACAGAGTTTTATATATTTACATTTCTTAATCTACATTTAATTCTTTATGGCACTTTTTGAAGCAAAGAATGTAACCAAACAATTCGGAACACAGCTGGCACTTGATAATGTAAGCATTTCAGTACCGGAACAATGCATTTATGGACTGCTTGGACCAAATGGTGCCGGAAAAACAACCCTGATAAGGATCATCAACCAGATCACAGGACCTGATTCCGGAGAACTGTTCCTTAATGGGAAAAAACTGATGCCTGAAGATGTTCTGTCAATCGGCTACCTTCCTGAAGAAAGAGGTCTTTACAAAAAAATGAAAGTCGGAGAACAGGCTTTCTATTTTGCCCAGCTTAAAGGACTTTCAAAAGCTGAAGCAATGAAAAGGCTGAAATACTGGTTTAAAAAACTTGATATTATCGACTGGTGGGGCAAAAAAGTCGAAGAACTGTCAAAAGGCATGCAGCAGAAAGTCCAGTTTGTAACAACAATACTTCATGAACCAAAACTTCTGATTTTTGATGAACCTTTTACCGGATTTGATCCTGTAAATACCAATATCATAAAAAATGAAATCCTTTTTCTCAGGGAAAGAGGAGCAACAATAATTTTTTCAACTCATAATATGGAATCTGTTGAAGAACTTTGCGATAATATAACTCTTATCGATAAGGCAAAAACAATTCTTGAAGGAAGTGTTAATGAAATCCGCAGACAATGGGCTGCCAATGAATATGATCTTGTTTTTGAAGGTGATGTGAAAATTGAAGGAAATGGCCAGTACAATATTCTGAACAGACAGACTGAAAATGACAAAAGTACTATCAGGCTGAAAACAACCAGCGAATATTGACACAAATGAAATCCTTAATACTGCCATGAAATCAGGCAAAATAATCTCATTTAATCCTGCCCTTCCATCAATGAATGAGATATTTATCAGGGTAGTTGAAGCCCGGAATTAAAAGAGGACTAACAATATAAATTATTATAATATGAACAAGATATCTATTATTATAAAAAGAGAATATATGACAAGGGTAAGAAAAAAATCATTTATAATTATGACTATTCTTGCTCCGATTCTCATGGCATGCATTAATTATTGTCCCTACACTGGTAATGATGAACCAGGATCAGGATTTTAAAAAGATTGCAGTAGTTGAAGATAATTCTGATCTGTTTAAAGGTGTAATTAAAAATACAAAGATGCTGAATTTGTCTACCTTGAAAATGTGAAGGTTGAAGATCTGAAAAATACATTTGAAAAGGCAGGATATTATGGAATTCTCTATATTTCCCCTGAAATTGTCAATACACCCAATGCTATTCAGCTGATCTCAAAAAAACAACCTCCGATAGGACTTCTGACCACATATTGAGAATTCGCTTGAAAAAGAGATTGAGAAGACAAAAACTTATGACCTATAAGATTGAGAATCTCGATGAAATAATGAAAAATGTCGAGACAAAAGTATCAGTTCAGACAATAAAGATTGATGATTCGGGAGAAGTCAAGGAAACAAGCACAGGTATAGCAATGGCACTGGCCTATATCGTGGCTTTCTGATGTATATGCTTGTCTTTATGTTCGGTGCCCAGGTTATGAGAGGAGTAATTGAAGAAAAAACAAGCAGGGTTGTTGAGGTAATTATCTCATCGGTAAAACCTGTTCAGCTGATGATGGGAAAGATAATTGGTATTGCACTTGTCGGGCTGACACAATTTCTGATCTGGGTCTTTCTTACAATTGGCTATTGCAGGTGTGCTTAAATCCACAGTTCTGCAAAAAGGCAATATGACTGAAATATCACAGAATGTCCCAAAAAGTATTATGACTGAAGAACAGCAGGCTGCAATGGGAACGCAAGCTGCAGATGTGACTCCGCAGATGGCTGAATTCTCAAAAATGTTCGACAGTGCAATGAATCAGCCATGGGGACTGATAATAATCTGTTTTATCTTTTATTTTATTACAGGTTATCTTCTTTATGCCTCAGTATTTGCAGCAATCGGATCAGCAGTTGATAATGAAACTGAAACACAGCAATTTATGCTGCCTGTAACAATTCCGATAATTCTTGCCCTGATGGTGGCAATGGGAACAATGCAAAATCCTGAAAGTTCACTCTCCTTCTGGTGTTCATTGATTCCCCTTACCTCTCCGATTGTCATGATGGCACGGATTCCCTTTGGAGTTCCATACTGGCAGATTGCTGTTTCAATGGTTCTGATGGTGGTTACTTTCATTGCTTTTGTCTGGATGGCTGCAAAAGTATACCGGACAGGTATCCTGATGTATGGTAAGAAAACATCCTGGAAAGAGATGTGGAAATGGCTGAGGTATAGCGGGTAGGCGCTACAGGCGTGAGGGCATGAGAGCCTGAGAGCATGGGGCTTGGAGGCTGAGTCAGAGTGATTGTAAAACAATGTAATGAATCATAATATGTCAAAAATTCTGGTTATTGATGATGAAAGGGCAATCCGGAACACCCTGAAAGAGGTTCTGGAATATGAGAAACATGAAGTTGACCTTGCAGAAGACGGACCATCAGGTCTTGAAATGTTCATTCCAACTCATATGATATTGTTCTCTGCGATATCAAAATGGCAAAGATGGATGGCATTGAGGTGCTTCAGAAAATATGCGAAACATCATCCGATATACCTGTTATAATGATCTCCGGACATGGCAATATCGATACTGCTGTTGAAGCAATAAAAAAAGGAGCATACGATTTTCTTGAAAAACCTCTTGACCTTAACAGGCTGCTTATCACAATCCGGAATGCCACCGATAAATCAACCCTTATCACCCAGACACAGGTTCTGAAGAACAAGGTCAGCAAGATGTATGAGATTGTCGGTGAATCGGAAGCAATTGAAAAGGTTAAGGAGATGATCGACAGGGTTGCTCCCACTGAAGCAAGAGTTCTTATTACAGGAGCAAACGGAACAGGAAAAGAGCTTGTTGCTCACCAGATACATGAAAAAAGCAACAGGGCAAAAGGTCCGTTTGTTGAAGTAAACTGTGCAGCAATTCCTTCAGAACTTATTGAAAGTGAACTATTTGGACATGAAAAAGGATCTTTTACCTCAGCCATCAAACAACGGATAGGCAAATTTGAACAGGCAAACGGAGGAACACTTTTCCTTGATGAAATAGGAGATATGAGCCTCTCGGCACAGGCAAAAGTTCTGAGAGCCCTGCAGGAAAACAAAATAACAAGGGTTGGCTCCGATAAGGATATTCATGTAAATGTAAGGGTAATTACAGCAACCAACAAGAATATAAAAAAGGAGATTGAAAACAATAATTTCAGGGAAGATCTGTACCACAGGCTCAGTGTGATCCTGATTCATGTTCCGACTCTTAATGAAAGAGCAGAAGATATCCCTCTGCTTGCAGAACATTTTAATTCACTGATCTGCAGTGAATACGGGATGAGCAAAAAGATAATAAGAAAGGATGCAATAAAAGAGCTTCAGAAAATAGAATGGACAGGAAATATCAGGGAATTCAGGAATGTACTTGAAAGACTGATAATTCTTTGCAGGGATGAAATTACCGGAGATGATGTTCTTGCCTATGCAAGACCTGTTTCAGGTTCTAATATTTAAACTTCCTGTGAAACTCGCCCAGATGTTCCGGATAGAAAAAGATACTCTTGGTGAGAAAGAGATCCCGCTGGATGCTCTTTATGGAATTCATGCATTAAGGGCAAAAGAAAATTTCCCGGGAATACACCATTTCCCGTCGAATGGTATAAGGCAGTTGGTATAACAAAACTGGCCTGCTATAACACTTACCGTAAATTCCGGGATGCCGCAACTGAAAAATACGGGAATGATCTTTCTGTTCAGAATTATCAGCGATGATATTCTTGATGCACTGACTGAAGCTGCCGGGGAAGTTTCTGAAGGAAAGTATTTTGAACATTTCATTGTACCTGCCATACAGGGTGGTGCAGGTACAAGCATTAACATGAATATCAATGAGATAATTGCCAATTCAGCACTTCATAAAGACAGGCATAAGTGTGGAAATTACACATATATCGATCCTACTGAACATGCAAATATTTACCAGTCGACCAATGATGTAATTCCCACAGCCCTTACAGTTGCTGTAATGAGATTGCTGCAGTCGCTTGAAGCCAGATAAACATTCTCAGATTAAAAATTGAAAAGCTTGAAAGGGAATCAGAGAAAAGCTTCGTCCGGGTTTCACCCAGATGCAGGAGGCTGTACCTTCTTCATTCGGACTTCTTTTCAGTACTTATAATGAAGCACTTTCCCGCGACTGGTGGAGAGTATCGAAATGTATCGAGGATCAAACAGGTAAATCTGGGAGGAGGTGCAATCGGAACAGGTCTTGCCGTTCCAAGGTTTTTCATAATGGAGGTTGTTCCTGAACTACGTAACCTGACCAGCTTCCTGTCTCTCACAGTGAAAACCTTTCTGATGCTACTTCAAATCTTGACAAATGGGTTGAGATACATGCCACACTTAAAGCTCTTGCAGTAAATCTTGAAAAAATGGTTTCCGATCTGCGTCTTCTGGCATCCGATGTTGCAGGTGATAAAAGTATTGTCATCCCCGAAAAACAGGTAGGAAGTTCAATAATGCCGGGAAAGATCAATCCTGTAATTCCTGAATTTGTTATTTCTGCATCTCACAAAATATATTCAAACGATATTCTTGTCAGCTCTCTCTGCGGTCAGGGATGTCTGGAACTTAATGCCTATCTTCCTGTAATCGGTTTTGCAGTTCTTGAAAGCATTAAGCTTCTTATTTCATCCTGCAAAACGACTGAAAACAATCTGATCGACGGACTTGTTGTGAATGAGAGTACAGGCTATTATTCACTTATCCATAGTCCTTCAGTAACCACAGCTCTGACACCTCATATCGGATATCACAAGGCTGCTGAACTGGCAAAGCTGATGAAGGAAAAGAAATGCGATATTTTTGAAGCAAACCGGATCCTCAACATAATTGAGGAAGCCCGCCTGAAAGAGATCCTTCAGCCCGGGAACCTGCTAAAATTAGGATTCTCACTTGAGGATCTGAAATAATCCTGTTATTTCCCCTTATTCTCCAGCCACTTCCTTACTCTTTCGTGTTCTGCCCGGTATTTTGCTTCCATACTTTGCAGGATAGCCTGAAACCGTTCATCAGTCCTGATGGTGTTAAACAGAGGATCATTCTTTGCCAGAGTCACCCACCACAACGGGTAGAAATTCCTTTTGCTGAAATCATCAAGATAGCGATATGCAATTTCTTTGTTACCTAAAAATGCATAAGTTGCAGCAAGGTCATACTGCGCACCTTTTTTTTGCGCTATTCTCCTGTTAAGTCTGATACTTTCCAGAGAATACCTGATCTGCTGGTCAAAATAATATTTTGCTTCATTATATTTCCCGACTTTCCAGAAAGCGTAACCAATGCGATGCGCCTGGTTAAGATTAAATTCGCCGGATTTTTCAAAACTTCTGATTAATTTTTTTGCCTGCAGATACATTTCTGAATTGTGTTCCACCGGTCCATAGAAATATGTGGTCTCGGGAAAATATGCTGAATCAGCTTCATTGGCCTCATACCCCAGTTTCAGGGCTATTTCAAAATCTTCAAGGCAATACTCAACATCTGATAAAAGAAAGAGATATAATCCTTTATTCCCGTCTATTTCAAATGCCTGTTTATAGCAACCTTTTGCCTTTTCTATGAATCCTACATCCAGATAGGCTTGTCCCAGACCTCTCAGCAAATCAGGCCTGTATTCGGGAGGACCTGTATTCAATGATTTCTGATAAGAGTCTATCCCACCAACATAATCATATATTACTGATGTAAGCAGGTAGCCTCTATATGATTGAGCATCAGCATTGTTCGGATTAATTTGAAGTGATCTGTCAAAATTTGCCAATGCTTTTTCAATGATTCCCTTTTCAAAATAGCATCTGCCAATAGTGTAATATGCCTCATCCAGCTGTCCATCAAAGGAAAGTGCTTTGTCAGCCAATATAAGGCACGAATCCAGGTAATCCTTTTCAAAATAAGCTTCCCGGAAATGCCTCGTCAGATATAATGAAGCAAGACCGGCATAGGCTTTTGCAAATGCCGGATCTATTTCAAGTGCAGCCTTATAGAAAGTAACAGCCTGCTTATAGGTATCCAAATCACGGGTTACCTGATATTCTTTTTGATAGTTGTTTGCTTTCAGATATATATCATAAGCTGTCATATCAGCAGTCGGTATTCTTTCAATAAGTTCCTTTTCCTCCGGGGTTATGGTAGCTTTTAGTTCTGAAGCAATGGTTTGCGCAATCTGGCTTTGTATTTTGAATAATTCTTTGGTTTCCCTGATATCCAGTTCATACGATTCCGCCCACAGGTGACGGTCATCCGAGACATCGATCAATTGCACACGAAGCCGGTAGAAATTGCCATATTTTTGTCCGCTTCCTTCAAGAATATAGTTCACATGGAGTTTCCTGGCAATTTCGGTTATAGTTTCTTTAGAGTTTCGGTATTGGTCAACTGTAGTACGGGAAATTACCCTCAGGTCATGTATTCTGTTCAGGCTGGTCAATATCTCCTCCATAATCCCGTCGTTAAAATACTGGTCAGTAATATTATTACTAAGGTTCCTGAACGGGAGGACAGCTAATGATTTTCCCTGATTCACACCAATGGTCCCGCCAGATGAGTTTGTTTTAATAAAAGACAGAAAAAACAGATAAACTATAGCAGAGAGGATCAGTATAACTGACGATAAAAAAATAACAGCCTGCCAGGCAGGTCTCTTAACCTTTTTTGAATTAACCCGGGCAGCAATGTTTTCCATCTGCGCTGCAGAAATTCTTTTCTTAACTTTTCCAGGGGGATATCCGTAAAGCTCGTGAAAACATTTATTAAAATATGCCGGACTGCTGAATCCAACCCTGAAGGCCACTTCAGAAGCTTTATATTCACCATTCTGAAGCATTTCCAGGGCTTTCTGAAGCCTTACTTCACGTATGAACTGATTTACAGTTTTTCCATTGATTGAATGGAGCCTCCTGCTCAGGCTGTAAACTCCGGTACCCGATTCCTTTACCAGTTCTTTTACCCCGAATTCTTCATTTCCGAGGTTCGCCATTACTATATCAGTCAGTCTCCTGATGAAAATCTGATCTGCGGGAAGAGGCTCTGTCATGAAAGGTAGCTTTAAGGAGGAATTTTCACGAAAGACCATCCGTTACCAAATATCCCAAAGTTTATCCACTCCTCCAAATTTATTTAACGGTCGTTCAACGGCGGCTAATGCCAAAATAGAATTTAAAAGTGAATTATTATTAATTTTGCACAAAAATTATTATTGCAATGGCCAAAGGCAGGGATTCAAAACCGCATATCGGCATCTATGGAAGGCGGAACAACGGCAAGAGCAGCCTTATCAACTGTCTTGCAGGCCAGGATATTGCTATAGTCTCTGAGCAGGCAGGCACGACAACCGACCCTGTTAAAAAGTCGTTCGAAATAACAGGGTTCGGCCCTGTAATTCTTGTCGATACAGCAGGTATTGACGACTCGGGTGATCTGGGGGAAAAGAGGATTGAACGTACGTTGCGCACTTTGGAGATCATAGACCTTGCCCTTCTGGTTATAACAGAAAACTCATGGGGCAAATATGAGGATGACCTTGTCAGAAAATTCCGGTTCTATGATGTCCCCTTCATAATAATTCACAGCAAATCAGACCTTCTGGAACCAACCCAAGGGTTTGCAGAAACTATTAAAAGCAATACCGGCAACACTCTTTTGGAGTTTTCTGCAGTAGATAAGCGTAATTATGAAAATCTGATAAGTCTGATAAAAGAGACAATCCCTGAACACTCTTACAGGACGCCATCTCTACTTGGCGACCTGGTAAAACACGGGGATATCGTTATCCTTATAACACCAATTGATGTCGAAGCACCTGAAGGCAGACTGATACTTCCTCAGGTTCAGGCCATAAGGGATATCCTTGATAATGATGCCATCGCAATAGTTCTTAAGGAACGGGAAGTCGATGCTTTCCTTAAAAAAACAAAAATTAAGCCGGCACTTGCCATAACCGATTCACAGGTCTTTGTAAAGGCCGATGCCTCAATACCACGTGATATCCCGCTTACAAGCTTCAGCATAATGCTTGCAAGGTTTAAAGGTGATTTTGACAGCTATCTCAGGGGAACTCCAAAGATATCCGAACTTCGTGACGGCGACAGGGTACTGCTCCTCGAGTCGTGTACCCATCATGTTGCATGCGATGATATCGGGAGGACAAAGATCCCCCGATGGATCACCAGGTTCACAGGTAAGAAAATTGAGTATGATGTTGTTGCCGGACTTGATGTCCTGCCCCGCCCCATTACCGATTATTCGCTGGTAATTCAATGCGGTGGCTGCATGATAACCAGGAAACAGCTTCATAACAGGCTTCTGCCTGCAATAAAGAGCCGGTATCCCGGTAACCAACTACGGAATGGCAATAGCGTATGTGCAGGGAATATATAAAAGGGCGATTGAGCCTTTTGTTCACGATTCAGGAACCGGCGATACTTATCTATAAACCACAATTACTCACCCCCTTTTTCCCCCTCTCTACTTCGTAAAGAGGGGGATGCATTTGAGATATTTTATTGATATTATTATATTTATGAATCGCTATTATTCTTATGGTAAAATCAAAGAAACTTGATTTTAAAGAGATCCGGGACCATTGCCGATCCTGAGACTAAATAGACCGAGTCTGAACAATTTAGACAACTCTATCAGAGCTGCTAAAAAGACGTAGGAAGTTCGCAGATAAGCTTTAGTATTATGTGGTTAAGCTTAGTGTTATTGCAACATCATAGCGATTCAGTAAACTTAGGAAGCCATAGGCAAGGTCTCAAAAAGGACTTTTCAACATCCAGGGGGTGAGTACATGAAGCTTCGGGTGAGCAGACAAAGGCGGTGCTAAAATCTAAAGTAAATGAACGGCATCACCTCTGATGTCCTCATCTGAAAAAGCATAACAGCCACCAGCATTACTATTGCCAGCTGAACTGCAAGAGGGATTCTGATGAACAATCCCCTGTATGACTCCTTGAACTTTTCAGGCAGAAAATGGATAAAGTAACCGGCAGCCATAAGCAAAAAGACACTCCCGTATGCGGCAAACAGATTACCATTACCCACAGGCATGAAGTTTCCAAAGATCTGTTGCAACATCAGCGCAACACTGTGCATGTCAGGAGCCCTGAAAAATATCCAGCAGAAACTGACAAACTGGAATGTCAGAAAAACTGAGAATGCCCTGACGAGCCATCCATTCTGTGTTCTGTCACCAAAATAATTTTTCCATATCTTATTTATTACCAATCCTATACCGTGTAAACCTCCCCATATTATAAATCTCAGGCTGGCTCCATGCCATAATCCCCCAAGCAGCATCGTAATCATCAGGTTGAAAATTGTCCGGACTTTTCCTTTCCTGTTGCCTCCCAGAGATATATAAAGGTAATCCTTGAGCCATCTTGAAAGGGATATGTGCCATCTTTTCCAGAAATCGGAAATCCCGGTTGCCTTGTATGGGGAATTGAAATTCAACGGCAGCCTGAATCCAAGAATCAGAGCAAGACCTATGGCTATATCAGTATAACCTGAAAAATCGCAATAGATCTGTAAACCATAACCATAAACCGCCATCAGGTTCTCGAAACCCGAGAACGAAGTTGGAAGGTCAAAAACACGGTCAACAAAGTTTACGGCAATAAAATCAGAAATTATTATCTTCTTTATCAGCCCTTTGGAGACAAGAAAAAGCGCATGTCCAAATTCTCTCTTACTCAGTTGAAACTTACTGTACAACTGAGGAATAAATTCTGATGCCCTGACTATCGGTCCGGCCACTAACTGGGGAAAAAAGGAAACATAAAATCCAAAGTCAAGAATATTCCTGACAGGCTCAAGCTTTTTTCTGTAGACATCAATTGTATAGCTCAACGATTGAAATGTAAAGAAGGAAATACCAACAGGCAGTATTATGTTGCTGATATTGAAGTGTGTTCCCAAAATATTGTTTGAAAATGCCTGAAGAAAATCAGAGACAACAATCCGGGTTCCGAACAGGTTGTTCAGAGTGTCTATAAAAAATCCGGTATACTTGAAATAGGCCAGTATACCTATATTTGAAATTATGCTTATGACGATGAATGTACGCCGGATACCTTTCGTCTTTGAATGATGGATCAGAAGACCGCATGTGAAATCGATCAGTGTAACAATTATTAAAAGAATCAGAAATAATCCTCCTGTTTTGTAATAGAAGAAAAGGCTTACAATAAAAAGATACAGATTCCTTACAAACAACTGTTTATAAAGAAGACTGAATCCGGCCAGCACAAAAAGGAAGAAAACCCAGAAGGCCGGTGATGTGAAAATAAATGGCTTTTCAGGATCATAACTGAACATCAGTGACAGCACCGTTTTGAGTAAGCCTTTATCCTGTCCGGCTTTTTGCTGATCCGCATCATTAAAACTTTGAACAGAAGCTGTTACATCCCGTTTTACACTTACAGGCTGCGAACCTGACTGGTCCGTTCCTTCTGTGGCAAAAAGGTCGGAGACCATCATCCTGGCCAGAGTATCAGCCCCCTGATCGGTAAAATGAACATAGTCTTTTTTCGCCAGGGGAGGATCCATCCCGAACCATCTTAAAATAGAAGACTGGCCTCCCATTGCTTCGTATGCGTTCCAGAATAGCGCTCCCGATTCGTCTGAGGCTTTTTTCTGCGCAACTATAATATCCGGGATATTTGGGTATGATTGTATTATGTCGCCCTCAGCGTAAGCCATATCAGTCAGTCCTACAACAACAATCCCGGTACCGGGAGAAATCTCTTTCAGCAACGAAATCTGACGGTTAAGTCCTTTTTCATAGTAGGTATAATCATCCCTGATATTCCTGACAATATTTAATCCATAGTGCAGGACAACAAGATCAGGTGAATAAAACCTGAAGGCATTCCTGAGGTGTTCACGGTCGACCATTGTAAATTCAAGTCCGGCACTGCCTCTCTGCGGAATGTTGTCAACCACTATTCCTGCTCTGCTTTCAATGCTAATGCCGTAGATATCAGGACTTACCCTCCCGGAGAAATCGATAAGTACATTTTTTGCATTATTAAGAGGGCATAGGAATTCCTGCAGCTCGTCTCCGCTTTTAAGAGTATCGGTAATCACCGGGGAACTCCCTGCTTTAACATCAATTATTACAACCCCGTCGCTGTTCTTGTAAAGGATCCTCAAAAGATCGTACTGTGAAGTAGTGCTGTCTGCCATCCATGAGGGGACGATCCTGATCCAGGCCTTTTCTGTTGCGGGTGAAAATCCGTTCTCCGGCATATACCTGCAGATAGCCATGAAAGGACCCAGGTCGTTGTGAGCTATTTCACCGTTTTTAAATGAAAGGTAATTATACCTCCTCCAGTTTGATGATGCCCTGATGTAAACCGATTTGGTGTAAGTCACCGGCATAACCGGAAGAAACAAACCAGGTCCTGTCCCGCCGTGATTCCTGCGCAGGTAAGCCCGAAGGTAGGAAGTAACGCGGTCTCCTTCAATCTGCGAATCGCCATAATACATTATTCTTACCTGGCCCTTTGAATACTTCAGGGAATCGAGAAATCCGCCTATGGGACTGGCTGGAATAAAGGCTGATGTATATAATGAATCGGCCACCGTGCTGCTGTCAGGAAAAGTCACGGACAGTGTATCACCGCGGAAATCTAAAAGTGAGTCCTCAGAAAATTTAGGTAGGGTATCCCGGGAGGCCTCTGAAAATTGAGATTCGGGAGATCCTCCGGCTATCAAAGAATCAGCCGGGAACAGGCTCCTGATGAGTTCACGGGGAAGAAGGGTCCCGGCATCCGGCAGCTCAAGATCGCCGGGCAAAAGATAGGAAAGGCCTGCAAAACAGATCAAAAAGAGAAGTAACAACAAAAATGATCTGAAAGGACGCATATTACCAAGAGGTCAGCTCTTCTTCTTAATTTTTAGTTTTTGTCCGACCTGGATCTTACCCGGATCTGAAATGTTATTTAATGAGAGGACATCTGTGGTACTTACATTCTCAAACATCTTAACAATATCCCATATTGTATCTCCGTAACGGACTGTATAAGTTATAAAGTCGCCCTCAGTCCCTGACAGCAAAGTGGTGACAACAGGATTTGAAGTCACCGTTTTCCCGTTCATCTGTTGCTTTTCCGCAAAGGTCATGGAATTGATTTTTGAATAATAATCCGATTTTGAAGGATCAACATATATTGCAAGTTTCTGTCCGACCCGGATAGTATTGCGGTAAATATTATTCCAGTATCTGAGGTCTGAAAGTCCGACATTATACCATTCGGAAATAAAACCAAGATTATCTCCATCCTTTACAGTATAGGCGAGTCTTGTTTTTCCCTTTACATCAGCGGGGAGGTATGTTGAGCGTGAAGGATCTGCTGTTATATTGAGTCTTGAAAGATAAAGGTCGGGTTTATAATTTCTTATGGTATCATTCAGATCAATAAAATCACCGAGATGGCTCACAGGAAGAGTAAGGGAGAGTGGTTTTGACGAACCGGGAACAAGACCTGTCCGGTACTGGGGATTAAGGGCCCTGAGTTCTCCCAGTGGAATTCCCATTACTTCTGATATCTGGTTAAGATGGATATCCTTATTAACCATAATGGTATCTGTTGAAACAGGAATATTCAGAGGTAGCGGCCTGATATTATGTTCTGCAAAATAATTAACTGCATAAGTGGCAGCAACATACTGCGGGATATAACCTCTTGTCTCCCTTGGTAGTCTGTAGTAGATTTCCCAGTAATCTTTCTTGTTTCCTGATCTTCTTATTGCCTTATTGACATTTCCCGGACCGCAGTTATATGCTGCAATAACCAGTATCCAGTCGTTATAAATATTATAAAGATCCTTGATATATTTTGCAGCTGCATGAGTTGCTTTGACAGGATCCCTTCGTTCATCAACAAGTGAATTGATAGTAAGTCCGTACATCCGTCCGGTGCTGTACATAAACTGCCACATGCCGGTTGCCCCGACCCGCGATACTGCATTTGGATTAAGAGCTGATTCAATAACTGCCATATATTTCAGTTCGGCAGGAAGCCCGTAGGAATCGAAGATATCCTCAATCATAGGGAAATAATAAGTCATCAGTCCAAGAACAGCACTGAATTTATCTCTCTGTTTTATTGTATAAACATGAATATGATTCCTGATGATACTGTTATATGGAAGCTTTATTATTGAATTTATTTTGCTGAGCCTTTCCTGATATAACTGAATCAGGATATTCTATTCCTGACGAATCATTATCGAACTCAACAGAGAATTCCTTCATTGCCATCTTAACATACCAGCTGTTTACCAGGCTGTCAAGATCCCTGGTGATCTTTTCGGAATAGATTTCCGATTTCAGAATTATTGTATCATTAATGGCAAATGCGGCTGAACTAATGATTGCGAAGAATATGATTATCAGGAATCTCTTTAGTTTCATTATAAAAATTTCTTTTAAAACGTAAATGTCACACTAATATTTAATCCGGCGCCTACATTACCCGGAACAGGCAAATTTAAAGGAGAAATCTGCAGGTCAAGATTATCGCTAATATCAAAATTAAACAGGCTTGCATCCACATTTGCATCGAGTACTGAAATAAGATACCAGGCTGCAATACCGATATACGAAAGATCGCGGTATTTTTTGTAATAATCAACAGCCTGAAGTAAATTATCTTTTACCCATGACGCATTTGCCGGATCATATGATCAGCGGGTAAAGCACGGATCATATTCGGACGGTTCGGCCCATGTAATCAGCTCAAGATAACTGTCTGTCTCCGGGATTTCATCTGTAAAATCCTGGTATGCCTTCATCATCTTGTTATAATTTGAAGTATTAAAACTTACGCTATATGCAAGCCCGCCAAATCCGGCATATACAAGTGGTATTTTCCAGTATTTCCTGTTGTAAATCTGTCCCAGGCCCGGAAAAGCTACAGCCAGCATTGTTGCTTTCAGAGGTTCTGCTTTAAAGTTGTTCTTTTTCGGTCTGGTGACAGATATAGTAGTCCTGTGCAACAATGTCATGCGGGAGACAAAACATGAGCATTATGAGAATAATTGTTATTTTATGAACTTTTCTCAAGCCAAATAAGACCGGAGTTTAGCTTACCTCAGGGTAATCCGGCGCGACAAAGATAATTATTTTCAGGAGTTAAGACTGTCAAAGACTCCTAAAATGCGCTCCATCTCCTCAGGATTTTCAAAGGGGATGACAATTTTCCCCTTTCCCTGTTTCATTTATTCTGAAGTTGACTTTTGTTGAAAATATCCTGTTGAGATGTTCTGAAAGCTGTTTAAAATCATCATTCAGCTTTTTTCTTCTTTCACTCTTCGCAGGATCCTTTATTTTTTCGACTGAAGATGTCCTGACAAGATCCTCAGCCTGCCTGACAGACAGTTCACCATCAATAATCTTGTAATACACATTCATTTGTTTTTTCGGATCTTCAATATTTACAAGTGTACGGGCATGGCCCATCATCAGATGTCTTATTCTTTATGCCAAGCTGAATTTCAGCAGGAAGATTGAAGAAGCCGAAGATAATTTGCAACTGTTGAACGTTGTTTGCCTACCCTGTCGCTAAGCTGTTCCTGGGTAAGCCTGCACTCTTCAATAAGCCGCTGAAAACTTATTGCAACCTCAACTGCATCAAGATCTTCACGCTGAATATTTTCAACAAGTGCCAGTTCCAGCATTGCCTGATCATCGGCTGTCCTGATATAAGCAGGAACATGTGTAAGTCCTGCCAGACGGGCTGCCCTCAGTCGTCTCTCCCCTGCAATAAGCTGGATATCTTCCATTGCCGGTTTCCCGGACTGTCAGTGGCTGAACAATACCCAGCTTTCTTATTGAAGCTGCCAGTTCCTCAAGAGCCTGTTCATCAAAATGGGTCCTGGGCTGAAAAGGATTCCCGTCAATTGAATCGACTGAAATATCAAGATTTGCTTCAACTTTTCTTTCAAGGACCTCTTTCTCAACTCCATCAATCAAAGCACCCAGACCTCTTCCCAAAGCATTTTTCTTTGTCATGATTCATTCTGGTTTCAGGTGAGAGTAATGGTACTCTTAAAAGCTGTTTACTTTTGTTTCCTGCTTTTCAATAAGCTCTTTTGCCAGATTCAGATAATTGACTGTGCCCCTTGAATCGGCATCGTAAAGAATTGCCGGCTGTCCAAAACTTGGAGCTTCAGAAAGCTTTACATTCCTCTGAATTATTGTCTTGAAGACCATCTGCTGAAAATGCTTGTTGACCTCATCAGCAACCTGGTTCGACAACCTGAGCCTTGAATCATACATTGTAAGAAGAAATCCTTCAATTTCAAGATCAGGATTAAGATTATTCTGAATTATTTTTATTGTATTCAGAAGCTTTCCAAGACCTTCAAGTGCAAAATACTCGCACTGAACAGGTATAATTACTGAATGTGCAGCTGTTAAGGCATTAACAGTAAGCAGACCCAGTGATGGAGAACAGTCAATAATTATATAATCAAAATTGTCAGCTATTTTCAGGAGAAGCTTCTTTAAGTATCTTTTCCCTTTCAGGCCTGTCAAGCATTTCAATTTCAGCACCTACCAGGTCAATATTTGAAGGCATAATTGAAAGATTTTCAACTTCGCATTCATGCAATGCCTCGGCAGGCTCCTTTCCGTCAATCAGACAATCATAAATTGTACATTTTATCTGCCGTGTATCAATGCCTATTCCTGAAGTGGCATTTGCCTGCGGATCAGCATCAACAATAAGCACCTTTTTCTCAAGAGCTGCAAGACTTGCTGCCAGATTTATTGCTGTTGTTGTTTTTCCTACTCCACCCTTCTGATTCGCAATTGCTATAATCCTTCCCATTTGTCTTTCTTTTAATTTAACAGCATCTGTTTTGAGCTTCAAATTTACAATTTATGAACCTTGACCTAAGTCACCCAATAATGTAATTGTAAACATTTTTTTCGTGGTTTTCAACATGTTATTAACATGATAGTTGATCTGTTATCACTCTATGGATTTGATAGTGTGTAACTTAGCTCCTTGCAGCCTTCATTGTAAAAATCAAGGCCCCTATTGGGCATTTTTTACCCATTTATTTCCATCTTTGCCTGATATATAAGCACTTTGATGGAAAACAGGCCCGAAACTCAGGAATGGTTTGCAATTGTTAATCCAAATGCCGGAAACGGAAAAGGGAAAAAAGACTGGAACAGGATTTCTGATATTTTCATAAGAAATGAGATTCACCTTAAATATAAGATTCACTGAAAGAAAAGGTCAGGCAATTGAATTTACCCGGGAAGCTATTGCAGCAGGTTACAGGAATATAATTTCTGTCGGAGGTGATGGCACCCTGAATGAAGTTGTAAATGGAGTATTTACTCAGGATAACTGCTCTCCTTCAGAGGTCACACTTAGCATGATCCCTGTCGGAACCGGCAACGACTGGGGAAGAATGTTCGGCATTCCCCTTGTTTATGAAGGTGCTGTCGAAGTAATAAAAGCAGGAAGAAACAATGCTCCATGACATCGGGGTGGTAGATTATTTCAATGAGACCGGTAAAGAAAGACGATATTTTATAAATATTGCAGGACTAGGATTTGAATCTGTGGTTGTCAGGAAGACAAATAAGCAGAAAGACAAGGGAAAGAGCAGCAAAGCAATTTATTTCTATAACCTTCTATCGAGCCTTCTTTCATACAGGAATACGCCGGCTGATATTATAATTGATGGAAAAAGAAGCTCATCAAAGGTATTTTCGATAAATGTCGGGAACGGGAGATATCTGCGGAGGAGGAATGAGACAAACGCCGGATGCCCTTCCCGATGACGGGCTTCTTGATATAACAGTAATTAAGGAGATGGGAAAGTTTGAAATAATCAGAAGCCTGAAAATGCTTTATGACGGAACCATTCTGAGCCATCCGAAGGTAGATGGATACCGGAGCAACAATTTAAAAGTAAGATCTGATTCGTTGCTTCTACCTTGAAGCTGACGGTGAATCGCTGGGGCACACTCCGGCTGAATTCAGCATAATACCTTCGGCCGTTAATATAATATATGGCACAAAACTTATTCGGTAATTTTTATCTCATAAAGTTTTGGCCATCTCTTTCCGGTAACAAAAATTCTCTTATTCACTGCATCGTAGGCAATTCCGTTAAGAACATCTGCATCTGACTCCCTCCTTTTGGCCTCAGGGAATATTGATGCCAGATCAATATATGAGTTTACTTTCCCGCTCACGGATCAATTCTGGCAATCAGATCAGTCTGCCAGATATTTGCCCAGATCTCCCCATTAATATATTCCAGTTCATTAAGCTGATCCACCTTTTTCTCATTATCATAAACCTCAATCCTTGAAACTACTGTAAACATCTCCGGTTCAAAGAAATAAAGAACATTTGTGCCATCGCTCATCACAATATTGTCATTCATGGTTGTCAGACCCCAGCCCTCGGTCTGATAATAAATCTTATTTATCACCTTGAAAGTGGATTTATCATAAACAAAACCTACTTTGTTCCTCCAGGTAACCTGATAAATACGGTCCCTATAAAGTGTAATTCCTTCCCCAAAGAGCGATGATTCAAGATTATGCTGCCTGAGAACCTTCCCGGTTTCAAGCTCAACTTCCCTCAGGCTTGACCCTGCTTCCTGACCTGTTCCTTCATAGAAAACTCCCTTGTCATAAACCAGCCCCTGTGTAAATGCATCCGGATCGTGAGGATAGGAATGAACCACCTTATAGTTGTATATCCTGGGTTTAACATCAGAATATATGATTACAAAGCGGGTTAAGGTCTGGATTTTATTTTTACTGTAGGCAACAGCTTTTACAGATTTCCTTCCTGTAAAGCTGTTCAATCCCGATGGTATTGAATACTCCCAGGGAGCTGATTTCAGAAATGTAACCGCCTTGCCATCAAAGAAAAACTTTACCGAATCAATGGTTTTTTCATCAGCTTCAGGCGCAACAGATATCTTTATCGGGGCACCAAGCTTAAACTCAGCATTTTCTTCAGGAGATAACATCTTCATTATCAGGGCTGAATACTCCCCGGCGGAGTGGGTTAGCAGGATTGCCGGACGTTTCCCTGCTCCCGCCCGGACGACCGGAACAGGATATTGCCCATGAGATCAGAAGTATAAGGGAGGTAGTAAGAATATACCGGCTGCAATCAGTTCTCATTGTCTTTATCTTTCTTGCCAAACAATCGTCATAATGCTGTTTTTTCTTGCTGCCGCTATTTGTTTTTCCATTTCTCTCTGATGAAGCTCGAATGGGACAAGTATCTGCCATATCTCGCTCCAGCCCGGGAACCCCCCGATATTTTTGTCGTCGATATAAATATCAGCATCTATTTTCCGGCTGACGGTATCGTCAAAGATCTCTTCGGGATAATTCCTGTTTACCGCGTAAAACTCAATTCCATTCTTCCTGCAAAACTCCACAGCTTCATCAAGCTGCTCCCCGCTCCTGAAAGTCCAGAGGATAAGTCTTGCACCCAGCTTTTCAAGTTCCTTCAGTGTCTGAAACGCAAATAGCTTCTCCTTTCCGATCCCGGGATACTCATGTTCAACAATTGTGCCATCAAAATCCACAGCTATTCTGATGTTCCTTAAATTTATCATCCAGACAGCATATTTTAAGCAAATCTAATAAAAAACAGTAAATGAAATCCGGCTAAAACTGTAATCCTTCGGGATTATTTAAACATTCAACGAACTAATTAATAAAAAAGTATTTACCCGGAATCCAATTCTATCAGGCGGTTTTATAAAATTGGGGAAATTAATAATACATTTGTTTTCCTGACCGTGTTAAGTTAAAATGTTCAGATGAAACATATTCCAAATTTCATTACCTGCCTTAATCTGACCTCAGGATTTATTGCCATTGTTTTTGCGTCAAAGGGGGATCTGGTTACAGCATCCTGGCTCATACTTGCTGCAATGATATTTGATTTCCTTGATGGTTTTTCTGCAAGGCTGCTGAAGGCTTATCTCCGAAATGGGCAAAGAGCTCGACAGTCTTGCTGATATTGTAAGCTTTGGAGTTGCACCTGCAATCATACTTATTAAACTGATCCACAGTTCCCTGTATACTCAGGATCCTTTCCTTTCCAGCAATGCAATCATGGCGATACTAACTTACATACCGGCATTAATGCCGGTATGTGCAGGACTAAGGCTGGCAAAATTCAATATTGACACCACGCAAACAACATCATTCCGGGGATTACCGACCCCTGCAAACGCAATCGGGGTAATTTCAATTGTTATTGCTGCACATTATTCCGGGATGTCCACTCTTAAAATCCTTTATTGCAGAACCCTCGTTACTTATAATCTATACAATTATCCTTTCACTCCTGATGGTTACCAGGATCCCTTTACTATCCCTGAAGATCTACTCTGCCAACTTTAAAGGGAACGAGGGAAGATACATTCTTGCAGCAATGGTTCTGGCGTCATTTCTTTTATTCGGGATTGGTGCAGCACCACTTATTATTCCCCTTTATTTGCTGGCTTCATTTATTTCAGCACTTTTCTGGCCTGCTGTGTCTGCGGGCTGACCCTGCGGCGGAAATTTCTTTTCATAATAGGTTAATGACGCATTTATGATAAACCAGGCTATGATTATAAATGCCGGCCAGAGAAGATATTGAATCAATTCAGAGATATACATGTCTTTAGATTTTTAATTTTTAATCCTGCGGCTGTCTTCCGTTTCTGTCTTCTGTCTTCTGTCTTCATGTACTCACCCCCGGCCCCTCTCTGCTTCGCAAAGAGGGGTGCCTATGGATGAGGGATTCTTCATTCTTCGGTCTTCTGTCTTCTGTCTTCTGTCTTCATGTACTCACCCCCTGCCCCTTCTGCTTCGCAAAGGGGGTCCTATGGATGAGGCATTCTTCTTCTATCTGTCTTCTGTCTTCTGTCTTCTGTCTTCTGTCTTCTTCTTCTGTCTTCTGTCTTCTGTCTTCTGTCTTCTGTCTTCTGTCCGCTTCTGTCTTCCGTCTTCTGTCTTCTGTCTTCTGTCTTCTGTCTTCTGTCTTCGGTATCCTCTCTTCGCTCTTCGCTCTACGCTCTTCGCTCTTCAATTCAATAGAGGTGTTCTTCCGTTCTCATTTCTTCCTCTGTAATTCTCTTATTGTTAATTGATTTCCAGGCGTACCAGATATAGGCAAAAATAAAAGGAACAAGGAATGAAACATACATCATTGTCTTAAGGGTAAAAAGGCTTGACGAGGCATTCCTGATGGTAAGCGAACTGTTCGGGTCGGAAACGGAAGGATAAAAGGCTGTTGCATTAAAGCCGGCAATGAGGAACATTGAAAAAACAGCAAGAACAGTGCCTGTTCCGGAAAACCAGATACCTTTCCGGCTGCCTCTGAACAAGATATTGAAATTCCATACAGGACCAGTGTGACTCCCGCCAGGAAGAGAATTAACACAACAGGCATCTGAAAAAGATTATGCAGATACTTATACTTCTCCAGGAGTTATCGCTCCGGTCCCCGGATCGGAGACAAACCCCTGCGACAGCAGTAATGTCACAACAAAAAAGAGAAAGAATACAAGGAAAGAGATCGAGTTCATAATCAGTTTCCTGCCTGATTTTTCAACAAGCTCTTTTTCGTCAATTGAGTTGATAATGTAAAGAAGGCCATTGGTCCGGGACAGGAACAGGACCGCCAGTCCGAGGGCAAGGTTCCTGCCATTGAGCAGAGCTTCAAGACCGTGCCATGGTGTAGCCCATTTAACCTGGTTCATCTCATTCAGGCTGAAGGCTGAGCCTGTAAAGAATGTTGCAACTGCAGTTCCGATAAGAAAAGGGCCAAGTGAGCCATTCAGGAAAAGAAAAATATCAAATGTTTTTTGTCCGTAAACATTTGCCGGCTTTGATCTGTATTCATAGGCTATTGCCTGGATAATAAAGCTGAAAAGAATTGCTATCCATACCCAGTAAGCTCCACCGAAGCTGGTTGCATAGAACAGGGGAAATGAGGCAAAGAATGCTCCTCCGAAGGTAACAAGGGTAGTAAATGTGAACTCCCATTTTCTTCCCAGAGCATTGACTATCATTGTTTTCTGGATTTTGCTTCCCGGAAGTGAAAAGATCATCGATTGTCCGCCCTGGACAAACATCAGGAAGACAAGCAGACCGGCAAGAAGTGAAATGATTATCCACCAGTAATGCTGCAGAAACAGATGTGAGATCATTGTTGTCATTGTTTAATCCTCCTAGTGTTTTGGTCCGATTTTTATCTGTTTGATCATAATTGATATTTCTGCGATAAGCAGAACTGTAAAAAGAACTGCAAACAGAATAAATGTTGTTATTACCGATCCTGTTTCCAGTTGTGATACAGCAGCGGAAACAGGCATAAGATCCTGGATTATCCAGGGCTGGCGTCCCATTTCAGCAAGCACCCAGCCCGATTCACCTGCAATATAAGGAAGAAGGATTGAACAGAGGGCTATCCATAAAAACCATCTGTTTTTCAGAAGGTTACCTGTAAACAGGAAGTAAAGTGCCAGGCTGAAAACCAGTATAAAGAAAAATCCAAGGAAAACCATAAGGTGGAATGAATAAAATGAGACTGGTACATTTGGAATGGCATCTTCAGGCTTCTGGAGAGAAGCATAGCCAAAATATCTGAAGTAGTTATCAATGAATGTTTTATCGCGGAACATGCCGGATATGCCTTCTGCCTTCTCCTTCTGCCCATTATTCTTAGCGCCCATGAAATCAGAAACAAGCTGCCTTGCGACCTTTCCCCTTTCGATCTTTTCCGAAACAGACATTATGCCTCTGGCGGTGTTGCCTGAAATCAGGTCAGTAATTCCCGGAACAAAAACATCCTTGTCACCTCCTGTCATAACCGAAAGCAAATCAGGTATTTCAATTCTGAATGCAAACTCTTTCCTGCTCTTTTCTCCTATTTTTTCCCCCGAATCTTTCAGAATTCCAAACGCAACTAAGCCAGCTTCCTGTTTTCCCTCATACAAAGCCTCCATGGCTGCAAACTTAACAGGCTGCACACTTGACAGAGTTCTTGCGGAGCTGTCACCGGTATAGGCAACCAGAAGAGAAGAAAGAAGTCCGAAGATTCCGGCAATAAGGATGCTTCTTTTTGCAAGCAGTTCTTCCCTTTTCCTGAGCAGGTACCATGCGCTTATTCCAAGAACGAACATTGAAGCCAGCAGAAAACCTGATGATATGGTGTGAAGGAATTTATCGACTGCAACCTGATTGAACAGCACAGCCCAGAAACTTACCATTTCATTCCTTGCAGTCTCCGGATTAAAAACCATTCCAACCGGATTTTGCATCCATGCATTTGCTACAAGTATCCAGAGGGCTGACAGATTGGCTCCTATCGCAACCAGCCATGTTGAGATCAGGTGGAATTTCTTGCTCACCTTATTCCAGCCAAAAAACATTACTGCAACAAATGTCGATTCGAGAAAGAAGGCAAGGATACCTTCAATTGCCAGCGGTGCACCGAAAATATCCCCGACAAACCAGGAATAATTCGACCAGTTGGTACCAAATTCAAATTCAAGGATTATTCCTGTTGCAACACCGATTGCAAAATTTATTCCGAAAAGCGTCATCCAGAACCGGGTTATTCGTTTCCATTCCTCGTTGCCGGTCCTGTAATAAATTGTTTCCATTATGGCAACAATAAATGATAAACCAAGGGTAAGCGGAACAAAAAGCCAGTGGTAAATTGCTGTCAGAGCAAATTGTGCCCTTGACCAGTCCACAAGAGCCAAATCAAAATTTTCAATCATGATTCTACTTTGAATTTATTAATTGATCCAGGACATATTCGCTTTTCTGTTTGTCATTGTCATATCTTTTCCGGAGAAAATCCTGAAAAAAGAAAAACTTCAGAATAATGAATATAACAAAAAGCTTTATCAGGATTATTATCCAGACCCGTCTGCCCCACCATGACATATTTCTAAAACCGTCATAGTAAAAACTGAAACAATCTTGTAGCCTTCGAAATTAAATGAATTCATTTTCAGTTGATCTAATCTGGTTTTACTTTCGGCCAGCTTCCTCCCGGGGAAGGTCCTTCGGATAAGCCTGACGTTATCTTCTGAACTGCCTTAAATCCGTAAAAGAACTCCCTTGCAAATACCCTCAGAACAGTATAGGCTGGTATTCCCAGGATCATTCCGGGTATCCCTGCTGCAAATCCGGCTGCAAGCACAACAATAAAAATCTCAAGCGGATGAGCTTTAACACTGTTTGAAAAAATAACCGGCTGAAATACCACATTATCAATAAGATGTGTAATTGCCTCCACAATTATCATGTAATAGACCAGAGGAATAACAACAGTTGTAAAATCCTGATTTATGTGCGAAGCAACACCCATTATAATGGCAATAAACAATCCGAGCCATGGCCCTACATACGGAATGACATTGAGAATACCAAGGATAAGTCCCATAACAAGAGCCTGCTGAAAATCAATTCCGGCAATTGTCATCCCAATGTCAATCAGAATCATTATGCAGGTGCTCTGGATCACTATCCCGATAAAATACCTTGTAAGAAGTTTCTTGATTGAATTCAGAGCCCTGGTAACATTATCCACATATTTATCCGGTACCCACATCAGGATCGATTCGAAAAACAGATGCTGGTCCTTCAGGAAGAAAAATGTTATAAAAGTTATTGAGAATATTGCTATAACAACGTTCCCAAGAGTACTTATAAGCGATCCGAGGAAATTCTGGATCATTTTAATATTCAGAACTCCTGAAATCTTCGACTCAAGGTAGTCCTTAAGTGACAACTGACTCGAGATATCCGGATTCAGGCTCTTGAATATTTTTTCAATCTTCTTGATCGGACTCTCAATAAGCTGAACTATTTTTTCGCTGTCAATTGTTGAAAAATAATTTATCTGCTTTGTTACAAGCGGCACGAAAATGACAAAGAAAAGAACAATTATTCCCCAGATAATGATAAGGGTAAAGAGGGCACTCAGGGCACGGGGGAAATTCCACTTTTTTATTCTGATCCTGCAGAACAGATCAACAAGCGGTCTTCCCATTATTGACAGAACACCCGAAACAAGAATATAAACCACAATATTCCGGAAATACCATAAAACTGCCAGAAATAGCAGAATACCAAAAACTATCAGCAGATTCCTTAGGGTGGCCTTCATAGGATAGGCTTTTCTTTATACAAACCTAATCTAAATTTTCGTAATTACATATAGCCGTTCGACTCTTACGGACATAATACTGAACACCTCTCTCTCAGTGTCCTTCTGTCATATTGTCTGCATTAATTTAATTTTGCATGCCATTATGGCCGTATTTGTATGTTTGGAATAAAATTTGAAATTAACAGAGTGTAAATGATTAAAGAATGTTTAACTTAAAAATAAGGAGGACAAAACCATGTTACCATCAATTTCAAAAAGAAGTTTCAGACCGTTTTACATGCCCAACTTTTTCGATGATGACTTTTTCCCGGTAATGTCAGCAGGACCAGATTCAATGCCGGCAGTAAATATAAGGGAAGATGAAAAGAAATTCATGCTCGAACTTGCTGTTCCGGGGATTGACAAGAAAGATCTTAAGATCGACATTAATGAAGATGTTCTTACAATCTCATCTGAAACCAAAAATGAATCGGAAGAAAACAGAGACGGTTATAAGAGAAAAGAATTCAGCTATTCTTCTTTCTGCAGAAGTTTTCAGATACCTGAAAATGTGAACAAGGATAAGATTGAAGCCAACTACAAGGATGGAATTCTTACTGTATCTCTTCCAAAGGCTGAAGAAGAAAAGAACAAGATTGCCCGTCAGGTTAAGATCTCATAAATAACTATGAAGAGGGTGTCTCAAAAGGTCACCCTCTTTATTTATTTCGATTACGTTCATTTGCCTTCGGCGAGCTCATCCCGCTGAAGCGGGATTCGGTTCTTTTGCTCCTCCTCTTATAAGTCCCCTTTAGGGGATTTAGGGGCAAAATCAAGGGAATGACGTTTTGAGACTGCCTCTTTTCTCTATCAGTTCTCAATCACCTTCCGTGCAAATTTTCTGCCAAATTCTATCATGGCATCCTTTTTTGCGGCACCGGGTGAAAATTTAAACAGCGCTATCTCATCAAATACATTCAGTTTAAGATTTCTCAAATTCTCAAGAATAATTTTTGGAGCTTCACCACTCCATCCGTAGGAACCGAAAGCACCGGCCAGCTTACCTTTGTCCCTTAAAGGATTGATCAGGGCAAACAATTTATAAACCGGCAGCAGTGTATTCTGATTGATTGTGGGTGAGCCTACAAGGATGGCATCGGATGTGACAAGTTTTGCTTCAAGCTCTTCAATCGAAATATTTTCAATATCTGAAATATCAACTTCAAGGTTTGAGGTTGCCGTAATACCCGAAGCTATAAGCTCAGCTGCATCCCTGGTATATCCATAAGCTGAAACATAAGCAATCAGTACCTTTTTTACCGGCTTATCTCCGGTGAGCTTCAGATATTCATTTGAATAATTTTCAGTCAGTTCTATGATCTCCCTTAAATTCTCCCGGTGAACCGGTCCATGTCCCGGACAAATAGCCTCTATCTCAAGCGGTCTGATCTTTTCAATTGCCTTGACCATAAACCTGCTGAAGGGTTTCAGTATTACATCAAAGTAATACTTAAATGACTTGATAATAATCAGGCGTAAGTCTGCTATACATTTCATAATCACAATAATGTGCTCCGAAAGAATCACAGGTAAACAAGATCTTATCTTCCTCAAGGTAGGTATAGATTGAATCAGGCCAGTGAAGATTCGGTGCAGAAATAAATCTTAAAGTTTTGTTTCCCAGGTCAAGTGTGTCTCCATCTTTAACAACAATTGATTTAAAAGGTACATTAACAATATCCTCAAGATATCTTATGGCATTTCCGCTGCCGACGACAGTTGCTGATGGTGCAATCTCAAGAAGGATCCGCAGGCTTCCTGAATGATCAGGTTCGGTATGGTCAAGAATTATATACTGTATCTCCTCAGGATTTGTAACGGAACGCAGTTTATTCAGATATGTCTCACTGAATTTTTCTTTGGCAACATCAATAATTGCTTTCTTTTCAGCATTAATAAAATACGAATTATAAGTTGTTCCAAATTCCGTAGTCATTACAATATCAAATGTCCTGATATCATAATCAAGGATTCCTATCCATTTTACATCATCTGTAATATCTAACGATCCTGTCGTCTTCCCTTCTCATTGCACTTATTTTTCAGATTTTGGCAATTATGCTTTTATTAGCCTTGACCTGCTGAAGTATAGGTACTTCAATTTCTGTGCCGAGAGGCAGAAATATATCAACCCTTGATCCGAATTTAATAAATCCAAGCTCATCGCCCTGGGTAACCTCCTGGTCCTGCTTTGCATAAGTTACGATCCTTCTTGCAACGGCACCTGCAATCTGCCTTATAAGTATCTCTGTCCCCGCTGTCAGTTTCAATAACTATTGTACTTCTTTCATTAAGTTCAGAAGATTTCGGATGCCATGCAACCATATAATTCCCCGGATGATAACATACATACTTGATATGCCCCGAAACAGGATACCTGTTGCTGTGCATATTGAAAGGTGACATAAATATTGAGACCTGCAGGCGGATATCCTTAAAATATTCCTTTTCCTCAGTCTCTTCAATAACAACTACCTTGCCGTCAGCAGGTGCATAAATCAGTCCCGGATCAGGTTCCAGTCTTCTGTGCCGGAAGCCGGAAGAAGAAAAGCAGAAAAATATAAAGCATTAGTGAAAAGAAAAGAAATGCCCATTTAAGAAGTGCATTGTCGGCCCAGATAATTCCGGCAAGAATATTAAGTATCAGCAAAATAATAAAACCGATCCCAAGTATCTTATATCCTTCCTTATGAATAGCCATCATTCAATAATTTTGCACAAAACTAATCAAGACTTATCAATCATCCAAAAAGTGAAATAAAAAGAAATACCAGAGGAAATGAAATTATTGCACTGTCGAAACGATCAAGAAATCCTCCATGTCCGGGCATTATTGTCCCGGAATCTTTTACACCCATGCTCCTTTTAAGCATTGATTCAATAAGATCTCCATATGTGCCTGCACATGAAATAATTACAGCAATAATAATCCATTCTCCGGTACCGACAACCCCCAGCCAGCCTGAAAGCAGCCAGGCTGCCAGAACAGCAATTATTGCCCCGCCAAAAAAACCTTCCCATGATTTTTTGGGTGAAATCCTTTCCATCAGCCTGTGGCGTCCGAATGATATTCCGGTAAGATATGCTCCCGTATCATTTGCCCAGAGAAGTAAGAAAGAATCCTATTATAATTCCGGGTGAAAAAATCATGCTGTCATGGGGAAGAAGGGAGCTGAGGCCGGTCCTTGAGAATGCTGAAAAAGGAAACATTGAAAAAGGTATTGCAATATAGATAACTGAAAAAAAAGTATGTGCCAGTGAATCAAATGGTTTTTCCTGTTTTCTGTAGAGTTCAATGATCATTATGATGGCTGCTATCAGCAGCATTAAGAGGAAATATTTTGCCGGGATCATTGATGCAGCCACAAGTGTTGAGATGGTATAAAGAGCTGTCCCTGTAAATATTCCGGGAATCATTTGCGGGCGTATCCCTGTATTTCTGATCATCAGATAGTACTCATACTGGGCGCCTGCAAGAATCAGCAGGCCTGTCAGAAAAAATGAAACCGGATGGAGCCAGAATCCTCCCAGAATGAAAATCACGATCCAGACTCCAGTAAATGTCCGTCTGTAAGAAGTTATTCAAAGTATTCGGCTTTTATTCTTTATCTTTAATCTCAGTCTTCTGATCCTTCCCCTGAATTTTTATCATCTATTCCTGGGAAGCTTCCCCGGAATTTCATTTTCATCATCTGCCGGCGCTTCCGCAGCAGGCATTTCACTTCCGGAATTTGCCGGCGCTAGTTGTTTTGCAGCAGCATCCCTCTCATCCTTTAACACTTCTGCTTTTCTTTTCCCGAATATTCTTTCCAGATCTTCACTGAAAATTACCTCCTTTTCCAGAAGAAGTTCAGCAAGTTCAGTCAGTCCTTTCATATTATTTTTAAGAACTTCCTGTGCCCTGACGTATGACTCCTCAATTATCTGTTTTACCTCCTGGTCGATAAGCTCTGCAGTTTTCTCGCTGTATGGTTTTGTGAATCCGATAGTCAGACTGTCCTGATGAATCATAGAAGCTGATATTTCCGACTTTATCGCTCATTCCGAAGAATGAAACCATGGCATAAGCCTGTTTTGTTATTTTTTCAAGGTCGCTGAGTGCTCCGGTTGAGATCTTTCCGAAAACAAGCTCTTCAGAAGCCCTGCCTCCAAGAGCATAAGCCATTTCATCAAGAAGCTGTTCGCGTGGTGGTAATCTGCCTTTCTTCAGGAAGATACCATGCTGCACCGAGAGCTCTTCCCCGTGGTATTATTGTTACCTTAAGCAGGGGACTTGCATATTCAAGAAGCCAGCTTACCGTAGCATGGCCGGCTTCATGATAGGCAATTGTTTTCTTCTCAACCATTGAAATGATCTTGCTTTTCCTTTCAAGACCACCAACAATCCTGTCGATAGCATCAAGAAAATCCTGCTTTTCAACAACAGTTTTGTTCTTCCTTGCGGCGATAAGTGCCGATTCGTTGCAGACATTGGCAATATCGGCACCTGAAAAGCCCGGAGTTTGCTTTGCAAGGAAACTTACATCAAAATTCTTTTCAAGTTTTATCGGACGGAGATGTACTTTAAAGATGGCTTCCCTTTCATTGAGATCAGGCAGTTCAACATGTATCTGGCGGTCAAACCGTCCGGCCCTCAGCAGAGCCCTGTCGAGTATATCGGCCCTGTTTGTTGCTGCAAGAATAATTACTCCCATATTGGTACCAAATCCATCCATTTCGGTAAGAAGCTGATTAAGAGTATTTTCCCGTTCATCATTTGATCCGAAATTAACATTCCGTCCTCTTGCCCGTCCTACTGCATCGATCTCATCAATAAAGACAATACAGGGAGCCTTTTCCTTTGCCTGTTTGAACAGATCCCTGACCCTTGATGCACCGACACCGACGAACATTTCGACAAAATCAGATCCGGAGATTGAAAAGAACGGGACATTTGCTTCACCTGCAACAGCTTTTGCAAGCAGTGTTTTTCCTGTTCCCGGAGGACCGATCAGAAGAGCTCCTTTTGGAATTTTACCGCCGAGCTGTGTATATTTCTTTGGATTCTTGAGAAAATCAACAATCTCCATCACTTCAGTCTTTGCTTCTTCCAGACCGGCAACATCATTGAAGTTAAGCTTCACATTGGTATCCTTGTCGAAGATCTGTGCCCTTGATTTACCAACACTGAAAATACCTCCTGCACCGCCTGCCCCTCCGCCTGACATCCGCCGCATCAGGAACATCCAGAGAACAATGAGCACTATAAACGGAAGAGTCCATCCCAGTATCTCCCCAAAATAATTATGACGGGTTTCAGATTCGGGATAGATTAGTATCCTTCTCCTCATATCCGGCATTTTTCTGTTCTTCAAGAATAAATGGCTCAAATGTGCTTATATCTCCAATATTATAAGAGTAGTCTGGCTTCGGAACGCCCAGTCCCAATCCCTTGTTCCCGCTTTTCGGAAGATCAGGATATCTTCCCGATTCCACGTGCTTCCTTTTTAAGATATATTTCAGCAACTTCCTTATTAACGATCAACAATTTTTTCAATATCGTGATTTGCAATCATTTCCTTCAGATCACGTGTCTGGGCTTTTGGCACGGTTTTGCCGCCGTAAATCAATTGAATGGCTATTATGGAGAAAGCAAGAATTGCAAAAATCCAGTTTGAATTGAACTTCGGTTTCAGGTTTTTATCAGGCGATTATCCGGGACCCTGATTTTTGTTATTATTTTCTGCCATAAAAATTAACTTACTAAATTTTATCTTTCATCGCTTCAATTGATGCATCAGCCCAAAGCGATTCAAGGCTGTAAAAATTCCTGTACTCCTCGAGAAAAATATGAACTATTACATTTCCATAATCCAGAAGAACCCAGAAACAATTGTCAAGTCCTTCAACATGCAATGGCTTTTCACCGGATTCGTTTCTTACAGTATCCTCAACAGAATCACAGATTGAATCGACCTGTGTGGTTGAAGAACCATGACATATAACAAAATAATCTGTTATTCTGTTTTCGAGTTTTCTCAAATCAATTTTAAGAACATCCTGTCCCTTCTTCTCAAATATTCCCTTTACTATACTTCCCAGGAGTACATCAGTTCCATCCGGCCTTTTCTTCATCAATAATTATCAGTTAGATATCAAGGTGCAAAAGTACAAACTTTTATCTGTATTTTTGTAATACTCAACCTCTTTTTACAATTTCAGTGCCAATGAATAAATGCCGGAAAACAATACCAGAATTTGTCAGTAAATACAAACTTCTTAACAATGATAATAGGTTCGAATATAATATTTCATAAAAACCTCGCCTCAACAAATACTTATGCCGCCCTGCTATTAAAAAAGGAAAAGCCGCCTGAAGGCACAATTATTTATACAAATTTCCAGTCGGCCGGGAGAGGCCAGAAGGGTAATAGATGGGAAAGTGAAGATGGTAAAAACCTGTTATTCAGCATAATACTGTTCCCTGAAATGATCAGTCCTGAAGATCAGTTCATCATTTCAATGGCAATTTCTCTGGGGATCTGCGATTTTCTCAAAGAGCTATATCCCGGTTTGTAAAATCAAATGGCCGAATGATATTTATGCCGGTGATGACAAAATAGCAGGTATCCTGATTGAAAATTCAATAATTGGCAGCTCCATTGAAAGCACGGTTGCAGGAATTGGACTGAATATCAACCAGGTGAATTTCCCTGGCATTCCTGCCTAATCCGGTATCGCTTAAGTTAATAACAGGAAAAGAACATGATCCTGACAAGTGCCTGAAGGACCTTGCAGCTTTTCTTGACAAGAGGTATAAAAAGCTGGTCTCAGGTGAAACAGATGAAATTAAAGAGGAATATGTTTCATCTCTGTACCATGTTGGAGAATGGTATGACTATAAAACAGCCGGGGATTATTTGCACGGAAGGATTATTTCTGTAACTGATTCAGGATGTCTGCAGATCCAGGATGAGAAGATGGTCATCCGTCAATTTTCATTTAAAGAAATCGAATTCATTCTATAACTCCGTTCCAGTCCCTGAATTTTTCCATCTCATCGATAAGGGTTTCAAGAAACCGGGTAACAGGTTTTGCAGCCATCATCTTAAGCACCGGATTCATTTCGGCATCGAGAGTAACCATTACCTCTGCCTTTCCGGCTTCACCCTCCCTGATATCAAGCAACAGGGAGAAATCATTTGAACTCAGTGCCGATCCGGCGTATACAACCTTTTTTGAGGGTTCCTTTTGAGCAATTTTCAGGCTTACATTGCCTAAAGGGGATATATGAAAACTGCAGGATTCCCTGTCAATTTTCAGGTCTTCAATATCCTGGCGGACAAATTGCCTGAAATTCCTGATATCAGTCACAAATTTGAATATCTCCACCGGTTTACAATTCAGTTTTCCAGTCCTGCTTTTAAATTTTGATATTTCGGTCATAAAAGAAATTCATTGTTAATGTAAAAGATTTTACTGGCACGGATTACGCCTTACCACGTTTCGCCAACCGGGTCCCGCTTCATTTTACTCCCCATTTTGAAGGATCGTTCCTCCACTTCTTCAATGTTTCCACCTCCGATGCACTGATATATCCTGATTTCACAGCAGTTTCAATCAGGGTACTGTAATTGCTCAGTGTGTGAAGCTCAACGTTTCCGGCAGCAAATCCGTCGGATGCTTTTTTAAATTCATAGGTAAATATAGCAACCATTCCCAGAACCTCACAACCTGCTTCCCTCAGAGCCCTTACAGCATTCAGGCTGCTGCCTCCGGTTGAAATAAGATCCTCAATCACAACAACTTTCTGTCCCGGTTCAAAGTAACCTTCAATCTGGTTTCCAAGACCATGTTCCTTTGCTTCTGACCTGACATAAATAAATGGTAATCCAAGTTTATCGGCAGCAAGTGCTCCATGAGCAATTGCCCCGGTTGCAACTCCTGCAATCAGTTCAGCTCCGGGATAAAGTTCCTTGACAAGTGCTGCAAATGAATCACGGATATATGATCTTACCTCAGGAAATGAAAGAGTTTTACGGTTATCACAATAAATTGGTGATTTCCATCCTGAAGCCCATGTAAAAGGATTTGATGGTTGTAATTTAATTGCTTTAATTTGTAAAAGATATTCAGCTATTTTTTTTGCACTATTCTCCATATGAATATGTATAAAGTTCATTTTGAAAACAGATTCATACTGATAAGCCCTGAACCTGACCGGTTACAAAAATACGGCTTATTCCATAAATTTTATGACACCAGTGAACTTTATAAAATAATATCTGATTTTCAGGCAGATACGACAATTCCCTCAATAAATATTTATGGTACTGACATCAAGCATATCTGGAAAATCTTCAGAATTTATTTCACTGAAGTAGGTGCTGCAGGTGGACTTGTAAGGCATACATCAGGCAGATATCTGTTCATTGAGAAGAAAGGCAAGCTTGATCTTCCAAAGGGTCATATTGAAGCGGGAGAAGAACCGGAAGCGTGTGCCATTAAGGGAAGTACAGTGAAGAATGCGGAATAACAGGACATACGATTGTTAAACCGCTTCAGCCAAGCTACCATACATACAGCTGGGAAGGTATTTCCTACCTGAAGAAGACAAACTGGTTTCTTATGGAATATGATGGAACGATGGTAACTGAACCTCAGGTAAACGAAGGGATTACAAAAGTCGAATGGCTCTTCGCCTGATGAACTGAGCAAAATAAAAAGCAGATGCCTGGCTTTCACTGATGGATCTGATCAATACTTCAATTTTCAAAGGCTGACTGACAGCTTTAATATCACTGCTCTCCTCTCCCTTATAATCCTTGAGATTGATTGCAGCCGGAACAAACTGGAAGCATCGCCTCCGCTTCTTATTATATCCCGTACTATAGTTGAATTAATGGAGGTATGCTCCGGAACTGTCAGAAGAAATACCGATTCAACCTCGGGTGCCATCGCCTTATTAACCTGGGCAATAGCTCTTTCAAATTCAAAGTCAGCAGCAGTCCTCAGTCCTCTGAGAAGATACATCGCCCCGTTATTTCGTGCAGTAATCAACAGTCAGTCCTTCATAATGATCAACCCTTATCCTTGGTTCATTCTGCAAAGACCTTTTTTATCATCTCTTTTCTGATGTTCAGGGAATAGTAACTTTTTTTCAGAGCATTGGCTCCTACTGCAATAATTATCTCATCAAAAAGGCTGAGTGCCCGTCTTACAATTCCTTCATGTCCGATTGTAAACGGATCAAAAGAGCCCGGGAAAACAGCTATTTTTTTCATTCAAATGATATTTTTTTGGGATTCTTTACTTTTTGCTTTAGCAATGCAAGTTCAAGAACCTCCATAATTGTATCAACATAATGGAATTTTAATCCCTCTATATAGATCTCCTTTATATCCTCGACATCTTTCCTGTTCTCCTCCGACACTATTATCTCCTTGATTTTTGCTCTTTTAGCTGCCAGTATTTTTTCTTTTATACCGCCAACCGGAAGCACTTTTCCCCTGAGGGTGATCTCACCTGTCATTGCAAGGTATTTCTTGACTTTTCTCTGCGTAAAAGCCGATGCTATTGAGGCTGCCATTGTAATGCCGGCCGAGGGTCCGTCCTTTGGGATTGCACCCTCCGGCACATGGATGTGTATGTTCCATTTTTCCGAGAAATTATCGGGCAGATCAAGCACTTCTGCATTTGATTTCAGGTATTCGAGTGCAATTACTGCTGATTCTTTCATTACCTCCCCAAGATTTCCTGTAAGAGTAAGTTTTCCGATGCCCCTGCTGAGGCTTGTCTCAACAAAAAGTATCTCACCACCTGCATGCTGTCCAGGCCAGACCGGTCACTACACCGGCCTGATCATTGCCCGCATAAATGTCGCGTATATATTTCGGCGGACCCAGAATTTCAATCAGACTTTTTCGGAAAGCTCAGGATTATATTCAGTTTCAGATGCAATATTTTTTGCAGTCACCCTTACAATTTTGGCAAGCTGTCTTATCGAGTTCCCTTACCCCTGATTCCCTTGTGTATTTCTCAATAAGCATCTCCATTACTTTCTTACCGATAGTAAGCTGATCAGGTTTAACACCATGGTTATCAAGTTGTTTTGGAAGAAGATGCTGTTTTGCGATTTCAAGCTTCTCCTCAACAAGGTAGCCTGTTATCTCAATAAGCTCCATCCTGTCCCTCAAAGCAGGATTTATTGTGGACAAGTGTATTTGCTGTAGCAATGAACAGGACCTTTGAAAGGTCATACTCCATTTCAAGGAAGTTGTCAAAAAATGTACTATTCTGCTCAGGATCAAGAACTTCCAGGAGCGCGGAAGAAGGATCGCCTCTGAAATCCTGGCCCACCTTATCAATCTCATCCAGAATGAAAACGGGATTTGACGAACCGGCTCTTTTCAGATTCTGGATTATACGGCCAGGCATTGCACCGATATAGGTCTTTCTGTGCCCCCTGATCTCTGCCTCATCATGCAGACCGCCAAGTGACATTCTGACATACTTTCTGTCAAGAGCCTTGGCCACTGATTTTCCGAGCGATGTTTTTCCTACTCCGGGAGGGCCGTAGAGACAAAGAATAGGTGATTTAAGGTCTCCTTTAAGCTTCAGGACAGCAAGATGTTCAAGTATTCTCTCCTTAACCTCCTCCAGACCGAAATGGTCAGTATCAAGCACCCGTCTTGCATTATTAAGATCAAGATTATCAGCAGTATAGAAATTCCACGGCAGATCCAGGAGTGTCTGGATATAATTAACCTGCACCGAATATTCAGCAGCTGCCGGATTCAGACGGTGAAGCTTGTCAAGCTCTTTCTCGAATGTCTTCTTTACTTCAACTGTCCACTTCTTGCCTTCTGCCTTCTTCCTGTACTCGTCGATCTCCTTTTCAACAGGATTGCCTCCAAGCTCATTCTGAATCGTCTTCATCTGCTGGTGAAGAAGGAATTCACGCTGCTGCTGGTCAAGGTCGCTTTTAACCTTCGACTGCAGCTCGTTCTTAAGTTCAAGTACCTGAATCTCCTGCACCAGAAACTCGAAGCAACTGAAATCCCCTGTCGCGGAGACTGTTTATTTCAAGCAACCTTTGCTTATCCTGAACCTTGATATCGGTATTGGAACAGATGAAATTTATGAGATAGGTGCTGTTTTCAATGTTCTTTATGGCAAAAGAGGCTTCAGGACTTATATTGGGATTTATTTTTATAATCTTAAGCGACAGATCTTTAAGCGATCCGATTATCGCATTGAAATCTTTGCTGGGGACATCGGGTTTAATTTCCGGGATTGTCCTTACTCTTGCAATGAAATACGGATCGCTGGTAATGAGCTCGTTCAGGATCATCCTTTTACGTCCCTGGATTATGGCAGTGGTAGAACCATCCGGCATTTCAAGAAGCTTTACAATCTGGCCGATGGTTCCTATGCTTTGAAGGTCGTCAAACACAGGATTTTCGGTTTCCGGATCTTTCTGCGCAACGGTGCCCACAATTTTATCGGTCCTGTAAGCGTCCTTTATGAGCTGTATCGACCTGGGCCGCCCGATCGAGATCGGCAGTACGACTCCGGGGAACAGCACAGTGTTTTTGAGAGAAAGTATTGGAATTGAATCCGGAACGTCGACATCCTCAAGATCCCCCTCATCACCGTCAGCTATAATGGGGACAATATCCCCTTCCCCATCCGCCAGGTCAGGAATTAATAATTCTTTCAGGTTCCTTCTGAATTTCTTTTCCATACTTAAATTAAATGCTGTCAAATTTACATAATAATTTTAACACAAAAGCCAGATGGGTCATAGAGCAATCTTTATGCCAGAACTGAATGCCTGGCAGAGGCTTAGCATAAGAATCACTGTTACATTACCTAATCAGAAAGTCAATATTCCAATGATTTTCCCCTCTGAGGAATGAGTTTACAATCAGTGTGAAGTGCTCGTGACCATAAAAAAGGGACCTCAGACGTCCCTCCAAAAACTATGTGAAGTTACTTCTTATTTCTTCTTGCTGACATGATCCTTGTAGCGGTTCATGAATTTATCAACCCTTCCGGCCGTATCTACAAGCTTCATCTTACCTGTATAGAAAGGATGTGATGTATTTGAGATCTCAATCTTGATCAAAGGATATTCCTTGCCATCTTCCCATTTAATGTTCTCTTTTGATGGAGCAGTTGATCTTGTCATGAAAGAATAACCATTTGACATATCCTGAAAAACAACCAGTCTGTAATTACCGGGATGTAAACCCTCTTTCATCGTTCTTTTTATTTAATTCCTGTTATAAATATTGACCCTTTATCAGGGTTTGCAAAATTAAGTAACTAAATGTAAAAAACAAAATGAATCGCAAAATTATTAATCAGTTAACACCTTACCCTGTTCAACTTTCTGTCTCTGAGCCATTTCATCCTTATACCTTGCAAAACTCAACTTTTCATTCATAAGATATCTGTAAGTTATATGCATTTTAGCCCGGTGAGCGCCCAGAGCTTCATATATTGCGATCATTTTGGGATTAAAATCACCTACCCATGACAGTTCGAGCTCCCTGTACCAGGGTTTTCGCTTGAATACCTGGTACAGATGAAAGAAAATTGCAGACTCAACACCGCTGTTCTGGTGCGAAGGATTCACTCCTCCGACGATAGCGCGCATCCTCGTCATCTTATGTGTTGTTTTCGAATAAACAAACCTGATCTTGTTCCATAAATTAAGATCTCCCCTGAAGGGTTTAATAATCTGGTTAAGGTCCGGAAAAAGTATAAAGAAGGCAATGGGTTTGTCATTGAAATATGCAAACCAGATAAGCTCCTCATCTATTATCGGTTTTGATTTTTGGAAGGTAGCCTCAAGCATCTCAGGATCCAGCGGGGTGAAATCTTCCTTAAAGACCGACCATGCTGAGTTATAAACATCCACCAGGTCATTTACAAACTTATCCTTCTTCCCAAATTCGAAATGCTGAAATGAGTATCCGGGTCTCCTGGAAAGCCACTCTGCAATTTTCATGATCCGCTGTGGAAACTCGTTAATCTTATTTTCAGTGTTCCTGACCTCCCTGTGATATGAATATTGTTCGTAGTAGTTTTTAAAGCCATAATCTTCAAAGAACGCCCTGTAATACTTCTTATGGTAAGGCATACCAAAACCCTGCTGCATAAATCCCTCGACAAGCAGTCCCCAGTTATTATCATTCTCTCCAAAATTTACAGGACCATCCATTGCCTCCATGCCATATGATTCAAGCCATTTCCTGCCTGTATCAAAAAGCAGGAATGCGGCTTCCCTGTTCTCAATTACCTCAAAAAAACCTATCCCCCCGGTCGGCTGGCTGTATGCCGCGGATCTCCGGCTTTCAAAAAATGCGGCTATCCTGCCTATTATATTTTGTTCATCATCCTTTATGATCCACCGCACAGCCTCTCCCCGCCTGAATAAATAGTTCTTTTCTGCATCAAATATCGCATTAAGCTCAATATCAAGCGGACACACCCAGAATGGATCATCTTTGTATAATTCCTTCGGAAAGTCTAAAAATTCCCTTTCTGCCTGCCGTGTCTTAACTTCAATTACCTGCATGATAAAAATCAGAGTTTAGTTCCCCCTTATAAATGACCAGGAAATAGTTACCTGCCAAGTATGACTGACGCAAATATAAGTAATTTTGATTTCGGATTGCGGATTGCCAATTGCGGAATCTCTGACAGGAATTAAATCCGCAATCCCAAATCTGAAATCTGAAATTTCTTTTTAGTGTATATCTATTATCCTGTGGTCAATCAGAATGAAGAGTGCGATAAGGATGAAGGAATATATGGTATATATCTTCAGGGGAATATATTCTGAAGGCTTTATTTTCATTTTTATCCACAGGTAACCAGCAAGAAAGATCTTCCCGACACAATAAACGAAAAAGGTGGCAAGTGCAACACCGACAATGTTATATCCCCATTTTATCATAAGAAGACTTAAAGGGATATTCAGCCCAAGCTCGAGCAGTGCAGCAATAAGTGAGATATGGGTTTTTTTTCGTCCGACAATAATGGTTTGAGGAAAAACCAGCCTTGGGATTACAAGGAGGGAGTAGATAAGAAATATATCAGCGCTCTTCTGGAATTCGGGAGTGAACATACGGGGATAAAGCCACCTGGCAATAAGCATGACCAGCATGGTTGCAGGGAAACAAAGATGCATGAGCTTTTTTGACCTGGCCTTGATTTTTGCCAGGGAGTCTTTCATCATAGTTCTGGTCGAGAACTCAGGTAACATAGCGTTACTCAGACCATTAGCCAGCATCAGCACAAGAGGAAATTCCTTTGCACCATACCGGAACCAGGCGAACCATCCCGGATCACGGTAAACTGCAGATACGATAATCCCGTCAGTATACTGGGCCGATCCGCTTATCAGCGAGGTAAGAATTAATGGCAATCCCAGATAAAGATGTTCTTTTATGAATTTTACAGATATCTTCATTTCGGTGTATCTCCTCAGAAGTATAAGAAGCCAGACCCATCTTACCACCGTAATTAAAAGCAGACCGTAAATTGACCAGATTGTGCCTTTTCCAAGAATAACCGGAACTATAATAAGTATCAGCTGCGCCGAGAACGTGTAAACACCATATTGAAAAATGCGGTAAGACCGGTTATTCAGAAGGTAAATATATTCAATAAGGCATACCGGATTGCTCAGAAGAAGGTATAGCAGGAGAAGATTGATATAGGGTACATTACCGGAAAAGTGGAAGACAGAAAAGCTATTCTTTATTGCGTGCCCTATTGCAAAGAACAAAAGACTGAAAATGCAGAGAAGAAGAAATGCATTAAAAACCTCAGGTGATTTTCCCGTCCCGTTGTCCCCCATTTTCCTGTAAGTCCTGTTCCTGTGATAAAGCGGTAACAGTGACTGGATAATACCGGTTACCCAGAAAAAGCTTATAAGTCCCGCAATGAACAGGAACATCTCCCAGGAACCTATCTCAGCCCTTGTAAGATGACTCTTTGTAAATACGATGCTGACGATCAGGAAGATGGTAAATCGCATCAGCTGAAATAGCTGAAGCCCTGAGACATTGTCTATTAGGTTTATTTTCTTCAAGCAGGGATAAAAGTATTCAAAATTCTCCCTGATAACATTAAGCTTCCCCTAAAAATTGTTATTGCAGGTCTATTTATTTATGAACCGGATGTTTACAAGTAAATGATAAACAGAAAATAACCTGATTATTGCAAAAATCGAATTTTTGGCCTTAATTTGCACACCAGAAACGGTGGATGTAGTTCAGTTGGTTAGAACGTCGGATTGTGGTTCCGAAAGTCGTGGGTTCGAATCCCATCTTCCACCCAAAACAGAAAAGACTGATCCGCTGAAAGCGGGCAGCCTTGTTTTTTAAACAGCGTCAAAAGCTTGCTTTTGAAAGCGGCTTAAAAAACAAGGCTGCCATCCCGGCTTGCCGGGATTCAGTCTTTTCTGTTTTGGTGCTCCCCCCCGGGGATCGCCATTCGAACGAAGTGAGAATGGCAATCCCAACGATGCCGGGATTCAGCCTTTTCTGTTTTGGTGCTCCCCCCCGGGGATCGCCATTCGAACGAAGTGAGAATGGCAATCCCAACGATGCCGGGATTCAGCCTTTTCTGTTTTGGTGCTCCCCCCCGGGGATCGCCATTCGAACGAAGTGAGAATGGCAATCCCAACGATGCCGGGATTCAGCCTTTTCTGTTTTGGTGCTCCCCCCCGGGGATCGCCATTCGAACGAAGTGAGAATGGCAATCCCAACGATGCCGGGATTCAGCCTTTTCTGTTTTGGTGCTCCCCCCCCGGGGATCGCCATTCGAACGAAGTGAGAATGGCAATCCCAACGATGCCGGGATTCAGCCTTTTCTGTTTTGGTGCTCCCCCCCGGGGATCGCCATTCGAACGAAGTGAGAATGGCAATCCCAACGATGCCGGGATTCAGTCTTTTCTGTTTTGGTGCTCCCCCCCCGGGGATCGCCATTCGAACGAAGTGAGAATGGCAATCCCAACGATGCCGGGATTCAGCCTTTTCTGTTTTGGTGCTCCCCCCCCCGGGGATCGCCATTCGAACGAAGTGAGAATGGCAATCCCAACGATGCCGGGATTCAGCCTTTTCTGTTTTGGTGCTCCCCCCCGGGGATCGCCATTCGAACGAAGTGAGAATGGCAATCCCAACGATGCCGGGATTCAGCCTTTTCTGTTTTGGTGCTCCCCCCCGGGGATCGCCATTTCTACAAAGGATCATCCACTCCACGTTTCAGGAAGGTAAAAAAGAATGTTGAACCTTTCCCGATTTCAGATACAACCCAAATCCTGCCACCATGACGTTCCACAATCCTTTTACAGATGGCAAGTCCGGCACCTATGCCATCGTATTGCTCTCTGGGCATTAATCTCTGGAATATAACGAAAATCCTTTCAAAATACTGAGACTCAATTCCTATTCCCTCATCTCTGACAGAAAAAACATAATGATCAGAATCAGATTTTGCTGAAATATATATGCGTGGGGTTTCGGTACTGAATTTAATACTATTTGCGATAAGATTTTGAAACAGCTGCGTAATCTGAGTCTCATCGCCAAACAGGACCGGTAATTCAGCAATTTTAATTTCTGCTCCTCTTTCCTTGATAATTACAGCCAGATTATTTATTACGTTTGATAAAATACGGTTCGTGTCTACATTACCAAAGTCTTTCCCTTTTGTCTGGATCCGCGAATAAAACAATAACCCGTTCAGAAGGTCATACATCCTTTTTGCGCCCTCCACGGCAAAACGAATGTATTCCTGTGCCTTATCATCCAGTTTATCCTTGTATTGAAGTGAAAGCAACTGCATAAAACTAGTAACCATTCTGAGAGGTTCCTGCAGGTCGTGTGCAGCAACATATGCAAAGTCTGCAAGTTCTTTGTTTGACGTGGAGAGCTTATTTAGCAAATCGTCCATTTTCGCCTCGGCAACCTTGCGTTCAGTGATATCGATCATGGTTATATCACAACTATTACCGTCTTTGGAAATGAGACCTATAAGATATACAAATATTGGTATGTTGTCATCTTTAATCAGGGCCACCTCACATGATTCCTCGATCTTTAAGTCAAAGATTTCTTTAAGAAAGAGGTAGAACTTTTTTTTTGTGTCTTCAGTTATAAAAGTACCGAACATGCTATTCATTAAACGGCTCCGTTCTTTGCCAAGCATTTTTGAAGCACAGAGATTCAATCCCGTTATCTGACCTTTACCTGAAAGAGTAAGATAGCCTGTCGGAGCAAAATCGTACAGATCAGTATATTTCTCAACTGCAATTTCCAGTTCTTCCTTCGCTCTCAGGAGTTCAGCATTCTGAATCTCGAGTTCGATCTGGTGCACTGAGAGTTCGTGATTAAGTTTCAATACATCTGATTCATTTGAAATTGCCACTTCACCTGGCACCCGTGCTTTATACAAATCTTCAGCCTTCTGACGCAGCAACTGACCTTCTTTTAATTTTTTTATTTGTTTCTTCATGGTTTATACAGATTATGTTCCTGAAGAATCTTTATGGTCTCTTTAAGTTCGGATTCTAATTTCTTCGCTTTGCTGATATCTACAAATGTTATCACCAATCCGTCAATTCTTTCATCCAATGTCCTGTAAGGCATAATCCGAATCTTAAACCACCTTTCATCGAGGGTTGATATATCACTTTCTTTAAATATCAGTGTACGCAGCACTTCCCTGGAATCGTAGGCTAATCCGGGATACTGCAGATCAGACACCAGATCTGTAAAGGGTCTGCCAATATCAGTTTGCCGTAGTTTAAATATTTTAGTTAACTGATCTGTAAACCTTCGGATTTTCAATTCATTGTCAAGAAACAAAGTAGCAATATCGGTACTGTTAAGAAGGTTTCTCAGGTCATTATTTGCTTCCATGAACTCAGTTACCTTGGTCTGCAGCTCCATATTTACAGTTTGCAGCTCTTCATTCAGACTTTGCATTTCTTCTTTCGAAGTGGTGAGTTCTTCATTGGTAGACTGCAGCTCTTCATTGGTAGATTGAAGTTCCTCGTTTGTGGATTTTAACTCTTCCTGGGAAGTCTGCATTTCCTCACGGGTACTCTGTAAATCTTCAAGTGAGCGTGTTAACTTCTCTTTAAGTTCAAGATCTCGGGGGGTGAGATTTTTATTTCTTGTTCCCGATTTTTTGATCTGAGGCAAACGAGAGGCAGTCATATCTGAAAAAACTATAATAATAGTATCTTTAAATTCAGCCGGCTTTTCGATAACCTGGATTGTAACATCGACAATCTGACTTCCGCCGTTATTACCCACTTTAACATTTCTTAAATGAACCGGTTCATAAGATTGCTTTGCCTTACGCATTGCCCCCAATAATTCATTACGCAATCCTTCACGTGCCATTGCATAAATGTTCCAGTTAGCCTTTCCGGCAGCAGGTTCCAGATACTGGCCTGTCCTGCCCGTAATATAAAGTATGTCCCCTTCCTGATTTGTAAGGATACTTGCCGGGGCAAATTTTTGCAGTACAAGTTGGTCGGCAAAGGTTTGAATATTTCGGGACACTTTGACCGGTACAATTTCCTCCTGCACCTGTTTTGATAATTGAGCATAGGGACCCGGAAAGTTCATCTGCTCTCTTTCCACAGGACTAACAGATCGTTTGTAGATTTTTAATTTGTTGTCAATTACAGTAAATAATCTTTCCTGCAGATTGACGGTTTCGGCAGTACCCAGCACCAAAATACCACGTGGATTCAGGCTGTAATAAAACAAATTGATCAATTTCTTTTGCAATTCAGATTCCATATAAATCAATAAATTACGGCAAAAGAGAAAATCCAGTTTTGTGAAGGGAGGATCTTTTGCAACATCGTGGGGTGCAAAGACAACCATTTCACGAATTGAATTATTAACCGAATAGCGCGTTTCGTTTTTTGTGAAAAACCGGGTTATCCTCTCAGGTGATAAATCAGAAACAATATTTGCATTGAATACACCGGTCCTCGCTTTATCAATGGCATCGGTATCGATATCTGTAGCGAATATCTGCAAGGATAAATTTTTATTTTCATTTATCTTTTCATAGGCTTCTTTAAAAACAATTGCAAGTGAGTAAGCCTCCTCCCCTGTCGAACAACCGGGAATCCATGCCCTGAGCACATGCTTATCCGGTAATTCTTTAAATAGATCGGGGAGAATCCGGTCCCGTAGCGAATCCCACATTTTTAAATCACGGAAAAAGTTAGTAACACCAATCAATACTTCTTTGAAAAGAATCACCAATTCCTGAGGATTTTCCTGTAAAAAGCGAACATAACTGGTAATCTTATCTATCTGATGAACATTCATGCGCCTTTCAATCCGCCTGTACAGTGTGTTTTTTTTATACAGAGAAAAATCATGCCCGACATGTGAACGGAGAAGGATTACTATCTTTTGGAGACTACTTTTGTTTTTTTCGTCGGCAATAAGATTCAATTTGATCGACGGACCATTTTTAAGAAACGTTATCAGGCGTGCGGGTAATTCATTTGCAGATGCAATAATATCAACGGCACCTGTTGCGATTGCACTGCCTGGCATACCATTAAACTTCGATGACCGCGGGTCCTGAACCAGTACTATACCATTTTTTTCTTTTATCGCTTTAAGTCCTCCACACCCGTCTGATCCCATTCCCGATAGAATAATTCCAATACTTTTTTCCTGCTGATCATCTGCCAATGAGCGGAAAAAAAGATCTATGGGAAGCCTTAAGCCCCGGATTTCTGCAGGCTCAAACAAATGAAGAGTGCCATTTAAAATAGCCATGCTCTTGTTGGGCGGAAGCACATAAACGTGGTTCGGTTTTACTTTCAAATTATCTGTTACCTGTATTACCTTCATTACAGTTGTTCGCTGAAGAAGCTCAGGCATAATTCCCGCATGGGTTGGGTCAAGATGTTGAATTACAACAAATGCCATCCCGCTGTCTTTTGGCATATTCATAAAGAACTGTTCCAGCGCTTCAAGTCCTCCTGCCGAAGCTCCGAGACCTACGATGGGAAATGAACCGGTTGCAGATTTTATTTTTTCAGTCTGTTTCGAAATTCCTTTCCCATTCAAACCTTTTGAGTCCATTATCCTTTTCATTTTGTTCATATTTTCCTTAACAATATGCAAGCCTCCGCATTGACGTCAGGAAGCCTTACTTTTTCCTGTATCCTTTACTTTCTCCCATTTCCTGTATTTCATATAAGCAACCAGTGCCAATCCGGCAAGAATCAGAACCGTGATGTACACAAATGCCGGCACCGGCACGGGATCTCCTGCGGCATAGGAATGAAGCCCTGAAAGATAGTAGTTGACACCAAAATAGGTCATAAGCACCGATGAGAATGCAAAAAGGGAGAGCAGGTTAAAAGTGTAGATATCCTTCATGCCCGGAATAAGTCGCGAATGAGTTACCAGGCTGTAGATGACGATAGTGATCAGCGACCAGGTCTCCTTCGGATCCCATCCCCAGTACCGGCCCCAGGATTCATTGGCCCAGACTGCACCAAGAAAGGTTCCTATGGTAAGAAAGTAAAGCCCGAGAATCAGTGTCTTAAAATTAATGACTGTCAGTTCATCAATGGTATTTGAAATCCTTTCCCGGTTGTTATCATTCGACAGTGAAAGCAATATCATGGTAATGATTCCGAGAATTGCTCCCAAACCCAGAAAACCATAGCTGCCGGTTATCACCGATACATGAAGTGTAAGCCAGTAGGATTTAAGCACCGGCACAAGGTTTGTGATCTCGGGATCCATAAAGCTCAGATGAGCCACCATCAGTGTCATTGAAGCAAGCACCGCTGTGGCCGAAAGCGCAAAAGCCGATTTACGGCTGAAGATAAAGCCGGCCAGAAGAGTGACCCAAGAAATAAAGATCATCGATTCGTAGCCGTTGCTCATCGGAGAATGACCGGAGATATACCAGCGCAGTCCCAGACCGAAGGTATGGAACAGGAATCCCGCAAAAAGCAGCCAGCCAAGTATCCTGACCAATAAAGAGATCTTCTTCCTTCCTCTTATTACCATGACAATCAGCCCTATAAGCATAACAAGCCCGGTGGTTGCATAAAACGGGAAAAGCTTCTCAAAAATCATCAGCTTATAATAGAGAATTTCAGCCTTTGTTTTGGACTTCGGAGGCAGATCATATTGCGCAAATTTCTGCTGGTAGGTGACGACTGATTCCGAAATCTGCTTTGCTGTTGCGGTGTTATTGGTCTGCAATGCTTCAGCGAACATGGGGATAATATTGTTCAGGTAAAGTGAATCTTCTTTCCCGATCGCATTTTTCAAGGCTTCCTGTGGTGATCCCCAGCTGTGTGATCCGTCCCTCAGGGGAAACATCTTCATAAATCCCCCCGAGTAAATCATGTAAACAATATTAACTCTTTCATCAACTTTCATTATCTCCTTGTCGGATTTTGTCCTGGCCCCGGGGGCTTTTGAGTATGCTTTGCTGACATCCTCAGTAAGTTTATATGATCCGCCATTTTCAAGGTTGACAAGATCGGAGAATGAAGCAAGATTCCCACTGATCCCAAGGCTCTGCTGCAGATCCTTATTTGAGACCCTTATCAATGGAACCTCTTTCCAGTTGTCAAAATCAAAGTATATTCCCAGGAAAACCTGCATTGAAGTCATCCCTTCAAATTTATTTTCCCGTGTCACCTTCCGGAGGATATCATTGCTGAGTGTAAACAAAGGCTTTGTCCTTCCCTTTTGATCCTGGACCAGTACCTTTCCGAATTCCGATGAAGATTCTTTATCAGCAACAAGCTTCTGTCCGCTTGCATTACCGAGTCCCGAAAAAAGGAAGACAATAAGTAACACCGGAAGCGTTTTCCTGAGGGCTGAATTCCAGAATCCGGGTGTTACACTATTGAAAGCTGATTTTTTGTTAATAAGGGAGAGGATAATAAACAGAAACAGCAAAAGATATCCCGAATAGGTTACCATCATACCGGCAAAATCGTGATTGACAGATAGAATTGTTCCCATTTCATCTGTATCATACGATGACTGATAGAACCTGTAACCCTTGTATTTCAGTATGTTATTCATAAATACAGTGAAAGGTCGTTCGACCATTGCAGCCTTGTCTATAAGGACGACATCGCTTTTATATCCCGAAGGACTGTTACTGCCCGGATACCTTTCAAGCACGAAGTCCTTCAGCTTAAGGCTGAACGGAAGCAAGGTTTTTCTGGGTCCGTAAAATAACTCAAGGGTATTTCCATTTATGTTTAAGGAGCTCGTTGCAACATTTTCCGACTGGTCATCCCACAGGTAAAAGGTAGCAGCAGTCTCGTTCCCCGAGAAAAGATTGAAAATAAAGGCATTTTTCCCGGTTTCCTGAACTGACCTGTCAAGCGATTCAGCTTTTAATTCGCCTCTGACCGACATTTCCTGCGGCACCAACCTGACACCCTTCACTGTAATGATCTGCATTGACCTCAGTTCAAGGCTCTGACCCGGCTCGAATTTCGTCGCTTCCTGAGTCATCATGCTCATCTGTTCAAACGGGAATTTTGATCTCAGATAAAATGAAGATGAATCGGAGGTAATTGTAACGTCGGTCTCAGTGAGGGGATTAAGACCTATTGAGATGCTGCCCGATACTCTTGAATCACCGCTGCTTAAAGTGAGAGTTTCCCTGCGTATGCTGTCTGCAGCCAGAATTGATATCATAGGCTTACCCCCTGGTGAGTCAGAAATTACTTCCGCTGCATTGGGTAATACCTTTGAAAGTACAAGACTATAATCCCTGTTCCCGATGGTAATATTTTTCTTATAGTTATCGGCCGACGCGGATGACATGTAGTATTCTTCCGAAGACCGGGTCAGAACATTGCCCGGCTTATCACTCAGGGTGAACCCAAGGTATTTTTCGCTTGAATAGCAGGCACTTTGCTCCTCTCCCTCCCTGATATGTATTGTTCCTTCCCATCCTGTATACCTTGTAATGGCCGCACCTGCTGCCATCACAACAAATGCAAGGTGAAATATCATTACAGTAAGCTTCGAGCGTCTGTAAAGCTTAAGAACCACGACCTGTCCAATCAGATTGATGGTCAGAAGCAACAGAATGAGTTCAAACCATCGTGTATCGTAAACGAAATTATATGCGGCTGACGAACCGTAGTCATTTTCAATAAAAGTTGCCGCGGCCATTGAGGCTGCAAATACAACGAACAATACTCCCATGAAGAGGGGAGAAAGAAGAAATTTTATGATTTTCATATTCTTAACCTGTTAACCTTTGTCTGAGATCTGTTGAAGCTTTTCTTTTTCAAGGATTGTAATATGGGATGAGGTGGAGATCAACACCCCTGAATCTTCCATCTCCCTCAGGATCCTTACCACGCTCTCTTTCGCCATATTTGTCATTTCTCCAAGCTCCTGCCTCGAAAGTATCATTTCAAAATCATCAGAGTGAAATATCTCATCGGCAAAATAAATCAAAGCTTCAGCAAGTCTGCCCGGCATCCTTTTTTGGGCCAGGTTGACCATCTTCATAAGCGACCGGTGCGCTTTGGCGCTTATGTCCTCAATAAGACTCTCGGCAAAATCACCATTTACTTTCACAAGATACTTGAAAATCTCGAAACTGATGAAACATGCCTGAACCGAAGTGAGAGCTGAAACTGAATATGTATGCCTTGAATTTACGTAAGCTCCCGGACCGATTATGAGCCTTCCGGGAAGAACTATACTCATGATGAAATTTCTTCCGCCGATGCCTTCAATATAAGTCTTGCCCATCCCTGCCGCCAGGAATAAGGCATTTGACGCAGGCGACCCTTGTTTAATCATTATTTCACCCGGTTTAAACGCTGCCTCGTACCTGTTTTCATTTATGAGCTGTAATTCAGCTTTGCTCAGATACTGAAAATTCTTCCACCGTGATGAACAAGTTTCACAATTATCTGTTAATTTGTTATCAGCCATACTTCTTTAATAATGGATGTCAAAAGTAGAACTAACCGCATATTTTACCAATCTGTTCTCACAAATATCATTTAATTAATTGACTTTTGTCACCCCGGAATCAAATATGTGTCAATTTTTTATATTGTATATAGCATGTCTGTTGTTAATTAATTAACAAAGTCAATTTCTAAATTGCAGCCTGAATACAATCTTAAAATCCATATAATATGAAAAGACATTTACCACTTACCCTTACAATTTCAATTGCAGCGCTCTTTCTGGTATCTGCCTGTGAAGGACCCATGGGTCCGGCAGGAGCTGACGGCAAAGACGGGGCAGACGGAACGGATGCAAATGAAACCTGCAAGCTTTGCCATAATCCTGATGTTGTTGACCAGAAGGTTGCTGAATTCAGTTATTCAAAACACAAGTATGGAGAAGCTGCTTTTGAAGAAGGAGGAAATGCAACCTGTGCTCCCTGTCACGAGTCGGAAGCTTTCAAATATGTTTGCAGGAATAATATTCCTGCCACTTTCACACTTAATACAACAACGGGAAAATATTCGAATGATTTTATGGCTACCACCGGTATCGCCTATGGTGAACTGAGCTGCTTTACCTGCCATAGCAATTTGCATAAAACATATGCCGGGTCAGAATTCTTTCCTTTAACTAATACTGCTGCTGTCCCAATGACAATGTGGAAAGCTGCAAAGACCATCAATCTCCCCCAGGATGGTGGTACAAGCAACCTGTGTGTTAAATGTCACCAGCCGAGGCCGCTGACAACCAGTTCCACCCTTTCCAATGGCGATGTAGTTGATTATGCTTCACTGGCCAGTGCCCCAACAGCAATATTTTATGATAGTTCTGTTGGTAATGCAGCACCCAACAAAATGATCCCTTCCTACAGAACAGGTATTCATTACGGTACTGTTGGTGGCGTTTATGCCGGTCAGGGAGGAGTTCAGTTTACCGGTTCCGTCACATATGAAAACTCAACCCACACAACCGCCGCTTCATGCACAAGCTGCCATATGGCTTCCATTACAGGAATAGCGGGAGGACATACATTTCTTGCCAAAGGGAACTTTAAGGGCTGCAATACTACCGGATGTCATTCCACAGCGATCACTTCATCATCCACAACATTCTGGAAAACTCCAAGAACTGAGATCCAGGGTTTGTTAAACAGCCTTGCTGCAAAAATTAACGCAGTAGGCGCCGGAACAGATCTTCTCCATAAGGACACCGATGCTGAATCAAATTTATGGGCTGGACTGACAACGAATAATTATGATGGTTACATTGATATTTATGACCCCTCTTCAAATCCGGCAGGTGCATGGAAGAACCCGGCACCATCAAATTCCTGGACACAGGCTCAGAAAGACGCCAATAATCTTTTGCCTACATTCCCGACTTTAACGAATGTTGTGATGGGTGCAATGGTCAATTTCCAATTCTGCCTCAGGGAGTATAGCCTGGGTATACACAACTTTAAATATACAAAAGCTTTATTGCAGAATTCAATTGATGCCCTGACTGCTTCAGGAGTATAAGAATTTCAAATTAAATTAATAACAATAAAAGAGGGTGTCTCAAAAGGGCACCCTCTTTTATTTATTTCGATTATGTTCATTTCTTTTGCTCCTCCAAAAGAAATGAACCAAAGAAAAGGAGTCCGGAAAAGACAACCTCACCCTTTTTGTCCGCCCGCTACACAAGGCCATAATGGCGCCACCAAAAAGGATGAGGTTCGCACCTTTTCCGGTTTGCCCTCGCACATTCTAAAGGCATAGATTGAGTTCAAAAATGTTATTCTGGCGAAGCTCAAATAATTGAAACCTTACAATTTGAAAAAGTCTGCAGATATTTTGTCACTATAACATGTCATGTGAATTTAACCCTAGGCTCTTGGAGTTGGGTCAAAAGACTGAGAGATCCGCATAGTTAAGGTGACTACTGAATATGCATATTAATAAGCTGCTCAAGAAGCTCCTGTTTTCCGCTTCTGGTTTCGGGTTCACCGGATTTCATTGCTATTTCCCTCAATCCCTCGAGTGTCAGCCTGCCTTTTTCAAAGTCTTTCCCGGAACCTTTATCGAATGATTCATATCTCTTTTTACGCATCTTAAGATAGTCGCTTTCCTTTAATATCTTATCGGCAATTATCAGTGCCCTGGCAAAAGTATCCATCCCGCTGATATGTGCAATAAACAGATCTTCAGTGTCAGTTGAATTACGCCTGATCTTTGCATCAAAATTTATGCCTCCCGTTGTGAATCCTCCTGCCTGCAGAATTACCATCATCGCTTCAGTCACCTCATAAATATTTGTTGGAAACTCATCAGTATCCCAACCGTTCTGGTAATCTCCCTTGTTGGCATCAATGCTTCCCAGAAGTCCGGCATCGGCAGCCACCTGGAGTTCATGCTGGAATGTATGGCCTGCAAGGGTTGCATGATTTACCTCAATATTTAATTTGAAATCCTTATCAAGTCCATGCTGACGGAGAAATCCGATTATGGTTGCAACATCAAAATCATATTGATGCTTTGATGGTTCCATTGGTTTGGGTTCAACCAGGAATGTCCCCTTAAATCCGTTTTTGCGTCCATAGTCCCGTGCCATTGAAAGCATCATTCCCATATGGTCAAGTTCCCTTTTCATGTCAGTATTATGAAGGCTCATATAGCCTTCGCGGCCACCCCAGAAAACATAATTTTCACCTCCCAGGGCAACGGTGGCATCAATAGCATTCCTTAGCTGGGCACCCGCATTGGCAACAACAGCAAAATCCGGATTTGTAGCTGCACCATTCATATACCTCGGATTTGAGAACAGATTTGCAGTCCCCCACAATAGTTTCACCCCTGTCTCTTCCTGCATCGTTTTCATTACAGGTACAAATTTCTCAAGACGTTTTTCTATTTCCAGAACCGTCCCTTCGCCTACAACATCAACATCATGAAAACAGTAGTAGCCTGCTCCGATCTTGGTTATGAACTCAAAAGCAGCATCCAGCCTCATTTTAATTTTGTCATCCCACCTGCTGCATCATTCCACGGAAAGTTATGGGTGGCATTTCCAAACGGGTCGCTGCCGTCGCCACAGAACGAATGCCAGTATGCAACTGCAAACCGCAGATGGTCTTTCATCTTTTTTCCTGATACAATTTCGTCAGGATTATACCACCTGAATGCCAGCGGATTTCTTGAATTTTTACCCTCGTATTCTATTTTGCCGATACCGGGATATGCTTCTTTTTTACCTTTGTAAATCATTTTTGATATTTTTATGGCGTTTATATTGAATTAATTGCCCTAAATACTATCTAATCCTAGTAAGATCTAATAATACAAAAAAATATCCTTCAAAATAAAATTTGAAGGATACTTTTAAAAAATTTTTTATGAATTATTAAGCTAAGCTGCCAAGGCCTTAAATTACGACAATAGCCCTTTATTTCTTGAACGTTCTCATATAATTCACAATATTCCAGATATCATCATCCGATAATTTGCCTTCATATTTTGGCATTTCATCCCTTCCCATTTTGGTTTTGTAAAAATGTTCGCCATCGGTCTGATCCTGGAAAGCTGCACCTGAAAAATCACCGGGGTGGGTTTTTAATGCTCTGGCTTTTACTCCGTCACCAAGGCCTGTCTTACCATGGCAGGAAGCACAGTTTTTGTTGTAAATAGCCATTCCCGCTTTTTTACTTGCGTCACTTTGTGCAACAGGATTTTTCATCGATTTATAGTTAGCCGGTACAACCCATGGTTTAGGCTGTGCATTTAAATTCATGGTTACCAGTGAAAGGCCCATTACTGCTACTACTGAACTGATAAGGACTTTCTTAAGTGTTCTCATAAATTTTGATTTTTAATTTTTATTACTATAATACAATTATCGTGCAATTCTTTTCTCCTTAATTATTGTTTTGGTTTTTGATTCTTTTTTGCTGAGCCTTTTTATTCTGATCAGACTTATTATGGCAAAGAGATAATGGCCCCAGACACCTGTCAGAAGAATTGACAGGGTAATTATCATCCACCAGGGTGGTGTCTTTGTCCAAAGAGCCCTGTGCGTCAACAGGGGTTGAATTTACGAAGGGCACTCCCCATTTTTGGACAATCCTTCGTTCCACGTTCCCAAAGTCAGGGTGTTCCTCGAATTTTGAAATAATTGTAAGATTTCCCGCTGTATCCCCGGGGAGATCTGACGGGAACTCCAGGCTTGCAGTTCCATTTTCATCCAGAGTGGCTTCTCCGACCGGCAGAAGACTGAACATCCGTGGTACATATACCATTACTGACTCGCCTGAAACAGGAATATCCTTATTATTTTCTGATTTGAATGCTGTAAGCGAAATCGTTTTAATAGCTGTCAACCTCCGAAAGAGTCATTTCAAGCCTGACATCCCTGATCAACAGATCAGCACTACCTGCTTCAATGGTATCATTCCCGGAAAATCCGGTTGAGAAAGGCCACAATCCCTCACCGTTTTTGGGAAGTGCATCACTTTTTGCAAGGTCAAGAGTGGCAATTCCTTTTTCATTTGTTAAAGCTGTCCCGAGCAAATCCTGTCTTTCAGGCCCGGAATAAAATGAGATCTCCATTCCCTGCAGAGGCAATCTCCATCCTGTCTAGCGAGTACGTTAGTGTTGTCTGAAGATATTTCAGATCATCTGTATTCTTAAAATATTGCAGAGAGATATAGGGACTTATTATTAGTTTTGTCCTGTGAGAACAATGGAACGGAAATAACCGAAACTAGGAAACAATGAAGTAAAAAATGATGATATTCTGGATTTCATGATTAACATACCTGACTATCTATTTTAAAATTTCCTCAGTATCTTTTTCCTGCATCTCAGAAATAGAAATAATAGGTGCAATTTTTGAAATCAGCATAAATAACATTGCAAAAATAGATACACCGGCAAGTGTCAGCGACCATTCGATCCATGTGGGAGAATACTTGATCCATGCAGGTCTGATATCCTGAATCGGTAAAAAAGGTGTCTCAAGTGTTGGAATTACAATTATATAACGGTTAACCCACAAGGCCAGCACTGCAATGATGGCAGCAACTGTAATATTCGGAATAGTCCTGAACCTGGGAAAAGCGATAATAATTCCGGGAAGAAGTATCCCTATATAGTTGGCAAAAATAAAAAGCGAATAATATTCCGAAAAAAGCTTGTCAATAAGAATTGAATCCATTTTCATTGATCCGTACCATTTGGTAAGGTAGTCACTGAAGGTAAAGTATCCGTAAAATGCAGCAATAACGGTAAGGAGCACTCCGACATTTACAAAATGACGTTTTGTTATATATTCTTCAAGGTGGTACACTTTTCTGAATATCCACATCAGTATTATAAGAAGCCCTGTACCTGAAAAGACAGCAGCAATAACAAAATAGGGTCCGAAAATTGTTGAATGCCAGCCGGGCTGTAATGTAACCCCGAATATCCATGCAAGAACTGAGTATACAATAATCGCAATTGCTATGATCATCGAAGCCATTATGGTCCTGGCCCTCGAGAGCAGCTTTTCCTGCTGCGGAGTGCCATTATATCCCAGGGAAAGGATTCTGTAAAGCTTCTTTTTCCATGGAGGAACATTAAGATCTGCGTAATCGCGAAGTATTGCGAAATCCTGGACAAACGAAAGATACAGATATATAAAACACCCGACCAGGTCAGTACAGATGGCAATAACGTCCCAGGTAATTGGCGATTGGATCCTGGGATGAGTAAAGAGAAAATATAATCTGTCGAGCCGTCCTATACAGAAGAAAATGAAAAAAGGACCTATCACCAGCGAAATAACTGTTATAAGTTCAGCCAGTCTGATCACGGGCTTTCTCCATGCCGGTATGGAACAGGTGAAGCACTCCGGAAATAAGAGCACCTGAATAGCTCAGTCCCATAAAAAAAATAAAGTTTACTATATAGAATCCCCAGACCACATTGTCCCTCATCCCGGTAACAATATGCCCTTTATCTATCTGCTGGATTAATCCATAAATACCGGTAATGAAAAAGCCAAGCAGTATAAAAAAAGTTATGTACCAGCCTGTGCTCGTTCTCTCCAGTTCAGGGGTCAGATCTTTAAGAAGTTTCTTGTCAGCTTGCATTTCTAATGGTTTATCTCAAATCAATCATCGTGGTCCGGCCTTTTTGTATCTTCCTTTTATTTCTTCATCGTACCCGTCAAGGCCTCTTTCAACCGGGAACATTCTCTGGTTTGGAGGTAAATAATAAACACTTGGCAGGGTTCCCAATTCTTCACGGTACCTGAATCCGGATCTGTCCTGCATCAGTCTTGCTGAACCTGACAGGTCTCATCACCGTTTGTAACTGTATCTTCAAAAATATCGCCGAAATAAATAACTCCCATCGGGCAGGCAGTCACACAACGCGGAAGAAGATTTTTCCTGAGATTATCGGCACAGAATACACATTTGCCAACGGTTCCTTCGACAGGGGGAATATTTGTTTCCGGATCGTATACATGACCCTCGGGCAGCTTTACTTCAGGATCCTTCCAGTTGAATACTCTTGCCGAATAGGGGCATCCGGTCATGCAGAACTTGCATCCTATACATCTCTGGTTGTCAATCAGAACAATACCATCCTCTCTCTTATAAGTTGCTCCGACAGGGCAAACGCTTACGCACATGGGTTTGTCGCACTGGAAGCATGGGCGGGGGAACCAGTATTGTGCCGTGTTCTTATCATCCTGCAGGAGATACAGTTTAATCCATTCATGGTCCCTGGGAAGCATATGCCCTTCCTGGCAGGCTTCAACGCATTTCCTGGCATTCTTGCATTTTGAAAGGTCGATTACCATTACGAATTTATGACCAGGCAATCCCTTCTTTGCCTCTGCTTTTAAATATTCAGTGCTTTCACCGGCCGGATTAATATCATCTTTATCAACTTCCACCAGTTTGCCTTCAGGAGATAATAGTTTTACCTTCTCACCTGATTTTGTCTTCTCTGCCCCGGAATTCAATGAACTGCCTGTAATCCCGGTTAAGGATACGGTTCCGATCCCGGCTCCTATTTTCTTAATGAAATTGCGTCTCGATGATTCTCCGGATCCGTCTCTTTGTTTTTCTTTCATCCTCTGCCGAAGTTTTTAATAAATTAATGATCATCCGTTTCATGATATCCTGAAATCATACTTTTAAATAATGAGGTTGGCCTGGCGCCTAAGAGTACAGGTATAAATGTGAATTATCATGAAAACAGATATGAAAAATCCCATGGTTATATGAAGAATATCAGTAAGTATCATTCCGCTGACTCCCAGAAACCTGTTAATGACCGTCTCGGGAAAAAGTAAGCCCAGACCGGAGATTATAAGAAGCGGGAAAGCGACATACATGGCAAGTACGTAAGTCAGCTTCTGCAGTGGATTGAATTTCCGGTCGAGTGTTACAGGAAACGGATGCTTCTCACCCCTGAACATTCCAAATGCATAATATTTAAACTGTTTACCCAGTTCTGAAATGAAATTCTTTTTCGAAATTCTGTAATACCTGCCATTATCTGTCAGAATATTACCTGAAATAAATAGTATATAATTGAAAGTAAGCAGCATAGCAGCAATGTTATGCCATTTTACAGCCCTTGCAAATCCAACAACAAAAACATAGTCAGTCTTATCGGTGTACTGCATACTGAGGCCGGTAATAATCAAAACTATGACCAGAATTGCATTTGCCAGATGCCACAATCTTACCCAGACCGGATATAGATACATCTTTCTAATTTTTATTATTGTTTCCTGTTAATCCTGAAATAAGTATGAACTCCGATAATTATTATTACACCAGCTATCAGGACCAGACTTAAATCATTAAGGTATTCATTCCTGTTGGCCCCTATCACGTACGACTGGTTTAGTATTATTCCATTAAAAAATCCATCCTTCCTTTGTGCTTTTGATTCAAATTTATAGAGTGTTGACAACAGCAGTGAATTTTGAGAATGACATTCATTACATCTTTTTACTGCTTCCGCTTTAGGTTTGATCAAATGAGATACCAGGATTGTATCATTGATTTCAGAATGACACTCTATGCACCTGTACATTTTTAAAGTGCGATGCCTGATTGGGAAGCCATTCATGCTTCTGAAGGATACTTACTTCTTCTTTCTCGGACAATATCTGAAAATGATCAAAGTTGGCATGACAATTCAGACAGATATTGTTATCGTATAAAATTGTCTCCTTCAGGTTTGCGCTGGTCCTGATACTTATTTTGTAATCATGCGGTCCATGGCATTTCCAGCACGAAAATCCTTCTTCCTCCAGTTTAAAATGCACACTTTCCTGGTATTCTGCTTCAATTTCTTCGAAATGATACTTTGCAAATTTCTCATCCCCTCCATGACAATCGATGCAGTTGTAGTTCTGCTCCATCCTCAATTCACCGGGATGAGGAAAGGTTACGTATTCCTCTGAATGACAATCAGTACAGCTGAAACTTTTATGATTTGACTGGTAAAATTTGTTCCTGTCAACAATCCTTTCAGAAAACATCAGGGACTTTACCTGGCGTCCGAGATTTTCGTTCGTATATTCGTAGGTTTTCTGGCCATGACATTTGAAGCAACGTTCATTGTCTTCCTGAAAAGGTGAAACAAAAGCAACGCTATCCTGTGTCTCTTTCTTTCCATCCATAAACCGGAACCCGTTGGCGGAAGCCGCTGTTGAAGATAAGATAAACAGGAACAAAAGAAACAACCCTGATCTGGTTAAAGTCATAAATTCCAGCTTATTAGAACCTGACTGTAATATTAAAACCTACAAGGTAATCACCCTTTGTGAAATCATTTGTATTGAATAACAGATTACGCTGGTAAATTATCTGTGAATAGTTGGCCACAAAGACCTGAAATGCATGGGTTGCCGTGCCTATCTCCCATCCGAGCGAAAGGTTCGGCTTTGGCTGTTCTTCAAGATCCTGCTTTGTAAGAAGCTGGTCATACTCAATAATAATTGACTGGGATCCAACAACCGTTGCTTTTGCTCCGGCAGAGATTCCAAAGTTCAGGTTTTTATAACGCAGTTCATTTGTATATTGCGGAACAGCATTGAAATAGATAACTGACGGGGCGACCTGCAGAGAAAATACGTCATTAAACTTCCTTGCAAGAATGAGCTGGTTGAAATAGGATAACCTGTGAATATCCTTGTAACTTGCAACTGGTCCGAATGCCTCTTTGCGCTGGAGGTCTAAAACCAGATTCCCGTAATAAGAGAGAGATACCGGCATGCTGTTGTCTTCTTTTTGCCTGAGTATCAAATATTTCCATTGGATATCCTGAAGCTTGTAGTCCTTGGTTGTGCCTAGTCCCAGCATAATCCTGTCGGTAATACCGTAATTAAGGCCAAGTCGGGTATTGGCAGCACCATAAATCCCGAAAAGATTATGATAATTCTCAATAAGGCTGAACCGGTGATGGATCTGAAGTTCAATGCCTCCTTTATATGGTGTTGCAACCGTTTGATTATCAATAAGAATTCCTGTTTCGAAGGTAAATCTTACAGGGGCGGATTTATCTTCAGGTTTCGCTGCCTCCTGGGCTGATAATGGGACCAGGAAAGGTCGTTAAAAGTAAAAAGATTAAAGACCTTTTCATTTTTATTGGAAGTATTTGGTTTATAGGTTATTTTAATTGTTTTTAGCTCCCTGCTGAATCCATATAAATATCAATTGCTTTTCGGCATCAATAAGATATGAACTATGGCTTCCGGAACTCAATTGCTGGACAATAACGCTTGTTTCGGCAGGCGGGTTTACATACCCTCCGGTTGTCAGTGCTTCATAAGAATTTCCTGCCCTGAGATCAGGATTCCTCGTTGCACCGTGACAACCAACGCAGTTACCTGTAAAAAGAGGCTGGATCTGGGTCTGAAAATGAACAGTATCCACGGGATTTACAATTTCAACCTGATAAACATATTTCTCACAGGATGCGAAAAAGATAATCCCTCCCGATAGAATAAATGCCATAAAAGATGGCCATGGGATTTTAGCTTTCCATTTCATTTCTGATAATTGTTAATAGTTTCACAAAGATATCGATAATACTGAGTAATAGAATTTTACAACACTGATTTTTAACAATGAAATCGTGCTGTATATCATATTGAAAATTGATCTATGTCATTCAGGAAATTGATAAATATAAAGTCAAAACTGGGACCTTTCCCATTTCCGGCTCAGAAACAAGGTTCTTCTCCTGATAGACATAATTAGTCTAAACATATGAACAATATTAAAAAGGTATTGTTCATAAAAACTTTAAGATTTTGACGAAAATATCATTACTATTTACCAACGATATAAAATCCGTGATGGACAGATTAAATTCTCTGACAAAAATCTGTCTTTTCATTGATTTGATGCATTTTACAAGCTTCTGACATTTTGTTAATCTGGAGCTTATACTTACTTTTACTTCGATCTGCAGCTTTTTTATAAGTACTTGTTAATGATGATACCATTTAGGAAATTTGTTTGTGTAGCCGTATTACTAATCTCAGGGATTACCTATACCAATGCCCAGGGTACCTTTATTGACTTCAGCACCATACCCAAAAGCGGAACTGTCCTTATTAATTCACATATGGATGATGACCTGATCTGGATGCTTCCTTTCTGGCAGATAACTGAGAAGTTTATCGAGGGAGCTATGCCGGTAAGCCCATCATACAGGACTATTGTCAGTCAGCAGCAGGCGTTTTTAAATAATAACGGCTATAACATACAATATCAACCAAACTGGTTCACTCCGTGGGATGATGTTTCCGACCCCGAATATACAGGTTACTACCTCTCCGATAACCCGGCTTACTCATACCTTTTAAATGATCACCTTGAGGTAAGGCTTTATAATAATTACAATGAATTATCAAGGTTTGAGATCAACAAATTAAAGGCAAAGCTTGAACAGTATATTGCAAGTCCTGACATGGAGCGGGCAATAACACATAATAACTGGGGAGAATACGGGCACAGGCATCATATGGGCCTTAACAAGGCTGTCAGGGAGCTTGCAGTCAAGTATCGGAAGGATGTCTGGATGCTCGGCTGCGATAACGGAGCTTTTCGTGATGTCACTGTTCCAAACGGCATAACCTATACTTTAGGCAGCTTTAATGATTCCGCCCTCTACCTCGGGATCCGGACTATTTACGAGAATAACAGCCGGTGGACCTGGTACCTCGACAGAGTTCCCTGGGGTGACCACAAATTCATTAAAGTGGTTGACGGGGGAAACGATAAATCCAATATCCTGAAGGGAGATGAAGTTGAATTCTCAGGCCCGTCCCAGCTTGAACCGGGGGCCTACATTTTCGACGGGAATGATGATTACCTGACTCTCAGGGGAAACAATAACCCATCCTTTACCATTTCAATGCGTATAAGACCTGATGTGATCAGGGAAATGGATATTTCCGACATGTCAGAATATCCCGGTTCCGATAAAAATGACCGGAATATATTCTTAAACAGCGACGGTAAGATAACTGCCCGTATATTCGACGGCAGTTCAAAGGTATTGACTTCTGACGCCGCAATAGGGGCTGAAACTTGGTCGCATGTAGCGATAACCGGCAACGGAAGCAGCTTCAGGCTGTATGTAAACGGGATACTTGAAAAAACAGTCAGTACGGGAACCGCAATAACAAACTACTCAACACCTGAACTGGTACTGGGACTTGCAACCCAAACAGGTTCGAATTTCAAGGGACAGATCAATAATGTAACAATGTACGACCGGGCTCTTTCTGATAACGAGATCGCAGTTCTCAGCGGCATGTTATATACCATCACGTCGGGTGCCGGACCGGGAGGATCAGTCAACCCGACAGGCTCCGTAAAGGTAGTAATGGGAACAGATAAAACCTTCGCAATAATTGGTGACACCGGTTACGGGATCGAGGATGTAAAGGCAGATAATGTGTCAAAAGGAGCTGTCTCCAGCTATACCTTCTCTAATGTAACTGCAGATCACTCTATTTCGGCAACATTTGTTCAATTAGCCAGCTTTACTATTACTTCATCTGCTGGCAATGGTGGTTCGGTCAGCCCGGCAGGTACCCATACCGTATACCATGGGACAAGCCAAACCTATACTATTGATGCCAGTCTGGGATACAGGGTGGCTGATGTAATTGTTGATGGTGTCTCTGCAGGTTCAGTCACCACTTATGTATTCAACGATATTTCAGCAAGTCATACCATATCCGCAACATTTTCGGAAGTGCCTGTCTATACTATCACGGCCACTGCAGGCGCGGGAGGGGCACTCAGTCCCGGCGGGACAGTAAATGTAAGTGAGGGATCCGACAGGATGTTTACAATAATTCCTGATCCCGGTTACAATATTTCCGAAGTATATGCCGACGGTTTCCCGGTCGGTGCAGTTTCGACCTATACATTCAGTCATATTACAACCAATCATTCAATTTCAGCAAGCTTTTCAGCCAGGACCTATGCGTTGACATCAAGTGCCGGAAGTCATGGATCCATTAGTCCTGCAGGTGTAACAACGCTAAATTATGGCGCCAGCCAGGAGTATATCATTACTCCGGGAACCGGTTATAAGATCTCCAATGTACTGGTAGATAATGTTTCAATCGGAGCACCTTCTTCCTATACATTCAACAATATAAATGCAGATCACACCATTTCAGCCACATTTTCGATTATCACCTATGCTATCAATGCAAGCGCAGGTACAGGGGGCTCAATCACCCCGCACGGCAATGTTTCAGTTAACTTTGGGGCGGACCAGTCCTTTTCGATTGCTGCAGCTACCGGTTATCGTATATCTGATGTAAAGGTCGATAATGTTTCGGAAGGGGCCGTTTCAGCTTATACTTTCAATGATGTAACTGAAGGCCATACAATATCAGTTACTTTTGAGTCAATCATTTATTCAATTACCAGCAGTTCAGGACCCGGCGGATCAATAAGTCCGTCCGGAACTACCTCTGTCAGCTACGGATCAGACCGCACCTATACCATAACTCCGGCATACGGGTATCAGACCGCCGATGTAAAAGTGGATAATAACTCTGTGGGAGCTGTCACAAGTTATACATTTGATAATATAACCGCAGGCCATTCAATCACTGCATCTTTTACCACCGCCAGGTATTCAATTACAGGAAGCGCCGGCACAGGGGGCACAATTACTCCTGCCGGAACAAGTACCTTTAACCACGGAGATAACAGGACATATACTGTAACACCATCTGCAGGTTACATGATTTCTGATGTCAGGGTTGACAACAGTTCAGTCGGCAATGTGACTTCTTACACGTTCAGCAATATTATCTCAAATCACACGATCTCAGTAACATTCTCGGTAATAACCTATACCCTGGTTGCCGGATCTGAAACAGGAGGTTCAATCTCTCCGCATGGCAATCTTACAGTGAATTACGGTACCAACCGTACTTTTTCAATCACTGCTGATAACAATTATCACATTCTGGATGTAAAGGTTGATGATGCCTCAGTGGGAAGAGTTTCATCATATACATTCAACAATATTACCGGTGATCATGAAATTTTTGCATCTTTTGCTCATATTATACATACAATTACCGGAAGTTCAGGCCAGGGGGGATCGATCAGTCCCAAGGGAGAAACTGCTGTTAATCAGGGTGCGGATGTTGTCTGCACGATCACTCCTGAAACAGGTTTTCTTATCTCCGACGTAAAGGTTGATGGTGTTTCGGTGGGAAAAATCAAATCTTTCACATTCCGCAATGTTGTTTCAAACCATTCAATATCAGCTACATTCACTCCTGTCATTCTGACTGTTAAAGGCAGTTCAAATCCGGGAGGCTCAATTAATTCATCGGGAGGTCCCGATGTAACCTACGGGACAGACCTGGTCTATACAATTACACCTGATGTTGGTTATCAGATTGAAGATGTGGTTGTTGATGGGAAATCGGTTGGTCCTGTTTCTACTTACACCTTTTTTAACATTAACAGTGATCACACCATTTCTGTATCATTCAAAATTATTACTTTCAAAATTTCCGGAAGTTCAGGTACCGGAGGCTCAATATCTCCCGTGGGGGATGTTCCGGTAATCTATGGATCAGAGCATACGTACACAATAGCCCCCGATTCTGCCTATAAAATCCTGGATGTGAAAGTAGACGGCGTTTCAGTCGGACCAGTAAAAGAATATTCATTCCTGAATGTGACGGCAAACCATTCCATCGCTGCAACATTTAAAATGATGGACACTTTCACTATAAGCGCAATTGCAGCGAGCGGTGGCCAGATAACCCCGTCAGGCTCTATCGTACTGACAGAAGGGTCAGATCAGGTGTACCAGATTGTCCCTGACAACGGATACAGGATCTATGAAGTGATTGTTGATAATCTGGAGGTAGGGATAACAAACGAGTATACTTTTACTGACCTGGTTTCTGACCATAATATTTCCGTAACTTTTACAGAAACGACAGTTGTGAATGTTTATCCCAATCCATTCATCGAAGAACTTAATATCAATATTGCCTGCCCGGGAGAACAACTCTTCGATTTAAGTATAACTGATCTGAACGGAAAGGTTATATGCACCAGGACGAAGATTCCCGGAAATACTATTGCCACACAGAATCTTCAGGGTGCCGCAGGTATGTTTATATTAAACGTCTATTCACAGGGAAAGAAAATTGCAACTGTCAGGCTGATAAGATACTAAAACTTGTATACGGTATCATCAATCAGCTTATCAGCAATTCTTCTCCGGGCATTTTTAACATTCACAGCGTTGACCCTTGTAAGAGTCTCGACAGCATTAACAAGTTTTGTCGATGACTCATCAGATGAAAAGGAATAGATGGCGTCTGTTGCTGATTTTCGTACTACCTGGGCTGTTTCATAAATATTTACATCAAGGATATCCTTATAAACCGGACCTGCGCCCTTTAATGCTTCGAGCTTTTCAATACGCAGTGCAAGCGATTCTGAAATATAGGTTTCCATCATCATTTCGGCAATATTGTTCATAACCTCCTGTTCGTTTACCAGACTTTTTTCAAACTTTTTAACTGCGCCATGAATACAAAGCAGAATAGCTTTCTTGAAATTCCTGATATACCGTTTTTTCTGATGAAAATAAGTTTCGTCCCCGTTTTTGCCATCGGTGATTGTGTCAAGATTCGTGAACAATTTTTCGGCTTCCCCGAACAGGTCAAATTCACCTTTCATTGCACGTTTCATGGCAGTATCAGAAACCAGCAGACGGTTTATCTCATTGGTTCCTTCGAATATCCTGTTAATCCTTGAATCACGATAACCCCTTTCAACATCCATTTCTGCTGAATAACCCATGCCTCCATGAATCTGAACAGCCTCATCAGCGATAAAATCAAGCATTTCCGAACCGACAACCTTAAGAATAGCTGCTTCAACAGCATAATGGCTTATTGCCTCAATTGAAGCCCTTCCTTTATCACCGCAGTCGACCTTAAGCTTTTCCATAAGATCATCAATATCCTTGCTTACCCTGTAAACAGCTGATTCTGATGCAAACAGACGGATAACCTGTTCAGCCAGCTTATGTTTTATTGCTCCGAAAGTTGAAATAAGGACACCAAACTGTTTTCGTTCATTTGCATATTTTACTGAATCATTAATGGCCTTTTTTGCCGGCACCGATAACATTGGCTCCAAGCTTAAGACGTCCCATATGAAGAATGCTGAGGGCAATCCTGAATCCTTCTCCCCTTTTACCCAGAAGGTTTTCAACCGGTACTTTTACATCATTAAAATATATCTGGGCTGTCGATGATCCTTTTATGCCCATTTTATGTTCATCGGGACCGATTACAACACCCGGGTATCTGCTTTCAACAATAAATGCACTGAGCACCCTGTCGTTGTCAATTTTGGCAAAAACAACAAGAGTATCAGCAAATCCGGCATTGGTGATCCACATTTTCTGACCGTTAAGAATATAATGTTTCCCGTCTTCTGAAAGTCTTGCATTTGTTTTTCCGGAATTGGCATCACTGCCGGCACCCGGTTCAGTAAGGCAGTAGGCTCCGATAAGTTCACCGGTTGCCAGTTTTGTGACATAGCGCTGTCTCTGATCCTCATTACCGTAATACATTATTGGCAGTGTGCCAATTCCGCAATGGGCCATATAAGCAACTGAAAATGAATAATCCTGCCCCGGTTGTTTCAGCCACAAGCATCTGTGTTACAAATGACTGTCCGAATCCGCCATACTCCTCAGGAATTGAAATACCCATCAATCCAAGTTCACCTGATTTTTTCAGCATGCTTTTCATCAGCTCCCTGTCGCTTTTTTCAACTGCTTCAAGATTGGGATATACTTCAGCTTCAAGAAAATCCTTGCATGTCTGGGCAATCATTCTCTGTTCCTCATTGAATTCCTCAGGAATAAAAATATCTTTTGCTTCAACTTCGCTTACAAGAAATTCACCGCTTTTCAAGATTTTTCTGGTTTCCATTTCGGTAATTTAGTATTTTGAATTTTTTACAATTTCTACGTTCATTATCATAATCCCATTGCCTGAGCAATCAGTTCCGCAATATCCAGATTCTTAATTTCCTCTTCCCTGTTTTTATACTTTAATCCGTCAGTCATCATTGTCATGCAGAAAGGACAGGCAGTTGCAATAATGCCGGCCCCGGTTTCAAGAGCATCCTCGGTCCTTTCCATGAATATCTCCTTATCACCTTTTTCAGCTTCCTTGAACATCTGGGCGCCACCGGCCCCGCAGCATAATGCAAAGCTCCTGTTCCGCTCCATCTCGACAAAATCCGTCGTCAGTCTGCTGACTACAGACCGTGGTTCGGAATAAATCTCATTTGCCCTTCCCAGATAACATGGATCATGGTAAGTTACTCTTTTACCGTTGAATAAACCATTACCGATCTTTAATTTTCCTTCTTTCAGGTTTTTATTCAGGAACTGCAAATAATTTATCACCTCATAATTACCGCCCAGATCGGGATATTCGTTTTTGAAAATATTAAAGCAATGCGGACATGTGGTTATTATCTTTCTGACTTCATAGCTCTTCAAAATCTCAATTACCTGCAATGCCTGCATCTGGTAAAGCATCTCATTGCCTGCCCTGCGCGCAGGATCGCCTGTACAGGTCTCCTCCTTTCCCAGAACAGCATAGCTCACATTCAGATTGTTCAGTATTTTGGCAAATGCTCTGACAACTTTCTTATACCTGTCATCAAAAGCACCGGCACATCCCACCCAGAAAAGATACTCGGGTTTTTCGCCTCTGGCAAACAGATCAGACATTACAGGAACTTCAAAGCCGAGATCTTTTGCCCAGTTAAGCCGGTCCTCGGCTGAATACTGCCAGGGGGCACCATTATTTTCAATATTGCTGAATACACCTTTCAGTTCCCCGGGAGCTGATGCCTCCTCAAGGACAAGGTATCGGCGCATATCAACAATCAGTGAGGGATGGTTGATATTGATCGGACACTCCTGTGCACATGCATTGCATGTTGTGCATGCCCAGAGCTCTTCTTCAGAAATAAAATCCCGTAACAGTGACCTGTTGTCATTGAAATCCCTTCCGTTTCTGACCATCAGAGGACCCTTTTCCTTCATTCTTGCCCTGAGATCCATCATTATTTTTCGTGGGGAGAATTTTTTCCCGGTAATATTGGCAGGACAGACAGAAGTGCATCTGCCGCATTCCGTGCATGACAATGAATCGAAATAATTTTTCCAGGTGACATCCTCAGCATCCTTTACGCCAAACCGTTCAACGGGTGCATCAGCAGGTGCAGCTGCAAAAGCTGTTTCAGGATTGAGCATAAGCTTTACTTCCCTGGTTATATTGTCCATATTTGTCAAGTTTCCCGAGAGGTTCCAGCCGTGAAAGAAAAACATTGGGAACTGACATGAAGACATGAAAATGTTTTGAATATGGAAGATAATTGGCAAAAAGAAATATCAGAAGAATATGTGTCCACCATGAAATTTCGTACATAATGCCAAAGTCCGAAGCCGACATGCCCGTGAAAAAACCGGCAGTTATCCTGCTTACAGGGTAGAACCCGTATGTTTTCCCTCCGGACAAGCCCTGGTGACCAATATATCCGGTATTCATTGACAGAAGCGAGATCATCAGAAGCAGTATCAGTGAAAGGGAAATATTTGCATCAAGATGTGACTTTTTCTTCATCTCGATACCTTCAAATCGTTTGATGTGGAAGAAGAGACGGCGTGCTAAAAATATTATGATGGAGATTGCAACAAGCAGGGCGAATATATCGCCTGAAGCCATAATGAAATCGTAAACAGGACCAAGAAAATGAAGAGCCCTCTCTGTTCCGGTAAGTCCGTCAATCACCATTTCGATACTGCCGAAGATAATGATGCAGAAACCCCAGAAGACGAGGGCATGGAAAAATCCGAGAACTGGTTCTCTGAAGATCTTTGTCTGGCCGAATGCGACCTTCATCATAACGTCCAGGCGCTTCCCGAAATCTCTTACAGGGAATGCGGGCTTTGTGAATCTGAAGAATTTAATGATCCGGTTGACGGTATAGTAGAAAACTCCGATGGTTATCAGTAGAACAATTGAAAAAATAATCTGCTTGACCATAAAATAAATAGATAATTGTCCCTTTTTTTGCCTCATGCGGCTACTTATAGTATGAAAATTTACAACATCTAGATCAACTTTTGTTTATATGTAAAGTTTTTGGATATTAACCTCCTTCCCGGCACTGGGGCTGTTGAAAAAGTTGATTTTTTAGACTTTTTCCCTTTGTGTTCCTTAGTGTTATACTTTGTGATCCTTTGTGGTTCAATAAATTACTTTTACCACAAAGGTACTCAAAGGTTATCACCAAGGTTCACAAAGGACTTTTTTAACAGCCAGCGGTTGTCTTTTGTTGAAAGGGGGTCTGCATTTACGTCTTGTGGCAAAGAACTATTTCTTCAATTCTTTTACAGCGGTAACAAGTTTCGGAAGGACTTTCATTGCATCACCAACGATACCATATTGAGCGGCCTCGAAGATCGGGGCATCCTTGTCGGAATTGATCGCCACAATATATTTCGAAGAACTTATACCTGCCAGATGCTGCGTGGCCCCTGAAATCCCGACTGCAATGTACAGGTTTGGGGCAATTATCTTTCCGGTCTGTCCGGTATGCTCCTCGTGAGGCCTCCAGCCCTCATCAGATACGGGTCTTGAGCATGCAGTTGCTCCGCCGAGAAGGGAGGCAAGTTCGACCAGAGGTGCCCAGTTGTCAGGAGATTTCATTCCTCTCCCTCCCGAAACAACTATATCTGCATCAGTGAGTAAAATCTTACCTGACTGTTTCTGAACATCACTAACTACAGTTTTTGCAGGTGATCCGTCAGCTTCAAAATTAAGGGTTTCAGGTATGGCTCCTGTCGGTTTTTTGACGAGATCGAATGAGTTCTGGGCAAGAGTTATGATCCTGACATCAGTTTTGATGACAAGGTGGGCAAATGCATTGCCCGAATAGGTTCTCTTGTAAACTGTAAAAGGCTCAAGACTCAGGGGCAGTCTGCTTACGCCTGAGCCTATCCCTGCTTTAAGCCTGACGGATAGCCTTGGAGCCAGGGCTTTTCCCGAGTTGTTATTTGAGAAAACTATAACTCTGGAACCCTCACTCCTGGCAATACCGTCAAGTGCCCGGGTGTAGAGCTGATTATCAAGTGATGTTAACTGTGCTCCTACGACATTAATGATCCTGTCGGCACCGTAATCTGCAAGCTTTTTCAATTCCTCTTCGTTTGCCTTACCGATTGAAACAGCAGTTACAGTCGTTCTCAGCATTTCTGCTACGGCAGATGCATAGGAGACAAGCTCAAAGGAGAGTTTTTTGAATTTCCCTTCCCAATTTTCCGTATAAACTAATACTGACATATTTTGTATTTTTTCAGGATTAATTTCAAATAACTTTTGCTTCATTCTGAAGCAGTTCAATCAGTTGTGCAGGATTTTCAGCATCAACATATTTGCATGCGGCGCGTGGTGCCGGTTTTTCAAAACCTGTGATCTCTGTCAGCCTTTCGACCTGAACAGGTTCCGAGACCTTCACAGGCTTGGTCCTTGCCATCATTATGCCGCGCATTGCAGCTATCCTCGGCTCTTTTGCGATACCCTTCTGAACGATGGCAACAAACGGAAGAGGTACTTTAACACTCTCTTTGCCTCCATCAATTTCCCTTGTCAGAACAGGAGTCCCGTTTTCAATTTTCAGACCTGAAACTGATGATACTGAGGGAATTTCCAGGAATTCAGAGATCATCCCGCCAACGACAGAACCGTTGAAATCGCTCGATTCAATACCACACATTATAATATCATAATGTTCTTTCCTGGCTATTTCTGCAATCTGTGCGGCGACAAAATAAGCATCTGCCGATTCGGAATTGATACGGATGCCATCATCGGCACCGATAGCCAGGGCTTTCCTGATTGTTGGCTCGCTTGCTGCAGTCCCCACATGAACAACAGTTACTGTTTTCACGCCACTCGACTGGTCATCCCTTAATTCGAGAGCCCGGGTCAGTGAGAGTTCATCCCATGGATTTATTACCCATTGAATACCTGTGGCATCAATTGATGTATTTCCTTCAACAAATTTTATCCTTGTGGTGGTATCGGGAACATTACTGATACAGACTAAAATTTTCATTAATTACTGAATATTAGTTATTTATCTTAAGCTCAGAATAAATGTCAGGTTACCTGATAATTCTGTATGAGGCCGCAAATATAATAATTATAGCTTCACAATCAAATGTTAAAAAAATCATGTTTTATAGGTGTTCGAATTTATCTTATCTTCTATCTGATTGTATTATTGATTAATAGGTTCATAATTGAGAAGCTTGTCAATTGAGAGTCGAAATCAGGAAGACCGAAGACCGAAGACGGAAGACCGAAGACGGAATGCAGCAGGATGAGCTCGACGAAGCCGAAATCCGTTAACCCTGCCTACCGGCAGGCAGGCGCAAAGTTCGCAAAGAGTTAAAACCTGAGGTCGCTAAGAGTTTTTCCCCATAATTTTACTACCTGGCCCTAAAGTCTGTTCTTAAAAGTCCCCTTTAGGGGATTTAGGGGCAACTACGTGAGATTTGGGGGTGAACATGTGGGGAGGAACAGAGTTGACCTGAAATCCTTTTACCACGGTGTTCACGGAGTTTCACAGAGTAAAAACACGGAGTTTTAAAACAGTGCAACTCCGTCTTTACTCCGTTTTAACTCTGTGGTTAAATAACTGTTACCTTCTGATCGTAAATAATTTATATTATAGAGTTAGATAATAGTTCGCAAAGAATTAAAACCCGAAGTCGCAAAGAAATTTATTCCCTTAAAGATTAATTACAATTTTTACATTTAAATTCGCACACTTTAACACAGGGTTAAATCCAAAGATTTGAAAAGCAGTCTCAGGATATATGCAGGAGTAGTGCTGGCGATGATATTCTGGTCGCTTTCGTTCATATGGTTCAAGGTTGCAAATAAGACTTTCCACCCCATCACCATCGTATTTATCCGTCTTGTTATTTCTGTCATCCTGCTGACAGCATACCTGCTTGTGAAAAAAAAATTCGTGAAAATTAAAAAGGAGGATCGCAGGTTATTTGCCCTTTTTGCGCTGTTTGAGCCGTTTTTATATTTTCTTGGCGAAAGTTTCGGACTCACATATGTTTCTGCCACTGTTGGTTCAGTCCTGATCTCGACAATCCCGGTATTCGCAACTATCGGAGCCTGGATCCTGTTCAGGGAGAGACTGAAGGTAATCAACTATGCAGGCATAGTTCTGTCATTCCTGGGGGTGCTTGTTTTTCTGATCAATGGCGACGGAACCCTTTCATTCAACACCAGGGGGCTGGCTCTGCTGGCGCTGGCGGTTTTCTCGGCAGTCGGATATAATCTTATACTCGGAAGACTTGTTGGCTCCTACAGCCCGGCATTTATTGTTACCGTCCAGAACTCCATCGGTGCGATCCTGTTTTTGCCGGTATTCATCTTTACCGATTTCAGGCATTTCATAAATACACCCTTCACCTTCAGTTCGTTTGTTCCCATATTGGAGCTTTCCGTGTTCGCCTCGTGCGGTGCATTCATATTTTTTGCATATTCCGTGAGAAATATGGGTGTCACAAGGGCAAACGTCTTCACCAACTTCATACCCATGTTCACCGCCATCTTTTCCTTTTTTATTCTCGGTGACAAGTTTTCATTTCAGAATGTTCTGGGGATGATAATCGTTATCGCCGGAATATATATGGCACAGGTAAACGGACGCCGTAAAAAAGCTGATGATGCTTTGATCCTGACGGGCAAGACAGCCTGAGAACTGATCTTCCGGAATACCTTTTTTGCTGATGAAAAGGGATCATAACCCATGAAATAATAATATCTTTATGCCCTGCTTGTAAATATGATAAAAAGGATTGCATATATTGTATTTTTCGGTGCATTAATGACTTCTTCACATTCCCAGACAGGTGGTGATAATGTATATGAGTTCCTGAACCTGTCACATTCGGGATTTGTGTCATCGATGGGAGGTGTAAATGTCTCAATATGTGAAAAAAACATTAACCTGGCTTATCACAATCCCGCTCTTCTATCAGCAGGCATGGACCGTAGCCTCGCCCTTAATTTTGCAAATTATTTTGCCGGAATAAATTACGGGCTTGCATTATACTCAAGGTCTTTCCCCGGAACAGGCAACTTTGCGGCAGGGATAACTTACCTTAATTATGGAGCATTTACAGAAGCGGATCCGTCGGGAAATATAACAGGTACCTTCGGGGCTTCAGAGTATGCATTTTCATTCATTTATTCACGAGAACTTGATTCAATGTTTACAGCCGGGATTAATTTCAAGCCGGTATTGTCCCATCTTGAAAAATACACTTCCCTGGGATTTGCCTTCGATCTCGGAGCATCATGGCATAACCGGAGTAACCTGCTTTCTGCAGGTTTTGTCATTAAAAACATTGGCTATCAGATCACTACCTATGCAGGGGAATCACGTCAAAAGCCCCCGTTTGAAATTCAGGCAGGAGTGACTGCAAGGCTTGCACATGCTCCGCTGCGTTTTTCACTGACTCTCCGGCATCTCGAAAAGTATGACCTTACATATAGCTATCCTGAGTCAACCGGAGAAAATGAAAACCCGACAGCACCATTTCTTGAAAATCTAATGAGACATGTAATAGTCGGGACTGAGATTATCCCGCATAAGAACTTTTACCTTAGTGTGGGGTATAATTACCAGAGAAGAAGAGAATTACAGATTGAATCCGGAGGAGCAGGAGCCGGTTTCTCGTGGGGTTTCGGGATAAATACCTCTGTGATCAGCATTGAATTCGGTCGCGCATCATATCATCTTGCAGGATCATCAAACCATGTTTCGCTCATAATGAGGCCCGATCTCATATATAAAAAGTTTCGCAATTAAAAAATGACAAAAAAGCTGATCATAGCAATTGACGGTTACTCTTCGTGCGGAAAAAGCACTTTTGCCAAGGCTATTGCCGGTGAGCTTAACTATATTTATATTGACAGCGGGGCTATGTACAGGGCTGTTACACTGTATTGCCTCAGAAAAGGATATACCGGGAGGGGTGATCTTAACATAAATGGCATCCTTGATGACCTGCCCGATATCCATATAGGATTTGTCTATAATCCTGATATTCTTGAATATGAGACATACCTTAATTCCGAAAATGTCGAACAGGAGATAAGGGGAGTTAGAGTATCGTCTTATGTAAGCAGGATCAGTCAGATCTATGAGGTACGCTCACGCATGGTAGAACTTCAGAGGCAGATCGGTGTCTTTAAGGGGATTGTTATGGATGGCCGGGATATCGGAACCGTCGTATTCCCTGACGCTGATCTTAAGATATTCATGACGGCATCCGTAGATATACGGGCAAGGAGAAGATATGATGAGCTGAAGGGTAAAAAAATAGATGTCGAATTTGAAGAGATAAAAAGAAATATAATTGCCCGCGATATTGCGGATGAAAACCGGGATATCAGCCCGCTGAGACGAGCTGAAGATGCTATTGTACTGGATAACAGCAGGATGAGTGTATCACAACAAATGAATTGGTTTCGGAAAATAATTGAAGTCAAATTGGATGGAGGTTGAGATTGATAAAAGGTCGGGATTCTGTTTCGGGGTTCAGAATGCAGTCGAAATAACCGAAAAGGCTCTCCTCAGGGGTGAAAAGGTATTTTCCCTCGGACCTATCGTTCATAATGATAAGGAGGTGGAACGGTTGTCTTCCCTCGGCCTTATCTCAATCGATCATGAACAGTTTATGGATCTCCATGATTGTAAAGTACTTATAAGAGCACACGGGGAGCCTCCTGAGACATATCAGAGAGCCGAGAAGAACAATATAATAATTATTGAAGCCACATGTCCGATAGTGAAAAGACTTCAGTCAAAAATCAGGGAAACCTGGCTCAGGTCAAAGGCGGACAACGGGCAGGTTGTGATCTTCGGGAAACCGGGACATGCTGAAGTGGTCGGGCTGTTAGGTCAGACAAACAATGAAGGTATCCTCATATCTCTGCCTGAGGACATAGATAAGATCGATGTCTCCCGTCCCGTCAGCCTTTTTTCGCAAACAACAATGGGTTTGAAGGAATACAGCAACATTAAAACGCTGATATTTAACAGTATGAAGGAACGCGGAGTTCTCGATCCGACTATTCATTTCACGGTCAATAATACTATCTGCGGACAGGTATCAAACCGGGAACCTATCCTTAAGGCGTTTGCAAAAAAACACGACACTATAATATTCGTCAGCGGCAAGGAGAGCTCAAACGGTAAGATGCTCTATTCGGTTTGTAAAAGTGTAAACCCTGACACTCATTTTGTCTCATCTCCTGAAGAGATTGATAAATCATGGTTTAAAGGCAAAATGTCGGCAGGGATCTGCGGGGCCACCTCAACACCCAAATGGCTGATCGAAAACATAAGGGATCTGGTCTCAAATATCTGACTTGTCTTTTCTACGCCTTATAGGGATTTATTTTTTTATACCTTTGTGCCCTTTAAACCATAACCTTGTTGAACCGGCAAGGATATTATCAGTATAGTAAGAGCCCATGACAAAATCAAAGGTCTATTTTACAAATCTGAGGACAAAACCGTCGGTAAACCTGCTTAAAAAACTTGAGAATCTTATCATCCGGGCAGGGATTGAGCAGATTGATTTCAACCGTAAGATCGTTGCCCTCAAGATCCATTTCGGCGAACCCGGTAACCTGGCATATCTGCGGCCAAATTATGCAGCCCGCATAGTGCAGTTCCTGAAGTCAAAGGAAGGTGTTCCTTTTCTGACTGATTGCAATACACTCTATTGGGGAAGAAGGGCAAATGCCCCTTCCCATCTTGATGCTGCTTTTGAAAACGGATTCAATCCCATGGCAACCGGCTGTCCGGTAATAATTGCTGACGGTATAAAAGGCACAGAATACCGTGAGATAGAGGTGAACTTTGATCTCTGCAAAACGGCAAAGATCGGCTCTGCGATTGCCGATGCCGATATTATTGTATCCCTTAACCACTTTAAAGGACATGAGCTGACAGGTTTTGGCGGAGCCCTTAAAAATCTGGGAATGGGCTGCGCATCCGTCGGTGGAAAATTATTTCTGCATTCCGGTTCTTCACCAAAGGTTTTTGAATCGAATTGCACAGGATGCAGGGTATGTGAAAAGTACTGCAACTATGGAGCAATATCTGTAGGGAAGGACAAGATCGCTCATATCGATTACGAAAAATGTACCGGTTGCGGACAATGTGTTGCCGTGTGCCAGTATGATGCGTCAAGAGTTGTTTGGCAGAATTCCTCGGAAAAAGCCTGCAAACGCATAACCGAATATGCATTTGCTGCCATAAAGGACAAGCCGTCATTTCACATCAACTTCATTATGAACGTGTCTCCTGAATGCGACTGCTGGGATTCGAATGATTATCCGCTTGTACCGGATATCGGGATCACTGCATCATTCGACCCGGTAGCCCTCGACCAGGCGTCGGCCGATCTGGTCATCGCTGCACCGGCGCTTCCGGGAAGCAAAATCTGTGCGGACTATGAAGAGGATGATATGAGGGATAAGGACAAATTCAAGCTTGCCCATCCGGATACATTCTGGCAGTCAGGAATTCAGCACGGGGTTAAGATCGGGCTTGGGAACAGTGATTATGAGCTGATTAAGATCTGACCGGACGAGTTGAATCTTACGATTAGTTTGATTATTCTAATATTCTTTCTAAATTTGGGTCTGAAAAATATCCGGAACAACTGATGAATCCCAAAGTAAGTATTGCAAGACTCTCAATCTTGTCGAATTCCCTTCTGATCATCATGAAACTGGTTGTCGGTTTCATAAGCGGTTCCGTAAGCATTATTTCAGAGGCTATTCACTCTTCGATGGACCTCCTGGCGGCGATGATCGCTTTCTTTTCTGTAAAGGTATCAGATAACCCTCCTGACTCAAGACACCCATATGGCCATGGGAAAGTTGAGAATATTTCCGGGGTCATAGAGGCGATTTTGATTTTGGTGGCTGCAGTCTGGATCATTACGGAGGCTATTAAAAAGTTGGCCGGCGGGGCTGGTGAACTGGAGTCCATCTGGATAGGAACAATTGTTATGTTAATCTCGGGAGCAGTAAATCTTTATGTTTCACGCAGGCTCTACAAAGTAGCCCGTGAAACGGACTCAGTTGCACTTGAGGCTGATGCACTCCACCTTAAAACTGATGTTTATACATCTTTTGGTGTAGCTGCCGGTCTTGGACTTATTATCCTGACCGGAATTAAATGGTTTGACCCGATTATAGCAATGCTTGTCGCCCTCTTCATTATCCGTGAATCCTTTGTCCTTCTTAAAAAGGCCTTCTGGCCTCTCCTTGATGCAGCATGGGGAGATGATGAGATTGAAGATCTGGAACGGAAGCTCAACGTTATGGATGTCAATTACCATGATCTGAGGACCAGGAGAGCCGGCAACTATCGTTTTATTGACATCCATGTTGAGATCCCTGAAAGCGAATCGGTCGGGAACGCACACCAGTATTGCGATATGATTGAAGATGAGCTTAAAAGAATATACGGTAATCTTACCGTTACAATTCATGTTGAGCCAGGATGAACCGGCGGCTGACCTCCACTTTATTTTGAATATTTCAATCTCAGGCTGTTACTTACTACACTCACACTGCTCAACGCCATTGCTGCACCTGCTATCATCGGGTTCAGAAGGAATCCGTTAACCGGGAAGAGCACCCCGGCGGCAATGGGAATCCCGATAACATTGTAAATAAATGCCCAGAACAGATTTTGCCGGATCGTCCTGACTGTATTCCTGCTCAAGCGGATAGCTGAAGGAATTATTGAAAGATCGTTGCTTATTATTGTCATCTTTGCAGCATCAATGGCAATATCAGAGCCTTTGCCCATTGCAATGCTTATATCGGCTGTTGCCAGCGCCTGGCTGTCATTTATACCGTCGCCTACCATACCCACAGTTTTGCCTTCCTTTTGCAGCGATACGATAAATGCAGCTTTATCAGAGGGGAGCATTTCTGCCTTAAAACCGGAAATGCCTGTCTTTTCTGCCACTGCCCCGGCAGTTTTCTGATTATCACCCGTTACCAGGTAAACATCAATGCCCAGATCCTTTAACTGCCTGATTGCCACCTCCGAGCTTTCTTTGATTTTATCTGAAACCGACAAAACGGCAAGAACATCACTGCTGTCAGCAAAAAAGATAACCGTATTTGCCTCCTTTTCCCAATTATTGGCAAAACCCTCAAGTTCCGGATCAATATTTATCCTGTTTTCGGCCATAAGCTTTAATCCTCCTGCCAGATATTTTTTATTATCGTAAGTACCGGTAATCCCCCTGCCGGTTATGCTTGTCACATCGGTCATAGCCATTGGAATTGCTGACTTCTTAAGATAATTTGCCACAGATTCCGCAAGCGGATGTTCAGACAGGTTTTCAAGACTGAACAGGATGTTTATACCTGCTGATTTATCGTCTTCCGTCCTCCATTCTATCCTGCCAACTGAAGGTTTGCCCTCGGTAACAGTTCCGGTTTTGTCAAGGACAATGGCATTCATCTTGTGAGTCATTTCAAGGGCTTCGGCATCTTTAATAAGAATGTTGTTTTCAGCGCCTTTCCCGATGCCCACCATAATAGCTGTCGGCGTTGCCAGCCCGAGAGCACACGGACATGCAATAACCAGCACTGTTATCATTGAAAGTAAACCCTGGCTGAATCCATTTTCGCCTCCGGCTATCCACCATACTATCAATGTAACAAGAGAGACAGCCACAACCACAGGAACAAAAATACCGGCTATCCTATCGACAAGTCTCTGAACCGGCGCCTTGCTGCCCTGGGCTTCCTGCACAAGCTTAATAATACTGCTCAGAAGAGTCTCCGAGCCTACCTTGACAGCAACAAACTGAATACTTCCTTTCTGATTTACGGTTCCGGTATAGATTTTTGAACCAGACTCTTTCAGGACAGGAACGGGCTCCCCGGTGATCAGGCTTTCATCAACATAGGTGCTGCCAGTTGTGACAATGCCATCGACTGGTATCTTTTCCCCCGGCCTGACAAGGATAACGTCACCTGGTTTAACCTTTGATATGAGGAATTCTCTTGTCTCTCCGCTGTCAAGAACTTTAAAAACTGTCTTTGGCTGCAAACCTATCAGCTTCTTAATGGCGGCTGAAGTATTCGCCTTTGCACCTCCCTCAAGAAACTTTCCGAGTAAAACAAGTGCTATTACAACTCCCGCGGCTTCAAAATAAACATCTGCATGAAGCCCGCGGTTTGTCCAGAATTGCGGGAAAAGAGTGTTGAATACACTGAAAAGATAGGCGATCCCTGTACTGAGAGACACGAGTGTATCCATATTGACATTCCCGTGCCTTATAAGTTTCCATGCATTAATGAAGAACGAACGACCGAACCAGGCAACAACCGGGGTTGCCAGGGCCCACATTATATACGGGGCAAACGGAAGACTCATAGAGAACATGCTGATTACGATAAGCGGAAGGGCCAGGCTTATTGCCCATATTGTCCGTTTTTTCATCGACCGGTATGTCTTCTGCTGCAGACTCTCCAACTCTTCCTTTGCCTTTTCAGATTCATCGATTATAAGATCATATCCGATTGAAGTAATTGTTTCCTTCAGGTTCTGAGGCTTTACCACAGAGGGCATGTATTCCACCGTCGCTATCTGAGTTGCAAGGTTTACTGCAGCCTTTACAACACCGGCCTGACTGTTGAGCCTGGATTCCACATTTGCAGCGCATGAAGCGCATGACATACCGGTAACCGGATATTGTTTTATTATAATCTTCTGATCGTCAGGAATTTTATTTTCGCCGCGATCCTCTTCAATTGCCTCAACACTATCGGATGTGTTTTCAACCGGTTTTTCGACGCGGTTTTCTGATTTTTTATAATGGGCCATTAATAATACCTCCGGGAGAAGATCATTTTGTGAAATTAGATAAACTATAGCGTTTAACAATACAGGCAGAAGATTGTTTAACTATGGAGGCTTAGAGTATTGTATACCTAATTGTTAAAAAAAATTCCACAATCACAAAATCAAATTATACTATGATTGACCATTATTTCAGGTAAAAGGCTTAAAATGTCAGATCGGAATCAATCAGATCTATGTATATTTGGGTAAAGAAATTGAAAAAGAAAATCAGACAGATTGAAGTTATTTATCAAAAATATGGTTTGCATCCGGTGTCAGCTGGCAGTTAAATACGAGCTGGAGAGACTCGGGTTGCATCACACCAAAGTCGAATTAGGAGAGACTGAAATAATGGAAGAGATTTCCCCGGAAACCCGGGGTATTCTGAGCACCTCCCTTAAAAATATCGGCCTTGAATTGCTTGATGATAAAAAACAAATAATGGTTGAAAGAATAAAAAACATTATAATTGAACTGGTGAACTATAATGAGGAACAAATCAAAACAAACCTTTCCGATTATCTGAGCGAAAAACTCAATCACAATTACACATATCTTTCCAATCTATTTTCCGAAGTAAAGGGGACCACCGTTGAAAAGTTTTACCTGGCTCTAAAAATTGAAAAGGTAAAAGAACTTCTGGTATACGATGAACTAAATCTTACAGAGATTGCCTTTAAGCTGCATTACAGCAGCGTAGCTCATTTGTCAAACCAGTTCAAAAGGATGACGGGACTTACTCCGTCTCACTTCAAAAATCTAAAGAACAACAGGCGTGTAGCTTCGGGGAATATGTGAATTATGTAACTTATATTGGAAATTGTGTAACTATTTCCCTCCGACATTCCCATATCTTGTAGCGCTGAAATTCATTTAAAATAGATGAATGAAGAACATTCCTATTTATCTCTGAATATGGACATTGCCAGATATAAGAGTCCCAGGATAATTGATTTTGGTTGGTGCACTACATTTAATAAAGAGAGTACTCATTAATGCTGTACATCAACTTAATGGTGAGTATGACCTGAATTTATTAAGATAAAGGAGCCCTTAAATAGTACAAATAAGATGGGGAAATTTACGAGAGAGGAATCTCAATATGCAAGAAGTCTGATTGAAGCCAGTCGTGATCCGCTGTTTACAATTAGTCCTGGAAGGGAAAATTACGGATATAAACGATGCCTCGATAAAAATAACAGAAGTAACCCGGGAGAATTTGATCGGCACTGATTTCTTCGAATATTTTACAGAACCTGATAAAGCCCGTGAAATTTATAAACAGGTTTTTGCAGAAGGATTTGTTGCTGATTTTCCTTTAACCATCCGCGACAGTAAGCTGACTGAAGTATTATTTAATGGTTCGGTTTATAAGGATGAGTCGGGAAAGGTGCTTGGAGTAGTTGTAGTGGCAAGGGATATTACCGATCATAAAAGAATTGAAAATGAACTGAAGGATGCAAAGGTACGGGCTGAGCTGGCAACAAAAATTGCCGAAGAAGCACAAAGCAAAGCTGAAAACGCCACTAAAATTGCAGAAGATGCTGTGAAATCCAAGCAGCAGTTTTTGTCAAACATGAGCCATGAGATCCGAACACCGATGAATGCAATTATCGGGTTTACAAAAGTGCTGCTGAAAACAGATCTGGAACCAAAACAAAAAGAATATTTAACCGCAATAAAAATGAGTGGTGATGCTTTGACCGTGTTGATTAACGACATACTCGACCTGGCAAAAGTGGATGCAGGAAAAATGACATTTGAACAAACACCTTTCAAAATGGCGGCGTCAATATCAGCCATGATTCATTTGTTTGAGACAAAAATTCAGGAAAAAAATCTGCAGCTGATAAAGGAATATGACAATAAAATTCCTGAAGTATTGGTTGGTGATCCTGTTCGTTTGCATCAGATTATTTTAAATCTTGTCAGCAATGCAGTTAAGTTTACATCAAAAGGAAAAATTACAGTGAGTGTCAGACTTGTTGAGTGAAGATGAAAGAGAAAGCAATCATTGAATTTTCAGTTACGATACAGGAATTGGGATAGCAGAAAATAAAATAGAACATATTTTTGAGAACTTTCAGCAGGCATCCAGCGAAACTTCAAGGTTGTATGGAGGAACAGGCCTTGGTCTTGCCATTGTAAAGCAATTGGTAGAATCACAGGGTGGAACCATAACTGTAAAAAGTAAACTGGATGAAGGCTCTTATTTAGTTTTACTTTACCGTTTCAGAAAACAAATGCTGAAGTCGAATTAGAGACTGTGATTAAGGAATCAGATATTAAGGTTGAAAACATAAAAGTATTGGTTGTTGAAGATATTGCGCTGAATCAATTACTGATGAAAACGCTTCTTGACGATTTTGGATTTGAACGTGATATTGCCGACAACGGAAAAATAGCCATAGAAAAACTTACAGAATAAATCGTATGATATTATTTTAATGGACTTGCAGATGCCAGAAATGAATGGTTTTGAAGCTACCGATTACATACGTAATAAAATGAATTCTGAAAATTCCCATAATCGCTTTAACTGCTGATGTAACTACAGCTGATCTAAAAAAATGCAAAGCGGTGGGAATGAATGATTATATCTCAAAACCTCTTGATGAAAAGCTTTTATACAGTAAAATAATTGACCTGTTAAAGAAAGCTAAACCAACAGAGGATACTCAAACGCTAATGAAGGAGTCAAAATTTATTGATTTGACTTATCTGATCAAGCGCACAAAAGCCAATCCGGAATTGATGATGGAAATGATTGGGCTTTATCTGGAGCAAACACCTCCATTGATCAGCAAAATGAAACAAAGCTCATTCGATAAAGATTGGAATTCATTGTACGACAGCTGTGCATAAAATGATCCCTTCATTTTCTATAATGGGCATAAATAAGGATTTTGAGATGACTGCAAAAAAAATCCAGGAATATGCTGGCACTCAAAAACATCTTAATGAAATTCATGAACTGGTTTTACAGCTTGAAAATGTTTGTTCTGAAGCATGCGAAGAACTTGAAGAAGAATTAGATATGATGAAAAAATCCAAATGATGATGAATGAAAAGAAAATACTGCTTTTTCTTGTTGATGATGATGCATTGTTTTTAAAGTCGTTGGAAATTGAATTCGCAGAAAATACCGAATCTTCTGTAAAAACTTTTGCCACAGGAGAACTTTGTCTTGAAAATATATCACAAAATCCGGATGTTATAATTTTGGATTATCATCTCAATAGCGTTGATAAAAATGCTATCAATGGACTGGAAACACTCGACAGAATAAAAACAATCAATCCGCAATTACCTGTTATTATGCTCTCCTCTCAGGATAAAATTGAGGTGGCGGTAAATTGTATGAAACATCAGGCTTTTGATTATATTGTTAAAAGTGAAACTGCTTTTATTCGGTTACAAAAAGCCATTACCACTATTTTTCATTATCAGAAAATAGAAAAAGCTTTAAGCTGGTACATGGAGAAGATGTAAGAACTAACGGAGCAAATGTGGTTCAGAAAATGTTTCATACCGTTTTTTGTTCTGATCTTAATTAGTGAATTTGCATCTGCACAACAAGATACCGTCAAAACAGATTCAACTCACCTGTATCGGAATATTGAATCCTATTCTAAGCGAAGCAAGTTTAACGGATTTATCTACAGGCTGATTTTTAAACCAGTCGCAATCAACCCAAAGAATAAAGGAGTTAAAAAGAAAGTATATAAAAAACTGATACAGAAACCATACAGTAGCTTTGAAGGAAAAATCGTCCGTAAAATCGATGTTGTTACACTGGATCCTTTTCATTACTCAGCAACTGACACTACTGTTCGTAAACAAAATTTCTTATCCAAAACAGGGAATGGGATACATATTAAAACACAAGGCATCACTATACGTAACCTCCTGCTTATTCATAAGAATCAACCTTTCAATTCTTTACTGGTAAAGGAATCGGAACGTCTGATCCGCAATCAGAAATATGTGCATGAGGTTTCTTTTTCTGTTGTGACGGCAGGAATAAAATCCGATTCTGTAGATATCTTTATTCGTGAACTGGATAATTGGAGCATTATTCCGGATGGTTCTGTTTCTGCCTCAGGAATGAGGATCAATTTAACCGATAAAAACTTTTTAGGCTATGGCCATGAATTTCAAAATGCTTTTTCAAGAAATTTTACTCATGATATCAGTTCATTTAATACAACTTATTATATACCAAACGTAAGGAACTCGTATATAAGTTCAAAATTACATCTGGGAATTGACGGATATGGAAATTTCAGCAGGAGTGTCGAGGTTGACCGTCCGTTTTTTTCTCCACTGGCAAAGTGGGCGGCAGGTGTTTCTTTTGCTTCTCAGATTAAAAAGGATTCCCTGAAAGACTTAAGTTCGGTTTATGTCCCGGTGACCTTGAAATTCAGGACACAGGATTACTGGGCAGGCAAAGCAATTCAGCTTTTCAAGGGGAATACGGAAGATGTACTTGTAACAAATCTGATTCTGGCAGCGAGATATCTGCATATAAGGTATTTAGAGAAACCTCCTGAACTTTTGGATCCGATTCAATAATTATTCAAATGAAAATTTCTTTTTAGCTACAGCCGGAATTTCTACCAGGAAATATGTACAGGATAAATATATATTTAAATTCGGTGTTATAGAAGATGTGCCGGTTGGAAGAGTCTTTTCACTGACAGGCGGGTACCAGACAAAAAATAATTCGGGGCGGATATATTTAGGCATGAGGGTTTACTTTGGCAACTATAATGAATGGGGATACCTGAGTTCCAACTTCGAATACGGAACATTCTTTCATTCATCCCATTCTGAACAGGGGGTTCTGACAGTAGGTGTAAATTACTTTACAGGATTATTTGAAATAGGGAAATGGAAATTCAGGCAATTTGTAAAACCGCAGATGACGATTGGTATAAACAGGTTTTCTACGATAGTTTGACTATTAATGATGGCTATGGTCTGGATGGATTTAACAGTCCTGCGTTGTCAGGGACTAACCGCCTCTTATTTACACTGCAGACACAATCATATGCCCCGTGGAATATTTTCGGATTCCGGCTTGGACCCTATCTTACTTATTCTCTTGGTATGCTTAGCGATGCAGTAACAGGTTTTAAAGACAGCAAAGTGTATTCACAAATTGGATTGGGAGTTTTAATTAAAAATGAGAACCTGGTCTTTAAAACATTTCAGATATCCATCTCATTTTATCCGTTAATTCCGGGAACAGGACAGGATGTCTTTAAAATGAACTCATTTAAAACAACTGATTTTGGTTTCAGAGATTTTGAAATTGAAAAACCTGCAAGAATGATATATCAATAAAATGAATACGATTTAATCTGCCATCACTCATAGGACTTTCCTCATTAAACGTGTGAATTATGTAACTTTTTAAAGAAATTATGTAACGATTCCAGGAATTGAGTAACATATCTTTGTTTATACAATATTCGACTAATGAACTATAGATTAATGCAATTGAATATTATTCAAACAAAATAATATTAACCAGCTTACATTAAAAAGAAAAAAATTACTAATTAAAAAATCAATTAAAATGAAAAAGATCGTTCTTAGTTTAATGGTAGCATGCTTGTCATTAACATTTCTACCATATCAATCATCTGCTGCAACTACTGAGGAACCTACCTCAATACCTGCACCAAAACCTGCAGAAAATGCAGAAGCAAAAGCTTTGCTGCTAAGGTTAGACGAAATTAAAGCGACGGATATGTCAAAATTGAAGTCTAATGAAAAGAAGAATTTACGGAAAGAAGTAAAGTCAATCAAACGCAATCTCAGAGATATAGGTAATGGCGTTTACCTTTCAGGTGCAGCAATTATTCTTATCGTAATCCTGTTAGTTGTTTTATTGTAAAAAACAAAAGAGAAATTATGGGAAATCTACTTTATACCATAGCAGTGATCCTCCTTATCGCATGGGCGATCGGCTTTATAGGTTTTCATGTAGGAGGAATCATTCATGTTCTTCTTGTTATTGCAGTTATTGCCGTATTAATCAGGATTATTCAGGGGAAAAAAATCTTTTAAAATCATCGTCATTTAATAATCATTAAGTCCACCCTGAAAAGTCCCTGCGCTGCTGTCAGTCAGCGAAGTGAACAAAACGATGGTTTTTTGGAGTGGGCTTATTAAAATAAATAAAATTATGAGCTCAGGAAAAGTATTATTAGGTGTACTTGGCTGGTGTTGCTGCCGGCGCAGTATTAGGGATTTTGTTTGCACCCGATAAAGGTTCCGTCACGCGGAAAAAAATATCTAAAAAAGGTGAGGATTATGCGGCTGCAGTAAAAGAAAAATTCAACGAATTTCTTGACGATATCTCCGAAAAATTTGAAGAGGTAAAGGAAGAAGTTTCTGACCTTAAAGAACAGGAATAAAGCTAAATCAGAATCAGCTAAAAAAGACATAAAAACTGCCACGGAATAGTCATGGAAGACAATGCGAAGATTATTGAATCTCTGCTGGAAAGAGCCGCTGAATATGGCAAAACAAGCTTTGAGTTAATAAAGCTTAAAGCCCTTGACAAAACATCTGATATTGTTTCCTCATTAATACCTCATTCTGTTGTCTTTGCTTTAATTGCGGTTTTCATGCTTTTTCTTAATCTGGGATTGGCTTTTTGGCTCGGAGAAATCCTTGGCAGAACTTTTTTTGGATTCCTGGTGGTAGCCGGGTTTTATGGTATTACAGGGATTATCATACATTTCTTTATGCATAAATGGCTTAAAAAGAAGGTTTCCGATTTTATCATTAAACATGTGTCAAAATAAAACCACATGCAAAATATAACATCAACTGCCGGACTTAAAAATGCAATTCAATTATTGGAAGCTGAACAAGCTGATAAGGGTAAGCTTTTAAAGGAACAATTGTTCATTACATATGAAAGTTTCAAGCCTGTTAACCTAATCTCAGGTATCATAAATGATATAAATAAATCACCTTATCTTATCGACAATATATTGGGTGCAGGATTAGGTTTGGTAACCGGTTTCTACTCAAATAAATTAATGTTAAACTCATCGGGCAGTAAACTCAAAAAGCTTATCGGAGTTGCGTTGCAGTTTGGGGTCACAAATCTGGTCGCCCAACACCAGGGCACTTTGAGAGCAATTGGTACCGTTATTTTTCGACGTCTTACCCGCAAAAAAAGATTGAATTCTGTACAGCTGTGATAGATAATGAATTAAAATTACCATTTTACGTAAAGGCAATTTTTTTCTTAATCGGCTTATTTGCCTTGTTTGCGATATTGTATATTGCCAAGGGTATTATTATTCCCCTTGTTTTCGCAATCATTATTGCCATAGTACTCCACCCGGTAGTAAATTTTTTTGTCAGGCAAAAAAATAAACAGGGTAGTAGCTATTGTAATTACGTTATTCCTTACCTTTTTAGTCATTGCCGCTTTTGGCCTTCTTTTCTTTTCGCAGGCAAGCCGGTTTAGCGAATCATGGCCGATTCTGGTCGATAAATTAACCGTAATATTCAACCAATCCATCACCTGGGCTTCAGGTTATTTCGACATAAACGCACAAAAGATCCATGAATGGTTTATCAAATACCAGAGTTGAGCTCATCAATTCCAGCAGTGCTGCAATCGGGAAAACACTTATCACTGTTGGCAACCTGGTAGTGGTATTGTTCTTAGTTCCCGTCTATATCTTTATGCTATTATATTACCACCCGATCTTAATTGAGTTTATTCGACAGGCTCTTTGGCTCAAGCAACCAAAGTCAGGTGAGCCAAATAGTTACCCAGACCAAAACCGTTATTCAACGATATCTTATAGGACTGGTTATCGAAGCTGTAATAGTAGCAACACTGAATTCCGCTGCTCTTTTGATACTCGGAATTGAATACGCTATCCTGCTTGGTATTATTGGTGCATTGCTTAATGTCATTCCCTATATCGGAGGAATTATCAGTGTGGCAATATTCATGGTAGTTGCATTAGTTACCAAATCACCTGTTTACATGATTTATATTATAGTGATCTATTCAATCATCCAGTTCGTAGACAATCACTACATTGTTCCCAAAATAGTTGCCTCAAAAGTAAAAATCAATGCACTTTTCGCCATAGTAGTGGTAATTGCCGGGAATGCATTATGGGGGATACCCGGCATGTTCCTTTCAATACCGCTCCTTGCCATTGTAAAACTCATTTGCGACAATATAGAATCGTTAAAACCACTGGGGATTTTTATTAGGCGACACCATGCCTCCGTTAATAAAAATCAAACCCTTAAACCTTAAAAGAACAAAGAAGTAGACGACTGAAACCGGGTTGAAAAAGCCCCGGGGGCATAGCCCATCAACTGAATTACAATAACTTACATTTCCCCTCCACCACATGGCCCCCTGCAGGCTGGCTCCCCGCTTAAGCGGGGCAGGCTCTCCGCTAAAATCAGCCACTGGCTGATTTCTTAACACTCGGCCCCCTTTTCAAGGCTAATCTTACATCACAAATTATAAATTGTTACACATAGTTTCTGAACCCTAACCCCGACCCTTCCCCTTAAGACTAAGGGGAAAGGAGCAATAACCTGAATTCCAAGTACAAAGGCTCTCACCCAAGTCTTAAGAATTTTGAAAGGTTCCTGGGAGCAGTAGTGCAAGGGTCCGTACTTCTTTTCTTTTTCGCCGTAGGCGATTAATTATTGTAGAAAAAACGATCACCATATTGATTTTTACCGCGTAGCGGTTAAACAATTGCTTAGAATCCAGGGGATTATTAAATTTTTTCAGTTTTATTTCAGGAGGAATATGTTCAATATCTTAAAAAACGTGAAATGGAATTTAATGTACAATTCTTATATGAATTCTGGGAAAATCCTGTTTAACCTCAACGAGGTAAAAAAATCTTCTCTCAAACTCCAGCTACAATAGTTTAAGCCCTACGGGCTAGGGGCTATGATCCCAGGGGGATTGAGTTCTTGACCGTTTTCTGAAAGACCACAGTCGGCATAAAAGATCTCATTTCATTCTTAAAGAATTAGCCATATCAAGTTTGAAAACAAAGCGGATCCGGTCTTTAAATGATCCTGTTATTGATTTAATATTGTCAGAAACAACCAGTGGAACATAGATCTCGAAAAAGTTCCAAATCCCTGCCTTTAATCCTGCTTCTAATAATAAGAGGGACTTATTATTCGTCACAGGACCATGATCATTAAGTAAAACATTAACGAAAGGTTTTACTGGAATCCAGTTAACTTTTCCAGGCAGACTGCTGCTAAAAGAGAGTGAAAATAACCAGCGGCTGTATCCAAGAGTATCATTCAGAGGAGATACTAATCCTCCCTCAGATAAAGCCATCTGTCTCGACCAGAAGGTTTTCGGGAACGCTGTAAACCGATCGGGATAAATTCCCTCGTACAAATATTGTTCACGGCCACTCCTTCCACTCGCAGAAAAACCATAAAACGGATCAGCAGAACTGTTTTTCAGCATTGTGCCGGCAAAAAATCTAATATCCAGACCTCTATTTCTTCCATAATAACTATATGTATAGTTAAGGTCCAGGTAAGTCTTCTGAAACGACCTCCCTGATTCAAAAGAAACCGAAAATATTGAAGGGATTAATTATCCCCGGCCTTTCCAAAATGTATCCAAACTGCAGATATGAAAGCATCTTTGCCGGCATGAGAAGTTCAATATGTATGAAGATCTGATGCAGCCAAAAAATATCCAAATAGACTTCTGATTGACGGGATTGATCATATTTCTGGATCTGAAACCAAGGTCCACTCCTATCTTTGCTTTTTGATACTTCTGATTACCGGGTGCACCGAATTTTTCGCCTTCAATTGTAAATGTTACAATCCTGATAAGACTGTTATAGGGAGTTATGTTGAATGAAATTTTTCCATAACCGGTAAGTCCCTGATTACGAAACGCATAAAAAGGAATGAAAAGATATTCCACTGGTTTGGGTACGAGTGTCCCATTATTCAAAACCACACCTGCCATAAAACCATCCACACTGTTCCAGTCAAATGCAGGGATATACAACAAAGTTCGTTTCTCTAAATCTTCAATAGTGTACAGGAACCGGAATTGAAAGGGATCAGCTCTTCTGTAAACACCTGATGTCCGGATGTTGTTATTGAGCCTGTATAATTCAGGCATTTTATGTCCCGGATCAATCTTTATCTCAGTATTATTGCACTCAGGGACATTAATCCATTTCTTACCTTCAAACCCATCTTCCCAGATTTCCGAGCATATTGAATCTCCTGTTCATTCCTGCAATTACTACAGGAGCTTTCAATTCACCCTTGTTTTTTATAAGGAGTTTCTGGTTCTCATAACGGACTATTTTATAATCGAGTCGCTTTGTTGTACCCAGGAAATCATCAAAGAACCATGAGAGATCTTTATTTGAATTAGATTCAAAGATCGCTCTGAGATCCTGAGGCAGAGGATGCTTGTTTTTCCATTTAGCGTAATAGTCATGCATAGTTGAATCAAAAAGTGGAATCTCCAAGATAAGCCCGCAGATAATTGAAACCCTGAGCGGCTTTATTATAGATTATACTTGCCGTAATTCACGTAGCTATAATCAGTAGCCGGAAGATTAACTGGTTGTTCCAGGTTCTTTCGGGCCGGAATAAGCCATTCAAGCTCCTGAATTCGTTGTACCGGCATATTTTCAATATGAAAGAACTTTGCCAGTTTCCTGTTTTTAAAACCTATTTCCCAGAACTTTTTCCCGGGATACTTTTCATTTAGATATCTTGATTCATAAGCACTGGCAATGCTTTCATCCATAAAAGGGAATCTTCGTTCGTCAGATCCGATTGCGCTGTAAAACCAGCTATGACAGATTTCATGGGCTACTACTTCATCCAGCAGGTAAGGATCTCCTGCAAGTCCAATTACTGTCAGACCAGGATATTCCATCCCTGCTCCGGAATTCAGAGCGCTCTGAACGGCAGTAAAGTTGTTATAAGGATAATCCCCTATCCATTCTGAAAAATACAGGATAGCATCATTTACATATGAGATGGCATTTCTCCAGAGTTGTGCTTCCTGATCAGTGAACATCACCCATGTAGTTACTTCCCTTTTCGAATCAGGCAGTTTTACCGTTCCTTTCAGTACATGAAATCTCTTATCAGCAAACCATGCGAAATCGTGAATATTATTATCCGTATACCTTAAAGTCTTCATCTGCTTTGATGAGGACGGAAAATCTGAATCTGTGAAGTCAGGAGTTTTCATCCAGGTACGTATCCGAGGAAAGCATATCAAGCAGTTTCTTTTCCTCTTCATTCTGCAGGTTACCTGTTGCTCCAACTATATAATTAGCAGGTAGAGTAATACTTACATCAAAACTGCCAAATTCCGAATAAAACTCACCCTGATCCAGATATGGCATCTGATGCCAGCCGGATCTGTCATAAACTGCCGGTTTGGGATACCATTGGGAAATCTGATATGATTCACCGATATGACCTAACCGTGAAGTGACTCCTTTTGGGATTTTTACGTGAAAAGGAGTAGTTATGATTATTGTGTCACCTTGTTTAAGAGGCTTATTAAGAATAATTTTGCAAATATCAGGAGACTCCGGTAATAAGTCCCATTGAACTTGATTACCATCAACCTTAAAGTCCAAAGAATCAATAAATCCTCTTAACTCCGGATCGTTGAACAATTTTCCTTTCCCCTTTATGCTGAAAATCTGCCTGGCTAATCCGGTTTTATTGTTTGAATACGCATTCGGCCAGAGATGAAAATATAGAAAACCTGAGAGTATCAGGAGAATTGTTAATGTACTCAACTGACTCATATCCATTCAATTCATGCGTCCTGTCATTCAGAGTCACATTAATTTTATAATTTACCTCCTGCTGAAAATAATCCTGCGATGAAGCATTCATTTGGGTCCAGAAAATTCCAATGACGAAGAGAAGATATTTCCTGAAAATAGTGATAAAGAGCTTCTGCATGTGAGAGTGACCCAAAATTTTTATGTCAGATACGAAGATAATTGAAAAGCCAGTATGGTCAAGATCCATCAGATCAAATCTGTGAATGATGTAACTTATTCCCGAAATCTTGTAATGTTTGCTGAAAGGGGTATCATAACTTTGTAATTATGGCAAAATCGCTCTCAAGGTTACCCTGGGAACAGGAAGCTATTAGTTTAAAAGTCGAACATTATTTAAATCTATATGTTAGCAGTTAGGAAAGAAGGTATAATATTATATAAAACAGAGTTGGAATTTGAAAACGAAGGAGTTCTGAATCCCGCAGCAATTCGCGAAGGTGATAGCGTTCATCTTTTTTACCGTGCAGTACAGGCGGGAAATCATTCCAGCATCGGTTATTGCAGGCTCGATGGCCCGCTGACAGTTGCCGAACGGTGGGAAAAGCCTTTTATGGTTCCGGAATTCGACTATGAAAGCCATGGTGTTGAAGATGCCCGCATCGTTAAGATTGATGATCTTTATTATCTGACTTATACCGGATACGACGGGACAAATGCCCGTGGGGCTCTGGCTATTTCAGAAGATTTAAAAAATTTTATGAAACAGGGGATCATTGTTCCTCCCGTAACATATGCAGAATTTGTATTCCTTGCTGAATCTGCCGGAAAGGTAAATGAAAATTATTACCGTAATCATAAATTTTACTACCAGGGAGCAGATCCCGAAAAGAAAATGATGTTGTGGGACAAAAATGTGGTTTTCTTTCCCCGGAAAATTAATGGCAAACTGGTATTTCTTCACCGGATCAGACCGGGCATTCAAATTGTTTCTGTCAGCAACTTAAAGGAACTTACCACAGAATACTGGAAGGACTACTTTCTTGACATGGACCAGCATATCGTTCTTGACCCTGTTTTTGGTCATGAATTAAGTTACATAGGAAGCGGTTGCCCTCCAATTGAAACAGAACATGGATGGCTGCTAATTTACCACGGAGTTGGGGAATCAGACAAAGGGTTTATATATTCTGCCTGTGCTGCGCTGCTGGATCTGAATGATCCTTCCAAAGAGCTGGCAAGGCTTCCCTATGCATTGTTTTCGCCTGAATATGAATGGGAATTGCATGGTGAAGTGAATAATGTAGTTTTTCCAACAGGTACTTCAATTTTTGGAAATACTTTATTTATTTATTATGGAGCAGCGGATACCTCTATTGCCTGTGCTTCGGTGAATTTCCCGGCGCTGATGGCCGAATTATTAACTTATGCAGGGAAAGATGAAAAATAATAACGATAACTTGTCTGAAATACTGTTTATTACCTCATATCCGCCTAGGGTATGCGGTATAGCAACCTATTCGCAGGATTTGATAAAAGCGATTGACAATAAGTTCAGCAATTCACTTTCTATAAAAGTTTGTGCTCTGGAATCAGGAGAGGCTGGTTATTTGTATGGCAACGAAGTAAAATATATTCTTAAGACCTCAATAGCTTATGAATATGAAGAATTAGCATTAAAAATCAACAACGACAATTGCATTAAAATGGTCCTGATCCAGCATGAGTTTGGTTTTTTTAAGTTACAGGAGCAAGCATTTCAGCAATTTTTAAATAAACTTTCAAAGCCTGTTGTTACTGTTTTTCATACCGTATTACCTGATCCTGATGAACTTTTAAAAATAAAAGTGCAAAATATTGCAGATGTTTGCGAGGCGATAGTAGTAATGACCAATAACTCGGCACAGATATTAACGGATGACTATGATGTCCCCATACAAAAAATAAGTGTCATTGCGCATGGAACACACCTGGTGCCCCATTTGAGCAAAGTATATTTGAAAAGGAAATATGGATTAACAGGCAGAAAAGTACTTACTACATTTGGCCTGCTAAGTTCGGGAAAGAACATTGAAACTACTTTGGAAGCGCTGCCTGCCGTTATCAAATCCAATCCTGAAGTAGTATTCCTGGTAATCGGCAAAACCCATCCCGAAGTACTGAAAAATGAAGGAGAAACATACAGGGAAAAGCTGGAATCACTGGTAAAAATCAATGAGCTTACCAATCATGTAATATTTGTTAACAACTTTTTGCCATTGCCCGAACTACTCGAATATTTACAACTTACTGACATTTATCTGTTTACCACCAACGATCCCAACCAGGCTGTAAGCGGAACATTTGTCTATGCAATGAGCTGCGGCTGCCCCATCATTTCAACACCGATCCCCCATGCAAAGGAAGTATTAACTTCTGATACCGGTATTATTTTTGAATTCGGCAACTCGCAGCAATTAGCTGATAGCGTTATCAGGTTGCTCAGTGATGAACCGTTAAGAAGGAATATCAGCATAAACACCCTTCAGAAAATAGTCTCCACTGCCTGGGAAAACTCAGCAGTTGCCCATGCCAGGCTGTTTGAAAGGATTTCCGGCGGCAAAATATCACTACAATATAACCTCCCGGTCATCAACCTGAATCACCTGAAACAAATGACTACCAACACCGGGATCATCCAGTTTTCAAAGATCAATCAACCCGATGTCAGTTCAGGTTATACCCTTGATGATAATGCAAGAGCTTTGGTTGCGCTGTGTATGTATTTTAAATTAACCCGCAATGAGAAGAGTCTGGTTTATATTTACAAATATCTCCGGTTTATACGCTTTTGTCAGCAACCTGCCGGTGACTTTCTAAATTATGTAGATTATTGTAACGAATTTTCCAGTCAGAATAAAGTCACAAATCTTGATGATTCTAACGGAAGAGCGGTCTGGGCCCTGGGATATTTAGTCTCGTTAAAAGGTTTACTGCCTGAGAAAATAATATCCGACGCCAGCTCCATCATCCAAAAAGCACTTCCTCATCTGGAAACCATTCATTCAACACGGGCAATGGCATTTACTATAAAAGGTCTTTACTACTATTATAGCTTAATAAATTCGTCCCAGACACTTGATCTGATTGAAACACTGGCAAAACGAATGGTCCAGATGTATAAACATGAATCGGTCGAAAAATGGGATTGGTTTGAGGGGTATCTGACCTATGCCAATAGCATTTTACCTGAGTCTATGTTATATACGTGGCTGTTGACCGGAGATGCTTTATATAAAGATATTGCTATATCGTCATTTAATTTTCTGTTATCACAAACTTATAATGAAAACGGGATAGAAGTTATCTCGAACAAAAGCTGGTTGAAAAAAGGTCAGACGGCCGGTCATTTTGGCGAGCAGCCAATTGACGTTGCCTATACGATGATGACCCTGAGTAAGTTTTATGATGTATTTCAGGACGAAGAGTACCGGCTGAAAATGGAAACGGCTTTTAACTGGTTTTTAGGGAACAACCGTCTGCATCAGATTATTTATAATCCATGTACCGGTGGTTGTTATGACGGACTGGAGGAAACTCATGTGAACCTCAATCAGGGTGCGGAATCGACGTTAAGCTATCTGTTGGCACGGTTGACAATTGAAAAGTATAAAAACCCGGACAGATTACCTTGCGCACGGTCGTTGGTTCATTTTGATAGAAAATCAAAAAAAGAAGAAGTATCGACTAAATTGGCTATGAAAAGAGCAGCAACATTAACTCCTGAGTATTTCTTAACAAATCCAGGAATAAAGAAAAATGAATTGCTCAAATGGAAGGTGTGAATAATGTAAATTTTATCGGTAATTATGTAATACTCTTTCCCTGAGCTTCCTTTAACTTTCTGTCAATATTTTTCATATAAATGAACCAAATGAAAAAAGCAGGTATCGTAATTATAATAATTGGTTTACTATTAACCATTTTTACAGCATTTACTTTCTTCACCAGGGAGAAAGTGGTTGATATCGGGCAGCTTGAAATCACTGCAAACAAACGGCACCACCTCAAATGGTCCCCGGTTATCGGAATTGTCGTCATGGGAGTTGGAGGATTGGTTTTCTGGCAAGCGCCAAAAAAATAACAAACTGCTACGGGCATATATTTTATTATATGATTCGGGCACGCTTTAATCAGGATACTCTCCTTTGTTATGACCCGGTTATCGACAAAAAAGGTTGTTGTAGTAGTTGCTCACCCGGATGATGAAACGTTATGGGCCGGTGGAACAATACTGAGCCATCCGTCGTGGAATTTTTTTATTGTATGTCTAAGCCGCCGAAATGATAAAGAACGGGCTCAGAGGTTTTATAATGCATTAACTACTCTTAAATCGGAAGGTGTAATGGGAGATCTTGATGACGGTCCTGACCAGAAACCATTGGATGAAAAAGAGGTTGAGCGTACGATCCTGGAATTGCTGCCCCAAAAGCATTTCGATCTGATTCTTACTCATAACCCAACCGGGGAATATACAAGGCACATAAGGCACGAGGAGGTAAGTAAAGCGGTAATTAAGCTCTGGTATGCCGGAAAGATATCTGCCAACCTGCTCTGGACCTTTGCTTATGAGGATGGAAATAAGAAATATTTACCCAGGCCCGTCGAAACTGCTACTATTTATCACATTCTTACCAGGCGAATCTGGTCAAGAAAATTCAGCATAATTACAGAAACCTACGGATTTGAAAAAAACAGTTTCGAAGCAGAAACAACACCACGGGCTGAATCTTTCTGGCAATTTTCAGATCCTGTTGATGCTAAAAAATGGCTTAAACAATGAAAGTACTGGTTTTATATGATTACCCTCCTTCACCGGGAGGGCTTGCAACACAGGGAGATCTTCTGTACAGAGGGCTTCTTGAGATGGGGGTTGATGCAAATGCTGTTCATTTCGAATCAGCACAGGAGAAGGAATGGTACTATCGCTGGTTTGAACCGAACGTAGTTGTAGGTGTAGGTTATTGGGGGCATACGCCCCAATTAGTCCTTCACCCCCAACGGTATGGTGTCCAGCCGGTACCATGGCTGGTTGCTGACGGTTATATCGCAAACTACCAGGAGGTTTTGAATGCACTTCCCCTTATTCTGGTAACATCGAACTGGGTAAAGGAAATGTATGTCCGTGACGGGATCAATGGCGACAAAATTGAGGTGTTACCGGTAGGTTGCGATACGGATTCTTTTATTCCTCACAGTAGAGAAGATCCGAAAATTCTGACCGTGCGCGAGGCGCTGGGCATTTCACCCGATCAGATAATGATTCTCACCATTGGCGGAGATGCTGCATCAAAGGGAGCTCAGGAAGTTATGCAGGCACTGGCTATCATTGATACTAAAGCGCCCGATTGGAAATATGTCTGCAAAGTCTGGCCTCAGCCACGTACCAGTAATCAAAACATTGCCGATCTGGAAATGGCAGAGCACCTTGGCATTGAAAAAAATGTCATATATGCAACCAACACCATTTCACGTAATTTCATGCCCTATCTTATCGGAGCATGCGATATATACGCAGCCCCATCCCGTCTTGAAGGATTCGGAATGCCGCAAGTTGAAGCAGGAGCATGCGGAAAACCTGTTCTGGGTATTAAAGCAATGGGAATGCTTGATACAATTATAGATGGCGAAACGGGATACCTGGCAAAAGTAGCACGGAAAATTATTGTGGACCAGGTAATGCTTGGTGATGAATCGGGCTATGAAGACAGACACAAAGTAAAATTTAAAGAGCCACGGACAGTGGATTATCGTGCAGATGTCCATGATATTGCCAGACATCTGATGATCCTCATGACTGATGGGAATTTGCGTGAAAAGATGGGTATCGCTGCCAGGGAGCGGGTGGTGAAAAATTTTGACTACCGCGTTGTTGCAAAACGGTTTGTAGAGATAATAAGCGATAAACTGGGTGTAAAGTAATTTTAAAGTTAAGATCATGCAAACAGTAAACCGGAAAGAGATTGAGGCAGCAAAGAAGGCCGCTCTGGAAGTGCTGCTTCATAATGCACACGGATCGTACCACGGGCTTCCGCGGACTGCCGGCTGGGGATATCCGGAACCATATACAAGGGATTTAATGTTTTCTATTTTTGGAATTGCTGTTTCCGGGAATCAAAAGCTGATAGAGGGCATCCGGAGGGTATTGGAAACGCTGGCGAAAAATCAGACCAAACACGGTCATATCCCTTCTCTGGTGCACGATCCAGAGGATCGCGGATCGAGCGATACTACTCCTTTGTTTTTACTGGGCGTTGGTATTTTCAGAAAGTTATCCGGAGAACCTGGCTTTCTTAATGATGCTGTTGAAAAAGCCCTGATCTGGATAGAGTATCAAAGCCCTTCAGACCGGTATCTGGTTGCCCAGCAGCCCACGAGCGACTGGCGCGACGAACAATGGGTCACAGGATATGGATTATTTGTGAATACCCTGGTATATTGTTGCCTCCGCCTCCTTGGCCGGAATGCAAGAGCAGATTTAATGACCAGTGAGCTAAGCAGGTTTACAGTAACCGGAGGATCGTTGCACCATCATGCCCGCGAAGGGCTTGTGGTAAAACATAAGCCATTCTATGCTTTCTGGTCCTATAAAATTCATAGCAGCGAAAGGTTCGATCTGCTTGGCAACAGTCTGGCCATTCTCTCCGGAATTGCATCACCGTCGCGGGCTGATGATATGATTTCCTGGATTGAAGAGGAGTGTTCCGGAATGAGAAGAAGAGGAGAACTGGCAGTTGATCTGCCCCCTAATTTTTTTCCTTTTATTAAACCTGAAGACCCGGACTGGCATTTACGTTATTCTGTATATAACAATCCCGGAGAATACCACAACGGAGGTATATGGCCTTTTGTTTGCGGTTTTTATATAGCAGCATTAGTTGCCGGTAAAAGGTACCTGCTCGCCGAAAAAAAACTTGTTACTCTTACTCATATAATCAAAACTTCAAGAACGGATATTGATTTCGGATTCAACGAGTGGCTGAAAGCACAGGACGGTAAGCCAATGGGGCAGGACTGGCAAACCTGGAGCGCGGCACTTTACCTGTATGCCGCAAAATGTGTTGAAGAAAAAAGAACACCATTTTTTGATGAGATGAGAAATAATCCGGATCCCTACGGTCAGTAATTCCTTACACCTTAATAATGTGTGAATTATGTAATTTGTTTATGTAATTGTGTAACTTTTCTATACGGCTGGCTATTACATTTGTCCTGTCATAATTTCAGTATACTTAGATTAATCATAATGGATACAACAGCAAACGGTTACTGGAGCAGAAAAAAGGAAAAACTAAAGCAAAAATATCCTGCAATTAAAGAACAGGATTTACGCTTTCACGAAGGTGGAGAAAAAGAAATGATAGAAATGCTGGGCAATAAGCTCGGAAAAACAGAAGAAGATCTGCTATTAATTATTGCA
>CAVPGA010000002.1:0-442415 GCA_963703935.1 uncultured Bacteroidales bacterium | reverse complement strand
TGGTAAATGCTGATAAATATCCATTTTCGAAGACACGTAATGACAAAAAATTCAAAATCAAAAAAGGTGAGAGTAACAAGAGAGCATTAAATATCGAAGAACTCAGACTATTGAAAAATTACCAACCAAAGACTCCTGCGCAAAGAAAGGCATGGTTATTATGGTGGTTTTCCTTTTATGCAAACGGATTAAATACAAAAGATATTTGCTTGTTAAAAAACAAAAACATATCTGGTAATACAATTACAGTAACCCGTGCCAAAACCGAAAATACCAATGGAAGTGCAAAACCAATACAGATTTTTTTGTCAGAGGAGATAACATCAATAATTAGCGAAATCGGCAATCAAGACAAAACACCAGAGGCATATGTTTTCGTAATACTCAAACATGGGATTACAGCAAAGCAGGAACGGGATATGATTATGTCATTTACCAGAAACATTAATAAGCATATGAAAGGTATCTCGAAAGACCTAAAGTTTGATTTTAATATTACTACTATTTGGGCCAGACATAGTTTTTCAACATATTTGAAAAGACGTGGCGTGTCTGTTGATGTAATTTCTGAGGCTTTGGGGCATACGTCTACCGAAACGACACAAAATTATCTGGATTCTTTCAATTTGGACACACTTGAAAAAACAGCAGGGTTTTTGGCTGAAATATAAAAAGTATGGGCAAACCAATATATGATTCTTCAACTGAAGACCAGTTGACATCGATAATATGCGCATTGGATGAAAATCCAAGACTATGCACCAACCCTGTTGAGGAATCGACATATCTGAATTTTACCCTTTATAAAGGTGAAGAAGGTTTTCAGCAACAGATTGAACTTTACTATGATAATTTCATACAATACCTGAACACATTTATTAAACAATGTTCAAGCACTGGTGCTACAGATGAATTAATTATTCCTGTCCTTGCAAGAATATTTACAGTTTACAAGCATGCCAAATATAAATATACATATTCCTCATTGCGTAAGGAATGGAAGCATCATTCACATTATTTTGTCATACCCAATCCAAAGAATGATTATGTAATTGAAAAACAAGAAAAATATACCAAATGGGCATATAGGTTTTTTTACACTGCCTCATCCATCCAATTGTTTTTCATTAATCAGATACTTAAAGACCTTTCTGTTTTAATTAAGGCCAATAGCATTGGGAAAGAATCCATACTTACAAATGAAAAACTTGATGAGGAATACACCAAAAAAACACCTGCAATAACACAACATCATTTTATAATCCTGCCATCTGTTTCGAAACATAGTTACGATATACTTTCGAATATCCATAAGAATCTCAAGCAGGGTGGTTACGTTGCTTGTTCTCTTCCAGAATTTAGACAGGTATTCATTTCAAAAAAACCAAATCCAATAATTTGGTTAAAACCCTACAGTCATTTGAGTTATTTTATATTCAGAATGACTGGTGTTTTTTTAAAAGACATACGAAATCCGTCAAACAACCAAATTGCCTTTAAATGTTTTTATGACCTGAGGTATGGCAATTACTTTAAAGTAAAAAGAATTGGTCATGACGGACACTATAAACAATTTCACGATTTTTTCGACAACATTATTGATGATTCCATCAAATCGTATGTTATGAAAAAGGGCATTAAATAACATCAATCCTGACCGATAGTTGTAATTTTTTTTATTAATCAAAGAGAGAATCAATATCTCTCTCCTTCTCAAAGTATCACTATTTCTGTTAAAATTAGTTTGGTGTACCAACCGATAATTAGAACTATCGGTCAGTTGGCACGTATCTATCTGTATATCTTCGACTTGTATTTATTTGAAAGATATGACAGAATTCGATAACATAACATTTGAAAAACTTCCTGAGGCCGTCTCCCGACTCATACATGATATGGCAGATATTAAAAACCATATAATGAACAATTCCGCCTATACAAAATCGGTACCTGTGCATGTAGTTGAAAAAGAATGGTTGAGTGTTAAGGAAGTAAGCATAAAATTAGGCATAACAGAGGGTGCTGTATATAATCTTACTCATCAGAAAAAAATACCCCATTTCAAAAAAATTGGACGACTATTCTTTGACTCAAAGGAGATTGATGATTGGATACGCTCTGACAGACGCAAAACTGTAAAACAACTTCAGGATGAGGCAGAACTTAATGCCAATAAAAAATAACTTCTCAAAGAACCGTTTTCGGTTTTTTGGGTACAGCCATAAAGATGAGTGAAATTGATGGTAACCTTAGACAGAATAAAATTAGTAACAGATATAAAATATATTAATCAAATGGATTATAATGCCTCAACTATGGTTGTTAGAAGCAACATTCAAAGAGAAATCAGATATAAGCAAATCAAACCGTATAATTTATACATCAGTTATCATTTAATTGATAACAAATGCATCATTGAAGTATCGGCAAAGGTATTAAGTGATAGATATCCTGAACTTATTACAAAGAATAATATTCGTTATTGTTTAGAACAAATTAATGGCCTTGGAATATGCAAATTGGATATTGATGGAATAATTGGTGATAGCAAATTGATTTCATGCGATATTACTTATGATATCGTAGGTATAATAATTCCAGAAAACCTTGCAATCAAATCCTGCCTGAAGAATTTAAACAAATTTCAGGTGCAGAACTATTCGAATTGTGGCTTTACAGTCACGAAATTGGTTAAAACAAAAAGTCGGCAAATAAGACTGAATTTCTATGATAAAAATAAAGAGTTGCACAAAGCAATAAATTCCGAATATCTCGAAACGGTTCATGACAAATATAAGGTGCTGGACTATTTCAAAGACAAGTTCAGAATTGAAGCCAATGTCAGGACTGTATCGCAAATAAAAGAGTTGTTTCAAATTGACGATAATAGTCTGACTAATGTTCTGAATTCAACCGCAAACCCGTTACTAACTCTTTATGATGCTGTATTTGATTTACCAGATAATAATGAACCTGTAAATGAATTGCAATTACTACTGGCCTATACCAATTTATCAGAGTTAAAAAATGCATTGCTTATAAAAGCATGTGACTACGACCCTGCACAAATTGATGTTGTTCTGAATAACTGTCTTTCACCTAATACAAACAAGCGGAAATATAAAGCCACTTTGAATAAAATAATTAATGCTCAACCAATTAAAAACCCAAATATCCAATTGATGCAAAAAATAAGAACAAAACTTCAGAGTGAGAATGATATATAATAAATCTGACAGTAATGTCTTCGAAATTAATGCCTATTGAGTGTTTTAATCAGTTTTACAGCCATATTCTCCCACAATCAATTCCTATACTGCATTTGCCCTTTCAATGTCGGTAAATCGTTAATAATGGGTTTAATCCAGTCAGGTCTTTGAGGAATATCATTCCTTTTAATCATTTCTCTCCATTCCTCATCGTTAAATATTTTCCCCGTAAATTCATAATAGGAAAAAACCGAACCTCGTGCTATGTAATATTCACCTTTTATGGGTACTATGGTATAAATATCATCTGCATGTCCAACCGCAGCATTCAAATTTACTCCATTATATACATATACATCAGCAATAAGAGCCATAGAACGCTCTCTTTCTGGAATGTGGTCAGTTTCCAATAAACCTAACAGAATATATTCTACTGTTCCACCAATCCAATGGAGTTTCTCATATTCTTCTTTTGTAATTTCTTTAACTTCAATTTCTTTATATGCTACAGTTTTAAGGCGGATTCCTAATTCCTTTATTTTTCGCAGTTCATCGTTGAAGGTTGTTTCATTTTTTGAAAGATTCTCTAACCATTCAACTAATTCAATTGCTGTATCCCAAAATTTAAGGTTTGGTTCAACATAACTATAATGTTGAGGCGGTTCTGGCCCCCCACCTTGCCCTGCTTCTGCTGCGTAGGGTTTTTCTTGATAGAGTATTAAATCATGTTTTATGTGTGTCCATGAGGCTAATGTTGTTGACAGTTCCTTTCTATTGTATGCATCAGTTTTCATGAAATCAGGATAGTTATATTGTTCAGAACATGATGATAATGCTGTTTTTAATCCAATGAATCCATAATTTTGATTCCAATCAGAAAAGACCCTGAAACTTTCTTGAAGGTTTTTGAGACGTGGCAAATAATCTGGCCACGCTTCATTGTCTTTAAATTCATTTAATATTATTTCCTGAGCAGTCGAATTCCCAAATACAGCAGGTATATCAAGGCCTCTTGGAAATGGTCTTTTTGATTTTTCACCATCAATATGTACTAATTTCGAAAAAATCTCACCACTTATTGAGTAGGTACTTGATAAAAAATAAACTCTTTTAATACTCTTTTCTTCAGTTTGAAAAGATTCACCAAACACCTTTTTGATTTTTTCCTTATCCAAATTAGACAGTTGTTTTTTTATTGATGCAACACTGTTATCAGAAAGTGCCTCATCAAGCGTATTTGCTGTCAATGATTTAACTACATCGGAAAGTGAAAGATTATCCTCTTTCCCTGCCATTTTTTCCATCACAGAAATATATTGTGAATATTGGTTATATATTTCCTCATTGTTCTTGATAGTATAAGCAAATAGAATCAGACCTTTTAATTCTTCATCGTTATCCAGATTAATGCCATTCAGTGAAATCCACTTAAATCCTCTGAAGTATTTCTTTAAATTATCACTCTTGGTGTAGTGCCCCCTTGGTTTCAATTCATTATAATCGACAAACTTGTCATCAATGAATATTGGTTTACCACTCTGATTGTCAATACATTTCTTTTCCTCAAGAAAGATTGACTTGTACTTATCAGGGAAAGTTACAATACTATCCCCAATGGCATATAATGCAAGAGCATTATACATTTTTGCCCATTCAATACTTGATTGAAATGATGGGTTTGATAACACCTTTAAATCATTGGAAGTTTTCGTGAGAATGCTTGTTAACTGGCCGTACATATAGTTTTCATCCAGTTTTTCTAAGAATTTGGAAAAATACTTATGTAAAATAAATAAGTATAAATCTGTTGTAATGTAATGAGGAATATATTGGTAGGCGTTTTCATCATATGCATAAAATGGCATAGTTCTGTTTGCAGTAACAATGCTAAAGTTCTGTTTCTTGAAATCTTCCTGAACTTTTTTCGGTATTTCGGTAAATTGCTTATTATTAACTATCAAATCTGAATTATATAATCTCAGATTTCCATGAGCAATCGTTGAATTTTCTTTTCTCTTTTTTTCTTCGACTAAGATTTTATCAACAAGGCTTCTCTCTTCGCTATTAAGTATTACTTTGAACGTATCAACATCAAATATTGGCATATACCATGCAAACCGATTAAAATACCCTCGTAAAAAAGCATTATTAAATAAATAACCGTTTCTGGCAAATACTTCATTTCTTAATAATATCAAATCATCATATGACAGGGTAGTGATGTCACTTGGATAACTCAGAGCAGGTGGTGGAGAATAAGTCATCTTTTGCCAATCGTAATATTCTTTAATATAAGGCATGTTATAATATGCTTTCAGACTTTCTTTATCCTCGCTGTAAACTATTTTGAGTTCATTCTTATGAACTCCATTTTCCGTGCTGAGTTCTTCTACGGTTGTAGACTGTTGATTTTCCGTAATGGAACCCTTTTTGGGATTATTCCTACAACTTGTTGAAAGGATTATACAGAGCAACAGGTAAATAATTGATTTAGTAGTTTTCATTGGTCTTTATTTGATTTAATTCAGATAATGCAAATCCAAAATCATCCCATTTATAAATCCCTCGAAACCTGTCTCCCTTTACATCAGTTTCTAAGGTCGTGAGATAATTGAAGTTCTCGGTTTTTTTGATATTGAAACTTTCAATGTTATGTACGAATTTTGTTCCCAACCACAATGGTTGAAGGTTTCTATTCTGATATGTATAAATATTTATTCTTTTTTTTATCACAGGGTCAAAATTTACTTTTTTACTAATTCCAATCAAAATATCAGAGAAGCCATCATTATTAATGTCTGATATCAACAATTTCGATAATTGGCCATGCAAACTTACAGTGTTTGATGTTTCGCCTTGTGGAAAAAGTGTAAGCAAATGTGAACCTGATTGTAGTTTTTTAATTGCTGCAACTGTTTGATTTGCTGAGAAAATCCAAAGATTTGTATTTTCTTGAAAATTCACATTTCCAATTTCTTTTATCATCCATGCGTCATTTATTTGTAAGGCGCATATTCCATCTGAATGAGATAGGTATTCAGAAACACTTGAAATTTGGTCTTTAGGATTTATTGGCCTTGGGATGTATCGTTCAATGAGTATGGGTCGAATTTTTATATCTGTAATTCTATTGGTGACTGTCAATTCAATAGTAAATGATTTATCAGTATCAGGTAAAAATGCATCGGCTACGAAATTTCCGATGCTATAAAAAACAGGTTTATCATCTATAAATTCAATTGTTTGTATAACATGTGCATGGTGACCAATTATTGCATCGACACCTAATTTTACTAAATCATATGCTAATTTTCGTTGCCAAATTTCAGGATTTGGTTGAAGTTCTAATCCCCAATGAATATATAGAATTAACGGTATAGTGGGTCTTTGACTTTTGAATAGGCTGACTCTATTCTTTAATTGGTCAATTGTTGAAATACACAAAGAATCATTATTTGATGACAATGAAACAGATAAAATTGCGCATTTTGCATTACCTTTTTGAATAAGTTCAGGTTCGCAAGATTCTCCAAGAGCCACTAATTGATTCTTTGCCAGTGCATCAAGAGTATTTTCAAAACCAATTTGGCCAAAGTCATATATATGATTGTTAGCAATCGAAACATGAGTGACTCCACTCTGCTTCAATAACAATGCTCCATTTTCACCAGTTTTGAAGTTATATAAATCATTTTGAGCAATATTCGATTTTGTGAAAGTTCCTTCATAATTTATCACAAGAAAGTCACTTTTTGCTGTCTTCTTTATGGCATTCACTAATATTGAATCTCCATGCAATAGTATCTCATCATTAACTCCCCTGTCTAATATTACATCACCTGTAAATATTATACTCATTCCTGATTTATCAACATTGCATGCAGTTAAAGTGATTATCGAAATGAATATAGTAATGATGTTTCTCATCAATGTTTAGGCTTATTTAATGAGTGGGTTTATATGTACTATAACTCGATTTAAACGTACCATAACTACCGATTAATAATCTAATAAAAGACGGTTTCCCCTGTAAAAACCTCATTTTAATAGGTTTTGTACCACCGCCACACGTATTCTTCATCACTTTTGTAATAAATTCTATTCTGCGGCTTCATTAGGGTTATTTCTGTGTTTCTTTTGTATTAAACGACCCTTCCGAATGACTGCCAGTTCTGTAACATATGCCTCATCTTTCCAAGAATTGTAAAGAGTCTGCGATGCAACTCCTATTTGTTCCCTTGAATATGTTTCATACATGGCCCTAATGCTTCCGAAATAGTGATGCTCATCTTTTTTTATTAGATGCAGATGAATGATTTGTCTCTGTTTATCTGAAGCAACCATAATTTCTATTATGAATACTAAAGTAATGAAAAATTCTGTTCAGCAATAGATTTTCAGTAATTATATTCAAAATATATACTATAATATTTGGTATATATAATTAATATATTTACTTTAATGGTCTGAATCTTATGTAAAACATCATTATTGAATTATTAATAAAAATACAAAAATGGAGAGAGTTGTGCTTTTTTGCCGAGTGTCCTCAACCAGTGACAGACAAAATTATGACCGTCAAATTAATGATTTGATGCAATTAGCAAATTCACGAACCTTTAAGGTTGAGGCAGTATTTGCAGAGAAGGTATCTGGGGCCACAAAGAATCATGACCGCAAGGAACTAACCAAAATGGTGGAGTTTGTTAATCAAAACCAAATTGATAAAATATTGGTTACAGAACTATCACGATTAGGCAGAGACCCGCTTCAAATCATGCAAACCATTGAAATTTTAAATGAACACAAGATTTCATTATTCATCCAGAACTACAATATAGAAACACTAACTCCTGAAAAAGAAATAAATCCGATGAGCCAGTTTTTAATTACGATATTGGCTGAAATTGCACGCATGGAACGTAGAAATATAGAAAATAGGTTATCCAGTGGGTACCAAAACTATCGGTTACAGGGTGGCATTGTAGGTCGAAAAAGCGGTTTTCGTAAAAGTGATGAGGCAATGTCAGAGCAATATGCAGAGGAAATCAAGATGCTGAAAAAAGGTTATAGTTTCCAGCATATTTCACAGATAACAAGCACTAATAAGAACACACTTACAAAGTTGAGGAAGAAATTTGTTGAACAGTGAAAACGTATGCAAATAATCCTTTGTATTATTTCGGGACAACTTGACAGGGATTTTATGTCCTATTTTACACATATGAAAGATTAAAATAGGATAACCGTTATTTTAGGATAAGAAATGGTAAAGAATCAGTAAAATCAGACCTTGAATATTAGCGATTGAAGATATTACTGTAAAAATGAGTTGAGGGGGGGGCGGGTGCTGAGGTATGCACTGGCCCCCCCACACCCCGCCCCCCCCCATCAGAGTGGTTTTGAGACAAGTATCCGACATTAATAAAAAAGAATAAACTAATGGGTCAATATCCATATGGGGTGGGACATGAACAGCCGATGAAGGTTAAATTTTTTTTTTGGAATTTTTTTTTAAAAAGTTTTGAATTAGTCTCTTTTATGGTGCAATATTTGGTGCAAAACTAAAAGGACTCACAACAGCCATAGTTGTAAGTCCTTGATTATTAAGAGCGGGAAAAGGGATTCGAACCCTCGACCCTCAGCTTGGGAAGCTGATGCTCTACCACTGAGCTACTCCCGCAATTATTTATTTTGGATTTGTGATTTTTGATTGCGGATTTATTTAATAAAATCCAAAATCTCAGATCCGCAAATGAATGTTTTTAGTTTGTAATTTCGATTGCGAATTTAGAAAGAAAATCCGAAATCCCAAATCCGAAATCTGAAATTAAGGAGGGGTCACGCCTGCTGGCAATTCGATTATTCTGATGTTGCGGAAATGGATTTCTCCTCCTTCCGATTCCAGGCAGAGATATCCCTTTTTCTGGGTTGACTGACTTATGCCATTTACAAATTTGCCGTTTACGGATAGTTTAATAACGCCATCAACACATACCACATCGTAGATATTCCAGTTCCCCCGTCCCTTGCACCTGTTTTCGACCGACTTGCTTCTGGTTCCCCTGGGGTTGTCCGGAACAGTTTTCACTCCGCCAACTCCGAAGAGTTCACCATGAACATATGCATCGGGCGGAATTACGCCATCCTTTATATGAAGGTTGATCCACTCGAGTTCGAGCATCTGGACTTCGACCCCGTCAGGCAGACGCGATTCCTCTGCCGGTTTGGCTTGAGACCAGACAAATACACCGGAGTTGCCTCCGGGCTCAATATGCATCCACTCGATATGCAAAATAAAGTTTTCATATTGCTTTTCAGATCGCATCACTCCTATTGGTTTCCCTGAGCATATCAATTGTTCTTTTTGCCTGGTCCATGTATCTTCCGCAGTATTGACGTTTATCCATTTTAAAGGAATATTTTTCCCCTGTGATACAGGAGTAATGTCTTTTAAGATCACAGCTTTCCCAAATTCCAATGGCTGGTTTTGTGAATAGGAATTGATACTGACAAATATCAAAAGGACAGAAAAGAGCAGTGAAGACGATGCATGTTGTGAAAATTTCATATATAAAGAGTATAAAACAGTTTAAAATGTCGCTTTCCCCAGACGGTTTACTTTAGATTGGCTTTAGTTGTGTTATGATGGAATATTAGCCTGCCGATGTCAGCTTTCTGACACGGTCTTTTAGCTCATAAAATATGATAACCAGCCCTCTTAATTGGGCATACCTTCTGAACCAATGAAATATCACTAACCCCCCAGCATTTCTTCAGCTTTACGCCAGTCATCTGTTGCAGTTCCTGATTCTCCGCGCTCAATACGTTTGAGATAGATTTCTTCTGCTTTTTTACGTATTTCATTTTCGTCAGGAGCAGTTTTGCCGCGAGTAACTTTTCTGCTTTTTCCAGCTTTCGCAGTCGTGGAAGTCTTCTTTGGTTTGCTGATCGTCTTAGCTTTTGAAGTTGTCATTGTTTCTTAATTTTTTCCGTTAAGACAGGTATAAATTAGGTCAAAGTTACATTAATTATTAAATGCCCCATCCTCCTCATTTATCCTACTTATTAACAGGTTTTTGAAAATCCTGTAATTGATTGAAAATGATTGGAAAAATGAAAGCAATATATTGTAAAGAAAATCTTATCATGGTTATAGGTTTTCACTATACCAGGAACTTGTAAGACAAATTACAGGAATCCCTTATCAATCTGTGAATTATGTAATAAATATTTAGAATTTTGTAATATTTCATCAAGAAATAATACAGACCTTCGCCGTTGATTATTCATTTCCTTAATGAAAAAGGACTACATGATAATTAAATAAATATCATGACATTATATGATAACAGCATCAATTAAAAGAATACTTAGCAAGATTAAATCAGATAAAATTCTGGATGAGATTAACTCAGGAAGGATAGTCTACTTTGAAAATAATCAGGAGGAAATCGCTTTTAAGTGCATTCATTGCGGAATCGGTAACCCTTCAAAATACTTTGCTAAACATTTTGGTCGTGATGAATATGAGATTGAATTAGATTCAAGTTACATTGTCATGACAGTAATGGAGGGTAAGCCGATTAGCAAAGCAAGGTATGACCAGTATCATTTAATTGAAGGCCTCATTTGGAACAGGGATGTTAGAATTACCGAATGGTCCGGGCAGTGGATAATTTGTGGGTAGTGCATATTGTTTCTGGGGTTTGTTCTTCATATACCAGACAAACATATAAAAGCGTTTCAATTCCATTCCAAAGATTCACCTGAAAAGGAGCTCGAGTTTACAAGCAAAAATAAAATTGTCCCTGATGTAAACGAGGTTTATCTTTGGCATCACAACCAAATTAACAAATGTGCTAAATGAAAGAAGAAGATAAGCTGGTCAGAATCTATACCGGAACTGAGATATCAGTAATTCTGCTAAAAGGCAGATTAGAAGAAATTGGGATATCTGCTTTAGTCCAGAATAATTACATGTCAGGAATCGAAGTTGGATTTGTTGGTGGGATTCAGTCTGCAATTGATCTTTATATTCAACAAATTGACTTTAAAAAAGCAGAGCCAATTATAAGTGAATTTATTCAAAACCAAAATAAATAGGTGTTAACAGGATAGGATCCTTAATCTCAGATCCACCATGGAAATAAAAAGCACTCTCCTTCCGGGTATCTTCACAAAAGCAATCGCATATGAAAATATTTGAGTATCGGGAATCAGGAACATAGAATCATAAATAGCTTGAAAATCAATGACTTCATATGCCTGAATCCCGATAGTCACATTAAAATTTAATTGACAATTGCTTGTAATGCATAAATTTGATAGTCATTTTAAAAAGTGAAATTAGAAATGAAAGCAATTAAATTTTTATCAATAATATTGGTTATCCTGTCTTTGCAGGCACATGTTCTGGGGCAGGATTTTAAATTTCTGAATGATCCGGCAGGGCTAAGCGGAATAAGTAGTATTAATGGAATTGATAGCCCTGTAACAATAAAAGTTGTTTATGATAATTATGTCAAGGTGGATGGATTAAAGTCAGGCTGGGGTTATTCGGTTGTAATTGAAGGACTTGATAAAGGTGTTTTATTTGATACCGGAGCTAACCCGGCTATATTCGAATCGAATTTCAAAAAAATAGGTATTGATCCTGAGAAGATAGATTTTCTGGTATTGTCACATGAGCATGGCGATCATACTGAAGGGATACCTGCTTTTGCAAGGTTGAAAAAAGCTATTCCTGTAATTATTCCGTACTCATTCTCAGACTCCTTTAAGAAGAAAATGGTTGAATTCGGGCTTGAACCTCTTTTGGTGAAAGAGCCCGTTAAAATATGTACAAATCTGTACAGTTCAGGTGAATTTTCAGGACCGATTCCTGAACAGGCACTTGTATTGAATACAAAACAAGGATTAGTTGTTATGACTGGCTGTTCACATCCAGGCATAGCGGAAATGTTAAAGGAAATAAAATCTACGTTTAAGAAGAATATTTACATGGTATTTGGTGGATTCCACCTGCTGCAGAAATCGGATATTGAAATGAAGAAAATAATAGACGATATAAAAGCTCTTGGAGTTGTGAAATGTAGTGCAACACATTGCACCGGAGCAAAACAAACGGAAATGATCAGGGAAGCTTTCGGAACAAATTTCTTTGAACTTGGTGTTGGAAATATTATTGTTATTAATTAGGTGAAAGTGTGAGGAATTTAATAAATAAATTAGGAGCAACATTTCATTTATTTCTCTCTACACAATTTTAGCCTCCAATGGGACTCGAATGCTGACGCTTCGGTCAGCATCCTGACCCCTGACGCTCTGGTCAAAATCAGTAACTCTTATGAGCCTCCAATGGGACTCGAACCCACGACCTGCTCATTACGAATGAGCTGCTCTACCAACTGAGCTAAGGAGGCAAAACCTGGCGCAAATATAGAAATTCAATACGATATCGGCAATTAAACGGGACTCGAATGCTGACGCTGCGGTCAGCATCCTGACCCCTGACGCTAAGTCAGGGCGTCAGGACCCACGACCTGCTCATTACGAATGAGCTGCTCTACCAACTGAGCTAAGGAGGCAAAACCTGGCGCAAATATAGAAATTCAATACGATATCGGCAATTAAACGGGACTCGAATGCTGACGCTGCGGTCAGCATCCTGACCCCTGACGCTAAGTCAGGGCGTCAGGACCCACGACCTGCTCATTACGAATGAGCTGCTCTACCAACTGAGCTAAGGAGGCAAAACCTGGCGCAAATATAGAAATTCAATACGATATCGGCAATTTAAACGGGACTCGAATGCTGACGCTGCGGTCAGCATCCTGACCCCTGACGCTAAGTCAGGGCGTCAGGACCCACGACCTGCTCATTACGAATGAGCTGCTCTACCAGCTGAGCTAAGGAGGCAAAAATTGCGCATGCAAATATAAGAAATTCATTCCAATTTTTCCAGCCTGCTGCAAGCAAAGGAGGATGTGAATAATGAAAAAATACATATGCCGGATGAGGCATCATGTTTGAAAGATTCTTTACTGAAAGCTTTTTCAATGCCTCGGCAAGTATTTCCGGCTTGTAGTTTTCCCTTACAAACCTGTCAGCTTCAAATTCATTCTTCCTTGAAATATAATTTGTAACAAGTCCGATCATCAGCGAAAGCGGACTATAAAGAATCCCAAAAACAATCAGTCCCAGATGAAAACTTGGAGTCTCCGCTCCCAGTGCCTGTGAAAGCAACGGACTGTTAACAACCAGTGAAAAAAGAAAAAGCATCAATCCTGTAAGAATAACTGAAGAATATAAGGCTCATAAGAACATGTTTCTTTTTGTAATGTCCGATTTCATGAGCAAGAACAGCAACTATCTCCTCTTCAGAAAGTTCCTTTAGCAGAGTATCATAAAGTACAATTCTTTTCTTTGGACCAAATCCTGAAAAATATGCATTTGCCTTTGTACTTCTTTTTGAACCGTCAATAACATAAATATTTTTAAGCTTGAATCCTGTTTTTGTTGCAAATTCTTCAATCTTCGTTCTTAGAGGACCTTCCGGCAAGAGGAGTCTGCTTATTGAAAAGAGGAACAATCAGTTCAGAATAAAACAGATTGATGAAAACTGAAAAGACTGTTATCAATCCCCAGGCATAAAGCCAGAAATCCTTTCCGGTTTTGTAGTAAAACCAGGTAATCAGTCCAAGAACCGGAATTCCGATCAGAAGTGCAATAAACCATGACTTTATATGATCAGTTATAAATGTTCTGATAGTCATTGTATTAAATCCATATTTCTTTTCAATCACAAATGTATCATACCAGCTGAATGGTATATTAATCAGATCTGAAGCAAGACCGATAATTCCAAAGAAAATAAGAGAAATAATTACATATTGGTCGCTTATTGATCCTGGCAAACTGATCAATCATAGGCAAATCCTCCTGCAATTATCATTACAAGAATTACAGCAAGATTAAATGATGATGACCAGAATGAGAGTTTTTTATTGTCCTTCTCATAGAGCTGGGTTTTTCTGTATTCTTCTTCATCACATATCCCTTTCAGCTTTTCCGGAAGAGTATCGGACCACATTCTTGCATTAAGATATTCAAGATATCTTTCAAGCAATAAATCCTGTAACAGGAATAATAAGAATCAGGAAGAAGATTGTATTATGCATTGATCAGCAGGCTATTAAAAAAAGAAGCAGGGCGCCTGTTTAAAATAAGTGTGGAATAAATATGTCTCGCTGCATTTCCTCGTGCTAAAAGGATAGGCGCCCTGCGGTTTTGTAAATATAATAAATATTTTTAAGTTAACATACCTCCGCAGACATGAATTGTTTGTCCGCTTACATAAGAAGATAGATCAGATGCAAGAAATAAAGCTGTATTTGCCACATCCTCAGGGGTTCCGCCACGTTTTAGAGGTATTTTATTTATCCATTCACTTTTTACATCTTCAGGTAATTTTTCAGTCATTTCAGTAAGAATAAATCCCGGAGCAATTGCATTGCATCTGATATTTCTTGATCCAACCTCTTTTGCAACACTTTTTGTAAATCCAATAATACCGGCTTTTGAAGCTGAATAATTGCTTTGTCCGGCATTACCTGAAACTCCAACAACAGAACTCATATTAATTATTGAACCGCTTTTCTGTTTCAGCATTGTCTGAAGAACAGCTTTTGTAAGATTAAAAACCGATTTCAGATTTACTGAAATAACAGCATCCCATTGATCTTCAGTCATTCTCATAAGCAGAGTATCCTTTGTAATGCCTGCATTATTTACAAGAATATCAATTTTGCCAAAATCTTTAATAATTTCATTTACAACTCTTTGTGAATCTTCAAAACTTGCAGCATTTGAAATATATCCTTTGACTTTAACATCCATGAGCTTTAATCTCTTTAACAGTAGTTATGAAATTCTTCATCATCAACAATATTTGTTATGGCAATATCATGCACCTTCCATGTGCAAATCTGTGAGCAATTGCCTTTCCGATTCCCCTTGATGCACCTGTAATCAGAGCTGTTTTTCCTTCAAGTAATTTCATATTGTCTTAGATTTTAAATTCGTGCAAATATAGAAAAAAGTCTTAAAGTCTATAGAGTCTGTAAAGTCTGTAGAGCTCTAAATGCTCTAAGTCTTTATCAGCTTTATCTAGTCCTATTACAGCCTCTAAGCCTTTACGCCTTCAAGCACTTTCAGCACCGTTGCTCCCGATATCGGCCGGTGACTGAACCACATGAATTCCGCATTCTTTCATTATTTCCATTTTGGCTGCTGCAGTATCAGCTCTTCCCTCCTATTATTGCACCGGCATGTCCCATTCTGCGTCCTTTTGGAGCTGTCTGTCCGGCAATAAAACCAATAACAGGTTTGGTTCCGTTATCTTTTATCCATTCTGCAGCTTCGGTTTCCATATTTCCTCCAATCTCCCCGATTATAACAATTGCTTCAGTTTCATTATCTTCCATCATAAGCTTTACAGCATCAAGAGTTGTAGTTCCGACAACAGGATCACCTCCGATTCCGATACAGGTTGATTGTCCCATTCCCAGCCTTGTTACCTGATCGACAGCTTCATATGTCAGTGTGCCTGATCGTGAAATTATTCCAACACTTCCTTTCTTATGAATAAATCCGGGCATAATTCCGACTTTTGCTTCACCCGGAGTAATTATACCCGGACAATTTGGACCTATAAGCCTGCATTTGAATGATTTAAGGTATTCTTTTACAGTTACCATATCAGATACAGGAATTCCTTCGGTTATTGTCACAATAAGCTTTATTCCGGCTTCAGCTGCTTCCATGATTGCATCAGCTGCTGCAAGCCGGAGGAACAAAAATTACTGAAACATCTGCGCCTGTTGCCTTTACAGCATCCCTGACAGTATTGAAAACCGGCAGATCAAGATGGATCTGTGCCTCCTTTTCCCGGTGTCACCCCTCCAACTACTCTGGTTCCGTATTCAATCATCTGGGAGGCATGAAAAGTACCTTCGCTTCCTGTAAATCCCTGAACAATAACTTTTGAATCTTTATTTACCAGAATGCTCATAAGAATCAGATATTTAATAAAATAAGTCTCTTTAAATTCAGCTATTTTTTAAAGATCCCAAATCCTGAGCTCCAAATATACCTTATTTATTGTTTCATTTTAGCTATATTTGATAATTAGTAAGAAAGCGTTGACAAAAGGAGACGGAAGACAGAAGACCGAAGACAGAAGACCGAAGACAGAAGACGGCCAGGAAGACGGGGAAGACAGAAGACAGTAACGACGCCGCTGGCGCCTGATTTGTCGACTTCGCCGGGACTCGTTCCGGGCGGAAGCAGGACTCGGTTCGTAATGACGGAAGACGGAAGACTGAAGACCGAAGACCGAAGACGGAAGAGTTAAATCCGCGCCAGCGGAGGGAGGAATACAGAACACAGAATACTGAGACAGCAAATATGATAGGAATAGAGCCAGTATTATATATCGGAATTTCTCAATCCTTCTTTGCAGGGCTTCTGATTTCAACCAAGAAGCCAATTACAACTGCCAACAGGCTTATGGCAGCATGGCTGTTCCTGATCTGTATTGAACTGGTTTCTGCACTTATCAATATCACGGTACTGGAGATGTACTCCTTTTACTTTATTGCTTTTACCTATGGACCTCTCCTTTACCTCTATGTTAAATTCATGACAGATCAGAACAGGAAATTCAACTGGCTTTCACTTCTGCATTTCATTCCCTTTCTTGTATTCCTCACAGTATCAGTTATTTTCAGGTCGGTTCCGCTGATGAAGGACCTCAGGACTTTCTTTGCTCCGGACAGGTTCATTTCACTCAGACTTATTTATGGGACCTGCTTTTTCCTGTCGGTGACCATTTACAGCATCCTCGCATTTATTGATATTAAGCGGCACCAGGTCAACCTTAAGGACCTGATTTCGTACACATCCGGGGTAGTGACGCTTAACTGGCTGAAAGTTATTTCTATAAGCTTTTATGTCGCCTTTTTGATTCTCTTTATCCTTGGAGGACTGAACATGATCGGGAACTTTATCCCCTTTGACCCCTACTTTGTTATTTTTGGCTTTATTACTCTGTTCTCCTTTGTCTATAGTTTTTACGTGATCCGGCAACCTGTAATTTTTGGCGAGGTAGTGCGCGAGATAGGAAGCGATAAAAAAGAGACTGAAAAATATTCGAAAAGCAGACTTAATGACGTGCAGGCTGATCAATACCTCAAGAAACTGATTTCATGCATGGAAGCCAAAAAACCATATCTCGACAGGGACCTTTCAATCCAGGATCTTTCTAAAATGACCGGTATATCGCGGCATAGTATTACACAGGTACTGAACGAACGGTATAAAAGAAACTTCTTTACATTCATAAATGAATACCGTATAAAAGATGTAATAGACAGGTTTGGCGACCCTAAATTCAATAACTACACAATACTTGCGATCGCCCTTGATGCCGGTTTTAACTCCAAAGCGACCTTCAATTCCATCTTTAAAAATCAGACAGGACTGACTCCAAGCAAGTACAGGGACAAACTGTCCGGCATTTCCGGTTGACCAGGTTCACGGAAGACAGAAGTATGACGTCATAACTGATCCTTCATCCATAGGCACCCCTCTTTGCAAAGCAGAGAGAGCCTGCCCTGAGCGCAGCGAAGGGGGCCGGGGGTGAGTACATGAGGGGCGCGGTTCAGCCTTAGCGGGACGGACAACAATTAAGCACGAACTGGTACAGGAAAAGCGGGCAAGGCGACCTGTATTTAGAAATGTTTTTCTTTTGCAGCAAAAGTTTTCATGAAAGCTGCAACAATCATCTGGTTTTTTCTGCTGACCCTCAATAGCCAGGCCTTTAATCAGGATTCATTATCATACAACCCTGACACAGAAGGCGTTAAAAAAAGCTCATTAAACGGTTATATCAGGGGTGGTCTTTATGCCTGGAGAGACCAAATTGATGACAAACCCTATGTTTCAAGCGCTTTCTCAGATTTAGCTCTAAAGCTGGAATCAGGTAACGGGCTAAATTTCAGGGCATTTGCTGACTTACGCTTCAGATATGGTTCGGAATTCCTTGAACCTGTCAGCAAACTTGACATCCGTGAGGCCTACGTCACGCTTACCGGTAAAAAATGGAATTTTTCAACTGGTCAGGAAATAATAAAATGGGGAAGATGTGATTTCACAAATCCCACTGGCAGGCTCAGTCCGGCCGACATGCCGTTAAGGTCCCCCGACCGCGAGGACAGGGATATGGCAAACCTCCTTTCGACTGTGAATTTTTTCCCCTGGAAGAATGTCAATTTCGAAGCAGTAGTAATGCCCTTTTACAGACCATCAAAACTGATAATTGATCCTGTTCCCCTGCCTGAAAATGTAACGATAAATAAGATAAGTCCACTTTTGACTGGGAAGGAGATGTTTGGCTACGGACTGAAGGTTGATTTCTATATGAAAAGGATGGACTGGAGTCTTTCCTGGTTTGATGGGTATGATCCTATGCCAGGTATAGCGCTGACAGAATTTGATTTTGACCTCACGCAGCCTCTTCCCGTTCCAGGTATTAACCTGTCAGTAAAACCCTACAGCATAAGAGTATTGGGCATTGATTTTGAAACAACCGCAGGCGCCTTCGGGTTGAGAGGCGAAGCTGCTTTTTCAAAACCTGAACTTTCATATCAGATCAATGAATACATTCCTCTGCCGGAGATAAAATGGGTTGCAGGCATTGACTGGTCCTCAGGCATATGGAGAATTACCGGGGAATACAGCGGGAAATATGTTACTGATTTCCCTCCCTCCCACGTTGACCCTTTAATTGGTACCGATCCGGATTATTCGGAACTCATGCAGATGCTTTCAATCCCCGGATTTGACCTTGAAGACTATGTCAGGAAGCAGGTAGGAGCATTTAACAGGCTTTTCAATTACCAGGCAGAACGGATTTATCATTCTGCCGGACTGAGGACTGAGGCTGACCTGGCATATGGAAAACTGCTGCCCTCAGTATTTGCCATGTATAACTTCATTTCGGGAGACCTCCTGGTTATCCCGGAAATAAGGATCAAACCGGTTGATGGGCTTTCCATAACCGCAGGTGCTGAGATATATTCGGGCAGGAAGTATTCATTGTACGATCTGGTTGATGATTTTATGAATTGTGTTTATCTGTCCCTGAGAGTTGATTTCTGAGTTAATGACAAAATTTATTTCCACATACAGATGGTTCATAATTTTGTTCTGTATTATCATCGGAGCAATATCTGCTGTAATAATCCCACGGATAAAAGTAGATCCCGAAATAAGGAATTATGTTCCAGCCACCATTAAATCGAAAATCGAAACGGAAAAGATTGAAAATGAATTTGGAGTCCAGGATATGGTTGTGGTTCTTTTCTCTGACAAGAGTATTCTGAGTAGTGATAATCTGCAGCAAATAAAGGATATAGATAGATCTATCTCAAGAATTAATGGAGTAAGCAACAGGGTATCGCCCTTTACTGTAAAAAGCATCAGGAGTGAAAACGGGATGATGATTGTCGATCCCCTTATTAAAAGCATTCCGGGCGATACGGCAGGACCCGGGATCCTGAGCAAAGAAATCCTCGGCAACAGATTCGCCCGCGATATAGTAATATCATCGGATCTCACAACAGCCTCAATTACTGCAACTATTAATAATATTGAACCGGAATTTGCCACACTTCACAGGATCGACTCAGTTATTGAATTCCGTCCCGGTAATACTGTTATCAGAAAGGGAGGTCTCCCCTACATAAGGCAGAGTTTAATGAAGGATGTCACCAGGGATGCGATAATACTGGTGCCGATCGCACTTGCTATAATGCTCCTGGTTTTGAAATTTAGCCTCGGCAGATGGCATATGGTCATGATGCCGTTTACAGTTGTGCTTATTTCAACCGGATTCAGTCTTGCATTGATACCATTGCTGGGATGGGAAATGTCAATAATAACCCTCCTGGTGCCGGTAATCCTTATAGCAGTTGCCAATAATTACGGAATATACCTTGTTGCAAGGTTCCAGGAACTGAAAGCCGTCAACCGAAACGCCTCAAAGTATGAACTATTAAGTTTATTGATGCGGTCGCTTAACATGCCGATACTGTTCAGCGGTCTGACCACCATAGCAGGAATTCTGGGATTACTTACTCACTCAATTATCCCTGCCCGGCAGGTCGGGGTGCTTGCCGCGACGGGGGTCTCACTGGCGCTGCTAATGAGCCTTTTGCTTATTCCGGCTCTTATACTGGTATGCGGATCCGGAATGTCAATAAGGACTAACCAGGAAGAAAAAACGCGTTCTTTTAATAAATTACTGGCCGGATTATCAGCTATGATCACTAAATATCCCGGAAGGATACTCCTTGTTTCCGGAACAGCCATATTAGTCCTTTCTTCAGGGATAGTCTTTCTCAGGATCAACACAAATGTGGAAACCTATTTTCCTATGAAACATCCTGTAAGGCAGGCTTCAGAACTGATCAATACAAAGTTTGGAGGGTCACAGACTATCTCGGTAATGGTAGAAGGTGATATCAAGGATCCTGAAATAATGAATGGAATAGATAGCCTTTCTACCTTGATGGAGCATGAGAAAGGAGTCGGTATTGTTTTTTCCATATCCCAGGTTGTCAGGGAGATGAGTAAGGCTATCTATACAAATACTGAAGAAGGATATGATAAGATCCCGGAAACAAAGGAGGGGATTGCCCAGATGTTTGAGCTTTACAATATGAGTGGCAGCCAGGATGACTTTAAGGAACTTATGAATCTTGAAAACAGCAGGGCGCATATCCTTATCAGGCTTTCGGATCCTGAAAACCGTGTGATAAACCGGATAAAAATAAAGATAACTGACTTCGTAAAGGATTTTCCGGCAAAAATCACTATTGGCGGCTATGCAATCATAATGGCTGATTTTGCATCATCCATAATCAAAGGGCAGATCTTATCACTTCTATTTGCTGTTATTACGGTCCTTATTTTATTGACAATAATCTTTAAATCACTGAAAGGAGGGCTAATAGGCTCCATTCCCCTTGTGGCATCGGTCCTTGTGCTATTTGGCTTTATGGGCTTTGCGGGAATTGCACTTGACGCTGCCAGCGCTCTGCTTTCTTCATTAATGATAGGAGTTGGAGTCGACTTTACAATACAGTACATATGGTGCTTTAACTCTCAGATAAAGCACGGTTTGACGTATCCCGAAGCTATGGACACTGCAATGAGAACTATCGGCAGAAGCATAATAATCAATGCATTAAGTGTTATGGCGGGCTTTTCTGCTTTGATGTTTTCAGGCTTTTTGTCGATCAGATTCTTTGGCTATCTGGTAGTTGTTTCGATAGGATCCTGCCTTATTGGCGCCATTGTTGTAATTCCGGCCATTCTCGTGAAATTCAGGCCAGGTTTTATGGATATATCAGGAAATAATAAATACCTCAAAAATGAAACTAAGAATGTTGATATTAATATTACTCCTGCCGCTTTTGCAGGGAGCAACACAAATGCCTGATGCTGGGCAAATTATGGGTAAAAGCCGCGATCTGACAATTACCGGATCATTGATGGCTGACCTCAGCCTTACTATTACTGAAAAAAGCGGTGCAACCAGAACACGATTGTTTTCGATGGCTACGAAAAGCTATCAGGACGGATTGGAAAAAAGGTTCATAAGGTTTGTTGAACCGGCTGACATAAAAGGAACGTCAATGCTTATTGTTGACAACAGGAACAGTGCGGATGAGATGTGGATCTACCTGCCGGCGCTTAAGAAAACCCGCAGGATAGTGTCCTCAGAAAAAGGCAAGAGTTTTATGAGTTCCGAATTTTCAAATTCGGATCTGACTTCTCCTCCCCTGTCTGACTTTGTAAACAGACACCTTGAAAAATCTGGTATCGACAACCAGTGGGTCATTGAGAGCAGGCCGGCAAATGATAAGACAGCTGATGAATATGGTTATTTGCGGAAGGTAAGTTATGTCAGAATGGACACTTACCAGGTTCAGAAAATTGAGTTTTATAATTTTGATGACAAACTTTTTAAGACAGTTGAGATAAAAAGCATATATCCCTTACCGGAGGGCAAATACCTGGTTAGGGATATGATAGCCAATAACCTGATAACAAGCAGAAAATCAGAAATAATCTTCAGTAAAATCAACGAAGGTGTCAAAGTCGATGACTCCTTCTTCAGTGTACAGAATCTTGAGAGATGATCCGGTGCAGTATTTCATGAGATTTCCAAACAGCCTGTCTGATTAATCCTCTTGGTCAATAGCTGTTAACCTAAGGAATAGGATAGCTTATGAATCTACCAGTATGCAACAGTGTTGTATAAATATACATTTCCCCTCCTTCTCAAGGAGGGGAAAGTTATAATACTTAAATTCAGTACTTTACATTCAGTTCTGGCTTAAACTATCTCCCTATTTCCCTGTATCCGTCTCCTTAAGTTTACGGCTATGTCCCTTAGTCCCTTTCTAAGGCCTTATAATAGTACCATCACCCTTTCTTAAAGTCCAGTTCGATCTGGTACCGATAGGATATTTTGCAGCTGCTTTTTCGTCGATATCCACTCCCAGTCCGGGTGCCTCATTTATGTACATATATCCGTTTTTATAGGTCTGGCAGCCCTTGAAAACTTCCTGTGCTTTTTCGGACCAGAAGTGTGACTCCTGTATTCCGAAATTCCATACTGCAAGGTCTATATGAGCATTTGCTGCATGTCCGACAGGAGACACATCACCCGGACCATGCCATGCTGTTCTGACATTGAACCACTCACCCAGCCTGGCTATTTTCATTGCCGGAGTAATACCTCCGATCTGGGAAATATGGACCCGGATAAAATCGAACAGCTGGTCGACCATATAGTCCCTGAATTCATTGATATTGTTGAACAGTTCGCCCATCGCTATGGGAACAGTGGTGCTTTGCCTCAGGATCCTGAACCACTTCATGTTTTCGGGTGAAAAGGGATCTTCGATAAAGTAAGGGTGAAATTGTTCAAGCTGTTTGATCAGGTTGATAGCATCGAGGGGTTCAACCCGTTCGTGGATATCGTGCAAAAGCTCAACATCCTCACCGCATTTTTTTCTGATGTATTCGAACATTTCAGGCACCCGCTTAAGATAAGTATGCTGGTCCATGTAATCATCCTGTTCCCTTCCGAATCCGGCAGTCCTGAAGTCAGGTTCCTTAGGCATTGTGCCAACACCTCCATAGCCTCCCTGTTGTATCCTGACATGCCGGAATCCCTGGTCCATGAATTGCTGGACGCGGTCAGCCAGCGCTTCAGGTGTTGATCCGCTTGCATGGGCATAGCAATCGACAGCAATCCTGCTTTTTCCGCCAAGAAGCTGGTATACAGGCATATTAGCCCGCTTACCTTTAATATCCCATAAAGCCTCGTCCAGCCCGCACAAAGCATTGTTGAGTACGGGTCCGTTCCTCCAGTATGAACTTACATAGGCTGACTGCCACATATCTTCAATATTATCAACATCCTTTCCTGCGCAAAAGTCGTTCAGATAACTGTCAATGGCAGGAAGGACCGCCACTGCCCGCTGGGTAAAGGTAGCGCAACCCAATCCATATAGACCCGGCTCGGTTGTTTCAACCTTTACTACAATAAGATTTGAACCTTCAGGTGCGGTGGCTATTGCTTTGACACTTTTAATTCTGACCGGGGGGACACCTGTCGCGTATGAAGGTGTAACATGAGCTTCTGCCCTGGCTGCCGGACTTGTAAAGAGTCCAAGAAGACCGGCTGCTGACCCGGCAGTCAGCAATTTTACAGCGTCCCTCCGGTTGATTTCGGATTGAGTTTCTGTTTTTTTCATGATTATGTTATTTAGTTAGGTTGATCTAGGCTTCATCCAGGCTCCCTGCCTTTCAAAATTATCCGGAAGCCGGTACATCTTTATGTGATCCTTCAGATTTTCACCTGTGATTGTAATGTTGTTCAGATCGGCGATGCCAAGGCCCATCTGGGAGCAGTAATTCAGGTACCCGATCCGTGAAAAGTCAATACCCATCAGCTCAATGCCGACCCTGTCGGCTGCAAGCCAGTCCTGTGCAGCAATACAAATCCTGTGCGTAATAGCGGTGCCGACGGTGGGACCATTCCCTTCCATGCCCTCATAACCGTCAATAACTGCAAGATCGGGATGAAGCCGCTGAGCCAGTGTAGCCATGTTGTAGTTGACTGCATAAAACCCGTTTCCGTGCAGCAGTCTTTTATAGCTTACCGATCCGGGTTTTGATTCCATAGCCCGGGTCGAGAACCTTAGGTCCTCATTATAAAGGGTAAAGCCATGATCCTTGACAGGCGCTCCAAATACAATATTCTTAAGTGACAATGATGCACCGACAGTATTATGGGTCTTCATCCGGGCAACAGAAACAATATAGGAATCAGGATCGAGAATAACGCTTGAGACCCTTACTGCGTGAGGTCTGTAATCACGTTCATCGGTGACATGCATGATTTCATAAGGCTCATCATCCAGATCAACAAGCTTAACCGGATATTTCGACAAAAGACTATGATAGCCGTAATTGTCAAAACCCTCCAGTGTTGACCCGCTTGCTGATGATTCAGCAATTATGACATTGTTTAGTTTGTTTATTGATCTGAGGAATTCCAGGATGCCCTCCAGGGTCTCTGCATGTGTGCACGCGAGGGGAACGTAAATCAGCACATTATTCGGTTTTAATACCACGCGTTTGTTCCCGATCGCATGCTTAATCTCTTTTGCGAAAGGCTGAAGTGCACGGAAGACCATATCAGCCCTCTCCTCCCCGCTTGTAAGCGAAACTGTTGAACCATATTCGTTAGAATCCCGTGTCTGTAAAAATGCTTTAACAGGGTTTGAAAAGGAGACTGCGGCACCACTGATCAGGGATGCCTTTAAAAAATTCCTGCGATTGTAAAACTCCATATCTGACAGTATTATTCTGTTCTCCTCAACCTTAATGAACACTCTAAAATTACATAAAATTTTAACTGCTGCACGGTAAATATTTCTGACAAAAAACATATGGTGGTCAAACCTGGTTGACATCCTGCTTTTTTATTTATTTATAAGATATTGGATTTCAATATAATAAAATGAAATACGTATTTAAATGGCGCTTATATAGAATAAAAGACGATTAAAAAACGTAACATGATTGCAGTGGTCTAATTTACGAGGCATTCCAGCCTCATCCCCTCAATCCCCCTCTCCCAGGAGAGAGGGGGAAGCCCCTCCCTCTTGGGGGAGGGCCTGCTTTGGATGGGAGAGGTCGTGCATAACAATTAGTTACGTCCGGATATTTATATAAAATAAGAACGTACAAAAATATATATACGCGCCCTTTAAATACGTATTTCTTTTGAATTTAATATGTCTTTTAATACGTCTTTCTTTTCCGGATTTCTTAGTGCCTTAGCGTCTTTGTGGCATCATTTTTTTTAGCCACGAAGGCACGAAGGCACAAAGTTTATCTGCGTAAATCTGCGAAATCAGCGGGAAATTTATAGTCTCCCGCTGATCGCTCAGATCATCGCAGATTTTAATCGGGTTTAACTCAAGAATTTTGACCCTGTTTACAGCTTCCGGCCGAACTTTGTTAATTTTGCTGAAGTGACTATTATTTCAAAATGATAAAGAAGAGTGATACGATTTGTGCACCTGCAACCCCGGCGGGAGGCGCGCTTTCGGTCATCAGGATAAGCGGACCGGAAAGCCTTGCCATCTGTGAAACTATTTTCTTCCCTGCTGATAAAAGTCTGATCGTCAGCGAACAGAGCGGATTCAAAATAATTTACGGCGAGATACGTGAAGAAGAAGAAATTATTGATGATGTCCTGCTTTCTATCTTCAGGGCTCCCCACTCCTATACCGGTGAGGATTCTGCCGAGATCTCATGCCATGGATCAAGGTATATACTGGCGAGGATACTCGAACTTCTTATCAAAAACGGGGCCTCGGCTGCTCATCCCGGTGAATTCACTCAAAGGGCATTTCTTAACGGGAAAATGGATCTTTCGCAGGCAGAAGCAGTTGCTGATCTTGTCGCTTCCGGTTCCAGGGCAGCCCACAGGGTTGCCATAAATCAAATGCGCGGGGGATTCTCTTCAGAAATTGCCGGTTTGAGATCCGGACTTCTGAGGTTTGCCTCATTAATTGAACTTGAGCTTGATTTCGGGGAAGAGGATGTTGAATTTGCGGACAGAAAGGAACTGAGGTCAATTATTTCAAGGGTGAAAGAACTCACGGATAAACTTGCATCCTCATTCAGTCTCGGCAATGTAATCAGGAACGGCATCCCTGTTGCAATTGTCGGCAAACCAAATTCAGGCAAGTCGACATTGCTGAACGCATTGTTAAATGAAGAAAGGGCATTAGTTTCTGAGATCCCCGGAACTACAAGGGATGTAATCGAAGATACAATTATTCTTAACGGATTGGAATATAGGTTTATAGATACTGCTGGCTTACGTGATACTTCAGATAGAATTGAAAGTATGGGAATAAAGAAAACCCATGAAAAAATAATGCAGGCTGCAGTAATACTTCTTGTCGATGAAGTAACAGATTCCGCTGAAATGATAGGAAAGAGAGCAGATAGCATCAGGAATATGACACAAGGATCGGGCAAGAAATTAATAATCCTGATAAACAAAATAGATGAAGCGGGTAAGAATGATCCCGGAAGCTTAAGAAACAAAATCAAACTTGAAACCGGAGAGTCGCTCCTTTTCATATCGGCAAAGGACTCCACCGGACTGGATGAGCTTAAAAGAACGCTTTGGGAATCAGTTGAAGCCGGCGGAACAGTTCAGGAGGGTGTAATAATAACAAATCTGAGGCACTATGAAGCTCTTCTTCATGTTTCAGAAAGCCTGGGCAGGGTAATATCGGGTTTTGATGATCATATTCCGGAAGATCTGATAGCTACTGACATACGTCAGGCGATACATTATCTTGGGGAGATCACAGGTGAAATCACCACAGATGAGATACTGGGCAATATTTTCACGAACTTCTGTATCGGAAAATGATATTTCCTGCATTTCTTCCCTCCTTTTATCTGATTAATTCCCTCCTTTTCCCAACAATTCGCTCTCTTATTTTGTTTTAGAGTAGAATTTGCTTTTGAATTAATCTTCAATTCCTTATGTTATCCATTGATAATGAAATCAGGGAAAATCATATTGGTTCTCATTTTTATTATCCCGGTATTTTATTTGTCTGGCTGCAATACCGATGAGATTCTCCTTCACGGAGATATAAGCGGTTATGTGACTGATACTGAAACCGGCCAGCCTATTCAGGCAGCAGACGTAATTCTGAATCCTGTAAATGACACCGCTATTACAGCGATTGACGGGAAATATATCTTCACCAGCCTTTTGCCGGGGAATTATGTAATCGAAACTTATGCGCCACCATATGCCAGAAACGTAAAAAATGTGATCGTGACTTCAGCGAATTCTACTCTGATCGATTTTGATTTACATAAAATCCCTTATCCAGGATTTTCTGAAAGACACCTGGACTTTGGATTTGATTCTATTTCAAAGTCTTTTACAATTACGAACACAGGAACGGGAAAGCTAAATTACTCGCTTATCACAAGTCAGGACTGGATCACTGTCAGCCCTGATAAAGGTGAAATAACAACCGGGACTGTTGTTTTAAAAGTAACCATTAACAGAAACAACTTATCTGAAAAGAAACACATTGAAAGTATCGAGGTTGTTTCTCATGCTGGTCAGGATCTTGTGAGGGACTCAATTTTTGTATATTTGAATGGCCTGATGGATAGGGATTACAATTATTATAACATAGTCACTATCGGTACCCAGATCTGGATGGCAGAAAACCTCAATACCGGGGTTCAGATTTCAAACCTTACTCCGACGACCAATAACAAAATTATTGAGAAATATTGCTATGATGATAATAAAAACAACTGCAGTATTTATGGCGGACTATACACCTGGCCTGAAATGATGGATTATAATCCTTCAGATAACGCTGTAATAGGCACCACTCAAGGGATATGCCCTGTAGGTTGGCATATTCCGACCCAAACTGAGTATATTACCTTAAATAATTTTGTTAATCCTTTAGGTCAGATTAATATGTTGGGAAATCTTCTTAAGGAAACCGGTGCTGTTCATTGGGAATTTCCAAATTCAAATGCTACAGATGAATTTGGTTTTACAGCATTACCTGGAGGGGTTATGATTGATTTTAAACGCAGGGATACCAAGAAAAGGTTTGATTTTTTAGGACAAGAGGGTCATTTTTGGCAAAGCCAGGAAGTCTTTAGCAGGGATCCAGGCGATCCGGTTCCTCCTGGAGAAGGAGTAATTAATATTGTAATGTATAATTATGATGGATTCTTTCAGATGGAATCCCGATATAATGAGAATGAGGGAGTTTCTGTCAGGTGTGTGAAGGACCCACTGAAAAAGTAAGGCGAAACCAGGGACATAGATCTAAAAGACCCTGTAATTCAGATTATACAAAAATCCAACTGAGAATTGCAGTTGTTTTAGATCTATCAGGTTAGTATCATCCGAATAATGGAATTTTTCATCCGGTGTAATAGTCATCGTATCCCGTTACATTGTTAAACCTGGACGAACTGCCTGAATTTTTAATATAATAATTGTACCTGACATCAAGTCTGAGACTGAATTTTTTTCGATCAAGGGAGACGCCTCCGCCTGCAAGGACACCGAAATTTTCAGAATCAGTAAGAAAGGTTGTCAGTATCTTTTCAGAATTGGGCGAATCGGTGAACCAGTATCTGCCAAAAGTTTTTGATTTTTCCATTGAATTAAGCAATATTCGGCCGGTAATGCCGCCCTCCAGGAAAGGTCTCAGGGATTTCCGGCCAAAATAATATTTTGCAGAAACCGGAACTTCAATCCATCTTATTTTCTGCTCGTACGTATATTTTACAGGTGTGTAAGGTGACATAAGCACACCGGAGATATTATAGTTAAATGTAACCTGGTTTAGTCCGGCCCCGGCTTCAAGCGATATGTTTTTCGTAAGTACTTTTTCACCGATTAGGCCAAACTGAAACCCGGGAATACCATCGAAACTATTTTTTTCTGACTGTAAAGCAACATTTGAAAATTTCCTTTGAAGATTTATAAAAGGAATATTTAAACCAGCTGCAGCCCCTAACCTTAAGGAAGGTTTTGGTGTTATTTTATCCAGTAACAAACGAAATTCATTTAAGTCCTCATCATTCTTTTTATCCTTATAGTCGGGCTCGTTAATAAGCAACTTCCTGGCAAATTTTTCAGCCTCCTCAGGATTATTCGTCATTATGCCCGACAGGGCGGCAAGACGGTAGATCCTTGCCCGGGTCTCTTTCGAAATATTCTTCAGCATTTCTTTATTCTCAATGCATGGTTTCATGATTCTCAGGGCTGAATCTGCCATTCCGCTGTTATATAGCAGTAATGCCTTTTCATAATTAAGTGAACAATCTTCAATCTGGGCAAAAATCTCTGATTGTAAAAAGGTTAAAGCCATGAGGGAAATGACAAAAGTCCTGTTAATCCTTTTCATTTGGCAGAATATAAAGTTATTATCCATGAATTATCAGATCTATTCTATTAAGGTTTTACCAGATCGCCTTTAACATAATAATTCCATTCTCTTTCGTTCAGCTTTTTCTTTCCCATTTTCACTTTAAGCCTTGTGTATGTATCTTTTATATCTATCGGCCGGATATGCATTATCTTAGAGTCTGTATAAAAAATATATCTGCTGTTCTCATCAAAACAAAGGGAAAACAACTGACGGTTGTTTTCTAGTACAATTGGTTCAAATTTATCAATGTCTTTAGTCCCTATGTCTCTCAGGTCCCATAACATCAATGCATCTGTGCTTGCGGTTATTAGCCACTTATTGTCAGGGCTGAAGCCCATTTGTGTGATAACTGTTCTATGTTTTAATGTAAATTGTTCAGGATTGAGGTTACCTGGATTATCCGGATCCGGCATCCGGAAAATCATGACAGTCCCCGAGCTTGCCGCTGCAAGCCATTTATGCTCGGCATTATATGCTAAATTCTGAAAAGACTGGTGATCGGTGTATATTATTTGCGGCTCTTTGCTGACATCATTTAAGCGCCATAGAACGATCTGTCCGGATGAGTTTATGAAAAAAAGCTGTTCTGAATTCACAACGGTGAATTTCTGGACCGGTCCATTGAGAACCAGCTCTCTGATGATTTTTTGCTGTGAAAGATCCCAGATACGAATGGTCCTGTCGGTTGAAGAAGAGATCAGCCAGTTTTTGCCAGGGACAAATGCCAGACTCAGCACCCTGTTATTATTATTATGGCTATAGATGATCTTTTGTAACTGTTTATCGGAATCGAAGTTTTCAAAAAGTGTTACACTTCCATCTATTGTACCGCAGGCCAGACGGTTTGAAAAAGGGTCGAACGAAAGAGCCCTTACCAGTGAATTAACCTGCAGATTGATTGTTGTGTCAAGTGTAATTACTGGAAGCTTGCCAGGGTTTTTATCTTCCAGTTTTGCTACAGAAAGCTGCCCGATCCTGTTGCTGAAGACGATCCTGTTATTTTCAAAAGCAATAGCCCAGATCTCTCCATTGGTAACGGAATCTTTTTGAAACAATAACAATGAATTCTGAAGTGCTTTGAGGATCTCGCCATCATATTTTGCCGATAACTGGTTCGCGCTGAATTTCTCATAACCATAAGAGATCAGATCATATCCGGAAAGGGCCAGCAATGCTCTGAGTGTATCGTTTTCCTGCATGAGCAGCGATTTATTTGCAAGCTCCTTTCCGTTAAAAAGATAAAGATAAAATTGAGCCTGGCTGCTTGCTTTAATAACTTCATTTTTTGCATTCTCAGCATCCTGTCTTGCGGTCAAAGCCAGTTTTTCATTTTCTACTGCTCTGTTCTTCTCTTCAAGAGCCTGCTTTCTTGAATTTTCTGCTTCCCTGTTCGCCTTTATCGCAACCTGTCTTTGCACTTCGGCAATTTTTTGTTGCTCAACCGCTTCAGTCTCATTCTTCTTTGCCTTGTTTTCTCCATCCTGAGCCCTGATTTTTGCATTTTCAGCCTCACTGTTTGCCCTGACCGCTTCGTTCTTCTGTTCTTCAGCTAGCCTGGTCTGCTTTATCGCATTAGTCCTTTCAATAAATGCCCAGAGGCTGAATCCCGACAAAACAAGAATTAGTACCATAACGGCAGATGCAGTAATAAATCGTCTTCTGAGCCTTTTTTTCTGAACATCCTTTCTGCTTGCCAGAATGAAATCCTTTAACTTATCATTCAGGATCAGCTTGCTTTCAAATAATTCAATGTATTTCAGGTCATTTTCACTCAGGAGAACCTTTCTTTGGAGGAATATCTTATAGCTGTTGTCAAGAAACGCTCTTATTTCAATCATTTCCTTTTCAACTGCAGTCATCCTTTCGTAAATACGCCCTGCAATTGCGTCATGCCTAAGTTCGTAGTATCCTTGTTCGTCTTTATCGGTTATTATCCTCACGTTGATAAGATGCCTGAGAATGTCTTCGAGTACTTTCAGATCCATTGAGTTTCCCGCTGCCTGAAGTGAAGCTGATATCTCTTTCATGGAAAGCTGTTTTTTAGTTCCATCGGTTGAAACCATGGTTTTCAGGAGCGCCTCACCAAGATCAGCATTTGGCATAGATCTAAGCTGTTCGTCAAGGAAGTCACCTAAAACATTTCCAATCCTTCCCAGCTTTCCGAGATCTTCAAGTTTTATTACAGGATTTTCAGGATCACTTTTCAAAGCGATCCTGTAGAGTTTATCCATCAATATCTGCAGCCAGGTTAATTCCAGACCTTCCGATTGCCAGACAAGTTGTTCAACTAGATTGTCTGCCAGGCCGGATTCAATTCCCACATTACATGCCAGGCAGGGTTTCAGAATCGCTTCCTTTGCAGCGGATTTGTTCATTCTTTCAATTCTGATGCGGTTTCCGTACAAACCTGGAATATGTGGTTCAAACTCCGTCAGGCTGGCAAAATACTCTTCGCGGATAATAAGTATTACATTAATTTGAAGACGGCTTTTCAAAATTTCATTCAATGCTTCTGCAAGCTTTTTTCTCTCCTCCTCATCCGAAAGAATAAATATCTCTTCAAATTGATCCAATATTAGTGTTACTGGTTTCGAATGTTCATAAAAGATATCTTCCAGAATATCAATAGGATTTTCCTGAGCCGATTTTGAGGACTTCTTAATTTCACAGACAAAATTATTATAAGCCCTTTTTCCGCACCTGATATTAATTGCAAAGATGTCCTCCTCAGGTATTCTCGAGATCAATCCGCAATTTATTACAGAGGACTTGCCTGTCCCTGATTTACCGTAAACCAGTAAGAGTTTGCCTGAATAAAATTTCCTGAATAACTCGTCTGTTTCATTATCTCTTCCAAAGAAAATATTTTTATCTTTTCTGGTGTATGAGTCAAGAAATTTAAAAGGCTGACCGGAGCCTGACTGTTGCACCTTACTTTGTTTTCTGCCGGGTGAAAAGATATCATCCAGAGAAAGCTCCTGATTTGTATTCTGGTCCGGCATTGTTAATCTCTTTGTTTCAGAACGAGTTTTTCAACAGAGGCTTTATACACTCGGAAAACATCAGGTTCAGCCAGGTACTCAAAAAATTTCAGGAGTGAATTAATCGTTTCGGTTTCAATTGTCGAACCTGACAGGCTGAATGATCCGCCGTTCCACACAGGTTTAAACTTAACTGAAGTATCCTTATCCCAGTCAATATACATGAATATGTCGGCTATCCTGTTTTCTCCTTCATTTGAATAAATGAGAAGAGGATCCAGATTGATGTATTTTCTTTCTTCTTTATCTTTTGCAATTATGATTGCCGGGGTATTCAATAGTTCGGACAGGATTTTATTATACGCGTTGAATTCTGAACTGTCCCCTATAACCTCAGAAAAGGTGTGTGAGAAGCTTGGGTTGTACCATTTGGGGTACCTGACTGAAATGTGATCAACATACAAAAATGGATAGTTTATAAGGAAATCCAATTCGGAAAGGATGGTTTCCAGGAGCTTTTCAGTTTCGGTGCAATAATCTTCGATTATTTTGTTTGTAAGTGTAAATTCAGGATGGGAAAGTTTATTCCTGATGTTGATCAGGATATTGAATGCTTTAAGGGAGCTGCTCTCAGAACCGTTTTTCCCAAAGAAATAAAGCGGTAATTCCGAAACGAACATACTGAGGTTACGATTTTGAAATATCCTGATTGTTTCCCTGGTCATTGCTATCCATTTTCCAAAAGTGGTTCTTGTAAACCATACATGGAATTCCTTTCTGTAAGGATCGGGTATATTGATGTCTGATTTTGTACAGTTTTCAAGCAGGTCAATTACCGAGATCGCTCCCAGAAGATGAATTATTGTTTCCGAAATTTTTAAGATCTGCCTCAGTCTGTTTTCATCTAAACCGAGGTATTCCTTGGTATTTAGTCTTCGGAATTCAAGTGCTATCGGATATGGATAACTATTTTCTATTCTTCTTATAAGCTGTCGGTCCATTCAGGGTTTTCTTTAATGTAATTGAAAATTAATCTGGTAATTTCTTACGTGTATTAAGTATTTTCCAGAAAGCAATTCCAAGCACTACCGGGATTCCGATGGCGAGGCAATGATCGCCAAATGACATTGATGTACTTTCAAAAATTGCATATGTGATCTGTGCGAGACTGAACACTGAAAGAGCGAACAGTAAAATATTCAGTCTTTTCTCATACTGTTTCTCAACTGCTTCATGCCGTTCCACTTCATCCTCATGGAACTGGCGCTGAAGATTGTTCAAATCGTACAATTCATCTTTCAATTCTGCCTGTAATTCATTGATTTGTAGCTTTTTTATTATAAGATCATAAAAGTCATTATGCTGATGATAAACAGAGATCTTAGAAAAAAGAGCTTTCAGGGATATACCGGCATATCGTTTCAGGTATTCCTTTATCTTCTTATGATCATCCGGATCAACATCGGAAACTTCCTTCATAAGCTGAAGGAAGATTGAACGTTGCATCAGTGCCAGGGTTACTACCCAGAGACTGTTTTTAAAAGAACCCGAATAAAATTCTCTCAGGAACGCCGGATATGATTTGTCTGAATTATTAAAGATTACAGCACCTTCAAGACTTACCGCATAGTAGATCTGTTTATAAGGGTGCAGGAATTCATGGCCTGTTTGATTATCAGAGAAAGAAGGTACATAATCAAAGTCGTACACATTTCCAAGGTAAAATAGCGCTTGGGACACGATGTTTTCATCCTTTAATTCAGCCTTAGTCTGAAAATAACTGAAGGGCATAAAATGGAGAGGATTAAAAAACCTGATCCGTGCTTTGCTGTTCATCTCGCAGAGAAGATAATTAATCAGCTGGCCCTGTTTCCATCCCGTTATCGCCGGATCGCCGTTCACAAGGTTTGGATACATAGAGGAATAACCTGTTTCCAAGAGTAAGCCTGCTTTGTTTCTTTCCTCAGGTCTCTCATTCTTCGAAATAAGATATGGTTCATCATGACGGCTGAAAACACGCATCAGGTAGTTCATCCTGATAAAATCATAAAGCGTGTGTTCCTCAAAATTATTTTTCTGACTATAGAGTTCCACGCTATAGTGCAGGATTGCAATACTTGTAAACGGATAAAAGATTAGTCTGAAGGAACCAGGATCGAAATAAACCGGCAATCTCATAATCCTGTCTGTAACTGGCTCGTTAAAAGGTTTATTAGAAAGCCAGAATATTTTATTATTGAATAATTTAACCGGAAGTGTATCATTCCTCAGTTTCAGAAACAGACAGGCAGATTCGTCAATTTTATTTATATCAGTTTCATTATTGTTCCTTAAAAAAAATTCCCGTACATGCTCCAGGAGGAACTCCAGTGCAGGTTTCTCATCAGGAGCTATAGTCCAGATCTTATTTTCAACTATTGCTGACTTTCCCGGATCGAACCGGAAAGGAAGCATCAGATGGATTATTCCTTTTTCCAGTTTAACTGTGTTCATGGAGAATAATTTTGAATTTCTTCAGCCAGACCCGTCCTTGATATAACCATCAAACTCATTAAATCTGCCAGGAGAAATTTTTCATAGGTTAGAGACATTCATTTTTAGAAATTTACTTCATCACATACTAAACAATTCTGACGTAATAGAGTTTAATATCTGATGAAAACAATTCAACAAAATTTTTTTTCTTCATTAAAAACTTACAAGCCGAGGGGTTGGGCGAGGAAAGAAAAAGAAGCCGGTAAGCTTGCTCATTTCGGATTAGGGCCTGAATAGGCTATCTTTAATGTATGAAAATTATACTTGTTTTTGTATCCACCCTGGACGGGAAGGTTACAAAATGGGGCGATCCGTTCGTACGGTCATGGTCATCGAAGAGCGATCAGGAATACTTTACCGGGATAATGGAAAATTCATCTCTTATAATTGTTGGCAGCAATACCTTTAATGCTGATCCTCTGAAACCATCAGCAAAGCGTAAACTTATTGTCATGACACGCCGTCCATCTGATTATAAAAGTTACGCGGTTCCCGGTCAGCTTGAATTTACGGATGAATCACCTGCGCGGCTCTGTTCCCGCTTTGAATTGGAGGGTTATGACCAGATGACAGTAGTAGGAGGCCCAAATATTGCTACTTCATTCCTGAAAGAAAAGCTGATTGATGAAATATGGCTGACAATCGAGCCCAGAATATTTGGTACGGGCGGAAGCTTTGTAACTAGATGAAAAACTGGATATTGAATTACAGCTGATAAGCTGTGACAGGGTAAACGAAAGAGGAACTCTGATTACAAAATACGCTGTCTTGAAACACTGAGCTGCAGGTATACGATTGATCTCCTAGTTGACAGAGGAAAAAGCACCGATAATTTCAGTCAGCCAGGATGGTAAGACTCCGATAAAGAGGATCCCTGCGGCAATTACTGCAAGAACGATCCTTGCAACAAACGAGATCTGAATCTTCCGGCTTGTCTCGGTTGCAGTAAACATAACCTTTACAACCCTGAGATAATAATACAAACTAATAACACTGTTAATTACAAGGCTGAAAGCAAGCAGCCACAACCCTGATTTAACACCCGCCAGGACAATGTAGAACTTTGACATAAAACCTGCAGTAAGGGGTAAGCCGGCCAGGGAAAGCAAGGCCAGTGTAAGTACTGAGGCGATCCATGGATTAGTCCAGAACAGGCCTCTAATATCCTCCATACTATCAGCATCCCTTTCGCATACTGAAATGACTGACAGAACGCCAAATGCACCCAGAGTAGTTATTATATAAGCTGCCATATAAAAAACTGCTGATTCCACTCCGGCCTTCGTGCCTGTCAGAAGTGGAATCAGCAGGTATCCCAGGTGGGCAATTGAAGAGTAAGCCAGCAGTCTTTTTGTATTAGTCTGTTTCAATGCCAGGAGATTACCTGTAAACATAGAGACAACTGAAATGACTGTAACCACCAGTACAAGGGGACCATTATCGAAACCTCTGATGTCAATAAACAGCCTTAAGACAAGGGCCAGAACCGCGCCTTTGGAGATAGTCGCAATAAATGTCGTAACTGGAACCGGAGCGCCCTGGTAAATGTCGGGTGTCCACATATGAAACGGGACAAGTGCCAGTTTAAATCCGATGCCTGCCAGGATCAGACCGAATCCTGTAAGCATCAGCGGTGACATTGAGTTGAGCATACCGCCAACAGGAAAGATCTCTTGAAAACTCATTGTCCCCGTTTCGGCATAGATAAGTCCCATGCCGAACAGCAAAAATGCTGTTGTCACTGACGCGATTACAAGGAACTTCACACCTGCCTCGACCGATTGATCACGGTATTTCAGATAAGCAATCAGAACGTAGAGTGAAATACTAAGTGTTTCCAATCCGAGAAAAAATGATACGAAGTGTTCCGCCATAACCAGGATGGAAGCCCCCAGAACTGCAACAAAGAGTATTATAAAATACTCCTCCCTCTCACCTCCGTGATGCCTGAGATACTCATAGGAAAGGATTGTTATTATAATGCTGCTGAAGTATATAATTCCAAGAAAGAGGATGCTGTAGCTGTCAATTTTCAGCAGCGGATCAATATTATGGGTTGTATATGGCATTACTAGGAAAATAGAAAGAAAAGAAGCAATGAACATAAACAGGGAGAAGAGGTAAACAACAGTAAAATTTCTTTTGATTGTAACAGTCAGCATTATAATTACAGGTGCACCGGCAATTATAAGCAAGGGAAGAAGACACAGAAAATCAAGTCTCGTCATAAACAGAATGTTTTATTCATCAGCTGCTACACTTTCAATCAAAGGAATTACCTTCTTAATTTCCTCTGCAGCAACATTATATTGTTGTTTACCTGCATTAATGGTTTTGATGATCGAAGGCTCCGCTTTTTCCAATACCGGTTGAGGAAACAAACCGGTGAACACGATCGCAATTACAAGCAGACCCATAACAACAGATTCACGGAGTGAAAGATCATTGATAACTTTTTCATTGTTTTTCTTTCCATAAAAAACCTTCTGCAGGATCCTCAGGGAATAGATGGTCGCTGCAATAAGACCTGCGCTTGCAAGTGAAGCAAATAGTACACTTGACTTAAAAGTGCCTGTAAGGGTCAGGAATTCAGCCACGAAATTGCCCAGACCCGGAAGGCCCAAGTGATGCCATTGAGAATATAAGGCCCATAGCCCCCATCGCCGGCACCTGCTCCCATAATCCTCCCATTCTGTTAAGGTCGCGCGTGTGGAGCCTTTCATACAATTGTCCGACAAGAATAAATAATGCGCCTGTACTTATCCCATGTGCTATCATTTGCATCACGACTCCCTGGTATGCAATTTCATTGAAGGCATAGACGCCCAGTATCACAAAACCCATATGGCTCACACTTGTATATGCCACAAGTCTTTTAAAATCTGTCTGGGCGAATGCGAGTTTTGCCCCATAAAGTATACCGATCACACCCAGGATCATTCCGACAGGGGCGAATGTTACAGATGCATCCGGAAAGAGTGGTATCGCAAAGCGGATAAGTCCGTAGGCTCCGGTTTTGAGCATCAGCGAAGCCAGTATCAGGCTTCCTGCCGTCGGGGCTTCGGTGTGAGCGTCTGGCAGCCAGTTATGGAACGGGAATGCAGGTAGTTTTACAAGGAAAGCCATTAGAAAGCCACCCATAAGAAGAAATTCCATGGCAGGTGACATTTTTGTTCCGAGAAGCTGTTGATAATCGAATGTCTAGACTCCGGTGTTATTGCCATGAACAAGATATAAGCCCAGAATTGCCAGGAACATTAGCAAACCGCTGGCCTGGGTGAAAATAAAGAATTTGTAGGAGGCATATATCCTGTTTTCATGTCCCCAGATCGCTATCAGGAAATACATCGGGATAAGCATCACCTCCCAGAAAAAATAGAAAAGGAACAGATCCATGGAAAGAAATACTCCTGCAATTCCGGATAGTATCCAGAGTATGTTGAAGTGGAAGAAACCTGTATTGACAGTGATCTCCTTCCACGAGATCAGAATTGCCAGAATACCTATAAAGAAAGTAAGTATCAGCATTAAAAGACTCAATCCGTCCAGAGCCAGATGGATTCCTATCCCGTATCTTTGAATCCAGACTGCTGAAAATTCCATCATCCATCCGGTAGCTGCCGGACTCCCCGTTCCGGAAGAAGAGAGACAAAGCGATGACAAAATCGGCAATGACGGTCACAAGTGAAATCACCCTTGAATAAAGAGGATTCCCTTTCCCTGCTATCCAGGCAATTATTCCGCCTGCCATCAAAATCAATATAAGAACCAATAATATCATAGGCTTGTTATGATCACCAATAGTACAACAACTCCGGCTGTAAGGAATAAAACATACCATCTCAGCTTTCCGTTCTGGGTTATTGTAATAAGAGAATTCAAGTATTCAGTCGCTCGGGCGATGAATGTGTAGATCCGGTCTACAACGTCTTTTCTGTCTATTTCTGAAAGCCAGACCACGGGCCTGACAAAGATCATATCATAAAGCTTGTCAAACCTCCATCCGTTCAGAAAGAAGTTGCTTGTTCTGCTCTCTTTAAACCTTGCAGCCAATGCTGACTTTTTATAAAAAAGAAGGTAGGCGAAATATATTCCTCCAACCGAAATTATTGCCGACAAAAACTGGAACAGGAGTTCCGAGCTCCCTTCTTCTCCGGTAGCTTACCACTGGAAGAACACCGTCGAACAGTTTTGAAAACAAATGAACTGGTCCCATATTTTCAGGCAGCTCAATAAAACCTGCAGTAAGTGAGAGAACGGCCAGCACAACCAGCGGGATTGTCATAAGTGGTCCTGGTTTATGGTGAGGCTCGGTCCTGATATCACCAAAAAACGTTATAAAGACCAGACGGAATGTATAAAGTGAAGTGAGCAAGGCTCCGGCTATTCCGGCCAGCCACAGCCAGTGATTGCTGCCGGCTGATGACCAGCCAAACCATAATATCTGATCCTTGCTGTAAAAACCGGCTGTTACCAGCGGCAATGCAGAGAGTGATGCAGCACCTGCAAGGAAGGTAACAAAAACAACAGGCATTTTTTTCCGCAAACCACCCATTCTGAAAATATCATGCTCGTCATTAAGGAGATGAATTACAGCCCCTCCGGCGAGAAATAAGAGCGCTTTAAAAAATGCATGTATCATGAAATGAAAAACGCCGGCGGACCATGCACCTATTCCCATTGCCAGAAACATATAACCTATCTGGCTTATTGTTGAATAAGCAAGTACTCGTTTCAGATCGGTCTGGGCAAGAGCGCTGAATCCGGCCAGAAGAAGTGTTAATGCCCCTATTACTGCAATTGCAGCCATTACAACAGGGGCAAGTTCAAAGAGTACATGAGTCCTGGTAATCAGGTAAACTCCTGCTGTAACCATCGTTGCGGCATGAATCAGGGCACTTACAGGTGATGGACCTGCCATGGCATCGGGCAGCCAGGTCTGAAGTGGCAGCTGGGCTGATTTTCCCAGAGCCCCGCCAAGCAATAATACTGCGGATATTACTGCCAGAGGTGATCCGGGACTCCATTTCAACGGAGCCTGCTGCATCAGATCCCGAATATTAAGCGTGCCGAAACTGACAAATAAAAGAAAAAGACCGATAATCATTGCAGTATCGCCAATCCTGGTTACGATGAATGCTTTTCTGGCGGCATATCCGTTTTCAGGCTCCTTATACCAGAAACCGATAAGCAGATAACTGCACAGGCCGACACCTTCCCATCCCAGGTAAAGAAGCAGCAGATTATCTGCAAGCACAAGGATAAGCATTGAACCGACAAAGAGGTTCATATATGCGAAAAAGCGGCTGAATCCATCATCGTCTTTCATGAATTCAACAGAATAGAGATGGATCAGGGCTCCGACAAATGTGATTACAAAGCAAAAAACAAGTGACAGAGGATCAAGAATAAAAGCAATAGAGGCAGTGAAGCCTCCGGCATTCATCCAGGTATAGAGCGTTGAAGTAATGGTTTCGCCGCCATGGCTTGTTGAGAGAAAGCTGATACCTGCAATGATTGTCAGAATAGCCGACAGGGTGACTGATCCTACTGCAGCAATAGCAACTGCTTTTTTTGAAAGCAGCCTTCCGAACAGAGCTATTATCAGAAAGCTCAGAAGCGGAAATCCGGGGATCAGGGCTATTAGTGTCGTCATCTTCTATAAATTTTCTTTCAGGTTGTTATCGCGAAGTTTCCTTAGTGCATCAGCGTCCAGGGTTTTATAATGGTGGTACATCTGAAGTATAAGTGCCAGCCCTACAGATACTTCAGCGGCCGAAACAGTGAGAATAAAAATGAACATTACCTGTCCGTCGGCCTGCATCCAGTGCGAGCCTGCAATTACGAAGACAAGAGCTGCACTGTTGAGCATTATCTCAATCGACATCAGCATGAATATTATATTTCTGCGTACAAGAAAGCCGATAAGCCCGATGAGAAAAAGTACTCCTGCAAATAAAATCTGTATTTCCATCGAAACTGTCACCATAATTCAAGTTATTTCAATGTATTTCAGCTCTTTTAACCCACCCCCGGCCCCCCGTCTATTTATTTCTACCTATATCTTTTTTACCTACCGGATTCTTTACCAGAAACCTGTGAATTACCTTTTTCTTCTGTTTTCCGAGATGATAAGCTCCAACAATTCCTGCGAGCAGCAGTATGGCTGACAATTCCACAGCAATCAGGTATGTGGTGAAAAGCGACATCCCGACCTGTTTGGGACTGATGGTCTCAGCGCCTGTCTCATAGTCCTGAAATACTTTAAGCACATAGATAAAAATAACAAGCAGGATGGCTGCCAGTACCGAGGGAATAATCCACATTCCCGGGGTCAGCCATTTTTTTTCAGTTTCTTCCTCCATGCCAATATTCAGCATCATCACAACAAAAATAAAGAGGACCATGATGGCTCCTGCATAAACAATTACCTCAAGGGCGGCTATCAGAGGGGCACCAAGAATATAAAAAACCACCGAGATTGACAAGAAGGGAGATAATAAGATAGAGCAGGGCATGAATGGCATTACGGTTCGAAATTGCCATGACTGATGAGATTATTGCAATTGCTGCTGCTATGAAGAAAATTGTGTTCATTTGTCATACATTAATGTATTAAACTCTTCAAATCCACCGGCGCTTCCTCATTTTCCCCCTCCCCTGTACCTTTCACACCCATATCGACACCGGCAACTTTGTAAAAGTTATATCCGTGATATTTGCCTTCCCCGCTGATCAGAAGATTTTCCTTTTCATAAACCATATTCTGCCTGTCATATTCTCCCATTTCAAAATCAGGGATCAGCTGAATTGCATAAGTCGGACAGGCCTCTTCACAAAAACCGCAGAAAATACATCTTGAAAAATTGATTCTGAAAAACTCTGGATACCTTCTTCCATCTACGTCATTTGCTGCCTGCAGTGCAATGCAATCAACCGGGCAGGCAGCAGCACAAAGGTAACAGGCAACACATCTTTCTTTACCATCAGGATCACGCGACAGAATGATCCTGCCCCTGTAACGTGGAGGCAGATAAGGCTTTTTCTCCGGATATCCCTGTGTTTCACGCTTATGAAATGCATGCAGAAAAGTGTACCATATGCTTCGTAAGATGCTTATCATTAAGTCATATATTGTCTTGGTTGTTGCATCTGTTCAGAGGTTCATGAGTTCACGTAAATAAGTATTGCACCGGTAACCAGATATTCAAAAGGACAAGCGGGAGCAGTATCTTCCATCCGACTTCCATCAGCTGGTCATATCGCGGACGGGGCAGGGATGCACGGACCAGGATAAAGATAGAAATAAAGACAGCTGTCTTAAAGAAAAACCAGAAGGCAGGAGGAAGAAATGCAGGTCCGAGCCAGCCTCCAAAGAACAAAGTGACAATAAGTGATGAAATAAGAGTCACTCCAAGATATTCTCCAACGAAGAACATCCCGAATTTCATTCCCGAATATTCGGAATGATATCCGGCGACAAGCTCTCCTTCTGCTTCCGGAATATCGAAAGGTGTCCTGTGAGTCTCAGCAATGCCGGCAATAAAAAAAATAACAAAAGCGACGAACTGCGGAATTATAAACCAGCCGCCCTTCTGGGCCTCAACAATCTCACGAAGGCTGAAACTGTCGGCCATCATCACAACTCCTACCAGCGATAATCCCATAAATACCTCATAGGTAAGCATCTGTGCAGAGGCCCTTATTGATCCCAGAAGGGAATACTTGTTATTTGATGCCCAGCCTCCCAGAACAATACTGTAAACTCCGAGTGAAGAGTTCCCCAGGAAGAACAGAATTCCGATGTTTGAATCGAGTACAAGGAAAGTGCCGGTAAAGGGAATCACTGCAAATGTCAGAAGTATTGTACCTATCAGGATACCCGGAGCCATAACAAAGACAGCCTTGTCGGCAAAGGGAGGTATCCAGTCTTCCTTGAAAAATATCTTAATAACATCAGCAACCACCTGGAAGAGACCAAACGGACCAACACGGTTCGGTCCGTACCTGTCCTGGAAGAGGGCAAGAAGCCTTCTTTCCACCCATATCAGTCCGGCAGCAATTGTAAGAGCAATAAGTAAAACCCCGGCTATTATAAAAACATACTTCATTTTTTCGTATTAATCCAAACCCATATAAATGTATTTATTCAGGCATTTTCAATTCTTCCCCAACCCGGCAGATCTATAAATGCCATGCCAGGAGTTATTACACTCATGGCGGCAATTCCATCGGGCAGAGAGTTCTCAATTTTAATTTTAGCAATTATAGATATTTGATCGACAACTAGTTTAATCATATCATTTTCAGTTATTCTTAATGTTTTAATATCCTTTTCATTGATAAGAACAAAAGGCTCAGGAATTAATTGAGAAAGAGGTTTACTGTTTGAGCTCAGCTCCTCAGAACCAAATATCAGGGGAACGGGAACAACCAGAAACTTTCCCGGATCAGGTTTAAAGATGCCGGGAATAATCTTATAGAAATCAAGTGATAAGCCGTGTTTTCCGACTAAAGAGGAGCACTCCGGGATTTCCACCCAGGTTGGAGCCTTCAGGTTCATCCAGATATTTGTTCATTGCATGGGCCGAGTTCCATCCCGGTGACCAGTAATAAGGCACCAGGTAAGAAGGTGGCAATTCCCTGGTATCCTTCCATGGTAAATGCCAGTGGTGAATCGTCATCCTGCGGAGGCTTTGCTTCACTCACGGAAACGTTGGCTGCCATCGCCGTCCGGCCGCTGAATCTCAGGGATTGTCTCGCAATTTTCTCATTCAGGATCCTGAAATCCGAATCAGGTATATCATCTTTTACTTTAATAAAGAAAGGATATTCTTCAGTAAATGAAGTGAACTATATCATCAAAACCTGTCTGTTTTAAATCTGTTTTTATGCCGATATTTGCCATTTCGGATAAGAATTTCCAGCTCTCCTTTACCTGCCCTTCATCAGGTAAAACACGATAATACCTTTGAGCCCGTCCCTCATTGTTGACGATTGTACCGGTTGATTCTGCAAATGTTCCGGACGGCAGAACGATATCCGCCTTCATCGCTGTTTCGTTCATGAGATGATCGAGAACAATTATATTTTCAAATTTGCCAAAGATTGAATCAACTTTTCGCCTGGTAGTTCTTGTGTAAAGATTGTTTTCCAGTATGATCAGAGTTTCACCATAATTATCTCCTGTCATCTCAACCAGATCTTCAAGTGGTTTACCGTCCATCAACCCGAGTCCGAGGCTGTTTGATTCAGGGAATATTATTGAAAGTGAAGGTTTCCTGCCAGTCCGTGAAAGTGCCAGGATTATGTTTGAAGCTGCATGCAGAAGCGACAGTTCATTATTTTGCAAACCTGTTATTATTATCGGATTTTCAGCACTGATCAATGCATTGGCAATTTTGGCGGCGATATTGTTACGGGATTTGGCTTTTTCAGGAGGCTTCGGTGCAGCAGGATCGATTGCCGCAGCGACATCAAAACCGAGTCGGGCGATATCGACTGGCGCGGCAATTACTCTCTCTTCTGCGATATCATCAAGTTTTGTGGCGAAGGGTGACGCGATATAAAGGGGACTTCTTGTTTTTTGCGCCAGTTCTCTCACCGGAGCATCATTCCATGAAGGTATCCCAATCCGATCTGCAAATCCAAGGGAAATGTTCCTTGACGCCTGCCTGACTGAAAGGGCGAGCATCGGTGCACTGTTGGTGAGATCCTCTCCGAGGATTAAAACTGCATCTGCCCTTTCCACCTCTTTAAGTGAAGGAGAGTGTACATTGCTGCTTTTAAGAATCTGAACAGCCGATCTGGTAAGCCGGAACTGATCGTTTGAGATCCCATGATAAAAATTTTCCTTTCCAACCAGTTTCTCAAGGGCAAAATTTGATTCCAGGGATGCCCTGGGAGAACCGATCCCAGCGAGTTTCTTACCCTCAATCAGCGGTTGCAGTGCAGAAAGATAATCTCCTCCGGGAATTTCATCAGGATTCTCTTTTCCGGACTCTGGCCAGGACATTTTTAATCCTCAGCCTGCTGTTCAGAAACTCATAGCCAAACCTTCCCCTGTCGCACAGGAAGTAGCCATTGACGGCTCCGTTATACCGGCTCAGGATGCGTCTTACCGAACCATACCTTTCGCTCACGATTGTATTGCATCCAAGGCTGCAATGAACGCAGACTGAGGGTGCATTTGTAAGATCCCATTTACGGGTGAAATGTTCTTTCAGGGTTTTATCGGTAAAAACACCTGTAGGGCATACCTCAACAAGGTTACCGCTGAATTCACTTTCAAGAACGCCTTCCTGGTGACGGCCAAAATAAACATGGTTTGCGGAGCCAAAAACATTGAGATCCTTTCCGCCGGCATAATCCCTGTAGAATCTCACACACCTGTAACACTGGATGCACCGGTTCATTTCATGGTGAATGAAAGGTCCAAGATACTGATTCTTATAAGTCCTTTTTTTGAAATTAAAACGCCTGTAATTATGACCTGTCATTACAGTCATATCCTGCAGGTGACATTCACCTCCTTCATCGCAAACCGGGCAGTCATGAGGATGATTGGTCATCAGACTTTCAATCACTGCTGCTCTGAATGCTTTTACTTCCGGATCATCTGTTGAAATAATAAGGCCTTCGGTTACCGGTTCCATACACGACATTACAATCTTTCCCTTTTTATCGTCCGCATTTGTGAATTTCTTAACAGCACATTGCCTGCAGGCACCTACTGAACCCAGGGCAGGATGAAAGCAAAAATAGGGTATGTCAAAGCCAAGGGCAAGACAGGTCTGAAGCAGGTTCTTACCTGGTCTTACCTCATAATAGTTTCCCGTCTATCTGTATCTTGATCATAATTACCTCCAGGGGCAATGTTTTTCATTAATATGTCTTATAAAATCCTCACGGAAATATTTAAGTCCGCTCTGCAAGGGTTCCATGGCACCCGGGGCATGAGCGCAGAATGTATTTCCCGGACCCATATACTGACTTTGAAACTCAAGAATCTCGATATCGTCGGCTTTTGCATTACCTTTTTCAAAAGAATGCAAGTATCTTTTGTACCCAGGGAAGACCTTCACGGCATGGAGTGCACCAGCCGCAGCTCTCTTCGGCAAAAAACCTGATCATGTTATGAATAAAAGCTACCGGACAGGTCTTGTCATCAAGGATGATCATTGTTCCGGTTCCAAGTCTGCTGCCTGTAATCCGGACGGAAGCAAAATCCATTTTTGTATCAAGATGCTCTTCTGTCATAAAATCAGTTGATGCTCCCCCGGGAATAACACCTCTGTAATTTATATCCTTCCTTCATTCCTCCGGCATGTTCATAAATTATTTCCCGCAGCGTAGTGCCCATTGGCAGTTCCCAAAGTCCGGGTTTTTTTACATGTCCGCTTACACCATATAACTTTGTTCCTCCTTCTCCGGTCAGGCTCAGTTTCATGAACCATTCTGTCCCTTTTTCAACAATATGAGGTATCCAGCATAGTGTTTCAACATTATTTACAACAGTTGGCCGTCCGAATAATCCGCTGATTGCAGGGAATGGTGGTTTTGTCCTGGGGATTCCTCTTTTTCCTTCCAGTGAATTGATCAGTGCTGTCTCTTCACCGCAGATATACCTGCCGGCACTGCTGTGAAGATAAAGGTCAAGGTCATAGCCCGATCCCAGAATATTTTTGCCAAGATATCCTGCATCGTAAGCTTCAGCAATAGCTTTTCGAAGAAGGGTTTCAGCTTTTTTGTATGCCCAGCGGATAAATATATATGCTTTCTGTGCCTGATGGCATAAGCTGCAATTATCATTCCTGCAATAAGCTGATGCGGATTCCCTTCAAGAAGATATCTGTCTTTAAAAGTGCCCGGTTCCATTTCATCTGCATTGGTGATCAGATATTTGATGCTGGCCATCATTATTTTTTGGAACAAAACTCCATTTGAGGCCTGTCGGAAATCCTGCTCCCCCCCTTCCCGTCAATCCTGACTTCTTAACAAGTGCAATAACTTCATCAGGAGTCATCTCCTTCAGAGCTCTTTCAACACCTGCATAACCACCTGCTTTTCTGTATTCCTTAATTCCGGGAGGAGGGCTGCCTGTTCTGATATGTTGTGTCAAAGGAGTTTCCATTTTCATCTAAAGGTATTTGGCAAGTATTTCATCAATCTTCTCAAAAGTCAGATTGTTATAATGATCATCATTTATCATCAAGACCGGAGCATGATCACAATCACCAAGACATGAAACTGGGAGGAGAGTGAACCGTCCGTCAGCAGTAGTCTCTCCGAACTTTATATTCAGTTTTTTTGAAATATATTCATAGATTGATTCATATCCCATAATCATGCAGCTGATCCCATCGCAAATCAGAATAATATTCCTGCCAACAGGTTTACGGTATATTCTTGTATAAAAAGTTGCAATACCATCTACTTCATCAGCTGACATGTTCAGTTCAGCGGCAATATCTCCGACTGCTTCATCAGAGATCCATCCCCGATGATGCTGAACAATTTTCAAAGCATCGATGCAGGCAGCCTCAGGATAAGGATAGAGCTTTATCTCTTCCTCAATCTCTTTTCTTTCGTTGTCGGTCAGCATTTATATAATTTTGATATTAAATGTGTTATCGGCACTTATCTATCTGTCAAGATCAGCAAGAACAAAATCAAGTGCTCCCAGTATTGAAAGCAGATCAGGAATTGTATAACCTCTTGCTATCAGTGGTATCATCTGAATATGCGGGAAAGACGGAGTTCTTATCCTGGAACGGTAAGATGAAGTACCTCCGTCGCTTATCAGGTAATAACCATTGCTGCCTTTTGCTGCTTCAATCGGGACCATTGCTTCTCCGGCAGGAATAACCGGTCCCCATGTGACCCCAAGAAAATGGGTTATAAGTGTTTCAATATCCTCCATTGTCTTTTCTTTCAGAGGGGGGGTTGTCAGAGGATGATCTGATTTATAGGATCCTTCAGGCATATTATTTACGCACTGCTGAACGATCCTCAGGCTCTGACGCATTTCTTCCATCCGAACAAGGGACCTGTCAAAGCAATCGCCATTCTTTCCGACAGGGATATCAAATTCAAAGTTTTCATAACCTGAATAAGGTCTTTTTTTGCGGTAATCCCAATCAACCCCGGTTGAACGTAAGCCCGGGCCTGTAACTCCCCATTCAATCGCTTCTTCAGCAGTAAATGCACCGATACCAATAGTCCTTGCTTTAAATATCCTGTTCTTGATTACTACCTTTTCAAATTCCTTTAGACTTTTTGGAAAATAATCAAGAAAGTCCTGAATAAGTTTGTCCCATCCATCGGGCAAGATCATGTGCAACACCGCCGATCCTGAACCAGGAAGGATGCATCCGGCCTCCGGTGATAGCCTGGACAATATCAAATATCTTTTCCCTGTCGTTAAATGCAAAAAACACAGGAGACATCTGCCCGAGATCCTGTGCGTAGGTTCCCAGCCATACGAGATGACTTGCGATCCGGAATAGTTCGGTCATCATGACCCGGATAACATTTGCCCTGTCAGGCACTTCTATTCCGGCAATTTTTTCAACGGAAAGCACATATGCCAGGTTGTTGATCACACCACCCAGATAATCAATCCGGTCGGTATAGGGAATAAATGTATGCCACGATTGTCTTTCTCCCATTTTTTCGGCTCCCCGGTGATGAAAACCGATATCCGGAACCACTTCTACAATATCTTCACCGTCGAGCTGAAGAATCAGCCTTAACAGACCATGAGTTCCGGGATGTTGTGGTCCGATATTAAGGAACATAAAATCAGTATCCTCATCTCTCTTTTGTAATCCCCATTCTTCAGGATTAAATTTAAGGTCATTGTCCGTGATTTCCCTCATCTGTTCATCAAGGACGAAAGGACCCATTTCAGTAGCCCTGGCAGGATATTCCTTTCGCAGCGGATATCCTTTCCATGATCTGGGCATAAGAATACGGCGCAGATCAGGATGGCCTGAAAAGGTAATTCCGAACATGTCAAAAACCTCCCGTTCATACCAGTTTGCTGAAGGCCAGATATCGGTAATAGTGCTGGCAGATGGATATTCACCCTTCAGAGGGACTTTTATCCTGATGTCTTCATTCCTTTCGAATGAGGTGAGATGGTAAACAATCGTGAAATCACTTTCCGGCTGACCCTTGGTTATTTTTCTCCTTCTTTCATCAATTGCTGTAAGGTCATAAAGCATCCTGAATGGTCTGCTTATCCCGTTCTTAAGAAATTTCAGAAGATCTTTAAGATTCTCCCTGTCTATCCATAAAGTCAGGATACCATCAGCCGTAGCCTGATTGGCCAGAATTGCTGTTTGGTCATATCGTTCCTTCAGAGAAGAAAAAAGAGAGGTCTCTTCAATCATAGAGAGCCAGGTTATCTAAATTAAACCGTAAAACTCAAGATTCATTTTCACAATTTCACATTCCAAATCCCAAATCCCAAATCACAAATCCGCAATGCGTCATCCGAAATAACTTATCTCAGATCCCATCCATGGTTCTGATGTTTCCCATCTTCATCCTTTCTTCATTTTTAAGATCCCTTACTGAAATCTTTTCGGGACGCGAAACGCCCTGGGGTCCTATAACCCAGCTTAGCGGCCGTTTTTCCCTGCCGATAGAATCACGCAGCAGCAGCAGTCCTTCAAGAAATGCATCGGGACGCGGAGGACATCCTGAAACATATACATCAACGGGCATGAATTTGTCAACTCCCTGAACAACGCTGTAAATGTCGTACATCCCGCCTGAGTTGGCACATGATCCCATTGAGATGACCCATCTGGGTGCCATCATCTGCTCATAAAGCCTTTTGATAATAGGCGCCATTTTTATAAATACAGTTCCGGCAATGACCATCATATCTGCCTCGCGAGGTGTACCCCGTATTACTTCACCGCCGAACCTGGCAATATCATACCGGCTTGTAATTGAAGTTGCCATTTCGACAAAACAGCATGAAAGGCCAAAATTAAATGGCCATATCGAGTTCTTCCTTCCCCAGGCAATAAGATCCTCAAGCCGTGTAAGAAGTATTGATCCGGTTGCTGGACGAATCATCCCCGGTTTTATTTATTGACACGTTCATTTTAACCTTCTGTCTTTATTTTTCAGGATTAGTTTCCCCTTTGGTCCGAAATCAAGCGCTTTTATCCCAATCTCATAAACAAGGACGGCAATAAGTATTCCAATAAAAACAAGTATGCCTATATATCCCGCAATCCCAAGTTCCCGGAATGAGATAGCCCATACCAGGATAAACACTGCATCAAGGTCGAAGATCACAAAAAAGATGGCGATAAGATAGAAGTGTGATGAAAATCGCAGGCGTGCATTGCCGGTTGGTGGGATTCCGGACTCAAACGGTTCGTCAGTCAGTTTTTCCTTATGTCTTTCACCCAGAAGATGGGATAATCCGAGCATGATGCCTACTATTACCAGCACAGCAAGTGCGTAGACAAGAAATGGCCAGAATACTACCGCCTGAAATGTGAACATGGTCAAATTCCGATTATTAATTAAACCCACGCACCCCGGACAATCAATTCTACTGCAATTATATGCCCGACAAAAACTCCTTCAATGCAACTGCATGATTATGTTCAGTATCTTTTGTTGAAGTAAGAATCGTCAAGGTTCCGTGGGTTATCTCTAACTCTTTCAGTCTCTTTAATTCATCTTTCCTGTGAGTCAGCTCTGTTTCATAGAGTTTTTTAAACTCATCCCATTTTGCCGGGTCATGGTTATACCATTTACGGAGTTCGTTACTTGGGGAGATTTCCTTCACCCATTCATCCCAACCAGCCTTTTCTTTTGTAATTCCTCGTGGCCAAAGCCTGTCAATCAATACCCTGTAATGTTCGTCAGGCCCCTCAGGGTCGTAGATTCTTCTGATGTTAATCATCCGGAAGGATTGCGTTGATAATTTATTTAATATAAAGTTAGAAAAATTATTTAAGACCACATTCCACATCAGGTTTTTCTGAAAAAGCTTCGTAATACATACTGCAGAATACCACCATTCCTGTAATATTCTGTTTCTATCTCCGAATCGAGTCTTGCGATTACATTAAATTCTGTTTTTAAGCCTGATGGTTTCACCGCAATCACCTTTAAATCCTTATTTGGTTTTAATTCATTGAGATTTAAAATTTTAAAAGTCTCGTCCCCTTTCAGGTCAAGTGAGGTGCGATTCTCACCTTTTTTGAACTGAAGGGGCAGAACTCCTGTGCCCACCAGATTACTTCTGTGGATCCTCTCAAAGCTTTCTGCTATAATTGCCCGTACGCCCAGCAAGGAGGCACCCTTTGCTGCCCAGTCGCGTGAGGAACCGCTTCCGTATTCTTTTCCTGCGAGTATTATCAGAGGGATATTTGAATCCTTATATTTCATGGCTGCATCAAATACAGTCATCACCTTTCCGCTGGTGTGATGCAAGGTCCATCCTCCCTCTTTACTGATGAGTTCATTTTTCAGTCTGACATTTGCAAAAGTACCCCGCACCATTACTTCATGATTACCTCTTCGGGACCCATAGGAATTGAAATCCTTCTTTTCGACACCCTGTGATTTAAGATATTCTCCTGCGGGTGAATTTTCAGCAATTGAACCTGCAGGTGAAATATGATCTGTGGTTATTGAATCGCCCAGTTTAAGAAGGACCCGGGCAGATTCAATATCGGATATTTTGTCAGCTTCGCCCGATATATCCCTGAAAAATGATGCCTCCCTGATGTACGATGATTTTTCATCCCATCTGTAAACGTCGCTTTTGGATACCTCCAATTGAACCCACTTTTCATCGCCCTTGAAGATACTTTCGTAGTTTGAAATAAAATCTTTTGAATCAACTGCCTGTTTCAGAGCACTCTGTATTTCCTCTGTATCGGGCCATATATCCCGCAGATAGATAGGTTCAAAGTTAGGATCGAGGCCAACAGGTTCCTCATAAAAGTCAATGTCAATCCGGCCGGCGAGAGCGTAAGCAACCACAAGTAAGGGAGAAGCAAGGAAATTCATCTTTACAAGCGGATGGATCCTGGCTTCGAAATTTCTGTTCCCTGAAAGTACCGATGATACAATCAGTTCATTGTCAACAACAGCTTTATTGATATGTAAGGGTAAGGGGCCGCTGTTACCGATGCAGGTAGTGCAGCCATAGCCGACCGTATGAAATCCAAGTGCGTCAAGGTATGGGGTAAGTCCGGCCTTATCGAGATAAGCCGTAACTACTTTTGACCCGGGCGCCAGGCTGGTTTTTACCCAGGGTTTGACCCTTAATCCTCTTTCGACCGCTTTTTTGGCAACCAACCCGGCTCCCAGCATTACATCGGGATTGGAAGTATTGGTGCAGCTGGTTATTGCAGCTATCACAACTGATCCATCACTTATCTGAAATTCGGAGTGACCGAACCGGATCCTGACACTTTTAAGGCCGTTCCTCTTTTTCTGTTTTGGAACAACTTCTATTCCTGCAATTTCAAGCTTTGTGTTTCCGGGATTTGATTCTGCAACAAATTCCTTTTGATGTCCGCCCTCATCTGACCAACCGCCTTCGGCCCTCTCATCGATAGAAATGTATTCTCTTTCGTAGGTGCCTCTGAGAACATCTATGAAGCTGTTCTTGACTTTTGTAAGGGGAATCCGGTCCTGTGGGCGTTTGGGGCCGGCAATTGAAGGCTCTATTTCATTCAGGTTTAATTCAACTACCTCCGTGAATTTAATTTTATCCTCATTTTCGCGCCACATCAGGTTAGCCTTGAGATAGGTTTCAACCGTATCGATGTGCATTTTAGCTCTCCCGGTCATACTGAGGTATTCAAGGGTCTTCAGATCGGGCGGAAAGTAAGTAACCGTGCAGCCAAACTCCGGCGACATATTTGAAATTGTGGCCCTGTCAGGAACTGTGAGCCAATTTAATCCGTTGCCGAAAACCTCCACAAACTTCCCGACAACCCCTTTCCTTCTGAGGAGCTCTGCAACAGCCAATACCAGATCGGTCGTAGTAGTTCCTTCCTTTAATTTGCCTGTTAATTTCAATCCGATGACCTCAGGAAGCAAAAAATAGATTGGCTGTCCGAGCATAACAGCTTCTGCCTCAATTCCGCCAACTCCCCAGCCGACTACCCCGATTCCGTTTACCATAGGTGTGTGGGAATCGGTTCCCACCAGTGTGTCAGGAAACAACACTCCGTCTTTTGCCGTAACAACCTGCGCCAGGTATTCAAGGTTCACCTGGTGGCAGATACCCATACCGGGTGGAAGGACATTGAAGTTTTTAAATGATGATTGCGCCCATTTCAGCAGTGTGTAGCGCTCATTGTTCCGCTCGTATTCCAGTTCAACATTCCGGAGATAAGAATAGTCAGTTCCATAAAAATCGACCTGTACCGAATGATCAATAATTAGATCAACAGGGACCTGTGGATTGATCAGAGTTGCATCTTTATGTTTCCGGTGAACTTCAGACCTTATCGAGGCGATATCGACGATAGCAGGGACCCCTGTAAAATCCTGCATAAGGACCCTCGCAGGCAGATATGGGATCTCGACCTTTTGAGGTTCAGGTTTCCAGCTTAGAATATTGTCGAGGTGAGTGCTTGTGAATGTTACATTATTTTGATTGCGGAGTATATTTTCAATAAGGATCCGGATTGAAAATGGAAACTCTTCCACATCAGATCCGTTACGAACAAGGTCTCTTATACTATACCATTTAAACTTCCCAAGGGACGTTTTTAATATTTGTTCTGATCCTTTAATTCCATCCATAATCTGTTTTTTTTATCTTAGTTAAACAACCCTGAAGGCTCTTTTGTTTATATCAATCCAATGCACCAGCCTTTGTAAACAAGGCTCTTCTGGCCATTACTGAAGCTATTACCAGAAGCCAGTATCCCCGCTGCCCAGGAGAAACGTAAACAGAAAGTCGCCAACGCATGCCGCAAGACAGGCTGATGCTCCCAAAATCACAACTACCGGTCTCAGATTATTCATTTTTCGGCTTGATTACTTTCATAAGAACTGCGGGAACCTGCAACAGGTCATAATCATCAGAATAAATCAGATACTTGTTGCACCACAACGGGAAAAATTTTTCTTTGTAATACCTTAATCCTTTGTAATGGGAAAAAGTCCTGATTTTCTCATAGGCAAACTTCATTGATCTTTCAGGAAAAGTGTGAGGATCGTTTAATCCGCTCATTGGAGAAAATCCCAGGTTTACTTTAGAATAATTTTGAGATTTCAGATATTTAAAAAGTTCTGTCATCATGAAGTCAAGGACCCCGTGAGGTCCTTCATCAGTTTTCCGTATTAGATCATATGTAGCTTCACCGGGGGTATAATCCGGTATGATATTCATAAAGGCTATAACCTTTTCTTCAGGGTTCTCGACTGTTATTATCGTCTGCTTTTTCAATTCTTCCCAAATAAACATTCCCTGGGAGAAAACTATTTCTTTTCTCTTTGTCGAAGAGAGCCATTCGTCCGAGACTGCTTTTAGTTTCTGCAGCAGCCCATCCTTGACAGGAGGAATATGAATTGAGGAATGATACCCCTCGTCAATTATTTTGTTTATTGCATTTCTAAGCGCTTTGTTTTTAACTCCCCCTAGGGTGAATGTGTCAAGGTCGACAATACCCTCCTGCCCGATAAAAAGTGCTTTTTTCGAAAGCTCCTTATAAACCCCGAGGTCCTCTTCAGGAACCCGGTAATAGATGCTTTTCAATCCGTTCTCAAAGCAATAATTATCAAATAGTGTAATGGAATTCTTCATTGTCTCCTTGTCTTCAGCAACTGGATTTTCAAGTGCAACAGCGAAGCCGGCAGCTGTCCTGAAAGAGATAAAAGCATTCAGATCAGTCGGAATATATACAATCTTATCGCTATAGGTTTTGAAATAATCAAGAGCTGACCTGCCAAACTTTTCAATCAGTATTTTGGCTTTATCCAATTCCTCCTGACCTGTATTCCCCTTGTTAAAGTAAGGTCTCATAATTGTGTAAACCAAAAATGAAAGCGATAATAAACCGCTTATATTAATTGAAATCAGAAAATACTTTGCAAAGCGGCTCAGAGGATGCAGGTCCGCGCTCCCGATGAGTACAAAATTTTTAATGGTATACCCGATGCTCTGCATTAGATTGAATTCAATACCGAAGTGTTTCTTGTCCAGGAGATAAAATCCCAAAGTTCCGTAAACCAATACAGCAGCAATACTAAATACAGCCGTCCAGATACCCAGGGAATACAACCGTGGATTTCCACGTACGAAGTACTGCTTCCTTGAAAGAATAAGTGGTGCCATAACCAGCAGAGCAACGAGAGCTTCCTCGTAATCAATGGCTTTTGTCAGGTGGCCGACGAAGGAAATCATGCAGAGCGCTAACGCAATCCACCAGGCGTTCCGTAATCCTTTTAACATGTAAACAGCTGTCAGCAGTAGAAAGGCACCGGCAATAAATACAGTATAATTTGATGCGGCGATTGCATTAATGGGAATAAAATCTTCCAGGAGACGAACTCTTTCGCTAACTGCAGGGGTAATGGCAGAGACAATATTGATAATTCCAAGCATGAATATCAGCAGAGCAGGAAATATCCTCATCAGGAACCTGTTTATTTTAAGGAGGAAGCTTATTGCTCCTGAAACCAACGGAAGCCAGAATTCAAAGAACCGGTAGAGGATTGTGATAGCGACGGCCTCAGGACTTGTGAAGCCAAACCGTGTCAGGATAAGCGATAAGGATATCTCCACAGCCCCTAGTCCGCGCATGAATGGGGATACCAGCGTCGAAACGGCAGCAACTACATATCCAAGCATGGCATTAAAAACTGAAGCATTAAACTCCAGAGCAATCATTGCAAGGTAAAGGAGTCCAATGCATGAAACATCAATTACGATTGAAACCAGGATAGTGAAAATAAGGTATTTGGTATCAATTGCATGGCCAATCAGTTCTTCAACAAAGACCTCTGTAGATGGAAAATACCTCACCAGAAGGCCATAAAGGAACTTCTTCTTAATTATCGACCGGTATATGAGAAACAGACCTGTCAACAGAAGAATTATGCCTGTTAAGCCAAATGCCTCTCCAGGGCCTGAAAGTCCTTCGGCAATTGCATATGCAATGATTGGGATTGAGACAACAGCCACTGTTAAAATTCCTACAAATGCATATATGGATGATGCAAAATGAATTTTGGTTTTCGACTCTCCCTCTTTATCGATATCCCCTGAGAAAAAGGCAAGTGAAGTAACTCCCCCGGCGGGCATAAAAATGCTTATCAGGTTCCTTTTCAGGAAAAGATGCACTGTTGACATAAGCGGGACCCTTTTACCTACAGAAGCAAAAGCAAACCTGTACATTAATCCCTGGAGGATTATGTAAATCATCGACAGTATAATTCCGAAAATTATGTATTGCAGTCTTGAGGTAAGTAAGATCTCTCTGATACGGCCAAGTTCGGGTTGTTCATGTTTGAAAAACCATGCGCCGATAGCAATCAGAAGAACTGCAAATAAAAAGCGGGTAATCAGTTTACTGTTCTCACGAATCGGAATGAACCCGTTATTAATAAAAGATCTTAAAGGAAAGCCTCCGGATTTGATCTCTTCCATACCTTAAAAGTTACATAAATGTACGAATTTTGGAAATAAATATAATATGCTGATAATTAAGCGTACCTTGCGCCAAATTAAAAAATCACATTATGAGTAAAGGAACAGTAAAATTCTTTAATGAATCCAAAGGATTCGGATTCATTAAAGATGAAAATTCACCAAAAGAGTATTTTGTGCATTCATCAGGATTAAAAGACACTATCAAAGAAAATGATGTGGTGACCTTTGATCTGGAACAGGGTAAAAAAGGATTAAATGCAGTAAATGTTAAACTTGCTTAGTTTATCTATTATAATCATTTAAAATTTTTGGTCCCGCCAAAAGCGGGACTTTTTTGTCAAATCCGGTAGCTTTCTGACCACCGCCGGAAATAAAAGGGTTGAACACTAACTAATAAATTATTTATTAAATGAAGGATAATATTTACGAAAAGAAACTTGGTTCATTCAAATCCCCGGATCTGAATAAACTGCAGGCTGTAGTGGTTGATCACCGGACAAAAATATATATAGCCCTTGATGCTGATCCTGAGGAAGCACTGAGGAAGTATTTCGCCCGCAGGGTTGCCATCAAATAGTAATCGCCTTATCAGGGATGTATATATTTCCCGCGGTAAGCCCTTTCAAGAAGGGCTGAGGCTTCAGGATTTCCAATTATTTGTTTTGACTGATAATCCCACTTTACGGGATTTCCGGTATTGTAAGAGATCATTGCCAGCTGCACAGTTGCTGTTGACATGAAGGCATCTTCAGGAGTGCAGGTTATAAGTCCCCTGTCCTTGTTTTTTAAGGCAGTCAGAAATCTCTCCACATGTTTTTCCTGCATCATGGGAGTCGGAATTGATAAATCCTCTCTTTTTGTATCTTTTCCGGCCGGGAATATAACAACCTTTGAATCCTCCGCAAACAGGGTTCCTTTGTCACCGTAAAAGAAGATACCATTGTTGAATTCCCTGGTAACGTCCCCATTTCCCCAAAGCCTGTGCTGCCACAGGACAGGAGCTTTTTTGAATCTGAAGCGGGCGGTGAGGGTATCAGGAGTGGTTATTTGATCCTTAAGAACTGCGATTCCACCGGCTGCATAGATTTCATCGGGCATTCCTTCGTCCATTATCTTCCGGATTATATCGATATGATGTATTCCCCAGTCTACCAGATGTCCGTTACCATATTCCTTTTCAAGCCTCCAGGATTGGTGACCTATACTTGGGCGGTAATCTAGTTTTGGAGCAGGACCGCACCATTCTTCCCAGTCGAGAGATGCCGGAGGCGGCTGAATCGTTGTATCCTGAGGCGTAGGATTATAATGTATCTGGGCTGAAATCTGGTGCACCTCTCCTATTCTCCCCGACCCTATAAGTTCCTTTGCCTTTTTGAATGATTCAGCTTCCCTGCGCTGGAAACCCACCTGGACAATGTTCCCGGCTTTTTTTGCTGCATTTACCATTGCCATTCCTTCCTTAATATCATAAGAAAGGGGCTTTTCACAGTAAATATCAAGGCCTTTTTCGCAGGCTGCGATGAACTGCAAAGCGTGCCAGTGCGGGATCGTCCCTATAAATAATGCCTCAAGCCCTTTCATTTCAAGAAGGTCGTGATAGTTCCTGAAGGTCTTTGGCCTGCTGCCCTGGAGCTTCTCCAGGTCATTTGCACTGTTGGTCAGATGGTCAGTGTCCACATCACAGATCCCAATAATTTCAAGGCCACCAACTTTTAAAGCGGCCTTTAAATCTACCATTCCGTACCATCCCGAACCAATAAGCCCGGTTTTTATTTTGCGGTCCTCAACGATCCGCGGAAAATAAAATGATGAAGCCAGCGAAGCTGATCCCACAGATGTCATTTCAAGGAATTTTCTTCTTTTCATAATGAGATGATTTAGTATTTAAAAATACTAAAAATATCCGTATTGAATCAGGTCCGGTATGTCAGCTTAAAAGATTAACTTTGTTCAGGTTAAGACTTACAATATGCCGGTATGCTGAAGAAACCGCCCAACCTGTTTGATTTCTGGAATGAGCTGAAAAGACGCAAAGTTGTAAAAGCATCCCTGGTTTATCTGGCGGTGGCATTCACCATTCTGCAGGCGGCAGAAAGTGTATTCCCCCGGTTAAACTTTCCCGACTGGACGGTCACATTTGTATTTTTCTTACTGATTATTGTATTTATTCTGGTAATTGTCCTGACCTGGGTGTATGATATTACACCCGAAGGAATTAAGGTTACCCGGGATCAGAAGCCGGAGCAGCAGCAGGAGGAAACCGAACTGGCAACGGCAGGTCCTGAGGCATTGGTGCCGGGCATAAATCCTCAAGTTGTAAAAAACGATACTGACCTTCAGCAGAAAGTAAAGATCCTGGAAGTCCAGCTTAAGGAAGCAAGGATGGCCTCGATGAGATCCTTAATCCCTATACTGATAAAGAAATTGGCTATGCCTGTTCTGATCATTGTTACGGTTCTTCTGATAGTCTTAAACAAGCAGGGAATAGTAAGGCTCCTGGGCTTTGGGGAAGCAAAAAGAGAGATTGCAAAAATGCATGTGCAGGCAGCATCAGGTTTTATTGACCAGGGCAATTTTGATGCGGCAAATATTGAACTGGAAAAGGCAATGGAAAGTGATCCTGATTATTCATACATCTGGAGCTCCCTGGCAGCAATAAGCTATAAACAGGGCGATCTGAACAAGGCAATTCTCCAGACCGTGAAGTCGCTTGACCTGGATCCGTTAAATCATGAGGCTGCCTACAATCTGGCATTTGCACTTGAAGACAAAAAAGACTATCACCAGGCAATTGAATGGTATTCAAAGGCTATAAAGGCAGATTCAACCCTGGTCCCTGCATATAGCGCCTTAGGGAGATTATATAATATGATCGGTCAGCCTGTTGATGCAATTCTGATATTGAATCATGCAAAAAACAAATATCCTGATTCTGATCTCATTTACCTTATCTACAAGAACCTGGGGAACTCCCACCTGCTCATGAACCAGACCGGGGAAGCCATAAAGTACCTTGAGCTTTCCATTGGGATAAGGCAGGATGTTCCGGAAACAAACCTTTTTCTTGCAAGGGCGTATGAAGTCTCCGGCAGGATGTCAAAGAGCATTGAACAATGGGACAAGTACATTGAACTTGAAACCGACACTTTAAAAGCAAGCCTGGCAAGGTCTCATCTGAAAGAGATTACGATAAGGCATCTGCAGGAAATTATGAAATAAGGGTTGTTATAAGTTGCAGGGTGCAGGTTACAGGTTATTAAATTTTAAAACTTTAACCTGCAACATGCAACCTGGAACCTGCAACTTTAAAGATCAGCTACCTGACCAGCATAATCCGTTTTATTTCAATGTTTTTACCTGCTTCGAAGCGGATGTAATAGATTCCCCTGGACACTGATCCTCCATTTTCATAACGCCCGTTCCATGTAGCCGAATAGCGGCCCGGTTCAAGCTTTTCATTCACTATGTTGCCAATTACCCTGCCGGTCACATCATAGACCTGGATTGATACTTTGCCCCCGTTCAACTCATTTGCAGCAACTTCGTAATTGATTGTAATCCCTTCCTTTGTCGGATTCGGATATATAACGCCGAGTTTGGTCTGTGTAACCGGTTCAGGAACAGGTTGTTCAATATCAGTATTATTATATTCCTCTCCTTCCGATTTAGAGCCTTTAAGTTTATTAATAATTGCATTGGCTGAACTGATTAACGCATTACCCCTGACTGCAGCGACTTGCTTATTCCTGATATATGTTTTTACAGTTGCGATGAACAAGTTCAAGTCAGCTATAGCCAGCTTTATTCTTTCCCTGGAGATATTCCTCAAAGCAGCATTTAATGTAACAATAAGTAACTTGCCGCGTAATTTTGTAATATCACCTGAGTTGATCATCCCCTGCACATTAAGAGCTAAAGCCACAATGTCGTCAGATGGTGATTTTTCAAGACAGCAGATCTTGACTGCAGTAACGCTTCCGTTCGATCCGGTCTCACCGGATTCATTGACCACGAGAAGTTCATTATTCAGTCTGTTTATACTCATGCCCTGAGGCGAGATACCTGTGGGGATGGTCCAGTATTCTTCAATGCTGAAACCTCTGTATGAACCAACTTCAGATCCGCTTCCGCCAAAGGTCATCTTATATACTGTGACCTGGTCGTCATACGGATTGGAAACATAAAGAAATACTCCGCTGAAATCGGGTTGAACCTGCCCTGCTTTTGCACCGGCCTTGGAATTTGCAACAACTGCCCCGAAGGTGTCGGTTCCCTTCGCAATGCCAATAAACAAAAGTCTGCCATCCATGGTCGATACTACCGCAAGTCCTGCTTCAGTGATAATTTTAGTATCCCTTGTTGGTGTCCCGGAACTTGAATTGGTTTTCGAATAGTCAAAGCCAAATTCTGTCTTTATCAATTCAATTATTTTCAGACCATCGTTTCCGGTCACCACGATCATACTTGAATTGGCATCAATATCCACCTGCCTGTTATTGGTTCCTGTTGTAATATTTGAAGTTACGTGATCGAATCCGCCACTGGTTGGATCAACATCGACAACAGAAACATCCTGAGAAGAATAATTTGCTACAAATACATGTTCCCCGTCAGGACTTACAGCCACACCATATGGATTTATTCCTACATTGATTTTCTTGATTTCTGTTTCTGTCTTCAGGTCAATGACAGAAACTGTTCGGGACCCATGGTTGGTCACATAGGCCCTTTTTCCTTCAGGATCAATATCAATCATCAGCGGATATTCTCCGACAGGAATAGTCTTCGTTGTAGTTAATGATGCAAGATCAACCACGGAAACAGTGTTGGAACCTGAATTGGTAACATAGGCTTTCGTACCATTAAAATCAGTGGCAACATCCCTGGAATTGCCTCCTGTTGGTGCACTGCCCTTCGCCTCATTGCACGGATCTGAATATGGCTGAATTACAAGGAAATCATACGGACTATTTGCATCCTCAGCTATCCCATTCACTTTTAAATTAACTACTCCTGACTCAGCTCCTTCAGGCACTTTTACAGTGAGGCTCGTAAGTGAAGCGCTTATAACCTGAGCTGCAACAGTGTTGTAAAAAGTTACCGAATTTTTGGAAGGATCCGGATCGAAGCCTTTTCCTCCGATTGTTACCACTGCTCCGACATTATCACTTGGAGGATCAATGAATCTGATAGAGGGCATAGTAGTTGCAATCTCCGTGGTAAAGGAAACAATTTTCTCATTCTGCAGATTTTGAGAGGATTGTGAAGCATCCCAAATTCCGGTAGTAAGTATAACGGTGTATTTTTGATTGAAATCCAGATCTGCTCCCGGTCGGAATACTACACGTGAATTCTCGTTTAAGAACTCGAAATTACCAGTAACAGGAGTTCCATTTGCCCCACCTTTAAGCAATTTAAAAGTGGTCTCATTTACAGTGGCCGTTTTAATTGGCTCAGAGAAATCTGCAACGACAGGTGTTTTTGCAGTAATTCCTGAGGTCATTGTCTGACCGGGTTCAAGATATTTTATCGCAGGCGGTGCTGCAGGTACTACTCTAAAACTGCTGGAAAAAATATTTCCCAGCGCATTTCCACTCATATCTTTTGCTCCTGTTGACACTGCAATATTATAAATTGCGCCTTCTGTAAAACTTGATGAATGACTGACGGTCACCGTTTTATTCTCATTATCCCAGGTTAAAGTGTATGCGATATTAGGATTTATAGAAAAGCTGTTCTGAACAGTCTGTTTTTCCATGGGCTCAGAAAAAGATACTACTATCCTGTCATCCACAAATACGCCGGTGGCTCCATTTGATGGGATAATTCCTATTATTGCCGGGGGGTTTGTATCACCAGCGCCGGTTGTAAAACTGGATTGGTACATTGCTGATAAATGATTCCCCTTCAAATCAGTTACCACTGTTGTGATATAAAGAGTATAGAGAGTATTATAATTCAGGACTTCTTCCGGATAGAAAAGTATTGCATTAGTTTCACCCTCCAGTTCGACATAACTTCCTCCGATCGGTAGCGTCTCCCCGGATTTTATTAAATAACAGCTCTCTTTATTCACAGTTGTCATATCCAAAGGTTCGGAGAACCTGATACCTACATCAGGTGACTTGCTTATATCAGGGGGAGTAACTGAAACAACAGTCGGATTTGTGATGTCTTTATTGGTAACAAAGTTTATTCCGGAAGTTCCTGATCCTGCGTTAACCGTTACAGAAGCAACAATATCCTGAGTTTCTTCAGCGCTTTCATTAGCAGCACTATAGAATTCCCCGGGATAGTCAAAATTGGTTGTATTGCAGTAAATGTACAAACTAATATTCCGGGGAGAAAGTGGACGGCCTCTCACATCTCCATCAAGCGGTTCAATGTAAACATTATAGGTTCCGGAACTAAGACCGGGAACAAGATAATTGCCATTGGCATCGCTGTATGAATGCACTGTATCCCTTGTCGCTGTATTAATAGCTAATATCAGTGCGCCGGCTATCGGCTCTGACAGAGCGTCATCATAACCATATGCAATGTTACCTGATATTGTTCCGAAATTGTTGCCTGGCTCGGGATACTTATAGCTTGCCCATGATCTGTCGTCCTGCTCAAGGCTTCGTGCATCAGTGCCCTGAGGCATTTCAAACCACATGGTAGCGTTATGCACACCTGAATGCAATAATCCCAGAATATGGCCGATCTCGTGAGTTGTTACACTTTGGATATCGAAATATCCCGGATGCAGCAAATCACCCGCAATCCCAAAGTTCCATAATTGATGCTTTACAAAGAAAGGATTAAAAATAATATCAGCATCCAGAATCTGGGTTTCTGCATCTGTTGGTCCCAGTTTCAGGGTTTTTGCTGTAATAGCAAGGACCCAGTCACCAAACAGGTATTCATCATCGCTGAATGAAACCACGTTTACTCCATCAATATGAGCATGTTGTTCATCTGTCTTATTTACATAATTAAAGGTAAAATTTGCTGTTGTGATTCCGGTCCATGTGTTAAAAGCACTATTGACCGCGTTGACAATTTTATTTTCATCAGCTATATTTGGGACGCCCGACGGATTGACATGGTAATCCAGCGAAGAAGTACCAAGGTGCTGGTCCGGCAAGCCGCCCATAGCCATTGAGAATTCAGAAGTATTACCATATGGATCGGTTGCGGTGGCAGTAATAACATCGCCAAAAATTGTTTGATAAGGAAAGACCTTATCAGTAAATGCGGCATTTCCATCAATATCTGTTGTTACTACTGCTGAACCGAGGTAGGTCTGTCCCTGACCATAGCCTTCATTATCAGCGAGCTTGCTTGCAAAGAACTCAAGAGTGTAGTTTTTGTCAGGCATACTCTTTAAATGTCCGTCAATGTAAATTTCTCCCAGGCTGATTACAGTTTTGTCCAGAACAGGGAAGTTTTGATAGCTATTTGGTCCGAAATCATCATCAGGTACAGGTGTTGAATTTTCATCGTTCGCGGTTACTCCATTCCCTCCAAGATCAATTCCGGGACCTTCATTATTAAATATTGAATTAGTGGTAGATTCTGTTTCCGGTTCTGTGATTCTCAAGTACCTGTTAACTGAATTCCATTTCCGGAAAATCCCGTGATTATCAGGCCTTTTACAGTGCATTGATTGGAATTTATGGTCAATCCGTTAATAGTTGATTCGTCGGTCATAGTTCCGGCAATTATGCCATCGAGTTTAATAAGCATCGTCGGAGTGACGGAAGAAGAACCCGGCTGGGAAAAACCATCAATAATCACCGGATTTACAATTGCCGGCAGAGGATTTTGAGAAGAAGGTTTAATAACGAAAGGACCTTCACCGGGAATATTAAAATTAATTATTTCAGTATTGCCATCCTCATTAGCCTTCTCAATCGCAGCCCTCAAACTTCCATCGCCACTATCATTAACGTTTGTCACATAAATGATATCTTTATCCCTGATGCAACGTACAGATAAACCATAATTCTTGCGAACGAAAGAAATTCCACATAAGGGCTTCTATCAAAAAACAACATAACATTGAGGGCATATTCATGAGGTTCATCAAGATAACCTTCAACCTCGAATTCCGAGCTATACCACAAATTAGCTTCGGTTCCTATTAAATCAAATTGTTGAGGAGAAGCACTATAGCTTCGTAGACCACCAGGGAGAAGAGTAAAACCGCTCAAATTGGTTGCTCCTGTATTTGGGCTTACCCAGTGAGCCAGACCAGGTTCTTTCAAAGCGTTACCGCCAGCAATGGTGCGCAGGATATTAAATTCTTGATTTGTAGGAACATGCCAGCCAGTCGGGCACAGGTTACCAGCGATTACCGTATACCAGTTGTATAGAGCACCAAAGGTACTTCTATAAGTAGTTTCCTGATTTTTGTACCATGAATAGGCAGGTGTTTTTAGATTACTCCAGAGGCTATTATCATCGTCAACAAGAGGTATTGCAGTACCATCGTTGAATTTGGTGGTTTTAAGGTTCTCAGCCATCCAGTCCTGTTCCCCGATTTTTATGGTCTTGATATTCATGTCCGTCTATATCTGTGACTGAGCCATAGGTCAAACCGGGATTAAACTCTATATCAACCGAAATTCCGGTAGTCGTTACATTACCTGATCTCCATAGCCTACACCAGCGGCATTAATTGCATAAGCTCTTACATAATAAGTGGTCAGAGGGTCCAGATTTGTTGCTACTGGCAGTTCCTAAAAGAGATACTACCACAGTATTGATAATCCTTACGACTGTCAGTTATTTCCGGATTCCCTGTTCCGTACTCCAGACATATGCCACCCTTTAAAGTTACAGTTCCCTCCACCATCAGAAATTACATTGCCGCCACTTAAGGCTGAAATTGGAGATATATTTAGAAATTGTTGAAGTTGATACTGTTGGCAAAAGAACATCATTGATACAACGGACAGAATAACCATACCTTTTATCACTACCAGTCCTATAGACATAGATGAGATCGAAATTAAATGTACGATTCCATGCTATTGAAGTCCTCCCCTCATCACCAGGCCAATAATTACCGAATCTTCCCACAAAACCAAAATTTCCATTCGGCATTTCACGCAGGCCACCGGGAAGCGCTGTAAAACCAGTTTCGTTGGTGGCACCTGTGTTGGGAGAATACCAATGCTTTATACCGGTTTCCTTTAATTTTCCTCCAGCTACATTTTCACCCCCAAAGTAATTAGTAAAGGCTGTCCACTCGGCATCAATGGGTACATGCCACCCTGTTGGGCACACTTTACCTGTACTTACTGCATGCCAGTTATAGAGAGCTCCATAAGTGTCTTTGAATAAGGCTTCATTATTATCATACCAGCAATAACCAGGAGAATTTAAATTAATCCATTCTGTTGTGTTCTCTACTAATGGGATGCTTGTATTATCATTATATAAAGTAGTTTTCAGGTTTTCAGCCATCCATACCTGATTACCTATGGGTATCGTTCTATACGTATTACCTTGAATATCTGTTACTGTACCATAGGTTAATCCGGGATTGAAGATGATCGGATCAAATGCTGAGGCGGTGGTGAAACTTACCTGGTTCCCATACGCAGTACCGTTAATGTTAGTAGCGTAAGCTTTTACATAGTATATCGTATTAGGCTTAAGATTTATTACAAAACCGGTAAAGCTTCCGGTACCGGATCCCTCCCAGGTTTGACTATCAGCAGTAGTAGGGTTCTCAGATTCGCTCCAGCATAAGCCTCTTGCCGAGAGACTTGACCCTCCATCAGAAGTAACGTTGCCCCCACAATAAGCTGAAACCGGAGAAATATTAGTAATTTCATCAGTGGAAACTGTGGGTAATGAGACATTTTTTACACAGCGAACAGAAAATCCATTTTTCTTGGGGTTGTTAACATTACCCACATAACCCGATCCTGCAGTTAAGATTTATGTTCCATGCGTCTGTGGTACTACCTTCTGTGCCTGACCACCAGATAACCGGTGACTCCAATCCAGTAGAAAGCAGCACCGGGCATCCGGAAACCACCTGCAAGGGCAGTAAAACCAGTTTCGTTATTTGCTCCTGGATTTGGGGAGGCCCAGTGAGCGGTACCCATTTCTTTAAGTTCATTGCCTGCCACATTTATACCTCCAAGATTTGTTATTAATGTCATCCACTCAGCATTTGAAGGTACATGCCAGTTTGTTGGGCATAAATTACCAGTATTTACAGCATTCCAGTTATATAAAGCTCCAAAAATGTCCTTACATAAGGCTTCATTGTTGTCATACCAGCAATAAGCTGCCCTGGTGTGACCTTCTGAGCCATCTTCTGCATCCCATTCAGAATCAGATGTTAAATTTAGTATTAGTGTGCCATCATTTAATTTTATAGTCTTCAGATTTTCTGCCATCCATACCTGGGTGCCTATTTGCATTGTTCTATATTCATTTCCATCTATATCTGTGACGGTCCCATAAGTTAAAGCGTTGTTGAATTCAATGTTATTAAACGTCTGCACAGTTGTGAAAGATACCTGGTCCCCATAAGATGTACCTGCACTGTTTGTTGCATATGCCCTGACATAATATGTGGTAACGGGCATTCAGGCCAGTCAAATAACCGGTAAAACTTCCGGTTCCCATTGATCCTGCTGGATTTCTCTTATCCAGTATTGTTGGATTCCCTGTTGTATTCCAGCATATACCTCTTTCTGTAACAGATGCTCCTCCATCTGAAGTTACATCGCCGCCACTTATTGCTGAAATTGGTTTAATATCAGAAATTGCAGAAGTGGTAACTGTTGGTGGAATAGGATTAGTCGTAAAACTAATTTCATTTCCATAAGCAGTTCCTGTACTATTTGTGGCATAAGCCTTTACATAATAAGTAGTATTGGGTGTAAGTGTAGTTAATGTGCTTCCATAATTATCTGATCCACTTCCATCATTAGTATGGTTATCCGATTGAATTGAGGGATTACCTGTATTATTCCAACAAACGCCCTTTGCAATTATTTGTGAACCTCTATCATCTAAGTCATATCCTCCACTTTCTGCCGAAGTTGGATGGGGTGATACTTGAGAAGTACTTAAGGTTGGAATCATATTTTGAATGCACCGAATGCTAAAACCAAATTCATTATCATTTATGAAGCGGCCTATTGTAGTTAAATTATAATTCAATTGTCGGTTGTATGCTAATGGGGTTTGGAACGGGTATTGTGTTTTTGTCCACCAAATACCATCGTAGGTAATTGAAATAAAACTACCATCAACGCCACTACGGTAACCACCAGGAAGTGCAGTAAAACCACTTATATTTGTTCCATTACCTCCACCATACCATCCAATGGTACTCTTCAATTGTGATCCTTGGTCTGTTCCACGCATACCTTCTACATCACCATAAGATTCCACAATCATGCCAAGGTTCACTTCCATGGTCCTCCATTCCGAGTCGCTCGGAACGTGCCAATTAATTGGACATAAATTACCAGCATTTACAGTGTGCCAGTTGTATAAACCACCATACATGTTTTTGTTAGTTCCTATATCATTATTCCACCAGCAATATCCAGGTGCAGTAAGAGCACTCCAACTCACATTCGAAGTGACATTGGATATTGTGTCACCGTTCTGGAAATGTGTTACTAATAGGTTTTCCACCATCCAGGTCTGCGTACCAATTGTTACTGTATGATAATAGTTCCCATCAAAATCTGAAGGAAGTGAAGGTGGATTGGACCAGAAATTCATCCAGTTAGTCCCATAAGCGACAGTTATTGTTTTATTTAATCCTCCAACTGATATCGTGGGAGTTGAGCCACGTGCAATATTTAAAAATTCATATTCACCATTTAGTCCTGTTGTTGTGCCTCTTGCTGGATTAATCATAATTATATTAACACCAATCATAGGTGTCCCATCAACTCCGTCTCTTACAACACCTCTGATAGTCTGAGTAAAAAGAGGTTCCGGAAGCACTAACAATAAAGTCGTTGCTGTTATTATATGAAGTATATTTTTTTTCATGTCATTCATTTTTTGAGGTGGTCTATTTACTCCCGGATTAGTGCTTCATATAACTTTTCAGCTTTCCAATGAATTCTTCAAGTTGCATTCTTAAAGCTTTTCTGATCTCTCCGGGTGCCAGGTGTTGTACCTCAGCTTCATCCATTATGCCCGCGTCCTCGATTATTCTTTTTCCTGAAAGTTTATCTCTTATAATTTTCAACTTTCCCTGGTATCCGCCGGTTACAAGGTTTTTACCTGAAGGGCTGGTCCATATAAATGCCACAACTTCCTCTCCCTCAATAAAAACCGGCATCTCTGACACTTCGTAAAGGATATCACCAACCTGGCCGCCGGGAACAGTAATTACTGTCTGAGAGCCCAGATTGCCTTTAATATACTCCTCCGGAACAACTGTCACCTGAGTAAATATTAAGTCTTTCTTATCGTTCCATTCGCTCTTTACTTTGGAACATTTACCATACAGAACAGCGGTTGATCTTTCTGTCAGATCCTTAAATGACATTTTTATCACCTGGGCTTTACTTTCTGCCTGTGATAAAAGCAAAAAGCAAAAAATCATCATGCATGTCAGGTTAATTACTTTTTTCAGGTTTTTCATTTTAGCGAGAATTTATTGTTAGATTTATTTTAGACACTTTTCATGTGTTTAGCTATCTATTCACGGTTTACTATGTAAGGTACAAAACCGGATGTTACAAAGTCTACCACTTTTGTTCCATAAAATGATACTTTTGTTACATTTTTATGCAAAAAATGGCAGTTTTAATCGAAATGACGTTTTTGAGGGTCGAAATCAGGAAAGAAGAATTTCGGGGCTCCAAGCTCCCTGCTCCCTGCTCCATACAATTTGTTCCTTTTACCCTGCACTCCCATTTACGGGTCTACCTCCAGTCCCCGATCAGAACGAAAGGCGCCCAATAGAACGGATGAGCATATTTTTCGTTACTGATCAAGCCGAGCTGAGCCCTGCGTAATGCATCAGTTTTGTTGAGATTGTTCTTAATCAGATTCTTATAAAAACTGCTCATAAGGACCGAGGTTGATGCATCGGATACGCTCCACAGACTTACTACAACAGATGGTGTTCCGGCATACATGAATGCACGCGTCAGCCCAACCATCCCCTCTCCTCTTACCAGCTTTCCCAGTCCGGTCTGACAGGCTGACAAAACAACCAGATCCGCGTTCAGCTTCAGATCAGATATCTCAGATGCCTGAAGAAAGCCATCTTCATCCGAACTTCTGTTGCTTGTAAGAACAATTGAGCTGAGATCAGGATTATCCTCATCAATTAATCCATGCACCGCAAAGTGTATATAATTGAATTCATCCAATTCATTGTTTTGTTTCAGTTTCTCTTCAGTTGCATTATTCCTGAGAAAGATCACAGGTGATCCTTCCGGGAAGAATGAAGCGATGTTTTCAATTTCCCTGCCGCTGAATTCAAGTCGTGGATATTTCTTACCGGGATTGAGCGAGGTATCTTCATATTCGGGGTCGCCAAATGCAAGAAGCCTTTTGCTTTTAACCGCGGATTTATTTATTTGCAGCTTTTGCGATATAAGTGTATTTAGTACACTTGCTGATTGTGCATAACTGACCGGATATTTTTTTGCCAGAAATGGAAAATCCATATATGAGGTTTCTGCTTTAATTTTAGTATTTTCAGTTAGTAAAACCTCAAAGGGTAAATAATTCAAAACTCCATCCGGGATTATCACCAGTTTGCTCTTTTTTGAAAGAAACGGCTCTGCAGGCTTAACTAATTCATTATAAAGCGAAATTCCAGCCTGGGTGAAGAATTCCGATATAGATTGCTGTGGATCCAGTAATCCAAATCTTATTGTCTCAATCTGTTCCTGAAGCTTTTTTCTGGCAGGCAGTCTATAAAGCTTATGTCCGGATTTTGTAATGACCCAGAGGCACGAACTGCTATCCCCGACCGAATACTCCAGGATAATGTCGTTTTTGTCAGGCAACATTGCCTTAACTTCATCGATTGTAACAGGTTGAGGATCCGTGGTATTAGCAGGCGTAACAGATTCATTTTTGTTAGCATCGGCAGTAGCTCCCGAGAGCAGGTCCAGCAATGCGCGCGATTTACTGCGCTCAGCATAGTTGAAAGCCAGTTTGTCATATCCCTTTGACCCGTCTTTTTCATGTAGCGTTTCAAGAAGATCTATTATGTCCTCAAAGACATATCTCTCTTTTGCCATAAAAGAGGTTCTGAATTGTTCACCCGGTAATGTACTCCGGAGTCCTTCAAGAATCTTAAGGGCAGTATCATTTAATTCAACTACTTTATCATATTCTCCGGTGGTTTCGTAATATTCAGCCAGACCTGCAATATATTTCCATGTCAGATCAGGACTTTTCAATGTACGGGCAATTTCGAATCCTTCCTGATAGTTTAAAAGGGCTTCATTCATCCTTCCCATAAAACTCTGAGCATTTGCCAGGTTCAGAAGGTAATTTGCTTCCTGATCCGTTGCCTTTACTTCCCTGCAGATTTTCAAACCTTTCAGGTAATATTCCTCCGCTTTCGGATAATCTTTCATATCATAATATATCGTCCCAATATTATTAAGTGAGACGATAACACTGGATTTATCATCCAGCTCCTCATACAACTTCAGGGCATTATTGGCATACTCAAGTGATTTTTCATACCTGCCGGCATTCTGGAGCATAATTCCAAGATTATTGTAGATGCCAGCCAGCCCCCATTGATCATTTAGTTTTTTATTAATGCTGATGGCTTCATTGAATTTTTCCAGGGCACCGTTCAGGTCCCCGAGGTTTAAATACACAAATCCAGTTTGATTAAATGTGTCACTTATCCCGGTACTATCTTCTAAAGCTTTGTAAGCTGTTTCAGCTTTTCCAAGGTATTCAAGAGCCTCTTTATACTTTCCCATGCCATTAAGGATTGTTCCTGAATTTAACAGGGATTCAGCGACTCGAACCTGATCTCCCGAGCTCTGGTTTAACCTGAGAGATCGTTTATAGTATTCAAGGGATTGTTCATTTTGACCAAGGTTTTCCAGGGTAGAAGCTTTAAGATGAATAGTCCTCCCTAGATTCAGGGAATCACCAAATTCTGCCCGAATTTTCTCAGCCCTTTCAAAGTAGTTCAGTGCAAGCGGATAGTCGGTAAATATTCCATAGTAAAGTGATCCAATACTATTTAATGTGTTTCCTATCAACACTTTGTCATCGACCTCCTCCCTTTTTAACAGAGCTTCCTTATAAAATGACAGGGATGTGTCATAATCCTTGGAAATAGGTGTAAATCAGACCGAGTCCACCCAAAACTTCACTTTTGCCTCTCTCATCACCGATACTTTTATATAAATCCAGGGCTTTTTGATGATATTCCAGAGCTTTTTCATTTTCACTTCCACGCAGATTGATTCCCAGGGCATACAAACTATCGGCATCAAGCTTGGTTCCCTTTTGCTCTTTAGTCCATGTTGTTAAATAATTAACAGCAATTGTCAGACTCCTTTCACCAAAGGTCTTTTCAAAGGATGCAGCTGTTTTATAAGCAATTAATTTAGCCTGCTCAGATTCTTTAACCTGACCTTTAAGCTCCCTGGTCAGGCTCTCCCTGATCATGCCGTCTACAAATGGCTTGACAAATAACCTGTTGTCGCGGACAATGATAAATGCCTGTTGTTCATCTCCTTTAATAAACGCCTGGCGGAGTTGTGTATTGAACTCATCCCTGGTCAGATTTTGAAATTCCTGTGCCCTTGTAATCTGACGATCCGAAAAAAATAATAAAACAAACAAAAGACAGGGACTTACTGTGCTCCGGATGTTTAGTTTAATCCTTGCTGCCATGGCATTCAGAATATTTAGTAAAGTCTAACCAGATTATTGAATTATACGGTTCGGGTTATCACTTTTCCTTGCCATTCTTTGATAGTGCAAGCGCTTTCTGCAATTCTTCAATAGCCTTATCCTTATTCCCGGCTTCTGAATAAAGCGATCCAAGTATTTCATGTGGCAAAGGAGCCTGGGGATTCATCCCGGAGATAATTTCAAACTCATTAACCGCGTCCAGAAGCAATCCCTGGTTCATATAATAAGCCCCTAAAAATGAGTGCAGGCTGCAGCTGTCAGGATCATTAATAAAGGAATTTTTTATCATTGTCTCCTGGTCAACCACTTCTTTAGATTTATCGGTTGAAAGTATTGAAAATTTGTAACTTATTGATTTATCATTCTCTAAAAGATCCTCCCCTTCCACATTCCAGAAATAGGTCTCGCCATATGCCAGTCCCTGTTCGCTTTCAGGAAAATTCATAGATGTTTCCGATACTTTTTTGCTCCATACCAATCCTTTGCTGTTGTAGAGATTTACGATGAACCTGTCATAATTTTTCCTGGGAAGCCACATAAAATCGGGACGGTTGGTTTTCAATAGAGTATTGAAAGGAGAAACAGGATCAATAGATTGTTCAGCATCTATTCCCCTCAGTCCTGCGAGAGCGCCAACATCTTTTTTAACCTCTTTTTTTGATGTAAGGGAAGATATATTGACCATCATGGTTGTTGAGACTTTCTTCATACCGGAACCTCGATCTGCCGGCGACGGCTCATCACCTGAAATGGTAACAGATCCCTCCGGCCCAAGTTTAATCATGGTATTATTTGAAAAAATCAGAGTAGCTTCAGAATCAGCACTGGTCCTGATCTGATCGCCCTGGTTTAATTGTGTTCCCCAATACGTTTTTAAAAACTCAGTTTTACCGGCCTTCTTTAACATGACATTGCCGTTCAGGTTAGTAATTACTGCCAGGCATTGAGGCTCCTGTGCATTTAAGAGACTGGCATAAGATAAAAAGAAGGCCCACACCAGAATAACTGAAAGTTTTAAAGATTTCATACTTTTTCCTCCTGATAATTATCTGACAAGAAATATGTTTAATTAGGGCAAAACAGAAAATCGATAACTAAATCCAAACCGTATTTCCAATCAAAGATAAGCCTGCCAGAATCAAAAGTCAATTTTTTTTTCACCCCATAATCATGAAGCAGGTAGTGCCTGCTTGATGATCTGAACTATAATTGTAATTTTGCCGGACAATCTTTAGTGATGAAGCCGAATCTTCTTTTTTCAGATGCACTTAAGCTGAAAAGGCCCTCTGCCTTTCATGTAATGCTGAAACCAGCAGGTCCGGCGTGCAATCTCAATTGTACATATTGCTATTATCTTGAAAAGAAAAAGCTCTATCCGGAAGAGAGTTCATACAGAATGCCGGATGAGCTGCTTGAAGATTTCACAAGACAATTTATAGAAGCTCACGAAATACCTGTTGTAACCTTTACCTGGCAGGGAGGTGAACCCACACTTGCCGGGACTTGATTTTTTCAGGAAAGCAATTGATCTGCAGAAAAAATATTCGGGCGGGAAAAGGATTGAAAATGCATTTCAGACAAACGGCACCAGACTGAATGATGATTGGTGTAAGTTCTTTGCTGACAATAACATACTTGTGGGTATCTCAATTGATGGTGCAGAACATAATCATGACCATTACCGCAGGACATTTTCAGGCGGTCCAACATTTAAAAGGGTGATGAAAGGCATTGAACTTCTTCACAAAAACAAGGTGGAATTCAATACCCTCAGTGCCGTAAATGATTACAATGTCAGATTTGCCTCAGAGACATACAGGTTTCTTAAAACCATTGGAAGCGGTTTCATACAGTTTCTTCCCGTAGTTGAACATTATACAGAGGACAATTCAGTGGATGGACTTGAGCTGGTTGCGCCGGTCCATGACAGGAATGCGAAAGTCACTGACTGGTCAGTTGATTCCAAAGATTTTGGCAGGTTCCTGGTTACAATATTTGATGAATGGGTAAGAAACGATGTTGCCAGGTATTTATGTCCAGATATTTGATGCAACACTTGCCAATTATGCCGGAGAGAATCCGGGACTCTGTGTTTTTAATGAAACCTGCGGAGATGCTCTGGTGATGGAGCATAACGGTGACCTGTTCTCCTGCGATCATTTTGTATATCCTGAATATTTTCTTGGAAACATAACCAGTACCCCCTTGCCTGATCTTGTCAGATTGCAGAAGCAGTTCGATTTCGGGATAGACAAGAGAAATAAGCTTCCGCGGTATTGTCTGCAGTGTGATGTGAGATATGCATGCCATGGGGAGTGTCCGAAACACAGGTTCCTTAACACACCTGATGGGAAGCCAGGCTTAAATTACCTCTGTGAGGGCTATAAGATGTTTTTCAGACATGTTGAGCCCTATATGGAATACATGGCCAAAGAGCTTAAGAACAAGCGTCCGCCGGCAAATGTGATGAACTGGATCAGGAACAGGGAAGCGCAGGTTGTGAAACCCCTGATTCCTGAGCGAAATGATCCCTGCCCCTGCGGCAGCGGAAAAAAATTCAAGAATTGCTGCTCCGGTAAACCCATTTACTTATAAAAGGCAGGCAAGAGAGCGTTCAATAACCTCCCGGGTGGTCAGGGTGCCATTCCATCCCGGCTTAATGTTAAAGAATAACAGGTCATACCCGACTAATGAAGATTGTTTTTGTACAACCATGTTTTAGATTACCTTTGCAGATCTGATCAGCCCATTCCTGAAGTGGGAGTTCAGGAATATTTAATCATTTTTTAAATCAAAAAAAAATAATGGGAAGATCAAATGAAACGAGCAGCAAAAAAGAGGTAAGAAAAAAACAGGAAAAAAACAGGAAGGATAAAGAGAAGAAGAGACTGGAAAGGAAGGCATCAAGCAGGGACGGGAAAAACCTGGATGATATGATTGCCTATGTTGATGAATTTGGAAATCTGAGTTCTGTTCCGCCCGATTTAACAAAACGGGCTGTTATCAATGCCGAAGACATTGATATTTCAGGATACAAAAGCAAGGAAGCTGATCCGGCTGAGAGTATCAGGAACGGTATCGTAACCTACTTTAATGATTCGAAAGGTTATGGTTTTATAAGAGACCTGGAAACCCGCGAAAGTGTTTTTGTTCACGTAAACGTACTAACCGAACCACTGGCCGAGGGCAACAAGGTTACTTTTGAAGTAGAAAAAGGACCGAAAGGACTGACTGCAACAAATGTAAAAAAAATGACAGGCCAGAGTGAATAACTCAAGCCTGTCAGTATAAATTTTGAAGGCTAAGCTTTTGGGAATGAATTAATATCCATCCAGGAAACCTCCCAGATATGACCGTCAGGGTCATTAAAACTGCGCGAATACATGTATCCGTATTCATCCGGTTCCCTGGCTTCGGTAGCACCAAGTGAAATTGCCTTATTTACAATTTCATTTACCCTGTCCCTGCTATCAGCAGAGATGGAAGTCAGAACTTCAGTACAATTATGGGCATTTACAATGCCCTTTTTTGTAAAGCTCTTAAAGAAATCTTCCCTCAGCAACATGACATAACTTTCGCTGTTTATAATCAGGCATGTTGCTTTTTCATCAGAAAACTGAGGATTATACGAAAATCCAAGTCCCAGAAAGAAATCCTTGGTTTTCTGTAAATCCTTTACCGGCAGATTTACAAATAATTTTGATTCCATGACTTTTTTAGTTTATGGTTACTACTCCGTATTTGATCAGTAACAAAAATCAGAATGATTTGTTTGGTCATTTTGATGATAGAAATCCTTCTCAGGAGTCCGGGCAGGCAAGAGTCTTTAGTTTGGCAGAAAAGATTTTGCGAGCGTTTCACTGTCTCCGAACTCCTTCATCAGCTTTTCAAGCCTTTTGTGCAGCTTCTTTTTTACTGATTTATATTCAGGGTCGTTATATACATTTTTTAATTCCCGGGGATCAGTCTTGCGGTCATAAAGCTCCCACTCGTCAATATCATAGTAATAGTGAATGAGTTTATACCTGTCGTTGCTCATTCCGTAATGGCGTTTGACCATATGGGGGCCCGGGTATTCATAGTAATGATAATAGTGTTCTTTTCTCCAGTCTGAGGGAGTTTTTCCCTTTAAAATGGGGACCATGCTCCTGCCCTGCATGTCAGCAGGAACATCAACTCCTGCCATTTCAAGGAATGTCTCGGGCAGGTCAATATTAGAGACCATATCTCCGTTCACCCTTCCCGGCGTAATAACCCCCGGCCACATCATAAGCAGCGGAGTCCGGTATGACTCCTCGAACATCCAGCGTTTATCGAACCATCCATGTTCACCCAGGTAGAATCCCTGGTCCGAAGCATAAATTACAATAGTGTTTTTGTCAAGACCATTCTCCTTTAAAAAATCAAGGAGCTCCCCTACGCTTTTATCAACTGCCGCGATACAGGCAAGATAGTCCTGAAGATATCGCTGGTATTTATATCTGATAAGCTCATTCCCGGTCAGTCCTGAAGAATAGAATTGCCTGATTATCGGATCATAGACAGTATTCCAGGCAGCCATTTGCGATGAATCCATGCGTGTAAGCCCGGTACTCTTCATTTTTGACTTATCCCTGTAAAGCTTAAGATCTTCCTCAATTCTCATTGTTTTCGAGATTGTCATGTCCTGTGTTTTCTCGGCAGTCCCCCTGTTTGCATAATCATCGAAAAGAGTTACCGGTTCCGGAAATGTTACATTCTTATAAAGCGAAAGCTCATTTGGTCCGGGCTGCCATTCACGGTGAGGAGCTTTATGATGCATCATCAGCATAAAGGGTTTTCCGGAATCTTTGGTTTCCTTTAACCAGTCCAGACACTTTTTCGTTATCAGTTCGGTTACATAACCTTTTTCCACATGTCTTCCTTCTTTTGTAATGAAATCGGGATTATAGTAACTGCCCTGGCCGGGCAGTATTTCCCAGTGGTCAAAACCTGTGGGATCCGAACCAAGGTGCCACTTGCCTATCATTGCCGTCGAATATCCTGCAGCCTGAAGAAGTTTTGGAAATGTCTGCTGTGACCCGTCGAAGGGAGCCTGTCCTTCATTCTTCACAAATCCGTTCAGATGGCTGTATTTCCCGGTGAGTATCACTGCCCGGCATGGACCGGATATTGAATTTGTCACAAGGCACCTGTCGAACCTGATCCCCTCCCTGGCGATACGGTCGATATTGGGTGTGGCTGCAAGATCTTTCAGTGCACCTCCATAGGCGCTGATTGCCTGGTACGCATGGTCGTCCGACATGATGTAGATAATGTTCGGCTGCTGTGGATGAGGTGGTTGGGAGTTCAATTCAGGATTGATAAGGGCACTTAGTCCCAGGAATGTGGTTAGTTCAAGATTTAGTCTCATTGGTCTGTCCGGGTTGGTTTATAAGGGAGCATGGGGCATGGGGCTTGGGGCTTGGGGCATGGAGCATGGAGCATGGAGTACATGGAGCATGGGGCTTGGGGCATGGAGGAGCATGGAGCTTGGGGCAGGGAGCATATTATTTAGAATTAAGAGATTTACGGAAATTAGTTATTTTTTTGCTTAACAGTACAAGCTGTTTAAATATCATTTCTTTTTCTTCTGGTTTGATAATTTTTCTTCTCAGGAAAATATGGATAATATTCGCGCATTCAAAAACAGATCTTCTCGATATATTTAAAAAGTTTGCAAATTCCTTATCAGAAAAAGAACCGGACCCTTCAGCTATATTATTTGAAATGCTCATCGCTGCTGCTCTGAGTTGTTCCGCAAATTTAAAGAACTTCATTTCCTCAGCTTTGTCAGCATAATCAAAGAGGATGTCTGAAATCTGATTAGCTTCTTTCCAGATATCTAATTGCTCAAACCTAAAATCAACTGAACTTGCCATATTAATTTCTAATTTATTTTACTTTATCAATTTGTTTCCTCTTTTCCCCCATGCCCCATGCCCCTTGCCCCATGCCCCATGCCCTATTTTATAGAAAACGTCCCAATCAATTCGTCACTCTCCTTATAGCCGTACCTGACAGCCTTAACACGAATAGTATAGGTGCCTGGTTTAAGATGGAGAGGTCCGGCATACAGAAGCCAGTGTGGATTGCTCTTCTCCTCTAAGGTGTATACAACCGAAGCTCCATGTGTGGGACAGTAGAACCCCAAGGTCATCGGGGATGAATAAGTTCCTCCGGTCCTGTAATTCTTTGAAGCCCTGTCTTCAGGTGAATTCACAATGAAGTATGGTATGTCAGTAACAGGTTGTTTACCTCCCGGCCACATCTGTTCGATCATCTCAGGTTCATTCATATGGCCCATGTCTCCGGTTTCAAGAGTCCATTTCTCGTGTCTCTCCCTCAGATCTGTCAGAATATTCCTGTATTTGGGATCATTAATAAGGTTTTTTATCTGATAAGGGTCGGCTTTAACATCATAAAGTTCCTCAGGTGGCCGTGAATACGCCATCCAGCTCTTTTGAGGGCCTGTCAGCCTTCCTTCTGCATCAAGACGAAGCATCTCTTTATATATCGGCATATTGCTCAGATATGGAACCCAGATGGGAAATGGCTCGTTTGGGTAATAATTACGTACATACAAATAATTATTTGTACGTACTGACCGTATCATATCATAGGATTCATCAACCCTGTCACGGGCTGCAAAAACTGCATCCCTCGGACTTCCCGCCTGATCGCCGAGGAATGGAATTCCCTGCATATGGGCAGGTACCGGTATTCCGGCAAGCGAAAGAACAGTGGGCCCGAGATCTATTGAACTGATAAGGCGGTCATCAACCTGCCCTGCCCTGTTACTGTCAGGCCATTTTATTATCAACGGAATGTTAAGTCCTGAATCATAAAGCCATCTTTTGGCTCTCGGCAGCCCGTCCCCGTGATCACCCCAGAAGAAAATAATTGTATTGTCCAGCTCACCCTCTTTCTCAAGCTCGGCAAGAAGAACGCCGACCACTGAATCCAGCTGTGCAATATTGTCATACATTTTTGCAATATTTCTTCTTATTATTTCAGTATCAGGATAATAAGGTGGAAGCTTTACTGTTTTGGGATCAGTTTTCACATTTCCGAGATCCCAGTTCTGGCTTTCGTGGGTACCGATCCAGTTAAAGACAGCGAAAAAAGGCTGATCCTTTTCAGGACGGTTTTTGTAATGTGCATTTCTGCTGCATTCATCCCAGATGCTTGCCGGGACAGGATCCTTTGCAAACTGATAGTCTGTTTTATTGTTATTGGTGCAGTAATAACCTGCAGTTCTCATATACTCAGTAAATGCTTTTACATAGTGAGGCGGCACAGCTGTAAATTCAACAGGATTGTCTGCAGACCGCCTGTAAGATGTTGTTCGCATATGCATGCACCCTATTGAAGTCTGATACATTCCTGTAATTATCCCTGCCCTGACAGGAGCGCTTATGGCGGCAGTAGTAAACACATTGGTATAGCGAACGCCCTGCGAGGCAAGCCTGTCAATATTGGGGGTTTTGGCCACTTTGTCGCCGTAACAACCCAGGTGCGGGCTCATATCTTCGGTTGAGATCCAGAGGATATTCGGATGCTTCTGTGTTTGCTGGCCTGAAGCATTGAGCGATAGCAGAGAAGCAACGCTCAGTCCAAGTAATGGCTTAAGGTTAATCATTTTGACTTTATTTAATTGGGGCTGTTGAAAAAGTTGATTTTTTGGACTTTTTCACTTTGTGTTCCTTAGTGTGATACTTTGTGATCCTTTGTGGTATTAAATTATGTTTTACCACTCTCAAAGGTTATCACGAAGGTTCACAAAGGACTTTTTCAACAGCCTCAAGTTCTTAAATTTTCATTTTATAGTACCTGCGTTTCTTCTGTTTTCACCCGGCCTGTTTGTAAGGGCATCGCCGAGATCTTTTCTTGCTTCTTCAGCAAGTACCTGCAGTTCTGTGACTTTTTCGGGATAAAATGCGGCAACATCATACCATTCCCCCGGATCGCGGCGAAGGTCATACAACTGTGGTTCTGCTATTGTTTCTGTTCCCGTTTGTCCCGGCCAGCCTCCCTCACCGGGTTTAACTCCCCTGTATGTCCTGGCTTTGTGAGGCAGAACCAGTTTCCAGAAATCACGCTGTACGGCTTCCAGACTGTTCTGCTCGTAGTAATAATAAAATTCATGCCGCGGGGAAGCCGATTTATCCCCGAGCATTAGTGAAAGAATACTCACTCCGTCAATTTTCCTTGGGGATAGTTTTGCTCCGGTTATCTCAGCAAGAGTAGGAAGCATATCTATTGAACTGGCCAGCTGGCTGCAAATGGTTCCTTCCGGGATTACACCCGGCCATTTCATTATGCATGGAACCCTCTGGCCTCCTTCCCAGCTGGTTCCTTTGCCTTCGCGCAAGCCTCCGGTTGTCCCGGCATGATTTCCGAAATTAAGCCATGGTCCGTTGTCGCTTGTAAAAATGACAAGAGTATTTCCTGTAAGACCATTTTTTTCAAGTGCATTCAATATTTCACCAACCGACCAGTCAACCTCCATCATAACATCTCCGTAAAGGCCCTGCCTGCTTTTTCCCCTGAATTTATCTGAGACACCAAGCGGAATATGTACCATGGATTGAGGCAGATATAAAAAGAACTTTTCACTTTTATGGTTTTCTATGAATTTTACAGCCCTTTCAGTATATGAAGTTGTCAGCTTATCCTGATCGGCAAGATCCCTGACTTCATCCACTTTTTCATTTCCTTCTATCAGAGGAAGAATGGGATACTTCATTTTGGTGCTTGTAGTATCCTTAAGATGGATAGGAACTCCGTCAAAATCGACAGGCCACATATCATTCGAATAGGGTATTCCGTAATATTCATCGAAACCATGCTGCAGTGGAAGGAAAATCTTATGGTGGCCAAGGTGCCATTTTCCGATGATACCTGTATGATATCCCTTTGTTTTCAGCACTTCAGCAATCGTAGTCTCATCAGGGTTGATGCCAATCTGTGCCCAGGGCATCAGAGCACCCGAAATTCCGACCCGGTTCGGATAGCATCCGGTCAGCAATCCGGCTCTTGAAGCACTGCTTACAGCCTGGGGGCAATAGTACCAGGTGAATTGCATTCCCTGGGCGCCAAGGCGGTTAAGATTTGGCGTTTCATACTGGTTGGCGCCGGTCCTCCCGATATCACCGTAGCCCATATCATCCATCAGGATCAGGACAATATTCGGTGATGATGGTACCCTGGGAGATGTTTTCTGGGCAGTTAACGGAAGTGCAGTCAGGCAGGCTGCTCCGATACTGAGTGCAGGTTTCAGGTTTATCATAGGGCTTTAATTTGGATGTCACATTGCATTTTAGCCCTCCCGGGAGGCCAGGAGTGAATTCCGGTTTATGCGGCAACCCGGATACGTTCACTTTAGCCATCTCCCATCAGGGGGTTGGGGATGATCTATTCCAGGTAGGATTTGGATCCATCATTTTTGCATTTGTTTCCTTCCTCCAGTCATTAAGCAATTTAAACAATTCCTTTGTTTTTTCAGGATGTTCCGAAGAAATATCCTTTGTTTCGGAAAGATCATTTTCAAGATCATAAAGTTCCTGTCTTCCCTTCTCGAAATTGTCAATGAGTTTGTATTTCCCCAGTCTTACAGCGCTTCCCGGCTCGACACCCTGGTTTGAGTAATGCGGATAGTGCCAGAAAAGCGGACGATCCGTCATTCTGTCCTTTTTGAACAGATTTACGATGCTGACTCCATCGGTTTGTCCTGAGGAATTTTCCGAACCTGTCATTTCAACAATTGTTGGGAAGAAATCAATTGATGAGACAGGAGTTTTCCTTTCAGAACCTGCCCTGACTATTCCGGGATATTTGATTATAAGCGGCACCCTGATCCCACCTTCATAAAGCCAGCCTTTTCCGGCCCTGAGAGGAGAATTGCATGTTGGAGAACCTTCAGATGTTGAGAGTCCGCCATTATCCGAGGTAAAAATTATCATTGTGTTTTCCTCAAGATCACGAGCTTCAAGTACTGTTCAGTAGTTTTCCGATGTTCTCGTCAACACTGTAGATCATTGCTGCATAAACAGGATTGCTCTGGACAATTCTTTCCTTGAAGTTATCGCTCATCCACGGCCTTATCCAATCCTTATCCCTTGTAAAGGGCTCAACGCCGGAGAGCCCCATTGATTCTGCTCTGGTAGTGAATTTTGCAATGTGTTCCTCCTTTGCCTGCATAGGATTGTGAACTGCATAGTATGAGAGATAAAGGAAGAAAGGATCGTCACCTGAACTTTTCAATGAAATTGATTGCTTCATCTGTCTGACGGTCAGTAAGATATTCCCCATCAGGACCATCCTCAAGCCTGGGATTTCCATATGGAGAAAAGTACCCGTTTGACTTGGTGTTTTTCTGTGGTGCTCCTTTGCTGAATCCTCCGCTGTTCATATCGAATCCCTGGTTTTCAGGCCAGTATTCTTCTGTTTCACCCAGATGCCATTTGCCTGAAATCATTGTCCTGTAGCCGGTCTTTTTAAGTGCTTCAGCTATTGTAACCTCTTCAAGCTTCAGGTTCAGATTGAATGGCAGTGCGATCAGCTTATCTGCAGGAGAACCACTGTTTGAAGCCTGTCTTCCGGGTATCCAGTCGGTGATCCCGGTGTTTACCGGATAGCGTCCGGTCATTATTGAAGCTCTTGTCGGTGATGAAACCGGACAGGTGGCATAGGCATCTGTAAAGCGGATTCCCTGACTGGCAAGCCTGTCGATATTGGGTGTTTCATAAAACCTGCTGCCATAGCAGCCAAGGTCAGAATAACCAAAGTCATCGAGAAGGATGAAGATTACATTTGGTTTTGGCTTTTCGGATTTTCCGGTCGCGGTTAAAAGGGTCAGGTGTGTTGATGCAATAACTCCTAAACCAATAACAGATCTGAGGTTAATCATAGTTATCGGGAGTATTTAATTTATTACCAGGGTTCTCTCTCTTACGCTTTTCAGCAGTTCTGTTAATTCATTAACAATAGAACTATTCTCCAGGGCAACATTATTCCTTTCGCCGAGATCGGTTCTGAGATTGTAAAGCTGGGGCAAAGGATCATTCCCGGTTTCGGTATTTGTATTAACCTGAACTTTTACACCGGGTCCCGGTTCAATGAATTTCCAGTCTCCCCTGATTAAAGAAAGTCTCCCGTTTGAAGCATGTTCAACAACCCATTCCCTTCCTTCCTTTGATTTTCCAAGAAGTGTATTAAGGGAATTATGGCTGTCAGGAGCGGCATCAGCGGGAACCTTCTGACCGGTAAGCGAGGCAAATGATGAGAGCAGATCAATCTGACTGAAAAGTGCATCAGATGTGCCGGGTTTAACCTTCCCATTCCAGCTCACAATAAAGACTACGCGGGTTCCTCCGTCAAATGCGCTGTATTTTCCACCTCTCAGCGGACCAGCCGGTTTATGACCGCCAAGTTTCTCAACCGCATCATCTTTATAGCCGTCATCAACAACGGGACCATTATCGCTTGTAACAATTATGATAGTATTCTGAGTTAATTTAAGATCCTCGATTTTCTTCATTATCTCCCCCACTGACCAGTCGAATTCGAGTATGGCATCTCCTCTGGGTCCCATTCCGCTTTTCCCTGCAAATCTCTGATTCGGTACTCTCGGAACATGGATATCGTGTGTCGCAAAATAGAGGAAAAATGGTTTATCCTTGTTTTTCTCAATGAATCTGACCGCCTTGCCCGTAATTACATCAGCAATATTCTCATCGACCCATAATGCCGATTTTCCCCCGGTCATGTAGCCAATCCGGCTTATGCCGTTAACAATTGTCATATCATGTCCGTGGCTCGGATGCATTTTAAGAAGTTCCGGATTCTCTTTTCCTGTCGGCCAGTGAGCCGACTTTCTCCTTGTAACTTACGGTAATGGGATCCTTCGGATCAAGTCCCACAACCCGCCTGTTTTCAACAAATACACATGGTACCCTGTCGCCTGTGGCAGGGATCAGGAAGTTATAGTCAAATCCGATGTCAAGCGGCCCGTCCATGATATCACCATTCCAGTCCGGTCCGCCTTCGGGACCAAGGCCAAGGTGCCATTTGCCAACCACACCTGTTGTATAACCTGCGTTTTTCATGGCCGATGCAATAGTATAGCGGCCTGGCTTTATTATGGCTGAGGCATCTCCTGTGGCAATTCCTGTTCCCTTTCTTCTCCATGCATATTCTCCTGTCAGCAGTGAGTAGCGCGAAGGAGTGCTGGTTGCAGAAGTGCAATGAGCATTCGTAAACCGGAGTCCCTGACTTGCAAGCCTGTCAATATTAGGTGTCCTTACGCCTGTTGCTCCATAACAACTGACATCTCCATACCCAAGATCGTCGGCATAGATAATAATGATATTTGGCTTTTCAGCTGGCTGAGTAAAAGCGGGGAATGAAGCTGAAACAGAAAGCAATCCAAGTGCACCCGGCAAAAGATTGATTTTTTTCATAGTTTTTAATAATATTATATCACATTTTGATCTGGTGCCTTTAAGGCTATTTTTTTTGCGGGCATAATGCACAGATGAGAGGAAGAATCAATTTATTTATTACTTGTTTCAAATGCAAAAGGAAAAACTTCTGAAGGAGTATGTGCCTCTTTCATAATATCTTCCATCTTTTTTACTATTTCCGGATTTGAAGATGCCAGATCATTTGTTTCCCCGATATCGTCCTTAAGATTGTATAATTCGGTTGAGCCCTGTGGAGTCCTGTCAATATCACGTTTCACTGCTTTCCAGTCACCCATCCTGACTCCGATCTTTCCGCCCTGTTCGTGGAACTCCCAATAGAGGTATTCATGCTGCTTCTGATTTTGGTTTTTACCAAGGAGTGCCGGAAGAAATGAGAGCCCGTCAATTCCTTCCGGAACAGGAGCTCCTGTTATTTCGGCAAAGGTTGGGCATAAAGTCCCAGAAGGCAGAAATATGGTCAGAAGTTGATCCCGGCTTTATTTTTGCAGGCCATTTGACGATCAGCGGAGTTCTGACCCCCCCTTCGTACATGTCGCGCTTGTAACCTTTGAGATCGCCGTTGCTGTTAAAATAGTCAGGGTCTGCACCACCCTCAATGTGTGGTCCGTTGTCGGAAGCAAAGATCACAATTGTATTTTTCGTGAGTCCGAGCTCTTCAACCTTCTGAAGAATTCCGCCGACATAGTCATCAAGCTCCCTGATCATTGCAGCGAATGCTGCGTGCGCTTCCGGTTGTGATCCGTATGGGCCGAGCCGGAAATCAGGTCCGCTGTCAGTACCTTTAAACGCTTTTTCAGGTTCGAATTTTCCACGGAACAGGTTCATATATTCCTCCTTTGCAAATAGCTCAGCGTGGGGTATGGTTGTGGGGTAAAAGAGAAAAAACGGTTTATTGCTGTTTGTTTCAAGAAAATCAAGGGCAGCTTTATGGATCAGATCAGCACTGTAACTGCCTTTTCCGGAGGAATCATTCTCATGAAGCACTATTTTTTCATGGTTATGCCAGAGATGATCAGGGTAGTAGTTATGAGCAAGCTTCTGGCAGTTGTAACCGAAGAACTCATCAAAACCCTGTGAGTTCGGATCTCCCTCTGTATCAATATACCCGAGTCCCCATTTGCCGAAAGCGCCTGTCGCGTATCCCCTGGTCTTTCAGCATTTCTGCAACGGTAACCGATTTTCCGGTCAATGGCCATTGTCCCTCCGGTTCCCATTCCTTATTTCCCCTGATTGGTGTATGGCCCGTATGGAGTCCTGTCATCAGGCAGGAGCGCGAAGGAGCGCTTACAGTGCATCCTGTATAATGCTGGCGGAAAAGCATTCCCTGCTGTGCCAGCCGGTCAATGTTCGGTGTTGAAAAGTTTTTCTGCCCGTAACAGCTCAGATCGCCATAGCCAAGGTCATCGGCAAGTATAAAGATAATGTTGGGCAAAGGCTTTTCCTTGTTTGACTGGCTGCAGGATGCCAGTGCAAGGGAGGCGCAGAGGGTTACGTTGAATTTGCGGTTCATTGAGAGTTTGGATTTCAGGTTAATGCGGCGGAACCCCTCGGCTCCCCTCCTGGGAGGGGTCGGGGGTGGGTTAAATCGTCAGGGGCACAGGGCACAGAGCTCAGAGCACAGGGCATAGGGCTCAGGGCGGAACCCCTCGGCTCCCCTCCTGGGAGGGGTCGGGGGTGGGTTAAATCGTCAGTGGCACAGGGCACAGGGGTTACGGTTCATGGTTTTCTCACTTTGATTTTAAAGGCTTCAGCCGGGTTTTTTATAAGGAGCTGGTCAATTTCTGAGTCTGAAAATCCCTTTGATTTAAGCGCTGGTATAAGCGAATCAAATATATCCAGGTATCCGTTAAAGGTTCCACCGTCAGGCTTTGCAGGATCGTACCACCCTGAATCATGGGAGATCAGCACTTTTTGAAGAAGTCCCTCCTGCTTCAATTCCTTTATTCTGGTGCAATACCAGTCTATTCTGCCGCGGAGCTGAAGGATCTGAGCCGGGTACTAGCCGGACATTATCGAGTGAGATCCAGGCACCCTCCTTTGCAGCCCTGATATTTCCCTCCAGCGTTCCGGATTGGGCATGAACCCAGATAAATGCGGAGGGATCCACTCCGTTCTTTTTTAATATACCTATCTGTTCCAGGGCCGGCCCGTCGGGGCCTGTATGAGATGCGATGACCAGTCCGGTTTTAAGATGGGCAAGAGCGGCTGCTGTAATGATTTTGACATGTTCCGGCGATAAGGAGTCATCGGGGTTAACTCCGATCTTGATAAATCCGGGTTTTATTCCCGTATCTTCTATGCCATTTTCAAACTCTCCCGCCCAGAGTTCAGCTACCTGCCTTGCATCGGAAGTATAGAAACTTTTGGGAACGAAAAGATTGTTCCTCGCTCCGTAGTATCCTGTATTTGTTATGAATTTAACACCTGATTTTTCAGATAATTCCTTAAGAAGAACCGGATCGCGTCCAAGGTATGCAGGTGTACATTCAATGAAGGTCTCAAGGCCTTTTTCTTTTGCTGCCATCACAAAAGGAAGTGCTTTGCGGATCACCTCGTCTTTGTTCCAGCGGAAGTATCCGGTACTATCAGCTCCGATAAAATCAACAAGTATGTGCTCATGTTCAAGGGTAAGTCCCATTTGAGAAGCCGGGATCTTCCCGGTAACTGTCATAATGTAATCTTCAGGTGTTTGTTTGCAGGTTATTATTATAATTCCAAACAGCAGGAATATAATAATGTAAATGATGATTTTAAGAATTTTGATGTCCTCCTTTTCCATTTGAATAAATGAATTTTAACGGCAGGGTTAAATTATAATATTTTTCTGAAATATTTATAAAATGATATTGGGGTTGTCGAAAAAGTCGAAATTCTTTAACCCTGCCTACCGGCAGGCAGGCGCAAAGGTCACAAAGCGCTAATTATTAACGTTTTAACTTTGCGTGCTTTGCACCTTCATAGTGTGCTATTAAATAACTCTTTAACATAAATTATTTACGATCAGAAAGTAACAGTTATTTAACCACAGAGTTAAAACGGAGTAAAGACGGAGTTCCACTGTTTTAAAACTCCGTGTTTTCCTCTGTGAAACTCTGTGAACACCGTGGTGAAAGGATTTCAGGCAACTCTGTTCCACCCCACCTGTTCACCCCAACCGTGAGAATTTTACTTATAGGAATCGATATGGACACTTTTTACAGCCCTTCCGGACGGATCGATCATATTTTTGAAAGAAGCATCCCATGCCAGGGCTTCAGCGGTGCTGCATGCGACTGAAGGTACCGAGGGCACGCATGAGGCAGCCGAATCGGATGGAAAATGTTCTGAAAATATGGATCTGTAGAAATACTCCTCTTTGGACATCGGAGGATTAATCGGGAAACGGTATTTTGCATTGGCAAGCTGTTCATCGCTGATCTCCTTTGAAGTCATGGCTTTCAGGGTATCAATCCAGTTGTAACCGACGCCATCTGAAAACTGTTCTTTCTGCCTCCATGCAACACTTGCCGGGAGATAATCTTCAAATGCTTTTCTCAGGACCCATTTTTCCATCCGGTCTTTTGATGACATTTTGTCCTTTGGATTGAGCCGCATGGCAACATCCATAAACTCTTTGTCAAGAAATGGTACACGTCCCTCAACACCCCAGGCAGCAAGCGATTTATTTGCCCTAAGGCAATCATAAAGATGTAATTTACTAAGTTTTCTGACTGTCTCCTCATGTAATGCTTTAGGATCGGGAGCTTTATGAAAATAGAGATAACCTCCGAATATTTCATCAGCACCTTCGCCCGAAAGCACCATCTTCACTCCCATTGATTTAATAACCCGGGCAAGAAGATACATGGGAGTTGAAGCCCTGACTGTTGTGACATCATAAGTCTCAATGTGATAAATAACATCTCGGATGGCATCCAGTCCCTCCTCGACTGTGAAATTAATCTCATGATGAACGGTGCCGATATGGTCAGCGACTTTTCTTGCAGCTGCAAGATCGGGTGAGCCCGTCAGTCCTACAGCGAAAGAGTGTAACTGCGGCCACCAGGCTTCCGCCTTATCATCGGTTTCAATCCTTTTTGGTGCGAACTTTTTTGCAATTGCCGAAACTACCGAAGAATCGAGTCCGCCTGAAAGAAGAACTCCGTAAGGAACATCAGACATAAGCTGTCTGTGAACCGATGCTTCAAGGGCAGCTCTCAGATCATCGATAGAGGTAACATTATCTTTAACAGCCTCATAATCCATCCAGTCGCGGGTGTACCATTTCTTCATGACACCCTCTTTACTGTAGAGATAATGGCCGGGTAAAAATTCCTGAATCTTTTTGCAAACTCCTTCAAGGGCTTTCAATTCTGATGCAACATAGAAATTGCCAAACTGATCCCATCCCATATAGAGAGGTATTATGCCAATATGGTCGCGCGCAATAAAATAACAGTCCTTTTCCCTGTCGTAAAGTGCAAAAGCAAATATTCCGTTCATCTCTTCGAGAAATTCCGGGCCCTTGTCACGGTAAAGGGGCAGTATAACCTCACAGTCGGAATGAGTCAGAAATTCATAGGAGGACTCATACTTTTTTCTTATATCCTGGTGGTTGTAAATCTCCCCGTTAACTGCCAGAATCAGATTTCTGTCCTTACTGTAAAGAGGCTGTCTTCCCGATTGAGGGTCAACGATTGACAACCGTTCATGCGCCAGGATCGCCTTCTCGCAACAAAAGATCCCGGACCAGTCAGGACCACGGTGCCTTACTTTTTTAGACATTTTGAGGACACTTGCCTTAAGATCCATATGGCTGCTTTTCAAATCAAATACTCCGACTATTCCGCACATAACTTTTTGTTTAAATAATACATTGTTGTTTTGACCTGCAAAACTAATAAAATATTTATTATCAAATTAAAAAAATAGAAATAAATATACTATTTAGATTAATTATATTAAGTAAAAAAGCATTATCACTTAATAAAATGAATTGAAATATCAATTATTATGAAAGATATTAATAAATTAAAATTGTCTCCGATCTGCGAAGATCAGCGTGATCTGCGGGAAATGGATTTAATGCAAGGGGCAGGGAGCTCAGGGCACAGGGCGCCGAGCAGGGGGCAGGGAGCAACCTGCAACCTGCCTTCGCCTCCCTCCGGTCGGCTATGGCTGGCAAAGCCTGCAACCTGCAACCTGAAACCTGCAACCTGAAACATGCAACACACTGAAGCTTAACGCCTTAATTAAGCAGTTAGCAGTTGGCAAGGGATTTGCGCAGAAGATTACATCAAAAAAACTAACCAGCAGCTGGTTACCCTGATCAGAAAGTTGTTAAAAATCATTAAAACCGGGAATAAAATACTTGCTATTAGTCACTTCTCACTGAGGGAATTCAGTTGTTTTTCTATATTGCGGGGGTTACAAAAAATACAACTTCTTTCTTATGATGGTTATAACTAAAAAGATTCTGCATACAATATTAATGTCTTTAACAGTATGTTACTCGTATGACCTTTGGCTGGTTTGGGGTGAACCTTTGTGTTACCCGGAAAAGCTTAAAAACTTACACAGAGCTCCACAGAGGTTACACGGAAATCCACAGAGAACACATTAATTATTGTAACTTTGGAAATTTTGTAAGAGATTTAAGTGATCCCGATCAGACCAAACAGAATCATCATTACCGGAGCCGCAGCGGCACTTCTTGGAGGTGCATTGTTATGGTGGCTGTTGGGTGACCATTATCCCTCAGACGTCATTTTAAGGATACCCGGGATGGATAACAGGCCAAAAATTGAGCCCAGGTCGGATTCTGTCTTTATAGGTGAGTTTTTTGACACCCTTGGCATTTTTGACGGTGAGGTCTCAGGCAGCTGGCCAAGATTCCGGGGAGCCGGTTTCGATAATATCAGCAGGGATACCATACCTGTTTCATTCGACTGGGATTCCATGGGTCCGCCGGTTGCATGGAAAGTGACTCTGGGTGAAGGATATGCCGGTCCGTCAGTCTACAAGGGACGCGTTTATATTCTCGATTACAATGAACGGCGCAAAGCAGATGTTCTCAGGTGCTTTTCGCTTAAATCGGGTGTTGAGCTCTGGCGGAGATGGTATTATGTCGATCTTAAAAGAAATCACGGCTATTCAAGGACTATTCCCGCTGTTACGGATAATTACCTGGTTTCGATGGGTCCCCGGTCTCATGTTATGTGTCTTGATCCTCTTACCGGAAAGCTGCTTTGGAGCATTGACCTTGAAAAAGCTTATGGGATCGAGGGTACTCCGAAAGGCAAGATCACTCCTGATTTTTATACGGGACAGTGCCCTCTTATTGACAATAATGTTGCAGTACTTGCTCCCGGAGGGAAGGCAATAATGATCGGAGTCGATTGTGCAACCGGCAAAATATTATGGGAAACTCCTAATCCCGACAGCCTCAGGATGTCACATTGCTCCATAATGCCGATGGTCATCTGGGGCAGGAAGATGTATGTGTACAATGCTGTCGGCGGTGTCTGCGGTGTTTCGGCTGAAGGAAATGATACAGGCACACTTCTCTGGAAAACGAAGGAATGGAATCCGGCCGTAGTGGCCGCATCTCCCCTTCTTATTGGTAATAACGAGATCGCAGTTTTTGGCAGTTATGGTGCCGGAGGTGCACGATTAAAAATAAATTTTGACGGATCCGCCTATTCGGTTACTGTTCTGGAATCCCATAAGGCAACCGAAGGTATTGCAAGTGACCAGCAGACCCCTATATTTACGGGGAAGGAAATCTGGACAGTTATGCCTGAAAATGCAGGTACTTTAAAGAAACAGCTCGTTTGTTTCAATAATTCCGATCTTAGAAAGCCTGTCTGGACCAGTGGCAAGGAGAACAGATTCGGGCGTGGACTCGGACCATATATTTTAAGGGGAGATATATTGTTCCTGCTCGATGACGATGCCAATCTATTTATCTTCAGACTTGAAAACTCTGGCGCTTCCCTGATCTCAAGGTTTAAGATCCTTAACGGGATTGAAGCATGGGGCCCTATGGCGCTGGCTGATAATTACCTTATTTTGAGGGATGCAAGAAATCTTCTTTGTCTTTACATTGGTAAAAGAAATGCCTCATGAACAAGAAAATCGCAGCAATTTTTTCGGTGGTTATTATCCTGACCTTCATGGCATATATTGTCTTTGATTCAATTACCCGCCGTGATGATTCCGTGAAGAGTACAGAGCCTGCCGATATCGTATATGAAGATAACTGGACCCTGTCCGGGGAGATCCCTTCGACCGATGGCTCACTATTATCCGTTGCGATCGGCGGGGAGGGCAGAATTTATATGGGAGGCGAATCATTTGTAACATGCCTGGATAAGGATCTCACGAAACTCTGGAGCCTTAAAACACCGGCTAAAATTAATGCTCTTTCTGTGGCCGGCGATACCGTTTATGCTGCATCAACCGAGAACATCAGCCTGATAAGCACTGGCGGTGAACTGCTGGATGAATGGGGCCCCTATGAAGCTAATAGCCTTATTACATCTGTGTCGGCCAACAGTAACTATGTTGTCTTTGCTGATGCAGGAACCAAAAGGGTTTTTGTTCTCAAGAAAAGCGGGGAAGTCCATTCAATGATGGGACAGTCGGATAACAAGTTCATTATCCCGAGTCCCTATTTTGATGTTGCCATTTTGCCTGACAACACAGTTTTTGTCGCAAATACCGGCAAACGCAGAGTTGAGACCTGGAGCGCAGATGGCAGGCTTCTAAAGTATTACGGTGAACCCGGATCAGCTCCCGGCGCTTTCTGCGGATGCTGCAATCCTGCACATTTTACGGTTCTTCCCCAGGGATTTGTGACTGCGGAAAAAGGAATTAACAGGATAAAGATACTTGACCCTGACGGGGGATTCACTGAATTTGTTTCATCAAATAACAAGTTTACAGCTTCCGTACCTCTTGATTTAGCATCACCTGACGGCAAAACAATCTATGCTGCGGATCCGGTTGATTCCAGGTTATATGTTTTTAAGAGAAAATGATCATATAAAAGAAATAAGGTATTATGCCAAGAAATGAATTTTTAAAAAAAGCTATACAAGCCGGACTATTGCTGATTCTGGCACTGATTTCACTTGCTCTCGGAGGGAGGGTTGTTACCGGAAACAATTGCACCGGATGCCCCTCAAAAGCAGTCTGCAGTGGGGAAAGCAGCTGTGAAATATTTAACAATAAATAAATCTCAGTGAATTTGAAACCTCAAATGGAAACTGAAAAGAATAAATATCAGTCGCGAAGGGAATTTGTCAGAAAAGCCGGAAGAGTTCTGGTTATCGCACCGCTGATAGCCTTACCGCTTGCTCTCTCCCGTAAAACGAGCGCATCCGGTTACGTCTGGCAGATAGATCCTTTCAAATGCACTCAGTGTGGTCAGTGCAAAACCAACTGCGTCCTGACACCATCAGCATCAAAGTGTACGCATGCGTTTGTAATGTGCGGATATTGTGATCTGTGCGGCGGATACCTGCGTCAGGGAGTTAAGACTATCAGCACCGGTGCGGAAAATCAGCTCTGCCCTACTGGCGCCATAACAAGGAAATTCGTTGAAGAGCCATATTTTGAATATACAATAGATGAGGATCTGTGCGATGGCTGTGCAAAATGTGTAATGGGATGCTCAAATTTCGGCAATGGCTCATTATATATGCAGATACGGCAGGATCTGTGCGTTAACTGCAATGACTGCTCGATTGCCAGAACATGTCCGTCAGAGGCAATATCGAGGGTTCCTGCTGATCAACAGTATATTCCTAAAGACAAAAGAAATGTATTCTAGGCAAGTGAGTTGTAAATAAGGAACTGAAATTAGGTGCAAAAGCTAAAAGTAAGATGAAAAGTGAAGAAAGCTCCATATATCCTGGTGGTGATCCTGTTAATCTGGCACGCTGTGCTTTTGCCCAGGACAGGTTTCCAAGGCCGGAATTTGAATCAGGTTACCCTTATCCTGTAGATCAGATGCCTCTGCAGAGATCGGTCGGCTGGGAGTATATTGATGTTGCAGTGCTTATTGCAGCACTTTCCGTTACAACCTGGCTGGCACTGAAAAAACGCTCGAGACAGGGACTGATATGGATGTCTGTATTTTCCCTGGCATATTTCGGATTTTACCGGGAAGGCTGCATATGTGCTGTCGGATCTGTTCAGAATGTTTCACTTGCCCTGTTCAACAGTGGATATACTATTCCTCTGACAGCTTTACTTTTCTTCATTATACCTCTTGTTTTTGCACTGTTTGCCGGAAGGGTATTCTGTGCCGGTGTATGTCCCCTTGGTGCAATTCAGGAACTTACAGGTTTCAAACCAGTGAAGCTTCCAAAAGCTGTTGAATCAGTGATGGCTGCTGTTCCATTCATTTATCTTGGCCTGGCAGTCCTGTTTGCGGCTTTGCAAAGCCAGTTTATAATCTGCCGGTATGATCCTTTTGTAGGCATCTTCAGGCTTGATGCACCTTATACGATGATAGTTTTTGGTGCACTGCTGCTGCTTGCAGGAATTTTTGTCAACAGACCATACTGCAGATATCTTTGCCCCTATGGTGTTCTGCTGAATATCTTTTCAAGATTTGCCGGCAGGCATCTGTACAATAACTCCTGCAGAATGCACAAACTGCAGGCTATGTGAAGATGCATGTCCCTATGATGCTATAATTCCTTCTGATAAAATAACTGAGCGTGAAGAACCGGCAAAATCAAGAAGCAGATTTTTTGTTTATCTGATTCTTGTTCCTGTTTTTGCTGCGGCCGGAGGACTTGTACTTTACAATCTTGCTCCGGCGCTTGCAACCGTGCACAGGGATGTCCGCCTTGCAAGGGAAATCAGAATTGAGAAAGAGACAGGCATTGAAGCTGTCTCAAAGGCTGCGGTTGCCTTTAAAGAGGCTGGTAAAACTGAAGATGAACTGTTTGCAAATGAAGTGAATATAATTGCACGGTTCAGAAAGGCTTCTCCATGGGCAGGCGTATTCTTGGACTCTCACTTGGGCTTCTCGCTTGTATCACTGGCGACAACAAAGCGGAGAACGGAATATAAGCCTCATCAGGGAAAATGTTACAGTTGCGGCAGATGTTTTAAATATTGTCCGGTTAAAGTGAAACAAACAATCTGAAAATGAACTTTACAGAGAAAGATATAAGCATAATCCGGGGAATAAGCCAGGTAGCCGGAATCTTTACCCTTATTGTTGCCCTGACAATGATTTTCAGTCTGGTACAGCTGAAGACTATCAATCCTCTTGATAATCCTGCACTGCTTTCGGTGAAAGAACAATATGACAAGGATCCTGAAGCTCCGAATATTGCAGAACAGGTAAGGGCGATGGATCTGATGGCCAGGAAGGCATATTTTGCATCACGGCGCCAGGTTGAAACAGGATCTTACCTTCTCCTGGCCGGAGCAGTTATATTCATTTTCTGTCAGAGGCTTATTTCAGGAAATGAAAAACTGATGCCGGCAGTGCCCGGTGTGATCCCGGGACAGATATCCACGACATTTAAATATAGAAAATACTTGCTGATATCTGCCACTGTAATTACATTCGGAGCTATTGTTTCCTCATTCCTTCTCAGGAGCAATCTGCCTGACCTTTCGGTCAGCAGCACTGGAGTGCCTGGAAAGAAAAGTGAAAAGATTAAGATAACAGAATTTAAACCTGATAAAACCAACTATCCTTTCTTCAGAGGTCAGGATAGTCGCGGAATTGCCGGAGGATCAGGGTATCCGACTGACTGGAATGGTGAAGAGGGCAGAAATATAAAATGGAAGATACCGGTTCCCGGAATGGGAAAAAGCTCCCCTGTAATCTGGGAAGAGAAATTGTTTATAACAGGTGCGAAGGTGGTGCATGCGAAGTTTACTGCATTGATAAAGAAACCGGTGAGAAATTGTGGACAGCTTCTGCTTCCGGTATACCGGGAGAACCTGCTGTACCTCCGGAAACCGATCAGGATGCAGGCCTTGCTGTCTCCACGGCAGCTGTGAACGGCAAGGCAGTTTGTGCAATTTTTGCCAATGGAAACCTGGTTTGTCTCGATCTTGACGGGAAGAGAAATGGGCAAAAAACATAGGGACACTTAATAACGCTTATGGCTATTCATCTTCCCTTATTATTTTTGATAACACACTGATTGTTCAGTTTGACTCACATGACAAAATTTCGCTCATGGGTTTTGATATTGAATCAGGAACCATGAAGTGGGAAACTATCAGAACCGGACATCCTGTCTGGTCATCACCTGTGCTGGCAACTTTTAACGGCACACCGCAGGTTGTTATCAACGGTAATCCTTCGGTGACTTCATTTAATGCGACCACAGGTGAAGAGCTCTGGACTGTTGAATGCCTGACCGGAGATGTTGCACCATCAGTTGCGGTAAACAGCACAATGACCTATGCAGTAACTGATTATGCAAGGCTGGCTGCAATAAAAGCAGGCAGTGGAGCTGCCATTGTCTGGGAGGACAATACATTTACACCTGACGTATCAAGTCCTGTTGCCACCGATGAATTCCTGTTCCTGTCGACCGGAAACGGCGATGTTGCATGTTATAATGCCGTCAAAGGCGATACCCTCTGGACACATTATTTTGCGGAATCGTTTTATGCCTCTCCGATAATAGCAGATGAGAAAGTCTATCTGCTTGACAGAAGCGGGATGATGCATATTGTTAAAGCAGGCTCGGAGTATGAGTTGATTGCAGAGTCCCCATTGGGAGAAAATGCTGATTGCACACCGGCATTTTCAGATAAGAATATTTATATAAGAGGAAGAAACAATCTTTATTGCATTTCAGAAAATTGAACACAGAAGCAGAACATACAGAAGATAAAGAATGCAACTGTCAGCCTTGCAATGACGAGGATATAATTTCAGTTGTAGATGATGTTGTAAATTCCACAGGCAGGGAAACTGAAAAGGTAATTCCTATCCTTCAGGAAGTACAGAACAGACTGAATTATCTACCCTCAGAGGCACTAAAGCATATATGCAGGGTTACAGATATAACACCCGGACAGATCTCCGGTGTTTCAACTTTTTATTCTCAGTTCAGACATATGCCTGTCGGGAAGCATACAATAAAGATTTGTGCAGGAACCGCCTGTCATGTAAAGGGGGCACCGCTTATTTCAGATGCTTTTAAAAGAGTACTTGAAATTGATGATCTGAGGAATACTTCTCCTGACAACCTGTTCTCAATTGAAGAAGTTGCATGCCTGGGATGCTGTACTCTTGCTCCGGTGGTTCAGATTGACGGGAAAACCTACGGGCATGTCAAGCCATCCCAGACAGAAGAGATAATAGCTGACTTTCTTTCATCTGAAAGCCGCAGCGAAAAACCTCCTGAAACGGAGATGACAGAAACCAGTGATGCTGAAGTAAGAATAGGACTGGGTTCATGTTGTGTTGCAGGAGGAAGCAGGGAAATACTCTCCAGGCTTCTTGAAATAAAGGAAGGATATGATCTTAATATCAGACTGAAACCGGTCGGATGTGTCGGTGTATGCAACCAGACACCCCTTCTTGAAATTGTACCAAAGGGTAATACTGCCATCAGATATACCAATGTCAGTAAAGAACAGGTTGAAGAAATACTGCTTAAGCATGTAAGACCACGATCATTCAATAAAAGGATCAGGTATAAAATAAATGATCTTGCGGACACCTTCCTTTCCGATGAAATGACCGGCAGTCCTGTTAACCTTACAGGTGAAGTAAGGGAAAAATATCTCAATAATTTTTTGAGCTATCAGGTAAGGATGGCAACATTGAACAGCGGAATCATTTCACCTGTTTCAATTGACGAGTATATTCTGCTTGGAGGCTTTCAGGCCTTTAAAAAATGCCTCTCCGGCTTAAGCGCCGGGGAAATCCGGAATATAATCACTCAGAGTGGATTAAGAGGCCGTGGAGGAGCAGGATTTCCTACAGGAAAGAAATGGGAAATATTTTCGGGTTCGCCGGGAAATGTCAAATATGTTGTTTGCAATGGCGATGAAGGTGATCCCGGGGCTTTTATGGACAGGATGCTGCTTGAATCATTTCCATTCAGGATAATTGAAGGAATGCTGATTGCAGGTTATGCAACAGGCGCAGCTGAAGGTATTTTCTATATCAGGGCTGAATATCCGCTGGCTGTATCGAGGGTAAGAAATGCCCTGAAACTGTGTTATGAGAAAGGAATTACTGGAAAGAATATCCTTGGAACCGGCTTTTCATTCAATATAAATATTTTTGAAGGTGCCGGTGCATTTGTTTGCGGAGAAGAAACTGCTCTGATCGCATCCCTTGAAGGTAAACGCGGTACTCCCCATCTGAGGCCTCCCTACCCTGCAGTTAAAGGATTCAGGGGAAAGCCGACCCTTGTAAATAATGTTGAAACCTTTGCCCTTGTTCCGTGGATCATTAATAACGGAGCCGAAGCTTTCAGCTCTACAGGCACCGGGAAAAGCAAAGGCACCAAAGTATTTGCACTGGCAGGAAAGATATCCAAAGGAGGACTGATTGAAGTCCCTATGGGGATTACAATTAGGAAGATAGTTGAAAATATCGGGGATGGTGTTGCAGAAGGAAGAACATTTAAAGCCGTACAGATAGGTGGTCCGTCGGGCGGATGTATTCCTTCAGGTATGGCCGATACTCCTATTGATTATGAGGAGCTTACAAAAATGGGTGCCATGATGGGATCAGGTGGAATGGTTGTTCTTGATGATACCGATTGCATGGTTGACATGGCAAAGTATTTTCTTACATTCACACATAAACAATCATGCGGAAAATGCACTTTCTGCCGGGTTGGTACAAAACAGATGCTTGAAATAATTACAAGGCTTAGTGAGGGAAGAGCTGAGCTTTCTGAAATTGATGAGCTTGAAAAGCTGTGTGTGGAGGTTAAGAATGGAAGTCTGTGCGGACTTGGAAAAACAGCTCCAAATCCGGTTCTTACCGGACTCAGATATTTCAGGGAAGAGTATGAAGCTCATGCAAGGGGCTATTGCCCGGCAAAAAAATGCAGTCATCTGATAAAATATATTATTAATGATAAATGCACAGGCTGTACAAAATGCTCCCAGGAGTGTCCCGTAAATGCAATTGCCTTTACACCTTATGAAAAACATGAAATTGACCAGCAGATCTGTACAAAATGTGATAACTGCAGGGTTGTCTGTCCTGAAAAAGCAGTTGAAATAGTAGATGTAAATGATCAGGTTAAAAATTAATAACATAGACCTTGAGGGAGACGAAAGCCAGTCGATCCTGGAAATCGCGGGAAAGGCAGGGATTGTAATTCCTACCCTTTGCCACAAAGATGGAATTGAACATTATTCATCCTGCATGGTATGTATGGTAAGGGATAAGAATTCAGGCAACTATATCCCCTCATGTTCCGCCCTGGCTACAGGATGGAATGGACATTGATGCTTCGGGTGATGATGTTATTGCATTGCGGAAGAAAGCAGTTGAACTCCTTCTCTTGAACACAGGGCAGAATGTGAAGCACCATGCAGGATTGTTTGTCCGGCAGGATATAATATTCCACTGATGAACAGACTTTTGATATCAGGTAACATCGCAGCGGCACTGGAGCTTTCGTTGGCAGAGATGACAGATTCTGAGATCAAATGTCAAACCTGTCCCGGATATTGCGAAAATGCATGTCGCAGGAAGAAGATAGATCAACCGGTCTCCATAAGAAATATTAAACTTTTCGTATCCAGGAATATCAGCAGAGATAAATATCCGCCTCAGTTTCCATCTCAGACAGTTAACGCCGGGGTCAGAAAACGATTTTCATCCCGGATAGGACAGCTGGAAGATTTTGAGCTTCGGGAATGGCTAAAAGAATGCAGGGAAGAGATTACCAGGTTCAGGGAGATTGTTGATTTTCAATCAGCCGCCAGTGAAGCCGGAAGCTGTATGCACTGCGATTGCCGGGCAGCAGAAAGCTGTAAACTCCGGACCTGGCAGAGGAGTTTTCACTTAAAGATCCGAAAGGCAAACTTGTTAATGCTCCTATTGCAAAAAAGATAAATCATAAAACCGGCCTGATTTTTGAAAATGCAAAATGTATAAAATGCGGACTTTGTGTAAGAGTTTGTGAGGACAGCAAGGATGAGCCTGCACTATGTTTTATTAACAGAGGATTTATATCAATTATATCGGAACCGCTTACAGAAGAGTTTGATGGAATTCTTGCAACAAAATCGGATATTTGTATAGATATCTGTCCTACAGGAGCTTTGAGCCGCTATTAATATGAATTTAAATGAGATATTTAAAGCTCATATTTCTTTTTGCTTCATTTATTTCAGTTTCAGCTGGACAGGTTTCCGACATGAACTGGCCTGTTTTCAGGGGAAAAAGCGACCTTTCGGGAAATACCGATTTTGAGTTTCCCGCTTCACCGGTATTATTGTGGAGCCTGCCTACGGGAGAATCGACAAAGTCATCACCCGTCCTGAGCGACGGATTAGTATACTTTGGAAATGACAAAGGAACTCTGATTGCCGCGGGTAGCGACGGGAAGATAAAATGGAAATTTGAAACAGGCAGCCCTGTTGAGGCTCCTCCCCTGGTATTCGCTGACAGAGTGTTTACCGGATCTTCCGACGGGATACTCCGTTCAAATGATAAATCAACAGGCAAGCTTATCTGGTCATACGCCACGGACAACCAGATTGTTGGCTCGGCAAATGCCTGGACCTCCGGCAAAAGATCAGGCATCATTTTCGGCAGTTATGATTATTACCTTCATTGCGTGGACCCTGCAACAGGGAAACTACTCTGGAAACTTGAAACCGATAATTACGTGAACGGGACTCCGGCACTTGGAGATAACAGTATTGTCTTCGGAGGTTGTGACGGGATAATAAGGTTAACAGACCCATTAACCGGAAGAGAAAAGGACACAATAGAAATAGGCATTTATATAGCTGCCTCTCCTGCCCTGTCAGGCGGAAAGGCTTATCTGGGTGATTATGACGGAAGTCTCTATTGCCTTGATCTGAAGACAAGGAAGATATCCTGGAAAATTCCTCCGGCTGAAAATTCCGGCTCAATACTGGCAATCCCTGCAGTCAGGGGAAATTATGTTGTGGTCGGGAATGAGGATAAATACCTTTACTGTTATGATGCATCAACAGGACGGCAGATCTGGAAGTACAGGACTAACGGCCGTATAACGGGTTCAGCAGTTGTAACTCCCTCCAAAGTTCTCTTCGGGAGCAGCGACGGGAATATCTATATCCTCGGATTGCAGGATGGAAAGAAGAAATGGAGCTTCAACGCGGGTGCACCTGTAAGCAGTTCACCTGTCGTGACAAAAGACAGGTTTTATTTCCTGACGGAGGATGGAAGGTTACTGGCATTTGGCATTAAGAAATAGAAACTGAATAAGACCACTCTGGAAATCTGGTCTTTTAACCCCCAAACCCCCTAAAGGGGGCTTTGATTTTAAGTCCCCTTTAGGGGATTTAGGGGTGAACAGGCAGATAGCAGAGAGAATTAATTAACAGATGAAAATAGTATATCTTATTACAGGATCCGGAGGATCATTTTATTGCGGAAACTGCTACCGCGATATGATCTATCTGAGGGCAATTCGCAAAGTCCCGGGGATCTCCGCACGCGGGATTCCGCTTTACCTGCCACCAGATAAAAAAGCATCTAAAAACAGCTTTGATGATGAAGTCTTCTTTGGCGCTATCTCAATGTACCTCAGAGAGAAAGTGCCTGTGTTCAGAAACATGCCCCTCCTTCTTGAGAAATTTTTCGATTCACCACCTTTTCTGAAGCTTGCTTCACATATGGCAGGAACAACCAGGACTGAAGGGCTGGAGGACCTTACCCTGAATATGATTGAGGGAGACAATGCATTCAGGAAAAATGAGGTTGACAGGCTCGTCCAATATCTTACAAAAGACGGAAAACCTGATATAATTCACCTTTCCAATGCGCTGATCCTCGGCCTGGCACGGCAATTGAAAAACCGGATCGACATCAGGATCGTATGCTCGCTTCTGAATGAGGACGACTGGGTTGATGAAATGGCTGAGCCTTACCGGAGCAAAGCGTGGGAGATGATTGGCAGGGAAGCTGTTCATGTGGATAAATTTATTACTCCAAGTAATTACTATAAGGAACTATTCGTAAAAAGAACCGGACTGAAAGGCGACAATATACATGTGATTCCTTTGGGTTTTGATCCCGAGATCCTGCCTGACCGTCCGGAATCAACACGGCCTCCGGCACTGGGTTACTTTTGCCGCATAAACCAGCAAAACGGATTTGATAAACTAACGGACGCATTCATAAAGCTCAAATCCGAAAACCTTCTTCCGGATCTGGTACTCAATGTATGCGGAGGTTATACCGGTGATGACAAGCCATTTATTGCCAGTCAGATAAAAAAGATACGGGAGTACGGATTTCAGAAAAGCGTCAGGATATATCCCGAATTCGACGGGAACGCTAAGATCGGATTCTTTAATGATGTCGATGTGATCAGTGTACCTGTCCGAAAATATGACGGATACGGATTATATATCCTGGAAGCGAACAGCGCCGGAGTACCGGTTGTTCAGCCGGCTACCGGAGCCTTTCCGGAGATAATAAAGATGACGGGAGGTGGTTTGACTTATTCACCCGACACAATTGATGCGCTCTCTGCAGCCCTGCTGAGTATGCTGAATGATAAGGATTTAAGAATAAGATTGGGTAAAGCAGGCCAGGAAACGGTAAGGAAGGAGCTCTCCCTTGAAAAGATGTCCGTGGGTTTGTCCAATGTATACAGCAATATCTGATGATCGCCTAAAATTCCGGACCAGCTATGCTAAAACTACAGAACATAACAAAGTCATTTACCGGCAGGGGCATCGTCCTCGACAAACTTGAAATTTCAATTGAAAAAGGTGATTCAATTGCAGTTACGGGACCTTCGGGATCAGGAAAAACGACTTTGATGAACATAGTGAGCCTGCTTGACAGACCTGATTCCGGTGATATTCAATTTAACGGCAAATCTATTCTTTCGTTCAATCCTGATGAGGCGGCATTCTACCGGAACAAAAATTTAGGATTCGTATTCCAGGATCATCTGCTTTTCCCACATCTTTCGATAAAAGAGAATATCCTCCTTCCGGTGTTTGCCTCCGGAATTTCAAAAAAAGAATTTCTCGAAAAGGAAGCCTGGTGCCAATTGCTGTTGGAGCAAACAGGTATCACTGATATTTCCGGCAAGTATCCCTTTCAAATATCAGGAGGAGAAGCGCAGCGTGCAACACTGGTAAGAGCTTTGATCAACAAACCTCTGATTTTGCTTGCTGATGAGCCGACAGGCTCCCTTGATTCAAAAAATGCCGATTCGCTCGGAGATCTGCTTGTCGAAATGAATACCAGGTTCGGGATAACCCTGTTCGTGGCTACACACTCTTCAAGCCTTGCCTCAAAAATGAAGCTCCATCTGAGGCTTGTGAACGGCAGGCTGGTAAAATGAAAGGTAATATTTGGATTTAATGAAGTTTGTCCCTTTTAAAATTGCTGCAAAGTCACTTTTATTTTACAGAAGAGCATCTGTTAACCAGATAATTATTGTTCTTCTGCTGGCAGCTGTTATTACCGGTTCGCTTTTCACAGGCTATTCTGTCAGGACCAGCCTGAAGACAAAGGCGGATGAAAAGCTTGGAAATACCGATATCCTGATAAGTTCCGGACTCAGGTTTTTCAATGCATCACTTGCCGGAAGACTTGCAGGCAGGCTTGATGAAAAGGTAGTGGCCATCCTGGAATCCGACGGATATGTCCAGAATTTCTCTACCGGAGTAACAGCTTTAAATACAAAAATATACGGGGTTGGTGATGATTTTTTTCAATTTCACGGGAAGGATTCCCTTATAATTGCTCCCGGTACCGTAGTTATAAATACGAGGCTGGCACAATATCTTAAAATAAGCGAGGGTGATGATATTATTGTCCACTTCAGGGAAACGGAGCCGCTGCCGGCAAATGCCCCGTTTGCACCATCAAAAGAGAAGGATGGTTCGAGGGTCATGAAGGTAGGGAAAATAGTATCTCATGATCAGGCAGGCAATTTTTCCCTTGGTATCAGCCAGATTGTTCCCATGAATGTTTTCCTGGATATCAGGGAAATGGACTCTGATCCTCTCAAACCCCGGAAAGCTAACAGGCTGCTTGTTCAGAACGGACATGGCTACGCTGATACCGATTTTTTAAAGGGTCTTACGGATATTCTGACAATCAATGACATAGGATTAACTATCAGGAAATCGGAAAAGACCGGTGAACCAGAGCTGATTTCAGACAGAATATTTATTGACAGTGCAATAACAGCCCGGATCCTTAAAGAAATCCCATCAGCCAGGCCGCTGATAACATACCTGGCCAACTCTCTTGAGCTGACCACCGGATCAACTCCGTATTCATTTGTTGCAGCCCTGACCCCTTCAGAATCGTTTCATCCCGGGGATGATGAAATTGTTATCAGCGACTGGCTTGCGCACGATACCGGCGCCAAACCGGGAGACTCACTGAAACTTACCTGGTTTGATCCCGGAACCGGAAAATTACTCGTGGAAAAAAGTAAAGATTTCATTGTCGCTGGCATACTTGAAAGGAACAGTGTTTTTTCAGATCCTTCCCTTATGCCTGATTTTCCGGGTATAGCAGGAAGCACAACCTGTTCAGGCTGGGATGCCGGTGTCCCGCTCCTTCTTGACAGGATCCGCCAAAAGGACGAAGATTACTGGAACAGATACAGGGGAACTCCCAAGGCATTTATAAGCTACAACACAGGTGTCAGGCTATGGGGCAACAATTTCGGGCCGGCAACTGCACTCAGATTTCCTGAATCTATGGATATCGGAAAGATAAATGATGCTTTAAAGGGATCTCTCGATCCGGAGATAACGGGATTTACATTGACACGCATCAGGAGCGAAAGCAAGGCAGCTGCAGGGAGCGGAGTCGATTTCAGCACACTTTTCCTCTCACTGGGAATATTCATTTTACTTTCCTGTATAATCCTGTTATCATTTGCTGTTTCCATTTTCTTTGATTCGAGGAAGGAGCAGGTCAGAACTTATCATGCCCTTGGATTTAAAAATATATTTATCAAAAAGACCCTTTTTCTGGAAACAATGTTCTACACCGTGATCGGAGCTGTCCCCGGTGTCTTTTTAGGGTTTTTAATGAATAAGCAGATCATAAGTGCGTTGAATTCAGTCTGGAAAGGGGCGGTTCAGACAGATACGATCACACCGCAATTTGGATTTTCTCCGGTAGTCACAGGTTTCGTAGTCACAATTATCATATCTGCTGTTCTTCTGTATATAAAAGTCAGGGCATTTCTAAAGAATCTCAGCTCTGAAAAAGGTCAGCCGCACAAGCGGCGGGAAAAATTGGGTATTGTATTTCTCCTCCTCTCCTTTCTGACAGCCTCAATTATTTTAATCCTGTCCATACTGCTCAGGGACTCTTCCACAATACTCTCCTTTATTGCCGGTTCATTGTTCTTTTTAAGCTTTGTCCTTGCCCTGCGCCAGTACTATATCAGGCATACAGGCTTGAAAGCTGGCTCCATGCCCTTTAAATACCATTTTTCAAGGAAGTTTTATTCCTTTTATCCATCCCAGGCCATAACACCTGTAATATTCATTGCTGCAGGAATATTTGCGGTTATCATCACAGGTGCCAACAGGCAGGTCTTAACAGAAAAAATGCTGGTCCGGTCTGGTGGTACCGGCGGATACCTTTTGTGGATGGAGACCGCGGTACCGGTAACGGGTAATCTCAATCTTCCCGGCGGAAGAAGTGAATTTGGACTGGATGAGCCTGAACTTAAGGATCTGAGGTTTGTGCAGGCAGACAAAGTGAACGGTGATGATGCAAGCTGCCTGAACCTGAATCATGTCACCTCTCCTTCCATCCTGGGGATCGATGCAAATGAATTCATTTCCCGCGGTTCCTTCTCATTTGCATCTGCCCTTGATCTGGCCGGAGATAAAAATCCCTGGAGCCTTCTGAACGATAATCACGGGAATAATAAAATATATGGGATTGCAGATCAAACCGTAATGCAATGGGGACTCAGGGTTAAGACCGGCGATACGTTGAAATACCGGTCCGAGAATGGACAACCTTTGGAGATAATACTTTGTGGCGGACTTAAGTCTTCAGTATTCCAGGGTCATCTTATAATAAGTGAAAAAAATTTAAAAAAATTCTATCCTTCAGTAGCAGGAAGTACTGTTTTCCTGGTTGACGGAAAACCTGAACTTTCGGACTATTACCGGGATATGCTAAGTGAAAGGTTTTCAGGATATGGTGCCTCCGTGGAAACCGCAGGTGAGAAGCTTGGGTCATTCTTTGAGGTAACCAATACTTACCTTGATGTTTTTACTATTCTGGGTGCTTTTGGATTGGTGCTTGGAGTGGCCGGGATGGGTTTTATCCTGATCCGCAATTATAGCCAGAGAAAACGGGAGTTTGCTTTTATGATGGCAACCGGGTTCTCTCTTAAAAAGATACGGAAGCTGCTGTTAAGCGATCAGATCGTCATTCTTGCCTGGGGTATCCTGACCGGAACACTCTCAGGTCTGATATCGACACTGCCATCCTTATCTGGCGGCTCTGAAATGCCATGGAAAATAATTGTACTGATGGTAATATCAGTCAGTGCGGCAGGTCTGGGGGCTCTTTTCTTTTCAGTGAGGCTGATCAGCAGCAAATCACTTGTGATTCAGCTCCGGAAGGAATAAATTATTTTTTACCTACGCAGATCAGGTATTTCTGGGTTCTGAAAAATATCATTCCATCAGTGATCGAGGGAGCCGTCATGCAAATGTCATTTAATGGAATTTCTGCAAGGAGATTAAATTTATCACCGTCCCCGATTATATATACTGTTCCCTCTTCATCGACTATAAAGATCCTTCCGTCTGAGGCGACAGGTGATGCAATAAAACTTTTCGACTGGCCCAGTTTCGCGTTATAGACCTCCTTTCCGGTTAGGGGGTCGAGACAGTTAACAATCCCATTCCAGTTGGCATTATAAAGCCTGCCATGATATAGCAGCAAAGTATGCATGTATGAGCCACCTCTTGGAAGGTACCAGTTAATATACTGATTTGAGGTCTCGCCCTCCTTAAGGGTGATGTTTCCCTTTGCACCGGTACTTACAGACATAATGGGAGAGCTCTTGCCATGAGCGCTGTTGAAGAAAATAACATCTTTTCCGGTTATTGGCGAAGGGATCTGAATATCACCTCCTCCCGACATATTCCATACCTCCCTGCCGGTTTCAAGATCATATCCGCCCCTCCGTTTAAATCCGTTTACGGCAACATAAGCTTTGTCCCCGTTTTTATAGATATTCGGAGTGCACCAGCCGGGATACTCATCCCTCATAGTTCTCCATTTTTCCTTTCCGGTCTTCAGATCGTATGCCGCAACGAAAGAATTTTCAAGAACGTCGCACTGAATTATCAGAACCCCATCGTAAATTATAGGCGAGCTTCCAAATTCCCATTCAGCATTTTTCATTATAAAGAATACCGATTTCAGTACTCCGAAATTTTTCTGCCACTGAAGCTTACCGTTCATATCATAACAATAAAGGCCTTCCGAACCAAAAAAAGCCACAACATACTTTCCATCGGTTGCCACGGATGTATTTGCATGCGTCGATTTAGGATGCCGTTTCATTTTCGGAAACCCTTTACAGGCAGTACGTTCCCAGATAATTTTCCCGTTATTTTTATCAAAGCACATTACTTTCCATTCATGCACAGAGCTATCGTTAACAGGTGCGACGTCTCCATAAATTCCGGGTCTGAAACCGGCTTTGTCCTCCTCACTGATCGCAGTTGTCAGAAACAGTTTATTACCCCATATGACAGGACTCGATATTCCCAATCCCGGGATCTGCGTTTTCCATTTGATGTTCAGGCCTTTACCGATATCAAAAGTTTCGGGAAGATTTGCATTGTCGAGCACTCCGGAGAGCATATAGCCGCGATACCCGGGCCACTGCCTTTCAGGGACCTGTGCTGATGCAATACTCAGGCAGAATGCAGATATGAAAATAATAGTGTAGTATCTGGGTCGCATAGAGAAAATTCTAAAATTTAAAATTATATTGAAGTGATATCAAACTGATATCAGAGAGCTTTGGCAGATAATCTCGCTGAAAAATATATCCCACCTCCACAGTATGCCGCTTTGCAATACTGTAATCCAAGCCGATAATCAGCCTGTACTTATCTACGGTTTTTTCAGCTTCGGCGAATGCGGGAAGAAATAATTCGGCTGACACATACGGATTAAACTTGAAATTTGGTATATCATATTGAACTTTCAGCCGGGTTCTTACATGAGAATCGGGTATTTTATCCTCCTCATCCTCAAAGTAGGTTTTATACCTTCGCTGGAACCGGACCCTGGCTGTAACAGTCAAATCACCGGCAGGCAACGTCCCTTTCATATCAACGAACCATTTATGGCGAAGATGGAATGCATCATCATCTTCTATGTTTTCTGTTATCCTGTATGAAGCTCCGGCAGAAAAATAAGCGTTAAACTTATATGTTAATCCGGCTTCCAGAAATGCTTCCTCAATTTTGGAGGCATTTTTAAATGTCCTCATGGTTGCCGACAGATCCAGTTCAAGATTTTTTACAAGGTTGTGTTCAACAGCAACATTATACCAGATCCCAAAGTCATTCTTTTGAGAAAAGGCGGATAAACCAAAACTTATTAACGCAATTAAAATAAGTGATTTTCTAGTCCTCATCGTCATCATCATTGTCATTTTCATTGTTACCGTTGACATTGGATCCTTTCCCCTTTGTCTCAAAATAATAGATAGTAAGCTCACAAATATCCCTCAGAAAATTAATTTTGCCCACCTCAACCCTGTTAATCTTTGCTATTCCTGTCCTTTCCTGAAGATCTTTAATCAAAGCATCCTCGTTTCCGGCCTTAATGAGGTTGATTTTTTCATAGACAATCAATTTTGATGACTCATGTTTCAACAGCCATACTTTTTCCAGTCCGTAGGTTATCAGGATAATTATGATGTTTGTGAAAAGGAGGTCGGTAAGGCTTGTATCGGTATTGGTCAGAGCGTTGATCACCGAAACCCCGATAATCAGAAAGAGGTATGTCATTTCTTTGATTGGCATTGCGTTGGTCCGGTACCTTATGATACCGAAAATTGCAAACAATCCTAATGCAAAGCCGATCTGCAGGCTGACGTTCTCAAGCAGATAGCAAAGAAGGAAGACTATACTTGATATCAGGATATAGGTAAAAAGATAGTCTTTTCTTTTTGTTTTTGAGTAATATAACCACCTCACTAAAAGCATAATAACACCAAGGTTCAGCGCAAACCGAAACAATAATTCCAAAAAAGCGGGCACATCGATTAACTCGATACCCTGAAAACTGATGCTACTGAGCGCCAACAAACCCGTTGTATTCATTTTTAAGTTTATTTATTAACAATAATTTAGGTTTCAGCAAATTTCCTCTTGGCATTTCCTGTAAATACTGACTTCCGATGCAATATTTACTGAACCCTGTAGGACGAAGTCCGAAATTTTTAATAACACTGATAAATGGCGATTGATTTGAAAAACCTTCTCTTTTTAATTCGGCAATTGAAATAAACGGAAGATTAAAACTATTGCCCGTAAGATCTGAAAAGCCAAGATCAAAATCAAAAGTAATTCTTTCATTAGTTTCAAGGTTTACAAGGGTAGTCCTTGTAAAAGTGTTGATCAGCTTTGGTTTCAGAACATCGGGATTATATGGTGAATATGCTGTAATAAAACAGGACGCCCTGTCGTCAAAGCCAGATGGGTCAAGTGTATTCACTATCCGGATCTTTTCAGTTCTCTGTCTGTTTGTTTTCTTTTTAATTTCAAGATATGATACCCCCGAAAGCTCATATTTTCTGTATCGTATTTTGTGCCTTTCGATTTTCCCTTTCATATGCTGATGATAAAAAAGAAAATCAGAGGTGTCAAGATATGTAGTTGTATATGGAAAGATCCTGTCCTGGTTGATCTCCATAACCTTGTATTTATCTGTTAGCTGGATTAATAATGCCGGAAGGATTTTAATCGAGAAAACATACTTGGTATCAGTTCTGTTCATCAGGCTGGCCTTGCTCATTTTATACAAGGGTATTGTATCAAATGAATTAATCACCGAAATGATCTCTTCCTGTCTTATTTTAAATCTGTCGTAACTAGTCATACTGGTTTTAGCTCTTATCCGGCTATTTGGTATTCATTTACACAGAACATTCGGTCAAACCGAGGTTAAGTTCAGGCTCTTTTTCACTCAGGGAACTGAACAGAACGAGAGCGGCTCCCAGGGCTGTTGCATTGTTAATTTCAGAGGTAAACACTTTTTTTGACGGGAAAGCAAGGGCAATAAGCTTAAGAAAGATCTTGTTCCTGCCGAATCCGCCGGTAATATATATGTTTTCTGTTTCGTCATTTTGCTGCTGGATCAGCCTTATGGCTTCAATTGTCAGATCTCCCAGTTCACTCATCAGCTGATGATATGCTTCATCGTACGACTTAAAATCAAACAGGTCAATTCTGTCCCTGAATTCCCTTGATCCGGGCCCGCTGTTAAAAAATGCCCTTCTGTCCCCGCTGTATCTCCCTTTTAACATTCTAAGCAAATCCGGATCAAATTTCACATTTTTGTAATAATCCTCAGTAGTTCCGAAATGATCGTTCAGCAATTTTACCGCTGTTTCATGCATATGACCCAGAAACAGCCTGGATGACTTTACAGGTTGCCGTGTAACACTCATATAGCAAAGACAATCCCTGTCAAGTTGCTCAACAGTCAGTTTTTCAGGGTTGAATGGATTCATACTGATACACCATGTACCTGTAGAGGCAAGCAGAAATTTTCCCCTGTTGCCTGTAAAATATGGTGCCAGCGATGCTGAGCTGTCGTGGATTCCAATCCCGCAAAATAACTTTTTTCCCTCAATAACAACTTCATTTATTGTCTCGACCGGAACAGGCAGGGGAAGATTTAATCCATAGTCAGTTACCCAGGGATGATAGTTCATGTTGTCAAAATCCCACAGTCCGGTATGACAGCCTATTGATGTGTGTTCTGAATAGATCTTGCCTGTGATCAGATATGACAGATACTGGGGAAAATGAAGGATATGCTTTACTTTTGCAAATATTTCGGGCTTTAGTGATTTCAGCCATAACACCTGGATACCTGAATTTAACATTCCGAGCGCTGGAGAGGCAGTTCTCCTGCAAAATTCATCCTGCCCGCCATATCTCCTGTAGAGTCTTTCCGGTATTTTTTCATCAATAGGTTTAAGGTAATTATAAGCAGGTGTCAGACTCCTGCCCTCAGAATCAAGATAAACGAGTGTAGCGCCGTATGTTGCAAAATTAACAGCGGTAAGGTCGTACTTATCTGAATGGATTAATCCTGTTATAGTCTCTTTTATCCATTCTTCAATCAGCTCAATATTGTCACATTCAAATCCATCGTCATCCAGCTTTTCCTCAAATCGTGTTTCTTCCTCCCGGACAACCTTAAGATTATAGTCAAACAGAAGAATCTTCTTGTTCGTCTTTCCTATGTCAAATATTGCAATTACCTTCTCTTTCATATATACTTTCCCTGTCTCCCCTTTTTATCTTTTCCGCAATACCTTTTTTTCGTATTTGCTGATCTCATCAATATAATCCTGTCCGACAGGAACGTTGTTTATCAGGCAATAATAATCCCAAACCGCACCGAATGGTTTGGTTTTCAAAAGCTCCAGTAATGAAAGTCTTTCAAATGTTTTACCCTGTTCTTCAAATTTAACAAGGGTTTCATGAGGTTCAAGCAAGGCATTCATGAATGCCATCTGAGCAGATCGTGTTCCGATAACATATGCTCCGATCCTGTTCAGACTTGCATCAAAGAAATCGAGACCGATATTTACCCGTTTCAGGGCTTTTGCACGAACAATTTCCTGGGCGATAAGCAACAATTCATCATTAAAGGTAACCACATGGTCGCTGTCCCAGCTGACTCCCCTGGTAAGATGCAACAGAATCTCATCAATAAAGAGGAGAATTGAAGATATCTTATCGCCTACCTGTTCAGTAGGATGGAAATGGCCATTGTCGAGAGTAATCATTGTATTGTTTTTAATTGCATATCCGAGATAGAAATCATGTGATCCAACAACCATCGATTCTGATCCGATTCCAAACAGTTTGCTTTCGACTGAATCCTTCAGATATTTTCTTGGGATATTTTACAGCAAAGATCTCATCAAGCGATTTCTTCAGCAGTTTACGCAGTGTATTCCTGTCAACCGGAGTATCTTTTGAACCATCAGGGATCCAGATATTATGAACAGCAGGAGTATCCGAGCTGTTTTCCCATTTCAGCAGCAATTGCCCTGCATCGTTTTGTATGTTCAACCCAGAACTTCCTTGATTTTCGGGTTTTTGCTTGAGAGTGTAAATCCATCATCAGCAAGCGGATGGGAAAAGCAGGTACAGTTGAAATCAAGACCTATTTTCCTTTCTTTTGCCCAGTCTATCCATCCCTGAAAATGCTTTACTTCAATCTGATCACGGTCAACAGTTTTACCTCCGAACTCACCATAAATAGCATGAAGATTCAATCTTTGTTTTCCGGGAAGCAAGCGACATAACCTTATCCAGATCATCTCTCATCTGGTCAATAGTCCTTGCTTTTCCCGGGAAATTGCCGGTTGCCTGGATTCCACCTCCGCCAAGTTCTGCTCCTTCCTTTTCAAAACCGCCAACATCGTCGGTCTGCCAGCAATGCAGACTTATTATAACATTATCCATTTCAGCGAGCACTTTTTCGGTATCAACTCCCAATTCAGCATATTGTTCTTTTGCAAGCTGATATGACTTCCTGATTAGTTCCTTTTTCATTATATTGGATTTAGAGGATGATTACAAATAAAGAAATAAAAATCACTGGTTTATTCCATATAAAACACCTGTTCAAGAGGTATTGTCACAGGTGAATTATCAGGATTTGTTTCCATAATATCGGCCATATATTTCCACCATTTCTTTACAATTTCAGTTGTTCCGAGATCCTGTGAGGAACTTTCCCCTGACTGTTCCTGGTAAGCAAACAAGGTATTGGTCTCTTCATCAAGAAAAATGGAATAATTTCCGATACCTTCATTCTTCAGAAGTGTGACAAGCTCAGGCCATATTTCACTATGCCTTTTCCTGTATTCCTCCTTGAAGCCCGGATACAGTTTCATTTTAAAACCAAATCTTTTCATAATGTGTATTTAACTTAGTTTAACAACAAATGTTGAAAGAATAAGAATTATAATTCCAATTATCAGAACAATTATTGTTTTTCCCTTTGCTCCTTTCCATTCATTCAGAATGATTCCCCAGATATTGCTGATTGCAATATTCAGAGCCATCAGTATGCTCCAGCCAAAAACAGCCATGCTCTCAGGTAGTTTGCTTGAACCCATTCCAAAGAAATGAAACTGGAGAAACCACAAAAAACCTGCCAGAAAAGTAAAAAGTAGATTATTCAGAAGGACTTTACCTGATACAGAGACATAATCCTTATATGTCTTGTTCTTAATATTCAGGTATCCACAATAAACCAGGTTGGTGATAAATCCTCCGAAAAGAATGAAGATCAGCGAAGGATTCTTCTGAAAAAGCGGATTTGTGCCATGAGCAAGAGCAATCTCTTCAATTGGTTTTCCTGCTTCAAATCCGAAATTAAAGCAGGCGCTCATAATTCCGGCAAAGATTGCAATCAGGATTCCTTTTTTAAGAGCAAATTCCTTTACTGCAGCTCTCTTTTCCTCTTCAGTCATCTCTTTGCTTTTAAGAGATCCTGCATATCCGATAATTGCAATACCTGCCACAGTCAGTGATACACCGATAAGTGTAAGAATTCCTGCCCTGGTCGAAAAAAGATTTTCACCTGCGATCACTGGGGGGATAAGAGTTCCAAAAGCTGCACATAATCCAAGTGCAATGCTTTGTCCAAGAGCAACTCCAAGATAACGTATGCTTAATCCGAATGTCAGTCCGCCGAATCCCCATAGTACTCCGAAAAACATTGCCATTAATTTAGCCTGATGAAGGGGCTTCATTTATAATAGGCATCAGCTCACCTTGGGGAATGAAGATCAGAGCAAACAGCCAGGGAGCAATTAACCATGCTGCAACACCCTGAGTGATCCAGTATGATTCCCATGCCCACTCTTTGACTTTTTTGAAAGGAACATAGAAACTGGCTGCACCAATACTGCCAAGTGCTATTAATAAGATACCTGCAATTGGATTCATTTCAGAGTTTCTTCGTTTAGGTTGTTTTAAGAAAAAGATAAAAATAGTTATTTTAACTTTCAGAAATCCGATAAAATTAGATAAATTTCAAAACCTGATTTTTTTAACTTATGATATTTTAATAATAAAATCGAATCATGTTTAGAGAAGATGGAAAGAATAATCGTCTAAATTATTGCGGATTGCGGATTTTTGATTGCGGATTAAGAACCAATCCGAAATCCGAAATCCGAAATCCGAAATCCAAGATGATCATATCAGCGATATAGTAAGTTTAACTTTACACTAATTAATTTAACATGAAATCACTAAAACTCTTCTTATTCCTTCTTTTAACTTCGGGAAGCCTGTTTTCACAGGATCTGATGCTTTACGATCTTACCTGTGAACATAAAAAAAATCCTGTTAGGCATTGATGTTTTGCAGCCAAGGTTTTCCTGGAAAATAAAAAGCACAGGCTTTAATGTTGTGCAAACTGCATACTCAATAAGAGTTTCTACAGATCAGAAATTTTCAGGCTCTAAAACCATATGGGCAAGCGGAAAAATAGTATCTGATGAATCAGTTCTTGTGGGCTATAATGGGCACTGATCTTAAGTCCGGACAGGATATTTCTGGCAGGTAAAGGTATGGGATAATAAAGGAAGAGAATCAAAATGGAGTGAAACTGCCTTCTGGGAAACGGGATTGCTTAACCCGGCTGACTGGAAAGCAAAATGGATTGAAATGGAAGGAGATACAATAAGATATTCCCCATCTCCTCATTTCAGAAAAGAATTTCAGCATATCGAAAACTGTATGCGTCAGCAAGAGTTTATGTTACTTCTCATGGCTTTTATGAACTGCATCTGAATGGGAAAAAAGTAGGTGACCAGGTACTTACTCCGGGCTGGACCTCATATGGTAAAAGACTTCAGTACCAGGTATATGATGTTACAGCCCATGCTTGTTAAAAGGTAAAAATGCAATTGGTGCTGTTCTTGGTGACGGCTGGTACAGGGGAACACTTGCCTGGGGAAATAACTGGGCAATTTATGGTAAAAGACTTGGACTTCTTATGCAGATGAAAATAACTTATACCGATGGAACTGAATCACTTGTTGTAACCGATGGATCGTGGAAAGCATCAATGACGGAGCAATCAGAATGAATGATATTTATAACGGTGAAACATATGATGCAACAAAAAAGCTCACCGGATGGAATCTGACAGGGTATAATGAAAGAAGCTGGAAAAATGTCAGGATCGGGAACTATTCCAATAATAATCTTATTGCCTCTGAAGGAGTACCTGTCAGGAAAATTCAGGAGATAAAACCTGTAAAGATATTCAGGACTCCAAAAGGAAGCCTTGTTGTTGATATGGGACAGAATATGGTTGGCTGGCTAAGACTGAAGGTTACAGGACCGAAAGGAACTGTTGTTACACTCCGGCATGCAGAGGTACTGGATAAATTTGGAGAATTTTACACCGAAAATCTGCGGGTTGCAAAATGTCAGCTTACCTATACACTTGCCGGAACCGGAGAAGAGATATATGAACCAAGGTTCACCTTTATGGGATTCAGATATGTTGAAGTAACCGGTTTTCCCGGTGAACTTACAGCTGATAATCTGACCGGAGTTGTTGTTCATTCAGATATGCCGGTTACAGGAAGTTATGAAAGTTCAAATCCACTGCTTAATCAGTTGCAGCATAATATTCAGTGGGGTCAGAAAGGTAATTTTGTTGATGTCCCGACCGATTGTCCGCAGCGTGATGAACGTCTTGGATGGACAGGTGATGCACAGGCATTTCGCAGAACAGCAGCATTTAATATGGATGTTTCTTCATTCTTTACAAAATGGCTGAAAGATGTTGCTGCTGATCAGAAGCAGGGCGGAGAAGTTCCGGATGTAATTCCTGATGTTCTTAACAGACAGGATGCCAAAACAGCGTCACCCATCAGCAGGCTGGGGAGATGTTGCAGTAATTGCTCCATGGACCATGTACACTGTATATGGTGATAAAAGACTCCTTGAAACACAGTATCCGGGCATGAAAGCCTGGGTTGAATATATCAGGAAAAAAGCAGGTGACTCATTATATCTGGAAAGGCGGAAGCAAATATGGTGACTGGCTGTTTTATCATCCGCCGGTAAACAACCATACTGAACCTGATGGATACACCGAACATGATTTTATTGCTACGGCTTTTTATGCCTATTCGGCAAGCCTCCTTGCAGAAGCTGCAAAAGAACTTGGAAAAACCGAAGATGAGAAATATTACACTGATCTGTTTCAATAAGATCAAGAGAAGTATTTATTAATGAATATGTTACACCTGCAGGAAGAGTAGGAACAAACTCACAGACATCATATGTTCTGGCCCTGATGTTTGACCTTCTGCCTGAGGACCTGAGAGATAAAGCTGCAGCATTCCTTGTAGAGGATATTAAAAGCAGGAGGAATCATCTTTCAACCGGTTTCCTGGGGACTCCATATCTGTGCCATGTTCTGTCTCAAAACGGATATACTGATGTTGCTTATGATCTCCTTCTGCAGGAAACATATCCCTCATGGCTCTATCCTGTTAAAATGGGTGCCACAACTATCTGGGAACGATGGGATGGTCAGAAAACAGACAGCACTTTCCAGGACCCCGGAATGAATTCATTTAACCATTATGCCTATGGTGCTATTGGTGACTGGATGTACAGGGTATCGGCAGGAATTGAAACAATGGTACCCGGTTATAAGCACCTTGTAATTCAGCCACATCCTACAAAAAAACTTGCATATTCAAAAGCTTCATTTGAAAGCTCATACGGAACTGTTGCTTCAGGATGGGAAAGAAAGGACGGGAAAATCATTGTTACGGTGAAGATACCTGCAAATACAAAAGCAACAATTTACCTGCCTGTTAACTTCAGCTGAAAAGGTAACGGAAAACGGCAAACCGCTTTCGGCAAATCCGAACCTGTCAGAATATAAGGACTCAGGAAGGTAAGGTTGTACTTGAGTCAGGTTCAGGAGAATATATTTTCGAAATAACAGAATAATATCGTAACATCCTGCCGGAGATCGACGGATTGCTTCGTCGTTCCTCCTCGCAATGACAGTGATTTTTAGTTAGATTTGTGATGGCCTGGAGACCTAAGCCTTCGCCAGGGCTTCGGCTTGCGAAGGCAGACCAACAGACCAAATAAACGGTTAATTATGAGCTTTTTTGAGAACCATATCGGTGAATTTGCCGCGCTGTTTACAGCCTGCTTCTGGACGATAACTTCATTATCCTTTGAGAAGGCCAGCAACAGGATCGGTTCGATTGCTGTCAATATTCTCCGTCTGGTTATTGGGCTGATCTTTCTGAGCCTCTTTACGCTGGCAAGAAGGGGGATGATCTTACCGGTGGATGCGCGTCCCGAAAACTGGTTCTGGCTTGTACTGTCAGGGCTGGTTGGATTTGTTTTTGGGGATCTCTTTCTTTTTAAATCATATATAGTAATCGGATCGAGATTCGCGATGCTGATAATGACACTGGTCCCTCCCATCACAGCGTTGTTCAGCTTTTTCATCCTTGGTGAAAGGTTAACCCTGTTTAACTACCTTGGAATGACTTTAACCTTTTCGGGTATCGCGCTGGCAATTTTCAGCCGCAACGGGAAAGGGGAAAAGATTTCCCTTAAGCTTGCCCCAAAAGGGATTTTGTATGCTTTTGGCGGCGCTGTGGGCCAGGCACTTGGATTGGTGCTCAGTAAACTTGGCCTCAGGGATTATGATCCTTTTGCAGCCACACAGATAAGGATTATCGCCGGGATTGCCGGATTTGCTATTTTAGTTACAGTATTAAGGCGATGGAGGAACGTAGTAAGGGCGACCTCAGATAAGGCAGCAATGATCCCGACTTCAGTCGGAGCTTTTTTCGGACCTTTTCTGGGTGTCTCATTCTCCCTGGTTGCCATAAAATTCACAGAAGCCGGTATTGCATCAACAATAATGGCACTCGTACCTGTCCTGATTATCCTGCCGGCGGTGATATTATATAAGCAAAAGGTCACCCTTCCTGAAATAGCGGGTGCGATAATAAGTGTCGGAGGTGTGGCACTCTTTTTCCTTTAATCTGAATAATTAGCGGAATGAAACCCGATGAACTGATTGGAAGGATCCCTGAAAACGAGCTGATCTTTTCAAGTTCCAGAAGCAGCGGACCGGGCGGACAGAATGTCAACAAGGTCAATACAAAAGTTGAAGTGCGCTTTAACGTGCTCTTTTCATCTGCATTCAATGAGGTAGAGAAGGGATTGATCTGCAGAAAGCTAAGCAATAAGATAAATGCCTCAGGCGAACTTATAGTCACCTCGCAGACGGAAAGGTCACAATTAAAAAACAGGGAAAGAGCTCTTGAAAAGATGTATAATCTCATCAGCAAAGCTTTAACTGAAAACCCTGTCCGCAAATCAACAGCTCCTACAAAAAAATCAGAGCAGGAAAGACTTGAAGGTAAGCGAAAACGGGGCTTAACAAAAAAATTAAGGAAGGACCTTGATCAGAACTCCGGGGAAACAGGGTGAGAGTTTAATCCAAAACCGGATGTAAAGTACTGAATTTAAGTTTTATAACTTTCCCCTCCTTTTGAAGGAGGGGTGGCCAGACGATGAAATCAACTTGCTGACAGAAACTAAATTCGTCTGGCCGGGGTGGTTGATTCAAGTCTTTTTTATTGTCTTTATTCAATTGGATAGTAAAAACCTCTTTAACCGAAAAAGTTTAAAACCTTTCAGATCTTAACCACCCCGGCCGGGAAATTAAACAGGTAAATACCAGATAATCAATCGTTCCCGGCTACCCCTCGCTGAGAAGCTAATCTTTATTCACATTTTTTGCATTTCACCACGCGACCTCCTAAACCCTCCCCTTAAGGCTAACTAATCTTTATACACATCTCTTATTTTATGGCCTTAAAGAGTCCGACAATGCAGCGGCGGTGAAACCTAGCCCGTAGGGCTTAAACTATTGTAGCCGGAGTTTGAGAGATGATTTTTTTACCTCGTTCAGGTTAAACAGGATTTTCCCAGAATTCATATAAGAATTGTACATTAAATTCCATTTCACGTTTTTTAAGATATTGAACATATTCCTCCTGAAATAAAACTGAAAAAATTTAATAATCCCCTGGATTCTAAGCAATTGTTTAACCGCTACGCGGTAAAAATCAATATGGTGATCGTTTTTTCTACAATAATTAATCGCCTACGGCGAAAAAGAAAAGAAGTACGGACAACCGGTTTCCAAATGGCTTTAGAATACTTAAAAAGAAAAGATGTGTATAAAGGGTAGCTTAGTCTTAAGGGGAAGGGTCGGGGTTAGGGTTCAGAAACTATGAAGAACAATTTATAATTTGTGATGAAAGATTAGCTTGAGAAGGAGCCAGCCTGCAGGGGGAGTTGACAGCCAGGGAATTTTGGGGCAAAGCGGATTTAAAAGAAGGTAAAATACCTCCCCATCAAAAATCAATGAAAGCAGTTTTTACAGTCGCGAAATAATTTATGACAATTTAATGCGTTATAATGCGTGTCAATTTTGGAAGGTAAATGATTTTGAAATTCGAATAAATGACATTGATCATATTTAAGGGATTTGGCATAATTATTGTGAACCAGCATTCTTAATTATTTTAAGAGATTAATAAAGATTTTAAACATGGATTTCAATAAGCTTACGGCAGAAAAACAAAGGTCACGTGGTCAAGAAAGTACCAGTCTGCCTGACGCACCTTCAAACGGAGTTATTTCCCGTAACATACTGGGTAACAATAATATGATTAATAATTTTTCTTCGGTTGATATTTTGATTGTTAATAAAATACTAATTGTGTTAATATTTATGGTGGTCAAATGATACAATGTATTTATAGAATATATATTTTCGTCACCAATTTATTTAAAAATTAAGTATTAATTTAAAACAATCAAACTTAAAAAGAAAAGATGAAAATTTTCATCATCTGCTATGAACGCTAACAATAATGAGGCTACGGCCCTCCACGGAGAGAGTCGCCTCGTGGGTTGCTCTTCTGATGAAGAGCCTGGCGCGAAAACCACGATTTTTTCGCAAAACGAAATCCCAAATCAGTTAGTTAGCAACCGAAGTTCGGAGTTCATGCACCGCTACTTCCCCCTAACAACTATCGAATCCTGGAATGATTGGAAATGGCAGCTTCGAAATGCTTTAACAAGCATCGAAGATCTAAAGAAAATCATGAAATTATCCGACAAGGAGATTATGGCTATTAATAATCTTAAAGGCCGTCTTCCTCTGAGGATTACTCCTTATTTTGCATCATTGATCTATGAAACAAATATTCAGCATCCGCTTACGGCGTAATGTAATTCCTGTTGTTGAAGAATTGCTTCAGACACAGCAGTGAACAGTCAGATCCTCTGCATGAGAAATCATTTTCTCCTGTAAAAGGTATTGTTCACAGATATCCCGACAGGGTTCTTGTTTACTGTTACCCAGGTTTGTTCAAATTATTGCAGATATTGTACCCGTTCACATTCTGTCGGAAGACTTGACAAGCTTGGAAGACAGGATTTTGAAAAGGCATTTAATTATATTGCAGCTCATAAGGAAGTAAGAGATGTTCTTATCAGCGGTGGTGATCCGCTGACTCTGTCATGATGAGACTCTTGATTATATACTTTCAAATATAAGAAGCATTGAACATGTTGAAATAATCCGGATCGGAACAAGAATACCTGTTGTTCTTCCACAGCGAATTACCGACAATCTGATCAATGTACTCAGAAAATATCATCCGCTGTTCATCAGCCTGCATTTTTCACATCCTTCTGAGATAACCGAAGAATGTGCAAAAGCATGCAATCAAACTTGCTGACGGTGGATTTCCGCTTGGAAGCCAGACTGTTCTTCTGAAAGGTATCAATGATAATGTTCCTGTGATGAAGGAACTTATGCACAAGTTGCTTAAAGATAAGGGTAAGACCTTATTATCTATATCAGTGTGACCTTATACCCGGTTCAGGTCATTTCAGAACAACAGTTAAAAAAGGTCTTGAAATAATAAAAGGACTGAGAGGTTTCACCAGTGGTTATGCTGTACCTACATTTGTTGTTGATGCTCCCGGCGGTGGAGGAAAAATTCCTTTGCTTCCCGAATTATGTTGTTGAGCATAATGATGAACAAATTGTCCTGCGTAACTACAAGGGTGTATTGTGTGAATATCCTGAAAAATAAGTCTGTATAGATGAAAATTGGATTGACTTATGATTTGCGGTCATGGTATCTTGACCGTGGTTATTCTATGGAGGATACTGCCGAATTTGACAAGCAGGAAACTGTTGATGCTATTGAAGATGCTCTGAAGAAGATGGGATTTGAAACTGAACCGGTTGGAAATGCTTTTCAGCTGATTGAAGCTCTTGCTGCAGGAAAAAGATGGGATCTTGTTTTCAATATTGCCGAAGGACTTTATGGTGATGGAAGAGAATCAGTTGTTCCGGCAATTCTTGACCAGTACAAAATTCCTTATGTATTCAGCGGTCCGGTTATAATGGGAATATCACTTAACAAACATCTTACAAGACTGATTGTTTCGGCTGCAGGTGTTCCTGTAAGTCCGGGTATGCTTATTTCCGAACTGAATGATATTGAAAAATGCAATCTTCAGTATCCGCTTTTTGTAAAACCTGTTTCGGAAGGAACAGGAAAGGGAATTACGGAAAAAAGTCTTGTGAATTCACCGGCGGAACTGAAAGAAATGGTTGAATGGATACTTAAACGGTTTGATCAGCCGGCTCTTGTTGAAGAATATCTTCCGGGAAGAGAATTTACGGTCGGAGTTATAGGCTCTGGTGATGAAGCAGTTGCAATTGGAGGAATGGAGATAGAATGCAAGATAACCTTCCCTATTCAGTTGAATTTAAGGAGAATTATCAGGAATTACTGTAAATACATCCCTATGGCAAAGGAGTTTACTGAAGAATGCAAAACTGTTGCCCTGAATGTCTGGAAAGCACTTGGTGGAGTTGATGCAGGAAGAGTTGATCTAAAAGCTGACAGGAATGGCAGGATATGTTTTATTGAAGTAAATCCGCTTGCCGGACTTCATCCTGTTCATTCTGATCTTCCGATACTTTCACGAATGACTGGAATTGAATACCAGACATCTGATGGAAATGATAATGAAATCTGCAATTAAAAGACATCATCTGAAAGTATGAGTATGAAGAAATGCTGTATTCTATATAATGAACCCCGTGAAGGATGCTCTTGCCGATGAACTTGATGTGCTTGATCAGGTTGACTATATTGAGAAGAACCTCATGGAAATAGGGATCAGAACTTACAGAAAAGGAATTACATCAGATTTTATGAACGAAATTGCTTCCCTTGCAGCAGAAAAACCTGATTTTGTTTTTAATCTTGTTGAATCAATAAATAATAAAGGTGAACTGTGTTATTTTATTCCGGCACTTGCTGAATATGTATTCAATTCCCTATTCAGGCAATCCGCTTGAAGCAATGTTCATTACAACCAGCAAGGCACTTACAGGTAAAATATTGCAGAAAGAAGGGATCAGCACACCCGGCACTTTTTTCCCCTCGCAGTACAGAATGCTGAAACCCGGGAACAGCTATATTATTAAACCGGTCTGGGAAGACGGATCACTGGGAATTACAGGAGAATCTGTATTTACTTATAGCCGCGGCCTATGAGAAGAACTTCAGCAAATATGATGATTCTCACTGGATTATTCAGGATTATATTGACGGCCGTGAATTCAATATCAGTGTACTGTACAGCGAAAGATGGCCCGAAGGTGATGCCTCCGGCTGAAATGGTGTTTCATAATTTTGAAGATGACAGGCCAAGAATAGTTGATTTCAAGGCAAAATGGGAATATGGGAGCTTTGAATATGAAAATACCATCAGGGAGTTTCCACGCAAAAATCTTAATCCGGAGCTCTCTGAGAAAATAAATGATATTGCGCTGAAATGCTGGCATGTATTTGGACTGAAAGGGTATGCAAGGGTCGATATGCGAATTGATAAAAATGACAATCCTTATGTTATCGAAGTCAATGCCAATCCCTGCATGTCACCCGACAGTGGTCTTGTTGCAGCTACTACCGAAGCAGGTCTTCCTATTACAGAGGTTCTCCAACGCATTATAAGCGATTTAAATAATTAAGTCAGATGGCAACTGTTTCAAAAGGTATAACACCAGACGACAGAAAGAATATTGAGGAAATATTACGATCAACCGGATTTTTCTATGAATTTGAAATTCAGACTGCACTTGAGATTGCTGATGAGACCCTGGCAAAGGGGGTTGAAAAAAGCGGTTATTACTGGCTGAAGATCGTTGATGAGGATGGATTTGCTGCCTTTGCAAATTATGGGAAGAATGCATTTCTCAACACATTCATGGGACCTTTACTGGATTGCTGTTCACCAGAATTCAAGGAACAAGAAGCTTGGTTCCCTGCTTCTGAAAGCAGTTGAGGATGATGTAAGGAAATCGGGTGGTAAAATACTCTGGATTGAAACCTCAGGAAGACCTCTGTATGCTTCGACTGAAAACTTTTACCAGAGAAATGGTTATCAGCTTCAGGCAAGCCTGAAAGAATTTTACGGTCCCGGTGATCCTAAACAGATCTATTCGAAAACTCTCTGATCAGATTCTCAGATCAGATTGGAATTATAATACTCAGGTTTGCCTGTTACCTCTTCTCCCAGCCAGTCAGGTTTGTCAAATTCTTCCTGTTCATCCTATCAATTCAATTTCGGCAATTATAAGTCCTTCATTCCTGCCGTGAAAAACATCAACTTCAAAATTATGGTCACCGTAAGGAACTATATATCTTGTCTTTAATATTCTGCTGTGAAGGCAGATTTCCAGAAGTTCATTAGCCATTGATAACGGGATTTGAATCTCCCATTCGTTACGGGTAAGTCCTGCTGCGCCTGAAGAAGTTTTTATTGTCAGATACGCCTCATTCTCAGTGATCCTTAATCTGACAGTTCTGTCAGGATCGACTGAAAGATAGGCCTGGGTTATATTGATATCTTTTACGGAAAAGCTTTTAAATTCTCCTTTTACAAGGAATTTCCGTTCAATTTCTTTTCCCATGGTTTTTCTGCGAAGTTATTAAATTACTATTAATCGGGCATACGGGGTTGGCCTGGTAGCCATCATGATTTAAGAAATTACACAGAGTTCCACTGAGCCCGCCTTCGCCACGAGATCAATCAAAATTTTGAAGTATTTAAGTGGTTACGGCGGGTGAAAAAGTCACAGAGTTCCACAGAGGTAGTACCTGCCTGAAGCTTACTCAAGTACCCGGGAGGCATCAAAACTGAAATTGGTAAATAAATCAATGTCGAAAGATTTTCTATGACCAAAATATAGTGAAAGTGCGGTCCCTCCGCAAAGGTGAAATCCATTTAAATATTCTTTACTCTGAAGCAGTTCAATCAGTTCCAGAGTTTTGGCATCGACAGCTTCCGTATGTAACACTTAAATGATTTCTTTGGTTTTTTAAACAATCTGGAAACGAAGTTGAGTGTTTTTGGGTCCAGATAATTAAGCGACATCAGGATTTCGACAGTTTTCTTTTCACCATAATGATCAAGGATCAGTTTGATATCCTTCAGATCACCCAGGCTGAATACCCTTTCAATAATCAACCTATCGGATATTCCGGAATCCGGATTTGATCTGTCGATATCCCAGAAGTATATCTCTTTTAAGGAACTAACCAATTCTTTTCTAGTTCTCATTGTTGTATAAAGGTACTAAAAAACATCACATTCCCCGTTGATCCCCCGCTGATTGCCGCTGATTTTTCTTCAGAAACCTGCCTGACGGCAGGCAGGTCTGCGCGAAAGGATTTAACCACGCAGTTTTGACACTCATTCGCAGCCCGTGGCTGTCTAAAAAGTCCTTAGTGTACCTTAGTGAAGCCCTTTGAGTCCTTTGTGGTAAAAAATAAATGCTTTAACCACAAAGGACAGTAAGGTTAACACAAAGTCGCACAAAGGATAATACTTAAAAGTTTTTGTAATATTTAATTCAGTTTTTTAGATTTTAAGGTTTTCCCGCTGATCCCGCTGATTTTCGCAGATCCGAATCATTGTCATTCTGCGCAAATCTGCGATATCTGCGGGAAAATAAAACCACCCCAACAACGCTTATTATTTGTTTAAAGTATCAGTAAGATCATATCTTATCAGTGAATATATACTCGCTGTGGATGCCAGGTATAACGATTCATTTTTCTTATCAACGCAGAAATAACCCCAGTCATCAAGTTTATACCTCTTTACCGGGTTTCCGTTCCAGTCAAATTTCTCGACAAAGATGTATTTCTTTTTATTTCTGTTGTCTCTCTGCACATCAACAGGTGTCCTTCCGCTGTAAAGCATCCAGAAGTACTCATTATTTGCAGACATGCCCCAGTAATGAGTAATATTTGTCGGTTCAAGTGTTGCAATATCGTTCAGCCCTTTTTCAAGATTCTTTGCCTCAAATATTATGTTTCTCTCCTTCGTGCTATTGAAATCAATAATCCTGAGCCGTTTAAAGTATTTATAGGCATAGGCAATTCTCCCGACGTCATTATTGATCCCAAAATCACCTATCAGGGTTGTCCACGATCCTTTAATACCAGGTATCGCAAGATCTTTAATGCTCTTATCCTGCGGAAGACTATCCTTGTTGAAGTAATAGATCATTTTGCCTTTTAAAGCTGTTGCAGAATAATATGCTGTTTTATTGTCAATGAATACTAGCTGCTTTTCATCGAAAGAACGGCTCTTTTTTGAGAGTGTAATATAGTACTCAGGATACAGATGCTTAACTGAAACTTTATAAACCTTTTCATTATTCATCTCGTAAATATAAAACAGGATGGAATCTTCGGCTGTCTCAACGATTCTGGGAAAACCAAATTCATCCGGACCGTTTCCTTTTACACCAAATGCAGCAACACATTTCATGGAAGGAATCTCAAATATCATAAAAACACTATCCTTTCTCTGGTTATTTGTAATAAGAAAATTACCCTTTACAAACAACTGTTCGGGTTTGATGTTTTCCTTGATACTGACTGGTTTCCCGGTAAGGTTTATGGTTTCTCCAAATGCAGCATCATTCATTCGAAGTTCGCCCTCCGGAAGGGGAGCCAACGCTGGTTTGTTCACCCCGGTTTGTTCAGACGGAACAAGCAAACTGTCAACATGTGAAGTTTTTATGTCCCTTCCCCTGTTTCCGCACCCCGATAAAAGTGTCGTGCATATGAAAAAGGATATCAGAGCCAGTAATAAAAGAGAAGGTTGTTTAATAGAATTTTCTTGTTTTATCATTTCTTACATTTCATTTCTTCGATAAATATACCAGTACGCCAGCGGTATAAAGAAAAGACTGACAACCGTTCCCAGTGACATCCCTCCGATCAGTGCAAGAGCCATCGGACGCTGCAATTCAGATCCTATACCCTGACTGAAGAGTATCGGGGCAGTGGAGATAAGTGATGCCATGGCAACCATAATTATAGGTTTCAAACGTCTGGAACCGCCTGCATAAATAGCTTCCTTCAATCCCATCCCTTCCTTCCGAAGGTTATTTATTGTATCTACCTTAAGGATGGAGTCGTTGATGATGACCCCCGACATCACTATCAGCCCGATCATTGTCATTATGTTTATAGTTCCTCCCCATAGCTTTACCAGCAGCAGTGCTCCGGCAATATCGATCGGTATCTCAAGAAGAACAATTAATGGCTGGGTAAGCGATTCAAACTGGGCTGCAAGTATGAAATAGAGAAGAAGAAGAGCGACTACCAGAATTATCGCCAGTTCTTTAAACAGCTTCTGTCCTGTAATCAGACTGCCGCTGAAATCAACAGAGAGATCCTGATTTGAAGTAACAAGATTTCTTATTTCAGCAGTGACAACTGATGGCTTGTTTGTTGCAATATTCATATTTACAGGCACATATTCACCGTTCATCCCTCCTTTAATTGTCTTATAATCATGAACCCTCTGAACACGAACCAACTTCCCTTACGGGTATCTGTCTTACCTGCCTTGCTCAATACGATTCCGGATGAAATGATCTCGCTTATCTGCTTCTCCTTATCCGACAAGAACAATCGGCAGAAGCTCATAGGATGCTCTCAGTTCACCTATATTATTCTTGTTAAGCGATGTTTTGAGAGTGTTATAGAGAGTCATCGGTTCAATATCGTACAATAGCAGCCTGTCGGGATCGATCCTCAGAAGTATCTTATCTTCAAGCGGCGGATTTGAAATTCCGGCACCGGGCCATTGCCTGCCCAGGTTATCAACTATGCCTGTCATTACTTCAACAGGAGGTACTTCTTTCTCTTTCATCAGGCTCACCTCAACTACCAGCGGAGTTTCGGAAGCTGAAAAGATCTTCTCGAAAATGTTCTGCTGAGCCGCAATATTCAAATGTGGCTCCGGGATAGTTTGTCGGAAAGAAATTCATAAGAGTTCTTTTCAATAACTTCCCTGACCCGGAAGTCTTTAGCTTTTATATAAACCTTCGACTGAGTGTACGACTGGTCATAATCCCGGTTAAAAAGGAACTGCTGTTCCCCGATAAATGAGTTTGTCTGAAGCGCAAGGTCACCGCTTGCTTCGATCATTTGACTGATCCTTTTAAGGTTCTCATCAAGATCGATGTTCTCGTTCCAGTCGACCGATACAACAAGCTCATCCTGCCGTACTGCCGGAAATTTCTCCTTTTCCATGGTTATGAAAAAACCGATCATGATCAGGATTATCACACCGAATGATATCATTGCTGCAGTCCTGTACCTGAAAAAGAAGTTCATTCCTCCTTCGTATTTTTCTTCAAGATGCTTCAGACTGATCTTCTTAACAAGCCTTGTCAGTGCCCCTTCCCTTCCGTTTTTATAAAGCAGGTAGTATATTGTGGGAAGAAGGGTAACACCAACAAGCAGCGATACCCCCTGCCCTATTACAATTGCAATCGCCTGATCGTAAAACAACGCCCCTGAGATCCCGCTCAGGAAGATCAGGGGATAAAAACCGCACATGTAACAAGAACAGATGAAATAAGCGGGGTTATTACCTCATTTGTTCCTTTAATGCAGGCATCGGTAAGCGACAGACCCCTGTCGATCCACTGGGTAATATTTTCTATTACCACAATCGAGTTATCGATCATCATCCCAATGCCGAGGATCAGTCCTGCAAGTGAAATAATATTTATCGAAAGACCGACGAGATAAAAGAACAGGAGACTTATTACCAGTGTTGCCGGGATGCTGAATCCGATTATCAACGGTGATTTCCCGTCTTTAAGGAAGAAGAACATGAGCAGAAATGCCAGTATTCCGCCCGCCAGCAGGCTCTGCCTCAGATTTGAGATCGAATAATCGAGAAGCCTTGTCTGATCCTGAGAGATCTCAAACTCCATCTGCGGGTAATCTTTTCTGAAAATGTCGAGTATCTCCTTCATCTTTGCTTCAAGTGAAGCCATCTTTGCAGTCGACTCCTTGATAATTGCAAGCGAAATTGCCCTGTTGCCGTTTGAATAATAAGTTCCCTCTCGGCCTCTCCTGCCTCATCCCTACTTCGGCAACATCCTTTAACTGCAGTATCCTGTCGCCTGTTTTCAGATAGATATCCCTGACATCATTCAGCTCTTTAAGATATGAGCTGAACTCAAGGTTATAGAGGTATTTCCCGTCTTTTACAAGAATGCTTCCGATATTGATATTATTAATCTGAACAGCCCTGGTTATATCATCTTCGGTTATGCCGAGGCTCGGTCATCTTCTTCTTCATCCGGACTAATATAAATCTCCCTTTTTATCTGTCCGGTTATATCAGCCATTCCGATCTCGGGAAGCTGCTCGATCCTTTTTTTGATGACAGTCTCGGCAAATTCACTCAGCTCAATGAATTTCTCATCACCTGCCAGGCTGTCGGACAAGGGTTATATTCAGCATAAAAACAGGAATATCTGTAGCGCTTGCTTTGATTATCCTTGGTCTTTCAAGGTCGCGTGGAAGGTTGTTCATGGCTCCGTCGACCTTTTCGTTCACTTCCATGAAGGCAAGGTTGATATCATTCCCGAATTTGAATGAGAGCCTGATCAGGGCGCTTCCGTTACGTGATTCGGATTCGATCTTATCGAGTCCCTGTACCTGCAGCAGGTTGCGACGTAAGAATCGCTTACAACGGTATTCTCAAGTTCCCTGTGCGCTGACATCAGGACGTGAGATGGCGACTGTGATCTCGGGTATATCGATATCGGGCATCAGCGATACGGGCAGCCTGTTCGAGGCCACAATACCGAGCAGCAACAGTGCCAGGAAGGTCATTATTACTGCGACCGGTCGGGTTATGAGGAATTTTACCATATTAATTTTCTAGATCATGTACTCACCCCCTTACCCCCTCTCTACTTGCGTAAAGAGGGGGTGTTCAGGAGTATTATTATGTCAACTGTCATTGCGACCACGCAAAGCGTGGGAAGCAATCTTTATGTTTTTTAACTATCTCATTTTAACCACGGAGTTACACCGTGTTTTCACGGAGTTACACGGAGTCTAAAACAGTGAAACTCCGTATTTCCTCGGTGTCACTCCGTGGTTAATGGATTTCGATCTCCTGGTCTCCCTTTCCTTAACATTATCGGCTGATAAACAAACAACCCGATAAAACTAAACACCAGTCCTCCGATAGTTCCTGCAGCCAGCGCAAACCAGAACCTCTCATCCTTGCCGGTAAGCAGAAATGGGATAAGTCCGATTATTGTTGAGAGCTTGGTAAGGATTATCGGGATAATCTTGCCGTTGAATGCCTTCAGATATGCAACTCTTTCAGGAAGTGCAGGTTTTCGTCTTCTTAGGCTGTTAAAATCATTCAAAATATAGAGTGTTGCATTAACAACAATACCGCAGAGCAGTATCATCGCCGCAAACACTCCTTCATCAGCAGTGATATTGAAAAGATGAAATGTAAGAAAAACACCAATAAATGAGAATGGGATAAGGCTGATCACTACAAATGGCTGTTTGAACGATTCGAGCAGAATGGCACAGATAAAATATATGATCAGGATCACGAGGAAGATCAGAAAATAATTTGTCTTCTTCTGATCCCACGAAAAGTTGTATGAACCGCTCTGAGCAGTATAACCAAGGGGAAGCATGGCGCCTGTTTCGTCGATGTTCCTGTCGAGAATAAGCCTGCCAAGCTCATAATTGCCGATAAAATCATAACCGACCGTGATAACATACTGCTGGTCCTCACGCCTGATCGTATTGTCCGACACTTCTCTGGAAATCGAAGAAAAATCCTTAAGCTTTACAAACTCTCCCGATGAAGTCTTAAGGGGAGCATTATTGAGGTTCCAGAGATCATACTCCTCCGACTGCAGCGACCTGATATTTACCGGGGCATTCACTCCACCGATATATGCACTTTGCAGCGATGCCGGCGTCCTGGAATATCTTTTTGCTTCAGTGTATGCAAATGCAACATCCGATCCGTTTTCCGCAAGGAAATACTTATCCATTCCCAGCCTGTTCCTGTAAACTTTTCTGTTCCTCCCCATAATAAAACCGCCGTAATCTTCACCGAGCAGATACACCTCCTTTATCCTTCCCTTGCCGCTGGCAATAAGTCTTTCCCTCAGGGCTTCACAATAACCATAAAGCTCATCATAATTGTATCCTTTCATTATTACTGAATAGTAGGTCTGGATATAATCGCTGTAAACCTGGTTGCTGAATGCTTTTCCCACACCATAAACCGATGCATGATAGCTTCCGATGCCGTTCATATAATCTTCGATCCTGATCTTAAGAATGAAAGGGAAGATCGTAAAATCATGTTCAGGTTTAAAAGTTATTGAAACTGTTGCATCTTCCTTGCTGTATATACTGGTTGTGAACATATCGATCTCATTATATGCAGCAAGCATATTTTCGAGACCGATACATGTGGTATTCATATCCTCAATTGTAAGACCCTCCTCGCTAAGGCCGATATTCAACACGTAAGCTGAGTACGCTGAACCTCATCCGATCCGCCGTAATAATAGAACCTGCTGTTCTTTGCCTTTTCGCTGAAAAGCCTGAATGTGCCTCCAAGAGCCTTATTTACGACAGGTTTTATATCCTGAACATATTTCTTATTGCCAAGTGTTTTGTTGTAGAACTTCTGGAATTTCGTGCGATCTTCATCTTTAACCTGACCGCGCGGATCTTTCGGAAGGGAATCGGGCAGGATAGAAAACAGGAAGACCGAAGACCAGGATGGCAGCAATAATGAATACAACCCTGTATGTTTATTATGAAATCAATGCTTCTGAGGTATTTCCCGGAAAATATTGCCACTCTTCTTTTTCTTCTTATAACAAGAGCATTGAACTTCGGAGCAAGCTTTATCTTTTCAATAAGTGAAGGAATAAAGAAGAGGGCAACTGCAAGGGAAACCGAAAGATTTATTATTACAACTGCTGCAAAATCGGCCAGGGTGACTTTTGATGCTTCATCGAGGAAAAAGATAACCGACAGCGCCCCGATAGTGGTAAGTGTTGCTGCCAGAAGTGAAATGCCGACCTTCCTGTTCTTCTGAAACCTTATATGATCGGTCATCACAATTGTATTGTTGATGATGATCCCGAACGAGACAGTTATTCCCGCCAGAGAATAGAGATGTATCTCGAGCTTAAAAAGATAATAGAAGATAAAGGCAATCAAAATATTGGCAACAAGGCTTATTGTTATGATAAGAAGATATTTGAACTCGCGGCTGATCGCAAGCACAAACAGAAGCAGAAGAACCACGGAAAGGATTGTACGGAAGATATTCTTTGATATCTCCTCTTTCAGGTAAATTGTACTGTCGACAGATGTTCTGATGCTGTAGCCGGGAGGAAGTTCCCTCTTAAGCTTCTCAATCACCTCTTTTACACCTTCAGCAACTTTTATATTGTTCACATTTTTACCGGCGCTGACATTGATGTTTATCGTATTAAGACCATTTATCCTGAAATAGCTTTGCGGACGCTGATCCTTAAGCTTTACCTTTGCAACGTCGGTAAGATGGATGATCCGGCCCGAGGCTTTGGCGACCGGAATATCATCCCATCTGAATGTCTCTTTATTATTGCCTTCGAGAGTAAGATAAGTTCTTTTTTCAGGTCCTCCTGCCATGGTTTCAGATAGCTCCGCCAAGCTCCATTTCGAGAAGATAATTATTTATTGAAGCGCTTATTGCAGATGAACTTATTCCGATCGCGGCAAGCTTCTGCTGATCGTATATGAGTTCCCATTCCCTGTGGTGTGGAGCCGTAAACGTTGACGCTGTAAACACCTTCCACAACAGATATGGCAGGTTTAATCACCTCCTCGGCAAGAGTATAGATATATGATGGGCTGGCATTACCATTGAGCTGAAAGCTAAGAATAGCTGAACCCGACTGGTTCGACGGCATATTCATGCTTATTTCAGGGTAGGAAACCCTTTCAGGAAGTCTTTTCCGTGATTCCCTCAGGAGTGATGCAACCTCAAATCGTTTTGCCCTCAGGTCGACATTTTTATCAAATTCAACTGTGATGTTTCCTCCTTCGGTGTAAGTGGACGATGAAATTTTCTTTATTCCAGTAACTGTTGTAAGGACACCTTCGAGAGTTGTCGTAACCTCCTGTTCAACAACACGTACAGGTGCCTCGGGCCAGATCCAGGAGATAGTCAGTGAGGGAAGATATCGTGTCGGATTCAGCTGAAGGGAGAGCAAAGGGATCATTGCCGCACCGACAATGATCAGCATAACAAAAAGAATGTTGACCGTGAATGTGGATAAGAATGAACTGTAATGAGGTTCCTTATTCATTCCTCCCTCACAATTGTTTCGTGTGCAAGGTTTATATTACCGCTGACTATTACCAGGTCGCCCGGCTCCAGACCCTCCTTTACAGACACAGAAGTACTGTTCTCGAACTCAACAGTCACATATTTCCAGATTGCAAGAGAGTCCTGGCGGACAAAGATCACATCCTTCCCCTGTCGTATAACAAGAGCTTCCTTAGGTACGACCAGACGATTGGGAACAGGTTTTCGTATTACCACCTTAACATTCATGCCGTCGATCAGCCGGCCGTTATTACGGAAATCTGCTTTGACCTTTACCATGCCGGTCTCATCGACCTGGGGATTGATCTGTGTAATTGTGCCTTTGATAAGAGTACTGTCATTAATAAAAGGAATGATACCCACCGGCATTCCTTTGCTTATGAATCCGTATTCCGATTCGATAACAGGGAATTCGACCTCCATAACCTCGTCAAAAATAATTGTGCACAGGCTTTTATAATTCTGGCTTGGATTCCATTGAGTGGCTTCAAGATTGGCAACTGATCCTGATAATTGGTGAATAGATGCGGGTATTGCTGTAATTATATTCAGTGCAGTCCCGTATGTGATAAGAGCATCAGTTCAGTCCGCTCCGTATCTTTGAATATTTTAATGCCGACAGGTGCAATTTTTGTTGTGTCGTATGTCAGATTGAATGAAATCAGGTCATCCTTAAAGTTATCTCTGCTCTTTCCAGATCCTGCTTCGGCCTTCAATAGCTGGGTTTTATATTCAAAATCCTCAATAACAGCAAGCAGTTCACCTGCTTTAACTTTTTGTCCGTTTTGTATCCTTAGCTCCTTAATTATTCCATTCACTTTGAAAGGGACAACAGCTTTTTCCGAAGAGTAAGCTTTACCGTTGCTTACAAGCTCGTGGTAGAATGTTGAAGGCTCGAGCTTAACAGTCTTTACAAGCACTGCTTCGGGACGCGATGAGCGACGTGCCATCTCCTCGAGGTTTTCGGCTGTTCTTGGGTTTGCAGGAAACAATTAATGAAATGATGATCAGAAGGGTAATTTGAGACTTGACTTTCATCGTTATAAAGGCTTATAACAAGGTTTTGTATTAATGACTTATTAAATTTATGAAACATTTTTCCTGAAGAAGGAAGAAAATAACTATAATTTTCGTTAAGAATTTTATTTTAAATTCTTTTTGACTCTGTGTTTCTCTGTGCAAATCTCTGCGGATCTCTGTGTAATCAGGAAAAAAAGAAAAACTTGCACAGAGGGACACTGAGAAAACACAGAGGAAATGAATTGGTACTATTTGTTTATTAATGCTTTCAGTGGTCTTATCAACCTGAAAATCAGCCTACTGTTTTCGGTTAATAACCTGGATATTCAGGACAGTAAACGGGTCAATAAATCCTCCGTTGTTTCCATTTGAAGGATCAGGCAGGTTTATTAAATAACCGATTCAAAAAACCTCTCTATCAATGCAGTTTAATTACGATCACCCTTAAATTGTTACCCTGATTTCAGCACTTTTTTTGAACAACTTATTAACAGGTTGTTAAATGTGTCAATTAGTCTATCTCTCATCTAAATATTTAGCCGGACCTTGAAGACTTTTCACTTGAAATCTATCTGGAAAATGTTTTTAATCGCAAAATCGATCTCGTAACAAAAAATGCCCTGAAAAGACAGATTAAAGACCGTATCCTGAAAAAAGTTTATTTCGTCTGATTTGAAAAAAAAGGACCGCACATACCTTATGTATCTTGAAGACATACAGCTCGCTATGAGCAGAATAGCAGAGTATGTGCAGGGTTATGACTACAAAAGATTTAAAAAAGATTATAAAACAGCTGATGCTGTTATCAGAAACTTTGAAATAATAGGTTAAGCTTCCCGAGCCTTAGACATTTCATTCAACCACCTGCCAATAAATAAACTTCAGACAGACTAAATACTCGCTAAGCGGAAAAAAAAGACCATTGTTAAAGAAGTTAATTATTGGCGAGAATTTTCCGCTTCGGTCTTGTTTTATATCTTTTTCGAATTTCTGAAAGCCTTTTGCTTCTCGAAACAGGGTCCTTTTCATATTTGTCCAGCAATTTGGATCTTATAGATCTCATCATTTCAACTGCATCAAAACCTTTATCTTTTTTCATCTTATTCAATTTTCAGAATGTCACGCGGACTTCTGATTTCCAATATTTTATAACCCATTTCAATATTCACGGAATTATACTTTATGATTCTGTCAAGGTTCACGATTTGCTTAAAGTTCCAGCTTGACAACACTGTTACATTATAGTAAGTTGCTATCGCAATGTGTAAGGCATCTCCTCAAAGGTACTAAAGTATTTAATCGGAGCCAAATCTGATTGTAGCATCCCTGTTACCGAAAATCAGGCTGCCCTCCGATAAAGGAATTTCATAGTGAGGCTGATTCATTAAAAGCATTTTCGGAATATTCGGGTTCCTCTTAAATCCCAAGTACTTATAATAATGCATTTAGGAAGGAAGAACTATACGTTCGCCGGCTTCCAATTTACACCATTCTTAAAATCTATTTCCTGAATGTTACAAACATTATCACTGGATTATCATAATAAGAAAGTTTGTCAACTGCTTCTTGCAATAGTTTCTTTTTATCAGGGAATTTTGGATTATTATTCTTAAAATCATCACTTTGAATATGCATTTTAAGGTCAAATGATGTCATCCACATTACCATTGTTGAATCATTTATCTGTGCTTTTGGAAAGAATCTTGGACCTGCATCTATATCATTATAAATTCCAGAAGTAAACAATGGATTATTTGTGCTGGTGGGTTTGCAGAAAAGCAGTTTTTTAGTCCTTTTGTTATAGATCCCTAATGCATTTGTTGTATTGTAGGAGGTCGTAATTGTCCCTATTGATGTTGGAGTTATTCTTTTAGCAGGAAAATGGTTCCCGTACTGACAGTTTATAAATAGATGATCATCGGTCTGAAAAGCATACCATACATGTAAATAATTGAAAAAACTTGGTCCTTGAGGGAAAAGAATCCTTTCAGAACAGGGTTGTTTATATTTTCCAAGGTTAAATACATATTCTGCAACTAGTACATTGTTATTATTTAAATAAAACAATGTGTCATTACTCAACTCCTTATAATATATTAAATCTTTATATGGATAAATACTAACTTCTTGTTCAATGGTGCCAGGTCTTCCATTAAGTCTATCGTAATTTTTAAATCTATGTAAAATATTACCATATTTATCCTTAATAACGGCTTTAAATTTAACCTTTCCAGTGTTATTATTAACATGCCCAAAAAATAAGGAATCACGTATTATTTTCCATTTAAGCACAGCGCTTGTGTCATTTATTAATAGACTACTCTTGTATTTATCTACAAAACTGCCATCTATATTATACTCAAGAAGATCAACTATCTGCGATAAATAAATTTTAGGCTCTTTTCTATAAGCTATGCCCATATCAGAAATACCTAGGTATTCTCCCGGTCCTCTTCCTTGATTTCCTATCTTGCTAATAAAATTCCCCTTGAAGTCATAAAGAAGACAGTTTTTGCCATCTCTCACTAAAATCGAATTCTCTGAAAAATCCATAATTCCATCCCCTCGAAGAGCGAGGCTATCAATGGTCTGAAGAGGAACATAACGAATATTTTTCGCGAAGGAGCTTAGGTTGGCTACTTGCCAGTTATCAATATTTGATTCAATATTTATGATAATAGCATCACTCTTGTTTTCACTGGTACATGAAAAAATTGGAAACAAGGATAACAGTAATAATATACAAAATTCACGTCTCATAAAAACCAATTTTTTAAGAGAGCTTCGTAGATTTCAATGCCCTTTATAGTAAGGAAATAATCTAAAAAGCTCTCCTTAACTTCACAAATAATCAGTATCCAGAACAACCACAATCACAACGACAACGACAACCCGTACCATTATCATGCCAGTAATTACTGCAAATCAATTGAGCATCTTCACAACTACCAGCTGAAGTAGGACCATTAAAATATCCGGTAGGGCATATTACTTCACAAGTACCAGACCAATCACCGCCTTTCAGTGTGATTAGGCATTGCTATTACTTTTTCAACTTTACCAGAATCAGGACCGGATTATCTGTTTCTTTAAGGTTGGTTGCCAGTTTTTCAAGCTCTTTTTTCTTTTCAGGGTATTTTGGAATTGAATTTTTAAAAGCTTCAGAGGCAACATGAGCTTTAAGCTGCACGGCGTCAACTAATGCAATTATTGTATTATCGTCTTTTACAGTCCTGGGTAAAATATTTGGACCGCCATCTAAGTCGTTTATAATACCCTCACTTCTATTAAATAAAGCCTGAAAATTATTCTTTTTTGAACCAATAAAACTATATGTTAACAATACATCAGGAAGTGCAAACCTGTAAATAAAGTCGTAGTAAATATAATCGCCAAATTCAAACAAATTTAATTGTTGTATATAATTTTTAGCAATATCCATTCCATTGTACATTGAGCGTACATACGGAGTTATCAGTTTCTTACCGACTTCAATGACTAAGTGAGGTTTAAAGTCCATTCCCTCATAAACATATATGGTGTCAGAGTATGCTTCTTTCTTAAAAGACTGGTTGTTATATTTATAAAAGAGATTTTCAGATCGAAGAGCGAATGCATCATGGTTCTTAAATGGATAATTGTTTGGAAAACTTTTTAAGACTGATCCATTTGTATCCAACAACATATAACTGTTTTCAATATTTCCCATATGGTTTTCACAATAACATAAAATATTATTATCAGCAAAACTGAACCCAATAAGAGCATAAAGAGGCATCTGAAAGGTTCTTACAAATTCCCCATTTTCAGAATAAACATTAAACTTCTTTTGCCAGCCAGACACCAGGTATATATTACGATCTTCAATATTAAAATTGATATCATGAGCAACCGTAAATTCCTCTGGCCCTCTTCCCGCGATTCCAATCTTTGTCAAAAACGATCCATCTTCGCGAAACTTTAATATTGTATTGAACTGTTGTATGAGATAAAAACCTTCACCTACGACTATTTTAATCGGTGGTGTTGGCCCCAGAAAAACGTTATCCGTAAAAGAAATAAAACTTTGCTCACTGGTTTCCAAAGGAAAATATTCAATGTCTGTAAAACCTAAATCGGTAAGTTTCAGATTAGAAATTTTAGGCAATTCCTTCAGGTCAAATGTAACAATACCGGAATCATTCACATATTTTACATTCTGACAACCATATCCAATTGAGACAAGAATCAGAATTATTATAAGGTTTTTCACTAAATCGGTAATTTGGCTATCATTGATTTCTTCCAATCATAGCCGCCAAGGTTGAGGAATTCAGGTCTCAACTTCACACTATCAAATTTCGGTCATAAAAAGTTAAAAATCAAGTTAATCAGGAGATTTTTAGTAAATGGTATAAATCACTGATTAAACAGAAGGAATGCTGAGTGAAAGGGCTCAGAGCTCAGACTTGCACTGACCGACGAAGGAGCGTCAGTGGCGCAGAGCTCAGAGCTTGGTGATTCATGCTCTGTGCACTCCACCTCCGCTGAAGCTACGGTAGACAGGTGTGCCCCCTGGGCTTTTGGCTCCCCGCCTCTCGTCCCCAGCAACCAGAAACACACTTTACCAGCAATCGGAATTCCTTCCTTTGTAATTCCTTCAACAGTAATCTGTATTACCCCTTTCTCATCGTTATTATAAAACTCCAGACTCATCTCTGTTCCCCTAGCTAAATTGATATCGGGTTTCCAAAATAAAGTCGATCTCAGATCAGGTCCTGAAACGTTTTGGGACTGATTTTCATAATCAGGGGAATAAAAAAACCGCGGGACATCAAAGCCTCTAAGATTAAGGTATTGGGAATTTGATGACATGTAAGCCGGACTTCTTCCCAGCTGATGTTTGGTAATAATGTTAATAACTCCATTGGCTCCTCTCATTCCGTAAAGCGGGGTTGGGTTGAGTACATCGATCCTGTCAATTGAATTCATCGGAGTGTTGAGGACAAAACCAATTCCTGCATCTTCCAGTTCGTATCCATCCAGAAGGATTAAAGCACCAAACTTGATATCAGAACCACCTTCAATCTTTTTTGTTGAATACTGTCCGCGTATAAAGATTTGTACATCATTAGGGTAAAAAGGATTTGTTTTATCAATTCCCCTTACAACCTGGACGCCCGGTATGCGTCCAAACAAATAACTGAAAACATCCCCTGAAAAGTTCTCCTGGGCCGGCTGCACTATGAGTTCCTTGTCCGGTACTGTATAGATCCGTCTGCTTTCCCTGACTTTAACCTCCCTGGGAGTTTCGATCTTCGTTGCTGTTATTGATACTTCTCCTATGCTTATCGTATCGCTCAGCTTATACTTTTTCTTCAGATCAAGCCTATACCTTGCCTCCACCCTGTATTCCGGGATCTGTTTTTCTTCTAATCCCTGCTCTGCGGAATCCTGCTCAAGAACCTCTGCTTCGGGAGGTTTATAAATGATTGTGTCAACCGATATTCTTCCTGCCATTTTCTCAAGCTTTCCAACGGATGAAATAAAAGCTTCTGTTCTCCCGTAAATATCCAGTTCATCGAACCTGTATAATCCGTCCCTACCGGTTTCTGTGCTGAGGAACCAGGATGTTTTTTCCGAAAAAAGACCCAGGTTGATCTTTGCCCCCACAATTGGTTTATTACCAACAACCCTCGATACATTACCCGATATCCTATAACCGATCTCATGTCTGAATGAAGAAAGCGTATCATACTTCCATCTGAAATCCCGCCATCCCTGGGTCATAAGCAGAACATCCAGGTCCTGTAATCTGTTTTTATTGTCAGGATTGAAATAGTAAGAGGGCCCCTCCACTCTTCCCCGCACATCAGATTCAAGAAGGAACCAGGATGCAATTGTGGTCGGGTAAAGGGTGGAATTTACATTGTTATTCTCTCCTGCAGCCGAAAGGGAAAAAACACCGTTCCCGGATAATGTAGTATCACACGAAAGGGATAATTTTACGGCCACTTTTTCCCTTGGTATGTATTCAGTCTTATTGGTGGTTATTTTTATCCTGCAACTGTCATGCTTCTGAAAGAAGAATAGTCTCTCGGCAAGTGGTAATCCTTCAAATTCCGAAACAGTCAATTGTATGATTCCTTCAGGCATTGTGTCAAGAGGTATAAGATAATTGTTGACAAGTGAATCGATCCTGATATTAACCTTTTGATTTACGAGTCCGCGTGAAGAGAGATTAACCGAAAATTCATGCCCTAAAACAGACGGCAACGTATTTTCATTGGTATTGACCGTAAGTATCAGGTTTTTATCCGGAGGCAGAAAAGTCCTGATTGCCAGACCAGAAGGAAAGCTTGCAGGGAGATCAGCCCTTGTTTCAGTACCGTCCTCTCCCCTGACAATTGTGTAATATTTTTCTCCCGGAACCGGCTTAAGATTAAAGAATCCCATTCCAAGGTGCCTGCTGTTAAAGACCGTGATAAGCTCTCCAGTATATTTGTATAGTTCAACGGTTACGTCACATCCTTTCCCGAGGGCATTTACAGCTTTGAAGGCAACAGTCGAGGTAACGTTATCGACCAGCGATCCTCCTTCGGGGAAAAAGCTGATATCTATCTTATTTGTGATCTTCTTATCAGGTCTTTCAGTCTCGTTCTCATTTTCGTAGGGATTTATCACTTTTATCTCTTTCAGAAAAAAGAACTTATCGTCATAATTACGCATATGGTTGGTGTAAGCTCTTATTCTGTAAGTGCCTGATGGAATTGAATCGCTAAGGGAGAAATCACCATTACCGGTTCCTTCTTCGATCCTGACCATATGGCTAAGGAGGATCTTCGAATCAGGTGCAATCAGTTCGACATGCAGGTTATTCGTATTAACAGAAAGCTCATTTGTTGACGGATCAATTACATAAGCTTTGAACCAGATATCCTCGCCAGCTATGTACTGATTCCGGTCTGTATGTAAATAGACCTTTTCCGCAATCTGACTTATATCCTGAGCCTTTTCCTTACCTGTAATTGTGAGGAAAAGGAATAGTAAGGAGAAAAATTTCATTAGGTATGTTTGGGTACGATCTTTGTGTGAAGATCTGAGTCTACTGCTATCAACCATCGATTAAATCAATAATTTTGCCAGGATTCGATTGCTTCAGACTTTGACATGAATCTGCGCCTGGCACGAAAGACTAATTCTCATTTATCAGTTCTTCAATCCTTTGAAGAAGATTTTCAACCGGTAGAACAGAGGTAGGGTCTTATCTTCATCAAAGTCGACAAAGTCAGCATAATCACCCTCCTGTCTATAGTCAAGAAGCTCTATATAAACTCCAGCCAGTCTCTTTTCAATCACCTGGTAACAAGTAACTTTTAAGAGGCCAAATATAAGCAGAGATTGGTCAGTGTTGATCAGCCAGACCGACTTTTTTGATCCATAGGAGTTTGGATGCCTCCGCAATTGGAACAGTTGGACCAGAAGGACCAGCACCCACGCTACCACCAGAGCCTCCTCTTCCTGCTCCGCCGCCACCGGAACCTCCTCTTCCACCTCCTCCGCCACCGCGACCTCCCGAGGGCATAACTTCACTCATCACTGGCGGAGCCTGGCCGGTTGGTTTGTTCCCCATTTCAGGCATGCCACCATACTCTATGCCTATTGTGGACTGTTCAAATCCTGCACCACCCTCTGAGGCAATAAGGGATAGTCTTGAAATCGGAAGCCGTAAATTATAGAAAAGGTTTCCATCCTGGTCATACTCAAGTGAACCGCTGAAGTTATCGTCATTTTTAGCAGGTATCATATTTTGTCCTTCACCCGGGAAACCGATCAGCTGAATAGTATTGGCCTTTGCCAGTGGACTGGCAGAGGTTGAATTGCCCTGATTCCGCCTTCCTGGTCCGTCTGCGAACTTTGCACCGAGCGGATACCTGATCCCAACCTCTTTATGTGGCTTGCCATCAGCGTTGAACCATACTGTTAATCCTTCCTGAAGGATTCTGGATTGTACACCCGAGTCCTTTATTTTAATGTCAATATAAAGGTTTTCATTATCATTTGAAACGTAATAAAGTAGGTTGCCTTTCTTGAAAAAATCATAGCTATTATCAGACATCTGGCGGGTATTTTTATCAGGGGAACGCCAGTGACTCTGGTAGCTCTTTTCATCCTGTCCATATGCGTTCATAAAAAACACGAAAGCAATTAAGGTTACTATTTTTCTCATTTCAGAATGGTATTTAAGATTCAGAAGAATGTTATTAATATTATGGACAATCATCGCTTGGAAAATATTCCTCAAAACACAAATACTTCTCTGCTCTAAAATAATGTATATCTCTACTAATATAAATATACTTTAATGTCCTTTCGTCTGGCAAAGTTAAAAACTCATTTGAAAGCAAATATAGGTCAATATGCAGTATTGTTTTAAGTAGTGAAGCTGAATTAGTTTCTAAAGGAATTTATTCTACACTATTACCAATTGTACTTAGCAGAACAGACTTTACATTGGAATTGGAATTTAAATTGCGTAAATCAAGTAAGTATTGGGGACTCCTGTTGTTAATACAACTGGTCAGAATAAATATATGGTAAAATAATAAGTAGAATAAGTGGATATAAAGTCTTTTTGTCTTCATAAAGTCAAAAGGTGATTTCTCGCGAATAATGATAATAGAATATCGAAATCCCCATTTTACCGTACTGAAATCCGGGATTGTCAATAAAACTGGCATTTGAAAGGAGTACACTGGCAATACGACGGGGACGATCAATAATTTTTTCATCAGACGGTAAAATCCTGATTAGCGTCTTTCTGAATTCGATAATTTCCCATGATGAAACTTAGATTAAAATCCTCATATGCCACCACTTATCAACTGATCAAGCAGCAGGTCTCAACTTCACACTATCAAAATTCGATAATAATAAGTTAAAAATCAAGTTAATCACTATATTTTTAGTAAATGGCATAAATCTTTGAGTCTGGGGGTGTTGAAAAGGGGGAAGAACGTAGAGCGAAGAGCTGCAGCATAAGACGAAGGCGCAGTAGCAGAAAATAAAAAATCTCCCGCAGATCTCGCAGATTTAAATTCCGCAGATTCAACTAAAGAAAAACTATAGACAGGTGTAATCCCTCTGGAGGGACCGCACGACCGCATGATTGAATGACTGCAAGACTACAAGATATTGTATTATGTATAATAGGCGATGTATTATGGACAACTTGGAAATTCTTATATTTGTAATATGGAGAAAAGCAGGCAAATATTATTTCAAAAACTCAGGAAGAAGAATGCCTTTTGGTCATATAAAAATGTAAATGAGATTGATGATGACCTCTTTATTGAAAAAGTATTGCTAATGCTTGATGTAGATGATATTAATTTACTTTTTAAAATATATGATAAAGAATTTCTGAAGAAAGTGTGGGAAGAGAGAATTCTCAGACAGGAGCCCTACTTTCACGGACTGAACAGATTCTTTGCCTGGTTTTATTTTGGCATAAACGATCCGGATGAGTATATCAAAAACAGAAAAATCTATTTACACAACTAATTATGCAGGGCCTTTCTGATGAAGCAAGCAGGGTATTTGAACCTGTTTCAAAATTAAACTGTATAAAAGAATATATTCTGATCGGAGGAACAGCCCTTGCCCTGCAAACCGGGCATCGCTAAATCCCGCAGATGATTTCACCGTCTGGCCAGGGGATGTTGAAAAAGTCAGAGTCCCTTAATCCTGCCTACACTACCGGCAGGCAGGCGAGTTTTTTTTGAGTGGATGCCATTGGGATTTGAAATCCGGAACCGGATAGTCAGCATAAGGTTCATAATTTGAAATATATGGATATTAAAATAGAAGAAAGCTGGAAAGCCAGACTACAGGAAGAATTTGAAAAAGACTATTTTGTAAGGTTAACAGGATTCGTAAGGGAAGAATATCGTCTTTCAACAATTTATCCTCCCGGAGCCCTTATTTTTAACGCCTTTAACCTATGTCCTTTCGAAAGCGTAAAGGCAGTTATCCTGGGCCAGGATCCATATCATGGTCCGGGTCAGGCGCATGGTTTATGCTTCTCGGTCAGGGATGGAGTTGATTTTCCGCCAAGCCTTGTCAATATCTTTAAAGAGATCGGGTCAGACCTTGGAATTACGAAACCTTCATCCGGGGACCTGACAAGATGGGCAAAACAGGGGGTCCTGCTTCTTAACGCCACACTTACTGTCAGGGCTCACCAGGCAGGCTCACACCAGAAGAAAGGGTGGGAAGAGTTTACTGACTGTGTAATACGTGTACTTAACAATGAAAAGAAGAATATAGTTTTCTTCCTCTGGGGAGCCTATGCCCAGAAAAAAGGAGAATCGATCGACAGGTCAAGACATCTTGTGCTTGAATCGGTCCACCCCTCCCCGCTCTCAGCAGCGCGTGGATTCTTCGGGAACAGGCATTTCAGCAGGTGTAATGAGTACCTTATTAAGAACGGGATAGAACCGGTTAACTGGGGATAGTCTCTCCCCGGCTCATCAGATCACACTATTCACTCCCTCCCTGACTGTCTTTAGAATGTCATCAGTTTCTTCAAATCCTGCTGACATCCTGATCATCCCGGGTTTAGGATATTTGGCTCCCCATACCGATTCAACAGGCATAAGAATTGTTTTCGGGTCGCCAAGGGATGGGATCAGCTTTATTTTTTCAGAAACGGCACTAATAAATTTGTCCCTGCGGTTCTTCTTTTCAGGATCATCGTTGCCGCCGAAATCAAATGTGACCATACCTCCGAAACCACGGTCTCCAAATAATTTTACCGCTTCTGCATGAGTAGGATGACCGGCCAGTCCCGGATACCAGATTTTATTTATTACCGGATGCCTGCTCAGTAAAGTGCACAACTCCCGTGCATTGGTGCATTGCCGCCTGAACCTTAACTCAAAGGTCCTGATCTGTGTGCTAAGCCTGTATGCCTCATCGGGGGAGAGCAGATGGCCTGTAAACTTGCGGTATTCAATGACCGATCTCATGATCTCAGGATCATTGCCGCACACCACACCTGCGGTTATGTTCCCATGGCCTGAAAGATATTTTGTGACGCTGTGGATCACCAGATCTGCACCTGTTTTAAGCGGTTTCCACAAAATGGGTGTGGCGAAGGTGTTATCAACTATTACAATTGAACCGTACTTACGGGCAATCCTGATCACATGCTCTGCATCCGTTACAATAAGCATCGGATTGGAAATTGCCTCGATGTAAACAAGCTTTGGCCTGAGAGCCTCCATTTTGGCTTCAAATTCCAGAGGATCATACCTGTCATCTGACGGATTGAAAGTATGGACATCAATGCCTCTCCTGTCCCTCAACACAGATTCAATAAATGAAATTGTCCCTCCGTAAATCTCACTGAAAAATAACCAGGGTCCTGTAGATGAAGCTCTCTGAAAAACTGATACGGCAGTGTCTATTGCCGACATTCCCGATTCGGTAAGAAGAGCCCACCGGCATTCCTCAAGGTTCATTATTTCCTCCTCGGCAGCAATGACTGTCGGATTACGATATCTTGAATAAATATAGAGGTCAGGTTCATGTTCATTTTCAGTCTCCCTGGCAAAGGTATCTTTTGTCGTTTCCGCGTCATAAAGTTCAAAGCCTGCATCCCTGTATACCGGCATCCGGCTGCTGTTAATCGGTCTTTTTTTCATTTTTGGCTTTATTTATGTTTTTGAGTATCAACGATCTTATATTTTCCGGATTAAAGTCATGGTAAAAGATTACTCTGTCAAGGAGTTCCCCGGCAAAGATAATGGCATAAATTACAATATCTCCGGAGTATAATCCGGTAACGACACCTCCTGAGGAAATTAACAGAATTGCAATCCTGAAGAATTTCAGGGTAAACAGAGCTGAATCTCTTTTTTCAGAAAGAAGATTGTTAATTGTCAGTATTAATTTAACAAATGCCAGGAAGATAAAAGGGACCATGGTTCCGGCCAGTAGCGATGTCATCAACAATCCGCTGAGAAATGTCTGTCCCGCATGAAGCTTTGTCCTGGCCGAATTGTCTGAATAAATGTAAACCGAATCAATGACAATAAGCAACACCAGCCCGGTAACCGAGGAACCGGCAAGTAATCCCGGACTCGATAAATAAATTGATAATATTGAGATTACGGAAAATATAATAAACAGGACGATCTCACGGCTCAGCGGTGAGGATCTTATATTCGAAACAGCTCTCCATGCCCTGAACCTGCGTCCAAGGTGGAAAAGTGAAGCAAACCCTGCTGTCGCAACCAACGCAATCTGGAGCCAGATATTCCTGAAAACGCCGCTTAATAGAGATGAACAAACCACCGCGACAGAAACTGTCGTCAGAAATGTAAATGCAATCAGGCTCCGGGAATAAAAAATATTCTTTGTATTTTCTTCTTTTTCAGGAACTTCAGCCCGATCAAAGCTTTCAGGTATGATTTTTAAAGGTGTCCTGCCGGCAGAACCCGAAAACCAGACTGCGGGACCAAGACCTTTATCAGGAAACCAGTCGGGCTTATTTAACAAACCGTACTCAGGAATTGAGCCGTAGCTCAGCGCTCCTGTCGGACATGCTGATGTACATGCAGGTTCAAGACCTTCGGAAAGCCTTTTGTAACACAAATCACACTTTTCGATAATACCCTTGTGCAAATTGCTTTTTGGCGCTTCATACGGGCAATTCCACTCACAATAGCTGCACCCTATGCACTTATCCTCATCTACTATTATTCCACCAGTCCGGGTCTCTTGAATATGACCCCGCCGGACAGCCTTCGAGACAGACAGGTTTTTCGCAATGGTTGCATGCCATCGAAAGATGAACCACCGGAAGGGATGGAAATGCGGAAGAATTAAAAGTAAAGATCTCACGTGCATGGGTTGTCCGGCCGTTCTCCATAATACAGGCTGCACTGCAGGCTTTGCAGTCCACACATAGAATATCATTGAAAACAAATCCTTTTTGCATCCTTAATCCGATCTTTCAATTTCACATCTTGCGTCATGGAATGCCGCACCATAACCCATGTCGGTTTCGACCGGTCCTGTAAGTTTGTTGCCTCCCCCACCTTCATCCAGCCAGATACCATTCGGTAAAACAACACATCCTGGCAGGACCCTGTTTGTTATCTTTACTTTGCATACAATTTCACCATAATTATTGTATACTCTTATTTTGCTGCCTGACCTGATCTTACGCGATGCCGCATCTTCAGGGGAGATTTCAGCAGCCGGACTTTCGCTTATTTCCTTAATGATCTCAAGGTTCCCGAATTGAGAATGTATCCTGTTCCCCGTGTTCGGAGTTATGAAAGAGAGTGGAAACTTTTTATGATCATAAGCAAGATTGTTGTTTGAATAATCAGGTAATGAATTAACTCCCCAAAGCTTTGATGCCTGTTCCGATTTCAGTTCAATCTTACCCGAGGGCGTGTCGAATTTCATATCCTCATAAGCAATTTCCTGAAGGCAGGGGGCAGGAACCGGTCCCTGTTTTAATTTGTCAAGGTTCAAATCCGGGTTGGATGAGATTCTCCTTTCCAGCCATTTTTCAATATTGACATTCCCGGGTTCAGGGATTGATCCTGTATCATTTCCTGTACTTAACAGTTGACCGAGATGATAGTAAATCTCGCTTTCCGGCATTACCTCTCCGGGCGGATCCAGGATCTTTGGTTTGAATTGCACATATGGCGACCAGTAGGAGCCGATTATATCCGATTGTTCAAAGATATCCTTAGCCGGAAGAACCAAGTCAGCCATTGCCGCTGTATCGGTCATGAACTGGTCCACAACAATTCTGAAATCAAGTTTTGAAAGCGCCCTTATGACATTTCCGGAGTCAGGTGACTGCAGGACAGGATTACCTCTTTCAATCCAGACTGCTTTTATTTCCGGATCTTTTGCACTCAGGATGTCGATTCCGAGCCTTGCCATTGAAATGGTTCGTCTGAATGGCTTATCCTTTTCCTGATCAGGGTAATATGATAAGGGTTCTTTCAGGTCATCATAAATGTAGCTCTGCAGGTTGGCATAGTTAAATCCGGCGCCAGACCTGCCGATATTGCCTGTTATTACCGCAAGGCTAAGGATCGACCTGATTGTCTGTCCGCCGTTTTGGTGACGCTGGAGTCCGTATCCCGGCAAAAATGTTACCCGCTTCTCATTTCCGATAAGACGGGCAAGATCAGATATTTCATTTGATGGGATTCCTGTAATTTTTTCGGCTTCCCCGGCTGTGATATTAAGCGATCGTCTGAATTCCTCAAACCCTGTTACATTTTTCTCAATAAATGGTTTATCAGTCAGATCCTCCTCTGTCAGGATGCGGGCAATCGCCAGAGCCAGTGCTCCGTCGGTACCAGGTATGGGACGGAACAAAATATCAGCTTTATCGGCAGTAGGAGTTCTTCTGGAATCAATTACAATAATTTTAGATCCATTTTCCTTTGCCTTCCCGATAAAAGCCATCTCCTGGATATTGGTCTCGGCAGGGTTTTTACCCCAGATAATAATAAGCCCCGCATTAACAAGGTCCCAGGGAACATTGTGCTTCACTGAGCCAAGAGTCAGTCTGACGGCTTCAAGGCCTGCCGGCCAGCAGAGATTCCCATAAGTCATAGAGACACCGCCGAAGGATCTCCAGAACGAATACCCGATCTCATTAGTAAGTCCTGACATTCCGCTGCCCTGATACCAGAGTATACTTTGGGATCCGCTGCTTTTTCTGATGTCACCAAGCCGGCGGGCTGCAATATCAAGGGCTTCCGTGGCTGTGATCTGCCGGAAAGTACCGTCTGATTGCCTGATAAGCGGGTGGATTATCCTTTCAGGCGAGTTTGTCCGCTCAATATAGGATAGACCTTTCAGGCATGGACCTTCAGGTGTGGCACGATTCCCTTTATAAGGAAGTATCCTTTTAACAGCATTATTTTCAACCTGTACCCTGAAGGTGCAGGTGCTGTAACAATTTCTCGGACAAGCTGTCAGGAACTCTTCCATAAAGTGGCCGTGCCTGTAAATTTTTCACAGGAAAATTAAGAAATAAGTTGGAAGTGATTATATTATTTCAAGACTGTTTATCGGGATCCAGCCTTTATTGCCGTCGGAAAGCTTAATTTCATACCATTCCCCCACCTCATCCTCAATTCTCACCTTTGACCCCTCATGAAGAACAAAGAGATCGGTTCCGCTGCTGTCGGGTGAACTCTTGCCATTTACAGAGGGTGAGAAGATCACTGCCTGGCGGCTGTCATAGACCAGCGATTTATTCCTGAGAGTACATGCCAGTGATGATGCTGATATTATCAGAAAAAGAAGCGCTGCCCAGAATCCCAGTACTTTTAACCTGTATCTGGAGGTATAGATATAGACGGAAAGCAAAACAAGAAAGACAAAAAACGAAAAAATACTCAGTAAAGCCCACCCGTTGACTGGTATCAACAGTGACACGAAATCGAACCATCTGACAAAAAACAATGAAGGTATCTCATCAAATTTATCAACGATCAGCGTTTTGGCAATTTCCAGGTTGTAGCGGATATTTTCATCTGCCGGCCTCAGGAGAAGCGCTCTTTCGTAAAACAGTACCGCCCCGGGGATGTTGTCAAGCTTAAAATATGCATTTCCGATGTTATAGTCAAGCGGAGCCGAACGATATCCGGTGTTATAAACATCTATCCACTCTTTCAGGGCATCCTCATATTGTGCAGCCGTATAAAGCTCAACCCCTTTTTGAAATTTCTGGTTACGATCCACCTGTGAAAAACCGGCAACAGTCGCAAAAAAGAGCAGGAAAATCAGAACAATATGTTTTCCGGATAGATTCATTTATTATCGGATTGTATTTTCGACTAAACTTATAAACCTCGAAGTGCCTTCATAAATCTTTTCAGCCTCAGCTTCTGATGTAGCCGGCGAGAACCGGGCATATTCGCATGTGTCGAGAATTGAAGTAAGATTATTTACCTCAGATTCATCAATTCCATACTGCTTCAAGGTTTCCGCCACACTGTTTCTTGTAAGATCTGAGACAGGAATGCTAAGCTTATCACTGAGGTATCCCCAGATCGCTTTCAGTATTTCTTCATAAAACTTATCCGTAGTGTTGTTTTTAAGACACAGAGAAGCTTCTTTCAGCCTTTTTCCGGCAACTTTTGCAGCTTTCCTGTTCTTCACTGTGGCAAGGTCAGAGTTCCGCCTGATGTGCTCCCTTCTTATAAACAGCACTATCAGAAAGAGCATTGCTGAAAGGGCATAGGCGCTGTAAAAAGTTCGTTTGGACGGAAGGATATTACCTGACTTTTTCAGGAGTCCGGGCTTTGATTTTATAAACCTGATATCTTTTCCAAGATACCTGACATCCTCCTTTGCAACTCCTCCGTAGACCGTTATCCCGGTATTCTGTTCAGTGCCTTTCCTGGCGTAGAAATGAAGCTCCGGTGTCCTTAGCTTCTCATACTGCCTGCTTGAGATATTAAAATACGAGTAAGTAACCGGTGGTATCTTAAATTCACCATAATGACGTGGAATCAGCAGATACTCAAAGATTTTCTGGCCTGTTGATCCGCCCGAGCCGTTTTTCAGATTATCCGAAATCTTCGGATCATAGACTTCAATATCGGCCGGCATTTTTAAATCAGGAGCGTTGGCAATCTTCAGATTGCCGGTGCCCGTTATAACAAATTTCAGATTAACGGCATCGTTTACATTCACCGAATCTTTATCAAGTGAAGCAGTAAGTGCTGCCTTTCCTACAATGCCGGAGAAATCGGCAGGTTTGACTCCCGGAAGGGGATTTACCTTAACTTTCATCGGAGGGCTTGCAACAGCCCTGGGAACAGTCGTATATGTCGAGAAGAAATCCCCGAAAAACGGATCCGACTGTCCGGTCTTTTGCTGGATCAATGCAGTGATCTGTACAGGATCAATATTTATTTCGCCGGTTATCTGCGGATAAAGGAGGAACTGCTGCACAACACCTGTCCCGTAAATTGTTCCGTTGATATTTTCCCGCCTGAGCGAGGTCAACGGAGGTGTGTTGAGATCTGTTTTAAGGAATCCTTCAAATCCGGGAAACTTGATCTCGCTGATACCGGAAATATCAACCCTGGTATAAATTTTTACAGTAGCCAGTATATGTTCGCCAAGAAACACCTCCCTCCTGTCAAGTGAAAGATTTACGAAAATATTGTCACCCGTCTCGCGAACCTGTTCATTTCCGGCATTTTCCGGTTCTGCACCTGAACTTTGCGGCGTTGCGTTGCCTGTGATTGCCTCAATCCGCAGCGAATCGGAGCTGTATGTGTTGTTTTTTAAAGTAAAAGTAGCAGGTGGTATTACAAATTTCCCTTCTTTTGTTGCCTGGAGATAATAAATATAGGTGTATGATGCCTCCCTTGACACCTTTCCGTTAATTATTTGAGTACTTGAGCTATAGGAGGTTTGCGGCCCCATCAGTTTATAAAAGCTTCCGAAGGATGGCGGCGTAAATTCTCCACCTCCTGAATTAACAGTCCATGAAACCGGAAATTGTTGTCCGACCCTGACAACCTCAGGATACTCGGCAGAGACAGAAATATCCTGTCCTGCCACAATAGCCGGCAGAATAAATATCAATGAAAATATTATTGTTCTTATTTTCATGCTCCTCTGTTACCAGTTTTTAAGTGTTCTTACTTTTGCCTTTGCGGCTTTTGCAAGTTTAACCTTTTCCTGGACATTTTTTTCATCATTTGCAATAGCATTCAGCAACCTTTCAGCATCTTCCTTTGATATTGTCTGCTGCTGGTTCTGCTGCTGCTTTTCCTGATCATTGTTTTGCTTCTGATCATCCTTATTCTGATCATTCTTGTTTTCCTGATCCTTTTTCTGATCCTTATTCTGATCTTTCTTGTTCTGATCCTGCTGCTGCTGTTGTTGCTGCTGCTTCAGCAAATCCTGGGCATAGGCAAGATTATATTTAGCTTCCAGATTGTCAGGTTTGAGTTTAAGTGAACTCTTGTAGGCTTCAATACTTTCCTGAACTTTATTTGCCTGGAGTAATGAATTCCCCAGATTGTAAAGTGCGGCTGATTTCTTCGCCCTGTCTTCATTCATTGTTGAATTCTCTGCAAACTGCTTTCCGGCGTCCTCATATTTCTTTTGCCTGTAAAGGGCATCACCGGTATTAAAAACAGCATCAGGATAGATCTTAGTCTTGTCCAGAGCCCTGCGATATGAGATCTCGGACTCGGAGAACTTACTTTTCTCATATTCCCGGTTACCCTGCCTTACATACTTTTTCTCTCCCTGTGCATAAACAAGCGCGGGTGTCAAAGATAATAATGACAGAATTAAAAACCTGTATTTAAGGTTCATTAACCATCTGTAATTCAAAATATTCATTTTTTCTGAATTAAGCTAGACTTTAAATTTAAACAATCTTATGTTTGCAAGCTTCCTGTTTTTCCTGTCCATGATAATAAAATCAACGAACAGGAAGAAAAGTGCAAGCGAGGCAAATATCTGGAACTGATCATTATACTCTGTGTACATCTTGCTCTCCAGATCTTCCTTTTTCATCTTTCTTATTTCGCTGTAAATTTCATCAAGTCCGATATTAGAATTGCTTGCCCTGACATAATTACCACCTGTAGCTACAGCAATTTTTTTCAGAATATCCTCATCAAGCTTTGTAATCACAATATGTCCGTCAGCATCTTTAAGATAATCCATTCTGCCTCCGGTATAAACCGGAACCGGTACTCCCTCGGTTGAACCGATTCCGATAGTATGTATTACAATACCGGCTTTTGATGCTTCTTCGGCCTCTGCAACCGGATCATCTTCATGATTTTCTCCGTCTGTGATTATGATCATTGCTTTGCTTTTTCCCTCACCCGGACTGAATGATTTCATCCCCAGATTAATTGCAGCTCCGATTGCCGTTCCCTGTTTGGGCACCATATCAGGGCCTAATTGTTGACAGGAACATTTTTGCCGATACATAATCCGTTGTTATCGGGATCTGTGTATAGGCATCGCCGGCAAAAACTATTAATCCTATTTTGTCATTTTCAAGATTATCGACAAGTCTCGATATAGCCTGTTTTGCCCTTGTAAGCCTGTCTGGCTGAATATCTTCAGCCAGCATTGAATTGCTGACATCAAGGGCAATTATTACCTCCACACCCTGCTTTTTTACCTCTTCAATTTTGGATCCGAACTGTGGTCGTGCAAGCATAATAATCGTGGCTGAAAATCCAAGGAGCAGAAGAAGAAATTTAACAACAGGCCTGGTTCCTGACATTTCAGGCAACAGTCTGGCTACAAGAGCGGGATCACCCAGCTTTTTGATCGACTTTTTCCTTCTCCATTCATTAATAAAAAACAATACTACCATAACCGGAAGCAGAAGCAACAGGTACAGAAAATCAGGATTTGCAAATCTGAACAACTGCATAATTTCTCCCTTTCTTAAGTGAGGTTTCTGTAATACTGTATTTCTGACAAATAACTCCAGAACAATAAGACAAAAGGCAATTATTGCAGGAATGAGATATTTTTCTTCTTTCCTGGTAAACTGCCTGACATCTATTTTTGATTTCTCAAGCTTGTCTATTTCATTATAAACCTGAACAAGTTTGTTATTATCAGTAGCCCTGAAATATCTTCCACCGGTAGTCTGGGCAATTTCCTTCAGGATTGCTTCATCAATCTCAACAGGCATATCCTGGTACTGGGTTCCGAATGGTGTCTGCACCGGATATGGCGCCATTCCCTGACTCCCCACTCCTATTGTATAAACCCTTATGCCAAATGTTTTTGCAATACCGGCAGCTGTTGCAGGAGCTATCTCTCCCCTGTTATTTACGCCATCGGTAAGCAGTATTATCACTTTGCTTTTTGCTTCCGAATCCTTGATCCTGTTAACGGCATTGGCCAGACCCATTCCAATTGCAGTTCCATCCTCGATCATTCCGCTCTGGATCTCCCTCATCAGGTTGATCAGAACAGCATGATCGGTTGTAAGCGGACACTGGGTAAAGCTTTCACCGCTGAAGACAACCAGTCCGATTCGGTCGTAAGGTCTTCCGGAGATAAACTCTGTAGCCACATCCTTTGAGGCTTCAAGCCTGTCGGGCTTAAAATCACGTGCAAGCATGCTTCCCGAAATATCCAGTGCAAGAACAATATCAATTCCCTCAGTTGAAACATCCTGAAACTGATCAGTTTTTTGCGGCCTGGCAATTATTATTATCAGCAATGTTATTGCTATTACCCTCAGGGCAAAAAGAATATGTCTGAGATAGTTTCTGAACGTTGGTCCTGTATTTTCAAACTGCTGAAGACCCGGCATCTGCAGTGACGCTGATGCCTTTTGCTGTTTCAGGATATAAAAGGCTATCATTGCCGGTACTATCAGCAGGAGATAAAGGAAAAGAGGTTCGGCAAATGTTATTCCGTTCATACAGCCCACCTCCTTTTTACTTCCGGCGGCTGCCGGTTCATTATCTTCTTCTCATTTGTTGCTGAAACGAAATTCCATGAGTTCTCGAAACTCAGTTCATTCTCAGCTGGTTCCGGCTTGTATTTGGCAAATTTGACAAGGTCGGCACCATTGAGAACTGATTTAAGAGTATTATATGTTTCATCTTTTCTGAAACCTGTCTTTACAAGTGCTTCAAGAGTTTCCGAAGTTGTCAGCTCAAGAGAAAAGACGCCGTACCTGTTTTCAAGATACTGCCGCAGTATTTCAGTCAGCCGGGTGTAGTATTTCTTTATCTCCCCGTTCTGCCAGAGCTTTTCTTCCTTTAATCTTTCAAGCTCACGGAAAGCAATCACATGCGCAGGTTCAATGACAACAGGTGGTACCTCCTCTTTCTTTTTCTTCCTCAGCTGCGGTCCGAACCTTTTAATTGCCCAGACAAGCAGTCCTGCCAGAATTGCGAGGAGTATCCACGGGAGAATTTCACCAAATGTAACAGGAGCCCTGTATGGTTTGACAATGTCAAAGATTTTGGAAGCAGTGTCGGGAGGAGTAAGCCTGACTCTGGCGACCTCCAGGATTGAATAATCGGAATAGAATCTTTTTAATCCACCTGCATCCCTGTACTCGACAAACACCGGTTTTACCATGTAAATTCCTGAATCAAAGGATGTGATAAGATACTTCTTATTGATTCTTATCCTGTTGCCGGCCATGACCGTACTGTCAACGACAGGCCCTGAGAGTATTTCAATATTTTTGCCCAGAGTATCTCTGAAAGCAGGGATATCAAGCTTTAGACCGGATGGCTGATCGATGGTTATTGAAAAATTTATCTGGTCACCGATATATATCCGTGATGTATCAAAAGCAGCCTTAACTGTAATATCCTGTCCCTTCACCATGAAAGTAAAAAATGTGATAAGAACTAATATACAGATATTCAGCTTCTTCATTATATTATCTGCTCTCAAACAGCTGGATAAGCGGTTTTACATAATCGTCTTTTGTACTCAGTTCGGTATAATCGACTCCACATCTTCTGAATGTATTCCTGATATTGGCGATATGATTATTCCACCACTCCTCATAAGCCTTTCTTGTGTTTTGTGATGATGTATCAATCCATTTTTCAGCTCCGGTTTCAGAATCAAGTACTTTGATCAGACCAACATCAGGAATGGCTTTCTCAAGCGGATCCGATACCTTAAGGGCTACAATATCATGCTTACTGGCGGCAATTCTGAGGGCTTCCTCAAAATCAGGCACTATAAAATCGGAAATAATAAAAGCTGTGCACCTCTTTTTTATTGCATTTGTAAGAAACCGCAACGGTTCATTCAGATTGGTTTTATTGCTCTCTGGCGTAAAATCAAGCAGTTCCCTGATTATCCTGAGAATATGCTTTCTTCCTTTCTGCGGGGGAATAAATTTCTCGACCTTATCTGTGAAGAAAATAACACCGATTTTATCATTATTGAAAATTGCTGAAAATGAAAGAACTGCAGCAACTTCAGTCATTAGATCCCTTTTAAAGCCAACAGTTGTTCCGAAATTGCCTGAACCGCTGACATCAATAAGCAGCATAACGGTCAGTTCCCTCTCTTCCTCATAAATTTTGACATATGGATGGTTGAACCGGGCAGTTACATTCCAGTCGATGCTTCTGATATCATCACCGTACTGGTATTCCCTGACCTCGCTGAAAGCAATTCCGCGGCCCTTGAAAGCACTGTGGTACTCCCCGGCAAAAATATGCCGTGACAGTCCCCGTGTCTTTATCTCAATTCTTCTGACCTTTTTTAATAAATCAATTGCTTCCACGTTAATTTACTGTTATTAAAGCTTTTATGAACAGCAAGGAAATCCTCAACAGCTGCACTGGTAAATGTATCAGGGACTTCAACAACATTGAGTATTTCTGAAATGATCTTATCCTGATTAACATTCTCAGCTTCAGCTTCATAAGTAAGCCCTATCCTGTGACGCATTACATCGGCACAGATAGTTCTTACGTCTTCAGGAATGACATAACCTCTTCTCCTGATGAATGCATATGCCTTTGCTGCAAGTGACAGGTTTATTGATGCCCTTGGTGAAGCACCGTATGAGATCATATTTGTAAATGCAGGAAGACCATATTTTTCAGGATTACGGCTGGCAAAGACAATATTAAGAATATAGTTTTCAATCTTTTCATCCATATATACCTCCCTCACAACTCCCGTGCCCTTATGATATCACTGATTTTCAAAACTGTGCCGGGTTTGGGGAATTCCTTTGCAAGATTCTCCCTGACAATAAGCTTCTCTTCTTCCATAGTAGGATAATCGATCAGGACCTTCAGCATGAACCTGTCGACCTGGGCCTCGGGAAGCGGATAGGTTCCCTCCTGCTCGATCGGGTTTTGTGTGGCCAGAACAAGGAATGGCTCATCAAGATGATGGGTTGTTTCACCGATTGTAATCTGTCTCTCCTGCATGGCTTCCAGCAGGGCGCTCTGGACCTTTGCCGGCGACCTGTTAATTTCATCAGCAAGAATGAAATTTGCAAAAACAGGACCTTTTTTGACAATGAACTCCTCTTTCTTCTGGCTGTAGATCATTGTTCCGATAAGGTCGGCAGGAAGAAGATCGGGTGTAAACTGGATCCTGCTGAACTTTGCATCGATGATTGATGCAAGCGATTTGATGGCAAGCGTTTTTGCAAGACCCGGAACGCCTTCCAGCAGAATGTGCCCGTTGGCAAGAAGTCCTATCATAAGGGAATCCGTAAGATGTCTCTGGCCAATGATCACCTTATTCATTTCCATCCTTATGATGTCGACGAAAGAACTCTCTTTTTCAATCTTTTCATTTAGTATTCTGATATCTGCGGTTTGCTCCATAGCTTAAAATTTTAAGTAGCAAAAGTATTAAATGAGGTTCAATTACCCTCGTGAAAAATGTCCCACAAAAGAAGCTTTATAAATTCTAATTTGGAGTTAAGAAGTGTTAAAATTGTGTTAAATAAGGCAATGTCAGTGGATTCCAGCTGAACCCTGCTCTTATTGAACTTCTTAATATCAGGATTATTGCGAGGGGTACAAAAGCATTGTTAATTTGCTGCGGAAGAATTGAACTGAGAGCAAGAAATCCTGCAGTCATAAAAAACACCAGCCCGAACCAGCCCTGCCAGTCTTTGTTCAGTAAAAGACTTGCCAGGCAGACTAATATGAAAGGGCTCAGCCAGATTATGTTAAGGTTCCACCTCATTTGCTGGTGATCAGTAAAGAAGTTAAAAAATATCATCATGACCGCCAGTATCGAAAAGAGAGAGAAAAGAAAAATATCCAGGATCATGTTGAATTTCCTTTCCCGCAAGAGTCCGGTTACAGCAATCAGAATGACAAGAATAAGGGAGAAGATGAATAAGGGTGATGTGAAAAACTTTTCTTTTGGTGCAGGCTGGTCGGAGTCAACGACCACCTCCGGGTCGCTGAGCAACGGTATCATTTTGCCTTCCCGTCTTATTAGCAGATCCGACAACCCGGTCTGCAGGTAAACGGGAAGGAACATCCTGTCGCGGAATGAAGCTTCTTTATCGCCGGGAGAGCCCATTATCAGATCCACTCCAAACTTCATCCAGGGGTAACCCTTCTGGAATTCGCCTGTCAGCTCCCTGAATGTCTGAGGACTTTTTGATTCATCGGTAGGGTACAAAAGGTCCTCTCCTATGGCTTTTTCAAAAAGGTCACGTATCCTTGTTGAACAATCGTCATAGAAAAAATCGTACCTGTACCTGATGTTTTCCGGCTTCAGGTTCTCAGCAATCAGCGAGAAAATATTCCGGATCTCATCTTCTTCAAGATTGACCTTTTGTGAGATCACCCATCTGTTTTCAAAAATGTAGTCCTGCAGGAACGCCTCATATGAAGAATCCCCGAGCATATAATCAAGCCCTCCCTTCGCGAACTTCCAGGCAAAATGAGGAGTGCTGAAGTCGAATACACCCCAGTTGTAAACTATGTCGCTACCCTTTGCAGGTATCACTATCCTGAGGGCGCTGTGGCCATAAACAGAATATGTTTCCGTGCCGGGTCCGCAGGTTAAGAAGTATATTTCCGCCTCCGGACTCTCCTGCGACATCAGGTCAGATTTAAAGATGAAGAGGATGAAGAACAGGAAAAGAGTTACCTTTTTCATTTAAGATGCACTTTGTGGAGCCAAAGATAAAAAAGTTAGGCCTAAATCCCTTAAAGAGACCTCCTTTTAATTCCCCAGCCGCGGTGGCCCCTAAATCCCTGCCTACCGGCAGGCAGGCCCTAAAGGGGACTTTGAAGAACCCCCTTTAGGGGGCAGGGGGTAAAACCATAAGGATTTAACGAAGTTTAGTATAATCCGTGCCATTTCTTTGGCACCGATTATAAATCGGCGCCAGCGAGCAAATCGGCAGAAAATCCTTTGCGATCCTGGGTTTTAATTCTTGGCGAACTTTGCGGTTAAAGGATTTCAGCTTTTTGATTAAATTGCAGGTGGAGAATATCTAAATAAATCACTTTAAACCTGTTACACTAAATAACTATATCTATGAAGAAATTATCGCTGATCATATGCCTCTCAGCAGCTTTCTTATTCATCTTAAGTTACAGCCAGCAGCAAAGAAAAACAATCATCGGCATCAGGGGGGAACAGTTCCTTATCAATGGCAAACCCACATACGAGGGAAGATCCTGGAAAGGCCTCAGGATTGAAGGGCTTCTTTTAAACTCGAGGATGGTGCAGGGGATTTTTGATGATCAGAATTCTGAAACTTCCAATCTGTGGGCTTACCCTGACACCAAAAAATGGGACCCCGGCAGAAACACTGCCGAATTTGTTAAAAACATGAAAACCTGGCGCGACAATGGCCTGCTTTCCTTCACCATCAATATGCAGGGGGGAAGTCCTCAGGGCTATTCGCAATCACAGCCGTGGCGAAACTCCGGGTATAATCCCGACGGATCACTGAAACCGGAGTATCTTTCCAGACTTAAATTGATACTCGACAGGGCGGATGAACTGGGAATGGTCCCGATTTTAGGGCTCTTTTATTTCGGTCAGGACGAAGTGCTTGCAGATGAGAATGCCGTCATATCGGCTGTCAGAAATATGATCGGCTGGCTTTTCAGTGAAAATTACAGGAATGTTCTGATTGAAGTCAATAACGAATGCAATATCAGGTACGATCACGCCATCCTGAGGCCCGAACGGGTGCATGAACTTATCGGACTTGTAAAGAGCATGCAGAAGAATGGTTACAGATACTATGCCGGGACCAGTTACGGCGGAGGATTCATCCCATTGCCAAATGTTGTATTAGCCTCTGATTTCATCCTGCTGCACGGGAACGGGGTTTCAAACCCGGATGAGATATCAGGTATGGTCAATAAAACCAGGAAGGTGGAAGGCTATACTCCTAAGCCGGTTCTGTTTAACGAAGATGATCATTTCGATTTTGAAAAGGAAACCAACAACTTTGTTTCAGCCCTTAAAGGATATGCCTCCTGGGGCTTCTTTGACTTCAGAATGAAAGGCGAATCGTACAAGGATGGATATCAGAGCGTTCCTGTCGACTGGGGAATTAATTCAGCCCGGAAAACTGGATTCTTCAATCTGCTTAAAGAGATCACCGGAAATTAATGCCTTGCATTTCTAACCTTTTTATATAGATTTACCGGATTAATTAACAGCTATTTCAGTCAGACTGAAGGCCAGTACAAGTATTAAAAACAAAATTACCACACATATGAAAAAACAACTATTGCTGATGTTTGTTGTAATATTTTTTATTTCAATGAGTTGCAACAATGATAACAGTTTCCCGATAACAGATCTTCACATTCATCTTAAGGGGAATCTGACTTTTGAAGATGCTATTGCCAAATCACAAAAAGAGCACATTAACTATGGCATCGCCATTAATTGCGGTGTAGGCTTCCCCGTTCACAAAGACAGTCAGATTGATTCTGTTCTTGCGATTTACAGCAAATATCCGCAGTTCTTCATTGCCATGCAGGCGGAAGGAAGGGAATGGGTCAATACATTTTCGAAGGAATCAATAGACAAATTTGACTACGTCTTTACGGATGCCATGACCTTTACCGATGAACAGGGAAGGAGGAACCGTATCTGGATGCCGGCTGAAACCTGGATTGAGGATGAAGAAAAATTCATGGATTATCTTGTGAATACGCTTGTAACCATCCTTAGCACCGAGCCTATCGATGTTTATGTGAATTCCACATTTTTACCCGCCCGGATGGCTGACAGGTATGATCTTTTCTGGACTCCGGAAAGAATGGATAAGGTGATCAGGGCAGCGAAAGATAACAATGTCGCAATCGAAATCAACAACAGGTACAAAATACCTTCTGCCGGATTTATCAAAAGGGCAAAGGAAGCCGGAGTCAAGTTCACGGTTGGTACAAATAATGCCGATGAAAATTTTACCGGAGCTAAATATGCAATTGAGATGATCAAAGAATGCGGGCTCACAGAGGATGATTTCTTTATGCCGGTAAAAAAGAGCCGTATCTGATATAGTTACCCGGCTGTGATTTATAAATTTAATCTCAGGAAATAACTTCCGGAATATGGAGGAGTTTGCGTTAGCAAGAATTTTGAAGTTTTTGCCGGGTATTATTCTTGGCCTGACAGTTCATGAATTCAGTCATGCCTACGTGGCAAACTTATGCGGTGATACGACCTCAAAGGAACAGGGAAGACTGACGCTCAACCCGTTAAAGCATATTGACCTGTTGGGTTTCGTAATGCTAATGGTGGCAGGTTTTGGCTGGGCAAAGCCTGTCGAATTCAACGAGCAAAACCTTAAGAATCCGCGGAAAGACGAAATAAAAATTGCAGTTGCAGGTCCCCTTTCGAATGCTTTCACTGCAATTATTCTGTCTGTACTATATACAGTGATTTTCCAATTATTACCGGCTTACTCCGGCAACGGAGTTCTGATACTTTAAAGAAGTCATCTGGTATGGCATCTTTGTAAACTGGGGATTGTTTATTTTTAATCTTATTCCTCTCCCACCGCTTGACGGCTCTCATCTCCTGTTGAGTTATTTTAAAAAATTTCCCTCTCTGTATGATGCCCTTTACAAGTACGGTTCCTATATCTTTTTTGGAATTATACTGGCTATGTTGATAACAAAGATCAACCTGCTTCCTATCGGGCCGCTGATCAACTTTCTTACCAACGGGCTGCTGGCATTGCTGAACGGACTTTTTCAGGCATAGTTTCCCAGTCATCCTGTTAAAAACTTGTTTTGCCTTTTTATAGATAGTAAATTTGTATTTGTAAAAGAACGGTATTGAAGTACCATCAGGACTTTTACAAATTCCTTATGGGTGAATTTAAGCATACTGCAGACCGACAGGTATGAAGCCGCGAGGTCGAATATGGTCAGGGTTCAGATAGCTGACCGAGGTTTGAGCAACGCATCTGTTCTGAGCGCAATGAGAAAAGTGCCCCGTCATCTTTTTGTCCCGAAAGAATACGAAAAGGAAGCCTATGATGACAATCCCCTGCCGATCGGCTACGGACAGACAATATCACAACCATATATTGTAGCATTTATGACCGAGGCTGTTGAGCCGGCAAAGACAAAAAAAGCTCTTGAAGTGGGTACAGGTTCGGGGTATCAGGCTGCCATACTTGCAGAGATTGTAAGTCATGTTTACAGTATTGAGATTGTCCCGGAGCTTGCACTCGAGTCGTACGAGAGGCTTAAAGAGCTTGGTTATAAGAATATAACTGTCAAATACGGGGATGGTTACAAGGGATGGACTGAACATTCGCCATTTGATATCATCATTGTTACTGCGGCTGCCGAGCAGATACCGGCACCGCTGATCGATCAGCTGGCGGAGAACGGAAGGCTCGTGATTCCTGTCGGGGCACCACAGGCTATCCAGGAATTAATATTGCTTGAAAAGAAGAAAGGCAGGATCGAGAAAAGCCGGTTGACTTTTGTAAGGTTTGTGCCATTTAAAAGACTTTAGTCAGATAAGAACTTACACAGAAGTCCACAGAGGATCACAGAGATCCACAGAGGAGCTAACTTCAAAACTTTGTTATGGTTTACGTTTCTTTTCAACCTGCTTTAATTCCCTGCCTTTCATTTCCATCACTATAGCCTCGATGGGATGCACTGATTCCTCCTTCCCGTCAATTTCATAAAAAGAAAGCGTTCCGGATTTTCCAACCGTATATCTTATTGGCTGAGAGAACAATAAATTATCTGAACCATTGATTTTCAGGAGCTCAACCTTAAGATATGAGCTGTCGGAGAGTCTCCCCAATGGCTGACCAGGCAACACAATTTTACCAGGTGATGTGAAATCATCGTTTTTTATCAGGTAACGGTAAACCATATAGGTGCCATCCTCATGAAGAATCTCAAGGCAGTCATGCTCCGAAAGACGGAAATCCATTGTTTCAGTGCGCGGGACAGCTGTCACAAATCCCCTGCGCATACAGAAGACCGTGTCTCCGGTTTTTCCGGTAAAACTATCGGCGGATTTTCCAAAGGGACCTGTTCCGGAAACAACAAGTTTGCCTTCTTTTAACGGTATAAGGTAAGGGAACTCCTTGTTTATGATCTCATCAGATGATTTCAGCCAATACCTGTAAGTGTACCTGTAGGCGTATCCAACCCCGGGAACCTGCATCGAAAAAGTGTAAAGATTGTTTGACCCGTGATCCACTTTCATTGCGCGGGGCGCCGGTTTGGGAGATAAATTTTCAAACTGGATGAAATCAATCTGGATCATGAACGGATAGTATGTTGAATTCGTGGCTGTAAAACGGACCGGGGTTGAAAAAGCCGATCCCGTTTTTTCGTCTATTTTAAGGCGAACCGGGTCCCAGGCTTTTATTCCAAAAGAGATATCCACTTTGTCATTCATACCCTGAGCGATTACCTGAAGATTGTCCCCTAACCATATAAGGACAATAAGCATCACAATTGCAAATCTGACCGAGTGTTTTACAATTTTTGAAGAACGTTGATTTGGCATGACGGATTAAATAAAGAAAAAGATCAGTTTTAAATATATTAATAAGTACTTAAGTCACTCCGGGCACTCCAAATTCATGTTATTGTCAATAAGGAATGCGTTACTAAGGTTTAGCGGGTCCGGCTTTTTATTATAACGTACTTATTTGGTATAATTATTGTGTAATTTTGCAGTGAAAGCCGTAATTATGAAGAAACTCTTTCTGCTCCTCATTTTCGTGGGAACCCTCCTGTTATCCTGCAACAAGGATGAGATCGGGATCGACAAGGACAATTTATTGATTGGTGTGTGGAATTTTTCAGATTATCAAGGTAATACAAATATTTACCAGCGAAGCTATGAATTTACTAATAAAAATTGTTACCAGTTTAACAATGACGGCACACTGATTGAAAGAAAAAACGCCGGCTTTTGCGGAACGCCTCCCGTAACTTACTCTGATTACGAGGGAATCTGGTCGATTCTAAACGACACTCTGATCGAAATAAATGTTGGATATTGGGGCGGCTCAACGATTTACCAGCTGGATATTGAGTCTGTGAATATAAATTCCCTCGAAGTACAGTTCGTATACCCCGGTAACTGATTGCACTGGAGATCTTAAAATATACTATCTTTCCCGATACGTTCCAGCTGAACGATAACTGCAGGTTTTTATGAAAATGTACTCATACAACCTCTTTCCCAGACCACTGGTAATCACTGGATATATTCTTATATTTCTGGCAGTTGCAGCGGCAATCTACAATCTTAATTCTTTGAGGGATAGCGAACGATCCACCAGTTTCGGATTGTCGGCGGCATTTTTTTTTATAGGTCTGGTAATGATATCATTCAGATCAAAAATTGTCATTGACGAAAGTTCTGAGATTGTCATAAAAGAGTCAGGACTGCCTGGAATAACACTTTCAAGAGAAAAGATTAAAATACCAATGAATTGCACGGGAATATTGATCAAACAAAGAAATAAAAGAGGAACTGGCTATTACAGGCTTGTTTTGCCAGTAAGTTATAATTTCAACTCTTTTGATATGTTTTTCATTTCAGGACAGTGCTTTGTCAGACTGATCAATACCGATTACAACAGGGCAATAAAAATTGCCGGATTTTTAAAATCAAATCTTAAGCTCGGTTATGTTCTTGAAAAACAGACCTGATCATTAACTGCGAAAAATGAATCAAATCCTGAAAACAATAAAAATGAAAACTATTTCTACAGTAACATTGCTTTTGCTTATGGCAGTTTCAGCATTCGGTCAGCCAATTAATCCGGATTATGATTCAACTCTTGCCAGAAAACTGGGAGCCGATGAATACGGAATGAAGATGTATGTAATGGTGATATTGAAAACGGGACCCAATGATATCAAGGACCAGGCAAAGAGGGACAGTCTGTTTGCCGGCCATATGGCGAACATCAGAAAGCTTGCCGCATTGAAAAAGCTTATTGTGGCGGGGCCATTGCAAAAGAATGAAAGATCGTACCGGGGCATCTTTATTTTCGATGTTCCCACATTAGAGGAAGCAAAGGAGCTGATGGCCGCTGATCCGACCATAAAGGAAAAGATTTTTGATACTGAAATGTATGGCTGGTACGGATCGGCAGCATTGCCTGAGTATCTTAAAGCCTCAGATAAGATCTGGAAGATAAATCCGTAATTCCCGATATTTTTACTTCTAGTTATATTATTCCATAAATCCTCACCGCTGAGACCTTTGCCTCGAATTGAACTAATTATCCCTTATGCATCTGACGGATACACCAAAGGACTTTAACATAGATGCGGGATAATGTGTCATTGCAGCGTCAAGCCAGTTCAATTGCCAAACGGTATTAACGTCCGGATTAGTACTCGATGTTGACCAGTAATCAGCACGATAGAGAGTTCCTCCATCCCATCCCCCCCATAATTGGTCACTCATTGAAAGAATTCCTGAATGGATAAGCTGAAAATCCGTAAGTATCATTCCCTTCAATTATAAATCCATAGGGATCATAGTTGGGAGGATTACATGGTGGATTTCCAGGTGGATACGCACAAACATTACTCCATTGAGTGCTGGTTTTAAGATATCTTCCAACTCCTATTCCACCACTGAGGGATCTCCTCATCAGGATAATGTTGAAGATTTTACTCAGCGTCTATAGTTCGCCCTAACTGATTCCATTCTGCATCAGAAGGAACATGCCAACCAACAGGGCAAGCTCCTTGTATACCACTTGGACTGGTATCACTGCTTAGATTACCTCCCAGTGCAGCAGGTGCGTTGTATAAAACTCCGTAGATTCCATAGTAAGGACTTTGTTTTGCGGCAGCAACACTGGTATTACCCTCACTGTCACCCTCATAAACCCATACATAATACCTTGGCTCAGCAGATGAACCTTCCATATATGCCGGACGACCAACTGAAGGAAGATATGCAAGGTTCTCAGTCATCCAGATCTGATTGCCAATTTTAACCCATTTATAGACCTTCCCGTCCCTGGCATCGATAAATGTCCCTCTTTCGTTTGTTGATTTTCCTTCTATCCAGATATTACAGATATGATCCTGGCTTTCCCCTGACTTCAACTGAAATTACGGATGTCGAGGTTAGATTACAGACCTCGAAAGTAAGTATGTTCCTGCATTCTTTGAAAAGTCAGAGGTATTTAAAACCTCCTGGTCATCTAACTTTAATTATTGCGCTTGAAACTGTAGTTGCCACAGTAGTACCGGTTGCCACATGCAAAACAAAGCAGGTTCATACCTGGAAAGATCTGCATTCCCTAAGTGGTATTGTAACAATCACCGGGCTTTCCTGGTGTACCTGAAAATCTGATTACCTTGGAGATATAATATTCAAAGTTCCATTAGTAATACCATCAATCAAATACTGAGAAGTTATGCTTTATTAATACTAGTAGGAGAATCATAAAGGACTTCACAAGAGACCAGAAATGGCAGGCTGACTAATAACACTAAGATATGTTTCATAACGGGAAATTATTAAGTTAAGTAAAAATGAGTTATTTCCAGGTAATGCCAAACGATATTCTTAATGTTTAACCAGGAAATTTAAGCCATTTTTAGGTAATACTTTGAAAATTATACGTTTTTATATCTAAATAATAAATGATTACGTCAAAATATTTAGCGGTTTAGTCTAACAACACGAGCTTTTTTGTTAAATCGAATGATATTTCAGTTATTGAATCTCAATAGAGAATCTGCTCAGCCGGTTAAAAAAAGGTGATCTTTTATCTTCCGGATTCCCTGATATTTTTTACCTTGACTAATATTTGTCCAAGGGGGAGAAAGTCAGGCAATATGTATATATTAAATGGAGAATATGTGCATTGGAATTTACTATTGTGACTGACGAGGCTGTGCTGTATCAGGGTACAGGAGTTGATCACATAACCAGAATAGGCTAAACCGGTGAATTTAAAATTAAAGTCTTGCAGTCTTGAAAAGGGTTTCGAAGGTGGAAGGACACAGCGCACCCACCAGGCGTTTGCAAGGGTACACCCTCAATTATGATACCACTGTAATGGTCAGGCAGATTGCTTCGGCTCCCGCTACCGCGGGATCCTCGCAATTGTAAATGTTAGATAATTCGTAGACAATATTTTTATATAATTATGTATTAAATATTTGATCTATGAGACTCAATACAAGTGATTTAACACTTAAAAAAAACTATCTTCAGAAGTATCGGTTTTTAATAAGAGAATACGAGTTAGTAAAGCAAAATAAGCATCCCTCAGTTTCGTTTTGTTCATGAGTTTTGTAAAGCTCACGATACTGATCGTCGTAGTTTTCTTAAATATTATAACCGGTTTCAAGCAAAGTGGGAATGAAGATGATCTGTTGCCTCGAAAACGTGGACCAAAGTGGAAAACACGACGTCCTATACCATTTATTGAAAATAAGGTAAAAGAATTACGATTAAAAGGAAATAATCGATATGAAATAGTAAGTATATTGCAACCTACATTAAAGAGTCATACACCTTCAGCATCTGGTGTTTACAATATAATAAGACGACAAGGATTGAATCGATTAAAGCCACCAATGAAAGAATCATAAGAGAAAAATAATTAAGGAAAAGGCCGGTGAATTGGCACATATAGATACTCACTACTTAAATAAAGGAGTTGTGACGGAGATAATAAAAGATACTATCTGGTTTGTGTGGTTGATAGCTGTTCCCGGATAGCCTGGGCTGAAATTATTGAAGATATAAAAAGCCTGACCGTTATGTTTGCTGTGCTAAAATCCTTAAATATTTTAGCACAGCACTATCAAGTTAAATTTGCTGAAGTGCTTACAGATAATGGTCCAGAGTTCGGTAAAAAAGAATCTAATAAGAAAAATGGAACATCCATTTGAAAGAATGCTAATAGAAATGGGAATAAAACATAGATACATAAGACCATACAGACCTCAAACAAATGGAAAAGTAGAACGGTTCTGGAAAACAATAGAAGAAGATCTGTTTGAAGAAACTAACTTTGATATCATTGGATGAAATGAAGGAGGAGCTATTACAATATATGTACTATTATAATCAGGAAAGACCACATCAAGGAATAAATGGATTAACTCCTTTTAAATTTTTGGAAAACTGTCCTCGAATTACTTAACATCTACAGGAATGACATTCTTTTAGATGATTTTCGTCTTCCGCGATCACGGGATCATTGCAACGACTCTGGGATACAGGTTATTAGACAGAGTGCCGTTATGCGTTATACCATCCCGGTTCTGGATTAAATATCCAACGTATATTATTCCAAAATAAAAGCAATATGAAAAATCAATTAATTTTAGGATTCCTTATCCTAAACAGCTTACAAATTTCATCCGGACAAATAATTAGTCCAATCATGAAAAGTGCTTTTCTAATGGGTGGTTCAATATTTATAAATTATGAAAATGAAAATCAAAGACTACCTGAAGTAACTTTTTACCATAAAAACTTTTTGACTGGTATCGATGTTTATGGAGGTTATTTCATATCTAATCACATCTCTATTGGTCTCTTGACTGACTTTTCTATCAAAAAATCAAAATCATCTAATACCTTGAATGATTCTAAATCAACTGAAATATCAGATAATTATTCTTTTGGGCCATTTCTTAGATACTATACAAAACCTGGTATTTTTTTAGAAGGTACATTAGGACTTGGATATCAGCACCTTGGATATGATGATGATTTAAACTGGTTGCGTAGTTTCTTTTTTAGTACTGGCATTGGTTACAGTCTTTTTATTACAAACTCAATTGCATTGGAACCACAAATAAAGTATAAATATGATAAGATTTATTGGTCAAGTGAGGAACTGCTATCAAGAACTAATAATGGAATATATTTTTCAATAGGACTGCAATTCTATTTACCAATAAATAAATAACATAATATCTCTTTCAATAAAAGTACAACGCATATAAGGATAATATAGGTAAGTTGATTGTCATACCTGCTTGCTCCTTCACACAAGCCAAATTTTAAATGGTCGTTGCACCCGGACGCCCACCTTCGCTCCGCTTCTGTGGCCAAAGCAGTCAATAAAGTTACTTGTACTGATTCATAGGGCTTTATACATTGTGCAGCACCCGGTATTAAGCCCAGGTTGAACTAAATCCCAAAAAAGTCCTGTGGTCTTGCGGTCTTGCAGTCTTGAGAAGGGTTTCGAAGGTGGAAGGCCACGGCGCACCCACCAGGCGTTTGCAAGGGTACACCCTCAATTATGATACCACAGTAATGGTCAGGCAGATTGCTTCGGCTCCCGCTACCGCGGGATCCTCGCAATGACATTACCTATTAGATGATTTTCGTCTTCCGCGATCACGGGATAATTGCAGCGACTCTATTACCTCGGGATCCTCGCAATGACATTACCTTTTAGATGATTTTCGTCTTCCGCTACCATCAACACCAATCAGACAATTTTTCAATTTTGAACTGACCGCGCTCCTGTGGGTTGCGAAAAATTTCGGAATATTTGTTCCGAACTTTTTCGTAGACTGAGATCGTAATAATTGCAAATGTCGTGTAAATGTCGTGTTTTTGTAGTTGGAAAGTTACCTTAATCAGTCTGACATTTGAATAAAAAAAGAAAAATGGAAACAGGAAAACTAATAAAAGAATTAAGGATTAAAAAAGGCATGACTCAGGAAGAGTTAGCTGATAAAACAGAAGTTAGTGCCAGAACAATTCAACGGATTGAAAATGGAGAAGTAGATCCACGGGCTTATACCCTTCAAATGATTGCTAAAGCACTTGAAGTTGATTTCAGTATATTTACTGAAAATGAATCTACTGAAAATGAGGATTCAGAGGACATTAATAAAAGAAACTGGCTGGCCCTGATTCATTTAAGTGGACTACTCCCGCTGTTCTTTCCCACTATTTTCATTTGGAATCGAAAAAAGGCTAAAATTAAAGAAATAACAATTCATTATCATTCCGTTATCAGTTTTCAATTAACAAATTTGCTTGTAATTTTAGGCGGAATCTGGATTTTGTATGTGACAAAGAAACCTATACTAATCCTTATTATTCTTCTGTTTGGCGGATTTCAGGCGATAAGTAATACTCTGAAAGTAATAAATGGAAAACCTTATAAGTATTATTCAATATTTAAGGATAAAAACAGCAGGACTAAGCCTGCTTAAAAATATGGTTTGTCCGACAGGGAAGGTGCTATCCTGGCCTTCTGCATAGGGAAAATAAACCTTTTGGAGACCTTCTTTTCCCGGATAATATTTACCAAGGTACGGATACAGCTATCGATAAAATCGCATCAGATTGACCGCAAGAACTTCACAGGAAAATGGTAACAGGCAGACTGCCATTAGCTGTAATCAGGATCCTGTAATAATTATGATAACTTCCAACTACAAATGAATTTGCCTTTTTATAAGATCCTTTTTATAGTCTCTCTACTGTTCTTCAGCATTTATGCCACTGCACAAAGAGAAACAATAAAGAACTACTACGATGGCGGAAAAATAAAATCCAAAGGACAAACTTTTACTTACCCAATATTCTATGAAGACAAAAGGATTCCAAGGAGTATGCCTTTTGCTAATTTTGAAAAGAAAATTAAAAAATGGGAATACTGGTACCAAAACGGACAATTACGAAGAGTTGAACATTATAAGCTGGTCAGGGATAGAAACCTTCAATAACCTTCCGCATGGTAAATGGATTTACTACAACGAATCCGGAGTTATATACAAGGAGGAGATTTATAACAATGGTGTACTAACAAATACTGTAAAGGAAGTATTCCTCGACAACAGGATTGCTGGCTCTGTTTCACTGAATAATGGCATTGCTGATACTTCAATTTACTTCCCTGTTACCATCGGCAGGAATCTGGTAATTAATCCGGATTTTAATTTTTTTTACTATAAACCTGTCCTCATTACTTATCACGGTGATACCAGGATCGAAGATTGGATCCCATACTGGACAACTCCGGATTTATATACGCCAGATTATTTAAGCGACCTGAGATATATTGATGTTTTTAGCTACAGCTATATTTTCGATATGCCCTTACCTGAAAAGTTTAATTATGTTGGTATTGCACTTTATAAAGAATCCGACAGCTATTCAGAATACATACAGGGTAAATTGATCTCACCACTAATAAAAGGGAAGTCATATTGTTTGCGGACCTCAGTTAACTTCTGTTCCTATTCTAAATACTCGGTAAACAGACTTGCTTTCTACCTGTCTGCATCTCCGGTTTTAGTAAATTCTAAAAACGAAAGTAAATTTTCACCGCAGATCATTTTTTCAGGACTGCCTGTTGAAAATAAACACTTTACAACTTTATGTGAATATTTCATTGCAGATGGTGGCGAGCAGTTTGTTACTGTCGGCAGGTTTACCGGGCCGGAGAATATGAATCCGGTACTGAGAGAAGAATACGTACAAGGATTATTCGGACTTGAAAAGGCTTCCTATTATATATTTGACAACATCGAACTTTTTGAAATTCAAGATACTTCAGAGTGCAACTGCAATTTAGAAGTTCCACCAATAAATCCTGCAAAGAACAAACCGGAAGTGTTATATGAAACTGACTTAAACAGGCTAAAACAAGGTTTACCAGTGATACTGGATAATGTAAACTTTAAGTTTGACAGTTATGTCCTTTTACCAGATTCAGAAGACATCCTCACTAAACTATTGACCTATCTGGAAAAAAATCCGGAAATAAAGATTAGTATCGAAGGACATACTGATGATATCGGTACTGAACGGTATAATGATGAACTTTCAGTTAACAGGGCCAGGTCAGTATATAACTGGCTGATTAATAAGGGCATCAACTCAATACGCCTTAGTTTCACGGGATTTGGTAAAAGCCGACCTGTTTTCATGGAAAAGGATGAAAAACATCGGGCACTCAACAGAAGAGTTGAGGTAAGAATAGTTAAAAACTCACCGGATAAACAAGACCTTTAAAAATAATCCTGAGCATAAGACATAGGGCATAATATAGTGCACCTCACCCGGTATTGAGCCAAGGTATCGCATTTCCGGGCTCCTTTTGAGGAAGTAAAGTCCTATTCATTCCTTAAAGCATAAACAGGATTTCTTGTTGCCGCACGCCAGCTTTGCCAGCTTACGGTCAGCAGAGCTATTCCTGATGCGATTAGTCCTGCTATCACAAAAATCCACACGCTAAGTCCGGTCTTATAGGCAAAGCTTTCCAACCATTTGTGCATCGAGAAGTAAGAGACCGGTGCAGCTATGATAAAAGCAATGACCACCCATTTCACAAAATCAATGTTTAGCAGCAACATCACTTCCGGTACTGTGGCTCCATTAATTTTTCGAATTCCTATCTCCTTTGTTCGCCATTCGATAATAAAAAGTGATAAACCCGCCATTCCCAATACGGCAATTGAAATGGCAACTATCATGAAATAACTGAATATCATTTTTATCCTGTCTTCTGATTTGTAGAGTTTGTTATACCGGTCCGTAAGATATTCAGAGGAAAAAGGTTCGTCGGAAATGTTGTATGTCTGCCATATCTTTTCAATATAAGCAATCGTTTCTTTAGTTTCAGACCCTGTGACCTTTATTGCTACCCGGTTAAAAGATGCAGGATCATAACTCATAAGCACCGGGCTTATGGGATTATGTAGCGATTCGTAATGGAAATCATTTACAACGCCTATCACACTGCCTCTCTTCCCGCTGTATTCTATTATTCTTCCGATGGCATCTTCGGGAGATTTCCATCCAAGGTTTTTTACCGCAATTTCATTTATAATGTATCCTAGGTCAGTTGAAATATTTTCCTTAAAATTTCTTCCTGCCAGGAGGCGGATTTTGTAAGTTGGAATAAAATGACCGTCTATCCTCACATGCGCAATCCTGAATCCGACAGGAGTGACATTTTCATCAGATACAATGCTTGCGTCTCCGGAATCGAGTAACCCTTCTGAAGGCACCCTCTTGGAAGCAGATAATGAAATGATATTCGGATTTTGAGTCAGTTCCTGCCGGAATGCATCGAGCTTTTCCACCAGTTTACTGGTAGCGGGAATTACTATAATATTTTCTTTATCGAGTCCTAACTCTTTGCTGTTTAAATAATTCAGCTGCTTCGATACCAGGAGGAAGGAGATTATCAATCCGGTTGAAACAACAAACTGAAATACAACCAGTACATTCCGGAACAGTGTTCTTCGCCTCATTACAGATTCAACTGTGGTTATCATCACAGGTTTATAGGAGGAAATTGTGAATGCAGGATATATTCCAGAGAGAAATCCGGTCAGAACCGAAAGAAGAATAAATCCGGTTGTCAGTCCTGGATTGGCTCCAATATTAAATTTAAGAGGATTATCCGAGATCCTTATAAACCCTGAAACTGCCGAGACAACAAAAAGAGCAATTACTACTGCAATAAAACAATACAGGATAGTCCCGGCAAGCATCTGCATTGCTAGTATGTTCTGGGATGCCCCGATGACCTTCCTGATCTTGATTTCCTTAAGCCTCTTAAGATATAAAGCGGCGGTCAGATTCATATAGTTGATACTGCCGAGTATCAGGATAAGTACGGCTATCGATATCAGAATATAAATGTAAGTGCGGCTGCCATACCAGTTAAAATGTATGTCCTTCAGGGTTTCGAATCTTATTTTTGATCCTTTGGAAGTCCCGGTATAATACTCATCCATGAACAGATCGAGCTTCTTATCGATGTCGGGTGAAAGGACAGGAACAAGGGCAAAGGTTTCATAATTGTTGCTGCCCCAGTTTTTAAATTCATTTTTATTGAAAAACGATTCAAGAGTGACGAAGGATATGAAAAACCCGCTGTTAAAATGATTGTTCCCCTTCCAGCTTTTAAAAACTCCTGTGACCCGGAATGCATATTTATTGGCACTCTCATCTTTGAACTCAAATGTTTTCCCGATCGGATCATTACCCCGGAAATATTTATCCGCTACTTCATCTGATATTATTGTAGTGAATGGTTCGGCTAACAATCCGGTATCAACAGGCAATCCTTCAAAATCAAAAATCTTCAGAAGGTCAGGTTCTGCAAAACAGACACTGTTGTTTATCAATTTCTGTTCGCCAGCAGAGAAGACCAGGTCTGTATGATAAACCCTTGTGATATTAGAGATTTCAGGGAATTCCTCTTTTAAGAGGGGAGCTACAACCGGCGCTACATAAGGAAGATGAAGGTTCTCTGTCCCGTTAGCATCATAAAAGAATCTGTGGACACGATAAATTTTATCACTGTTCCGGTGAAAGCTGTCGTAACTAAGTTCATTTTTGGTCCAGAAGATAATAAAGATGACACAGGTAAACCCCATCACCAATCCTAAAAGATTGATAAAGGTAATAAGCGGATCCCTCTTGATATTTCTGATTACGGACAGGAAAAATTGTTTCATGATAATTTTTTTATTACCAGGCTCGGGCGTGTTCAATTAAAGACGGGCGCCATTTTAAAACATTGCGTCACGGTAAACATTCATTCAGGCAAACAAAATAGCTTTAATACGGGAAGACGCGAGTTAACCGTCATTTATTTTTTTCTATCCGAAAATTCTGTTTATAATTGAGAATCAGAAATAAATTTACAATCAATGGATACAGACTCATCAAAAATTGTAACTTCTCCCCTGGCATCCCCCTGTCATTCAAGGAAAATTCCGATATGGCTTGTCTTGCTGGACAACATACCAACTCTATTATTATTTGTCCTTGGCGTTTTGATTATCAATAAATTAACTACAACAGGTGCAGCAGCTTATGGCGCTTATACATTATTCAGTGTTGTGTGGTTCTGGGCTAAAATATGTCCCTACTGTCACCATTATGGAACATATGCCTGTCCTTGTGGTTATGGTATAATCTCACCAAAGATTTTTAAGAAAAGAGATACAATCTCTTTTAAAAGAGTTTTCAAACGGAATATTTTATTTGTCTTTCCGAATTGGTTTGTGCCTGTGCTGATTGCTATATATCTGTTAACAACAAGTTTTGAGAAGGAAGTTTTATTTTATACAATAATTTTTTCAATAACCGGATTTGTTGTTATCCCGGTCATATCAAAACTTGTCGGATGTAAGAATTGTGAAATTAAGGATGATTGTCCCTGGATGACAGGAAGTAAAAGCTCTTCCAGAGTGTGATAGAGCAAAAGCGATCCTTGAATCGAGAGGCACCTTAAACTCGCAAATTTTATTAAAACGTCCCAACTATTATCCGGAGATGAATATCGATTCAATCTTTTAACCTGTTTCGCCGGGAGTTATCGACACTCCATATTCCCGCTCCATAAGATGCAATGAAGAGAAAAACAAAACAATAGAAGACTGCCAGTTCTCCTTTATTATTGATAGGTAAAAACCCGGCGGAAACATGGGCTTTAAAATAAGCCACGGCCATCTCACCGCTTGCAATAAAGGCCGCTAATCTTGTCTGCCATCCGATAATAATCAGAAAACCGCCAACAGTTTCGATAAATGCGGCAAGGACCATCAGAACGTTATTTGCCGGCATAACTCCATTCACCAGTGCGGTTATTTTCTGAATACCATGTGGAATAAACAACAAACCCACTACTATTCTCATAAGAGCATAAGTCTGCTCTTTATAATTTGATAAAAATTTCACGTATCTCTTCATTAAAATACAAATTCAACAAAGAACAAATATTTACTTTATTAGTTCATATTAAAGCTTTGTGCTCCATGTGCCGACCTGAAGCAGGGTAATGTGGAACCCAGACTCCGGATAAAAGTTAAAGCACCCCGCTTACTGATAGACTTTTTTTTAATTTTGAAATGAAAGAAAATATGAATATTATGACTGTTGACAATTACATCAAATCATTTCCTGAAGATGTTCAGGAACTAATGAAGCGGGTAAGAGCAACCATTAAAGAGAATGCTCCTGAAGCAGAAGAAAGTTTTGCATATCAAATGCCTGCTTATAAGACAAATGGAAAACCGCTGGTCTATTTTGCGGGTTTTAAAAACCACATTGGCTTCTATGCTACTCCCACAGGACATAGCTCAATTTGAGAAAGAACTCTCAAAATACAAACAAGGGAAAGGATCTGTTCAATTTCCATTGGATAAACCAATACCATTTGATCTTATCGCCCGGATAGTAAGATTCCGGGTAGAAGAAAATTCAATTAAGAAACAGAAGAAAATAAAATAAAAAAAACCGAATTCCTGATACATAGGGCTTTATATGGTGCACAGCACCAATATTTGAAAAGAATATGACAAATAACTCTCTGAACAACAATGAGCAAATCAAAAGACACAAATGGTGAGAAGAGCCTGAAACTCTACAATGATTTGATTGCCAGGTCAGGCAAGGTTGAGAGAAAAGGTAAAACAACACCTTATACATCTTTGAATGGACATATGTTCAGTTTTCTTTCCAAAGATGGAACTGTGGGGCTTCGTCTTTCAGATGCAGACAGGAAAGATTTCATGCAAAAGTTCAACTCCGGCTTGATGGAACAGTATGGTAGAATTATGAAAGAATATGTTCGGGTACCCCTTTACCTTCTTGAGAATACTGAATTATTATCAGAGTATTTTAAATTAAGTTATGATTATGTTTCTGCCTTGAAGCCTAAACCAACGAAAACGTAAGGTTGAAAAAATGCGTATGACCTGTTTAACTTTAAAATTTTATAAATTGATGAAAACAAATCCATTTATTTTCATTGCACTTTTTACATTGTATTTTCCAGGATGCGGATCGAATCCTGATGGAGATAAAAATGCAATAAACAAGAACCTGTATGATACTCTGGTCATTAAAGAAATAAGCAATGAATTATATGTTTGTACCTGCAAGCCTGATAAAAGTAATCCAAGCGGATCCGGGAATTTATACTTTCAAGGTAAATGGAAACAAGATTTAGTAAACAAAGAGGTTGATTATAGAAATTGTGATGAGAGATTTTTAATTCAATGGGATTTATCCGAATTACCGGAGGGGATTGAGATAATCGAAGCAAAAATGGAGTTGTATTGCGATGATTTTACAGGAGATAAACAAGGGCAATTAGTATATGAGTCTATAACTGAACCATGGAATGCTGATATTGGATATAGCAAAAAACCGAATACCACAATTGATGACAGAGTTTTAACTGATTGGCCAAAAGCGAAACAATACCATGTCATAAATATTACAAATTTTATTAAAAAATGGTACAATGATAAAAATCACAACTATGGATTGATGGGATATAGTATTAATACTGAAACTACAAATTCGGCAGTGTTCTGTTCTTCCATATATCCCAATAAAGCATTGCAGCCAAAACTTATAGTTATTTTTAAAAAGAGTTAAGCTTATGGAGGTAACAACCCAGGGAACTATGACACAGGAATTCCTATATAACTTTATTCGACGATATAAATATGTAGTTTTATCAACCGTTTCTCCGGGCAATCTACCTGAATCTGCGTGCGTTGGATTTGCCATACGCAGTATGCAAATGAGCAATAATGAGAGTAATAATCGATAAAAGTCAAATTTGTTTTCAGCCGACAAAGAAGCAATGTCCCTTAATCAATTAACCTAAGGCTATTTTTCTACTGAATTTTTATTAATGCAATCACCACCAAAATAAAATCCAGAGAAAGAAACTAAAACGTATCGACAAGGCTTGCCACAAATTTTGGTCCATGCTTTGGGTTCAGGAGGTATCCACTTTCCTTCAGGATCGTTAACGGGAGCAAGGATAGTACCGAATGAAACACTCAATGATCCGGCCGTACATTCCTGTGGATCATTACATTTCCACCAGCAATCTATCTTTGAAGCTCTGTCAATTTGCCACTGAGAGATTTTTACCTCTGATGTAGAAGTGCTCGTTTTCTCTGAAATAGTAGGAGATGTTGTCTCGTTTTTAGATTGGTTTTGGATTACATTATGTGTTGATGCACAACCATAAGCTAAAATTGCAAAAATAAAGATACATTTCTTAATTAGGTCATTTGTCTTCATGATTGTGAAATTAGAATAACATAGTTATGTATTGTTCAAATCAAAATCAATTTTTTTTGGTCAAGTTGAATATTCAGCATAAATATTAAGTGTAGTTAGCGCGCATTTGCTTGAAGAATCCATCCAAAAAAGTGGCACTCCCTGGTTATTGTTGAATAAATGTCAAGTTACACTTTATAAGAATTTGATTATCCTTGATTTCAGCCAGCACTTTTGTATTGCAGTCTAATCACAGACCTCCCAGTAGGGACGTCATTATCTCACTAACAATATAGTCTAGGTGCTGGCTTCTTTTAATAAATATTGAGACTAATGTTTATCAATGACATCGTGACCATTTGCAGATTTTGGGTGGTTATAACCTTTTAGTTAAATGAACCTTCTTTAAAATAAAGTCATCTGCTCAGTATCATGTATATTTGGCTGATTATCTTTAACTGTAGAGCCTGAGGAAAGAAAAGGAGTTGAAATAAGAAGATCTACAATTTCACTATGTTTGTTACGACTTAAAGCAAGATCTAATGCAGTTTTATCATCATTGTTCCTTGCATTAACATCAGCACCTTTATTAAGTAGCCTGGTAATTATCTGTATCACTTCTTTTACTCTAAAATTATCTGAGACAGAAGTTGGATAACTTGCATACATTAATGCGGTCCAACCATATTTATTCTTTTTGTTTAAATCTACATCTCTTTTTAATACTTCCTTGACCATCGCTAAATCAGACAAATCTGCTGCAAGCATAAGTGGGGTATTTCCTTCAGAATCCGTTGTGTCTGGATTTGCACCACTATCTAACAATGCTCTCACACAAACGGAATACTCATCTAAATGATTTATTACTTCAGTATTACCTTTTAAAATTTCCTCCAAATTATCCCTTGGACCCACACCACAAGCAATAACTAAGGCGGAATTACCTTCTAAATCAAGTGCATCAACAACTGCATTTGAAATTATAGCTAGTTTTAGTATACCTATGTTTCCACAATAAGCAGCAGCCATAAGTAAAGTCCTTCCACCTTCAGATCTTGCATTCACGTCAACACCTTTATCAAGTAATGCTCTCACAATATGTAAACTATCATATAGGCACGTACATGAACCCAGGATTTCATTATTTTGTTCAAATATTTCCACAACATAATTTTCCCCTCCCTTGACAGTGGCTTTCAATTTGTTTTGGTCATGAGAATAAGATACATTTTTAACTAATTTCCTGTCATAATATTCGACCCCGCGAAGAAATATTTTATAGTCGCAAATGGAGACAATTTCATCTTCAGTAATATCGTCAAGGAAGGTTAACAGGGATTTTTTGTCAGAATTAAATAAAAAGGTTCCATTATTCATATTCAGAGTCTGTAATAAGTATTGTCAGCATTTTTGAAATATAGTAATTTTTTCCTGAAGGCAGGTTGGATACAGTGGATTCATAATTTATGTTTCTAAATAGAAAAATCTAATAAAATATGCTGAGAGGTAAAGGGAACATCATAAGCTATATTCGTTTCAAGGATGATTTGAAAGAGTTATTAAAAGAACCTTCAGAGGATTTTAATGAAGATTGTCTGATAACTTCATCTTATTCAACGCCCTCCGGGGTTGAATAGTAGTGAAGCGTCCATACCCCGGACGTTACCGGGGCTATTGGAATTCGACGCCTCCAGCGTCAATCACAAGTAATCATCATATCCTGACTAACAGAAAGATGTGTAAAAGGTTAGCTGACTAACCAGCAGTCATAATAGAATAACAAGCCGCCAATAGAATCCCTCGTTCCGACAGGCCAGTCAAGCGCATTTGTTAAAGGTTGTATACGGGATCGCTTCCGACAATCCTTCGCAGGCTCAGGATTGTCGGAACTTCGGGATGACAGCTCATCTTGTGTGGCGATGGGAAGAAGCGGCGATTCGCACGAGCATGCCCGTCCCGGTGATAATTCACTTTGCGAATCGCCGCTTCTTCCCCCCACCCACCAAAGAAAGCATGTCATTCCGAATCCCGCGGCAGCGGGATGAGGAATCCGTCCCTGCCAAACAAGACGAAACAGCGGTTATGAATCCGGAATATCCACGTAGTGAATAAATATGAATAACCTCCGATGTGTGTCTTGCATCCCTGGCCTCTAAGTCCCTATCCATTAGTCCCTACTTCTTTTTTTTTCCCCGTAGGCGATTAATTATTGTAAGAAAAAACAATCACCATCTTGATTTTTACCGCGTAGCGGTTAAACAATGGCTTAGAATCCAGGGAGTTATTAAATTTGTTCAGCTTCATCCTGGCAGGAAGGCTATGGATTATGTTGAATATCTTAAAAAAGGTGAAATGGAATTTAATGAACAATTCTCATATGAATTCCAGGAAAACCCTGTTTAACCACAACGAGGTAAAAAAATCTTCTCTAAAATCTCCGGGTACAATAGTTTAAGCCTTACGGGCCAGGTTTAACTTTTCTGCACCCCTGGTTAACTCTTTCTGAGCATAGAATAAAAGATCAGAATAAAGATTAGCTTGTGTTTATCCCTAATCCCCTGCACTACCGGCAGACAGACCTAAAGGGAACTTAAAAGAATCCCGTTAGGAGACCGTGCGGGGATCACGAACTGGCCCTGCTTTTTTAAAGTGTTTTGGCCTTAGTTTTAACCGATTTTAGGCACGATATTTCTGGCAGTGGTATATTATTCCCATCGTTGGTGGAGTGTCAGAAATCAAAAATTCGGCAATAATAACTATTTAGAAACAATCTTCATAAATGAACTCACAGTATGCGACTGGATCAATGATCTTACATCCAGCAATTAGCCTATTACTATTTTTGACAGCTTTATAGGAAATTAGTAACTTTGTTTACAATAAACGAAAAAGAGAAGTAGATATCCCGGACAAAATCCAATGTCAACCAATTCTATATTCATCGCAATTACAGTTGCACTACTAATTCTGCCGGCAACTGCTGAGCTAATAAACAGAAAGGAGCGGATAAAATGGTATAAAAGGTTAACTGGATGGGGAATTTTATTTTATATAACGGTATTTCTTGGCGCATTCCTTCAAATTAAACAAGATAAACAAAATACAAAAAATGAGATTCATTTATTGAGTCAGATTGATTCTTTAACCACAATAGCATTAAATAATTCTGATACAATAAATAATTTAAAGATCATTGTTACCTCAAGTTCTGATACAATAAGCATTTTAAAGGGAATCTTAGGTTCAATAGAAAGTAAATCAAATTCTATTGAAAGTCAATTGTATCTTACAGATAAAAAGGTATCTGATCTAGGTAAAACCAATGATAGTTTGAATCAAAAAATAATAGAATCTGATCGACCTCAATTAGTTCTATATTCTGCAATAATAACTAGTGATGAATTTATCAAGAAAAAGCATATTAATTTCTCCTTTATGAACAATGGCAAAAGGACGATGACAAATGTTTTTGGTAAAGTATTTGCGATGTATAAGGACACAGTACACGATCTTGGTGCACTTGGAATAAGTAGGGCCGAAACGTTCCAAACCAATGCAGGCTTTACATATCGTTTACGAATGACTCTTGATCCAGATACTGAGTCGCTTGTAACAGCAATCTATTACTATTTTAAACTTACTTATTCTGATTTAATATTAAAAACTTCCTATGATTTTGAAATTGCCAGACGACTTGATCCTTTTAAAAAAGGTGAATATCGACCCTCACTTACCTTGTGTCCTGATTGGGAAATTACCAAAATGAAAAGAACAATAGAAAGAGGTTATCCATCCATAAATAAATAATTATAGCTTATTGCTTTTAGTTGCCAGTCGTGAATTTCATCACAATTAACTATCTTTGAATTGAAGTTTTTCTCTTTCTCAACCATTTTGAGAAGCGGGTTATCCTGAGAGGGTCGCCCGCTTCTTTTTTATGTCAGTTTCGCCGTGAGCTGTAGAATTTATGTATAAAATTGGGTTATAAAAAACGCAACTAATTGAAATTCAATTTAATTGCGCTTTATTCAAGTGATTCCGGCGCGACTCGAACGCGCGACCCACAGCTTAGAAGGCTGTTGCTCTATCCAACTGAGCTACGGAACCAATGCAATTATTTCGGGACCGGCTGAGCTACTGAACCTCCGGTTGCCGGCTGCAAAAATACATTTTTTTTCAATTTTTGCAACCCAGATTGTGACTTATACTTTAAACAGGAGATCCAGGTAACCAGGAATGCAAATTATTATACTGATTTCATATAATTTACAAGACCTTTCTTGTCAATGATCTCCTTTAGCTTTTCGGGAAGCGGCTCAAAACTGAAGATCTTATCCCCTATCGTGATCTCCCCATTTTCAAAGCTTAATATCTACAATTATCACCCGGTTTGTAGGCTTCAACAGCTTCCCTGTGAACAATCAGAGCCAGCCCCTGGTTGATTGATGAACGGTAAAAGATCCTGTTGACAGATTTTACAATAATTGCCTTGATACCGACATAAGCAAGACCGACAGACGGATGTTCCCTTGAGCTTCCACATCCGAAATTATCACCGGCAATGATTATATCACCGGTTCTGACATTTGATCTGAAAGACGGATCAAAATCCTCAAACAGATGCGGGATTATTGATGCAGGATCAGAGCTTAAGACATTATAGGTATGTTTTCCGGCAAACATCTGATCGGTATTCAGATTATCAACATCAGAATAATTCCAGACATTTCCATATTTCCTGTTCTCACCCTGCTTTATTTCAGATGTTTTACTCTGTTCAACAGTAGAAAGGATAACTTGTTTTGTTCCTGTTTCCTGCGCGGATCAGTAATGACCCCTGTTAAGGCTGAAGAAGCCACAGTAGCCGGTGAAGCAAGATAAATCTGAAGCCTCCTTATTCCCCATTCTCCCGGGGAAATTACGGTTTGCTGTAGAAATCACAGTATGTCCGTTTGCAGGAATCCCCTGACCTGTTCCCAGGCATGGTCCGCATGAAGGAGTAAGAACATTGGCTCCGGATTCAATAAATGTAGTAATTAAACCCTCCTCTATTGCCTGAAGAAATATCTGTCTGTGAAGCAGGAATTACATTCAGCTGAAATCCCTCCTTTATACTTTTCCCTTTTAAAATTTCTGCTGCAATCCTCAGATCCTCTATCCTGCCGTTTGTACAGGTACCTATAAGACCTTCATGAACAACAGTCCCTGCTGCTTCCGAAACCGATTTTACATTGTCAACATTATGGGGTGCTGCAACAACAGGAAAAATGTCATCAAGATCAATATTGATATCTCCCTGAAATAGTATGCACCTTCATCAGCCCAGACCCGCTTTGATTTTCTGCCTTACCGTTCAGAAAATCACTCAAAGTACTTCATCAGCCGGAAAAACAGCATTCTTTGCTCCCATTTCCGAAGCCAGATTAGCCATTGTCATCCTGTCAGAGATTGAAAGATTTTTTACACCTTCACCATGGTATTCAATCGACATATAATTTGCCCCATCTGATCCGATCATGCCAATGATCCAAAGTGCAAGGTCCTTTGCTGAGACATCTTCCTGCAGCTTTCCATTAAGGGTTATCTTCATTGATTCAGGAACCCTGAACCAGGTCTCTCCTCTCTTCCAGATCCCGGCAGATTCAGTCCTGTCAATTCCTGCTGCAAAAGCATTAAAAGCACCTGCTGTTGAAGTATGGCTGTCGCTGCCGACGATAAGCATCCCGGGCCGTGCATGGTACGACATTATCTGGTGGCAGATACCTTTTCCGGCATCATAGAATTTTCTGATCCCCTGGTCAGTGACAATATCCCTTATCTCCTGGTACTGGTTGGCAAGCTTTGCATCGGCAGGCGGTGCATTATGATCGAGAACAACAAGCATCTGTCCGGGATCCGCAACCTTTTCTCCTCCCATTTTCTGGAAAGTCTTATAAATACTGGAGGTATTGTCGTGAGTAAGAATTATATCCGGACGGGCAAAAACAATTGCACCGGCTTGTGCCCTGAATATTTTTTCAGCAAATGTCAATGGTTTCATATTTATCAAAGTTGTAAGGTTGCAGGTTACAGGTTGCATGTTGCAGGTTGCTGCACTGATGCAGCCTCTCAGCTATCATAAAAGCCCCCCGTTCCTGATAGATATTCAAGCTGTACTTCTGAAAATGGATCTACCGGATACCGATAATCCATTCCGCAAGTTATTAATCTCTCCGGTGGTCAGGTTTATCCTTACAGTATCACCATCGGTTAATCCCAGATCATGCAATGTTTTTACATGTAATGACCGGGAATGCAGCATTTATTGCATTTCTTTCATATATAGCCCCGAATGATTCTGCTACTAATAGCCTGAATGCCAAGAGAAATAAAGCAATCGACAGCCTGCTGTCGTGAGCTGCCGGATCCGAAATTTTTTCCTGCAATAACAATATCTCCACGTGACTACCTTTCCTGCAAAATCCTCAAATCCTTTCAGGTTATCAAATGTATATTGGCCCATCTCCTTGATATCAGTGATTGACAAGATACCTGTTATGAAAGATCATATCAGTGTCGATATTATCTTTTTTTATAAGCCAGATCCTGCCTTCAATAATCTCAGGCTTGTTACTCTTCACAGATGCCGTCGATCTCTGTTAAGTCTGTCCCGGTTCTGCAGGTCAGCTGACTTGTTAAACACAGCAGGTTTATCAGGAATTTTATCGCGGTGTTGTAATAAATCCTGCAATTGCAGATGCAGCAACAACTTCAGGAGATGCCAGATAAACACTTCCTTTTCCCTGTTTTCCGGGAAAATTCCTGTTTCCGGTGCTGATAGTTATTTCCCCCTGACCATTCTGTCCAACCTGTCCTGCTGCACATCCTGCACATCCGGCATTTGAAACCAGTGCACCTGCTTCTTTAAAAATATCTGATAATGCCTTTATCGAGGCAATTATTTCCAGATCGCATCAGTTGCCGGAACAATTTTAAGAACAACTCCGGGAGCAACCTTTCTCCCTTTCAGTATATCGGCAGCCTTTTGCATATCCTCCATCCTTCCGTTTGTGCAGCTTCCGATAAAAGCAGAATCAATCTTTGAGGCCGTGCAATTCACTTACAGCCACCGTATCATGAGGCTGCCCGGGACGGGAAATCATTGGCACAAAACCTGTTACATCAATATCGAATGTTTTGGTGTAGACGGCATCATTATCTGCATACACAGGATTAAAATGGACTTTCGTCCTGGATGAACAATAATCAATTATTTCCTCTGAAGGAGGAAAAAGAATAATAATTGCTCCCATTTCAGTTGCCATCGAGGATATTGTTATCCTGTCGTCAAGAGTCAGATTTTCTGAGGCTTCTCCATATATTTCAATTGAATAACCAAGCAGTGAGTTTGCTCCGAATATCCTGAGCAGGTTAAGAATAATATCTTTGGAGCTTACATTTTCAGGCAACTTCCCCGTCAAGATTAATTCTCACTGAGTCGGGTATCTTAAACCAGACTTTGCCTTTATTCCAGGCAGCAGCGATATCCATATCACCCATTCCCTGACCGAATGCTCCTATTGCTCCCAGAATATTCGCATGTGAATCGGTTGAAACAGCTGTTGCACCGGGATAAACAATACCTTCATCAATAAGAATATGGGTGCCGATACCGGCATCAATATCATAAACCTTTATTCCGTTTTCCCGTGCAAACAGACGGCAGATATGCTGATTGACAGCATATTTCTGGTCGGAGCCGGTAGGATTGCAGTCGAATGTGAAAAATGTTTTTTCAGGATTTTCAATCTGTAAATCCAAAATCCTTCAGGTTCTTGACAACATTTGCTCCTCCGAAATCGCGGGCTACCCTGGCATCGATTTCAATATCCACAATATCACCGGGTTTAACAACATCGATATTTTGAATGAGATGCACAGTATCTTCTCAAGCAATGTCATTGCCATACTCAGAAATTTTTAGTAAAGCTAAATAAAAATAAGTAATGTTTGACAGGAAATTATTTGAACTGAGCCCTGTAATCCCTGGGGGAAATTCCTTCAGTTTTCCTGAATTGCTTATTGAAGTTTGAGATGCTTGCAAAATCCGCATTCCAGCGGCAATATCGTGAACCTGGTATTCAGTTTCACGGAGCAGGTAGCAGGCTTTATTCGTTCTGACCCTGTTCAGATATTCGATAAATCCGGCACCACAGTTTTTCTTAAAATATCTGCTGAAGGCAAACGGACTCATCTTTGCAATTTTTGAAATCTTTTCAAGAGAAATTGGTTTAAAGTAATTTTCCCTTATATAAGTATAAACATCAGTCATTTTTTTATTTCCCCTTTCATCAAATGCCTGTTTATAATTTTCAGAGCACAGAATAGCCTCTTTTTTCGGATGAGCACATAATTTTAAGAATATTGAAAAAATCAATCATTTTATCAATTCCTTTATTGTTGATCATCTGTACAAGGTACTGTCTCTGCCTTTTTTGCATCTTCAACTGAAAAAACAATTCCTCTTTCAGATTCAATAAGCAGTTCCTTGAGACAATGAAGCTCATGCTGTGATAAAAGTGCTTCACCGAGTGATGCAAGCTTGAAATGAACCATTATTCCATGCTTTTCAGGAAGAGTATTATCTGTTCTGTAATAGTTCCAGCAATGAGGAATATTACCGGCTATCAGCACCATATCATACTGTCGAAAAGTTCAACACTGTCTCCAATAATCCGTGGTTCCATTGCTCTTTAATATTCAGAACAATTCATATTCAGGATGAAAATGCCAGAAACCGCCTGGATCGGTGATATATGCTGCTCTGAATCCTCCGCCGTCATCATATGATATTTTTTCAAGTTCAGCAACCATAAGTACAATATTATATTGATGAAGTAGGGTTAGCTATCAAATTTAACACAATATTTTCATTCAATTGCATAAGATTTAGTCAGTAATTATTTTTGATAATAATATTTGACTAGTTAAATAATTTATTTGTAAATTTGTTCCAAGCTCATGCTATTGGTATAAGAGGAGATGAGCAAGGGTTGGGAGTGAAAATCAACAGGATTGTATTGCAGACATTGACTTTCACATCTGGAACCTGAGGAATAGCGCCAGCTTACCATGGTTCCATCCTTTTATCAGACAGTAGACACGGGAATTATCTCATTAATAAAGCCCGCTCCCTGATTTTCACAACCACCCTTTCTCCTCTTATTTTTTTGTCAGTATCTTCAACGATCTGCATTTTACATCACAGCATTTTAGATTGTCGAATAAAAATAAATTATCTTTGATTTTATGCAGTACGGGGAAAGGTGATTCCTGAATATTTATAAGCCTGTATGGAGTAATTATGAAGACCTATATCAGAAGAAGAGAGAAGAATGATAATCTGATTGTTTTTTATGGAGGCTGGGGTACTGATGAAAATGTATTTACTCCCCTGTGCAATGATGATTTTGATTTCATTCTTTTTTACAATTATTCTGCCGATGAAGCGCTTGTGCTTCCTGAAATGAAAACATATAAGAAAATAACCCTTATCGGATGGTCACTTGGTGTATGGGCTGCAGAATATCTGTCTGCCAAAACAGGAATAAAACCTGATCTGACAATTGCAGTAAACGGAACTCCGGTACCTGCCGATGATCATTATGGTATTCCGCTGAATATGTTTGAAGGAACTCTGAATAATATTACAGAAGAAAATATGGAGAAATTCTATCTCAGGATGTTTGGTGACAAGAAGACCTATATGACGAATACTGACAGGATTCCTCACAGGATCATTAAAATCGCTTCATGATGAACTCAGATGGCTATATAACAGGATAATGGAACAAAAAGAACCGGGATTCAGATGGGATTATGCTGTTACAAGTGAAATTGACAGGGTATTTCCGGCAAAGAATCTGAATGGCTACTGGGAAAAGGAAAACAGATACAAAGCATATTAGTCTTGCCGCTTCCTCATTATTTCTTTCATGAATGGAAGTCATTTACTGATTTTATCAGCTTTGTGAAGAACTATAACAGAAACGAAAAGGTCAATCACCAGTAAAAGAAATGAGCTGGCTAATAAGCTAATCTGCTAAAGATCTTTGATCAGAATATTTGAATCTGATTTGGCGATCAAGCTTGTCAAATTTTTCAAGCATCGAAATTACCTTGTCATATTCCTTGCTTTTTACAATTATCTGATGTTCGGTTCCTTTCTTATCAAGCCTGTGCAAGACAAAACTTACAGTCAGCTTGTTGATATCCAGAGCAGGCTGATATAAGTCGTTCTTTTGTTCATTTTCATGGATTACAGAAACAAGTTCAACATTGTTGAGATCCTGGAGAATATCCCTGACAAGTCTTACCGGTATTTTAAGTGATCTTGCAATAGTTTCTGCGCTTATGGGTTTTTCACCGAGTGAAAAATTCCTGATTATCATGTTCATGATCATAAGGACAAGAGCCTTCTTCTGAAAATGGCTTATATTAAGTGATTCTGATTCAAATTCATATCGTGAAAGATTCTGATTTGCAAATGAAAGCTCAGCACCAAGAAGAACTATAATCCAGCTGCTCTGAAGCCAGATGATAAAAAGCGGAATTGCAGCAAAGCTTCCGTAAATGGCACTCAGTTTTGATAATTCCAAACTGAAGATCAATATATAGCCATTGCAATATCTGAAGAATTGTTCCAGCCACAATACCTGAAATAAATGCCGGTTTAAACTTCACCTTTGTATTTGGCATAATCATGAACAGAATGGTAAGAGTAATCCAGGTCAGAAGATAAGGAGCAAATTTGACAAGAAAGCTTACAACCGGTTTAAAGAAATCAAGTATGGGAGCCTGTGAAATAAAATCTGCCAGTTCTGTACCAACAAATACCGTAATGCTGCTTGAAAGAATCAGAAATACCGGAGCAATAAGCATAATGGTCAGGTAATCAGTAAATTTCCTGTACCATGGCCTGGAGGATCCTGATCTGCCAGATATGATTGAAAGAACTCTCGATCTGGTCAAGCAATGACATTACTGACCAGAAGAGAATTATTATTCCGACTCCGGCAATATAACCTCCCTTGGTTTCCTCAAGGGCACTTCTGGACGATGAAAGCAACCAGTTCAGAACTTCAGGCTGTGTTTTAAATTCTCTGATAATAATCTGTTCAAGATTCTGGTCCAGCCCAAATCCCTTTGCAATTGCAAAGGCAATAGCAGCAAGCGGAATAACTGACAGCAACGAATAAAATGTAAGTGAAGAAGCCCTCAGCTGGACTTTATCGTTCATAAAACCGCGGGCGGCAAGAACAAAAATCCGTAACTGCCTTATAAGAAACGATTTTCGTTTTGATATATCTGACAGGGAAGTGTGCCAGATGGCATCATTTACATCTTTAGCCTTTTCAATTATCCAGGCAATCGGATTTGACTTATTATTAACTTTATAACTCACAGGTTCAAATATACAAAATACACAAAAGTATGTAACCGGTCCTGGTATTTTTTATTGACAGATATAAATTTCAATCACTTAACGCTTCCGGTAACTGTATTATTATTGCACATCAACAAATAAAAATAATAACAGTTTTTAGATCGGAATTGCAGGGATGAATATTGAGATACCTGAATTTACCTCTGATGAAAGAGTGTCAGGAGGGCGGATAGATATTTAAATTGCATCCGGGGGAATATTGAACATCGGTAATATTTTCCTCCTCCTGTGAATTTCGCGGTAAGTACAAAACATACTGATCTTGTAGAATCTAAACAATGCAAGCGATATTTTGGCTGAATCAAGCTTGATTTCCATCCAGTCACGGTACCGGATAAAAAATCCGGCGAGGATCCTTGTCAGATGAAAAAATCTGAGCCACCGGTATACCTGCAGTAAACGTACAACAGATGTAAATGTTCTTTTATCAGTAACATTATCGTACAGTCTGCTAAGGTTTTCAATACTGAATTTGGTCTTTGTGAGGAATTCCTTGTTTGTTTCAAGACCTTCGTGGACCAGTCCGTTATCAATGTGCAGTACATCGATACCGGCTTTCTTTAACTGATAGCCAAAAAGAATGTCTTCAAAGCCATATTTTTTAAGTTCTTCATAGAATCTCAACCTTGAAAAGATAGTCTTATCGATAAGGACATTGAAGGTGGAGAAGCGTTTGTAAGGATGCTTATTCCTTTCAGATGCCTTCTTCTGATCTCTTTTCCGTCCGTATTTCCAGCGAAGAATTTTGTCAGGATCGCCAGGAGGCGTATTGGAATAAAGAATGCCGCCGCAGATTACCCTTGAGTATTTAATATATGTAAGCCATTTGAGAAGAAAAGCTTCGGCTGTACCGGGGATCATTGCATCTGCATCGATAAACAGGAGAAAATCTCCTTTTGACTCAGTAATAAGACGGTTCCTGATTGCAGCCCTGCCGATATTTTTTTCTGAGACAATTACTTTTACCTTTTCATCTTCAAGTGAATGATACATCTTTCTGAACTCTTCTGATGAGCCATCATCACCTATAATAATCTCACAGAATTCCCGGACTTTATCCATTCCGCCACTCATGCTCCGGACAAGAGCCACCATATCAAAATCATTGACCGGAATCAGGATTGAGATCTTCATTTGAGGAATATTCAGGGTTAATCTATCAAATGTACAATTAATTTATTAATATTCCGATACATCTGCTTTGGCAAAGAAATTGCATTGACTATTTTTGCTTTCAATAAACCAAGTCATTCTTTAATGAAAAAGTTAACGATTTGCCTTTTTCTGGTACCTTTTTATATGTTATCCTGCGGCCAGATAAAAAAGGGATATGAGATTTCAGTAAATATTTCAGGACTTCAGGACTCGACAGTCTATCTGGCATATCATCTGGGCGACAAGCAATTTATTAAGGACACCATCAACCTTGACAAAAAAGGCTTCGGGACCTTCTCCGGTACAGAAGATCTACCCGAGGGTATTTACCTGGTTGTTCTGCCCGGCAGACAATATTTTGAGATCCTGATCTCAAAGGATCAGTATTTTTCAGCCTCCTGTACCTATTCCGATTTCTTCAATACTCTCAAATTTACAGGATCTGATGAAAATTCATATTTTGTTGCCTACCAGAAGAAATGGGTTGAAATGCAGAAGCAAGCCTCTGCAATAAATAAAAGGCTTCAAAACAACAAACAGAATCCCGATTCCCTTGCAATACTTTCTGAAAAGCAGAAAACCCAGGAAGATTCGATGAAATCATATCTGAGGACAGTGATCAGGGACAACGATGACAACCTCCTTTCCGTACTTGTAAAAGCTATGCTTCCTGTTGAACCACCGGATATTGCAGTTCCACCCGGAACTCTCAATCCTGATTCCGTGAAGTGGATCCGCACTTATCTTTACAACAAGGATCATTTCTTTGATAACACTGACCTGACCGATGAAAGGTTGCTACGGACCCCAATTCTGCAGGCACGGCTGAATGCTTTCTTTTCCAATATTGTAATGCAATCGCCTGATTCAATCAATAAGGAGATCGACAGATTGATCAACAAGGTCAAGGGCAATTATAAAATCTATCAGTTTGTTGCTGTCTTTCTTTTTAATCATTTCAGGGAGAGTGAGATAATGGGACATGATGCAGTAGTCGTCAAACTTGCTGATGATATATATCTTTCGGGCAAAGCTGACTGGGTTTCAGAAGAATTTAAGGATGACCTCAGAAAACAGGTTGAACTGATACGGCCGAACCTTATCGGCAAAAAAGCCCAGAATCTTGTAATGGACTCATATAAAGGAATTTTTGTTTCGCTTTACGATATTGAAAAAGATTTTACGATTCTCTACTTCTGGGAACCCGACTGTGGACATTGCAAAGAGGCCACCCCAAAGCTTAAAGCTTACTATGAAAAAGCCAAAAATGAAGGAGTGGAAGTATTTGCAGTATGTACAACATCAGACAGGGGTAAATGGGAGAAATATATTGAAGAAAACAAGCTGACCTGGATCAACGGCTGGGATCCTGAGAGGAAATCAAATTTCGGCTACTATTATAATGTCCAGAATACACCGTTGATTTATATTCTTGACAAAAACAAAGACTATTATCGCCAAGAAACTCGGTGTGGATGATATTGGCCCTTTTATTGATAATTACAGAAAATATTTCAGGAAATAAGATTCCTGCTCCTTATCCAGCGAACCAGGTCATAAATGGAATCAAATTCGTCCGAAACCCCTTTAGTAATGCATTTCCAACGGGGATTTGAAACTGAAGGAGTTTCAACTGAAATTTCCGAGGGTGATTCAGAAACTGAATATCCTGCCCTGGTCAGGGCTTTTTCGGTCCAGTATCTTTCAGCTCCGTCGCCCTTAATTTCTATTTTACCCCTGGATTCATTCCTGATGGAGAAGGTTCCATCGTACGCATTGAAGATGACTTTTGATTCATCAAAGAGAGTTCTGAATGAACCTCTGAGCATAATATCCTCAGGAGCACCTTCAAGAAGTCCATCCCCAGTTATGAACCATATCTTGTCAGCCTGACTTATTGCGGTATTAAAATCATGGGTGGAGTAAATAATTGTTTTATTCCTTTGTTGGGTCAGGTCGCGCATAAGGTGGATCACCTCAAATTTACTGCTGATATCGAGAAAAGCAGTAGGTTCATCCATAACCATAATAACTGCATCCTGGGCAAGTACCATTGCAATCATGGCTCTCTGGCGTTCCCCGTCCGATAGTTCGGTGATCAGCCTGTCCATAAAACCGGTCATTCCGGCTTTCATAATGGCATCCATAACAGCATCATGGTTTAACTGATCCATCCTGCCAAACCAGTTTGTATGGGGAAAACGGCCAAGTGAAACCAGGTCATATACTTTCATATTGCTGACCTTTATAATTTCGGTTGAGATATAACCGACTTTGGCTGACAGATGAAGCCTGGAGTAATCTTCAATATTCCTGTTATCTATTTTTATCATGCCTGAAATTGCCGGCTGCAGTCCTGCAATTGTTCTGAGGAGAGTGCTTTTGCCAATGCCGTTCCTGCCTATCACGGCAATGAGCTCCCCTTCCACTGATGAAGCTTTCAGGGCAGGAAGAAGCACTTTCCTGTTTTTTCCGGAAGTATATCCTATTTCCAGGGAGTCAAACGATAATATTTCAGTCTTCCTGACTTCCATTAAAAAATTTCGGAATATCTGCGGTTCTGGAAAATGACCCATATCACTATTGGTATACCGATCAGTGCTGTTATTGAATTAACCGGTAAAACATTATCTGAACCGGGCATTTGAGAGATAATATCACTCACCAGCATTATGATTCCTCCTGTGAGAATTGTTCCGGGGATCAGTATCTTATGGTCAGAAGTCCTGAAGATTATCCTGGCCAGATGAGGAACTGCAATGCCGATAAAACCAATTGGTCCGCAAAAAGCTGTAACAGTGCCGGCAAGAATGCTTGTTCCGGTAATAATAATAAAACGTGCCAGCTTTATATTCATTCCAATGCTTTCAGCATAGTTTTCCCCGAGAAGCATCGCGTTGAGCATCTTGACAGAAATGAAACACATGATCACACCTGCAGAAACTGACACCAGCAATACATTCATCTGCGACGATGTAAGATTCCCCAGGCTGCCCATTGTCCAGATCACATAGGCTTTCAGCATTGTTTCATTGCTGAAATACTGCATAATGCTTACAATTGCAGATATTCCGCTTGAAAGCATTATGCCAAGGATCAGTATTGTCATTATATTCTTGACCCTGGCGGAAATTATCATTATCAGGATCATTACAGCTCCGGCGCCGGTCCATGAAGCAGCTGCAATTGCCCAGTTCCCGAAGCTGCTGATACTGTCAGGGGTCAGTCCGGATGAAAAGCCAAGTATCACAAAGGCTACTCCAAGGCTTGCTCCGGAGCTCATACCCAGAACATAAGGTCCTGCCATTGGATTCCTGAACAGAGTTTGCATCTGTAAACCACTAATTGATAATGCAATACCAACAACAAGTGCAGTTATAGCCTTTGGTAATCTGAACTTTTAGGATTATTGTCCCCGCAATATCACTGTTATCCGAAAAGAGGGCCTTTATTACTTCACCGGGGCCGATGCATCACGGAGCCAAGGAAGAGATCGAGAAGGAAAAAAAGTAACAAAAGACAGATCAGAATAGAAAAGATAATTCTGAATCTTCTGCCGGATGCAAAATATGCCCTTGCTGCTATTTGATCCGTGGATTTCAATTGTTCCTGCTTCCCAGTCTTTTATAATAGTATAATTCTGCCTCCGGAAACAGCTCCGGATGAAGGATCGCTGCAATGTCCCGAAGAACAATATGCGGATTCAGGGATCCGCCTTCCCAGTAATCATTTCCGCCGCCGACTGCTTATCCTCCTGTTATTATTGAAAATGTTTCCCTTCTTATAGCTTCCAAGATCCTTAAGCCGCGGGTCAATAGTTTCAATATCTTCAATCGTGTTTGCGCTTCCAGTATTGAGCCAGAAATCAGCATTCAATGCTTTCAGGTAAACAGTTTCAAGACTTGCGGGAAACGAAACGGAAGTTTCTGTATCCTTCCAGAGGTAATTTCCGCCCGCGTCAGATATAAGTTTGCTGATGTATGAGTTCCCGGGCGATATGTACCATGTATCCTTAAAAGGCAGTCCCAGCAGAACATCAGGCCGGCTGACAGCTTTCTCCCTGATAAAGCTCTGAATCCTGGAGTAGTTCTCCTCAATTGTCCTGAAAATAGAGTCGGCAAGTTGCTCTTTACAGTATAGGACACCTATCAGCTTTATCCATTCAGCCTTACCCAGGGGATCCATTTCAAGATAATCGGCATTGAAGAACACTTTTATTCCCAGCTCTTTCAACTTTCCCATATATCCTGATGATTCACTGCCTACACCGTATATCATAACCAGGTCAGGCTTTAGCCTTACAATCAGTTCTTTGTTCAGATTATCCTCATATCCTATCTCACGGATAGATCCATTTTTAACATTCTCTTCCAGTTTCCTGTCAAAGATGAAATCAGTACCTGAAAAGCCTGTAACTGTTCCTGTCTTCATCAAGGGCTGAGATCATTGCGAGGTGAGTCGTCGACATGCAGATTATATTTCGGACAGGTACGTGAATAACCTGAGTTGTGTCAATCCCTGCCGGAAGTTTTACTCCTCCGGGAACAAAATACCATCTCTGCACTACATCGCTGGCACCCTGCCAGGGATCAATAACCGAAACCTGCGAATACCCCTCCTTTTTTTCAATTTTAAACTTCTTCGCATACGATACAATGGGTATTTCAACACTTTCCGTATTTCCGGTGACAGATTTGTTTCTTCCTGTGCAGGAAGCGAGCAATATTACTACAGCCAGACAGCAGATTATAATAAACCCGGAAAGCAAATTACTGTAATTCTGTTTTGAGTTCATTCCGTAACCGGCTCTGAGTTGATTTTAAAACACATGCCCCCGGGAATGATTTCAGCCTGCATAACCGAAATCAATCCTCCTTCTTTGTTGTACCGCAATACAGAACCGTTATGCTGATAGTCCGATGCATCAGTAACAAAAATCTCGCTGTTGGAAGGATTGACTCCAAGTTTGTAAAAATTCCTGGCAGCACTTGAAATAAAAGCAGTCCGGGGCAATTCGGCAGCATAAATGCTCATACGCATTATTCCATTCAGAAGATAGTACAATGTTTCTCCCTTCCCATCAATCTGAAGGCATGACGGGGAGTCGGTTTTGGAAGGAAAGACAAATCGCGTCATTATTTCGTGGTTCAGGGTATTTATAGCGATCAGTTCCGCATAGTATTCCCGCTGCCACCCGCCATTGCAAAGAACCCAGAGAGTTCCGCTTCCGTCAATAACCATACTTTCCGGTTCCATTCCTACCTCCAGGGAATCAACCACCTGGTCGGTGTTAGTATTGATCACAAAAATCTTTTTGCCTCCGGCCCAATGAGCAACAAAAGCCTCCGTATCTGAAAAGGCTATCGATTCCGAAGGATGTTTCAGGTTGATATAAGGCTGAAACTGTATTGGATAATAGGTCGACTACAGTTATCGAATCGGAATAAAGACTTGTTACATATGCTTTTCTATCGCTTACAAGTGAGATATATCGCGGAGAATTAAGTTCACTTATTGTTGCAACTGATTTAAGGTGGTTCCTGTCAACAACCTCGATCTTACCGGAATTATTTACAACTATATAGGCTCTGCTTCCGCCGATATTCATTGAATATGGGACATCCCCGAGAGGGCGCTGGTTGATTGACAAAAAAGTATTATTATACAATTTGGACAGAATCGTAAGAAAAGAAGGAGAGTGAACCGTTCCCCGATTTAAAATTACCTTCATTCAGGATAAAAACTCCGGGGCCCGACAGAAAGGATTCCTCCACATCAACGATTACCGGGTCTGGCAGCTTGAGACAGGAAGCCGCGAGTACTGAGAGAACTGACAAGAATAAAGTTTTGAGCATATCTTATTTTTTTAATTGAAAAACGATTGACAGTGACCAGGCACGTCCCGGCATAGGATACCAGGCAATATCCTGGTAACTGACATTAAAGAGGTTGTCAACAATTATGCTTATGTCGCAGACAGTGTTTTTTGAATTCATCTTAACTCCCAGCTTAAGGTCGCTTAAAGTGTGCTCCGGCAGATATTGAGAGTTATCAGCCGTTATGTATCTGTCGGCCTATGTAGTTTAGTTTAACTGATGAGAAGAGTTGCCTCCAGCTTAATCGCAATCCGGTACTAAACTGATTGGCAGGCACATAAATTAGCTGATTGTTTCGTGTTCCGCATTGCCTGTTAACCCTGCTGAACTGGCTTTTGTGAGCGTGTAAACAATGTCAGCAAGTGCCTTGAATTTTGAGTGAGAGTAGATAAGGTGAATTTCCGATTCAATTCCGGTTGTTGTTATTTTATTAACATTACCTGCCACCCAGTATGAATTTTCTCCAGGATACCATTGGATCATGTCGCTGATGAAATTCCTGTAAGCCGTAAATTCGCCTGCAAATGTTAAGGATGAAGAAAACGGTTCTGTAACAGCTAATCCGATCTCAGTAATAAAACCGTTCTCATTTTTAAGGTCGGGGTTGCCGCCGGGTATCCAGTACATTTCATTCAGTGTTGGAATTTTGGAATTCTTCGAAAGATTTGCTTTAAGGAAATAGTCCTTTCCCCGGACCACTCTGAGCTCGGCCCCAAGTGACAGGTCAGGAATGAGCAGTTTGTTGTCCTGGAGGGTTTCCCTGATAAGCAGCCTTGCTGTAAGCCATTTTGTGAAGATGGTTTCAGCCGAGACCCCCACAGAGGCAATGTTCCTTGTTTTATTCCCCTGGTAATTGTTTGAATTAATAAAATTCAGCTCATTGTCAAAAAGAACTTTCAGTCTGATAAATTCATTTATTCCGGGCATTATTGCACCTTTCATTATCAGGCTTCTGGAAGTATTATCGGAATTTATTGATGCGAGCTTGTTTGTATAGTTGAGCCTGTCAGAAACAAAGGCACCGGAAAAATTGTAGTCAGTTCTACTATTTAAAGACTCATAACTGACAAGAACCCTCAATGATCTGTCATCCTGTGACTCACCCTGATCCATCGACAGCATGCTCAACGGAACAGGCAGGTTCCTGGAGGCAGACTGATACCACAATCGTGTTGAAACGACATTCCTTTTTCCTTTAAAATATAATTCCTGAATGAATCCTTTTTGATTTACCTGGCTGTTTTCCCTTCTTTCCAATACAGGTTCCCGGCTCCTGATATTATTAAGGTAGAGAAAATTATTCTCAGCAGAGCTTAAAAAGGCTTTTGTAACAGACTGGAACCTTGCGTTCCCCGTCCTGACTCTGGCCAATCCTGAATACCTCCCGAAGCTGCCAAAACCGGGATTGATGAACAGAACGTTTTCATTATCCCAGTCAGGTTTCGTCTCAATGTTGATTATTCCTCCGATTCCGCCATTGTTAATATCCATTGATCCTCCACCGTAGGAGATTTTCACATCATCAGCAAAACCGGCCGGAACAAGTGACATATCAAATTGCCCGAGCATAGGATTATTCAGGTTTATATTGTTCCATGAGATCTGGGTATGTCCGGGACCTGTCCCCCTGAACGAAGGAGTAGCAAGGCCACCCGACCCATAAGATTTAACAAAGAGTGATGAGTTTTCTGAAAGCAAATCAGCCAGGGTTTTGTGATTGTAATCAGTAAGCAGGGAAGAATCGAGGCTATGTTACCTTGAAACCTGCCGAAGCGCTGACTAGTTTTCCTGTTTATCACGACCTCCTTAATAAGGATGGTATCTTCCTGAACTAAGGTTTGTCCCTGCAGAGGCATTGAGATCAATAGAGCAGTATAAAAAGCCAGTGTCTTCAATCAAGTACTTCATTTTATGCTGCCGGGATCAATAAGGACAGGGAATCGTGCGATGATTCTGCGCTTTTTTTCCCGAAAGCTTTGAATATTAGATTTGTCTGGCAGGTCTTCTGACTTATCCCGGTTTTATGAAGCCTTCCCATCCGCCGGCTGGCGAACAGTGGCAGGTATTTCACAAAACCATCATCCGTTAGAACGATCGGGCATCACAGCAGCGGGTACTGTTGCGGATTCAAACCGCATTCCCTTTTCATTACAATGATTTTATTTCATTGTAACACCAAAACGGACCAAAGATAAATTATTTATGAGATAAAGGCAATTATCAGATATCAACAATTTTTCACCTTACGTTTTTAAGGATCTGTTCCCCGATCCCTATCCTGTAACCTTCTGATCTGTACAAAATATTGCCCTCTTTATCGGCAAGAATTATAAGAGGAAAACTGATATTCTGATTTAAATCTGAACCTTCAACAGCTCTTAAGTATCCCCAGGTGCTTATCAAAGACTGACACAGAATTCGCAGGCAGTCCTTTAAGATCGTGAGAGTTGATCGCGCTGGCAGATGAAGCTGGATCAACCAGGAAGATAAAGCCGCCACCCCAGGTATCAAGTTCGGTTTTAAGCAGAGGCAGGTCGTTCAAAACGTGTTTGGTGGGCTCCCTTTCGGAATCGATCCATGCCATTACAATACCTTTTTCAAGGACTTTGTCAGAAAGCTCTTTCCTCCACTGGAATCATTTTCAGCACTTCCCCGAGGTTGAAGGATCTGTGTACCAGAGGTGCCAAAGTTTCTTTCCTGAGTTTTACTTCAACAGTTAGATGTTGATTTTCAGCAAGGTCAAAGAAGTCAATTCCGGACAGCACATTACCGTCATTTAACCTGTTTCCCGTAACCATCATATAGTGGCCCGGAACAAGCTGGAGCTCGCTGTCAAAACTGGTGATCCGCCTGTTATACTCATATTCGAGGGTATTATATCGCCCGCCTTCAAAATGCGCAATAGTAAAATGGACATAGTATTCCGGAACGGGATCCGAGTCGGATGAAACCAGCTTAAGAAAGCCTTTGGCTCCTGAAGGAGCTTTTCCGGAGGAGAAATAAACATCATTCCAGACTGAATTGAAATAATACTGGGGAATATTGCTTCCCGGTTCAAGCCGTGAAGGAATACCCAATGCCCTGCAGATTGCAACAAAATAGACTGACCTTGATTCGGAATCGGAAACTTTAAGCTGATGAACTCCGCGGGGTGTCAGAGGAGTGTTGTAGTAATTATCTGCATCTGAAATCTTTATTGCTGTATCAACATAGTTTCTAATAACGAGCGGATTATTGGCAGCTTTTTCCGCCAGTTCATTGAAATTCATTCCTGAGATATCCGCGCCATGGGACAAGCAATTCATTTGCCACCCTGGGATTCAGAATGTAATTTACAAAGAGTTCATTATCAATATCCAGAATCAGCAGGGATCACTACATTCTTAAGATGATCTTCAAGCACCTGTTGTTTCGTATCCCTGAGGTCCTTTTCAGCGATAACATTAAGCAAGGAAAGTGCAAGGTTCCGCTCCTCTCCCGGTGTTTGTGAGAGAAAAGAAGTGATGGTTTTATAGTTGCCCATGCTTTTGGCTAAAATCTCAGCCGTCAGGCCGGGATCTGTACCAATTTTGTTGGCAAATGATCTGCAATCTGAAGGTTTCATCCAGGTGTCCAGTATATTCCTCCCGGATTTTATTCTCAGAAGCCAGCCGTTCAGAATTCTTCTCTGAAAGTTCCGTCGACCGGACCTTCAAAGGGTGTACGTTGTACCGGAGGCATTAAGATCAAGCCTTTCACTTCCTGAACCTTTAGCTTCCCTGTCAAGCTTCAGGACAACCGTATCTGTTTCCGCCACAGATATCTTTTCAAAGTTAAAATCATCCCCTTTCATGCCCAGACAAGAAGGTCACCCAGTCCGGTTTCAAAGCTGCTTATGCCATCTTCATCAGTAGGCACTTTAGCAATAGGGTAGAATTCGGCATAATTATACAGCTGGTACTCGACCTTTGCATTTTTAACAGGTATTCCCCTGGGAATCAATGACCTTGACAAATATTCTTTTTGTAACAGCATATTTTGAAAGGTTATTGATCTCGGTAGTAGTTACTGTATCTGTTAATTACCGATTTTCATCACCTGAAGATGCTCCGAATGATTTGGTATGTACCAGCATTGCCCTGCGGGCAGGTTCGGTAAACCATCCTCTGTCGAGAACAGGTTCCGGTTCACATGCTCCCATATAATACCATTTTCCATCAATCCATACCTCTACCCAGGCATGATTATCATCGGTATGAGCCCAGCGGGGTGTATAGACCTGTCGGGCCGGAATTCCAGCTGTGCGAAGTGCGCTACAGTAAAAGTAGATTCTTCTCCGCATCTGCCTCGTGCTGAGAGAATTGTGCTCATCGGACCAGATGTCCGGATATCAGCAGGCTGGTATGTTACCTTTTCATGACACCAGTGATTAATTTCGAGTGCTGCCTGTTCCATATTCATTCCACTTATCCTGTCAGTTATTTCATCATAGTATACTATCCTGAAGGAATCAAGATTTTCATTGTTGACCCTGCAGGGAAGAACATAGTGAAGAAAAATATCCTCCGGAATATCTTTTCCCCATGGTGCTTCATTTCTTGTACGGAGAGCAATATCGGTATTTGCCAGAAAGAAATCACCATTATAATCTGCAAGATCGCTTAAGGGCATAAAGGCATAAAGGAATTTAAGCGCCTCGGCTTGCTGATGTGATAGATTTTTATCTAAAAACATCGAAACAATTCGGTCTTGCCGGTTTGATGCCAAGTAATTTTCTTTCGTTAAAAGAAGCTTCAACAGTATCCAGGTAATCTTTATCAGAGATCAGATGTTTTTCCGAGCATCCTGCAGCTAAAGAACACAACAATGGCTATCAGAATGCATTCAGATATTCTCATATTTTAATACAGGTCTAAATTGTACCGCAGGAATTTCTGACTACCAAGTTCAGGAGTGATGTTTACCTGTCGTTTAAATTTTCCTTTCCCTGAGTTTTTTACCTCAGACCAGATCATATTTGCCACTTTGATTGACATTCCTGTAAGAGGTTTTCTCAGGCAGGTAACAGGAGAAAACATCAGGTCAAATCCGATCCCTTCCTCCATTGAGATCACTGCTATATCCTGAGGAACTCGCATTTTCTTCTTTCTAAGCGAAGCTCATAACCGGATAAACAAGATTCAGCATGCAGTATGATCATAACATCTGCCCTGTAAGGAGGACGCAAGTAATTTTTCGATCTGGCCGGATTCAGATATCGTTTCCATTAATCTGATTGGTCAAGCTCGACAATAACAGGTTTATTCATCTCCGGCTTCTTTTGCAATGGCATCTTAATAATCTCAATAACAGGTAGTATCCTTACCGGAATGAATTCTGTCAGTGACGATCAGAATATTCTTGTAACCCAGTTTATCAATATGATTAATAACCAGTTGTGCTCCTTCCATTATATCTGTACAGACAGTATTCAACCGGAGTATCTTTACTGACTTTTCAAGCAGTACAAACGGATAATCTGTTGTCCTCAGTGCCCTGATTGTATTATCATCTGCAGCTTCACCGACAAGAATCAGTCCGCTGTAAAATTTTTTGAAAGCTCCTACAAGTCTGTTATACCTCTGATCATCAGGATCCTTTGTCATTATTGAAAATCCCACTCCGATGCTGGAAAATGCTTTCTGAAGAAATGGTGTTATTTGATATAACAAAGGATCATGAAGTGAAGGGACAATCATTCCTATAACTCCGGGTTTCTCTTCGACAGGTGAAATTTCATTCTTTTCTTTATGCAGATTCAAAATACCCCATTTGCCTTGCAAGTGCAAGAACTTTTTCCTGAGTATCTTTCCTTATTCCATGCTGGTCAGCTTTATTATTAAGTACAAGAGATACTAATGTACCGGATACACCTAAGCCGTGCGGCTAAATCTTTATTTTTAACTTTTTTCCCCATTTCCCCTTAATATTGGATGAAATAAATTTAACAATTTTTTGAATGCAGAATTCTAATTAAGGAAATTTAACATTAGAAAATGAAGAATTGTTAAACATCTCAAATTTCGGACTGAGATATTTAGTAAAATCAGTTTGCAGCTAAATAGAAATGATTTTATCTTTTAGGAGGATTAATTCCCCTTTGTTTTGCAGCTGCTTCAAGTCGCTGCTGCCATTTTGATTTTTTAAGAGGTTTCTTCTTATTTTCCTCAAGTGTTGCCAGAACTTCATCTGCATTAATAAATCTTTTTGAAATAATATTCTGGACGTAAGTTAGCATATTTGCAAGAAAATAGTAATATGTAAGTCCTGATGAGAAATTATTAAGAATAAGCATAAACATTACAGGCATCATATACATCATCACCTTCATTCCGGGCTGATCATGACCGGGAGATGAACCTGTCATCTTCATTGTAAGCAAGGGTGGATGCAGTCATCAGCAGTGTAAAAAGACTGACATGATTTCCATACATTGGAATTGTGAAAGGAAGTGTCAGTATTGAATCATATGTTGAAAGATCTGTTGCCCAGAGAAAATGTTCCTGTCTTAATTCAATTGAAACCGGGAAAAACCTGAACATGGCAAATAAGTATAGGCATCTGAAGAAGCATAGGAAGACATCCTCCCATTGGATTCACTCCTGCCCTTTTGTACAGATCCATTGTTGCCTGCTGCTTTTTCATTGCATCTTCCTTCTTAGGAAATTTTTTGCCAAGCTCCTCCACCATTGGTTTCAGAACCTGCATTTTTGCCTGTCGACTGGTAAGATTTAAAAGTAAGAGGGAAAAGAACGATCTTAATAATAATAGTAAGAATAAGAATTATGAGACCATAACTTGCAATATAATTTTCAAGCCAGTTAAAGATGGAATTATAACAAACCTGTTTATCCAGCCAATAATATTTTTTCCGAGAAAAACAAGCTTTTCAAGTTCAAGTCCTTCTTTCTTAAGAGTTGAAATGTGATTTGGACCATAATACAGCTTCATCCCTGATCGACGTTTCTGGACCCGGGGTGAAAGGTACTCCCACTTCAGAAGTGAAATATCTTATATATTTTTCAGAAGTCAGGGTCTTTGTTGATGATACAGATCCATTCAGGAAAAAATCATTTGTTATAAGAACTGAAGAAAAAAACTGATCCTGAAATGCAACCCAGCTTAGTTTGGTTGTAATATCAACTTTTTCAGTCTCCTTCTGTGACCTTAACTTCAGGCCGTCAACATCATCCTGATAATACTTATATTTAATAGTTGTATAATTCTCCTCATTCTGTCTTCCCTTTTCCTGCTGGGGAATATACATTTTCCAGTCAAGAGTCAGACTGTTCTGATTTGATGCAATAATGCCCTCCATCGATTTGAAGGTTACATCAAAATCAACCATGATACTTATCAGGAGCAAGAGTATACTTATATTCAATATATCTATCATCGCCGGCCATCAATCTTAGAATTACACTCTCAGGCTGTGAAGTAACTATGAATGATTCTGTTGTCTGATACAGGTTTAAAATAGAGATTATTTGTCTGAACAGCTTTATTATCAGCAGTGAAAAAATTAAATCCGAAAACTGTTGAATCACCTGAAAAAAGTATCAGAGGAAGTGAATCATGGGTTCTGTAATCTTTTATTCGTGCAGAATAAACCCTTCCTCCCTTTAGTGATATTTTAAGTTCTATCTTATTATTTTCAAGAGTAATAAAATCATTTTCACCGACTGCTGAACCACGCAAAAACTCCATACTGGCTGGAATCAGCTTTTGAAACCATGGTACCTGGTTTTGCAGGCTCACCGGCAGCCTTTATGGAATCTGAGAGTATCTGCATTTTGTGGACCGGAACAGGCACAAATCCCAAGCTTCAGATTGATTTCATTTATTTTTGCAATGGCTTCAGGTTGATTTGGTTTAAATCTCAGAGCATTAATATATTCTGCCCTGGCATTTTCCAGGTCTCCTTTTGCATAAAGCGAATCTGCAACTTGGTCATCAGCCTTTTCATATGATTTGTTTAACCGGCTGCTGTTATAAACGCTAAATCCAATAAAGATCAGAAAAATCAGAATTATGCCGTTATTGTATTTTTATCCATTCTTATGTGATTAAATATTGAATTTAATTAGGTTTAGTAAATCTTTATTGATCGATACATGCTTTATGAAATTAACAAAAAGAGGATGAGGATTAATAACAGTACTGCTGTATTCAGGATGAAACTGAACTCCAATAAACCATTTATGAGCAGGTATTTCCATAATTTCAACAAGATTTGATTCAGGATTTATACCAACAGGTATCATTCCATTTTTCTTGAAATCATCAAAATACTTATCATTGAATTCATACCTGTGCCTGTGTCTTTCAATAATTTCAGTTTTTCCATATGCCTCATATGCTTTTGAATTTTTGCTGATTATACATTTATATCCTCCAAGCCTCATTGTTCCTCCCTTATCGATAATACTTTTCTGTTCCTCCATCAGGTCGATTACAGGATATTTTGTTTTATGATTTATTTCAGTTGAATGAGCTCCTTCAAAATTAAGAACATTTCTTGCAAATTCAATAACTGCACATTGCATACCAAGGCAGATTCCAAGAAACGGAATATTATTTTCCCTTGCATATTTTGCAGTTAGAATTTTTCCTTCAATCCCTCTTGATCCAAAACCGGGAGCAACAAGAATACCATTCAGTCCTTTCAGCCTTTCAATTACATTTTTTTCAGTAATATCTTCTGAATGAATATATTCAACATCAACCTCACATTCATTCATTGCTCCGCTGTGAATAAATGATTCTGCAATTGATTTATATGCATCAGGAAGTTCAACATATTTTCCGACAAGCCCAACCTTAATTGAATGTTTTGGATTTTTCAGCTTTGTAAGAAATTCTCTCCATTCAGTAAGTGGGGTTCTGTTTCAACCGGTAAGGACAAGTTTTCTCAGAACAGTCTGGTCAAGCTTTTCTTCAAGCATTTTAAGAGGCACCTCATAAATTGTTGATACATCAACTGATTCAATAACAGCATTTTCTTCAACGTTACAGAATAAGGCAACCTTTCTTCTTAATATCCTCAGTAAGGTTCCTTTCAGTTCTTAGCACCAGAATATCAGGTTGGATTCCTGTTTTCAAGAAGTTCCTTTACCGAATGCTGGGTTGGTTTTGTTTTTGATTCACCTGTTGCGGAAAGATATGGAACAAGAGTAAGATGAATGACAATGCAGTTCTGGGAGCCAAGTTCCCATTTCAGCTGACGGACAGATTCAATATATGGCAGTGATTCAATATCACCAACAGTACCTCCTATTTCTGTAATTACAATATCAAATTTATTACCGGAACCGACAAGCTTGATCCTTCTTTTTATTTCATCAGTGATATGAGGAATTACCTGAACTGTTTTTCCAAGATAATCGCCTTTTCTCTCCTTATTGATTACCGACTGATAAATCCTTCCTGTAGTCACATTATTTGCCTGGCTGGTTGGAACATTCAGAAACCTTTCATAATGACCAAGATCAAGATCTGTTTCTGCACCATCAAGAGTAACATAACATTCACCATGTTCATATGGATTCAGTGTTCCGGGATCAACATTTATATATGGATCGAGTTTCTGAATAGTTACAGAATATCCTCTGGCCTGCAAAAGTTTTGCAAGAGAAGCAGAAATAATACCTTTCCCCAGAGAGGAGGTAACTCCTCCGGTCACAAATACGTACTTAACGTCTGTCAATTCAAGGAAATTTTTTAAATTTTTATTTGTGTTCTTAAATATTTAATCATCAAGACCTGACTGGTCTATCATTTTGACTTTTTCTTCAAGTGTCTTAATCATTTTCTTTGCATTTTCAATTTTATCCTCAACCTCCCTGATCATATGTATCAGCATTAGTTGATTTGGCAAAGAATCCGATATTGTTTTCCCACAGAACTATATCACTTTCAAGCTGTTTGATCTTGGTGAAGAATTTATCTCTTTCATTCCGTACTTTTCTTGAAGCTTTGGGATTTGCTTTAAGATTATCAAGTTTTGTCTTGTATTTAAGGATGCTTTTATCCTCGTCACCTATTTTCAGTTTGTCAAATTCCTTATTCAGAGCATTCCTGTATTTGTTGGTGATCTCTTCCTTTTTATTGAAAGGTACAAAACCGATTTCAGTCCATTTTCTCTGGAGCTCTTTGAGCCGTTCAAATGCAGCCTGGACGTCAGTTCCGGGTTCAAATTTCTCAAGTTCCTCAATAATAGCAAGTTTTGCTTTCAGATTATCCTCATATGAAGTATCAAGATTTGCGAAAAATTCAGCTTTCCTGTTAAAGAAATGGTCACAGGCTTTACGGAATCTTTTCCACAGCTTCTCTGATTGTTTTCGCGGAACCGGGCCTATCTCCTTCCATTCTTTCTGAAGCTTGATCAGAGCATCTGATGTGGCTTTCCAGTCAGTACTCTCCTGCAGTGCTTCAGCCTGGATACATAATTCGGTCTTAAGCTGAAGGTTATTTAGTTGTGTTTCCTTATTATCAGCATAGAAACTTCTCTTTTTCTCAAAGAAGGTATCGCAAGCTTCCCTGAATCTCTGGTAAACCTTATTATTTTGCTTTTTAGGTGCAAATCCAATTGTCCTCCACATTTTCTGAAGTGCAACAATCTTGTCTGCTCTTTCATCAAAATCCCTGAAATTCTTTATTTCCTGAAGATTGATAGCTTCAACTTCTTCACACAGAGCTATCTTGGCATCAAGATTCTTCCTCTGGTCATCTTTCTGTTTTTCAAAGTACTCATGATGCCTTTTGTTGATCTGTGTTGTAGCCTCCTTGAATCTTTCCCATATTTCATTTTTGGATTCCGGTGGAACCGGACCTATTTCCCGCCACTGGTTATGAAAGTCCTGCAGCAATCTGAAAGCATTTACAGGATTTGGTTCAAGAAGAAGTTCTTCGGCCTTTTCACATAATAAAACTTTAATCTCCAGATTCTTTTTCAGATCGAGATCACTTAGCTCCTTATTGATCTTAATATAATCATAAAATACTTCTACACTGTGATGATAATTTTCCCAGAGATCTTTAAGCGATGCCTGAGGAACAACACCAATTGAATGCCACTCATTCTGCAGTGAACGGAAATCATGAAAAGTTTTATTTATTGACTCTTCGCGGTTGACAAGATCCTTTATCTTATCAATTATATCATATTTCTTTTTAAGATTTTCGTATTTTTCGGCTTCCTGAACCTTATTGAAATCATTCTTCTTCTCCCTGAATTTCTCAAGAAGATCTTTTACCCTGTAGTCGAGCTGATCAACATAGATCTTATAATCTTCAATTTTCCCTCCGCTCTCCAGAAACTTGGTTTTTCTCTCTTCCTGTTCCCCTTTTAACTTCTTGTAGAAAAAAGTCTTGATCCTTTCCACATCCTCCCGGATTTCTGAAGGAGGACGGTTTTCAATGATCAGGGCAAGCGTATCGACAAGCTCATGTTTCGAGTAACCTGAGTAATCAACAGGAGGAAGTTCTATGTCTTCCAGATCATGGAACACTTCCGGCAAGGAGGAGTGTTTTTCAAGCGGAGGTGATGGTACTTCAACTTTCCCGGATTTAGTCTCCTTTTCAATAATCTCAGGAACCTGTTCCTTTTTTTCATCAGACCCGGCAGATTCAATTTCTTCCGCCTTTTCCTCTTTTATGGTGTTCTCAGTACCGGGAGCATCTTCATCGGCCCCGTTCTGTTCTTCACGAACAGTGTCATCCGGATTTTCTATAATCATATTCAATCCATTAAGGTTCAATATCTTCCTAAATCCCATGTATCATAGGTAAGCCATGGATTTTTCAGAGTACGAAAATATTGAATTATTTAATAAAACTCAAAGTTTTGGCTTAAATTAAAATGATAATCAATTAATAAGCTCTTAAAACGGCGCTTATATATATTATTGCAGGTTCTTATTTTATATAAATATCCGGGCGTATCTAACTGTTATGCACGGCCTCTCCCCAAACCCCTCCCCCAAGAGGGGCTGGAATGCCTTGTAAATTAGACCACTGCAATCATATTACGTTTTTTAAACGTCTTTTAATTTATATGAGCGTCCTTAAAACCTGTTTAATCAACCGGGAATTATGATCTGAAACTCATTGACCAGGCCTGCATAAAATTATTATATAGTATATTTGGAGGCTAATTCATAAAGAATAGTCCTGATAACAAGTTCGATTTAGGAGAATATTAACTGACAATAAAATGGATAGTAAGGAAATAATAATTTTGGCAGTTGTCCTGGCTTTCGTCGGTGCAAAATTGTATCAGAAATATGTAAAAAAGGATCAATCCGGTATCGGAAAGAAGGGAGCAAGTAATTCATCTCTCTTATCATCATCAAAGGATGATGACTATGAGCCCTATTCAAAAAAATAGATTATCTTCTGTTCCTTGAGATAAGGTAACGGAATGGGTTGATTATTTTCCGGAGGAGACTCAGGTCGTCTGTTATTATCTCCGCGGTTCCCTGCATGTTCTGCGTAAACTCAAGGTTCCTGCCGTACAGAGTAGTCAGGCCGGAAGGCAGGCTGAGTTCTATAACATATGTATCTCCTGATGGAACAAGCGACTTGGACTTGATCACCCCTTTCAGCATTCCGTATTCCAGATATGGGTATCCGCTTAATTTAATATTTGCTTCCTGTCCGGTCCTCACTTTCCCGGACCTATTCATTTTCAGAAATATCCTGCCAACATAATCACCGGTTTGGAGAGGAACGATACTCATTACAGGTTCATCTTTATTTACAGTCTGATTTTCACTCCAGAATTTAGTGAAGGTCACAATTCCGCTGAAAGGTGAGATGAGAAGATAGGTATTCTCCCATATTTTTACCTGGGCTTTGAGATTCAGAAATGATTCATTAAGGCCTGAATAATACCTTTCTCTCTCTTCAAGCCTTTTAATTTTGTAATCCTGCAGAAGCTGTCTTTTTTCAGCAAGCTCGATCGATTTGGCAGAATGATCGAGACGTACCTGCTGAAACTCTATATTCATCCTTAAAAGTGACTGTCGTGATTTTTCAAGTTCCGTGTCTGAGAAGACTCCACTCCGCCAGAGCAGCGAATCCCTCTTAAATTTTCTGGTTTCGATTAACAGATTTTCGGAAAACAGATTTTCTTTCACCTTAACCCGGCCTATATAAACAAGGATCCCGTCTATTTCATCAGTGATTGAATTTATTTTGCTGCCGTAAAAATCATTGATGACATAATTGCTGAATTCAGATAAATTTTTCCGGAAAATGCCCCAGTATCCCTGTACCTCACCAAGTTCTGTATAATCAGGCAATGCTGAAAGCGTTAATGATTCAGGATTCCTGATGGTATCGATGAACTGACGCAGCTTTTTCAGCTCCTCAATCGAGGCGGCAGTCTCCATTACAGCAATTAACTGCCCCCTGGTAATGGTATCTTTGTCGTGGACGTACAGGTTCTTGATTCTTCCTGAGATTTTTGAAACCAGTGTTACGGGTGGATTGACAGTAGTAATCTCAACCGGAGCCGGAATTGTATCGGGATATTTAACAATCCAGGCGAAAAACAAGAAAAGTAAAAAAACGAATAACATTAATGCATTTCCCCACCTTAACACTCTTCCCGGAGGGCGTCCCATAATCTCGTTAACAGGTTCAGAAAAAATAATATTTTGTTTCTTCTCATCCATTTTTGTTGTCAATTACCAAGTTCAAGCTGGTTTTTAACGAGATTATAATATGCACCTCTCTTTTCAATAAGACTTTCATGATTTCCTGTTTCTGTTATCTGCCCTGAGTCCAGAACAACAATTTTGTCGGCATTCTTAACGGTACTCAGCCGATGAGCAACTATAATGACCGTTTTACCATGGAAAAAATCTGAAAGATTTTCAACTATTGCCTTTTCAGTATTGGCATCGAGAGAATTTGTAGCTTCGTCAAAAATCAGGATATCAGGATTTTTATATATTACCCTGGCAATAAGCAACCTCTGCTTCTGACCTTCACTGAGTCCATGACCATTTGCCCCGATCCTGGTATTGTATCCAAGCGGCAGTGAGTCAATAAATCCCTTGATATTTGCGGTCTCGGCTGCTTTGTTCATCCTGTTCTCATCGATCTCCTCCAATCCGGGCGCGATATTTCCGGCAATGGTGTCAGGGAACAGGAAGCCATCCTGCATAACGGCTCCAACCTTTTCACGCCAGAGTTTCAGACTTAGATTTGAAAGCGGAGTATCTCCGATCAGAATATCACCGGTGACAGGCTGATAAAATCCGAGAAGCATCTTTAACAGGGTGGTTTTTCCGCTTCCGCTGACACCGACTATTGCTGTAATCTTGTTCTCTTCTATAAGCAGATCAGTGTTTTTTAATGCAAATGGAGAACGTGGTCCTTCATACTGATAGGAAAGGTTCTTCACCCTGATATTTTTATTCTCAGGCAGTTTCCTGACTTTATTTTCAGAATCTGATTCTTCGTCATCCATATTATGAACCTCTGCAAGCCTGTCGAGGCTCATTTTTGCATCCTGTGACATCCTGAAGAATCCGATTATCTGGTTTACGGGAACATTCAACTGTCCGATAATAAACTGAACGGCAAGCATCATTCCAAGGGTCATATTTCCCTTTAGAACTGCTGTCGCGGCAACAATAGTGATCAGAATATTCGTTACCTCGTTTATAAGAGTAGCCCCTGCTGACTGATACTGAATCAGTCCCAGTCCCTTTACTTTCAACCCGAACAAAGAAGCCTGATGCTTTTCCCAGTCCCATCGTTTGCTAAGCTCGCTCTGCGTAAGTTTTATCTCCTGCATCCCGTTGATTATATTGATGAGCTTTGAATTTGAAGCCGACATTTCCCTGAACCTGAGGTTATCGAGCCTGGCCCTCGATTTCATGAAGAGAGAAACCCACAACAGATACAGAGCGGTGCCTGCAAGGAAAATTACAAGTATCTTAATACTGAAAATTGCAAGTACAATTCCAAATATTACAAGGTTGAAAAATGAAAAAAGTATGCTGAGGCTCGCCGAAGTAAGAAATTCTTCAATCCTGTTATTGTCCTCAATCCGTTGCAGAATATCCCCGGTAAGCTTTGTATCAAAAAATGCAACCGGAAGGGCCATCAGCTTCTGCAAAAAGCCCGAAATAATTGCAACATTGACCCTTGATCCAATATGAAGAAGCAGCCATCCCCGGATAAATTCGACCGACATTCGTCCTATTACAAGTGCAAGCTGTGCAAACAGTATCAGATAAATAAAACCGATATCATTATTATTCAGCCCTATATCAATAATTGACTGGGTCAGGAATGGTATGATCAGCTGAATGCAGCTTCCAAGGATGAGGCCAAGTAACAGCTGTCCAAAATATTTCCGGTATAGCTTGAAATATTTAAACAGGAATTTAAATCCATCCGGTTTCTTCTGCTCATTTTCGGTATCAGAAAGTGCAGGAGTAGGTTCAATTATAAGTGCCAGACCGGTTTCTTTGCCGTCAGAAAGCGAGCTTACCCAGTTTTTCTCAAACTCACTGCGGGTATATTTAACCAACCCGGTTGCAGGATCGGCAACCCATATTTTGTCTTTCTGAATCCTGTAAACAACAACAAAGTGTTTCTGTCGCCAGTGTACGATACATGGTAAGGTTACTTTTTCAGCGAGCATCGCGAAAGGGATCTTTACTCCCAGAGTTCTGAATCCTATTGAATCAGCTGCTTCTGAAAGGCCGAGAAATGAAACCCCGTCTTTGGTTATATAACATTTTTTCCGGAGATAATCGAGTGAAAAGCTCTTTTTGTAAAACCCTGCTACCATTTTAAGGCAGGCAGGACCACAATCCATAGCATCATATTGTTTTACAAACGGAAATGACATTTTAGGATTCTGTCGTTAAAACACGTAAAGTAAAGACATTTATTATTCAAAAACAGATTAGTCAGACATTTCCTTAAATCACTGGCAGAAGTTACTGAACAATGCATTTCCTGTCAGGAAATACTATATTTGTCAACTTATTATGGAGTAAAAATCAGCGATTGTTCCGTAAGATCTCAGATAATACAATAATTGAGGGCATTCGCCAGCAGGACGAAAAGATTCTTAACTGGCTGTATGACAATTATCGCCAGCCTGTCAGACATCATGTCTTAAAGAACAGCGGCACAGAAGCTGATGTTTCGGATGTTTTCCAGGATTCAATTATTGCCCTCTACAATCAGATCTCAGGAAATGAACTTAAGCTGACAACTGATCTGAAGGGCTATTTTTTTGGAATCGCAAGAAATATTTGGAGTTCCCAGCTAAGGAATAAGGCAAGAAACACAGAAATTGAGGATGACATTCCGGATGTGGAAAATAATGAAGAGCCCCGTAACCTGGTCCTTGAAAGAATTGTCAGCAGGGCATTTCAAAAGTTAAAGGCTGATTCCCAGACTATTCTGACCCTGTTTTCGGAAGGGTCTTCATATGAAGACATAGCTGTGAAAATGAACCTTAAAAATGAAACCTATGCCCGACGGAAGAAGTACCTGAGCAAAGAAGCCTTAATGGAAATTATTAAAGAGGATCCTGAATATAAGAATTACCTGAACTTGTGAAAATAGAGGAATAGAAAAAGACTGACTGCAAAAATAACAACACCTGCTGTTATTATCAGATGTCTTGTGTAAAACATCGGTTCGTTGTTCCCATAAATAATAAGTGATGACCAGAAATATGGATGCGACCTTAACATGTCGGCATTCCCAAGATAATCAAGCCTTGCGTTTCTGAGGGCTTTACTTTTTGATTCTCCCCTCTTCAGATGCCTGTAAAAATTCTCTACTATCCTGGTTCCTGACCTGTCTTCGATCTCCCACATTGACATTATCACAGACTGGCTTCCGGAATAAATAAATCCCCTGGCCAGGCTGAGAATTCCCTCTCCCGAATTCAAAACACCTGTACCGGTATTGCATGAACTGAGAATTACCATTTTAGCTTTCAACGGAATATCATAAACTTCATAGGTATTAAGATATCCATCTTCGATAGAATCTTTTGCCTGATAGAATAACATTTTCGAATGCATCGGATACTGATCATTCAGAATTGTGTGCATCGCAAGGTGAATAATGTCATAATCTCCAGCTAATGCCTTAAATGCTGACTCAGTTGCGCCATCGTTGATGCAAAGCTTTCCTCCTGTAAGGGTTGAAACATATTCCGCCTCCTCCCTGGCAAAGGGAAGATCCTGAAGGGTTAACACTCTTACATCCCTTGTCAATAAAAGTGAATCAACATTAATCCTTCCTGTATAAACCGGAGCAAAAGCCACCAGCCTGTTTGAGAGCCTGTGTCCTTTCTTAACCGATTCGGCCAGAAGTGTGGCTGAATAGGTATAGGAAATCCTGAAATCATTCATAAGATATGGCAGGTCTCCATAAAGGATCTCATCTTCTGATATTGGTGAAACCGGAATCGTTTCAAAAGGGATATAGGAAAGGAGGTTATCGGGTGAAATTAACAACTTATCGGAGATAAGATATTTTTTTACAGGTTCGAGAATCGTATTATAGAGACTGATCCCCGATTGCTGGAACCTGATAAATTCGGATTTTGCATCATTCAGCGGGAAGGCATTGAAAGAAGGCTTCTGAATTCCCTGACATTATCGAAGAAACGTGAATCGACAGGAACGGTGATAAGTTGTTTGAACTTCCTGTTCGTGAGAAAGATATAAATAACGGTGTCTGAAACGACGTAATTTAAATAGTTTGTGTTCCTGCCCGCAATACCCGGGATATCGTCAGGCTCCACCACACGTGTATTATACTTTATCAGATAGTAATCGGGATACTGTTTTTCAAATAGCTTAATAAGTGAATCCCGTTTCGATGTAGCCTCAAAGACAACCTCTTTCCATTCGCCTAATAGAGTTGCATTGGGAATCTTTTTGCCATCCTCTTCTGCAATTTTTGCACTATAGACACCTATTTCTGTCTTGAGCCTTCTTTCAAGGTCAGCAACAATGTCAGGTATATGAAACTGTGTGGCTTTCAGCTCACGGGTCGATGCAAGAAGTCCTGCCACTTTGCTCTTCTCTGAAAATTCAAATGCTTTCTCCCGGAATTCCGGATCTCCGGTGTGTCTGAAACAAAGCTCAAAATCACGTATTGCAAAGAGGTAGAAATCCCTGTAACGGTCTCCAAGTATCAGCCTGCTATCTTCTTCGCTGATATTGATCCTTACTTTATCAAGCAGGTCTACAATTAATTCAGATGTACCGGAAGCCGCCAGCAGGTACCCCCAATTCTGCGATTTTTTAAAAATGTCCCACAGAATTCTGTATTTTGCCTTAAGTACCTCAAGGGACCACTGATCCGGTTCAATCAAATCAATTTCCGGATTTTCAACTGCTGAGTAATCAGTTTTTCCGGGGATTCTCGAGAAAAGCAATTGCTGAATTATGTCGAGGGCTTTCCCAGAGTCACCTGTCTCAGTTAACACAATCGCATAGCCGAGGATTACCGGGTTTTTTAAAAAAATGTCCTCATCATGGGTTTCAAGATAGGCATTACACTTCTCGTACTGGAGCCGTGAATTTGCCATATCCATTTTATATTCCCTGAGATATTCTGCATAGTTCTTAAGTACTTCAAAGTAATCTTTTGAGTCCGGACCTGATGACTTTTTGGCTTTCGCCAGTGAGTTTAAAATCAATTCTTCCCCTTCTGCCACCTTCCCTGCCCTTGCCAGTACAATCGCAAAACTGTTCAGGAAATTAAGTGACATAATTGAATTTGAAGTTCTTGCCATCTCAAATCCTTTGTTAAAATATTCATCGGATTTTTTAGTTAATCCCATAAGAAAATAATTGGCAGCAAGATTATTCAGAAGATTGATATATACTGCTTCGTCGAGAAAAGGTATTTGATTATAAACTGATTCTGCTTTCTCCAAATAGAGGGCTGCCTTGGAATAATCTGACAGCCTTGTGTAACAAATACCTATATTTCCATACAATATTCCGAGGTCAATTTCGACGTATAATTTTCCATTTTGCCATTTAATTGTTGCAAAGCTTGATTACCAAAGTTAATTGCCTTATTGTATTCACTAAGTCCATAATTTGCTATTACCAGACTCGACAATCCTCTCAATAAAAGCTGGACTGGTAATTACCATTTATTTTCTTCTCAATTTCCATTGATTGAGGGTATACTTTTCCATCATTCTGAAGTCGCCAATATTATTATAAGCTACTCCAAGTTATAAAGGCATTTTGCGTATATTTCATCCGCTAACTCCAAACGTTCTCTAACTACAGATGAAAGTAAAAGAATACTCAATTGCTTTCTCATTTTTTCCTGTAAGTATATTATATACACCAACATAATACAGAGAGTTTGAGACAAAACCAAACTGTCGATATTTTTTTCCTCTAGTTTCGAAAGTATGGAATTAATAATGGTTCTTGACTTTGATGTATCTCCAGAAGTAACAGAGACCTGGAAATCTGAATTTAGCTTTTCAAGAATTTTGTTTGCGTTTTCATTTTGAAACCATTCCGGTTCATCGTAAATTACAGGCTTGAGAATATAGGGTAGACTGTCAGAGACCATCCTTTTTTGCATTAACAATATTAATAGTGCAAATAAGAAATATTGAAAACCACAGTATTTGACTCTTATAATTCATAAAGTCTCTGTAAGTTAAAAGTTTCCCCGTTTAAATATCACAACTTTTAATGGAAATGCCAAAACTAATATAAATCCGGATAATTTCGCCCCGTGTAAGTTTTTGATTTTCAAGATTTAGTACTTTTCTTTAAAAATAGTTGTATTTTTTGTGTCACAAAATGGGATCTTCCGACATGTAACAATAGAAATGCGAATTACCCAAACCAAGTATCAACGATTAAATGTGAAGAGATGAAAAACATGAAAAGCGAACAGACCGAGGAGATTTTCAATGAGTTTACACTTACAACTGAAGAAATGATATGTGTTAAAGGTGGCGATAGCCAGAGATCCAATACTTAAGACCTACTCCACCCATCAGTTAGAATTTGAACACAGAATAAAACCAATCTGCCCCTGAGGCGGCAGGCAAAATAATATAAACCCCGGATGAGGGGCAGTGTCTGAACAAAAAATAGTAAAACCGGGCTTGATTTGAGTCCGGATTTAGAAAGGAAGTCTGAGAAGGCAGAAGCTGTAGTATGCTCTTAAATAGAGAGGCTATTGAAGTCAGGGGTACCCGTTGGTACCCGGAAGTATGATACATAAATATCTGTATAACTGATAATAAATAAGAGTATCTGTATAACTGATACATATTTGGATCTTTAAAAATATAAACAGTCTGCAAGATTATGAAAACAAACGATTTTTCATATTTCATCGAACGGTATAATGCCGGAGAGATGGATGACGCTGAAAAGCAATGGTTCCGGAAGGAAATGAGCGGAAACGAAAAACTTCGAAAAGAGGTCGAGACCCGTCAGAAAACTGATGCTATTCTGGAAAGACAGGATATCATCAGTCTGAGGAACAAGCTTGGTTCTATTGAGAAGAAAAGGGAAACGGGTGATTCAAAACGGAAGCATTCAGGACGGATAAAATTTAAATATGCCGCTTTAGTTGCTGCCTTGATTACTGTCGGCGGAATAGCCTTGCTATCAAACAAAAAGCCGGGAAATGAAGAAATCATGGAAAAGTACTCCAGAACTTACGAAGCTACCTCATCCCTGCGGTCTGACATAACCGTTGAGAATCCTGATTTCAGACTGGCGCTTGAATATTATGAGATACATGATTACCGGAATGCTGCCATTTATTTCTCACGTGCACTGGAGAACAGACCTGAAGATATGCAATCCGCTCTGCTTAACGGGATTTCAAATTTTGAAATAGACAATTATCCCGAAGCAAAGACTTCATTTGTTAAAGTTATTGACGATAACAACAACCTGTATATTGATCATGCCAGGTGGTATCTTGCACTTTGCTATATTAAAACTGAAGAAAAGCAAAAAGCAACCGAACAGCTGGCTGTGATAGAAAAATCAAAAAGTATTTACAAAAAAGACGCCAGGAGACTGAGCAGAAATCTTAAGTAACACCGGCAACGTGAGGGAAATCTAAATCCTATGTTTGATCTTTCGGCATATAGCAAGGGTGAATCGGAAACTTCCGAATCAAAAAACCAGAATGCAGTGAAGCTTATGGATTCCTTAAAACAAAATATGATTAATTGTCCTTCACTTTTGACCGGGATGTCACGTGAAATGAGAACCCAGATGAATGCCATTGTAGCATTTGCCTATCTTCTTAATAAAAAGGAATATGAAGAAGCTGAAAGGGAAGAATTCAGCAACCATATCTATGACTCCTGCGAACAAATGATATCCCTGTTCGACAATTTTCTTGATTCGGCAATCATTGATACGGGTAATTCAATTACTGAACCAAGAATTTGTAATCCGGACAAGATGTTTAATGATCTTTTTTCCGAATTCAGGGAAATTTTAAGAAAGGATAAATACAAGGAGATTATCCTTGTAACTGAAAACCAATCATTTAAAAATTCTGAGTACCTTATTGACACCAACAGAGTAAACAGGGTAATTCGTAACCTTTTTCAGAATGCGCTCAGCGGCACAAAATCAGGGTATATTAAGGTCGGTTATTACTTCAAGGATGAAAAGATGACCTTTTATATTCTTGATTCCGGACAGGGGTACTTTAAATCGATGGAGTTCCTTCAAACACAGGATCTGTCTCACTCACTTCTCAAATTTAACGACACCTATTCAGCTGTGAATCTCATTCTGGCAAGAAACCTGACAAAGGTGATGGATGGTTCACTCCGGATTGAATGCAACGGACTTACAGGTTCAGGGATATATTTTTCAATTCCTGTTACCACGGTAACTGCTGAAAATTCAGCGAATAAATATTTGAACACCATGATTACTATCTGATACCAGATGACTGGTCTTTACAATGTCTGACTGCCCCCAAGGCATGAGCGAAAAATAGTTGCCCATCCAGGCAACTATTTTTTATTTTTTCAGGTCCAGGATCTGGACTTCTGTCCTTCTGTTAAGCTTCCTTCCTTCTGATGTAATATTGTCACCAATAGGTGAAGTGTTGCCATAACCCTTGTATTTAAGCCTTTCCGTTGAAATCCCTTTTTCAACAAGGAAATTGACAACCGAAAGAGCTCTTTTCTCAGAAAGAATAAGATTATGCTCATTATTTCCAGTTGCATCAGTATATCCTCCGATTTCAACTACAAGTTCCCTGTTATCACTAAGAAGGTCCAGAAGATTATTAAGTTCGCTAAGGGATTCCTTTTTCAATTCCCAGGAATCAGTTTCAAAAAATACATTTGCGAGAAGCATCTTTTCACCAACTTTCAAGGGGCTGAGTTTTATCTTCATCAGATATGGCTTTAGGACAGTGTGCTCTCCTTCGAACATAAAGTTTTCAGAGAAAAAGAGATATCCTGGCTTGCTGACATTCAATGCATAATTAAATCCGGAAGGAAGACAGACAAGAAAATTGCCATTGCCGTCGGTTGTATTACTGGCAATTGACTTCCCTGTCGAAAGGTTGACCAGCTCATACTCGGCAACAAGCATTTTGCCATTTTCCCTGTCAGAGACCTTACCCTTCAGATAGGCAACAGGATCAGGTCTGACTGATTCATAAAGGTTAAAGGAATAGATATTTTTGCCATTTTGAGTATCCCTTTTTGAAGAAAAATATGCCTTTTGTCCCTCTGATTCAATTATGAGGCCCATTTCATCATTGTATGTATTGATCGGATAACCAAGGTTTTGTGGCTCAGACCAGGTTGTATCTTCCTGCATCCTGGTTTTGTAAATATCGAATCCACCCATACCAATCTGGCCATCCGAGGAGAAATAAAGTGTATTGCCATCAAAATGAATGAATGGTGACATTTCATCACCTGCAGTATTTATTGTTTTGCCAAGGTTTACGGGATAAGTCCATTTCCCTTTTTCATTTTTGACGGAATACCAGAGATCTTTACCTCCTTCTCCTCCCGGCCTGTTACTGGAAAAAAAGAGCATCCTGCCGTTTGCACTGATTGAAGGCTGTGATTCCCATTTGGAAGTGTTAACAGGATTTCCCAGATTATAAGGCAACGACCATTTTCCATTATTGAATGCCGAAAAAAAGATATCACAGCTACCCAATCCTCCCGGGCGCTCACACGCAGTAAAGTACATATAAGTTCCATCGGATGAAAGGCTCTGAGCACCTTCGTTCTGGGCCGTGTTAAGGGGATATCCTGCATTCACTGCTTTCTGCCAGTCTTTGCCTGACAGATAACTTAAATAGAAATCTTCCTGAGCAATGCTTCTTGCTCCCGCCGCCTCCGACGGTCTTGACTGCCGTGTGAACATCATGGTTTGCCCGTCTGCGGTTATTGATGGCCAATATTCATCAGCGCCTGAATTAATTCCATCACCCACACTGACCGGACTAAAAGGTACGGGATGCTTTAACGCTTCAATTGCGAACTGGCAGTTTTTAATATTTTTGACAGCCTGATCCTTGTTCTTTTCAGAAATTTTTTCCTGCTTCAGATAATTGCTGTAATGATAGAGTGCATTTACATAGTCACCTGACAAAAATTCAGCTGTTGCCAGGCTAAAATACACTGGTTTATAGACTATTGAATCAATAATTACAGCCTTGTGATAATTTTCAGCTGCTTCCGAGTAACGCCTTTGCTTCAGCAACATTTCACCAAGCATCATATAGGCTTCATAGAACCTGTTATCAATCTTAATCGCCTGTTTAAAGTAATGTTCCGCTGATGAGTAATCCAGAAATTCATAAGTTGAAACTCCGTCCTTATATTCCTTCAAAGCTTTACCCGAAGTTGTATGATATTCCTGGGCGGTTCCTGCTGCGGGGAATAAACAGGAGGCGAGAAACAGAATTATGGTTGCCAATAACCTCATTATGCTGTCAGGGAATATGCATATATTTGTGGACCTGAAGTGAAATCCTCCATGCAGGATTTTTTTTGACATAATCGACAATTTCGGGGATAATAAAATCGAACCTGCTCCATTCAGGTTGCAGAAAAAGCCGGCATTTTTCATTGACATACCTGCGATACTTTTCAGCCCATTCAAAATCATTTTTATCCTCAATTATAACTTTCAGTTCATCAGCTTTTTTGCAGATCACATTATCGGGAGGCGATTTCTTCTTCGGAGAAAGACAGATCCAGTCCCACTTCCCGCTTAACGGATATGCTCCTGACGTTTCAATAAATGTCTTTATATTCCCTCTCTTTAAGCCCGGAGCAAAGGAAATCAAGGTTCCACATAAGCGGTTCTCCACCTGTAACAACTACAGATTTTGTGCCGGAAAGAACTGCATGCTCAATGATGGTGCCTGTATCAACAAGCGGATGAACATCAGGCTTCCAGGCAAACCGGGAATCGCACCAGTTGCATCCTACATCACATCCTCCGAGACGAATAAACCAGGCAGCTTCTCCTGTATGATAACCTTCTCCCTGCACTGTAAAAAACTCTTCAACAAGGGGAAGCATCCTTCCATCATTTCCTTTCCTGCGCTTTATTATCATAGTCTAGAACGAAATAATCACAAAGTAATTATCCGTTAATGAATTAATGTACTTTTTCTATCTGCCGAATAACAGTTTATATTCACGCGGTTTTGCTTTTGCCACCCACTCCGCGGGTATAATCTTCCAGTTATTAAGAGCTTGAGGTTTAATTACTTCCTCTGATTCAAGAGATTTCATGATATAGTATCTTAAATCTTTTTCAGTGGAAGATATCAACCGATTGGCAAGATCATCTTTTTTAATTCCTGCCCCCTCTGTAAAATGACCGCCTCCTCCATTTCCTCTGTACGAATTAACTGCGACTCTATATGTTTTGTTCATCTCGAAAGGGTCTCCATTTGAAAAAGCTTTGATCAGAACACGTTCTCCTTCCGGTTTACTGACATCAACCACATAGTCAATTCCTGCAGCAGAATCAAAATTATATGGCTGGTTTTTCAACCATGCTTTCCCATTTGTCAGGGCAGGTTTTCCGTTTTTATCAAGCCTGAATTTAAGAAGCATATCATTTGGACCCTTCATCGTATTAAGCCAGTCTGAATATGAAAATTCAAGATATTTCCTGATTTCCTCACCAGTCATCGACATGGTGTAAAGCATGTTTTCAAACCTGTACAGTTTGAACATATCCCCGACTGTGACAGGACCGGAAGAAATTTTTACATCAAAGGAGAGTGGGGCTGCAAAGGAAATATCCGCGCCGGTAATTTCAAGCTGAATTGCATGGATCATATCAACAAAAGCGGAGGAGCCGAAATATGAATCCCTCGAAGAGATATCAGCTTCAGAAGTTGCAATGACTTTATCAACATATTTATTTATTAGTTTTTCCTGTTCAGCAAACTCTTTTGTAAAAGCAGGATCAGTTCTAAAGTGATCAACATTGATGATGTCACCGGTTATTGATTTCCTCCTTTTTGCACCTGATCTGCCTGGCGTGAAGACGACATCAGCACGGGCAATCTTTTCCGATCTGCTTCCGCCGTCAAGGATTAGCACTGTATCACCTGATGAATTGACAAACTTCCTGTTAATTACATTATGATCATGACCGTTAAAAATAATGTCGAAACCGGGAACTTCCCATGCGACAGATGCAGATCCGTTTTCAAAAAAGGAACCCCTGTCATCTTTCTCAAGATCTCTTTCATCCCACCCGGAATGGAATAGTCCGACAATAAGATCAGGTTTCTCCTTCAGAATTACTGGCATCCAGAGCTTTGCTGTTTCAACCATATCCCTGAATTCCATTCCTGAGTAAAGTTCCGGTGGAAGCCAGGTTGGAACCGCAGGTGTAATCAGTCCGAAAACTGCTATCCTTAATCCATTTCTTTCAATTATTGCATATGGCTTGAAATAGGGTTCTCCAGTTGTTTTATTAACGGCATTGGCAGCAAGGAGCGGGAAATTGTACTCTTTAATAATCCTGTCATAAACTGAATGGCCTGCCTCAATGTCATGATTTCCCGCAGTACAGGCATCATAACCAATAAAATTCATTGCTTCGGCATTAAAATGAGGTGAAACAGTGTCAATGAAATTATAATAGTAGACCTCAGGCTGCCCCTGCAGATTATCCCCGTCATCAAGAAGCAGCAGGGTCTTGTTTTCCATCCGTTCTTCTTTTACATAAGTCGAAATATGTGCCAGTGAAGCATCCAGGTCCCGCTTTTCGATAAAATCATATGGAAGTATTGCTCCATGAACATCAGTTGTTGCAAGAATCACAATCTTCTGTTCCGGCTTCACGGAACAGGATTTGAGTAATAGGATTACCAGCAATAATTGCAGATACAGGAATATTGATTTTAATTTCACTTTATTTAAACTATTTATTTATCAATAAATTCGTAACCTTTCCCTTTTCAGGAGACTTCTTGCTATTTTCCGGATTAATTTTGTTAATTTGTTTAATGGCATAAACTTATGAAAGAATATTTACTTTCAATTATTTTTAGTTGCTGAAATAGGCATTTTACTAAGTTAAATATAGTTAAAGGGTACAGGATTAATTATAAATTCAGAAATGGTACAGACAGGATTGGATCAGATAATCAGACAATTTCCCTCAGCTCTGAAGGGAAAGAAAATAGGCATTTTATGCCATTCTCCGAGTATCACTCCTGATTTCCGGCATGTAGTTGATCTGCTTTATGCGAACAAAGAGTGCAGCCTTGCAGCGGTATTTGGGCCCCAGCACGGTTTGTACGGTCAAACCCAGGACAATATGATTGAGTGGGGAAGTAATATCCATCCTGTTTATGGAGTGCCTGTTTACAGCCTTTATGGAGAACACCGGAAACCAACGAGGGAAATGCTGCAGGGAATTGATGTTTTTGTTATTGATCTTCAGGATGTAGGAGCAAGATTGTATACATATATCTGGACCGTAAAACTATGCATTGAAGCATGTGCTGAGGAAGGCATTCCCGTCTGGATCCTTGACAGGCCAAATCCGGTCGGCAGGCTGCCTTTTGACGGACCTGTACTGAAAGAGGAGTATTTCACCTTTGTCGGTGGAGCATCAATTCCAATGTGCCACCGGATGACAATCGGAGAAATGGCGCTTATGGATCAGGGAAAAATATTACGGGAACTGTGACCTGAATGTTGTCTGGATGAAAGACTGGAGGCGGAATTCATTCTACGGTGAAACTGGCCTCCCCTGGGTGATCCCCTCACCCAATATGCCAACACCCGCAACAGCAATTGTATATCCGGGAACAGTTCTTATCGAAGCTCTGAATCTCTCTGAAGGAAGAGGAACAACAATACCGTTTGAGCTTTTTGGTGCTCCTTTTATCAATCCGGAAAAGCTTAAGAAAAATCTTGATGCAAGAAATATTCCCGGATGTGCTTTCAGGATCCATGGTTTCATTCCTACGTTTAATAAGTTCGCTGGCCAATATTGCAATGGATTGCAGATCCATGTTACAGATCCTGAAATCTATTACCCGGTAGGCACTGCTCTCGAAATCTTTGATGCAATAATTGAAACCTCGGCGCCAGGTTCTTTGAAATTTAATATGCCTCCCTATGAATATGAGTACAACCTTATGCCGTTTGATATTCTGTCAGGTGATTCCGTAATGAGGACTTCTCTGACCAACAGGGTACCTGTCAGATATGAAAGGCAGAGATGGCAGTATGAAATAGAAGAATTCAAAAAAGAATTCCGGCAGCTTTCGGTTTATCCGGAATAGATTTACAGGCATAAGTAAGGCTCAGGGCTCCGTTTTCCTGATAGCTCTTGTTAATTTATCTATTAATTGTTGAGGGAATATTGGTTTGACTATATAATCATCAAAACCCGAAGCAATTATCTTTTCCCTATCACCAAGAAGACTGTATGCAGTCTGGGCAATTATTATAACATCGTTTCCGAATTCCCTTATTTTTTTTGCTGCTCCATAGCCATCCATTACCGGAAGCTGAATATCCATCAGTATAATTTCAATATCGGGATTTTCTGTAGCTGCTTCAATTGCCTCTTTCCCGTCACAGGCATTATCAGCAGTGAGCACCTGTTTTTTCAAGTATCTTATTAAGATACAACCTGCTTGATATATCATCTTCAACAATCAGAATTTTTTTCCCCTTCAGATATTCATTTTCCATGATTGATCAATTTTATTCAAAAAGTCCGTCATCTCTGAGAAGCAAGTAAAATTGCAGATTGAGGCACAACAATATATTTTTCTTTGTTGAATTCGATTTCAATTGCACTGTTCTGAAGGTATACAGCCTGATCTCCTTCCTTTGGCTGAAGAGGAACATACTTTGGTTCATCCGGATCGGTTTTTCCAGGGTTCATCAGTATCATGTGACCGAAGGGATAGGATAACCCGGACCAACCTTAAGCACATAACCGATCTGTACCTTCTCATTTTCATTTACACCGGGAGGAAGGAAAAGTCCGCTTTTTGTCTTTGACTGCGGAACTTTTGGTTTAATAAGTATCCTGTCGCCAATAACAATAAGCTTCTGAAGATCTTTCTCATCTAGTAATACACTCATGCAATTGTCTCAATTACTGACAAAAATATCAGATTTTTATGATTAATCAGAAACCGTCTCTGCAGAATTAATTAATATTGTATTAATATATCAACGAAAGAATAGTTCGCATTATTTTATGATGGAATCTGATACTTATATGACAATCAAATCTTTTTCCCAGGGAGTTTATAAGGAAAAAGGAAGCAGGTTTATTGCATTTGCCTACCCTGTCGGTTCAACCAGGAAGAGATAAAGACAATAATCGAATCTTTGAGAAGAGAACATCATGATGCAAGGCATCATTGCTTTGCCTATATGCTGGGACAGGAACGCCAAATCTATCGGATAAATGATGACGGAGAACCATCGGGAACAGGCGGGAAACCTATACTGGGACAGATTAATTCTCTCGGACTCACCAATATTCTGATAGTTGTGGTAAGATATTTTGGAGGAAAACTTCTTGGCGTAAGCGGATTGATAAATGCATACAGGTCAGCTGCAGAATCAGCTATCAATAATGGCGAAATAATTGAATCAACATTCAGGAATTACTATGAGATCATCTTTCCCTATTCTTCACTGAATGATGTAATGAAGATAATAAAGGAAGAGGAAATAATCAGTTCAGGCCATGAATTTGACCTTGAATGCCGATCAGCATTAATTTCAGGACCTCGGCAAGGGAAAGGATTTTAAAATTGTTCTCGAGAATTGAAGGCTTGAAATACAGGTTTATCATGAGACATCTGATTGAATCACCCGAATTAAAAGTTGTTAGTTAATTATCAACATTTAATCAGTAAGAATCCTTTTTCTTAAGTAAATTTGATAATGATATCACCTGAACGATCTAATATAGCCATATTAATGAAAAACAGAAGTTTAGTATCAATTGATGATTTTTCAACAGAGGAAATCCTTAAGATTCTTGACCTTGCTGAAGAATTTGAAAAGAATCCTATCAGAAGCTGCTTGAAGGAAAAGTAATTGCAACTCTGTTTTTTGAACCGTCAACCCGTACCAGACTAAGTTTTGAAAGTGCCATAAACAGGCTTGGAGGAAAAATAGTTGGATTTTCAGATGCTGCAGTTCAAGTGTCTCAAAGGGAGAAACACTTCATGATACAATAAAGAATGGTAAGCAGCTATAGCGATCTGATTGTAATGAGGCATCCTGTTGAAGGAAGTGCAAGATTTGCCAGTGAGATTGCCTCGGTACCGGTAATAAATGCAGGAGATGGTGCCAATCAGCATCCCACACAGACTCTGCTTGATCTGTATTCGATCCGTAAAACACAGGGAACGCTTGATAACCTGAATATTTTCATGGTTGGAGATCTGAAATATGGAAGGACAGTCCATTCTCTGATGATGGCAATGTCGAGATGGAATGCAACATTTAATTTCATCTCTCCTGAAGAGCTTAAAATGCCTGATGAATTTAAACTTTATCTCGAAAATCTTGGACTTAAATATTATGAACATCTCGATTTCACTGATATAATTTCAAAAGCAGATATAATTTATATGACAAGGGTTCAGAAGGAAAGATTTTCTGATCCCATTGAATATGAAAAAGTTAAGAATGTATATGTTCTCAGGAATTCAATGCTTGAAAATACAAAGCCAAATATGCGGATTCTGCATCCGCTTCCAAGGGTAAATGAAATACATACGGATGTTGATTCCAATCCGAAAGCATACTATTTTGAACAGGCTCTGAACGGAGTTTTTACACGCCAGGCTATACTTATGTTCACTTTTAGGAATAAAATAATGGTAAGGCTAAATCATGAAAGAACCAAAACAATTGAGTGTAAGTGCAATACAGAATGGAACTGTAATTGATCATATACCTGCAAAAAACCTTTTCAAGGTAATTCAGATACTTGGGCTTGATCATATTGACAACCAGATAACATTCGGAACAAACCTTGAAAGCAAAAAGCTCGGAAGAAAAGCAATTATTAAGATATCAGATAAGTTTTTTGAGGATGAAGATATAAACAGGATTGCACTTGTTGCTCCTGATGCCAAGCTGAATATTATAAGGGATTATGAAGTTGTTGAAAAGAAGGTTGTTGAAGTACCTGATAATATTGTTGGAATAGCAAAATGCATGAATCCAAAATGCATAACCAATTTCGAACCTGTCACAACCCGGTTCAGGGTGGTATCAAAAAAGAATGTATCGCTGAAATGCCACTATTGTGAAAAAATCACAAATCAGGAGAATCTGCAGATAATCTAATCTTTACCAGGAACGAACACTAAATACCTCATTGAGGGGTCGTCTCAGCTCAACAAGTTGAATCTACGTGTCTTCCCCGCCAGAACGGCAGGCAGGTCTGTGGTGTTATATTCAGCCGCTTACCTTAATCTGTCATAGGATCTGACAAGGTTCTCATCTTTTTTAATTCCCCTGTAGGCCAGGATCTGCCAATACAAGCATCACCAATGGAATGAACATTTTAATAACCAGGAATCAATTCTGTCATGATACTCATTGTATTACAGAATATCCGTAATAAACGATAAGCCCGATAAATACCAGAAGTGACCAGAATATAGCACCAATGTAATTTTTAACTGAAGCTTTCTGTTCTTAAAGAAAAAAGTGCAATCAAGGCAAATAACAGGTATAAGAACGATAACCACAGAAAGCGGAAGCTGATTTGTAAGCAGATCTGATCCTTCTGCACCGTTGTCCAGTTCCAGGTTCCTGTGAAAGTTCATAATAATCACTGAATCCAGTTTTGTTAATAAACTTTAAAAAACTCCCTTTAAGGAATAATAGAGGGAGTATAATTGTCAATAGACAGGTAAAGCGACTGGATTCTCTGGATCATTGTGTCTGATTTATAAATGTATGACAAAAATAATGAGTTTTATTTAATTCATTTCACCAGATGAAATATCCTGTCAGGGAACAACAAAGTCTGTTTTATGAATATTTTAACATTATTTTCAAAACATGAAGATACCTTATAAACTGCAAATTACCTACTTTTGCATGCTTCAATTTATAATGAAATGCACAGATGACCCATAACTAAATAATACAGTTCAGTTATCCGTGCACTTTAATAAAAAATATGACTCAAAATATGAATAAGAGATTGAAGTTGATTATTACAATTCTATTAATTGTGGTGGTTGCAGGAATAATTTTTTATCCCAAAATCAAACCACTTTTTGCTTCAAAGCCGAAGCTGGTCCAGGAGGTCCGGGTTCCGGTCCGGGTCCAGGTAGAATGCAGGGTCGTCAGTTATTAAACGTAAGCGGATTCCTTATTCAGCCTTCTATGTTAAGTGACCTGTATAACAGTACGGGAACCTTAGGCCGGATGAAGAGGTTGATCTTGTCTTTCGAAACTTCCGGAAAAATTGTAAGGATTAAATTTTACGGAAGGAACCAGGGTAAAAAAAGGTGATCTGCTTGCAAAAATAAATGACAGACCTCTGCAGGCACAGCTTCAAAAGCTTGAGGCTCAGAAAAAACTTGCTGAGGAAAAAGAATTCCGGCAGCGAAGTCTTCTTGACAAAGATGCAATAAGCCAGGAAAGTTATGATCAGATAGTTACTGAACTTCAGACCATTCAGGCCGATATTAATCTTATAAAGGCACGGATATCCGAAACAGAACTGCGGGCTCCTTTTGATGGAATTATTGGTTTAAGTATATATTAGTGAAGGAAGCTATACCAATCCATCAACAAAAATTGCAAGACTGGTAAAAATAAGTCCCATAAAGATTGAATTTTCAATTCCTGAAAAATATGCTGATCAGGTAAATATAGGTTATCCTGTTACATTTACAGTTGATGGCAGTAATGAGATATTATGAAGCTAAAGTTTATGCAATTGATCCTCAAATTGAAGAAACAACCAGAACAATTGTTCTCAGGGCACTATATCCAAATAAAAATGAAGAACTTAAATCAGGACGATATGCATCAGTAACACTTCTGCTTTCCAAGATTGATAATGCAATTGCAATTCCTACCGAAGCTCTAATTCCTGAGATGGAAGGTGAAAAGGTATTTGTTTACAGAAATGGGAAAGCATCAGTCAGTAAAAGTTAATACAGGTTTACGAACTGAATCACTGATTCAGATAGTCGACGGACTTAAATTTGGGGATACATTGCTTACAACAGGGATTCTTCAGCTTCGGCAGAATCTGCCTGTTGTTCTTGATACACTGATTAATAAACCAATAATCAAGCTAAAATTAATAAAATGAGTCTATCATCAGTAAGTATAAACAGACCGGTACTTGCAACAGTATTTGCAATTGTAATTCTGCTGTTTGGAATTGTTGGTGTTACATTTCTGGGTATCAGGGAATTTCCAAGTGTTGATCCTGCAATTATTACTGTCAGCACATCATATCCTGGTGCAAATTCCGATGTTATTGAAACCCAGATAACTGAACCTCTTGAACAATCTATAAACGGTATTCCGGGTATTCGTTCACTTACAAGTGTCAGCCGTCAGGGAGGAAGCAATATTACAGTTGAATTTGAACTATCAGTCGATCTTGAAACAGCTGCCAATGATGTCAGGGATAAAGTTTCACAGGCAATGAGGCTGCTTCCCACGCGATTGTGATCCGCCTACTGTTGCAAAAGCAGATGCTGATGCCAATCCAATTCTGTTTCTGACTGTTGAAAGCAGTAAAAGATCATTGCTTGAACTTTCTGAAATTGCTGATCTTACTTTAAAGAACAGCTTCAGACAATATCAGGAGTAAGTGCAGTTAGTATTTTCGGAGAAAAACGATATGCAATGCGTTTATGGATCGATCCTGTCAAACTTGCAGGATACGGACTGACTCCGATGGATGTCAGAAATGCAATTGCACGTGAAAATGTTGAATTACCCTCAGGAACAATTGAAGGAACTAATACACAGCTGACAATCAGAACGCTTGGACTGATGACAACTCCAAAGGAATTCAATGATCTTATAATTAAACAATCAGGAGATCAGATTGTCCGGTTTCAGGATATTGGCAGAGCTGAACTTGGTCCGGAAGATATCAGGGGAATTCTGAAAAGAGATGGTGTTCCGATGGTTCAGATTGCAATTATACCGCAGCCCGGATCAAATCATATTGATATTGTTGATGAAGTTTACAGGCGACTTGAATATATAAAGAAAGATCTTCCGGATGATGTAAAAGTAAATGTCAATTATGATAATACAGAATATATCCGGTCTTCAATAAAAGAAGTAAAAAATACAATTTATATTGCATTTGCTCTTGTTGTTATAATTATTTATTTCTTCCTGAGAAGCTGGAGGGCAACCCTTATTCCGATTCTTGTAATTCCTGTTTCGCTTATTGGTTCATTTTTTATAATGTATCTGGCAGGATTTACAATAAATGTTCTTACTCTTCTTGCAATTGTTCTTGCTATTGGAATTGTTGTCGATGATGCAATTGTTGTAATGGAGAATATATATGTAAAGGTTGAATCGGATTGAATCCTGTTGAAGCAGGATTGAGAGGTTCAAAAGAGATATATTTTGCAATTATTTCAACAACAATTACACTTATTTCTGTTTTTTTCCCGATTGTATTTCTTCAGGGAATAACAGGACGTCTTTTCAGGGAATTCAGTATTGTGATGGCAGGTGCAGTTGCAATTTCAGCATTTCTTGCTCTTTCCCTTACTCCGATGGTTTCAACAAAACTGTTAAGACATGAAAAGAGACATAGCTGGTTTTTCAGGAAAACAGAACATTTTTTTGAGAAGCTTAATACAGGGTATAGGAATTCATTGAATTCATTTCTTAAACACCGGAAATATGCATTCCTAATCCTTGGTATTAGCATTGGTGATTGATTGTCGTTCTCTGGAAAACAATTCCTGCTGAAATGGCTCCTCTTGAAGACAGGTCCCAGATTACAATCAATACAACTGCAACTGAAGGAGCAACATATGAATTTATGCTTGCCTATGCTGATGATATTGCCAAGCTGGTTGAAGAAAAAGTTCCTGAAAGGATAAGTTATACTACAATGGTCAGGGGAGGTGGCATGGGAAATATCAGGATTATGCTTGAGAAACCTGATAACAGAGACCGGACTCAACAGGAAATTGCTGATCAGACTCTCAGCTGATCTCAGGAAAAAGACAAAAGCAAGATCATTTGTGATGCAGCAATCAACTTTTGGAAGCAGACGAGCAGGTATGCCTGTTCAATATGTTCTTCAGGCAACTTCAATTGAAAAACTCAGAGAAATACTTCCTGCATTCATGGCAAAAGTAATGGAAAGCGATGTTCTTCAGATGGCTGATGTAAACCTTAAATTCACCAAACCTGAACTCAGGATTCATATCAACCGTGAAAAAGCAATCACTCTGGGAGTTTCAACCCAGAATATCGGACAGACACTTCAGCTTGCACTAAGCGGTCAGCGTTTCGGATATTTTTTTATGAATGGCAAACAATACCAGATACTTGGTGAACTTGCTCGGAAGACCGGAATAAACCACTTGGATCTTAAATCATTATATGTCAGAAATAACAATGGGGAGATGATCCAGTTCGATAATCTTGTTACACTTACCGAAGAGACAGCTCCTCCACAGCTTTACCGTTATAACAGGTTTGTTGCTGCAACAATTTCCGCAGGACTTGCAAAAGGAAAAACAATCAGTGAGGGACTTGCAGAAATGGACAAAATTGCAGATGAAGTTCTTGATGATTCATTCAGAACAGCACTTGCAGGTGATTCAAAAGATTTCAGGGAAAGTTCATCAAGTCTGATGTTTGCATTTGTGCTTGCACTGATTCTGATTTTCCTGGTCCTTGCAGCTCAGTTTGAAAGTTTTAAAGATCCGTTGATTGTAATGATGACTGTTCCTCTTGCACTTACGGAGCTTTGATATTTATGTGGTATTTTGATATTACAATGAATATATTCAGCCAGATTGGAATTATTATGCTTATCGGACTTGTATCGAAAAATGGGATTCTTATTGTTGAATTTGCCAACCAGAGGAAAAATGCCGGGATGTCTAAAATTGAAGCAATAAAATATGCTGCTGCTGCACGGTTCCGTCCTATTCTGATGACAAGTCTGGCAACAATTCTTGGAATTTCACCACTGGCACTGGGCTTGGTGAAGGTGCACAGAGCCGTGTTGCAATGGGTATTGCAGTTGTTGGCGGAATGGTTTTTGCCACTTTCCTGTACTCTGTTTGTTGTTCCGGCTATTTATACATTTATTTCAAGTGAAACAAAAAAGAGTGCTGATGAAAATAAAGTTACTGTCTCTTAGCTTCTTGATATCTTCTGTTCTTTAACTTCACAGGAGCCAGATAGTTTATGACCTTGAAGGATTGTATAAAAATCGGTCTTGAAAGAAATTTTTCACTTCTGATAGCAAGAAACAGTGAAACAATTGCAAAAAATAACTATCACACTCGGAAATGCAGGATTTCTTCCATCGCTTGATCTCACCGGCAGGTATAGCGGAACTCTGAATGATACAAAGCAAAATCTTACCGACGGCAGCCAGAATATTTCCAGAGGAATCTTCAATACCAACTCCAACTGCAGGAGTAACTATGGATCTGACAATCTTTAACGGGTTCAATGTTCAGACAACCTATAAAAAACTGAATGAACTAAAACAGATTGGAGAACTGAATACCCAGCTGGCCATTGAAAATCTGGTTGCTGATATTGTTTCGGGATATTATAATTATATTCAGCAGGTTCAGCTTTTAAATAACCTGGAATATGCAGTTGCCCTTTCGAAGGAACGGCTGAGAATTGATGAAGACCGATATCTGCTGGGATCAAGCTCAAAGCTTCAGGTTCTGCAGTCAAGGGTTTATCTTAATGCTGACAGTTCAAGACTTTCACGACAGTTTGAAGTTGTCAGTGCAGCCCAGATAAGGCTTAATGAACTGATGGCAGTTGATGATCTGGGCAGCCAGTTTATTTCAAAGGATACTTCAATTAGTGTAAATCCTGAACTTCTGTATGAAAAACTTCTTGAAGAGACTCTGGCAAAAAATACAAGCCTGCATGATTGCATCAAAAAACAAAACCATTTCAGAATATGATTATAAAATAATTGCATCACGATCATATCCATACCTGACATGCATCATCGGGATATAATTATTCATATAATACTTTTCATACCGGCAGTTCAAAAAACCAGCAGACAAATGGACTGAATTATGGACTGACATTTGGGATGAATATTTTTGATGGATCTGAATCAGAGAAGAAATATACGTAATTCATCTATTGACGTAAAAAACAAGGAACTTCAGATACCGGGAAATTGAACAGGGAGTAAAAGCAGATCTGATAACAATTTACAGTGCTTACAGCAATTATCTCAGGCTTATAACCCTCGAAACAGCAAAACCTTCAGACTGCTACTGAAAACCTTGATATAGCAATGGAAAGATATAAGCTTGGAAGTCTGTCAGGAATTGATCTCCGGGAAGTGCAGAAAAGCCTTCTTGATGCCAGGGAAAGCCTGCTTTCGGTCGAGTTTCAGGCAAAGCTTGCAGAGATATCACTTCTTGCTTATCTCAGGAAGAATAATGGAGTACTATTAGTAAATCCATTAATCGAAATTCTTTATATTTGTTCCTCATTTATTAGTATGCAAAAGAAAACCGAACTGATAACCAACAGGATGGAAGTATTTTTCATCTGAATCTTCTTCCGGGTGATATTTCAGATAAAATAATTATTGTCGGCGATCCCGGACGGGTTGATATGCTTGCATCCCTGCTTGACGGATATCAGGGTAAGAAAAGAAAACAGGGAATTCAGGACTGTTACAGGCAGTTTTGAAGGGTAGTGAAATAACAATAATCTCATCAGGTATCGGAACAGATAATATTGATATTCTTATAAATGAACTTGATGCCCTGGTAAATATTGATCTTAAAACAGGAGAGATAAAGGAAGATCCTGTTTCACTGACCTTTATAAGGCTTGGAACATCAGGAGGATTAAGAAGCTGATATCCCGGCAGGATCATTTGTTCTGACCGAAACTGCAATTGGATTTGACGGACTTCTACATTTCTATGAAGGATATGACTGGATACTTGATACTACTCTTATCAACAGTGCTGGCTGAATATCTTGAATGGCCCGACACTCTCTCCTTTCCATATGCAGTAAATGCCAGCAAAGAATTAGCAGGATTATTTCAGAATGAAAAATTTATAAAGGGAATAACAATTTCGGCTCCCGGTTTCTATGCTCCACAGGGAAGAAGGCTCAGGCTTGAAACATTTGATAATGAGATTAACAACAAGCTTGCAGAATTCTCATTTAGGGGCAGAACAATAAGCAATTATGAAATGGAGAGTTCGGCAATTTATGGATTATCCGGATTGCTGGGTCATAAAGCCCTGACAATCTGTGCTGTAATTGGAAACCGGGTAACAGGGGAATTTCATAAATGATTATAAACCTATCATTATTGATCTTGCTGTAAAGTCATGAAAATTATCTAAATCCTGATTGTAACAAATGTTACAAATTGGATCTGTACCATTTTATTGCTTCTGCCATTCCTTCCTTTACAGTTGTGAGGTCGGTTTATAACCAAGAAGCTTTTTGCCTTTTCAATTGAAGCCAGGGAATGAGGTATATCCCCTGCCCTGTCGGTCCGTAAACAGGTTTAATACTCATTACTTCACTGTCAAATCTGCCAATCAGCTGCCTGATCAGTTCAAATAATTCATTCAGACTTGTTCTTTCACCATGAGCAACATTATAAACCTGGTTTACTGCTGATTTATCCTCGGACCAAGGCTGCAAGATGATTTGCCTGAATAACATTATCAATATATGTAAAATCCCTTGAATTAAGTCCGTCACCATTTATAACAGGTGACTCATGGTTCAGTAAGCTTTTTGACAAATAATAGGTATTACTGCAGCATATGCTCCATGGGATCCTGTCTGCGTCCAAAAACATTGAAATATCGCAATCCGATCACTTCAATACCATAGTGTGCCGAGCAAAATTTGCAGCAAAAAGTTCATCAACATATTTTGTAATTGCATATGGAGACAAGGTTTTCCTATTTTGTCTTCAACCTTTGGCAGATCGGGATGATCACCATAGGTTGAAGAGCTTGCAGCATAAATAAATCTTTTTACCTCTGCTTCCTTTGATGCAAAAAGCATTTTGACAAATCCTCCGATATTTACATCTGTTGTTGAAACAGGATCTTTGATTGAACGCGGAACAGATCCCAAGTGCAGCCTGATGAAAAACAAAATCAATATCTCCTGACTGCATTTTCACAATCCTTGTAATTCCGGATATCCCCTTCAATAAGCCTGAAATCGGGATTATTCATGAAATCGCTTAATATTTTCTCTTTTTCCGGTTGAAAAATTATCAAGACAAATAACATAATTACCGGCATTAAGCATGTGATTCAACAAGATTTGAGCCGATAAAACCTGCTCCTCCTGTAACAAGCACTCTTGCTATCCCTTAAGATTCGTTCCATAAGACATAGTTAATAAAACAATATTACAGAATTATACCAGAATTTAATATTATAAAATCTACTTTTTCGAACAACATGAAGTATCTCTTTCAGAATAAATTCAGCTGTTTTTCCATCACCATAGAAACCCGGATATTCAAGATCATTCCCGATATGCATAAATCCTGCAAATTCATTCCTGATCTGCTCAGGATCAGCATCAACAAGCTTGACAGTTCCATTTGTTACAAGTTCAATCCATTCAGTCTCTTTTCGCAGAACAATGCATGGTTTTTTAAAAAAATGAGATTCTTTCTGAACTCCTCCTGAATCAGTTATTATCATCCTGCAGTTTTTTTCAAGCAAGTGTCATTTCAAGGTATGAAACAGGAGGAATTATTCTAATATATCTGCAGTCGCGAAGTTCATCATACAAGTGCTTCCAGACCTGATTTTCAGTGAATTAATTGTTCGGGGATGAAATGGCATTACAAGTGGTATTGCATATTTCTTCAGCAAGATGCTTTAAGAGTTGATAAGTATCTTCTCAAGACGTGTAATATCATCGGTATTGGTATCCCGGTGAATTGTAACAAGAATGAATTTATCCCTTTCAAGTGACAAGTGCTTCAAGAAATGATGCTTTCTTTCTTTCTGCAAGTTCGGCAAAAAAAAGCGAATTATCATACATTATATCACCTGTAAGATAGATCTTTGGATTATCAATTGTATATGGAGGACTGTTTTCAGGTCTGAATCCTTCATTCATAAGGTTTTTGAAAGCAGCATTTGTAGGTGCAAAAAGAAGTGTTGAAGAATGGTCGCTCATTATCCTGTTAAGCTCTTCAGGCATAGTTTTATTGAATGACCTGAGTCCTGCTTCAATATGAATAACAGGAAAATGAAGTTTTGAAGCAGCAATTGCACCGGCCAGAGTTGAATTTGTATCGCCGTATAAGCAGAACACAATCAGGTTTCTCACTTAAGCAATACCTCTTCAATTCCGGTGATCATCAGTGAAGTCTGTCGACCATGTGCGTGCAGAACCAACTCCGAGATTATAATCAGGTTTGTGAATTTCAAGCTCATCAAAAAAAACTTCTGACAGCTCCTTATCATAATGCTGACCGGTATGTACAAGTGATTTCAGTTATTTCTGTCTGAGAAACTTAATACGGATTGCTCTGCTTATTGCTGAAGCTTTAATTATCTGAGGTCTGGCACCTACAATATTAAGTAGTTTTATTTGTGACATTATATATCAGGAAGTATTATTTGGCGTTAAAGATAGAAAATAATCAATGGTTCAGATCAGAATTCAATAAAAATGGGCATCTATTATGCAGATGCCCATAAATATACTGATATCTAGTTATTTAGCATAATTTACTGCCCTGTGTTTCCCGGATAACAGTAATTTTTATCTGTCCCGGATAGGTCATTTCATTCTGAATCTTTCGGGCAATTTCAAATGAAAGACCTTCAGCCTCCTTATCGTTAACTTTTTCAGCTCCGACAATTACCCTTAGTTCCCTTCCGGCCTGAATAGCATAGGTTTTCATAACACCCGGGATACTGAAGTGCAAGTGATTCAAGCTCTTTCAGTCTTTTAATATATGATTCAACAACTTCCCGGCGTGCACCCGGACGGGCACCGGAAATTGCATCACAAACCTGAACTATTGGTGCAATAAGTGTTGTCATTTCAGTCTCATCATGATGAGAACCGATTGCATTGCAGATTTCAGGTTTTTCCTTATATTTTTCTGCCATTTTCATTCCCAGTATTGCATGTGGCAATTCCGGTTCATCATCAGGCACTTTACCAATATCATGAAGAAGTCCTGCTCTTTTTGCAAGTTTTGGATTCAGTCCAAGTTCAGCTGCCATAATTGAGCAGAGGTTTGCAACCTCCCGTGAGTGCATAAGCAGATTCTGTCCATAAGATGATCTGTATTTCATTTTTCCGATAAGCCTGATAAGTTCAGGATGCAATCCATGAATACCAAGATCAATTGTTGTTCTTTTTCCAACCTCAAGTATCTCTTCTTCAACCTGTTTCCTGTGTTTTCTCAACCATCTCCTCAATTCTGTGCAGGATGTATCCTGCCATCAGTAACCAGCTGATGAAGTGCCAGTCTGTGCAACTTCCCTTCGTACCGGATCAAATGCTGAAAGAACAATTGCTTCAGGTGTATCATCAACAATTATTTCAACTCCTGTTGCAGCTTCAAGTGCCCTGATATTCCGTCCTTCACGGCCAATAATACGGCCTTTCATTTCATCCGATTCAATATGAAATACAGTAACTGCATTTTCAATTGCATTTTCTGCAGCAACTCTCTGAATTGTCTGAATAACAATTCTTTTAGCCTCCTTATTGGCAGTCATTTTGGCTTCATCAAGTATCTCATTGATATATGACATTGCTCCTGTTTTTGCCTCTTCCTTCAAGAGATTCAATCAGATGATTTTTTGCCTCTTCGGCAGAAAAACCTGAAATTGCTTCAAGCTGATCAACCTGCTGTCTGTGAAGCTTTGCAAGTTCTTCAGATTTTTTATCAACAAGTTCAAGCTGTGAAGTAAGGTTTTCACGGATTGCATCAGCTTCATTTTTTTTTCGCTGAGTCTCTTCAAGTTTCTGAGAAAGTGTCAGTTCTTTCTGTTTTATTCTGTTTTCTGCCTGTCCGATCCTGTTGTTTTTCTCATTAATTACTTTCTCATGTTCTGTTTTAAGCTGCAAGAAATCTCTCTTTTGCCTGAAGTATTTTTTCTTTTCTTATCACTTCAGCTTCTGCTTCTGCTTCGCTTATTATTTTACGGCTTTTATTTTTCAGTGCCTGTCTGCCAGATAAGGTATGAGGCATCCAAAACCCAGATACAAGGGCTGATATGCATAAAGACTATTAGTCAGTCCGTTGCTTAATGTTCCTATTATTAAAGTCATCATTTATCGTATTTAGTATATATATAATAAAAAACCCGCAAAGTTCCTTCAGCTTTTATAAAACCCCATATCTTAATGGCTGGAGCTACTAATCCAGTTCGAACGTCCACTGTCCCGCCGTAAGCGGGATCCCGACGAATCGGGATGAGGCCTGTTCTACCTGAACTAAGGGTTGCTCCAAAGTTTTAACTGTTGAGTTTCAAAAATGAATGAAGAAACAATGCGGGCAATTATTTATGCTATTTTAAAGAACGCTGTTACTCTTTTGTTTCAAGAACTGAATCAATTTTCTGAATCAGTTCTTTTAAGGCATCCGGGAGATAATCATTTTCAAGTTTTTCCTCTTCTTCTGTGAGTTTTATCACATATTGCAGGGCAGCCATCGCCAGAAAATCCTGTACATCCTTATCAGTGTACCGCTGCTTGTATTGCAGCACTTTTTCATTAATCATCCTGGCAGCTTTCCTGATCTTTTCCTCATTTTCCCGTTCTACCTTCAATGGATAATACCTGTCCGCTACATTAACCCTGATCGAAAGCTTATCATCCATTGTTATATTTTATCTGTTTAAAAGAGCAACACATCTGTCAATTTCCCGCACCAATTCAGTTATCTTCTTCTTCGCCTCCATGGCATTTTCGCCTTCACCCAACAATGCTCCTGATAATTTAATTCTTTCGTATTTAATTTCCAATTCTTTAATTTTGTCATTCACGTTCCTGAAGCTTAGTCTTTAATGCTTCATTTCCGTTTTTCAGATTCTGTTAATCTCAGTCCTCAGGTTATTATATCTGTTTAACAATTCATCCAGTTTTCTGTTCAAAATTATTAATTCCTCATAACCCTGACCGGACATAATAAAATCTTTAGTACAAAATTAATATTGTTAATGATATTTTCAAAAATTTGACTTAAATAGTTTGGCTGAATGAATCAGAAGTTTAGTTTTGCACCTCTGTAATTAATAAATAATTGACATGTAATGCTTTTAATCAGAATATTTATTATCAGTATATTGTTTTTCAATACATTAAATGATAATCCAAAAGATAAATACAATATTTATTTCTCCGGTAAAAATTCCACTTGCCCTTTCTGCCAATTTCGGTGAACTGAGAATTGATCATTTTCATTCAGGAATTGATATCAAAACACAGGGAGTTACAGGAAAAGAAGTTGTAGCAGCTGCAGTCAGGATATGTTTACAGGATAAGTGTTTCTCCCGGAGGATTTGGCAAAGCACTTTATATCAAGCATCCTTCAGGTTATTCGACAGTATATGGTCATCTTGACAGATTCATTCCTGAAATTGAAGAATATGTTAGTTTCGAGACAATATGAAGAAAAAAGTTTTATGGTAACCTTATGGCCCCCAAAAGAAAGATTCAGGTTTAACCAGGGTGATCTAATTGCCTATTCAGGTAATTCCGGAAGTTCAGCAGGCCCTCATCTTCATTATGAAATCAGAAAATCTGATGAGGAAATTCCCGTAAATCCGCTGCTGTTTGAATTTGGAATTGAAGACAATATAAAACCTGTAATTGAAAAACTGGTAATTTATCCCATTGGACAAAATACACTAATAAATAATCAGAATAAAGCACTAAAATTAATATTTCAGGCAGAAATGGAATATATTTTATTCCTTCTGATAATGAAATCATATAGCGGAACTGCAGGTTTCGGCATTAAATCATATGATCTGCTGAATGGAAGCAATAATAAATGTTCAGTTTATTCAATTGAACTTGTAATTGATTCAGCATAACAGTTTTTCAATTATGTGATGGATGCTTTTTCATTTAATGAATCAAGATATGTCAACAGCCATATTGATTATGAGACTTTTATAAGAGATAATATTCGTATTGAAAGAGCATTTATCCTTCCAAACGATAAACTGAGCGTTTACACAGATGCAGTTAACAGGGAATATTCAATTTTACTGATGACAAAAAGCACCATGTTGAAATTATTGTCACTGATATTAGTAAAAACAAATCTTCCGTTTCATTTTATGTAAACTCATCTGCCCCTGATCATAAGAAAACAGCCACGCCAAATGGGACAGACTGTATTCTGATGCCTTACAACCGTAATAATAAATTTGTTTCAAAAGAAATAATAGTAAATATTCCTTCCGGAAGCTCTGTATGATACACTCTGGTTTGCTTACCAGAAAGTAAAAGGGAGCCCTTTAATGTACTCTGATGTTTACCATATTCATAACAATTACACACCTGTTCATAAAGCTTATACCCTCTCAATAAAACCTGGAAGGGTGCCTTCCGGTAAAGAATCGAAAATGCTTATAGTACAGCTGACAGATGACAACCAGAAGATCCCTCTCGGGGGCACCTGGGAAAACGGGTATCTTACTGCAAGCCCAAACTCTTTCGGGAATTTTTTTGTTGGAATTGATACTGTGCCACCTGCAATATCTTCCAATGGACTGAAGACGGATACAGACCTGTCGGGCAGGACAGAGATCAGAATCAGGATCACTGATAACTTCTCAGGGATAAAAAGCTATGAGCCTGTTGTTGACGGCAAATGGGCTTTGTTTGAATATGATCAGAAGAATGATATTCTGATTTACAAATTTGATCCTGAAAGAATTGCAAAGGGAAGAAAGCATTCTCTATCCTTAACCGTGACAGATAACAGGAACAATGTAAGCAAGTTTATTTCCGAATTTACCTGGTAATTACAGGCTAATAAATCCTGGCCGGATAGATCCCCTTCCTGATCATTTTTTTATGCTCTCAACAACAAATGGTTTGTCTTCACGGTAAGTAACACCAAACCATCTTTCATTGCTCATAAGAATCTTTATTGTAATTTCCCCGCTCTTAACGAATTTATCAACTGAAGTCGGAATATCCAGTTCTGATTTAAGATCCATTCCATAACTATCAATAAAATTCCGGAATTCCTTACCAAGGAAATCATAGCAGGATGGTTTAAATCCCCAAAGGTTCATTGAAACTATCTCATTTCCTGTGAAATGAAGTGGATTTACCGTCAGGTCCGGGTGCCGTTGCTCCATCCCTTGTTTTTTCAATCTGACGGGTTTCAACTATATTCTTCAGAAATCCGTCCTTTCCTGCCTTGCAAACACCCCGGTTCACATGTCCATGATCAGAAAGTGTATTTCCAAGTTTATAACCTACTATGCAATAGCTATTCGGATCCTTATCATTAACAAGAAAATCATGAAGTATCTTGAATGATTCAACACCATAATAATCATCAGCATTGATAACACCGAATGGTTCTTTTATTTTATCTCTGGTAACAAGAATTGCATGACTTGTACCCCATGGTTTCTGACGCTCAGGTGAAACCTTTACTCCTTCGGGAAGATTGGTGATCTCCTGAAAAACATAATCAACCTCAATTTTACCGTTAAGCTTCTCAACAAACCGTTCCTTTACCTGTTCTTCAATATCACGTCTGATCACAAATACAATCTTGCCGAATCCGGCACGGATTGCATCATAAATTGAATAATCAATTATTGTTTCACCTGAAGGTCCTACTTCATCAAGCTGCTTATTTCCGCCATAACGGGTGCCCATTCCTGCTGCCAGTACTAAAAGTGTTGGTTTCATAAGATATTATAATTAGATTCACAATTATACTGAAAATATTGTTACTTTTATTAACCTGAATAATATTTGTCGATGAGCATAAAGCTTGAAATTTGTGTTGACAGTGTTGAATCAGCAATAAATGCACAAATTGCCGGAGCTGACCGTGTGGAATTGTGCGATAACCTTCTGGAAGGAGGCACAACACCGGGTTATGGAACAATTATCTCAGCAAGGAGTAATCTTGATATAGGTCTTCATGTAATAATAAGGCCAAGGGGCAGGTGATTTTCTTTATTCCGATCTGGAGTTTGACATTATGAGAAGGGATATTGAAATGTGCGGTGAATCAGGAGTAGATGGAATAGTGCTGGGCATTCTGCATCCGGGAGGTACAATTGATGTTGAACGGACTGCAAAACTTGTAGAATTTGCCAATCCGATGTCAATAACATTTCACAGGGCATTTGATATGTGCGATGATCCTGTAAGAGGTCTTGAAGATGTTATTGCAGCAGGTGCTGCACGGCTTCTTACCTCAGGTCAGAAAAACAGCGCCCAGGATGGCATTGAGCTGATAAGGCAGCTTGTAATTCAGGCTGGAGAGAGAATAATAGTAATGCCGGGAGGCGGAATCGATGAAACCAATGCTGCAGTGATTGCATCAGCTAACAAAAGCAAAGAGATTCATCTTACAGGAAGAAAAACAATCAACAGTGAAATGATCTTCAGAAGACAAGGAATTCATATGGGAGGAGTTACAGGAATTCCGGAATTTTCAAGAAAAGTTGCTGATACTGAAAAAATAAAAGATATAATCAATATTCTTAAAAAGAAATGACATTTCTCCTTTGAAATTATTATCGGCTTCTTACCTTTGCCATTCTTATCATTTTTAAAGAAAACTATTAAAAATATTAGATTTTATGAAAAAAGTTTTTGTGACAGTTCTGACCGTATTATTGTTTATGGGCTTTGCAGTCCAGGAAATGCAAATGGCTGCACCAATTTTCTTGTGACAAAGGGAGCATCGATCAACGGATCAATAATGATAACCTATTCAGCTGATTCGCATCAGCTATATGGTGAATTATATTACTGGCCTGCCAGAGATTATCCTGTAGGAAGCATGATGGATGTTTATGAATGGGATACAAACAAGTTCATGGGAAAGATCAGACAGGTCCGCCCATACCTATTCGGTTGTAGGAAATATGAATGAGCATCAGCTTGCAATAGGTGAAACTACATATGGCGGTAATGAAGCACTGGTTGATACAGCAGGGATAATTGATTATGGAAGCTTAATTTACATAACCCTTCAAAGAGCAAAGAATGCCAGGGAAGCAATCAAAGTAATGTCTGAACTTGTTTCCGAATACGGATATGCCAGTTCCGGTGAATCATTTTCAATTGCTGATCCGAATGAAGTATGGATCTTTGAAATCATAGGCAAAGGTCCGGGAAACAAAGGTGCAGTCTGGGTTGCACGCAGAATTCCCGACGGATATGTTTGCGGACATGCCAATCAGGCAAGGATACAGACTTTTCCCCTTGCCACAGGGAAAAAGAACAGTATTGCAATTACTTCAAAAGATCTTGAAAGAATTTTTGATCCTGTTGTTGAATGTGTTTATGCATATGATGTTATTGAAGTTGCCAGGACCAAAAATCTATTTACCGGAAAAGATGCAGAATTCAGTTTTTCAGATACATATGCTCCAATAACTTTCGAAGGAGCAAGGGTTTGCGAAATTCGTGTATGGTCATTTTTCAGATCAGTAAATAATGATATGGATCAGTATTTCAATTATGCTTCAGGTCATGATCTGAGCAAGCGAATGCCGCTATGGATCAAGCCTGACCGTAAGATTTCCAACTACGATATGATGAATTTCATGCGCGATCATCTGGAAGGAACTGCACTTGATATGAGAAAAGATATCGGAGCAGGCTCCTTCGGGCTCCCCTATCGCTGGCGTCCGCTCGAATGGAAAGTTTCAGATGATCCAAATGCCCCGTCATACTGCAATGAAAGAGCAACATCAACACAGCAGACAGGTTTTGTATTTGTTGCCGAATGCCGTAGCTGGCTTCCTGATCCGATCGGCGGAATTTTCTGGTTTGGAGTTGATGACGCCGCAACAACTGTCTTTAATCCGATATACTGTGGAATAACAAGTATCCCGGAATGTTTCAAGGTTGGAAACGGTGATATGATGACCTACTCCCCCACTTCAGCTTTCTGGCTGTTCAACCAGGTGGCCAACTTCTGTTATCAGAGATATGATTCAATGAGTGCAGATGCCCTTAAAGTTCAGAAACAGCTTGAATCCGGATATCTTGCTGAAACTGCGGGAGTTGATGAAGCTGCAAGTGCCCTTTTTCAAAAAGATGAAAAGAAGGCAAGGGAATATCTTACAGATTATTCCCTTAAAAGCTCCCAGAATACGTTTGACAGTGGAAAACATTGAGCGAATATCTCCTTGTTAAATACATTGACGGGAATATAAAGAAGGAAAAAAACGGGAAATTCGAAACGAATAAATGGGGTAATCCTGCAATGCCGCTTCAGCCCGGTTATTCCGACAGCTGGAAGAAATCTGTAATTCAGGACACAGGCAGCAAGCTGCTTGTTCCTCCGGGAGGAAGTCATTAATCGATTTTTTCCTCATACCCGGACATGTCAGGAAACAGTATCAGGGTTCATTACTTGAAAATATTAAGCCAGGGTTTGCTGATTCTGAAATATTTTTCTAACTTTGCGTCCGATTTTTAAAGCTTATAATATAAGATACAAAATTTCGCAAGATGAACTTAATGGATGTTGTTGATAAGGAATTGGCGGTAACAAATGAATATCCCAAATTTATTGCAGGAGATACAGTTACTGTACATTATAAGATTAAAGAAGGTAACAAGGAAAGAATTCAGCAGTTTCGCGGTGTTGTAATTCAGAGGAACGGGATCAAGCATACTGAGACTTTTACTGTAAGAAAAATGTCGGGAAATATAGGCGTTGAAAGGATTTTTCCGATTGCATCACCATTTATTGATAAGATTGAAGTCAATAAACACGGTAAGGTCAGAAGGGCAAAAATATTTTACCTTCGCGATCTTACAGGAAAGAAAGCACGTATCAAGGAAAAGAAATTTTAATAATGTTCCGGTAAAAGATAAAAGGCTGTTCGTTAAGAACAGCCTTTTTTGTATTTCAATCCGTCGGTCTTGCAGGTCTGTTCTGACTTGCCCTGCTCTTTGTGATTAAATTTTCTTAAGTAATTCGTCACGCTTTGCCTTGGCTTCCTCAAGAAGTTTGTTGGCCTGTTTATCTGCTTCCTGAGTAACCTGTAAAGCTTTCTTATCAGCCTCTTTTTTGATAGAATCAGCAGCCCTGCTGGCGGCCATCTTTGCAATAGTTCCTTTTGACTCGGCTTCCTTAATCAGCTTCTGAGACTGTTGATCAGCCTCCTGACGTATCTTTTCAGCTGCTTTAGCGGCTTCATCCCTCAGAAGCTGACCTTTCTCCTCAGCTTCCTGGATGAGTTTATCAGCCTGGATCTCTGCCTCACTTCTTACTGTCTCCTTAGCCTCTTCAACTTTGGTTTCAACTGCCTGTTTAACAGTTTCCTTGAGGGAGGCTTTAACTCCTCCTGAACTGTCAGCAGGCGCATTTCCAAAAAAGGGTGTTATAACCGGCTTCAGGAAAGTACCTGAAACTTTAACATTTACCTTAATCAGATCAGCCGGTTTATAAGTAAATCCAAAAAGTGAAGCCTGCGCTGAAAGATTGTCAATCAGTGAGTTCACAGAGCTTCCAAGATCAGACCTTGGTATTTCTGTCTTTATAGTATAGTTGATAGTCTGATCAATGCCCTGATCTCCGCTGATATTCATTTTGATATTTCCAACTTTTGCATCGAACGGGCTTACAATGATCCTCCCCTCATTTATTTTAAAACTTATATTCAGATCTTTAAAAGTATTACTGTATTTTTCCCCAAGCTTCAGGGTCTCCTTCATTCTATTGTATATTTTCGATTCCACGAGAGTAACTTCATCGGTTTGCAATTTCCCTGCTCCTGATATTGACCGGATCACAGGCATAAGGTCTGTCCCAAGCAGACTGCTGTAGGAGAGCTTTACATTAAACTTCCCGTTTAGACCTTTAGCCGTCGGTGCAAGTTTCTGAACGGTATTGAAGGAATTAAATGCCTCTTTTATGCCAAGATCCTGCATACCTACCTCTACTTTTACAAAAGGTTTCAGTGTATCGCGCGAATCATAGTCGGCATTCATAACCACTGATCCTCCCAGGATATCCATTCCTGTTTCCCTCATGCTCAGAACTCCATCCTTTACCAGGATATGTCCCTTCAGATTACTGGCCTTGATTTTATCATATCTGAATTCATCGATAAGTGCATTGAAATCAAAATCAATATTTTCAGGCACTTTAATTACCGCCAGGGATGTGGTATCATCCAGTTCCGTTGAATCAACTGCCATCTTTGACATTATCTCGGTAAGATCAACAAGCTTTGAATGAAGCGACAGGTTGCCCCTGATAACGTCATCTTTAAAGACATAGGGAATATAATTTTCAAGCTTTCCGCTCAGCAGGAAATCGCTTTTCCCTCCCACATTAAGATCGGCGGTATTAAGGGCGGCATAAGCCGGTGTAAAGCTAAAACCGGCGTTATTAATTTTTACTTCAGGGTATCCGGTCATTGAGACCATCATATTCGTAATATCCATGTTCCCTGATGCCTTGAACTTATCATATTGTTCATTTTCAATCATTGACATACGGCCAGCCATGCTTAATGACATGTTAATTATTCCCGAAAGGTTTATGCTATCCATCGGAACCGCTTTTGCAAGGGCTGTCAGATCGATTTTTCCGACCATGGAACCGGCTATATCGGGATCGCTCATTGGTGTTTTAAGGGAAAATGACATGTCAAATGGACTACCAGCCAGTTCCATGTGGAATTTATCAACATTTACGGTTGTGCCGTCAAGATCCTTGCCGTCAATAAAAATGTCTGATTTTATGTTGATGTTTTTTATCTGTTCGGGAAGGGCCGGATAACTTACCAGTCCGTTGTTCACGCTGAGATGCCATCGCAATATCAGGTAAAGTGCTGTCGGCATCACTGTATATGCCTTTTGCAGACCCGGTCAGACTAAATTCCCCTGAAGTTTTAAGATCTTTGAAATCCTTCATATAAACCGCAGGAATTATCGACAGAAGAGCCTTGAATGAGGTCTGTTCCGATTTAAAGGTAAGGTCTGTTATATAATCATCCCCGGGCATTGCAACCATTCCTGCAAAATTCAGATGGGAGCTCATTTATCCGCAAATAGTTGTCACGCAGATCAAAGCGCATGCTGTCGAGGTTGGCCTTAACATTTACTCTTGCTTCCGCAGCGGCCTTATCCAGATATTTCATCCCATCCATTATGAAGGTGAATTCATCTGTCTTTGCAAGGATCTCAAGGTCGGTTTCACTGAGAGTCATGTCACCCTTAATATGAAAATCCAATTTTTTTAGCCAGGTTTCAATATTTGAACTTCTGTCGATATAGGAAATGGAGCTGTTAAAAATCTCGACGCTTTTAAGCAGGATTTTCATATCGGATGATGATTCTTCCTCAGCTTCAGTCTCGGGTGTTTCTTTCATAATATCCCAGTTGGCGGATCCGTCTTCCAGAACAAGTGCATTGACAGCGGCATTTTTAATTATCAACAGATTTGACCTCGTATCCTGTTTTCTTAAAGAGACTTGACAGGTTAAAGACAAGATTCATTGATTCGAAGCTTGTAAGAGTATCATTTACGAATTTATCCACCCCTGACAACCGAAACATTCGTTGAGTGAGAATGAAAGATTTGGGAAATTCCTGAAAAATCCGAGTTTATAGTCTTCGAAATCTTACTTTTGCATTAACCGATTCGTTAATTACCTGTTCTACCTTTATCTTTGATTTTATCCTTAAAGATTATAGGTACTGTAAACATCAGGACCAGAATCACTAAAATGAGTCCAAGAAATATCTTAAGTATTATACCCGCTGTACTGTTTCATATTGTGATTGCTTTTTACTGATTGTCAACGATATAAATATTAAAATATTTTACATGGTGCGACAAATAAAAGTAAATAATATTCCTGAAAATAAAAATTTGCTATATTTGCGTCCACTTAAGAATAACGGACATGCAGCATTTGTCCGCTGTCTGATGACCGGCAGCCGGCCGGACTGATAGAAAAAGGACCTGTAGCTTAATTGGATAGAGCATCTGGCTACGGACCAGAAGGTTGGGGGTTCGAGTCCCTCCAGGTTCACCCCTGATAATCAAAGAGTTAAACAGTGTTTAGCTCTTTCTTGTTTTATGGATTTATAATCGCCTTTACTTTTTGTTCCGCAAAGGATAAATGAAGTTATTTCCATCTGGTTCCTTTTGTGCGCAAATTCTTTGTTTATCCCTGAATATATTTCCCGGGACACAGGAATGGTTGCGGTTGGAATTACCGATAAATTAATCCACCCGTAACGCTCAAATGCTTCAATATATTTATAGGGACGAATTCTGTTCGGGATACCCCGGAACCAGAAAAACCTGTAAAGATTGTTCGAATATCTGTAAATATTATTTGGATCTTTGTCACAGATCCATCGGGAATGGGTTTTCAAATCTATTCCTGTCACCATTACTGCTCCGGGTTTGCAAACAACGCTAAGTTGATAAATAGTATCTTCAACATCATCAAAATGCTCAAATGATGCTTCGCTGAACAACATATCAATTGTTGACTTTCCAAATGCCGTTATAATGTCAAAATCATTACAAACAACATAATTCAGTTTTAAGTCTTTTAGTGATAGTCGATGATTTCAGAAGGTGGAATCCGGGATATTTTGTGTTTTACTTTAAAAGTAGACCTGCAACTGGTTGTGTTTTTTTTCTTTCAATCTTCAGAAGTGTATGACCATTTTTTTCTTTGGATAGTTTATATTCAGGGACAATCTCCTCGAAGATTTTAATAATCCCTTCTTCTGAATAGGTGTACAAGTTATCCAAAACCCTGTTGATTTGCATCATAACTTTTGAATAATCCCGTCCGTCGACATGTGCGATCCTGATCATTTTATGATGCGTCGCCTGAAGACTTTCCTTTTCCGACAACAGTTCCTCATACAATTTTTCACCAGGGCGCAATCCTGTAAATTCAATCTTAATATCTTTCCCCGGTTCAAGCCCGGATAGCCTTATCATGTTATAGGCAAGATCAACAATTTTAACAGGTTTCCCCATATCAAAGACAAATATTTCTCCGCCTTTTCCCATAAATCCTGCTTCCAAAACAAGTTCGCATGCTTCGGGAATTGTCATGAAATACCTTGTAATATCAGGATGTGTAACTGTTACCGGTCCTCCATCCTTGATCTGCCTTTTAAACAAAGGTATAACTGACCCGTTTGAGCCCAGTACATTGCCGAACCTCGTAGTTACAAACTGCGTTTTAATACCTTTCTCCAGGGCCTTGGACTGGATCAGCAGTTCACAGATTTGCTTTGAAGCCCCCATTACATTTGTAGGATTCACTGATTTGTCAGTAGAGATCATTACAAATTTTTTCACTCCATATTTAACTGAAAGCTCAGTCATTATTTTGGTTCCACCCACATTTACCCGGATTGCTTCATGAGGATTTTCCTCCATCAACGGAACATGCTTATATGCAGCTGCATGAAAAACAATTTCCGGGTGATAATTCCGGAATATCAGATCCATTTTTTCGATATTGGTGACATCCGCAAGCTGTGTCTTGAATTTAATATGACTATATACTCTCCGGAGCTCATTCTCAAGATGGAACATCGGTGTTTCAGCCTGGTCAACAAGAATAATTCTTTGAGTTGAAAACCTTGACAGCTGACGAACTATCTCTGAACCGATTGAACCGGCAGCACCAGTAACCAGGATAGTTTTTTTGAATAAGCCCTTCCTTATCATGTCCATATCAAGCTTGATGGGATCCCTGCCTAACAGGGCTTCAAGCCTCACTTTTTCAAGCTGGTGTATTTCAAGCTGTCCGTTCAACCACTTCTCAACAGCAGGCGTTTCAAGTATTTCCAGGCCAAAATTCATTGCTTTCAGGACCATCCCGCTTTTCTTGACAGGGGAAATTTTTTTAATAGCGAGGATCAGGGTTTGTATCTTATGTTTCGAAACAAATTCAGAGGATACAACATCAGGACTGAACACTGGGATGCCATTTATTTTTTTATCCTGAAGGCTCTTGTTGTCATCAAGAAACCCATAAACATCAAATCCGCTTCGGGGATCACTCAGAATAACGCGTTTAACTATAAAACCCATCTCCCCTGCCCCATATATCAATACCCGTTTTGTTGAAGTCTTCATTGAACTTGTTGCAAACAAAAAAAGCATTTTGACTGAAATACGCATTACAAAAAGTATAACAGTAACTAAAACGTAATGAATAAGGATTACAGAGATCGGGATTGTCAGACTTTGGCTGAGATTAAACAAATCAGCCAATAAAGTGAATACAATCAGTACAAGAGCAGAAACACTGGTAGATAAAAATACCAGTGAGATATCTGTGAGGGTTGTGTGTCGGATCAAACCCGCATACGATTTGAACGTTATTGCAGAAACCGCATAAACGGTTAAGCAAATTAGTCCATGAGTGATTGACAATTGTAGAGGAAAGTCAGTTGGTATAAGGTTAAAACGAAGCAGGTATGCAAAAATAAATGTCAGATAGACTACTATGTTATCATGTAGAAACAGCATCCATCTGGGCACAGAATAAAGATGAAAAAAGGCTGATGCTTTTCTTTTTATATATTCGGTCCACTTAGGGTAATTGTTAAACTCCATTCAGCCTTATATGAAACAGGTGAAACTTTAAATTGCAAGCGATTTCTTAATGCAAATGTCCAGATCAAATGTATTAATTGTGCTGGTCATTGCCAAATTAATAATGCTCCAAAGGGCCTAAAATTGGGCTCTTTGGGATGTATTAAACATGAAAATTTAGGGATTAATCTACAATAATATTTAGTTCACGTTTGATTAGAACACATTCGTCAAAAAAAACTGTTATTTAACCTAAAAAAGTTACGGCAATAGTTTTCCGGTTAGTTTTTCTATAAGCCAATTGTTAAGTTTTATGTTCTGTTCAGGATAAGTCCAATGACCGGTTTCAAGTATGAGAATCAGTTCCTTTGGAGCATTTATTACGTTGTAGGCTGAATGCATGGAGGTTGGCGGACAGGTCTCATCATTGAATCCCCAGGTATAAAATCCCGGGACCTTAATTTCTCTGGCAAAATTAACAACATCATAGTATTGAATGGTTTCTAATTTCTCTTTTGTATTGTGATACTTAATATTGTTTTTATCAAAGAAGTGCGGCCACCCTCCTGCACGTCCGGATAAATAACCTGTAACATCACTTAAGGCAGGGTAAGCGGCAGCAAGGAACTTAACACGCTCGTCAAGTGCTGCCGTTACTATTGTTAATGCTCCGCCCTGGCTACCGCCTGTGACTGCAAGATTTGTACCGTCATACTGCGGGAGCGAAGTCAGAAAGTCATTAGCCCTTATACAACCTGAATAAACCCGTTTATAATAATACCTGTCCCTGTTATCCATATTGAACGTCCAATACTCCCGAAGTGCGCCGTTTCCCAGGTCAGCATAGACACCCGGATCCATTGTTACCGGAATTCCGTGAATTCCGATAACAAATGTTATCACTCCTCTTTCTGCAAGATTGACATCGGGTGAATATGCCCGAACACCTGCCCCCGGAACCTCCAGGACTGCAGGATACTTTCCTTCCTTCCTGGGAATGGAGACAATGCCATACAGCCTTGAATTTGCGATATTCTGAAGGCTGACGAGATAAACATTCACGTTCTCTGTGCATCTTTCGGGCATCAGAGTCATTTTGGTGTTGATCGGGATTTTTGAAAGATCTGATTTAGCCGACTTCCAGAAATCTGCAAAATCAGAAGGCTGGTTTACAGTAGGTTTGATTGCCTCACAACCGAACCCTGCTGTTGCAAGTCCACGATATCTTCTTCCTTCATATTCAAGTGTTACGAGACACCTCAGAAAACCTGGTTTTGTTAAGGTTCCCCCATCAAGGCTTAAGGCTTTTCCGGCTAGCAGAACTGAGTCCTTCTTTGCAGGCTCCATTTTTTCAGGGCCGATTTCATAGTATGCCATTACATCCCTTAACGGATTGTTGTGGTATAATACCTGGACTGAGAAAAGCACTTTTTCACCCATCTTGTATTGCCAGTCGTTATGATCAGGCGATACAAGTATCTTTATCATTTGCTCCGGTATCTGGGCGGAGGCTGTAAAAGATCCAAGGAAGAGGGCGATTAAAACTAATTTATTGAAAGAGATTTTCATGGTAGAAGTGTATTAATAACATTTATTAAATATGGTCTTTAACATTAATTGAGGTTAATGACAGGGCAAAAGACAAGACTTTGATTTCCCATTGAGGTCCGTGTCTGAAGGATTTTATGATGCTGTATACAAAAATAGGATAACTTTAATTATCTCAAAGGAGAATTGTCACAAACTGCAAAACAGTCTCTGACGAGGTAGATTTTTTGATACCTTTGGAATTAGTTATATATCCATATATGATTGAGAGAGTAAAGAAGATCTTTGAAAGCGAAGCATCTGCAATAAATGCAATCCCGGCAAATGACAGTTACATCGAGGTAACTGAAATTATTCATAAGCATGTGCATGACAAAAACGGGAAGCTTATAACCAGCGGTATGGGGAAAGCAGGCCAGATCGCACACAACATAGCCACTACATTCAGTTCTACCGGCACACCTGCAATTTTCCTTCATCCAAGTGAAGCTCAGCATGGAGATCTTGGCATCCTGCAGGAGAATGATATATTTCTGGTAATTTCCAACTCGGGCAAAACAAGGGAAATAATTGAACTCATCGATCTGAAAAATAAACTATACCCTGGCATACCCGTAGTTGTTATTACCGGAAATGAAGAGAGTCCCCTTGCTCAAAAAGCTGATTATTTTATTTCTACCGGTTCACCCTCCGAAGTATGCCCTTTAGGCCTGACTCCGACCACCTCCACAACCGTTTTTACAGTAATAGGAGATGCCCTGGTTGTACTGATGATGGAAAAGATAGGATTCACTGCGGAAGACTATTCAAAGAGACATCACGGCGGATATCTGGGGATCATTTCAAGAGAAAAGTCAAGTGAAATAAAAACAAAATAGTATTTTTTGGTCACTATATTAAAAAAGATTAGTTTTGGCTCTTTCAGGAAAACCTACTTTAAACCCAACACATTTATGTCAACCAGCAGCTCCTCTACCAACATCAGCAGAAAGGATTATATCTTTTCAATAACCATCATTGGTCTTTTCTTCTTTATTTTTGGATTCGTTACCTGGCTTAACGGAGTTCTCATTCCATTTCTCAGAACAGCCTGCGAGCTAAACGATTTTCAGGCATATTTTGTGACATTTGCCTTTTATATCTCCTATTTTGTAATGGCCCTGCCGTCATCAGCTGTTCTGAAAAAAACCGGATTTAAGAACGGAATGTCATTGGGTTTATGGGTTATGGCGGCCGGATCGCTGATTTTTATTCCGGCTGCGCTTTCAAGAACCTTCGGGCTATTCCTTGCCGGATTGTTTGTTGAGGGAACAGGTCTGGCCCTGCTTCAGACCGCATCCAATCCATATATAACAATAATTGGTCCGCCTGAGAGTGCTGCCAAGAGGATTAGCATAATGGGGATTGCCAATAAGTTTGCAGGAGTCATCGCTCCTATCATTCTTGCAAGCATAATACTTAAAGATTCGCATATCCTTGAAGAAAAGCTTGCCCAGGCAGCTGATGCAGCTTCACGGGCTGTTCTCCTTGATGAAATGGCCCGGAACGTGATCATGCCCTATATCGTAATGACTATCATCCTTATCCTTCTGGGTCTTCTGTTGAGATTTGTACATCTTCCTGAAGTTGACACAGAGGCAGAAGATGAGGCTGTCGGTGAAGCCAATCTCAAAAAGACAAGTATCTGGCAGTTTCCTCACCTTATCCTTGGTGTCATTGCACTGTTCTTCTATGTGGGAGTCGAAGTAATTGCAGGCGATACAATAATAAGGTACGGACAATCTCTCGGCATTGCGATGGAATCAGCAAAATACTTTACTTCTCTTACAATGCTCGCCATGATAATAGGTTATCTCATGGGGATCGTTTTAATTCCAAAATATTTAAAACAGGGGAATGCTTTAAAGATCTGCACAATCCTGGGAGTGATATTTTCCCTTGGAGCTATTCTTACTCCGGCAGATAAGGTTTTCACTATGCCATTTATTGACCTTGTTACATTCAAACCTCTTCAGCTGGTCCTTCCGGTAACAGTTTTGTTTGTTGCGTTGCTGGGCATTGCCAATTCACTTGTCTGGCCGGCAATGTGGCCCCTTGCACTTAATGGCCTCGGAAAATTCACCAAAACAGGTTCAGCTATGCTGATCATGGCAATTGCCGGCGGTGCTGTTCTACCTTTGCTTTATGGTAAGCTGGCTGTCAATTTTTCGACCCAGAGCGCCTATTGGATCTGTGTTCCATGCTACCTGGTAATTATGTACTATGCATTTATGGGCCATAAGGTAGGCAAGTAACTATGAAGCATAACCTTGAAGAAATATTCAATTCTTTTCTGGCAGAAGGCACCTTTGCAAATGCCGGACCATTTGGCAACGGTCATATTCATGATACTTTCCGTGTTGAGACCCTTGAAAAAGACAAGGATGATTATATCCTTCAGAAGCTTAACAACAGGATTTTTAAGAATATTCCCGAGCTTCAGGAGAATATTGAAAGAGTTACGCAGCCATCTGCATCTGAAGCTCAATAATATTCCCGGATCTGATATAAAGAGAGAATGTCTTTCTCTGATTCCGGCCAGAAATGGTAAAAGCTGGATCGCAGGATGAAGAGGGTAACTTCTGGAGAATGTTTATCTTCATTTCGAATCACCAGACATATGATATTGTTGATACGCCAGACAAAGCTTTTGAAGGAGGTAAAGCCATTGGCCGTTTTCAGGCCCTGCTGACAGATCTGCCGGGTAAACCCCTTCATGAAACTATCCCTTCATTTCACGATGTCGAAAAGAGAATTGACAGTTTTATTAATACCTTGAAGAAGGATCCCGAAGGAAGAGTCAGGGAAACACTCATGGAGACTGATTTCATTTTAAAAAGGGCTGATGAAATGAAGATCATCCAGAAACTTGGAAAAGAAGGTAAAATACCTGTAAGGATAACTCATAATGACACCAAATTCAACAACATACTTTTTGATGAAAATGACAAATCGCTTTGCATTATTGACCTCGATACAGTGATGCCCGGATATTTTCATTCTGATTTTGGAGATGCAATCAGAACAGGGGCAAATATTGCTGCAGAGGATGAGAAAGACCTTTCAAAAATAAAAATGGATATCGACCTGTTCGAAGCTTATGCAAGAGGTTACCTTTCTGAAACAAGTAATACACTTAATGCCATCGAAAAAGAATATCTGGCCTTTGCTCCCCTGCTGATGACCTATGAACAGGCATTGCGTTTTCTGACAGACTATATTGATGGAGACAAATACTACAGGATACACCATAAACATCATAACCTGCAGAGTACCCGTGCACAGATAAGATTGCTGGAGAGTATGGAGGAGCAGTATGGTGAGATGAAAAAGATAATACGGAAACTATTGAGTCTTACAATTGGTCTCTGTACAGTGACAGGGATGCAAGAGTTCTAATTAAATACAGTGGATCGGAAAAGAGGAGATACATTTTTCTGAAGAATTTGCCGATCCCTGGGATATCCAGGTTTTCCTTGATTCAATTGATTATAATCCGAACTATGAATGCAGATCACCGAGATGGGTAATCAAAAAGAGATCGGCACATTGCTTTGAAGGTGCACTGTTTGCTGCTGCTGTTCTTGATTATCTCGGCTATAAACCTCTGATTGTTGATATGAAGGCTTTTAATGATGACGATCATGTAATTGCAGTATTCAGGGAAGACGGTTACTGGGGTGCTGTTGCAAAATCAAATTTCACATCCTTACGGTTCAGAGAACCTGTTTACAGGTCGATTCGTGAACTTATTATGTCTTATTTTGATTTTTTCTTCAACATCAACGGAGATAAATCGCTGCGTTCCTATTCCCTTCCTTTTGACTTATCTGCTTTTAATGACCGCCATTGGGCAACAACTGATGAAGATCTTGAATATATGGGTGATAAGATTGAATCACTTCATCATTTTCCGGTGGTCTCGGAAAAAATGATAAGAAAACTGAAGTATGCAAGTGAATCAATGATCAGGGCAGGGCTGTTAGGTTCAAATGAAGACGGATTGTTTAAACCATAAAATATCCAGCCGGCAAATTGGCAGTTTTATGGGCGTTCGAAGAATTAGTTAATGTATTATACTGGTAATTAATCAATTATAATTATGCTCCCGGAACCGTTCGAAATATTAATTTGGAAATACCCTGATAATGGCTATTTTTGAATCCTGAAAATGGCAGGAAGCACAAAAGCCTGACAGCAATATCCTGCTATATTCCTGATAATTAATTTTATAAATTAAGATATGGATTTATCGGGCAAATATTACAAAGCTTTTATTGAACGGCAGGAGGCAATCAAAAAACAGTATAGTCCGGAACAAGCTCAGAAACAACATTCCAAAGGTAAGCTTACCGCTCACGAAAGGATCACTCTCCTGTTCGATGCGGGAACTTTTGAAGAAATTGACGCTTTTGTAACCCCTGCCGATCAGCCTGTTGAATTTGGAAAAGTAGAAAAATCATATGGCGACGGAGTGATAGTCGGTCATGGTAAAATCAACGGACGTCTTGTTTTTGCCTATGCACAGGATTTTACAATTATGGGTGGATCACTGGGCATTGTACATGCCAGAAAAATAGCCAAGATCCAGGAGATGGCGCTGAAAATGGGTTCTCCGATTATCGGACTGATTGATTCTGGTGGCGCCAGGATACAGGAGGGTGTTGCAAGTCTAAGCGGATATGCTTCTATTTTTCATAATATTATCCACTCTTCAGGAATAATTCCCCAGATCTCGGTAATAATGGGACCTGCTGCAGGAGGAGCCGTCTATTCCCCTGCACTTACCGATTTTGTATTCATGGTAAACCATACAAGCTATATGTTTGTGACCGGACCAAATGTTGTGAAAGAGGTCCTGAATGAAGACGTAACTTTTGATCAGCTTGGAGGCGCTGAGATTCATGCCCGGAAAAGCGGTGTTGCACAAATGATCTATGATGATGAGGAAAATACAATTCTTGCACTAAAGAAATTCCTCTCCTATCTTCCCTCAAATAATGTTGAAAATCCTCCGGTCGTGGCCGATGACAACTCTGTTCCTGATGTTAACGAAAAACTGAGAGATATTGTACCTGATGATCCCAACAAGGCTTATGATGTTAAAGATGTCATAAACCAGATTGTTGACAAAAACAGCTTTTTTGAAACAGCTGAACTCTTCGCTCCTAATCTTGTAACAGGATTTGCACGTTTAAAAGGCAAAACCCTTGGGGTTGTAGCAAACCAGCCAAAAGTGCTGGCAGGCGTACTTGATATCGATTCTTCAACAAAAGGTGCAAGATTTATAAGGTTTTGCGATGCATTCAACATCCCCATCCTGACACTTGAAGATGTGCCCGGCTTTCTTCCCGGCGTAGATCAGGAACATGCCGGCATAATACGGCATGGAGCTAAAATGCTGTTTGCGTACAGTGAAGCCACGGTTCCAAAAATAACGGTCATACTCCGAAAAGCTTATGGCGGCGCATTTATTGTAATGAACAGCAAGAATCTTGGGGGCGATTTCAGTTTTGCGTGGCCTTCGGCTGAAATTGCAGTCATGGGACCTGACGGAGCTGTGGCGATACTCTACCGCAAAGAGCTTGCAGAATCAGAAAATCCGGCCGAACTAAAGAAAGAACTTGTTAAAAAATACCGGATAAAATTGCCAATCCTTTTATTGCTGACGAAAGCGGATATATTGATGAAGTTATTGATCCGGCAGTAACAAGGAAGAAAATTATCTCAGCATTTGCTGCTCTGAACAATAAATGGGTAAAGGTACCAGCAAGGAAACATGGTAATATGCCTCTGTAAGGCTCAGAGCTCAGGGCTCAGGGCACAGAGCACAGGGCTCAGCTAGTAGGCTCAGGGAACAGGTGAACCCTCGGCTCCCCTCCTGGAGGGGGCCGAGCGTTAAAAAATGATCCGGTGGATCATTTTAGCGAAGGAGCCCGCCTGCAGGGCTGGCCTGTGGTGGGGTCGGGGGTGGGTAAATCTTAAAGGGCTCAGGGCTCAGGGCTCAGACAGAGCACAGGGCTCAGGGCAGCAGGGAGCAGGGAGGTGTTAAACTTTTAATGAACTCTCGATTGTTCCATATAATTCGATGAAATCAGATCAGAAAATAATGAAAATCAAACGAATACTAATTGCAAACCGTGGTGAGATAGCAGTCCGGATAATCAAAACAGCCCGTATGATGAAAATTGAGACTGTCGTTGTCAAGACTGCTGTTGAACCAAATGCTATGTATCTTTCGCTTGCGGATATGGTTTATGACAATACTGAAGATGCATCAGAAATCCCTGTCTTTCTGAATATTGAAAGCCTCATAGCTATCGCCCTGGAAATAAAAGCGGATGCAATTCATCCCGGGTATGGATTCCTGGCAGAGAATGCATATTTTGCCCAGAAGTGCATCGACAATAAAATAATATTCATCGGCCCGTCGCCTGATGCCATTTACAAAATGGGAAATAAGACCATTGCCCGCAAGATTGCGCTTGCCTTAAAAATTCCGATGGCGATGGGAAGCGACGGGAATATAGCCGATGAAGAGGAAGCTGCCGTCGTTGCTGAAAAAATAGGGTATCCCGTAATAATCAAAGCTGCATCGGGAGGCGGCGGCAGGGGTATGAGGATTGTCAGAAAATCAGACGAGATGGAGAAAATGTTCATCATTGCCAGCAAGGAAGCAGAAAAAGCATTTAACGATCCCTCGGTATTCATAGAAAAATATATTGAAAATCCAAAACATATTGAATTTCAGATACTTGGTGATACAAAGGGAAATATTATCCATCTTGGTGAAAGGGAATGTTCTATTCAGAGGAAGCATCAGAAGCTGCTCGAAGAAGCTCCATCGGGTGCCCTGGATGATAATCTCAGGGATAAAATGGGTAATATGGCTGTTCAGATTGCAGAAGCTGTGAATTATAATTCTGCCGGTACAGTTGAATTCCTCCTTGATTCTGAGAAAAATTTCTACTTCATGGAGATGAATACCAGGATTCAGGTAGAACATCCTGTTACAGAGATCATTACCGGAATAGATCTGATTGAACAGCAAATCCGTATTGCCAACGGAGAATCACTGAAGTTCAGACAGGATGATATAAAATTAAACGGATGGGCAATTGAATGCAGGATAAATGCTGAAGATGTTCAGGCGGGATTTGCTCCTGATCCCGGCAAAATTGAAAAGTTAAATATGCCGAATGACCCATATGTAAGAGTTGATACCGGTGTTCAGGCAGGATCTTCAATTGTTGCCAGTTTTGATTCCATGATAGCGAAACTAATTGTGAAAGGTACTGACAGGAAAGATGCAATCAGGAACTGCAAAATGGCTCTTGACAAGGTCTGGATAAAAGGAACAAAAACTACACTCCCCTTCTTCCGGATGCTTGTCCGCCATCCCAAATTTCAGGATGGTGACTTTACAACAGCATTTATTGAGAAAGATCTGACAAAATTCTATCTCAACAGCGAATATGAAGAGATGCTTGCAGCATGGCTTGCAACAAAGCTGTTTATTGAGGAAAACCTTATGGACGACAGTATAAATGTCGACTTTGAAAACAGCAAAGAGATGAGTCCATGGCTTCTGAACAAAAGAATTAACCAATTCTAAACCAGCCTATCTGCAATGGCAAATGACAAGTTTAATATAAAAAGACTCTATGCCCTTTCCTCTGAGAACAAGAGATTTTGTTTTCCGCAGCCACTGAAACATTCGATCAGGATCGGAAGAAGGGATTACGAGGTTAAGCTGAAGTCTGATGAAAAGTTTGGCACTTATATCCTCTGGAAAAACAGAAAATATCCTGTTGAGATCGTCAGATCGCGCCAGAATAAATATGAGATCCTCTTTAATGATATCAGCTACACATTTACAGTTGAAACGCCGTTTTCACTGCAAAGGATGAAAGTTCTTAGTTCAGGAAAGGGAAAAGCTGAAAAAGAGTTCCTGAAAGCCCCGATGCCTGGTAAAATAATAGATGTTCTGGTCAGGGAAGGATCTGATGTTCTTAGAGGAGAACCGCTGGTGATCCTGGAAGCGATGAAAATGCAAAATGAGATCCAGTCACCTGTTAATGGCAAGGTTGTTAAGGTAAAGGCAAAGGCCAACACCAATGTGATGAAGGATGATATCCTCGTCGAAATCAAAGTAGAATAACTCAAGGCTCAGAGCTCAGGGCGGGGAGCGGGGAGCATGGGGAATCCCTCGGCTCCCCTCCTGGGAGGGGTTGGGGGTGGGTTAAATCGTAATAGGGCTCAGAGCTCTAGCCTTCGCTAAAGCTTCGGCTAGCAAAGCAGGGCTCTACGCTCTATGCTCTACGCTTTACGCTCTACGCTTTACGCTCTACGCTTTACGCTTTACGCTTTACGCTCAACGCTGTGTGCTCTATTTCTCAGGTATCTGTTTAAGTGTTTCGCACAAAAAATCATAGAACTTCTTTACAGAAGGCACATATACTTTTTCATCCGGGGAATGCGGATACTTAATGGTAGGTCCAAATGAGATCATATCAAGATTCGGGTAAACACCGCCAAGGATCCCGCATTCCAGACCGGCATGAATAGCCTTTACTTCCGGTAATTTTCCAAATTTGTTTTTATATACTTCCTTCATGGTCTTAAGAATGGGGGAATTCATATTTGGTTTCCATCCGGGATAACTCCCTGAAAGACTTACTTCAGCACCGATAAGGTGAAAAACAGCAGCTATCTTCCATGCTGTTGCCTCTTTTGATGAGTCTACTGAGCTGCGTGTAAGATTGTAAGCTTCAAATTTACCGTTGATGCATTTAACGATTGCCAGGTTATTTGATGTCTCAACAAGGCCTTTCACTGACTGGCTCATCCGCTGAACGCCATTCGGACATGCAAAGATTGCCCTGATTATTTTGTACTGATCTGCCTGCTTCATCACTTTGGAAGGGATGTCAGCTTTCCGTGCAGTAAATGTGAGATCAGGTTCAGTGTCAGAAAATTCAGCCCTGTACATCTTCTCATATCCCTTTACAAACTTCTTGAATTCTGCTTCCTTGATCTCCGGAACAAGAACAATGGAATATGATTCACGCGGTATTGCATTTCTCAGGTCACCGCCTGCTGCTTCAGCCAGCCTGATCCCAAAATCCGATTCAGCCTGCATAAGGAATCTGAACATTATTTTATTTGAGTTTGCTCTGCCGAGAGCAATATCCACACCTGAATGTCCGCCTTTCAGTCCTTTTGCCTCCACTCTGAAGGCGATCAGCCCCTGAAGCGGTTTTTCCTGGCCATAATCCTTTGTAACTCCGACATTTACTCCTCCTGCGCAGCCAACATATAGTTCACCCTCATCTTCCGAATCAAGATTCAGAAGAATATCACCTTTCAGCAGTCCCTTTTTAAGTCCGATTGCACCTGTCATACCTGTTTCCTCATCAATTGTAAACAGAGCCTCAAGCGGTCCATGAGGGATATTTTTTGATGCAAGGATTGCCATTGCGGCAGAAACACCTATTCCGTTATCTGAACCAAGAGTTGTGCCATTGGCCTTTACCCAGTCGCCATCAATGACAGTTTCAATCGGATCTTTTTCAAAATCATGTTTTTTGTCACTGTTCTTTTGAGGAACCATATCGAGATGAGTTTGCAGAATCACTCCTTTACGGTTTTCCATTCCTTTGGTTGCGGGTTTGCGGATTATTACATTTCCGACCTTGTCAACAACTGTTTCAAGGTTATTTCTTTTACCAAACTCTTTCATAAATTCGATAATTCTTGCTTCTTTTTTCGATGGACGTGGGATCTGTGTTATTTCATGGAAATAGTTCCATAATTCTTTGGGTTCAAGTTTACGGATGTCGCTCATAGCAATATTTATTAGTTGGTCTTAAGTTTATAAAAGTACAAAAATCCGCAAAAAAAAACAATGACCTTAACTCCGGGGCCGGAACATGATTTTATGAGACAAACGGTATCACTTTCCTAAAAGTAATCAGAAACTTAATTCAGAATCATTTTGTAATCTGTCCCAATATTTATAATTTTGGCCACCTAAACCAAAATATCGAGAATCTTATAAACCAAGGGGAATGTCCAGTAAGTCCTTTTATTTCAATTACTTATAAAAGAAATATCCTTTCACACCTGCTAATCCTTATAAAATGACCTTCCTCTATATTATTGTTGCCCTGGTTCTTATTTTTGATTTTATTAACGGATTTCATGATTCCGCAAATTCAATAGCCACTGTCGTTTCAACAAAAGTTCTTTCTCCATTTGCAGCTGTTTCAATGGCAGCTTTCTTTAATTTTATTGCTTTTACTGTTTTCCCTCTTAAAGTTGCACAAACCATGGGAAAAGGTGTAGTGGATCCTGACGTTTTAAACCTTAATGTAATCGGAGCAGCACTTGTTGCAGCAATAATATGGAACCTGGTCACATGGTGGTGGGGATTACCGTCAAGTTCATCGCACACTCTGGTAGGTGGACTGGTGGGAGCAGCTATCTGCCAGTTCCGGTCCAGGTTCAGTAATAACAGGTGGAGTTATTAAGATTGTAGTTTTCATTGTAATTGCTCCCGTTGCTTGGAATGGTTATCGGATTTATTATTTCTACAATAGTTCAGTATCTTGCCCGGAAAAGCACTCCGTTTGGTATAGACAAACACTTCCGACGGCTTCAGCTTCTATCAGCAGCAGCATTCAGTCTGGGGCATGGCGGAAATGATGCCCAAAAATCAATGGGAATTATCTGGATGGCATTGGTAATCTCCGGTATTATTAACAAAAGATTCCGAAATGCCCCATGTGGGTCGTTTATTCATGTCAGGCTGTCAATTGCATTGGGAACTTTATTCGGAGGATGGAGAATAGTAAAGACTATGGGACAAAAGATAACCAAACTCAAACCTTTTGAAGGATTTTGTGCTGAAACTGCTGGTGCACTTACACTTTTTGGAGCAACACATTTCGGAATACCTGTAAGCACAACTCACACCATAACAGGAGCAATAATCGGTGTTGGTGCCAGAAAAGGACTATCTGCAGTTAAATGGGGCGTAACAACAAAAATTTTCTGGGCCTGGATACTTACAATTCCCGTTTCAGGTGTAATCGGAGCATCTAATGTACTTCTTCTTCAACTGGATAAACTAAATTCGATTAAAATAATAAATCAAACATATGAATATAGATAAGTTTCTTAAGTTTTTTGTCCCAAAGGATCATTCGTTTTATCCGCTTTTTGAAGAGGATGCAAGAAACCTGGTAAGAGCTACTGAACTTCTCAGGCAACAAATGTCAAGCTACTGATCAGGATACTCATGAGAAAATTCATAAGGAGATCAAGGAGGTGGAACATATTGGGGATGAGATCACCGACAAGACATTTCAGCTGCTGAATAAATCGTTCATCACTCCTTTTGACAGGGAAGACATTCATGAGCTGACTGCCACTATTGATGATGTTGTGGATTCAATTGACGGTGTAAGCCGGAGGATCTGCCTTTATAAACCCAAAAAGCTGATGCATGTATACAAGGAGATGGCTGAAATGATACATGAAGCTGCCCTTGAGATTGAGATTTGTGTCCATTCCCTGAATGATGTTGCGGCAAACAAGAAAGAGATCCTGGAGGCCTGCGACAAAGTAAAGGAAATTGAACACAGAACTGATGAATACTATTATGTAGCTGTTGGTGAACTTTTTGAAAAGGAGAAAGATGCCTGCTGAACTCCTTAAAAACAACAAGATACTTGAGATCCTTGAAAGGACAGTTGATGAAGAGGAGGATGTTACAGATACTATCAGGGCAATTCTTATCAAAATGGCGTAGAGCTGGTGTAGCGGTGTGGATCTATTTGCTTTTGATCATAGTGAGCACCATCTTGAATCTTTCAACTGCCTTCACGGCGTGAGGAATATTAGCCGGCATAATAATTGTCTGCCCCGGCTTCAAGAAAATAGGACTTCCCTCCTATTATTATCTCCCCTTTCCCGTCAACAACCTGGATCATAGCATCAAACGGAGCTGTATGCTCACTCAGGGCTTCTCCCTTGGCAAAGGCAAACAAGAGAAATATTCCCTGATTCCTTTTTTAACACAGTTTTGCTTACAATTGCCCCATCAGCATAATCAACCGAGCCAGCAAAACTGAAAACCTGCGATTTTTCAAATTCGTTTGAAGACATTATCATTCTGGTTTTTGACCTGACGGAAGTTCCAGACCATACCCCTGCTTTTTGTCTGCTTTCTTCAGTTTGAAAGCAAGGAAAATGGAGATTACTCCGCAGAACACAAGAATAAATATCGGAACAGTATAATTATAAGGCATTTCGCCAGCCCTGATTGCTGCCAGATTTGGTTTGTTGGCAAGATCAAGAACTGCTCCAATGCCCCAGAAAAAGAGCCCCAGTCCCCAGTTCTGGACTGTAAACATAGAAGCGTAAGCTGTACCGAGCCGGTTTTCGGGTACTATCTTGGCAACTGAAGGCCACATGGCTGCAGGGACAAGCGAGAAAGCTATCCCAAGGCTCACAAGGCCAAGATAAGCAAGTATCCTGACATTGAACAGGGAAAGGGCTAGATGGGCAAAGATCAGAAGTAACGACCCCAGTATCATTAAGGAGGCACCACGCCCTTTTTTGTCAACAAAATTGCCAAAAATGGGCGTAAACAGAATTGTCCCGAGAGGGATCAGAGATGCTGTCTTGGGCCCGTTTGAAAACCAGAGTCTGAAGGTATCTTTCAGAAGGTAAACAAAAACCAGAAATGCAGCAAAGACTATCATCATTGAGATATTCTTATTTGCCCTCGATTTGATATTTGAAGGCACAAGCGAGAATGCCAATCCGAAAGCAAATAATGCCAGAAAAACACTGGAATTGCCGATAGCCTTGCTGCCAAAAAGTATGATATTGCTATGAGGGTCATCGGGCAGGGCATAAGTGAACCCAAACTTATTTACCAGCATATCGGGTGCATACTGAATGAAGGGAAAAACTGCGGCATAGAATGAAACGCATAGAAGTGCGATGTAAATAAATGAAGGATTGGTAGCCAGCTTGATAAGATCTGAAAACTTGAATTCCTCCTCATCGGCAGTAACTGTAGCAAGGCCTGCCCTCTGTTTGTCAAGCTTCTTGTCAAAAAAAGTATAGATAAGGAAAAGTATCAATGCGAGGGCGATCAGTGTGGCTGCAAATGTTACTGCAGGTGAAACATGACCATTTGCAATATCGGGCGAAACTGCAATACCCAGGGCGGAACCGAGTCGCCCGAATCCTATGTTAATGGCCATTGCGAGCGCCATTTCATAACCCTTAAACCATTTTACAATTGTTCTTGTTGCTACAACACATGTTATTTCAAGACCCGAACCGAACATTATCCTGCCGATTATCATCACCGTCAGCATTGTCCCGTGTTCCTGACCGAAGACACCGGCAGATGCCATTGCAGTCAATCCACCGCCTATTGCTGCAAGTCCTCCAAAAACAAGGCCTGCCAGCCTTATTCCCCACTTGTCAAGAACTATTCCGCCAACTATTATCATTCCAAACATGTTGGCGATTGTTGTCAATCCGATAAGCCGTCCGAATTCCTCACTTGTGAAGCCTAATTCTGACTCCATCAGCCCTTTAAGTCCGGAGAAAAAGTCCTGAAACCAATAAGTGGCAAACATCAGGGCACTCAGTAATACAAGTACTATCCATCTGAGAGCAGCGGACTCACGCAGTGTCTTCAAGTTAGCTTCCATTTTGTGTAGATTTTGGTGCCCGTAAATGTAAAAAATAATTTTAATGTAATATCTGACATAAAAATTATAATGATCCTAAATAATACTACGTTATTGAATATGATAAAATATCATGTTCAGGATTGACAAAGAAATAATTTCAGTTAATTTGCATGGAATTTGTTATAACAGAAAAAAATACATCGAATGAAAAAGACAATAATATTTCTGCTTCTTATCACGGCTTACATCACCTCTTTCTCCCAGGAAGCAGGTGTCAAATGGTACTCAATACAGGAGGCCGAGAAATTAATAAAGGAGTCGCCGAGACCTATTTTCATCGACACCTATACCGACTGGTGCGGATGGTGTAAAAAAATGGATCAGGAAACATTTACTAATTCAGTTATATCCGATATCCTGAACACAAAATTTTACCCGGTTAAATTCGATGCTGAAGGCAAAGAGAGCGTAACATTTCTCGGGCAGACCTACACCAACGACGGGAAATACGGTAAAGCACATCAGCTGGCTGTTGCCCTGCTGAAAGGACAGTTATCATATCCGACTGTTGTTTTCTTCACCATGAAGGATAGTAAATATCAGGCTTCACCCGTTCCCGGGTTCAGGCAGCCGAAGGAAATGGAAATGCTATTGAACTTACTTTGCTGATAACGCATACACCACTCAGTCGTGGGAAGAATACCAGAAAACCTTTAAGGGTAAAATCCAGTAATATCCGCAAAGAGTTAAAAAGAATTAACGGGGAACTACCTTCCGATTATATAGTTTGAAGGAAGCTGGATAATTTCACCAAACTGATATATCATCTGCCTTGATGTTTTAAAGATCTCCTTCCCCAGGGTGACCTTTAAATTAACGACATCAGGCATCCTGTAGTAAAGCTTATCGAATTTTTGTTTTGACGGGTCACTCTGATTTCTGGTTACAAGTGTCAGGCTTTTTGTCTTTGCCTCAGGCATAAATTCTATCACCAGGGGTGTTCCTGATTTATCCGAAGCTGCCACAGGTCCGGAAGATTCCGAGAATCCGCAGATTGTAACACTTGCCCCCTCCGTGGTTTTCTTTGGGATCAACTGGTAGGAAAACTTCCTGGTTTCTTTCCATACTTTTCCTGTAAAAAGTTCAGAATAGTCTTTCTCGAGCCGGTTCATTTCGATAATTGAAAAAGCATCCTGAGGAAAGACATTTGTTTCACCCGTGAGAATCATATGTTTGCCATCGCGCATCTCCATGAGTCTGACAGCAGCTTTTTCAGCAAGGTTCTCTATTGTCAGCTTTTGCTTCTTTTCAACAAGGTATGGTATCTTGATAAATGCGGTATCGACACTTACAAGTTTATAGAGCAGTATCGCTGCGTGTCTGAAAATACTCGTCAGCTCCAAGGTCCGAAATCCGCATTCGATTCAGTTCTGAGCCTCCTGTCTGATTTCTGTCCTCAATATTAAATATTTCAGGGTTAAGATCAAGCATCAGGCCTGCTTTTTTGAGTGAAAGAACATTTGTCTGAAATAATGCAGTAGCTTCGATTACATAAAACTCCGAGGGATCAGGCTCTTCATGAGATTTGACTGTAACTCCCCTTATAGTCCAGTGTTCCTTTTCATTCTGTATGACATCCTGAAGTCCGAGCAGAGCTTCTGCAAACCGGGCATACGGACCTGGTTTTTCAATCACACGTTCAGTTTCAATGGAGATATCCAGAACTGTAAGAGGGAGGCTGTAAACTAGACTTCCATCAGCGATACTGGTTTTTCCGGAAAGCGGGGTTATTAAGTTTTTAGATTCCGACATATTGTTTGATGCGCAGGAAGCCAATGCCATTATAATTAAGAGAAAAACAAACTGTTTAAAACTGTATTTCATAACCTAATCCGATTTATGTAATTCATTTGACCTTATCTTAAGAAACGCATTACCTATGCTATTAATTATGTCTGAAGCAATAGTTGATTCGAATCCCGATTTTGAAGCAGCCAGATCCCCGGCAAGGCCGTGGAGAAACACTCCGGCAACAGCTGCGTTTTCAGGATTATAACCCTGTGCCAGGAGCGACAGGATGATCCCGGTCAGTACATCACCACTTCCGGCGGTTGCCATGCCCGGGTTTCCCGTACTGTTGAAATAAACCTTACCGGTTGGTGTTGCGATTGATGTACAGGCACCCTTTAAGACAACAATCGAGTTATACCTGGCTGCAAATTCAATTTGCCTTTCGAGCCGTACAAAACTATTATCCGATTTGTCTGTAATCCTTTCAAATTCTTTGACATGGGGAGTCAGGATCGTGTTGTTGGGCAATGCTGAAAGCCACAACTTATTCTCACCAAGGATATTGATACCATCGGCATCGATGACGAGTGGTTTATTGCGTGTCAGCAAAAGATTATGAAATGCTTTCTGGGTAACCGGATCAGTCCCGATACCCGGTCCGATGCCTGCCGCATCAAACTGGTCAACTGGCTGAATATCGGAAATAAGCTTTTCATTTTCATCTGTTCTGACCATTGCCTCCGGGACAGCTATCTGAAGGATGGTATTCCCGCATGAAGGGATATGGCAGGTTACCAGCCCTATTCCTGTTTTCAGCGCCGCTTTTGCGCCGAGAATTGCAGCTCCCATTTTCCCATAGGACCCGGCAAAAAGAATTCCATGCCCAAAATTGCCTTTATGGTCAAACTTGTTCCTTGTCTTCAGCAGCGGCAAAACATTGTCTGTTTCAATATAGGAATATGGCGATTCGGTATTTCTGATAGCCGTATTGCTCAATCCTATTGGCAGCAAACTCCATTCCCCGACAAATTTTGCGTTTTCAGCAAACATGAAGGATAGTTTTGGAAACTGAAAACTGAGGGTAAAATCAGCCCTGATAATGCTTTCCGGATTATTGGCCTTGTTGTCTTCACCAAAAAGTCCTGATGGAATGTCAACTGAGATTACTATGCAGTCGGTTTGATTAATATGCCTAATCACTTCTGCTGCCAGGTCTTCAACGGGACGGGTAAGTCCGGAGCCGAATATTGCATCGATAACAATGTCTTCACCCGCAATAAATGGAATCTGACCAGCATTCTCAATATTCTTAAACGGAACCTGCGTCTCCAGTTCAAGACGTTGCCGGTTGACAGTCCAGTCGTTCGATGTCTTATCTGTAAATTTTACATTAAAGACTTCTACATTAAATCTGTTTGACGAAAGCTGTCTGGCGAGTGCAAGTCCATCGCCCCCGTTGTTTCCCGGTCCTGTAAATATAAGAACCCTCCGGGACCGGTCAAAGGTTCTGATATACCACCTGAACAATTGAGTTGCAGCCCTTTCCATAAGATCAACCGATGCTATAGGCTCATTCTTTATCGTAAATCCGTCAATCTCTTTTACCTGGCTGGACCGGAATATTTTCATCAGTTATTTTCAGCATTAGTGATTTTCCCGAATTCATAAAAGTACACAATCAAAATTAAATATTCTAATTGTGCTGCTTCTCACCAGGCCCTGAAAATCAGGAATCTTTAGCTCCTCTTTTTGATTTTAGGTCTGCAATATTTTCTCTTTCTGGTCATTTGCAAAAAAGATTAATATATTTGTTACTGCTCCGGTAACCAGAAGGCTTTCCGGATAAACCTGAAAAAACCTCATTTTGTACTCATCTGATTGCAGACATTTATAAATTAACTAATACCTGACAAATATGCTTAAGAATCATCCAAAGGGACTACTGGTTGCATTTTTCTCCAATATGGGCGAAAGATTCGGATTCTATACCATGATGGCCATTCTCGTACTGTTTCTACAGGCTAAATTCGGGCTTTCGGCTGAAAAAGCAGGAGACATCTACAGCTGGTTCTATTTCAGCATTTATGCCCTGGCTCTGCTTGGAGGAATTCTGGCAGACTCCACAAAAAAATACAAACTGGTTATACTTGCTGGTATAATAATAATGTTTGCAGGTTATATCATTATGGCCATACCCGGAATGACACTTACAATCACAGTCATTGGGCTATTCACCATTGCCCTCGGGAACGGCCTTTTCAAAGGTAACCTGCAGGCTGTTGTCGGACAGATGTATGATGATCCAAAGTATTCAAAATTAAGGGATACCGCTTTTATGATCTTTTATATGGGAATAAATGTCGGCGCCTTTTTTGCACCTTTTGCTGCAAACGGTATGCGAAACTGGTGGCTTAAGACAAACGGATTTGCCCATGACGGAAGTATCCCCTCTCTGTGTCATCAGTTCATTAACGGGACACTTACAGACACTTCCACATTTCAGCAACTTGCTGATAAAGTGAATCTTAGTGGTCCGGTTACTGATCTTTCCGCCTTTGCTCACACCTATCTGGAAGTTTTTTCAAAAGGTTACAATTATGCATTCGGAATAGCTGCCGGAGCTATGGTCATTTCACTTCTGGTATATATCCTCTTCAACAAATTGCTACCAAATAAGGAAACCAAAGTAAAAACAACCGCCTCTGAAAAGATTGATTTTAAACCAGTACCTCTTATTGCAGCTATTGTTGCAATGGTAGTGACCGCATTTGGTTTACACTTTATAAAAGAGGTAGGATGGGCAGCCGGATTTGCATTCGGCCTTTTTGCCGCTTTTGTAACCTGGATCATCCTGTCGTCGCGCAAGGAAGAGAAGGCCCGTATCACTGCTCTGGTACTGGTATTTATCGTAGTAATCTTCTTCTGGATGTCGTTCCATCAGAATGGACTGACACTCACTCTTTTTGCGAGGGATTATACCGTAAAACAGGTAGGTCCCTTCACAAATCTGTTCTTCACACTCCCATCCATGCTGGCGGTTATTGGAGCAATTGCAGGAATAGTTTTACTGCTTTATCAGAACCTAAAAACAAAAGCAAAAATAACAGGAGGAATATTATTTACTCTTTCCCTTCTTCTGTCTTTGTTTTACTTGACAGGCTTTGATCCTACGACACTCCTTGGAAGAGGGACTCAACGAATTCGGACCCATGAATTCAATTGCTCCGGAAGTCTTTCAGTCGTTTAATCCGCTCTTCATTGTTGCACTCACTTTTCCGGTGATGGCAGGTTTTGCATGGTTGAATAAAAAGGGAATTGAACCTTCAACTCCAAAAAAGATTGGCATAGGAATGATAATTGCCGCCCTGGGATTTATTATAATTTTAGTCGCTTCAAGTGGTGCCCCGTCTCCTTCCTCCCTTTCAGGATTGCCAGCTGCAGAAAGCGACAGAGTATCGCCATACTGGCTCATAAGCAGTTATCTTATACTTACAGTTGCGGAACTGTTCCTCAGTCCGATGGGACTCTCCTTTGTTTCGAAGGTTGCTCCTTCCCGTTTTCAGGGTCTTATGCAGGGTGGCTGGCTGCTTGCAACAGCTGTTGGTAATAAATTACTTTTCGTCGGTACGCTTCTTTGGGATAAAGTTGCATTAAGCACCCTCTGGCTTGTATTTATAGTGTGCTGCCTTCTGTCTGCAGCTTTCATATTCTCAATATTAAAACGTCTTGAAAAAGCAGCTTCGAGCTAATGTGATTGTAGATTATGCCGTGCCTGAATTTCGTATTTTCTGTCAAAGACCTCTCCCCAACCCCTCCCCCGAGGTGGGAGGGGCTTAAGAACCAATTGTTTATGTTCCTTTTTTAAATAAGCGGAAGATTTGGGCATAAGTCCCCCTCTCACACCGGGAGGAGCCAGATTTCAACGATGGCAGCTGAGGAGCCAGAATGCAGGGGAAGTATTGTGGTGGAGGATAAAGGGGGTGAGGTCCAAACGCTGATTAATTTATATAAGCACTCTTAAAATACGTATTAAAAGACATATTAAATTCAAAAGAAAGCAGTATTAAAAGACATATTAAATTCACGGAAGACAGAAGACGGAAGACAGAAGACAAAAGTCAAATTAAATTAAAAAGAATTAAGAACAGTCCTAAAAACATGATAGAAGAGGCACCCCTCTTTGCGAAGCAGAGAGGGGACGGGGGTGAGTACGTGAAGAGATCTGCGCGATCCACGGGAAAACAAATAATTTCCCTCCGATTTCGCAGATTTCCCAATTTATTAAGAGATCCGTATTAATTACTTAAATAATTTAAGCTGTAAATGCAAATAATCAATACTTTAAAAATATTACCTCTCTTTATCTTATTATTATTATTTTTGTACCTTAATTTTTAAGCCCTGAGATTTCAATTTTAAAAAATATATCCGGGTATGAAAGTCCTGAAATTTGGCGGGTCATCATTAGGTACTCCTGAACGGATCAGAAATGTTAAAAATATAATCAATTCCGGGGCGCTACCGTGTGTTGTGGTAGTTTCAGCATTCCAGGATGTCACCGATTTGCTTAAAAAGTGCAGTGAGCTTGCCGCTGCTCATAGTGAACTTTATAAAGAGGTCCTTGATACCATTATCCGTAAGCATGCGGTAGTCTGCAGCGATCTGTTTGCCGGAGATACCAGTCCGGATATCCTCGCCCTTACAGCAAAGATTTTTTCTGATCTGAAAGAGATACTCAACGGGGTCTTTCTTCTCAGGGAATTAAGCAGTTATTCACTTGATAAAGTACTCAGCACAGGAGAAAGATTATCTTCAGCCATATTAGCCCGTTTTTTCGCGGGTCTGCTTATCGATGCCAGGGAAATTATAAAAACAGATGATAGCTATAATAACGCCCTGGTTGATTTTGATCTGACTAACTCACTTATCAGGAAGAAAATCCTGAGAAAAAATAAGCTTATAATTGTTCCGGGATTTATTGCGAGCACCAATGAAAATGAAACCACTACCCTCGGAAGGGGAGGATCGGATTACACGGCTGCAATAATAGCAGCAGCCGTAAACGCTGATGTACTTGAGATTTGGACTGATACAAACGGTTTTATGACAGCTGACCCGAAAAAGGTTGAAAAAGCTTACACAATTGATAGTCTTACCTATTCGGAAGCAATTGAACTGTCACATTTCGGGGCAAAAGTTATCTACACCCCTACCCTTCGTCCTGTTTACAAACAGAGGATACCGGTAATAATCAAAAACTCTTTCAATCCCCAGTTGAAAGGAACCCTGATAAGTGAAAAACCGACAAACGGGAGCAGCAGCCTGATCAAGGGAATATCTTCAATTGACCACATCGATCTTATCACCCTCCAGGGACCATCCATGGTTGGGGTCACCGGTACCTCGATGAGGCTCTTTGGATCGCTGGCAAAGCGTAATATCAATATTGTTCTGATAACTCAGGCATCATCGGAGTATTCGATCACATTTGCAATTATTCCAACCGAAACAAAAAAGGCAACTGAGGCAATAAACCAGGAATTCGATAAGGAAATAACCTACAGGAAAGAGCTGAAAATACTGGTTGAAAAAGACCTTTCAATAATTGCCATCGTGGGAGAAAAGATGAAAAACACCCCGGGCATTTCAGCTACGCTTTTCAGGTCGCTTGGAAGGAACGGGATCAACGTAATTGCCACTGCCCAGGGCTCTTCAGAACTTAACATTTCGGTCGTCATTAAAAATGAGAACCTGAAAAAGGCGCTTAACGTTATCCATGACGGCTTCTTCCTTTCGAGATATAAAGAACTGCATCTTTTTATCGCCGGGACCGGGTTTGTGGGTTCAAGTTTAGTTAAACAGCTTCAGAAACAGCACGATCTCCTGCTAAATGAGCATAACCTGAAAATCAATCTTCTGGGAATTATAAATTCCAGGAAAATGCTTATGGATAACAAACCTGTTTCACTCTTTGACTGCAGGGAATTATTGAATTCATCAGGTGATATAAGCGATATAGATTTGTTTGTCAGTAAAATAGCGAAACTTAACCTAAGGAATTCTGTTTTCATCGATTGCACTGCAAACCCCAAAGTAGGTGCATTATATGGTGAGTTACTTGAAAGATACGTTTCGGTTGTTACGGCCAGCAAGCTGGCTTGCTCCTCTGAATATAATTATTACCAGCATCTTAAGTCGCTTGCAAATGAGAGAGGTGTCCGTTTTATGTACGAAACTACCGTAGGCGCAGGGTTACCTATAATCAAAACCATAAGTGACCTTGTTGTAAGTGGTGACAAAATCCTCAGGATCGAAGCCGTACTTTCCGGAACCTTAAATTTTATTTTCAATACCATCAGTGCGGAAATCCCATTAAGTTCAGCAATCAGGCTTGCCAAGGAAAAAGGCATTTCCGAACCTGACCCACGCATTGACCTCAGCGGCACCGATGTCGTCAGGAAAATAATGATCCTTTCACGTGAGGCAGGGTATAAAGTAGAAAGGGAAGATGTAATTGTCAAAGAATTTCTTCCGGAGGAGTGCTTTGAGGGGAGCCTGGAGGATTTCTATGAAAAAGTAAAGGAATATGATGTGGAATTTGAAGAAAAGCGGAAGGAATTGCTTAAACAGAACAAAAAATGGAGATACTATGCCACGATGGACAACGGAAAGGCTACAGCAGAGCTTATTACTGTCGGACCTTCGCACCCTACGTTCGATCTTGAGGGAAGCAACAATATCGTGCTCATTACTACCGAAAGATACAAGGAGCTTCCCATGGTAATAAAAGGCTACGGAGCCGGGGCAGATGTGACTGCTGCCGGTGTTTTTGCAGATATCATGAGAGTTGTTAATGTATAGTGAAATACTGATCTTGAGCAAGGATAACTTATATTATTCAACCAATCTCGGTGCGCCCTTCGCATCATTCAGGGAAGCTCTCCTTAAAGGGCTTGCTCCCGATGGAGGTCTCTATTTTCCACTTCAGATACCCAGATTATCGGATAGGGATATTGAGGCTTTTTCGTCGAAGGATTATCCGGAAGTGGCAGCCGAAATTCTAAGCGCGCTTATTGGTGCAGAGGTAGAAAAGAGTGTAGTGAGCGGGATCTGTAAAGAGATTTACACTTTCAGCGTCCCGATTGAAAGAGTATATGGGAGAAATTACATTATGCGGCTCGATCAGGGTCCGACGGCCTCTTTCAAGGATTTTGCAGCGTTGTTTATGGGCAGGATAATGCAGTATTTCCTGAGCATGGACAATCAGCATATTACAATTCTTACTGCAACATCAGGCGACACAGGAAGTGCCGTCGCGAATGCATTCTACGGACTTGAAAATATTAAGGTCATAATCCTTTTCCCGACGGGCGAAGTTTCCGGAATGCAAAGGAAGCAGATGACTACCCTTGACAAAAACATCCAGGTAATCGAAATTGACGGGAAGTTTGATGACTGCCAGAACCTTGTGAAGATGGCATTTATGGATCCATCCTTATCCGGATTAAAGCTCTCATCGGCAAATTCGATTAACATAGGCAGGCTTTTGCCTCAAGCGGTTTATTATTTCTGGGCATGGTCAAGACTATCCTCAAGAGCAAACGATCACATTGTCTTCAGTGTCCCGTGCGGTAATTTCGGAAACCTGGCAGGAGGTCTTATCGCAAGGGAAATGGGGCTGCCGGTAAGCTCTTTTATAGTTTCAACAAATGAGAATAATGAAGTTCCTGAATTCTTAAAAACAGGAGATTACAGACCAATAACTCCATCAAAAAATTGCATCTCAAGTGCCATGAATGTCGGCCATCCAAGTAATCTGCCAAGAATTATTGCATTGTATAATGGCAGAATGGATGAAAAGGGAAATATCATCAAACCGCCTGATCTGGCTCCCATGAGGAAGGACTTCTTCCCGGTAAGTGTTTCAGACAGTGAGACCAGGGAAACCATTAGGGAAACCTGGATGAGGTTTAAAATCATTCTTGAACCACATGGAGCCGTTGCCTGGAAAGGTCTGGTGTCGTATCTTGATATGCAGCGAATCATGAAAGAAAAGATCCTGAGCGTGTCACTGGAGACTGCCCACCCCGCTAAATTCGGAGAAGAAATAACCAAAATACTGGATTTTTCACCTTCAATCCCTGATTCGCTTATAAAAATTGAAAGTAAAAATGAAGAATATTTATCTTTAGGAAATAATTATATTGATTTTAAGCGGTTCCTTACTAAAAATTACTAATTTAAAACAAAATATAATATGTACATTGTTTGTTGTGACCTGGAAGGAGTGCTGGTTCCGGAAGTATGGATAAATGTTGCGAGGTGGACCGGGATCGATGAATTAAAGCTGACCACACGTGATATAAGTGACTATAATGCACTGATGGCCAGGCGACTTGAAATTCTAAAGCAGCATGGGATCACTATAAAGGATATACAAAAAGTAATTTCATTGCTCGAACTCATGCCCGGAGCACTTGATTTTATAAACTGGCTTCATGGCCGGTCGCAACTGATAGTTGTATCCGATACTTTCCGTGAATTTGCAGATCCGCTGCTTGAAAAAATGGGGTGGCCTGTGCTGTTCTGCCACCATCTCACAATCGACAGGGATGGCAACATTACTGATTTTAATTTACGTCAGCCTGATGCTAAAAAGAAGGTGGTAGAGGTAATGCAGGACCTTAATTATCAGGTTATTGCTATCGGCGATTCATATAACGACATCTCAATGCTGCGTCAGTCCGAACTTGGGATACTCTATAAGCCACCTCAGAATGTAATAAATGACCATAGCGATCTGAAGATAGTTAATTCGTATAGTCAGTTGAAGCTCCTTATTTCAGAAGTTATTGATATTTAATTCAAAAAAGAGAACTATGAAATTTCCGCCCTCCTCAAAAAATTGGCTCTCCATTATCGGCTCAATAGTAGCGGGTATTAATTTCATCCTTATTATCCTCCTTTTCTTTATCTCGACGGTTTTTGAAAAGGCAAGCACCTATCTTGGTCTATTCATTTATATCATTCTCCCCGGATTTCTTTTAATAGGTCTTATATTGATCCCTGTAGGAATGTCAATCAGGCGAAGGAGCATCAGGAAGAAAATATCCCCCGACGCAGCACCTCTGCCTGTAATAGATCTCAATAATCCCAGGCAAAAGAACGCCTTTGTGCTTTTTACCATCGGAACTGTTGTATTTCTTTTTCTTACAACCTATGGAAGTTTTGAAGCCTTTCATCTGACCGAATCTGTTGAATTCTGCGGCACATTGTGCCATAAGGTAATGGAGCCTGAATATGCCGCATACCAGAATTCCCCCCATGCAAATGTGACATGCGTTGACTGTCATGTAGGCTCGGGTGCTTCCTGGTATGTTAAATCAAAATTATCAGGCTTGCACCAGGTGTATGCTGTGCTGACAAAGACCTACCCTTCTCCTATCGCTACACCTCTTCATGATCTGCGTCCGGCAAGGGAGACCTGTGAAAGATGCCACTGGCCTGAAAAGTTTTATGCACGAACCCTTCAGACGAATAAATACTTCCTGACCGATTCACTTAATTCAGAATGGGATGTAATGCTCCAGATGAAAACAGGACCGGAATACAGCGGGCTGGGTTTCAGTGAAGGAATACACTGGCATATTAATCCCTCGGTAAACATTGAGTATATTTCAGATAATGACCAAAGAGAAAACATAACATATGTAAAATATACTAACAAGGTAACAGGTTCAACATATATATACAGAAATGCTGACAATCCCATAACTGACTCCACAATAGCTGTTCAGCAAACGCGAACCATGGATTGTATAGATTGCCATAACAGACCAACCCACAACTTTAATTCGGCACCTGTCTATATAGATAAAGCCCTGCTGACGGGAGACGTCTCCAAGGAGATACCTTTCATAAAAAAGGTTTCGATGGATATTTTAAGGGAGACATTCAGGAACAAGGATAGCGCTCTCCTGGTAATTCATGACAATATCATGAATTTCTACAAATCCGGGTACGGCGATTATATGCAGAAGAACAATGAATTGATAAACAGCTCGATAGCTTCAATTCAGAAGGCATTTTCACAAAATACATTCCCCTCAATGAAAGTGACATATGATGTATACCCTGAACATATCGGGCACCTGGAATCCGAGGGATGCTTCAGATGTCATAATGATGCCTTCAAAACGGATGACGGGCGCACTATTACCCGCGACTGTAACCTGTGTCACACGATTATCGGCCAGGGGAAGCCGCTTGCAATGCAAATTACCAGTATAAGGGATACTCTGGAATTCATCCATCCGATAGATATCGGTACAGCGTGGAAAGAGGCAAACTGTTCAGAATGCCACAGATATCTGTATTAGAAGGGACATTACCTGAGAGCTCCCAGCTGTCTAAGGACTTCTCTAGAGCTGTCCCTACTTCAGAATTTCCGATGTGTATTTATCAGCGATCTCAGCCTGATCCCTGGCCAGGCCAGAAATGATCACAATCTTGTCATCCTTGCCGGCAATAAAAATCGTTCCGTTGTAACCATCTGAAATCACATATTTACCTTCATCTGTCTCAACAGGATCAATACCGGTGGAGGCAACATATGTTGCAATGGTTTTTCTGATTGTATCAGGTGAGCTGTCCTGTATTATGAATACTGAAAAATTATCAGGGCCTACCTGGTAAATCGCCTTGAAGGCTTTATTTAGAAAAGCATGCCCGAGCACGCTCTCATTTATGAATGATTCCTCATTCATTTTTTTTCCTTCAGCCGGAAAGACAGCAAGTAATGCGGGCATGGTGCTCTCGCCCTCAAGCATTGCAGCAACCTTCATTGCAAGTGATTGCTCTGCCTCTAAAGTTTTTGCCTTTTTTGAATAGGTTTTAACCTTGACATAATAATTTCCCTTGAAGAAATTAATAGCTCCGTCTGCAGTGTAGCCCTGTCCTCCCAGGTTCATGAAATTAAATGACGGGGAACGCTCCGAAGAATAGATACCAAATGCCATAGTATGATCAGAGTGCCTGTATACCTCCAGTTTGATCACATCCCTGCCCTTTTTATATTCTACCACATGCAGATCAATAAAATTATAGGACAGGTAGGTGTCAGCTGCCCCGTTTATAAAGTCCCACAGATTTTCAGGCACATATACCGGGTAATCTGATTTGATCTTAAATCCTTTCAGTGCAGGATACACCAGGTCCTGTGCCCTGGTTGTCGCAGAGAAAAGGAATAATAATGAGAATAACAGAAATTTGTTCTTCATGGTATTAAGCTTTATACCCGGGATTTACTCAGGTCAGAAAATCCGCAGGTACATTTACAAGTCTGGAAACATCAGCAATTTTTTCCCTGACATCGAAGTTCCTGCTGCAATTTACGTTGCAGTTACCGGTGCAGTTCATGCAGGGATCTTCGCCGGTGCCCAGCTCTGAAAGCAATGAATATGCCTGTGAAGTATTTGAATACCCATAGGCGTACATATAAGCCCTCATCAGATCCTGAACAGGAAGGCTCTTCCGGCAAGCCGGGATACACTGCTGGCAACCGGAACAAAACAAACCGGGCTGAGACGAAGCGAGCAAAATGTCCTTTCTTTCCTGGTCAGACAGTGTTATATCAGTAAGTATCTTCACATTAAGATCAAGGTGATCAAAAGCTGTCATACCCGGTATTGTAGATTGTATATCAGGATTAGAGAGGACCCACTTGATGGCTGCAGTCGTGTTGATTGGCTTAGTTTTTTCCCTGTCGAGAAATCCACCGCCTGCCAGGGTTTTCATAGCCACAATTCCGATTCCGGCGCCTGCAGCTTTTTTGACTGCAGCGTCAAGCTCTTTCCTGTACGCCTGTTGAAAATTATAGGAAGTCAGAATTACATCCCACTCTTCCATCGATGCGGCTGCGTCGATAACTGCTGCTTCATTCCTGTGGGTTGAGAATCCCATGAACTTTATTTTGCCGTCTTTCTTAAGCTTCTTAACAGCATTTAAGATAGGTTTGTATTCAAGATACTCAGGGTTACTTATGTCATGAATATAAAGAATATCAACGTAGTCCATTTTTAATCGTGAAAGACTTGTATTGAATTTCGATAAAAAATCTTCTCCAGTGGTCTCGGATGATGGCTTTCCTTCCCTGTCCATTCCTGCTGCCTTTACTTTCGTGGCAAGATAGAAGGAATTTCTCGGGTAGTCCTTGAACAGATTGCCGAGCATCGTTTCATTGTTGCCATTCTGATAACCGTTGGCAGTGTCGAAAAGCTTGATGCCTTTTTCATATGCTGCTTTGCACAAACCGGAATTATCCGATCTCATAACGCCAAAACTAACAACCGGAACCTTCATTCCTGTTTTACCAAGGGTTCTGTAAATGATATTATCCTGCGATGACCGGGAAGCACCTTTAATAATACCCGGTGCCAAGGCTATACCGGCAGCCCCCGTTAATCCGGTTCTGAGAAATCCTCTCCTGCTTAAACTTACCATAAATTTCGTTTTAGTTTAATTTTCTTATCCTTACTTCAATATCTGTTCCCTTTAACAATCTTACTATTTCTCCGGTGTTTGTATCTCCAAAATGGTAGGGGTATAGTATCTTTGGTCTGAATGCTTTAGCAGCATCAGCGACCATTGCCGGATTCATTGTATACGGAAGGTTCATCGGTAGAAAAGCAACATCTATTTCCTTCAATGCCTTCATTTCGGGAGTGTTCTCAGTATCTCCAGCAACATAAAACTTCTTGTTTCCTACAGTGACGATATAACCGTTTCCAACTCCCTTAGGGTGAAATGGCTGACCTTTTAAACGTTCGTTAACAATGTTATAGGCAGGAATCGTTTCGATAGTAATGTTATTAATAGTTTTTATGTCGCCCGCTTTCACAGTCTGGGCCCAGGGAACTTTAGAAGCCGAATTTGCATTGCAGAGCATAATCGTTCCTGTTTTACGCAGCTCATTAATAAGCTCAGTATCAAGATGATCATAGTGTTCATGAGTTACAAGGATAAGATCCGCTTTAGGAAGGTTTTCATAGCTGCCTGAGCTTTTTACCGGATCAATATGAATTATAAAATCCTTAACCTTGAACATCAGTGAACCATGTCCTATAAAATACATTTCAACATCGCCTGCAGATGTCCCGATCAGATCGGAGGCGGACATTGACTGTGAAAAAACAGGAATTATCATAGCAATAGATATTAATAACAGTGATATTTTCTTCATTTCCAGTAGATTAAATCCGTCGCAACACATTTTTCCCGGTTTCACAAGATACAAAAATATGTTTTATATCAATAAATCAAAATGCTTCCCTGGTTGTTAGTAATAAGTGAAGGGGATAATTCGTTTCATTAACAGATTCATGAACTGTTGGAATTTTCTTTTAAAAGAAATATTATGTATTGAAATTTTAAATACCTTTCCGGCAGAATTTAGGTTACAGTGTTAATTAACTAACATTGATGCATTTAGGGAAAAGCAAACTAGCTAAAATATTAGTTGTTTTTCTGATTTTATCAATACCAGGTATCAGGGCAGGCAGGAAAGAGCCACAAATTCCGGTTTGGTAGTGGTATGCAGAGAACCGATGTGGTATCTGAAGATCAATCCATTACAATATACTATTCATTATCAGAACTTAACATAGAGGAGTTATACAAATCAAAACGGATTATACTACAGGTTGTCAATACCCGGTCATTCTTCCAGTGCTGAACCTGGCAAACCTGAAATCCCGGTTTTAAGCAGGTTGATAACCATCCCTGAAGGCAGCAGTTACAAGATCAGGATATCAGATGTTGTCTCCTCTAAAATAGTTCCATCCAGAAACGAATTAAAAGGGATCCTTTTCCCTTCCCAATACGGAGAGTCAAAACAGGACCAGACACGCAGACCTGAATTTACTATTGACAAAAAATTGTACGCAACACGCGGGTTGATAAAGTCGGATACCGTCAGGATCGAGTACACGGGAAAGGTACGTGGCACACAACTGTCGAATCTTATTATTTCTCCTGTCAGATATAATCCCGGTTCAAATAACCTTGAGGTGATCACTTCGATGAAGATTGAAGTATTATTCTACAACGCGATCTCTGCCGCATCTAAATCAATATCGTCCGAATCACTTCTGTTTAACGAATCACTCGGGAAAGGGGTTCTTAACTATTCTCCTGATGATGTCATCACAGGTTATTCTGATCAGCCGGTTGAAATGATTATCCTCACTGACACTACCTTTAGTAAATATCTTGAACCCTTTTTCAACTGGAAGAGACAAAAAGGTTATAAGCTGAGCATTCTTTATAAGGGACCAGGCATGGCAGGAGACGATTACACTGAGATCAAGGAGACACTCTCGGGAATATATTCTGCCTCCGCCCTGACTGGACATCCTCCTGAATACCTGTTAATAATAGGGGATTCAAAGAAGGTCCCCACTTATGGAACTGGTTACCTGACTGATATGTATTATGGCGAATTTGACGGCGACGGAGATTTTATTCCTGATATGTTTATCGGAAGGGTACCGGCAACTGATACTACGTCTGTCAAGTCGTTTGTCAGCAAGATTATACAGTATGAAAAATTTGAGTTCGCCGATACAAACAAATTTTATTCACGTGCCCTGGCTGTTGCCGGAAAAGACGCCAGCTATGCAAACTATATGAATGGTCAAATAAAATATGCGGTTACCAACTATCTTACTCCGGCAAACAGGATAAACGAGTTTCATTTTTATTATCCTGAAGGAGCTGCCAAAAAAGATTCCGTAATGAAGCTTATCTCCGGCGGTCTTTCATTTATCAATTATACCGGCCACGGTTCATCGGCAGGATGGCTGCATATTGAAATAAAATCCCCGGATGTACAGAAACTTACAAATAAAAACATGTATCCATTTGTGATAAGCAATGCATGCCGGACAGCACAATTCAATGATACAGCGTCATTTGGCAATAAGATGGTAATGGCCTCTGAAAAAGGTGCGATCGGTTATATTGGCTGTACAAATGATTCATACTGGGATGAGGACTTTTACTGGGCTGTGGGCACAGGGACTCCCAATGCCAATCCGACATATGCCGAGACAGGTTTGGGTGCCTACGACAGGTTTTTTCATACGCATGGCGAATCTCCCTCCGACTGGTTCATATCAATGGGTCAGGTAAATTATGCAGGAAACCTGGCTGTCAGCGCCTCTCCATCCCTGAGAAAGAAATATTACTGGGAGACATACGAGCTTCTGGGCGATCCAAGTGTTATTCCGATTATGGGAAATCCTGTTCCGTTCAATATCTCCCTGCCTGATACACTGCCCGACGGCATCAGGTCATTGTCATTAACCATTGATCCTTTTGCCTATATTGCGGTTTCTGATTTCGACACCCTGTGGGATGCCTCATATGCCAGTCCTTCAGGATCAGCAGTACTCGACATTCCTTACACTACTGCCGATTCATGCCTGGTAGTGGTTACAGGCCAGAACAGGATCCCGGTTATAAAGACGATTTATTTCGCAAGTTTAAACGATGAATTTTTGAATCTCTCCGAAACAGGAATTAACGACATCTCCGGCAACGATAACAGGAAGGCTGATTTCGGCGAGACATTGTTCCTGAAGCTTAAAATCAGCAACCTTGGCCTTACGGATGCGACAAACCTTTCAGCCACCATTTCATCAACATCGCCATGGGTAACCATTAATACGAATAGTGCACTGATCGGAACACTGGCAGCCAGGTCAGAAACTATCCTTGACAATCTTCTTGAACTCACTATTGACGACAACGTTCCCGACCTGGGAATTATCACAATAAACCTGACCTTAAAAGACAGCAGAACTGAAAAGAAGTATAAACTTGATATTTCGGTTCATGCTCCCGAACTGGAGATAATGAATTGCATTATTGATGATTCGGCAACCGGCAATGGCAATTATGTTGCAGATCCCGGTGAAACATTCAGCCTGATCTTCCAGGTAAGGAACCTGGGGAGCAGCAATACTTCAGGCCAGCTCGTTGCAGAAACCATGGAGGATGAGCTTGAGGTTCTTGATCCTAACGTAAAATCAGGGGTGCTGCAGTTTGGAGAGATTACAAACATCCCGATTATGGTAAAATTATCTGAATCAGCACTTTACGGAGATTATATATCGCTGACATCAACTCTCGATTGCAGTCCGTTTGTTGTAAACCGGAATTTTGTTTTCAGGATTGGTAAGGTAAGGGAGAGTTTTGAGACAGCCTCTTTCAGGGTCTTTCCCTGGATTAACCGGAGTCCAATACCATGGACAATCATTGAATCGGCTTCAGCTGACGGTTACCTTTCTGCACGATCCGGCGCAATTGGACATAACGGAAATTCTGATTTAATGATGAGAGCATTTTACAGTGGTGCTGATTCTTTAAAGTTCTTTTACAAGGTTTCATCAGAACCCAACTATGATTATTTCCAGTTCAAATTAAATGATACTGAAGTATTGCGTATTTCAGGTGAGACCTTATGGGAGAAGAAGGCAGTTGCGGTGCCTGCAGGATATAATAAAATGGAATGGATCTATAAGAAGGACAATTCGGTATCGCAGGGTGCTGACTGTGCTTTGATAGACCTGATCGACTTTACTCACCTGGTAGCTGTGAAATATATTCAGAGAGATCTGGAAGTAGCCAGGATCGTTTCACCTGTGCAAAAGGAGGCATTAGGCCAGGAGCCGGTCATTGTTAAAGTGTTGAATAACGGAGTTGATACGATAAAAGGGTTTAATCTGGCATTTCTTGTGAACAACAAATTCCCGGTTATACAAAATTTCAAGACAGAACTTGTGCCTGATGGCGATTCAGTCACCGTTACTTTCGACAGGAGAGCAGACCTTGACTTTAACGGACTTTATGATGTTACTGTTTATGGATACGATAATTCTGACGACTACGTCTATAATGATACGCTTATTGTAAGTGTGGAGAATACTGAAATTGAGGAGTCAGTCAGATTATTCCCGAATCCGTTTACGAATGAGATAAATGTGTTAATAAATTCAAAATCAGATAAAAAGATCCGGGTAATTCTCACAGATGTTTCAGGCAAGCAGAGGATAAATATAGAACAGGAAATATCAGAAGGAGGAAACACAATATTGCTTGACACACGGCAGTTAAGCCCGGCACTCTATATTCTGAATATCAGAGGCCTTAACTTTTCTAAAGCTTTTCCCCTCGTAAAAGTCAGACAATAGCGGCACAGCTGAAGTCCGGAAAAATACCCTGTATTAATACCTGGCAAAATATGGAACAAATTATACCGACTCGCCAAACAGCCTTCGCACTGCTTAAAGAGTACAATAAATCTGAAAGTCTTATCAAACATGCGCTGGCGGTTGAAGGTGTAATGAGATACATGGCAAAAAAAGCGGGAGAGGATGTTGAAAAATGGGGGATAATCGGACTTATCCATGATCTGGATTATGAGATGTATCCGGAGCAGCATTGCATAATGACAGAAAAAATACTGAGGGAAAACAAATGGCCGGAGGAATATATCAGGGCAGTTTTAAGTCACGGGTGGGGTCTGGCTACTGATGTTGAACCTGTCTCCAGGCTTGAGAAAACAATTTATGCAGTTGATGAGCTTACAGGTCTTGTAGCAACAAGCGCACTGGTAAGACCTTCAAAAAGTGTTCTCGATATGGAAGCAAGTTCGGTTAAAAAGAAATGGAACGACAAAAGATTTGCAGCCGGTGTTGACAGGGATGTGATTGAGAAGGGAGCGGAAATGCTGGGTGTCACCCTTGATGAGCTGATTACCGATTGCATTTTGGGGATGAGGGAGGTAGCGGAGGAGATAGGGTTAAAGGGAATGGTGTTATAATATGTAGCAGGAGAGCAGGTCTATGACCTGTCCTCTACATAGCTCAGATTTATTACATTTCCTTGATCTTAATATTCCTGAACCACACATCACTGCCATGATCCTGAAGGCCTATGATAACCCTCGTGGCAGGATTAAGAAATGCCGGAAACTCCTTGAATTTTGAAGCTTCAACCATTTTTTTCCAGTCTTCGGTCCAGAGGTGGAATTCAACAACATTGGCACCGTTCTGTTTGAACACTACTGTTCCCTGGTAGCTAAGTATTCCGGCCTGGTTCCATTCTCCTGCCGGCTTTGTATTCTGCGGAACTGCCGGAATCAGGTCATATAAGGAAGCAGCCATCCGGTTTCCGTCTACGCCTAATTTTGCATCAAGATGTCTTTCATTATCCAGGATCTGCATTTCAAGAGCTGATTTCCAGATGGGTTCATTTGGAATCTCCTGAGCCATTATAAAGATACCGCTGTTGCCACCCTCGCCTATCTTCCATTCAAAAGAGAGTTCAAAATTGCTGAACTTCTTATCGTAAATAAGATCACCACCCGGTCCACCGGCTTCGCCGTTACCGGAAGCGATACAGTGCAGTGTACCATCAACCACTTCCCAGCCTTTCGGAGGAAATGTAGGTTTTTCGTAACCTCTCCAGCCTGCAGTTGAAGTTCCGTCAAAAAGAACCGTCCAGTTATCTGCCGGGGCTGCTGCCTGTTCTGTTGCAGCAGCTTCCTTTTCAGCTTTTTTACCTTTTGATCCGCATGATGCTGCAAGTCCGAGGACAACAATACAAGATAAAAGTATGTTAATTCGCTTCATAATAATTACATAATTAGTTGTTTAAAATATAGAGACGGAATGATTCCGTCTCTATAATAAAAATTATCGACTTATTTACTAGCAGGCATTTCAGGTAATGTAAAGCCTTTGCGGTAAGTATGCTTAACCATTTCAGCAGCAAACTCTCTGGCATTCATGTTAATATTTGGTCTGTCAAATTTAGGATCACCATCAATAATTGTGAAATTATCTGATATGGTAAGTCTTACCTTATCATCATGCACCAATATTGGTGAATTCCATTTTTTCTCCATTCCATTCAAGTTCTTTATTCAGTCCCTGAAGTCTGACAGCAAGAACACCCATAACAACCATTTCGTTGAATGGACCTGCTTCTGAAAATCTGATTTTGTCTTAACCCTGCTTTCAGGACTTTCCTTGCATGCACGTACCCAGTCCATTTCATGACCGCCGTTCATTGCCTTCTCAATTCTTCTTTCAGTTTTGGGAACAACAGGAATGCGGCCTGATAATAACCATGGACTGTACTCCATAACATCCGCAGATAAGTTTGTCTTTTGTTCCATGGAAAATAACTCCGCCACCTGATCATTCATATTTTTTCCGGCCGGCCATCCTGCAGGTTTTGCAGGCTGCAAGCCACCATCATACCAGATAACTTCAACCTGAGGATAGTTTCATTTTTGCATTCTTTTGGAGTCAACTCTTTCAGGATAAACCAGATTAACCATCTGTGCATTTGGTGCACAATCTGTCAGAAGTAATGTTGAACTTCCCTGTGCTTTTATCGGATATTGAAGTTTCAGACCTTTGAAATACAGGATGAAGAATATGGCAAGCCATATCTCCAAGAGCACCTGTTCCAAAATCCCACCAGCCTCTCCAGTTCCATGGAGTATAAATGCTGTTATATGGACGCATTTTGGTCGGACCAATAAAAAGATCCCAGTTAAGTGTATCAGGAACCCATTCACCTTTTGGAACGTTTAGTCCCTGCGGCCAGATAGGACGGTCAGTGAAATGCTTCAACTTTTCTTACTTCACCAATTTCACCATTCTTGCAGCCATTCAATTGTCAGGTTAACACCTTCATCTGAAGAACCCTGGTTACCCATCTGTGTTGCAACTCTTATGTTTTGCAGCAAGTTTGGTAAGCAACCTTGATTCATAAACTGTGTGAGTTAAGGGTTTCTGAACATAAACATGTTTGCCCATTGTCATTGCATGTGGCTGCAACTATGGCATGAGAATGGTCAGCTGTTGCAACAATAACTGCATCAATTGATTTTCCCATTTCATCATACATCTTTCGCCAATCCCAGTAAGCTTTTGCATTTGGATTTGCTTCAAATACTTTTTTTGAATATCCCCAGTCAACATCGCAGAGAGCAACAATATTCTCTGTTGGGGCAACATGCTTCAGGTTTGAATTACCCATTCCTCCAATACCAACAACAGCAATATTCAGCTTGTCGCTTGGAGCCCTGTGGCCAAATCCGCTGATAACTGAGCTGGGAAGTATTGTCAGACCTGCAGCAACAGCACCGGTTCTTCCGATAAATGACCGGCGTGTAATGTTTTTTGAATTCTCTTTCATTGTCAGGTATTTTAAAATTTAGATAGATTTGTTTATATGTAAAAGTAATAATTTAAAAGTGAATATCATTAAGGAATAATTAATCACAGGCTGACTCGTAATAATAAAAATTAAAGTTCCCTTATCCAGATATTTCTGAAGGCAACCGGATTTCCATGATCCTGCAACTGGATCCTGCCCGGACCATGTTTTCTGACAAGATATTCAGGAATTCCAATATATGTGGTTGGACCTCGTAAAGCTACATTGTTCTGAATCAAAATTCCATTGTGTAATACCGTTACCCTTGGAGGAGTGAAATAGGTTAAGGTGTCTATTGCCAAACCGGGGAGCAGTGTATATAATATCATATGACTGCCATTCTCCCGGCTTTCTGCTTGCATTTACAAGCGGTGCATATTGCTTATATAAAGATGCCGGCCTGGCCATTCCGGTACGTACCGGTTATGATAACTATCAAGTACCTGGACTTCATACAGATCCTGTAAATAGACACCGCTGTTGCCCCTGCCCTGACTTTTACCTGTTATAACTGAAGGAGTTTTCCATTCCACATGCAACTGGAAATCTTCAAACAGACGTTTTGTTCTGATGGATCCGGAACCCTGAACCGATTCCATAGCGCCATCTTTTATGATCCAGGTTGCAGGTTTTACGCCACCACGCGATAGCTCTTCCCATTCTTTATTGATGTCCGTTCCGTCAAATAAAATGATCGCATCAGATGGCGGATCACCAACTTTGGCAGCCGGCGTAATCATCGGCACTTCCGGATCCCATATTTCGGTCTGATAGGGTATCATTCTAACAGTAGTATCCCGTGGGGTTTGAGCCTGTTGTCTCTGAACCGGAGGTGTAGTTCTTTGCTGTTCCTGTCCTGAACCCAGAGCAGATATAGCAAACAATAAACAGAAAATCAGTAGTTGTTTCATTTGAGTTTAAATTAGTTCATATTAAAGTCCACAGTAAAAATAAGCATTTAACTTCTTAAGGATCTTCTGATCCTAATAATCAAGAGGATGTATTTACCGACTGATAAAAAATCATCAAATCGCAATACACCCTCTCAAAATTAATAACCTTTTAAACAAAATATCTAATAACCAGAGGTTTTAACTTTTTTTAATACCCTGGATTCTGATCTAAGTTCGGATTAGCATCTATTGCTGTCTGGGGAATAGGAAACAATAATCGAAATTCGGGCAGCGTACTAGCTCTCCAGCCCGGGATCGGATTTAAAAACGTACCGAACCTGATCATATCTTGTCTCCCCCAGTTTTCCCATGCCAGCTCAAACCTGCGTTCCAATCTGATATCGTCGATTGTAACACTGGTTTTTAGTTTTGCAGGATCGGTAAAGGCTCTTTTACGAGTTCATTCACCAGCCTTGTAGCCTCTGTATTATCCTGATCCAGTCTGACAAGGCATTCAGCTTTCATAAGATAAACATCCGCAAGCCTGTAAATTGCACAATCATTTTCCATAGCCGTAACGCCTTTTTTATATTCCCATTTATTGCATCGTGCCCCGTCTTCCTGTTCCACCTGTCCCCATCCATCTGCATCGATGGCATATTTTATGGTTATATCGACGGTATGGTTTAGCGGTCGCCCATGGGCTGTGATAATTGTCAGACCGGTTGAAGGATCTTTCATCTCGCCAATCAGAAAACTCCCGAGATACCTTTTATCATCCGGATCGAATGACTTTACATAATCAGTCATTGCGCATATTCCGTTATTTGCACTCCCCGGAAGCCCCAAAGCTTTCGGATCAAGATAATGAAGGGTATAACCACGGGCCGGAAAGGAACTGGATATACTGTTTACAGCTACTAAAATCGCCTCTTTAGAATTTTCGTTAGCTGCACTAAACTGCTCTTTCCAATTAGGTTCCAGAGAATAGGGAAGTGACATGATAACATTACAGGCGTCAATACACTCCTGCCATTTCGGACCACCTGCAGGGTTCCATACCTCGGCATTCAGATACATTTTAGCAAGCATAAAGTATACCGATCCCTTTGTAAACTTGCCATAACTTGAGGCACTGACATCTGACCTTATTACATCTTTTATATCGTTCAGCTCCGACAAAACCCATGTATAAACCTCTGCACGTGTTTTTGTGGTTGGTTTGGTCAGGTCAGTAAAATCAGTCACAAGAGGAACATTCCCATAACAGTCGATCAGCTCTATATACCTCTGCGCCCTTGCAGCTCTCACCTGGCTCAGGTATGGTTCTTTATCACTGATAGCCGGACTGTTATTAATCAGATAAATAATCTGGTTGAAGTTTGTAATACGGGAATAACTGGTATTATAAATATTAATGGCAGCACTGGTCTGTGGCCTCCACATCCCAAGTGTCATCTCCTTATAAGCACCTCCGTCCCACCAGTCGCCACCTCTTCTGGTCGGAGTTACTGACATATCTGTGCAATTTTCTTTCGGAGCAGGACTACCCACACAGTTAAAATCCCTCAGACGCGTGTAAATAGGAGCAATTAATGAATTTATTTCTGATGCCGTTGTACCATAGGAATCCATTGGTAACTGAGAATATACCTCTTCATCCAGATTTGTGCATCCGACAGTCAATAATCCCATGAGCATGATCAATGCTAAGTATAGTGTTAACTTTTTCATAATAATTCAATTTTAAAGTTAGAAAGTTACATTTATGCCCAAGATATAGGTCCTTGTTTTTGGATAATACTCCCTTCCCTCTATACCGGGATCAAGTCCGGACATTGGCACTTCAGGATCGACTCCCTTATATTTCGTGATAGTGATCAGATTATGAGTCGTTGCATAAAATCTTATCCTGCTGATTCCCAGCACGTCTTTTGGTAACAATGAATAAGCAAGTGTCAGGTTATCCAATCTTGCGAAAGATCCATCTTCAATATAGAAGCTGTTATAAAACGGACTCTGTTTTAATCCCATGGTTAAAGCACTCTTCAGAACATTTGCCCCTGGCAGCCACTGTAAATTTGCATATGACATTTTTGAAAAATTCAGGACATCATTCCCAAGTACTCCCCGGAAAAAGAAGGATAACTCTAAATTCTTGTATGAAATATTATTACTGATACCATAGGTCAATACAGGCTGAGCTTTTCCGATGTAAGTATAGTCAGCAACTGTAAAGCCGGCAATCCCGTCAATCATGTCGTTTATGATGTACTTTCCTGCGTCATCGATTCCAAGACATTCCGGGCCAAAAAACTGACCTACCTGATATCCCTCCTGAATTATATGAGTTGTATTTGTTGAACCTCCTCTTACCCATGCACTTCCTGTTTTAATTACTGAAGTGGTAAACTCTTCATTTGAAAGTGAAATTATTTTATTTTCATTATGGGCAGCATTTACTGATATAGTCCATCTGAAATTGGATTTCCGGAGGACATCTCCCGTCAGTGTAAGTTCAATTCCTTTGTTTTCCATCGACCCGACATTTGCCATCATTGTTGTATACATATAAGGAGGCACAGGCACTGAATAACTATAAAGGAGGTCATTTGTCACTTTATTATAATATTCAATTGTTCCATTAAGTCTGGCATCGAAAATACTGAAGTCAAGTCCGACATTGAACATGGATGTCGATTCCCATTTCAGATTCGGGTTTGGATTCTGGCTAACCCCATAAGCAGTATGCCATGCTCCGTTATCAAAATATAATCCGGAGGAACCATACAACGACAATGACTGGTATGGATTCAAACCGCTCTGATTACCGGATATGCCATAACCAACGCGCAGTTTCAGTTCATCCACAACACCTGTAAATCTTTCCATAAAAGGTTCATCTATCAGTCTCCAGGCAGCAGAAACTGATGGAAATGTACCCCATTTATTGTTGGGCCCAAATTTGGAAGAGCCATCACGCCGTACAGCAGCCGAAAAAATGTAACGATCAGCAAGTGAATAATTTATTCTTCCAAAAAAGGAGATTAATTTACTCATTTCCGCATATGAGGCTACATCACCATTTAACAATTGCTCTCCCGCGCTCAGATTGTTAAAACCAAAAAGGTTTGTCACAAAATACCGGTTTTGAGCAAACGCTTGCTGGTAATGATAATCCTCATAGGAATAACCTCCCAACAGGTTTACATCATGGTTGCCGAACTTCCTTGCATAATTTACTGTCGTTTCAATCAGGTTTTTATCGTATGTCCTGGATTCGCGCGATGCTAATCCATTGGTGCTCTTCCCTAACGGGTCCGTGAATCAGTGTAATTGCCGTAATCGCGAGATTCACGTTCCTTGTAATAATTTACTCCTGCTGACAAACCATTTGTAATTCTCAGATTAGCTTTTCCATTTACATATACTATGCCTGTTTTTCGGGGAGCAATGTTGTATGTCATATTCCTGACCGGATTTCCCTGGTCATATTCATCAGAATCCCACCATGTACCGTCAGGATTATATACCGGTATTGTAGGCACCACATTATAAGCCAGAACGAAATTTCCTGTAGCGGTAGCCTGATAGTCCCTCTGGTTGAGGCCGCCAGACAGTGTCAGATCCAGGCGATCCTTCAAAGCCTTCTGACTGATTGAAAACCTGGTATTGAGCCGTTTCTGGTAGTTGTCCATCATGACACCTTCCTGATCAAGATAAGAAACAGAGACCCTGTAACTATTATTTGTTCCTGCTCCTGAAACTGATAAATCGTGGTTTTGAGCTGACTCCTGTCCGCATGATTTCATCAAACCAGTTTGTATTGGCTCCCTTATCAAAAACGCTGATATCAACGCTGTTATCTGCAGCCCATTGCCTGTATTCATCAGCTGTAAGTACATCGGGTTTATTGCTCACAATGTCAATTGCGCCATACACATTATAATCTACTGTTGTTCTGTTCTGGATCCCCTTTTTAGTGGTGATCAGAATTACACCGCTGGCTGACCGTGAACCATAGATAGCTGCAGCTGAAGCATCCTTTAATACGCTGATTGATTCTATATCCTGTGGAGCAACTGAGTTCAGACTCAACCCCGGAACTCCATCTATTACAACAAATGGTTCACTGCTTCCTGTTAATGACGAAGTACCCCTTAACCTCATTGATTGTTCAGCGGTAACATCACCGGTTGAAGTCGTGATCGTTAATCCGGCGACTTTACCCTGAATAAAATCAGCAGCGGTTCTTGTAATACCTGCATTAAAGTTTTTTTCGGTAACATTGGTAACTGATCCGGATATTGCCCTTTTTTGCTGGGTTCCATAACCAACAACAACTATTTCATCCAGTCCTACGGCACTTTCACCCAGAGTAACATTTATTGAGGTCTGAGTTCCTACAGTGACTTCCTGTGTTGAATATCCGATAAACGAAAACACAAGAATTGAGCTGGACGAGGCAACATTAAGACTGAACTTTCCGTCCACATCGGAAATCGCTCCGTTAATTGTTCCTTTTTCAAGAATATTTACCCCTGCAAGGGCTTGATTGTTTGAGTCTGTGATACGACCTGTCACAGTTTTTTGCTGATCCTCAGCACCGGCAAAGATTTGGACAGATCCTGACAATAGCAAAACAGTAAGAAGTCCCATTACCATACCGATTTTTCTGAAATCGGGGAGTAATGAAACAAAATTTGCAAGTTTCTTTGTCATAAAAGTAAGTTTTAGAGTTTAGAAAATGGTTAAGGTTTTTCAGACGAAAGTGTTAAAAGGCCGGGGTAACAACATGAATAACCCCAGGAGGTGATCGGGTATTCCATAGGCTGACAGGTTAGGTTAGATTTAAGATTTGAGCCGAGCAATGATATCAATTTAAATTAATAATAGCAAATCTTCCATATCCTTTTTTTGAAAAGGCAATTTCCGGCTGCATTGATCTGATGTTTCAGTTAGTCCTTATTAATTCTTATTTTTGAAAACATTTTATGTATTAATATTGCCAGTAACCTGTAACAACGATTTGCCATGTGCTCTGAAGATATTGGTCCAATAAATCTTTAAGATGAAAAGGTCAGCTCCCGTTATTGATTTACTTCTGTTGCTTTTTTCCTGCAAACCGGGGGAAAAAGAAGAAAATGAATTGTTTTCGTTATTACCCGCTGCAGTAACAAACGTTGATTTTGTAAACCAGCTGACAGAAACCGAACAATTTAATATCATACAATATCTATATTTCAATAACGGCGCCGGGGTTGCTGCCGGAGACATCAATAATGATGGCCTGACTGACCTGTATTTCACATCCAATCAAAATCCCAACAAATTATACCTGAACAGGGGTAATCTTAAATTTGAAGACATAACCGGCAAAGCCGGAGTAGCTGGAAAAGGAGACTGGAAGACAGGTGTTACGATGGCAGATGTAAACGGGGATGGATTTCTTGATATCTATGTCTGTCAGGTCGGAAATTACAAGGTCGTTCATGGAAAAAACCAGCTGTTCATAAATCAGGGTGACCTTACATTTAAGGAGGAAGCACTTGAATACGGGCTTGATTTTCAGGGCTTTTCCACACAGGCTGCTTTTTTTGACTATGATATGGACGGGGATCTTGATATGTACCTGCTGAACCATTCAGTCCATACTGCCCGTAGTTATGGAGATGTAACCCTCCGCTTTGATCATGATTCCCTTGCAGGTGACAGATTATTCAGAAATGATGAGGCTGACGGGAAGCGGGTATTTCATGATGTTACCAGCCAGTCGGGTATCTACAACAGTCAGATCGGCTATGGTCTGGGAGTAAATATCAGCGATATCAATAACGATGGTTATCCGGATATTTATATAGATAATGATTTTCACGAAAATGACTATTTATATATTAACAACGGCAATGGCACATTTTCAGAGCGACTGACAGAATTCATGGAGCATACAAGCAGATCCTCCATGGGTAATGATGTAGGTGATATCAACAATGACGGCCTGTTGGATGTGATGGTCCTGGATATGCTCCCGGAAGAGGAAAAGATCAGAAAGCAATCGGGAGGGGAGGATGAATTATGAGCTTTATTCGTTAAAGCTGAAGCATGGTTACGGGTACCAGTTTGTGCGTAATACCCTGCAACTTAATCTTGGTGGCGGAATGTTCAGTGAGATCGGACGGCTGGCCGGTGTATACGCCACCGACTGGAGCTGGTCACCTTTGTTTTGCGATGTTGACAATGACGGTTGGAAAGATCTTTTTATAACCAACGGTATCTTTCGAAGGGCAAATGATCTGGACTATGTAAAATTCTTAACTGAAAATGGTTTTTTTTCCAGGGAGGATAATAAAAATACCCCGGATAAGGTCTTGTACGATAAAATGCCACTGTATCCATACTTCAATTATATCTATAAGAACAACGGCGATCTCACATTTTCGAATATGGCGAAAGAATGGGGATTTAACACCAGGTCCTATTCAAATGGTTCCTGTTATGCCGATCTCGATAACGATGGTGATCTGGATCTGATTGCTAACAATATCAATGAGCAGGCTTATATTTACAGGAATAACGCTTCAAACCAGCAAAATAACCATTTTCTATCGGTAGTATTAAAAGGTAAAGGGCTAAACACCCATGCGATTGGAGCCCGTGTGACAATATTTTATAACGGTCAGAAACAGATTTCCGAACAATTTCCCACAAGAGGTTTCATGTCTGCATCTTCAGATGTTTTGCATTTTGGGCTGGGACCGGCAAAGATGATCGACTCCCTTCTTGTACGCTGGCCGGACCTGTCAGAACAAACGGTAAAGGATGTTCCTGTCGATAAGGTCATTACATTGGAAATGAAAAATGCGGGTCAGCCGTTGAGGAGAAATGGCCAGGACAATGAAGATCCGAAGTTGTTCTCCCAAACCCGGCTGCCGGGAATGGAGTACAGGCACAAAGAAGACCTTTTCATTGATTTTAAACGGGAACACCTGGTTCCGCATAGTCTCTTAGCCGAGGGACCGGCTCTTGTCGTTGATGACTTAAATGGTGACGGAATGGAAGATCTGTTTGTCGGCGGTGCTAAAGGACAGACATCCAGGTTATTCTTTCAGCAAACTGATGGGACTTTTAAGCCATTGGAAGCACCTGTATTTATAAAGGACATTAACTACTGAAAATGTAGATGCAGCAGCTTTTGACGCTGACGGGGATGGTGATCCTGATCTCTATTTAGTACGGGGAGGTAATGCAGTAATCGTTGGGAATCCTTTACTGGAGGACAGGCTGCTTATAAACGACGGGAAGGGCGGTTTTAGTGAGTGCGAAAAAGGTTCATTGCCGTTTACGGCTAATAATGGATCGTGTGTAAGGCCAGCCGACTTTGACAATGACGGTGATATGGATTTGTTCGTTGGCTCGAGATCCGTACCTGGTGCATACGGGTTATCGCCCAATCAGCTGTTGCTTGAAAATGACGGACACGGACATTTCAAGGATGTGACAGACATTAGAATGAAACGGTTTAAAAAGATTGGAATGGTAACCGATGCATGCTGGATGGATTACGACCAGGATGGTGATAAGGATCTGATCATCGTTGGTGAATGGATGAAGGTTAATATCTTAAGGAATGATAAGGGCTCTTTTACTGACGCAACCACCAGTGCCGGTATGGGAGAAACATCAGGAATGTGGAACTGTATACGTGCTGCAGATGTTGGACGGGGATGGTGATCCGGATTTAATCGGGGGCAATCTGGGGCTGAATTCCATTTTAAAAGCTTCAGTAAAGGAACCTGTCGAAATGTATCTGAATGATTTTGACGACAATGGATCACTTGATCAGGTGATCTGCTCATATCAGGACGGCATAAGTTACCCGGTGGCTTCTCTGGACGAGTTGATCAGCCAGATGCCAGGTTTCGAAAAAAAGTATGTCAATTATTTTGATTTTGGAGGAAAGACGGCAGGAGATATCTTTGGCAAGAGGATATTAAACCATTCCATTTTAAAGAGTGCAGTCCTGCTTGAAAGTTGTCTCTTCATCAATAACGGGGATGGAACTTTTAAAATGAATAGACTTCCGGTTGAGGCCCAGTTTTCCCCGGTTCGGGATATTCTGGTCCGTGATTTTGATATGGATGGAAAGATGGACCTCATATTGGCAGGGAATGATTTTTCCGTAAGACCCTCAATGGGTCGTTATGATGCCAGCTATGGCTGGTGCCTCCTGGGTAATGCAGGCTATGAATATAAACCGTTGATGCCGGGTAAAAGCGGTCTTAAGATAAAAGGGGATGCAAGGAGAATACTCTCTGTTGATGTTATGGGAAAGCATTACCTGGTGGCCGCAGTAAATGACGGCGATCTCCAGATATTTGAATTATTAAAGTAATACAACTCCCGGAAACCTCAGTGGTTTAATATCTTAAACACCATTAAAGATTCGTTACTTCTGGCTATCACAAGTAATTTACCGGATGAGGTTTTTATCTCCATAATATCCCTGACCTCACCTTTCAGATTAAAGCCTGATATTTTAGGAAGAATAATGCTAAAGCCTCCCCTGCCGTCTCCGGCCAGGAACGTACCATAACTGGCATCGTAGCGTCCCACTTCAGGTTTTACATTATACAAATTTCCGCCAAGTAAGATATCCGTATTGCCATCACCGTTGTAGTCTCCGGCCTCTGCTGCATAGACCGGTGAAAACTGTACTTCCGGGGGCAATGGTTTTTTTGTAAAATTACCTGTTCCGTCATTTAAAAAGAGGCAGGTTTCCAGTAGAAATGCATCAAGATGAATAGAATTCTCAATTTGCTTCGCTGAAAAAATATCTGTAATCTGCTGATCTTTATACATTTCATATTTCGGATATTTGTTTGCCAGCCCCGGGATCTGCCTGGTCAGGTCATGTTTTAATGCAAGAGGATAGGATTTGTCGCCATCGTAGGTACAAATTATCTGCTCGACAGTACCGTTCAGATCAAAATCATTCACATACATACTTACCGGCTTTTCCGGTGTGGCCTTAAATCTGGAGTTCAATCCATGATTTCCCGCAATAAAATCTGTTTTGCCATCATTGTTAAAATCACCGGCTGCGAGACAATTCCACCAGCCTTGTGTATTGTCCTTGCCAAAAGCGTTCTTCAATTCCGTAAAGGTTCCGTTTTCGTTCAGAAACACCCTTAAGGCCATCCAGTCACCTGCAAGAATTATATCTTTATCACCGTCTTCATTCACATCAATCCACAGCATATCGCGGATCATCCCGATATTCATCAATCCGGGAGCAATGCGGGCCGTTACATCTGTAAAATTTCCCTTCCCGTCATTTTCAAGAATATAGCCATTTACCGGCACCCCATATAAAAACGGTTTAAGGCGGATACCAACAAACAATTCCATCACTCCATCGTGGTCGAAGTCTTCGGGCCTGACACATGAGGTGCTTTCATACTTTCCAGCTGGCAGGACCTGGGGCGATTTAACAAAATGGCCTTTACCATTATTGATATATAAACGATCGGCCAGGGCTGAAGAGCTTTCAGGAAATTCATTGCTTCCGCTGGCTACATACAGATCCTGATCATCATCGCCATCTGCATCAAACATTGCGCAATCGGTGTCTTCCGATATTTTATCAGCTTCAAACAATGATTTTTCAACTGATTCAAATGTTCCGTTCCGGTGTTGAATGAAAAGTTCACCAGGCTCTCCTTTTGCACCACATACATATATGTCTTCAAGTCCGTCACCATTTGTATCTCCTTTACACATCCGCGGCCCTTCAGTAGAAATCATATGATAAACCAGCCTGTCGCGTTCAAAGTCATTGAAGTCATCCTCCCTGTGCACAAAGCTGATCCTGCCTTCACCCGTAATATTTGCAAAATACCTGTTCCCTGTGGGTGTGGACTCTTTTAACAGAGGCGCTGTTTTAACTCCATCCTTCTGGTATAAAGTCAGGATCTGATCTGTCTTTACATCAGTCAGTATAGTAATCCGGTCATCAGGCCATTCAATTACAAGTGAATCAACCATAGTCAATGGTCCTAATCCCAGGTTAGGTCTTGGGTCGACCGTCGATAAATATCCACGTATTGGCATTTGCTCAAGATAAAAAAGCCTCCCCTTATGCAAGACTGTGATTTTGGCACCAACAGCTTCTGTATTAGGGGATTCTCCTTTGAGGATTACCTTAAGATAATGATTTTCAGGCAGCAGATGATCGGTTTCATTGCGGTAAATAAACATGGGCATGTTGACATTGTTTACAACAATATCCAGATCGCCATCGTTATCAAGATCACCATAGGCAGCACCATTTGAGAATGCTGGAGTGTCGAGCCCCCAGGCTGGGGCTACGTTCTGAAATCTGCAATTGCCCGTGTTCTTATAAGCATAACTTGGGATTTTAACTGAAGGAATTGCATCAATGAGGGTTTTGTAATCAACTTTGTTGCCTGAAACAATCGACATTACCATATCACGGTTCGAAAAATACTGAAGATAGTCCTGATCAGTGAGGTCCTTATAAATGCCATTTGCCACAAAAAGATCCTTCAGTCCATCATTGTCAAGGTCCATAATCAAAGCTCCCCATGACCAGTCAGTAGCACTTACTCCTGCAAATCGCCCTATTTCACTGAAAGTACCGTCAGTATTATTTAACTGCAGCATATTCCGTGTAAACTGGTGTTGATAACCGTTGTTTACACCCAATATGTAATTCTCCCAATTATCAAATGTTGTTTTTGTTTTCAGGCGATCGTTATGCTCGGGCAGCATATCGGTGGCAAATATTTCCGGATAGTGATCATTGTTTATGTCGGCCATATCGCTTCCCATTGAGGAAATAGGAATTGACTTTATCATATCCGCCAATGATTCTTTAAAAGTACCGTCCTGGTTATTTATGTAAATGTAATCCTGTTCAAAAAAATCATTTGATACATATATGTCCAGCCAGCCATCCTGATTTATATCCCCCACTGAAACCCCCATTCCAAATCCAATTACACTTCCATAAATGCCTGCCTCAGCACTTACATCGGTAAACCTGTTGGCGTCATTTCTATAAAGTCTGTCCCCGCCGAGTGAATCCCTTTCATTACGGAGGGTTTTCTTAAGGTCAAAACTGCCAATTGCCCTCGAGAAATTGTTCAATAAATACAGGTCCAGATCTCCGTCCCTGTCGTAATCAAAAAATACTCCCTGGCTGGAATAACTGTCGTCATCTATTCCATACTCCTGTGCTTTTTCAGAGAATGTAAGATCCTTATTATTTATATAGAGTTTGTTTCGCCTGTCATCACCCGGCAAATTTCCCGAGTTGCAAACATAGATATCTGCCCACCCATCACCATTTACATCGGCAATACTTACACCTGTGGACCACTGATCCTCTCCTTCAATCCCTGCCCTATCGGAAATATCTTCAAAAACAAAGCCCCCTTTGTTCAGATAGAGAGAATTAGGGCCCATATTTGCGGTCATGAAAATATCAATAAGACCATCGTTATTTATATCTCCAAGAGCAACCCCGCCTCCGTTGTAAAAATTGCGATAGGTATAAATATTGAATTTATTTTTAAGCTGCTCATCATAATCAAGATGATTGGTGAAATCCGCATGCGTCAAAGAAGCTGGCATCAATGAGAACAGATGACTTCCCTTTTCAGTGTCTGAATCTCTGCCACAACCATAAATAAGGCTTAATATCAGCAATACCAGCAATCTGACCGAGATCTTAACTGACTTATTTATTCTATTCATGCTGCTTTTTTTCCGGATCTGTCACATATCAATGCTCCTATAAACTTATCAGGGGAAAATATTTATCGAATCCTTTGTTGCCAGAAGATCAGTGAAAACCGCCCAGACATACAGGTCGCTTTCTTTGAATATCGATATACGGCGGTTACCATCAACCTTTACGAAAGCTGTCCCATGCAGCGAATGGCTGACTTCTATGAAACCCTTGCCATAAGTCTTTTCATACCACTTTACCAAATTATTCTGAAGGTTATCAGAAGAAAGGTTTTTGTTCCATGGAGCCCAGCCGACATATTTAAACCTCACCGGCATTTCAAAGATTTTGCCCTGTATAAACTTTGGATAAAAATCCATAGCAGCAGGATACTTCAGCTGGTTTTTTAATGTATAATAAACTGTTGTGTTGCTTTCCCCCTGCCTTATTAACCCTTTCTTGTTAAGCTGCCAGCAGTGCAAATAGAAATCTTTCTCCGTCATCCCAAGGTATAACCCCATGAACAATGAATCATATCTCACTCCGCTTGCCAGTTCATTCTTCAGCCTGCGTTCATACTTTGCTTTGGGTGAACAACCTGATGTAATACAAATAAAAATCAGAAATATCACGAGCCATCCAGTTAATTTCGTCATAGTTATCTTTCAATATTTATAAAACTGTAAATTATCATTATTTCTTGCAACTGCTATAATCTGTGCCTCCATTTAGGTTCAGAATCTTCAAATCGCGTATTTCCCCTTTGGTGAAAAAGCCAGATTTGTCAGTAGCAACAGGCTTCCAGGTTCCCCCGGTAATTCCTTTAAGAAGAAGTCCATAACTTGCGTCATAAATCCCGGTCTGTGGTTTAGCCCTGTACTGATTGCCTCCCACAATGATGTCGCAGATCCCATCATGGTCAAAATCATCTGCAGCTATTGCGTAAACAGGAGATAACTGAGCTTCAATGGGAAGCGGAATCAGTTTAAAAGATCCATTGCCGTTGTTTATCATCAGACAGGTCTCCATAATTCGTGAGTTTAATTTAACCGACCGCTTCAATACTTCAGCAGAAAAAATATCTTCAATTGTCTGATCTTTATAGTCTTCATATTTCTGATATTTTGTTGCCAGTGAAGGAATTTGTTTTACCAGATCATCCTTCATTGCCACCGGATATGATTTGTCTCCGTTGAAGGAACATATTATCTGCTCAATACTTCCATTCAGATCAAAATCATTAACATACATAGTAACTGGCCTGTCTGCTGAAGCTTTAAAGAAGGAATTCAGTCCGTGTATTGCCAAGTATAAAATCCATAAAACCATCTCCGTTTATATCTTTTGCAACAATTGTGTGCCACCAGCCTTCAGTTTTGAGCAAGTCCAAACTGTTCTGACTTATCAGTAAAGGACCCATTATCATTAATAAAAACCTTTATAGGCATCCAATCGCCTACAATAACCATATCCTGATCTTCATCATTGTCTACATCAGCCCATGACATATCTGTGATCATGCCGATTCCAATCAAGCCGGGTGCTTTTTTCCGGGTTACATCCGTAAAATTTCCTTTTCCGTCATTTTCAAGCAGGTAACCATTTACAGGTATACCATATGAAAATGGCAGCAACCTGATACCTACAAACAGGTCCTGATCACCATCATTGTCAAAATCAGCAGGTTTACACAGGAGGTGCTTTCGTATTTCCCTGCAGGTAAAATCTGCCCGCTTTTAGTGAACCGGCCTCTCCCGTCATTAAAATATAACCTGTCAGCCAGGGCTGATGAACTTGAAGGAAATTCATTGCCCCCGCTGGCTACATAAAGATCATTGTCACCATCCCCATCAGCATCAAAAAAATCACAATCAGTGTCTTCCGATATTTTATCTTCCTCAAATAGCTTTCTCAATCATGTGTTTGAAATGGCCCTGCCCATCCTGTAAAAACAATGCACCTGGCTGATCCTTGGCACCACAGATATAAATATCATCATGTCCATCATCGTTGACATCAGCAACAGCCATATGAGGACCTTCATTTGAAAACATCTGGAATAACAGCCTGTCACGTTCAAAATCATTAAAATCGTTCTCCTTATGAGTAAAATCAAGACCCTTGATCGGTTCCATTTTACTAAAGACAGGTGGTTGTAGCTCATCTTTAACTGATGAGCAACCTGCAGATGGCTGTTTCTCATCTAATGGTAAGAAACTGGTTTGCTGCCACATTGTGTAAAACTGTACATATTCCATCGGGCCAGTTCACAACCATGGAATCTATTGAGCCGGATGTTCCCAGTCCAAAATGGAGCCGATTATCAACGCTTGATTGAAAACCCCTTGCCGGAATAAGTTCCTGGTAGTTTATTTTCCCATCATAATAAAGTGTAACATTGACACTTATGGCATCGCTGTTTTGCCTTTCCCCTTTAAAACCAAGCATAAGAAAATTTGTACCGGGCTTTTCATCTGATTCATTTCTGTAAACAAAGGGGGGCATATTTACATTGTTTACAACAAGATCCAGGTCTCCGTCATTGTCAAGATCGCCATACGCGGCTCCGTTTGAGAATGAGGGTGTATTAAGGCCCCAGATATCAGAAAGATTGGTAAAGGTAAGATCGCTGTTATTATGAAAGGCGTAGTTAGATACCCTGACCGAAGGGATCATATCGATGACCTTCAAGTATTGCTTTCTCTTCGGTTGTGATCATTGACCTCATTATGGAGGGATTTGAATAAATATCAAGATAATCACGGTCAAGCAGATCCTTGTAGATACCGTTTGCTACGAAAATATCATTCCATCCGTCATTATCCAGATCCATAATCAAAGCTCCCCAGCTCCAATCGGTTGAACTCACCCCGCTTAACCTTCCAATTTCACTGAATGAATTGTTCCTGTTATTCAGCTGGAGCACATTCCTGGCAAACTGGCGGTAATAACCATTGTTAAGTTTATTCTGATATGAATCCCAACTGTCAAACAAAGCTTTTGTCTTAAGGCGGGCATTGTCTTCAGGAGTCATTTCAGTGGCAAATATCTCAGGCCAGCCATCATTATTTATATCTGCCATATCAGCACCCATGGCTCCAAGACTGATCTCGCGCATCTGGTCTTCGAGGCATTCATTAAATGTGCCATTTTTATTATTTATATAAAGATAATCACGTTCAAAAAAATCATTGGAAACATAAATATCAGGCCATCCATCGCGATTTATATCTCCGACACTGACACCAAGTCCAAAGCCAATCCTGCTGCAATATATGCCAGCAAACATCGTAACATCAACGAAATGACCATTATCATTCCGGAATAGTTTATTTCCACCCAGAGTATCAGGTATTTGTCTTTGGTCTGGGTTTCATATCAAATTCAGTTACCGATTGAAAGGAGTTGTTCAGTAAATAGCAGTCGAGGTCACCATCCCTGTCGTAATCGAAGAATGAGGCATGGTTTGACAATCCAATATTGTCAAGTCCATATTCCTTTGCTTTTTCGATAAAGGTCAGATCTCCGTTATTCATAAACAACTCGTTTGAACGGTGTGCGCTGGCCGGATTACCTGATTTGCAAACATAAATATCCAGCCATCCGTCGCCATTAACATCCGCAATACTAACTCCGGTTGACCATGCACCTTCACAACCTACCCCCGCCCGTTCAGTAATATCTTCAAATTCAAAATTGCCTTTGTTAAGATATAGCTTATTGCCTGCCTGGTTACTGCAAAAATAAATATCAGGCAGTCCGTCATTGTTGAAGTCACCCAGGCCGACACCGGCACCATTATAAAAATTTCTGAAGGTATAGGTATTGAATTCTTCAGTGTATTCTACCTTGTTTACGAATTCGATATGGGTATGCTTACTGTCGAGAAGTGTAAATAATGATCCCTCTGAATGATCACGTCTGCCACTATTGCAGGACCATACGAGAGTAACTATTATTGCACTTATCGACGCGTAACAGTAATTGAACTTGAGATAAGGCATTTAAAAGTCAAATTAACGTTAGCCCTCTATTTTCAGATCAACTCAAATCGACCTCACCCTAAATCCCTCTCTCGAGGGAGAGGGACTTAAAATCCTCGGTATTATCTTCTTTCAGAGGCTGTTGAAAAAGTCCTTTGTGAACCTTCGTGATAACCTTTGAGTACTTTGTGGTAAAACATAATTTATTGAACCACAAAGGATCACAAAGTGTCACACAAAGGAACACAAAGGGAAAAAGTCCAAAAAATCAACTTTTTCAACAGCCCCTTGGGGGATGAGGTGAATACCCCACCAAAGGGGCTCAGAAAAGCGCATATAAAAAAAAGAGCAGGTAAATATAATAATTACCTGCTCTTCATATAAGGATTACTTAAACAATGTTCCTAATACCCCGGATTCTGATCCAGGTTTGGATTAGCAGACAGTTTTGATCTGTTAATCGGGAAGATAGAAAGATATGCATCGGACTTAATAACATCACCAACATTATTATGTGGAAGAGTCCATTTTGCATTCTGGCTCCAGAATCCCCAGCGGATCAGATCCTGCCGTCTGTTGTGCTCATAAAACATCTCACGTCCCATTTCATTGAATAATTCTCCACCGGTTACAACCGGACCTGCAAGATCAAAACTTATCTTACCGTCTAATGAAGTCAGAGCTGTTAACCCTGCGCGTGCCCTTATCTGGTTTACCAGCGGCAATGCAGTGGCAGTATTACCCTTGCGGAAGAGAGCTTCGGCTTTCATCAGCAGAACATCGGCATAACGAAATACCCCATAATCGTTGCTCATATTTCCCGGATCAGAACCGATGGCGAATTCCCATTTACCGATTCTGACACCTGACTGCCTCCAGCACTGTGGACCCAGTTCATTTATCTGAGGTACCCCATCACCTATATTTCCAAAATTAAGAATTGTGCCATCAGGATCTGCAGCATCGGCCCCTGCGTCGATCGTATTACCTCCGCCGTTTATGAACTGATATCCCGCAATAAAATTTCCTCGTCTTGCTGCGGGAGTTGTAGTAGTACCTACATCACCTTTCCGTATATCTGTATCGTCGTAAGAATTATAGAACTGCTCAAGCGAACAGAAACCGTTCCAGGGTTGCTGGGTAAAGTTATATGTGAACTGGCTGGGATAGTGTAATGTTTGGGTGCCCAGCTGGAAATTCTGAAAGAAAATCTGGTCGTACGGTATAGCAAAGATAAATTCTTTGGATCCGGAATTATTCACATTGAAATTTACAAAATAATTACTTTCCAATGAGTATTTACCCGAGTTGATTATCTCATCGCAAGCTGTGATTACTTTGTCCCACTGTTCAGTACCGGTATATACACCTGCATTAAGATACAATTTAGCCAGCAACATTTCTCCCGCGTAATAATTCATACGGCCGTAGGTAGTGCCATCAACCGCTTTTGACAACTTGGGAACAGATGCTTCCAGATCGCCGACAACAAAATTGTACACCTCTGTTCTTGGCTTGGTGGGAGGTGCTGCATCTCCGCTTGCAAAATCATTTACAATCGGAACATTTCCGTACAAATCAACCAGTTGCCAGTAGAAAAAACCACGAACAGTCTGAAGTTCCGAAATATAAGCATCGGCTACGGCTTGATCAACCTGACCGTTGTCTACCAAAGTTTGGAACTGATATATAAGCCTGTTTGCAGTATTTACGCCGCTGAAGCAAAAGTCCCAGGGACCACCCTGATTATCATCTTCGAATTTCCAGGCATGCAAATGAAGCCTTCTCCAGGTACCGCCATCGTCCCAGTCTGATCCCCTTGTTGGAACAACACACTCATCGGTTGTGACCTCTTGTAAAGAATTTATATCACCTGATGCATAACCACCAAATTGAGTGTATGCAGCGCCTAAGGCAGAGACAAATTCTTTCTCGGATTTAAAGAAATTATCGGGTGTAACTTCGCTGAAAAGTTCTTCATCAAGCTTGGTACATGATTGACTGAAGGCTATCACGATCAATGCAATCATTGTGGCTCTTACCAGCTGAAATGCTTTACTTATTGTATTTCTGTCTTTTGTTTTCATTTCATTTTCATTTTCAGGGTTAAAAAACAACGTTTGCACCAATAGTTACGGATCTGGTTCTGAACCACGTATTTCTTCTGTCAATACCAGGATTAAGCGGACTGTTCAGCTGACCTAAATCCTCACCATCAACGTATCTTGGATTGGGATCAACACCAGTATAGTTGGTAATATAAAATAAATTATTACCAGCAAGGTACACTCTTATTTTACTGAATTGTTTGCTTTTTATTAAATTGAAGTTATAACCAAGGCTCAGGTTATCGAGTGCAACAAATGAGGCATTTTCGACATATTTACTTGACAATGTACCTGAGGAGACATTCAGAAGGTCCCCCTGAGCATTTCTGATGTCAGCAGCTGTTTTAGGCAGGTTATAGGACGTGATGTAGTTCGGTACCTCATAAAATGCCCGGAAAGAGTTTATAAGGTCATGCCCGAACACTCCACGAAAGAAAACATTCATATCAAAGTTTTTAAATGTAATATCATTCCCCCATCCAAACTGGAAATTGGGCAAACCGTGTCCCGTTACTGTCCGGTCGGCAGCGTCAATTTTTCCATCAGTGTTTAAATCTTCAAAAACAAACTTTCCCTCATCGTCAACTTCCTTGAATACAAATGTCAGTATCTGACCGATAGGCTTACCCTCCTCAACTCTTATTAACGGCGTTCCGTTCTGCCCGGGTGAACCCATGTCATTCAGATCCTGAACCCCGTATTTCAGTTCTGCACCATTGTAAGTTCCCGATAGGGACACAAGAGTATTGGAAATATTATAGGAGGGTGTCAGTGTTAAACTGTAAGAGAAATCATTCTTTGTAACAGCATGCCAGGTAAGTGTCAGCTCCACACCGCTGCTCCTCAGTTTTCCAATGTTCATCCAGGCCTGATTATAAAGGTTCGGAGGGACCGGTACCTGATACTGCCACAACAGATCAGTGGTTGTTCTCGTATAATAGTCAAATGCACCGGATAACGCTGATTTAAACAGGGAGAAATCGAACCCTGCATCAATCTCTGCTTTCTTTTCCCATTTAAGATTTGTATTGGCATTACTTACAGGTGCATAACCGGGTACAAATGTTCCGTTATAGAAGAAGTTACCCTGAGGTCCAAGCCGAAGTAATGACAGGTAGCTGCTTGGCGGCTCAGCACCGGTAATTCCATAACTTGCCCTGATTTTCAGGTTGTCAAGAAAACCGAGGTTAAGCAGTTTAGCTATATCAGCTCCCCCGCCGACAGCCGGGAAAATTCCCCACTTGTTGTCTGCACCAAACCGAGATGAACCTTCATATCTGGCACTTGCAGTAAAAAACCACATACTGTTAATATTCAGATTTACACGTCCGACAAATCCAATCAGTTTATTGGAGTTTTTATAACTGGAGAGAGCACCCTTACCATTCTTGAAATCAAGAGCAGCATTAAGGTTGTTGTAAGTAAACTTATCGGTAAGGAAATTACCTCCCTCGGCACGAAAGCCTTCATATGAAAAATCCTGGTATGAATAACCTCCCAGTGCCGTGAGGCTTACATTAGGTGCTATATTACCGCTCCAGTGGAGAGTTGATTCAAAAAGATGTGCGGCGGAAGCATTTGTGCTCCTTGAAGCAAGTCCGGTTCTGTTCAGACCTCCCCAGTAATCATTTTTGTCATAATAGGTACCATTCAATCCTTCTTCACTCTGAATGGCATAGAAAGCATCTAGTGTTAATCCCTTGACAATTTCATAGGCGCCCTTTAAAGAAAGATTTAATAATCTGCTTTTCCCGTCATTTGTATTTAGCTCAAGCATTGCAACGGGATTGTAATAATCGAATAATTCCTGTTGAAAATATCCATCGAATCTGGGACCGCCATATAACGGATCATCGCTTCTGACAGGAGCTGTCGGATTGTAAACACTGGCATATCTGAACGCGGCCGGAGTTCCGAACTGTGAAGTCCTTTCAGTGGCGCCAAGGTTTACATCAAAGGTAAACTTATCATCCAGCGCTTTCTGTGTGAGATTGATCCTCCCGTTAACCTGAGTAAATCCGGTTTTACGCTCAATGCCCTGGCCATCATGATAATTAAATGAAGCCCGATATCGTGTTTTATCAGATCCCCCTGACAGGGAAAGGTTATGAACCTGAGTCAAAGCCGTCTGTTCAATTTCTTTGAACCAATCAGTACTTTGCCCAAAATCTTTTCCAATAGTGTTATTGTGTGCCGAATTAATTTCAGCCTTCAGCGCTCTCCATTCTGTAGCAGTCATCACATTTGTATTCTTTGCCACCATCTCTGCAGTACCATACACATTGTATTCTACTGTTGTTGTACCTTTTTTACCCTGCTTTGTCGTAACAAGAATTACTCCGCTTGAACCCCTGGTACCATATATTGCTGCAGCGGAGCCATCTTTGAGGACGCTTACTGATTCGATATCGTTTGGATCGACATTGTCAAGTGATCCCCCGATAATACCGTCAATGACGACCAGAGGCTGAGTATTCGCACCAATGGTACTTAAACCTCTCAAGCGAATATTGTACCCTCCATTCGGGTCTCCTCCGGGTTTGCTGATAGACAAGCCGGCGACCTTGCCAACGATCAATTGTTCAGGAGCATTCAGGTTACCACGGTTAAATTCATCAGATTTTACACTTGAAATAGAACTTGTGATCTCCTGTTTCTTCTGAGTTCCATACCCGGTAACCACAATTTCGCCCAGTGCACTCATTGATGGTACCAATACAACGTCGATTTTGGTCTGGGCACCGACTGATATCGACTGGGTGGTATACCCTATATAAGTAAATACAAGTATCGCTCCCGGGCTGGGAACCGCAATACTATAGTTACCGCCGGCATCAGTCATGGTCCCTGTTGTGGTCCCCTGAAGCACGACATAAACTCCGACCAGAGCTCCCTCCGTTTCAGAAGAAACCTTCCCGGTAACTGTTTGTTTCTGAGCCCAGGTGAAGCTGATTGTAAAAATGAGAAGAAGAACAGATAACATACTTCTCCTCCATAGAAGAACAGAATTTCTGTAAGTACCCATGGTTTAGTGTTTTTGGTTAGTTAATTAACAGACAATAATAAAGTAGCCGTATCAGACATATTTTTGCGGATACGAAAGTATTCATAATCTCAATACAGAAAGAACTCCGTCTTGGAAATTGTTAGGTATTCAAATATAGCAAATTATTTCTGAAAACAAAATAAAAATAAAAGTATAACAAAAATAACATAAATTACTATAAATCTGGATAATTGCGGTACTTAGGCGCTTCCTCCTGTGCCTTTCAGGTTCGATTAACCTGCAGGAAACTGTTATAGCTTCCATTACACATCCCAATACGGGAGTGATTCCGATAGTGAAGTTTACCTTGCTGGAAAAGAAATTTTAAAGTTCTCAGTCTTAAGGACTATCAGACCTTCAGCTCGCCCCAACCTTTTCTGTATTCTCTTTTTACAAACTGATTTGCCTGTTCGAAATTAGTTAAACGCATATTTACCCCATCCCATTTATAGCTCATATACCGTCCCGGGAAAATAAATCCTTCCATATCGCCATAAACAGGGTCTTTTCTCGATATTTTTTGCTGAATATTGAAACATCTTAACAACAGGTTTCCCATTAGCACTGTTTCGGTAAGCGGCCCCGCATATCCGACAAAAGGCGAGTCGACTTCCGCATTTCCATAGCCTGCGATACAGGCGTCAATCCATTGCCACCAGTGACCATCCATATCACCGGTTACCCTTGGATATTTTTGCGGCACTTTTATCTCTTTATTTTTTGATAAAGGTAACAGTATCGGGTTCCGTCCCCCCCACCCGCATGCAGCTTTTCCTTTGGTTCCAATAAAAAGAGTAGCTCCTTCATAATCATTCAGCCCGGGCCAGTCACCCATTATGTCATTCATATTTTTATCAGGATCGATCTCAAAGGGACGTTCCGGTGTTATTCCTCCATCCATCCAGTAAAGATCAAGATCTTTGCCGCTATTCAATTTGTACCTGAAGCGGATTGAACTTGAAACCGGTCCGCTTTCAGGAAAAATACCCTCCTTGAAAATTCCAGTATAAACAGTGCTTGCGCTGCAAGAGACTTCGGTGGGATATCCGAGATTAAGCAATTTGAAGGGGGGGCCCATTATATGGCAACCCATATCCCCGAGAGCGCCTGTGCCAAACTTCCACCAGCCCCTCCAGTTGAATGGAACAAGATTATCAATGTAACTCGTTTCATCGGCAGTGCCCAGCCACAGATCCCATTTCAATTCGGAGGGTACGGGAGGGTGTGCTTCAGGCCACGGAATTCCCTGCGGCCAGACTGGTCTGTCGGTCCAGCAATAAACCTGTTTGATTTCACCAAGTATATCAGCTTCTATCCATTCTCTCAATGTGCGCATTCCGTCACATGATGCTCCCTGATCTCCCATCTGGGTCACAACCCTGTATTTTTCTGATGCCTCGGTAAGGACACGCGCTTCATAGATATCATGTGTCAGAGGTTTCTGCAGATACAAATGTTTCTTAAGCTGCATTGCGCCCAGCCCAACTATTGCATGATTGTGATCGGGGATCGCAACCGAGACGGCATCAAAGTTTTTACTCTCTTTATCAAACATCTCCCGCCAGTCATAGTAAAATCCGGCTTTGGGAAATTGTTTCCTCCGTGGCGCAGCCATTCTGTCGTCAACATCGCACAGGAATGCGATCTCTGCATTCTTTTTCGGAGCAATTGCATAATGGCGAATGTCATCTGCTCCTTCACCTCCGCATCCAACGGCAGCAATAAGCAGTTTATCGCTTGGAGCAACATGTCCAAGCCCGCTTACTGCAAAGCCTGGAAGAATTGTCAGAGCAGCAGCTCCTGAAGCGGCAGTCTTCACAAAATCCCGCCTGGAGACTTTGCCGGGATTCTTTGATTCCTTTTTATTTGTACTCATTTTCTGACAGTTATAATATTGTTTAATAAAGTTCCTGAACTTATTTTATACTCTTAAGAGGCCTGACCGCAATTTCCTTAAAGAAAACAACATCTTTTTCGCCGTGATTTTGAATTCCGAAATAACCAGAGTCGGGACGGGGTCCGCGGAAGGGTTCAAAGTCAAATTTGCGCTCCGGAACAGGATCGCCTTCCTTATAATCAGTTACTTTTTCCCCATTCAGATAAACTATTGTCCTGGGCCCATCAAGTGTGATTTCCATGGTATTCCATTCAGGTCCGGGCTTCCCGGCCTTGTCCAAAGGCTTTGTCAGGGAATACAATGTCCCTGTATAGTGATATTCATCCTCGTCCGAGAGTTCGGGTTTATTGTCAATCTGAACTTCATAACCATAATGGACGGGCATCCATTCTTCCCGCGGTTCGATCGGCATACGGATAAATATTCCTGAATTACTGTTCTCGTCACGCATTCTGAAAACTACTCTGAAAGTGCAGTTTCCGAATTTTTCACCCTCCCGGTACAGGAGGCCCATACCCCCATGCGATTTGATCAGGCCGTCTTCAACGTATTGATCCCCTGGGCCGGCATGTTTCCAGCCTGTCAGATCTTTTCCGTTAAACAACTGCCTCCATTCGTTTTTTTGCTGAGGGCTTTCGGGCATATTTGCCGCCGTACTTCTTTTGTCCTCATTTGCCATAGTACCGTATATACAGTAAATGACAACCAATACATTTAATAGGTTCATAATAAGAAAATTTTAGGTTAAAGCAAGTTATGTAAATTATAGCAAACCTGACCCGATTAGAATCAGGTTTTTAATAGGCGCCCCACCCTTCTGGGGGAGAAGCGCCTTTTAATATCGTAATGATTCCTATTTATAATAACCCATTACTCTATGAAATGTTGATGGGTCAGCCTGAAATATTGTATCAGTAATTTCCCGGCTATGCAGGATCAGATTTTCTTTTTATTGTTGCGTTTGCAATCAACGGTTTTGCCCAAAAGCTTAAGCTGAGGATGTATGCCAGAGTCAGATATATTACCATCATGCCGGCCTGTAATCCGATTAGGTCCTTCAACCTTCCGATAATCAATGAGACTATAGCACCTCCTGCTATTCCGGTACACAGGATCCCGGAAAATGAACCATGAGACTTTGTAACACTATTCAGCGCAAGAGAAAAAATTACAGCATACATTACCGACAGGCAAAAGCCCAATGCCGGGAAACCGAACAACGCATATTCTACCCTGCCAAAAAGGGTAAATGTAAGTATAACGAGTGCAGCCAGAGTAAAAATGCGCAATACGATTTTGCTGTCCATGATCTTTAACAATGCTAACCCGAGAAAGCAGCCGACTGTCATCATGCCCCAGAACAAACCAACGGTTTTAGCACCTTCAATTTCAGGCGTGAGTCCATGATAGGTTCTCAGGAACTCAGAGATCCAGTTTGCAATTCCCTGTTCAGTCCCGACATAACAAAATATCCCGAAGAAGAAAAGTATCACCTTCCTTTGTTTGAATAATTCAACATGCGTTTTCCACGCTCCTGCCATTTCTTCCTCCTTAAGCTCAACCTTCGGAAACCGGGTTACAAGAATGATAACCACCATTAAAATGCAAATCAGGGTAAAGAGCAGGTATATTGAAACCCAGGGTAAGTCAGTTGGTGTCAGGGATCCTATCTGGTTTATTAAAAATCCCTTATCGGCCAGCTGACTGCCAAGTCCGAGTACAAGATAGGAATAGACGAACGGGCTCAGGAATGAAGCAGCGCCAAAAACCAGCTGCGCTACTACCGAATTAAAGGCAAAATGTTCCTCACCTCCGGCAACCCTGAGAAGAGGGTAAATGGCAACCTGCATGATTGCCATTCCGCAACCAATCATAAACAGGGAACATAAAAAAACGGGAAATACGGGAAAAACAGAAAATAGAAGAGCTCCGGAAAATGCGAGGATCCAGGAAACAGTTAAGCTCTTCTTTTCATGATATTTCTGGATAATCATTCCTGCCGGGATTGACATAAGTCCGTAAGCAATAAAAAATGAAAACGGCAGCATGCCTGTCATCGTTCCGCTTAGTTTGTAACTGTCACTCACATTTGGATTTATTGAACCAAGGATGTTGGTTAAAAATGAAATTGCAAAGAATATCAGGAAAATAAGGGCAATCAGGTAATAATTCCGTTTCATAATCTATAAATGGTTTCTTAAGGTTTATGATTCTTTTAATTCATAAAATTAGAAATATTTATATTATAGCCTAAAAAATATCCAAAACAAAGAACTTACACAGAGTTCCACTGACCTGCCTGCCGGCAGGCAGGGAAGTCACAGAGATCCACAGAGTTAGAACCTAACCCTGCTCACTGTCCCTCTGTGGATCTCTGGATACCTCTGTGGAACTCAGTGTAAGTTTTTATAATAGTTTACTCGACAAAAATGAATAAATTGCCAAAAAGCATACAAATGGAAAAGAGCTACTATTCGCTGGAGGTAAATAAAAGCAACAGGGTAACCAGGATATTCCAGCTTATTTTCGGCATTATATGCGCCGCGGTCGCCATAATATGGCTGTTTCTCAACATGAACACCATTAAATTGAATGGAACCGTATGGATAACGATCCTCTTCCTGCTGGGATTTGCATACTTTCAGGTGAATTCAGGACTTGGCCGTGCGGAAAAATTTATCGAGTTTGGTCCTGCTGTCATACGGATGAAGAGGAATTCCATATTTCCTGTCAGGGAAATTAAGGCTGCCGAAATCGAAAGGATCGAAATCCATCCCGTTAACCTTGTTTTCTTTCTCAGGACAGGAAAAAATGTGATCCTGAGATTCGGGACAACTTTTACTGATATTATTGAACCTGTTAAGAAAGAAATTGAAAGATTCTGCAGCAGCAATAGCCTGAATTTTGAATTCAGTGAAGATGAATTCTGATGCAATCTAAAGCGATAGGATCCTCTCCCAAAATTCTTTATTTACGGGAATCCCATTTTTTTTATTTTCATTCCTGACTTTAACGATATTCTCACCCGGATACCTGATTTCAGTTTCCGGGTCTACAGGATCCGATCTTTTCAAATCGCCTATTATATCCTGAATGGTCTTCTCAATGGCTCCTGAGTTGGCAAGTTCATTCAGACTTATTGCGATGAACACCTGCGATAAAGCATATTCTGCTTCCCTGTTTGAAATCGCATGAGTAGAGAAACCGCCTGAGAGGGTTGCAGCGAGGATATCAAGAAGCAGGGAAAGGCCAGATCCCTTCCAGTAACCTATCGGAAGTGCACGCCGGGTCAACAGAATTTCGCCGGGATCAGCAGTAAGTTCACCGCTGACATTAAATCCTCCCGGGAAAGGGAGAAGCTTTTCACCGAGCTTATATACTTCAAGCTTGCCGTATGAAAACTGTGACATTGCAAAATCGAGGACGATAGCTTCATCCTGATAAGGTATGGCGATCACGAGGGGATTATTCCCAATCCTGAAATCTTTTGCTCCCCATGCCGGCATATTTGCTTCTGTATTTGTCCATCCGATGAAAACGAATCCCTTTCTGGCAGCCTGCCATCCGTAAGTGCCTCCGCGCATCCAGTGGTTGGTGTTTGCAAGGGTAACAAGCCCGATCCCGTTTTTGATGGCCAGCTCTGTAGCCCTTAAGGTGGCAAAAGAGGCATTCAGGGGTCCCGGTCCGAGATTTCCGTTCCATTGTTCAAATGCTCCTGCACTTTTAATTAACGATGGGACCGCATCCGGTCTGACATATCCCATCCTTATATTGTCAACAAACCTTGGGAACCTGTTAAAACCGTGCGAATAGACTCCTTCAACGCTGTTTATAGTAAAAATCTCAGCACACAGTTCAGCTTTTGCTTCACTAAAACCATACTTTGTCAGAATCCTGACAAATTCAGTTTTCATGCGATCTTCGGGAACAAATTCAATCATCGGATTTCTATTAGAGAAAATTCATTTTTATAATGTTGTAAGGGTGTTGCATGCAACGCCCTTACAATCAATTATTAAAAAATTGTATCGGCAAAATCCATAAACCAGTTCCAGTCTTTGAGCAACATGTTATGGCCTCCATCCCTTATATGATATCCGATTTTATAGCTCACTGCCGGTTTATTGAGCGGAGGCATTGTTTCGGAAATAACAGTTCCCTTATCAAATAGTTTAAATACAGGCACCGCATTATAAAGAGCCAGGTAGGAGCCGCGCGGATCCCCCCACAGATCATCGCTTGCACAGTCAACATAAAGAGCCCGTGGAGCGGTCAGAGCGAGCAGCATGTGCATATCGACGGGCATGGCATCTTCATTATTTGCCCATTCTTTGTAGTTTGAGCAAAACCAGTGAGGAAAAGCTGAATTGATCCTTGCAACGGTTTCACCGAAACGCCTGCGAGCCAGGGCAGCACCTCCGCAACCTGATTCGTTGCTTATAACAAGTCCGAAGCGCTGATCCTCCGCTCCTGCCCACAAGGCAGTTTTACCACCGCGTGAATGTCCCACCACCGCTACTTTATTTTTATTAATGTCTTTGTCGGTTTCAAAGTAATCCATGCACCGGCTTGCTCCCCACGCCCAGGCAGCAAGGGTCCCCCAGGAATCAGGCTGCCGCTCCCCCCTGTCGAGCAGACCATGTATCCCATTCTTAAAATCGTCAAAGTTGTCGGGATCCACATCGGCATTACTGAACACTGCTATGGCATAACCCCTTGCAATAACCTCTTCCGCCGGCCAGAATTCACTTTTGACCTGCCGGGAAGGGTCGGTATTCGCAGGCCCCCTGTTGTCGATAAGCAGAAACGCAGGAACAGGTTTCGGGATCTTGTTCGGCACAAAGAGTGTTAAATGAATATCAAGCGATTTACCATCTGAAGAGATTTTAATATTAATCTCCTTTAACGTGGCATTAGCGTTCATAGCATTTTTATCTTCATTTATCACTGTAAAACTCTTGTTATAGGGAGTGGTCGGTATTCTTCCAAAAACATTCTCCCTGAAGAGTTCCAGAATTTCATTCCGTCTCAACTCACTCCACATTTTTGCTGTTTTAACAATCTGGCCGTTCAATGTTGTCAGAACATCAGGCAATTTGAAGGATGGAACTTTATCCTCATAGTAGTTGAATCCGGTCTGGTTTTTTGAAAGCTTTTCAACAGTTTCCTTTGAAGCTTGCCAGGATTCGTTAGTCTGGGCTCCCAACCCAAAAAAAATAGTAGTTAGTATAAGTGTAAAGCCTACACTTAATAATGATTTTTGTTCCATTGTGGTTTTCATTAATTGGATCAATATTATGTCTTTTAACACCTTAAGGATCACATATATAATTTATTTTTCATAAGTCAAATCTGAGGGATTTTAATCTGCGAAATCTGTGTAAGATTTTTCTCGTTTCCCGCTGATCACGCTGATTTTCGCAGATCTAAACCCATATCAATACATACGTCCTTCACTTTTAACATTCCCTCCCAACCATAGCCCCTCTCATGCTCTATGCTCCATGCTCCATGCTCCATGCTCCATGCTCCATGCTCCATGCTCCATGCTCCATGCTCCATGCCCCTTGCCCCACCACAGGCCAGCCCTGAGGGGAATCCGAAGAAAAGAACCCACCCCTTGCCCCTCCCAGGAGGGGATCCTTAGGGAATGCCCCATTCCCCAAGCTCCACGCTCTATGCCCTGCTTTGCCAGCCGAAGCTTTAGCGAAGGCTGGAGCCCTGAGCCCTATCTTAATTCTTCCAACATATAGTCACCTCCTGCAACAGTCTCTAACTCGATGACCTTTTCACCATATTTTACTTTACAGCTTCCTCCTGTCCGCGAATGAACTTTAGCTGAAGTAACCTTCCCCTCTTTCCAGGCAATATCTATAACAAAGCTGCCACGTGCGACAAGTCCTTTAACATCACCCTCACTCCAGGCAGAAGGGAGCGCAGGCAGCAATTCGATAAATCCCTGGTGACTTTGAAGCAACATCTCTGCTATCCCGGCTGTACCTCCGAAGTTACCATCAATCTGGAAGGGAGGATGGCTGTCAAACAGGTTGTTCAATGTAGATTTTTTCAGAAGGCTCATAAGGTGATCATAAGCTTTTTCCCCATTCTGCAGTCTTGCATAGAAATTAACTATCCATGCCCTGCTCCATCCTGTATGACCGCCTCCGGAGGAGAGACGCCTTTCGATGGTTTTGCCTGCAGCTTCAAAAAGCAAGGGCGTTCCGGGAGAGATCTGTGCAAGAGGGTATAAGCCGACAAGGTGCGACATGTGCCTGTGACCCGGTTCAACCTCTTCATAATCCCTGATCCATTCCCTGATTGTACCATTGGAGTTTATTGTTACCGGTGGCAGTCTTAGCTGGGCTTCATTTACTTTCCTGACCAAATCCTGGTCAAGATCAAGTATTTCTGCGGCCTCCTTATAATAGTCAAAAACAGCGTTAACGGTCTCAATATCAATAGTTGCCGAATATGTCAGCTGAGCTGTTTCCTTGCTTCCCGGAAGGAAGTATCTGTTTTCGGGAGAAGTAGAAGGATTGGTAACCAGAAAGCCCTCCGGGGAAGGGATCAGAAAACCAAGCAGGAATTCCGCTGATCCCTTCAATACCGGATAAGCAGTTTTCTCCAGAAAGTCTTTATCCCGGGTGAACAGATAATGCTCAAATAATGTAAATGTCATCCAAGGCCCGTTGGTTGGTGTCAGACCCCATACACCATCAGCCACCCCGGTTCTTCCAAACGGGTCTGTCAGATGATGCATTGTCCAGCCGCCAGTGCCATACATTTCCCTGGCCGTAATTGCACCAGGCACAGTGAGCCTTTTAACAAAATCGGAAAGGATAACTGCGGTCTCTGAAAGATTACACACTTCTGCAGGCCAGTAATTCATCTGCAGGTTGATATTTGTATGAAAATCTGAGTTCCAGGGTGCCTTTAGATCCTTGTTCCATATTCCCTGGAGGTTCGCAGGAAGAACTGCCGGAAATCTGGAAGAGCCCATCAGAAGATAACGGCCGTATTGAAAATAGAGGGCAATCAGGCCATTGTCACCGTTGCCGGCCTTTATGCGTTCCAGACGCTTATCAGCCGGGAGATAGCTTAGAGTGTCAGCTCCAAAATCCAATGAAACGCGGTCAAACATGGATTGGTGTTCCGCTGAATGATCAGCTAAAATACTTCTGTAACTCTTTCCGCTGATCCTTTCAAGTATCGCATCACAGGCAGCGGCAGGATCAAGAGATCTGTCAAAATCAAGCAGATTGATATTATAATCAGTGGCAGCAGTCAGAATAACGGTTATTTCTGAAGCATCAGCAATGCTTAAAGAACTATCTCCTGCGGCAATTTTTCCGTTGGCAACCCTGAATCTTGCCAGGGAGGCAAATTTCATGTGCTTTCCGCCCGGACCCGTTAACGGATTATCTTCATCAACTATTTGTCCTGTAAGGAGTATCGAGCCGTCTTCAGATACCCTTACATCTGCATCCTTCTCACGCCTGAGCTCAAAAGTGCAGTTAATTTTTGCCTTGCCACGAGCTTTGATCCATATTACAAGCACATTATCAACTGCTGATGAAAATACCGCGGATGAAATGGATTCCCCGTTTACTTTAAATGAAGTAACTGTCACCCCCGAGCGAAGGTCAAGAGATCTCCTGTATTCCGAAACCTGCCCTTTCCAGTCATATTTTATCATCAGATCGCCCAGTGGCTGGTACGACAGAATCCGTGGAGGAGTACCCAAAAAGCATCTGTTTGCGATTTCTTCAGCTCTCCTTATATCGCCTTTAAAAATAGCTTCCTGCAATAACGGCAGGTTTTCAAGCGCCCTTGGATTATTGTTGTTAATCTTTGTACCTGCCCATAAGCTTTCCTCATTGATCTGAATGCGTTCGTTTTCAGGATCCCCGAATACCATAGCTCCAAGGCGGCCGTTTCCGACAGGTAAAGCCTCATTCCAGTCTGCAGCAGGCTTGTCATACCACAGTTCCGGCGATTGAACCTGCTTTTGACAGGCTGAAAATCCGGTTAGAATCATTCCAAGTAACGCCAGTTTGTATTTCATCACTATCTCATAGTTGCTTATCTATAAAAGTAATTTAATTTTCAAACACCATAAACCGAATTGGTGTAATTTTGAATGAATCTAATACAGGAATATGAGCCAGCTGTTTGTTAAATATGCGAATTACATTGAGTGTACCCTGTGTCCTCATTTGTGCAAAATTCAACCGGGGAACAGAGGAATATGCGGGGTAAGGAAAAACACCGGTGAAAAAATTGAACTGACCACCTATGGTGTCATATCGGGTTTTTCACTTGATCCGGTTGAGAAGAAACCACTGTATCATTTCTTTCCCGGCTACAATATCCTCTCCGCAGGATCTTACGGGTGCAATATGAGGTGTGACTTCTGTCAGAACTGGCATATTTCCCAAAAGGCTTCTGAAAGCTTTCCTAAAAATACAGATCCGGTTAAGATAGTGAACGATGCAAAATTATCCAGGAATAATATCGGGATAGCGTTTACTTATAATGAACCCATAATCTGGTTTGAGTTTATGAGGGATGTGGCTCAGAAGGCAAAAGAAAATGGATTGCATACGGTTATGGTCAGCAATGGATATGTGAACAGTTACCCGCTCAGTGAAATAACCGGATTTATAGATGCCTTTAACATTGATCTTAAAGCATTTAATGAGGATTTTTATAAAAAGCTTACAGGCGCCAGGCTTCAACCCGTTCTCGAGAGTCTGAAGCAGATAGCTAAGGCAGGGAAGCACCTTGAAGTCACAACATTGATAATTCCCGGAAGGAACGATTCTGACAATGAAATGGAGTCAGAAACGAGGTTTATTTCGGAGGAGCTCGGAGCTGATACACCGTTCCATCTGAGCAGGTATTTTCCAACGTACAAGAGGGATGACCCCGCTACGCCTCAGTCCACGTTAGAAAGGCTTTATGAAATCGCATCGAAGCACCTGAAAAATGTCTATGTAGGTAATACTGGCGCCGGGAACGGCCAGGATACAAAGTGCCCTGTATGCGCAACACTCGTAACAAGCAGATCCGGCTACAGGATCAAATTACTAAACCTGGACAATGAGGGTAAATGTACAAAGTGCGGAAACCTGATTTACAGGTATTTTACTTTCCCTTCCCCGACAGCAGACTGAGCCTCCCGCATAATATATCGACGCTGGTATAAAGATCCTTTACAACAAGCTGAAAATGAGCTCTTGTAATCTTAGGGTCTTCGCTTTGCTCAGGATTGTTAACGCGTTTGATCAATCCGTTTCTTAAGTTAACAGCATCTGAAATAATTGAGGTGACCTCTTCAGGATTATCATCGGGGTGAAGAGAACCAAAAGTAAAACAGTCTGAAATCACTTCGAAAATAAGATAGTCTATATCCTTTTTAAGTTTTCTGATGCTTGGCATAGCTGTTGATTTTTTCTTGTAAGGGGCAAAGATAGCAAAATAAGTCGGTAAAATACTTTATCCGCGATCAGTTGTTGGTCAGGAATCCGTGTATACTATCCTCAGCTTTTTGCAGGTAAAGCTTTCTCAATAGTTCAATGAGCGGTACACGTACCTTGAAAGTGATGTCATCAATACAGCAGAATGGAAGCACTACCGGAGATGTACCTGTCATGAATACTGAGTCATAACCCGAAATGGTATCGACCGGGATGCATTTGAACTCCACCCTGATCTTGTTTTCCCTGCAAATTTCAAGAATGTATTTTCTTGTAATTCCATTGAGGATCTTATCATCGGGAGCAGTAGCCAGAACATCTCCCTTAAGGAAGAAAACATTGGATCTGCTTCCCTCGGTTACGCAATTCTCCTCATTCACCAGCAGTGCCTCATACCCCCCGAGGAGAATGAGGTTATGGTAGATTGAAGAACGAAGCTTATGATTAATAACTTTCGATTCGGGATCTTTCCTCTCAGCCCTGAAAAGTATTCCTTTGACACCTTTTTTGTACTGTTCTTCAGATGGATATATAGGTTCAATGAAGTAAATAAGGTAATTAACAGAACCAAGATTATAATTAAAGACAATTTTGAGGTTAACATCTTTTCTTCGTTCGGTTTTTGCCAGATTAATGACATCCCTTTTTATCATGGAAGGCTCAGCAAGCAATTCCTTCTGTTGAAGCCTTACGCTCGAAACCAGGCGTTCCATATGATCGCTGAAGAACACAGGATTTCCCTTTACCATCCGGATCACTTCATAAACCGAATCCCCTTCATAAACCAGTGTATTGTCGAAAAGATCTGAGTGTTGGAGTACTCCGTTAAGAATGAATTTCTTCCCATAACATTCGTTCATCATTGCCGGGTTTAGATCGCAAAAATACAAACATTAAGGCAAACAGACCTTAATTCTGTTTATATTAGCACTGCTTTAACAAAGGAGAATTCAGTTCATGTTCGCGATAGTTGATATTGAGACCACGGGGGGAAGTGCCAGAATTGAAAAGATCACCGAAATTGCAGTTTATCAGCACGACGGGGAAAAAATCACAGGGGAATTTGTCTCGCTCGTCAATCCTGAACGAAACATACCTTATTTCATTACTAACCTGACAGGGATCTCAAATGAAATGGTTGAAGAGGCTCCGAAATTCTATGAGATCGCCAGGGATATCATTGAGTTTACAGAGGGACGTACTTTTGTAGCCCATAACGCAAGATTCGATTATTCATTTTTAAGACAGGAATTCAAATCGCTGGGCTACAACTTCAAAAGAAATATCATTGATACGGTAACTCTTTGCAGAAAGCTGATCCCGGGACACCGGTCCTATAGTCTCGGTAATATCTGCAAAGAGCTGAACATTACTATAAATGGGAGACACAGGGCTGCCGGTGACGCATTTGCCACTGTCAGGCTTTTTGAATTGCTGACTGACAGGGACAGGCAAATTAATGGCTGTACATCAGACTTGTTAAGAAACACAAGATTATCAAAACTCAATCCGAACCTGAATATTGCAAAACTCGATTCAATACCTGATGAGCCCGGTATCTATTATTTCTACAACGAGAAGGGGGATCTTATATATATCGGGAAAAGCCGTAACCTTCAGCAGCGGATCAGGACCCACCTTTCGAACAATACGTCGAACCGGGCGATGGAAATGCGAGATATTATCGCGGATATTGACTGGGAAGTCACCGGCAGCGAACTGATTGCCCTGCTCAAGGAATCATCGGAAATAAAAACAAACAAGCCAGTCTACAACAGGGCTCAGCGGAGAACGGGCTTTCAGTACGGGATTTTTAGCCATACTGATAAAAACGGGTATATCAATTTCACCTGCGGTCAAATAAATACAGACGAGACTCCCATTTCAGTTTTTACATCACGCGAAAAGGCAAAATCGAGGCTTTTGTCGCTCGTAGAAAAATACGATCTGTGTCAAAAACTTTCAGGGCTTTATGATACAGACGGACCATGCTTCCATTATCAGGTGGGTATCTGCAAAGGGGCATGCTGCGGGAAAGAAACACACATCAGATATAACGAGCGTGCCGGAAAAGCTGCGGAGGAATTCATATTCACACGCAGGAATTTTTTCATCATTGACAAAGGAAGGGATGAGGAGGAACGGAGTGCTGTCAGAATAGTGAACGGGAAATACACAGGCTACGGATATTTCAATGTAAATGAAATGGGCTTCGGGATGACTGCTGTTCACGATTGTATTCAGTCTTCAAAAGACAACAGTGACATCCAGGTCATATTGAAACAATACCTCAGGGGCTACAAAATTGAAAAGATAATAGAATTCTGAAGGGAAAGTCTGCCACTTATGGGACTGTTTAAAAAATCTAAATCCATTAACCGCAAAGATCGCAAAGGATTAAGCAAAGATCGCAAAGAGCTAATTTGTTCATGTTCGTAACTTTGTGTGCTTTGCGCCTTCTTGCGTGCTTTGCGGTTAAAAAAGGCTTTTTCAACAACCCTCAATTAAAGCTTTCTATTGCCGAAAAGAATAAGATCTCATCCGAATTCCGTTTTAAATGTAAATCCCTATATTTGTTTAAGTACTTTAAAACCGGAAAAGATGGCCTTATTCACAAGAACTACAAAAAATCTGATTATCAGTATTGATGAGTTTTTTGACAATATTGATCTTGGCCTGCTTGTGTTCAGGGAAGGGGTAAAAGCATATCTTGATAAGGACATGGAAGCCTTCGGCCGGCACCTTCAGAAAGTGGAATCGCTCGAGAGAAATGCTGACAAGCTCCAGCGGTCTATCGAAAACGAAATGATTACTCATTCAATTTTACCGCAGCACAGAGCCGAAGTGACGACCCTGATCGATGTTCTCGACGAGATAATTGATTCCATCAAGAGCACCCTGAACGAGTTCAGCATTGAAATGCCCGAAATTCCGGCGTCGCTGAACCATAATTTCATAAGTATCATGGAAGCCTCTGTATGTGCGGGTGAGGAGCTTATGCCTGCAGCAAGGGCATATTTCAAAGCACCATATACTGTAAGGGAAAAATTATTGAAAGTATACTATTTTGAAAGTGAGACTGATAAGGTATCAAGGAATGCCCAGAAAATAATCTTTCACGATATGAAGGAACTGGATCTGGCTCATAAGGCTCATCTGAGATATATTATCCATCATATAGAAAATATTTCTGACACCGCTCAAAAGGCAGCTGATCTCCTTTCGGCGATGGCAATAAAGATTGTGATGTAGGCAGGTTGCAGGCCGAAGGCACTGACCGACGAAGGAGCGTCAGTGTTGCAGGCTTTGCCAGCCATAGCCGACCGGAGGGAGGCGAAGGCTGGTTGCAGGTTGCCAACTGCCTTCTGCGGTTCAAAGACGGAATAAAAAAGCAAATATTAAGAATGATCTTATTGTTTCTCACAAGCGGTTTATTCCTGGGCTGGTCTCTTGGAGCCAATGATGCCTCCAATGTATTTGGATCTGCTGTAGGTTCAAAGATGGTGAGCTTCAGAAAGGCAGCGATAATTGCATCTGTCTTTGTTATTCTCGGGGCAGTGATCCAGGGAGCAGGAGCTTCGCACACCCTTGGAAAGCTTGGGGCAGTGAACGCAATTGGCGGATCTTTTACCGTAGCACTGTCGGCTGCAATAACAGTCTATCTTATGACAAAATTCGCAATTCCGGTTTCGACAACACAGGCAATCGTGGGAGCGATCATAGGATGGAACCTTTTCACCGGAAATTCAACTGACAGCGGTACCCTTATCCGGATCGTATCAACCTGGATTTCCGGTCCCATCATGGGCGCTGTCTTTGCCATCCTTTTTTATATGCTGGTCAGGGCAATTAAAAAGAACACAAAAATTCATCTTGTACGGTTTGAATCGTATATAAGGACAGGCCTGATAGTTGTTGGTGCATTCGGGGCTTACAGCCTTGGAGCAAATAATATAGCAAACGTGATGGGAGTTTTTATTCCTGCTTTTAACCTCCAGGAAATCAACCTCGGCATCATAACCCTTTCTTCTTCACAGCAGCTTTTCTTATTGGGAGGTATTGCAATTGCCGCCGGCATAATTACCTATTCCAACAGGGTGATGGAGGTTGTCGGAAGCAACATTGTGGAGCTCTCTTCCGAAGCCGCGCTGGTTGTTGTTTTGTCTCAGGCACTGGTATTGTTCATTTTCTCATCATCAGGACTTTCAGCCCTGCTGGGAAGGATGGGACTCCCTCCCATTCCCCTGGTTCCTGTCTCAAGTACACAGATCATAGTCGGAAGTGTTATCGGTATTGGTTTATATAAGGGCGCAAGAAACATTAACTTCAGGGTTCTTGGTGAAATCGGCATCGGATGGATTATCACTCCCATTTTCTCCGGACTGCTTACATTTTTCTCATTGTTTTTTGTTAAAAACATTTTCAGCATCGATGTGGGAAGAACCATTGAGCCGGGAACTGAGGGTGCTATATTGAAAGGTTCACTCACCGGTGTGAATTCAGATATTTCGGAAATTATGCAGTTTCTTCTTCCAAGTCTGTTAATTGCAGGAATAATTGCAATTTTGTTTTATTATTTTTTAGAGAGAAGAAGAAAAAGCGAGCTGAAGAGATCCGAGGAGAGGTTTTGGAAGAATATAAAATAGAACTGGTTGCAGGCTTCTGCACAGGCCACTGAAGCTTCGGCTGGTAAAACTGGTTGATAGTTTGCCAACTGCCAATTGCCAATTGCTTAATTTTGGTGTCAAGGCGTTAAGGCGTTAATGTATAACGGCGTGCAGGATGCGGAAGCTTTATTTGCCAGCTGCCAATCCATTGCTTAATCTTGGAGTTAAGGCGTAAGGTATAACGGCGTGCAGGATGCGGAAGCTTTGTTTGCCAACTGCCAATTGCCAATTTCTAATTTTGGTGTCAAGGCGTTAAGGCGTTAATGTATAACGGCGTGCAGGATGCGGAAGCTTTATTTGCCAACTGCCAATTGCCAATTGCTTAATTTTGGTGTCAAGGCGTTAAGGCGTTAAGGTATAACGGCTTGCGGTATGCGGCGCGCGGCTTGCGATTTGCGGCGTGGGGCCTGTTAGTGATAATTATTTCACATAAAAATCATCAGACATGAGTAATTCATATTACATCGGAATCGATATTGGCGGTACCAAGTGTGCAGTTATCGCCGGTACAGGGGATATGAAAATCCTTAAGAAGGTCAGTTTTCCGACCGAAACCCAAAATGGCCCTGCCCATGCCATAGATCTTTTGCTCAGCTCAGCATCATCAATTGTTGAACAATTAGGAAAACAGGGACTGAAAGCTACAGGCATAAGTTGCGGCGGTCCTCTTGACAGCAGGAAAGGCATTGTCCAGTCGCCTCCCAACCTGCCGGGATGGGACAATATTCCGATCGTTCAGTTGTTTAAGGAAAAGTTCGGCATACCTGCTTATCTTCAGAATGATGCCAATGCCTGCGCACTGGCAGAATGGAAATTCGGCGCTGGCAAGGGTACTGATAATATGATCTTTCTTACTTTTGGCACTGGAATGGGAGCCGGAATAATCATTGACGGAAGGCTCTATTCCGGCACAAATGACCTCGCAGGTGAGGTAGGTCATATGAGGTTAGCCGATGAGGGTCCTGTAGCCTACGGTAAAGCCGGCTCCTTTGAGGCTTTCTGCAGCGGAACCGGTATTGCGCTTCTTGCGAAAAAAATTGCACGTGAAAGATTGACAGCAAACCTGAAGATGTCCTTTTGCGACAACCTTGAAAATATTGAAAAAATCACTGCAAGGGATGTTGCCCTGGCAGCTGAGCAGGGAGACAATACAGCCCTTGAGATATTCGGTATCTCAGGCAGGTATCTTGGCAGAGGATTATCACTTCTCATTGATATCCTCAATCCCCGGATGATAGTCATAGGCAGTGTTTATGCACGCTGCAGGAAATTCCTTGAACCCGCCTGCATGGAGATTATCAGGCAGGAAGCTCTGACCCCGGCCAGGGAAGTTTGTAAAATAGTGCCGGCGGCTCTTGGAGAAGAAGTCGGAGACTATGCAAGTCTGAGTGTTGCAATGGTCGGCAACAGTTAAACTCAGACAAGAGTTACCATCTGAATTTGATAATCAGATCATAAATGCCAGTTCAAAAAGTTAAACCTAAATAACCATGAAAAATCCGGGTAAACTAAAAAGCAGAACTCCAATTTCAAGAAGGAGATTCATAAACAATGCCGTTGCAGGTACTGCTGTTATCGGGATGAGACCTTTAAATGGACTATTTGCATCAGAATACCAGGATAGAGCCAGATGGCCTTTAAATGCATCAGGTTTCAGGTTCCATGTCATCGGTCAGGCTCATATTGATCCCGTGTGGTTATGGCCATGGTCTGAAGGCATTTCCGTTGTTCACAGCACATTCAGGTCAGCACTCGACAGAATGAAAGAAACGCCCGATTTTACATTTACTGCAAGCTCTGCCCAGTTTTACCAGTGGATTGCGGAAAATGACCCTCAAATGCTTGAAGAAATACGCATTCGTGTTGAAGAAGGAAGATGGAACATTGTCGGAGGCTGGTGGGTGGAACCTGATGTTAATATTCCCTCAGGAGAAGCACTTGTAAGACAAGGATTATATGGTCAGCTTACTTTTCAGAAGCTTCTGGGACACAGGGCAACCGTAGCTTTCAATCCTGATTCTTTTGGTCATGCAAACACGCTTCCCCAGATTTTTAAGAAGCAGGGGATGGAGAATTATGTTTTCATGCGTCCGATGCCAGGAGAAAAGAACATCCCTGCTGATCTTTTCTGGTGGGAAAGCCCTGACGGAACACGGGTGCTTGCTTACCGGATCCCCATCAGCTATAATGACAGCAGATCAGTCAGGGGACGTATTGAACAGGTCCTTGTGCAGCTTAAGGATCAGCCTTTCAAGGCTTTCATGTCATATTTCGGTGCCGGTGACCATGGAGGGGGCGCTACTAAGGAAAACATAGCCTCAATCCGGGAGATCCAGGCTGAGAAAGGCGCTCCTGTTCTGTTATTCAGTACCCCGGACCGCTATTTCAGGGAGATGCGTGACGACAGGAGTCTTAATCTGCCAACCGTGAAGGACGACCTGCAACATCATGCGGTCGGATGCTATACTGCTGAATCGGAGATAAAAAAAGGCAACAGGGCATCGGAAAGTGCACTGGTAACTGCCGAAAAGATAGCCGCCATAGGATCATCAGTGTGGGGTTTCAAATATCCCGGACCCGAACTTGAAGCTAGCCTGGAAGCGTGTCCTGTTTCTGCAATTCCACGACAGTCTGGCAGGTACCTCAGTTCCCGAGCATTCGCTGACTGCGCGCGAGGGATTTGGTTTTGCACTCGATACTGCACATCAGACTATGTTTAAAGCCGTACAGAAACTCGAATGGCAGGTACCATCAGAAGACCCGGCCTCACAATATATACTTGCTTTCAATCCCCACGCCTGGGAGGTAACAGGGAACCTGGAATATGATTTTAACTGGGATCTGAAAAATCCATCGCTTGTTGAAGATGAAAAGGGGGATGCTCTTCCGCATCAATGGACTGCCGGCACTACAGAGGCAGGAAGCCGCAGGAAAATTATTGTCAGGACTTTATTACCTGCATTCGGATACCGGCAGATCAGGATCAGGCAGGGAAATTCAACACCCGTGCCTTCACCGGTAATTGTTGCTGACAAAACCATGGAAAATGAATTTCTGACTGTAGGTTTTTCGCCTTCTGGTACTATCGGAATAACGGATAAGGAAACCGGGAAGGAGATTTTCCTGGGTGGCATAACAGGATGCAGGGCTGTGATCATTGACGATCCGAGTGATACCTGGAGCCATGATGTAAAATCTTATGCGAATGAATACGGATCATTCGGAAACGCGACGGTCATTTTCACAGAAAAAGGACCCCTGCGTGCCACGGCAAGAGTTTCATCCACTTTTGGTGCCTCTTCCCTGACAATTGACTGGGTGCTTTATGCAGGCTCCAGGCAACTCGGGGCCAGGGTTATGCTCGACTGGCACGAACACCTTAAAATGCTTAAATTCTCTTTCCCGGTCAACGTCCTTTCACCGGTAGCAACATATGAAACCCCATACGGTTTCATATCACGTCAGTTAAACGGCGACGAAGATCCTGGTCAGCGTTGGATTGATGTTTCCGGAACCAATAATGGTACGCAGGCGGGACTTACAGTAATAAATGATGCAAAATACGGGTATAGCGTGAAGGACAACATATTGAATGTATCGGTGGCCCGCTCCGCGGTCTATGCACATCATATTCCGAGAGTGCTTGACATGAAAGCCGAACACATGTGGCAGGACCAGGGTATCCAGACATTCCGGATGTTACTGGTGCCTCATAAGAATTCATGGCAAAATAACAGGATCCCAAGGATAGCCGAGGAATTCATTTCACAGCCGGTAGTTATCTACCAGGGCATCCACAGGGGTCAGATGCCCGGATCGGATTCACTCATGGCGATCGAACCGTACAATATTGCTGTTACCGCTGTCAAAAAAGCTGAGGGAAATGAGGATCTCATAGTAAGGTGTGTGGAGACTTCCGGGATCCCGGCAACTGCAAACCTTGACCTGAGCTTTATTAATCGGAAATGGACCGGAAATTTCAAACCTTGTGAAATAAAAAGTCTGAGGGTCAATCCGCAAACCGGGGAAATTAAAGAGGTTAACCTGCTGGAGGAATGATTGGGAGCAGGTTGCAGGCCGAAGGCACTGACCGACGAAGGAGCGTCAGTGTTGCAGGCCGAAGGCACTGACCGACGAAGGAGCGTCAGTGTTGCAGGCCGAAGGCACTGACCGACGAAGGAGCGTCAGTGTTGCAGGCCGAAGGCACTGACCGACGAAGGAGCGTCAGTGTTGCATGTTGCAGGCCGAAGGCACTGACCGACGAAGGAGCGTCAGTGTTGCAGGTTATGCTTTAACGAATATTGCCAACTGCCTTTTGCCAACTGCCAACTTGTGAAGTGTGGAACTATCATTAAAAACTATACATTCCTAAGAAATGAACAGTATAATTGAGTCACTCAGACAGGAACTCATCAGAAATGCTGATGAAAAGACAAAAGCATCAGGCGAAAGATTTTTCAGGGAGGAAGTAAAACTTTACGGCATAAAATCAGCCGTTGTATCACGTATCGGAAGAGAACACTTCAATAAATTAACGGACAGGAGCAAAACCCATGTCTTCAATTTGTGCGAAGAGCTCTGGAAATCAGGCATGATGGAAGAATCATTTGTTGCCTGCAACTGGTCGTATTTCATCAGAAAGCAATATGAGTCATCGGATTTCAGGATCTTTGAAAGATGGATAAATGGCTATGTAACCAACTGGGCGTCGTGCGACACATTCTGCAACCATACCGTTGGATCGGCAGTTGAAATGTTCCCTGAGATGATAGCTGAACTGAAGAAATGGGCATTATCGCAAAACCGCTGGATGCGAAGGGCATCGGCGGTTTCACTTATAGTTCCGGCCGGGAAAGGAATGTTTCTGAAGGATATTTTTGAGATCTCAGACATTTTGCTCGCTGACTCAGATGATATGGTGCAGAAGGGTTATGGCTGGATGTTGAAATCTGCAAGCAAACCTCATCAGAAAGAGGTATTTGAATATGTTATAAGGAATAAGAAACTTATGCCACGTACATCCCTCAGATATGCCATTGAGAAAATGTCAGATGAACTAAAAAAGGTGGCTATGGCAAAATAATTGCTCCACTTTAGTACCTTTAGGGCATCGAATAACCTGAACAATTATGCTTAAGAGAGCCTTTATTTCAAGCATTATCGCAGCCTTTCCATTCTTTGTTTATTCCCAGGACAGGGTTACAGGAAGGGATTTTGCAACCCGGTCAGAGGTCATTGCCCAGAATGGGATGGCTGCAACAAGTCAGCCTCTGGCTACCCAGGTTGCACTCGACATTCTGAAAAAAGGAGGTAATGCCATTGATGCCGCAATAGCTGCCAATGCTGTCCTCGGAGTTGTTGAACCGACAGGGAGCGGCATAGGGGGTGATCTTTTTGCAATTATCTGGAGTGCTGAAAAAGGGAAGTTGTATGGTCTGAATGCCAGCGGCAGGTCGCCGCGTTCACTTAAGCTTGAATATTTCAGGAAAAACGGTTTTGAATTTATACCATCATATGGCCCGCTTCCTGTTTCAGTGCCGGGATGCGTCGACGGATGGTTTGAAATGCACGATATGTTCGGACGTCTGCCGATCAGGGACATCCTTCAACCTGCCATAAACTATGCGCGCTACGGCTTTCCTGTTTCAGAAGTAATTGCCTATGCTCTCAGTAAAAATACACAGGCACTGAAAGACTATCCGAATATTAAGGAAACATATATGCCCGGAGGCAAGTCTCCTGCAAAAGGCGAGATCTTCAAAAATCCAAATCTTGCAAATACCCTTGATAAAATTGCCAGGGGCGGAAAAAATGAATTTTACAGGGGAAGTATCGCAAAAACAATTGGCGCTTTCATGAAATCACAGGGAGGCTTCTTAACATATGACGACCTGGCCAGGCATCATTCGGAATGGGTGGAGCCTGTAAGTTCCTCATACAGGGGTTATGATATCTGGGAACTCCCTCCAAACGGACAGGGTATTGCAACCCTCCAGATTCTAAACATCCTTGAAGGTTTCAATTTAGCCTCAATGGGCTTTGGATCAGCTGAATATATGCATCTGTTCACCGAAGCAAAAAAGCTTGCTTTTGAGGACCGTGCAAAATTCTATGCCGATCCCGGTTTCAGTGATGTTCCTGTCAGCCAGCTTATATCAAAAAAATATGCAGCCGAACGCCGGAAGCTGATCAATCCTTTAAAAGCAGCCAAAGTTTATGATGCAGGTAAAATAGAAGCAGGAAATACTATTTATCTGACTGTTGCTGATAAATTCGGTAATATGGTTTCGCTGATCCAGAGTAATTACAGGGGAATGGGGTCAGGGATGTGCCCGACCGGACTCGGGTTCGTCCTGCAGGACAGAGGTGAAATGTTCAGTCTTGTCTGAAGGTCACGCAAATGTTTATGCTCCCGGAAAAAGACCTTTTCACACTATAATACCGGCATTTATCACAAAAAATGGCAAACCCTGGATAAGTTTCGGGGTTATGGGAGGTGATATGCAGCCGCAGGGACATGCACAAATAGTTATCAATCTTATTGATTTCAAAATGAACCTGCAGGAAGCAGGTGATGCACCAAGAATGCATCACATAGGGTCGTCAGAACCAACTGGTCAGCAGATGACCGATGGAGGCATCCTGCAGCTTGAAAACGGATTCAGATGGGAAGTAATACAGCAGCTGCTCGAAAAAGGGCATACAATCCAATGGGATCTTGGAGGATACGGAGGCTACCAGGCTATAATGAGGGATGATAAAAATAAAGTCTGGTACGGGGCGTCGGAATCACGGAAAGACGGGCAGGCGGCAGGATATTAATGGCTCAGGGCACAGGGCTCAGGGCGCAGGGCCCAGCCGTTACCTGCAGGGCTGGCCTGCTGGTGGGGTCGGGGGTGGGTTAAATCGTAAAGGGCTCAGGGCTCCAGCCTTCGCTAAAGCTCCGGCTCGCAAAGCAGGGCATAGAGCGTGGAGCTTGGGGCATGGGGCATTCCCTAAGGATCCCCTCCTGGGAGGGGTCGGGGGTGGGTTAAATAGTAATCCCCAGCAAATCCATCACACCATTTATGAATGTTAATGGGTGGCAGGGATTTCCAGGAACATACAGATCAATGTGATGTTCGTCAATGAACTTCCTGTCAAGGGCCTGGTTTCCGGCGAATATACCGCCACTTATTGCATCGGTTCCGGCAAGAATTATAACCTTTGGTTCAGGTACTGCATCATAGCATATTCTTAGCGCTTCAGACATATTTTCAGTTACCGGTCCGGTAATCACAAGACCGTCAGCATGACGGGGAGATGCTACAAATTCAACCCCATAACGGCCAAAATCAAAATTCACATTGCCGGTAGCAGTGAGTTCCATCTCGCATGAATTATCTCCGCCGGCTGACACCTGCCTGAGTTTCAGAGCATTCTTAAATAATTTCCTGACCTCTTTTCTGATGCTGTTCTCATCAAGCCTCAGAGGGTCCTGATTTCCAGGCTTTACTATAAGATCTTCCCTTCTGTTCACTGCCATCCTGTAATCATTCCCGAACTTTATCTTTTCCGGAAGCAGAAAGGAACACTCCTTGCAAAAGACACACTTTCCAAGATCAATCGAGCCTGTGACACCGTCGATTGAGCCTGTCGGGCATATCCCGCTGACAGCGCCGATTTCAGTTTCACTGATCCCGGCTGAGATAACGGGCTTCCCCCTGAAGAGCTGTGCAACAGGCTGAGTCCGCAGGTTTTTAATATATTGTCGTCCGTGACCGGCAAGGATTTTTACTTCTTTAAACATTATTTAACTATAATTTCTAAAGATCGTTTCCGCAGTAAGACAGGTTAAAACTTTTGTTGCATACCGGAAAATCCGAGATTTCCTGGTTTCGGACAGCCAGCGCCAGTGCCATCCAGTTATGAAATGAAGGATCCTTAATTTTATAATGTAAAATATTTCCATTAGAATCCGTAATCGCGGAATGACAGATTTCCCCCCTCCATCCTTCAACAATTGACATGGCAAAGCTGTCGGGCTTCAATTTAAAGGTATAATCAGGTTTCCCGGGACCATCCTTTTTTGTGTGCCAGGTTTCAATCAGACGGTTAATAATCTTAACGGATTCCATTGCCTCAAGAACCCGGAGCATTCCCCGGGCAAGAACATCTCCTGAATCAAGTGTCACAGGTTGAAACTGATAGTTCCTGTAAAACTGAAAGGGATGGGTTTTACGGATATCACGTAGAATTCCGCAGGTGCGGGCCGCCATTCCAACTGCTCCGATGCTTATCGCCTGCTGCCTTGTAACCTGTCCGATATCGTCAAAACGGCCAAGTACGCTTGGCAGAGTATAAATAAGATCCGTCATCTCCGTAAATCGCCTTCCGGTTTCATTAACAACTTTTGAAATCTCATCCGCCACGTTATCACTCAGAGGATAATTGCTTCCTCCGGGACGCACAAGTCCTTTGCCAAACCGGTTTCCGCACCAGAGTTGGGTAGTATTGATAATGGCAGTTCTGAGCGCTTCGCACACTGCCTGTCCGAGCTGATATGCAACATCACCGCAAAGTGCGGCAGTATCGCCGATGTGAACTGCAATCCTTTCCATTTCCAGGGCGATACATCGTTCAATCTGCAATGAACCGGGCACTTCCTGTCCTGCCAGCGATTCGATAAGCTGTGCGTGAGCCAGTGCATGTCCGACAGAAGTATCTCCCGCTATACTTTCGGAAAGAATACATCTTTGCAAAGGATCTTTTTTTTCAATAAATAACTTTTCTATTCCACGGTGCTGATAACCAAGCTGGATCTCAAGATGTAAAACTTTTTCACCGTTACAGATGAACCTGAAATGTCCCGGTTCAATAACACCTGCATGGATCGGACCTACTCCCACTTCATGCAATTCTTCACTTTCGATCTCGTAAAAAGGATAATTATTCATTTTCAACGTCTTATCCGGACGATCATTCGGATATCTTACCGGCTTCAGCCAGGGGTGTCCTTCAAATCCCACACCAAAATTTTCATGGATCTCACGTTCAAAATTATGCAACTGGATCGCCGCAGGAGTCAGTGATTTCAGCAGCAGATTGTCTCTCTTCTGCCTATGAGAAAAGACCATGACACTATTGTTCTCATCATCGGCTATACAACAGTAAAACTTCAGGTAATCTCCTGTCTCCACGCCATAGTACGCAAGGCAATGCTTTGTTTCATCCCTGAGCATCTCAGTCGCCTGATCAGAAAAGGCATCATAATCCAACACCGGTATCCCTGAAATGGCAGCCGGGGATGAATTATTTATTATTTCTGAATATCGGATTCTGTTATTCATAATTTCAATTAGGGCAATAAGGCAATACTTTGTTTTATCAGCTCAACAAGAAAAGGAGGCTGATAAAAGCACATGACTATCACTATTCCGAAAAATACAAATTGACTTATGGTTTCAACAGGGCTTATTCTAGCCGGCGGTTCAGGATTTTCGCCTCTCCGCGGACTTGAGAAGATTATATGCATTATCCTGGTACTCATCGCATAAATCACAAAACAAAGCAGTACAATAGTTGTTATAAGTACGAACCACTGATCATTTAATACCAAGCCTTTGAAGATCATAAACTCACTGATGAATAATCCGGAGGGCGGAATAGCAAGTATACAGATCATGCCGGTGATCAGGACAAGAGCTCCGGAAGGGTATAATTTCATATATCTGCCGCAATCATCAAGCTGGAATGTATGCAGAACCCTCGACAGCTGGCCCATCTGAAAAAAAAGACTTGATTTTGCCAGGGAATGAAGCAGTATCAGAAGCAAGGCCGCATAATACCCGGTGCCACCGGTTCCGATTGCTATCGCTACCAGACCCATATTTTCAAGGCTTGAGTATGCAAGCATTCGCTTGAGATGTTTTGCCTTCAGCATGTAGCCTGCAGCAATCAGCAAGGACAACATCCCTGAAAGGATCAGAACGCTGTTCATAAAATGCAGGATCGGGGAAGAGGAGAATAAAGTATAAACCCTGAAAATAGCGAGAAAGCCGACATTCATAAGGGCTGTTGAAATAAGGGCACTTATGGGCGGAGGTGCAACGGAATGAGCATCGATTGTCACTGTGTGCATCGGAAAAAGGCCCATCTTTGTACTAAATCCTATTACGACAAATACAAATGCAATTTTCAGGTAGAGCGGATTAGCCTTGTTGATAATACCGGACAGGGATGAAAATGAAAGATTTGCAGCATCCTCCCGGCCATAAATAAATCCTAAAAACAGGATCCCGAGATAAGCCAGGGCGATACCGATTGAACAGATAAATACATATTTCCACGTGGCTTCAAGGGCAATTTCTGTACGGTCATGGTATATAAGCGCTGCAACTGCCAAAGTGGTAGCTTCCACAAAAATCCATAAAACTGTCATCCCGTTGGCCAGATAAGCCCCTGTCATGAACATTATAAGAGCAATCAGGGCAGAATGATAGATATTGAATTTTTTGGCATCATCATCCGACGCATAAATAAATCCATGATAAATGGTAGGGATCACCAAAACTGACAGGACCGAAAGCAGTAATACTCCTGTACTGTTGTATGTAAAGTAGCTAAGCTCGGTTTTGTTCAGGTTTATCCAGCAATAGTATGTAAACAAGATTTGCACTATCGCAAATCCGGAGGTAATAATTTTTGTTACTGTCTTGTTCCTGAGTAAAACAACAGAAATACTCATTAGCACGGAAACCATAAAATAGAGCAAAAGCATCATCTATTAGTCTTTTAATCTGGTCAATTCATTGGTGTTTGGCTTTAGCCGCAATCCAAAAAATCCAAGGATTAGAACGCCGACAAAAATGTCAAGCAGAATTCCGATGTTGATCAACATAGGCATTTCATTTCCCACTGCAAGTGAAAAGATAAAAACAGCATTCTCAAGGATAAGAAAACCAATCAGATGCGAAATAATTAACCTGTGGGTAACAATAAGCAGCAACCCTGTAAACAAAGTAAATAAGGCTATGACCATATAAATCGTATTTACAAACGGGTTTATCAGTGCATTTGCCAGTATTACGCTGATCAGCAAAGCAAATATTGAAAATATCAGAAGGTAAAATCCGGGCATTGCCTGACGATGCACTTTCATTACACCTGAACGGCTGATAATCCGGGACAGAAGATATGGTATAAGGAAAGTTTTGAAAACCAATGTTTCAGCCACAATAAAAACAAGGTTGGCTGTATTTACTTCATGCAGTTCAAATATTGCGATACCACAAAGCAACAACCCCTGCAGTCCGATAAGTCTGACATAAATGATCAGCCGCTCGGCGGAGCAGAAATAAACCAGGGTTACTGCAAAAAACACTATCAGGTAATTTACCATATTTATAAGAGTATCAGATCAATTTTTCAGTCATGATCAGGATGATAATAAAAGCAATCCAGGCAATGGCCGAGATTGACAGAATAAACTTTGGATTCTTATTCATTTTGTTCCTCGCCCTGAATGATTCCGTAAGGCCGATGATCGCTGCAAAAATAATCTGAACTCCAAGGAATAAAACGATCTGAAGAAAGATATTCCATCCGGCAGGAACGATAACATTATAAATCAGGGCTCCATAAATTGCAAATTTCAGATATACTCCGATATGGATCAAAGCTTTATCAAATCCGCTGTTATCCAGGATCATAACTTCATGGATCATTGTAAGCTCGAGGTGTGTTTTCGGATCATCGACAGGAAGCCTGCTGTTTTCGATCATTGCAATCTGGATTAACAGGAATAATCCTATGATACTGTATATCAACACATAATTACTTCCGGTTATAAAAAAATGACTGAAGATATCAGAGAAGGAGGTATATCCTGTAAACATAGCAAATGTTGCAAGAAGGATGAAAAATGCGGGTTCTGCAAGCATTGAGAAAAATACTTCACGATTAGCTCCCATCCCTTCAAAACTGCTTCCCGTATCAAGAGCAGAGATGATTGAAAAGAATTTTCCCAGGGCAAGGAGGTAGGAGAAAAAGATAAAATCGCCTTCAAATGAAATTAAGGCCCTCTGGTTGGCAAATGGTAAAACTAGCATTGCACAGATAATTCCCGACAGAGCGATCACCGGGGCAATCTGAAATATCAGGCCTGTAGTATTGCTGAAGACGCTCCCTTTCCGCAACAATATTCCAATCTCCTTTACAGGCTGAAATATTCCCGGTCCTTTCCGTCCCGATGCAAGGCTCTTTGTTCTTACTATCAAACCAGGAAAAAAGGAAGCTGCTATTAATATCAATATAAGTCCTGCCATTTTCAGATCACGTTAAAATATGTCAGCAGAAACACAAGCAGCATATAAATGAATGCGTACAGAATATAATGCTGGATCAGCCCTGTTTGCATAACCGCAATCTTTTTCAGCAGTCCTGAAACCAGGTCAACCGGTTTATCAATCAGAAGCTTTTTGAAAATATCATCACTATATGATTCAAAAGTTCTTTTTTCCGGGAAAATCTCATCTTCTCCAATATCCCTCATCAGCTTCTCAGTCTGCAGCACTGGCTTTGCAAGATGATTGTAGTTATATGCATACGAAGTAGCTGTATATTGCATCTTTGGGGAGGCTGCCGTGTATCCGCAACCCCATGTCGGACCATAGCTTACCGGTTTTGATCTGAGGTGGTAATACCTGTAACCCAGAAGAATTGCAATAACAGCAACAAAAACACCGCTGATAATGCTGATTTGTGATAGGTTAGCAAGTGAGGGCGCTGTTATAAGAAGAGAATCAGAAATTCCGAACGACTGTGAAATGATACCGAAAACAGGACGCACAAACCAAACCGATGCCAATCCGATAAGTGCAATAAAACCAATAATGATGAACTGCGGCCAGATCATATCTTTGTTAACTTCAAACGCTCCGGCAGCTTTTTCTGAGCGCGGCTCTCCAAGGAATACTATCCCAAAAGCCTTGGTAAAACAAAAGATAGCAAGGCCACCGATAAGGGAAAGGCCTACAATGGTTCCCAGAATAAGAATGGACTGTGGTAAATTGGCAGCTGACAGACTTTTAAACATACCTAAATAGATCAGATATTCTGAAATAAATCCGTTAAAAGGAGGCAAACCGCAAATGGCCAGCGAACCTGTCAAAAACAGGACTGAAGTGTAAGGCATTTTTTTCATCAGCCCTCCAAGATGCTCAATATTACGGGTATGGGTAGTCTGATAAACAGAACCGGCATTGAAAAAAAGAAGCGATTTAAATAGTGAATGATTAAGTACATGGAGCAAGCCTCCGCTGAAACCCAGCAGGCTGAGTATAGTATTACCGGTTGCAAGTCCAATCACCCCGAGACCGATACCTATACCGATTATTCCAATGTTTTCGATACTGTGGTATGCCAGCAGTCTTTTAAGATCGTGTTGTACGATAGCCATCATAACTCCAAGGACTCCGGAGATCACGGAAATTACAAGAATCATGATGCCTATTAAAAGTAAATTACTCTGGACTGACATCAGTACTCTCAGAATCCCGTATATGCCCATTTTTATCATTACGCCCGACATTACTCCTGAGACATGTGAAGGAGCAGCAGGGTGGGCTTGAGGAAGCCATGTATGCATTGGGATAAATCCCGCTTTTATTCCAAATCCTATAAAGAACAATATAAACAGGGCAAGATTAGGATGCCCGGCGAAGTAAATTTTCAGGGTATCAAAGCTCATCTCCCCTGTTTCCCTTTCGAGAATCAGGAATGCAATAAGTATAAAAAACATGCCAACATGCATCTGTATCAGGTAACTGATGCCAGTCTTCATAATAGTGGTATCCTCAGCATCGAAAACTACGAGGAGGAATGATGACAAAGCCATAATTTCCCATACAATCAGAAACGGCAGTCCATCGCGAATGATCACAACCAGTATCATAGACAGATAAAGCCACAGGTATGACAGGTAATGAATTGAAAAACGCAAGGTGATCTTCCTCTTGAAATAAGGCCTCAGGTAGCCTCTGGCATAGAGTAATCCCGTGAGAAGTGTTATGTTGATCACGGCAATGAAAAATGCTGAAAGTTTGTCAACTGTTAAGGTTAGCCAACCATGTGGCAACCATGGAATCAGGGGTAGCTCAAGCATCGCTCCATCCGGTGAAAACACTTCAAAACACCAGGCTGATGTGAGTCCGATACCCAGAGCAAGAACTGCCAGGGTGTAATAGTATTTAAGTTTCTCAGGAACTGCAAAAACAAGAAAAGTCAGTGCAACGGTGACTAATAGTAACATTGAATAGTGAGGTTACTTTACGTTCATCTGGATTTCTTCCTGAACTTCAGTAATTTCAAGAACCCTGGTTGTTCCGCCTGTTTCGAGGTTAATATCATGAGGTTTGTTTGTTTTCCACGAGCCTCCTGTGAAATCGGGCACATCTATCGACTGCGACCTGTTTGCCACCGACCATTCACTTAATGGGGCTATTGAACTCCAGAGAACACCGTCATAAACATTCTGATCAAGCGGAAGCCCGTTTCTCAGACAATCGATGAGCCTCCAGTCCATTATGAAATCCATGCCGCCATGGCCGCCTACCTGCTTTGCCATCTCACCTACCCGTTTAACAATTTCAGGAGTAAATTTTTCCGTGACAGCTTTCAATTCTTCATCATTAAGCCAGCTGTGCCCCAATGCTATGCGTTCAGGCTCAGGGTATTTACTCGCTGCCCCTGATGTCCCGCTGATCAGATGTATTCTTGAATATGGGCGCACTGATGACACATCATGCTGGATCATGATTGTCCTTCCAAGATTAGTTCTGACAAGCGAGGTATTCATATTGCCCCTGTAGTTCTTATTTGCGTATGGGGCAAAGAACTGGTCACCGGCTGCAAGTTCATTGGCATGTTTTCCCATTGTAAAATCAATTGAAGACATTGAGGTAAGGTATTCCATTTTGTCTCCCCTGTTGATATTCATAACCTGGCATACCGGACCAAGGCCATGGGTCGGGTAAAGGTTGCCGTTTCTGGCTGCATTTTCCTTTAATCTCCACATATCCGTATAGGCACCGTCGGCCTGGCGGTCGTCAAGGGGCTTCTTGAAATTGTAGCCCATCAGATTGTGAATGTAGGCGCCCTCACCATGTACAATATCACCAAACATCCCCTGCCTTGCCATATTCAGTGTAAGGAGCTCAAAGAAATCATAGCAGCAGTTCTCCAGCATCATGCAGTGCTTTTTAGTGCGCTCCGACGTTTCAACAAGCTGCCATGCTTCGTCAATTGTTCTGCAAATCGGTACTTCACAGGCAATATGCTTTCCATTTTCCATTGCATAGACTGAAATTGGAGTATGTAAAACCCACGGTGTGCAGGTATAAATAAGGTCGAGATCGGGCAGTTCGATCAGCTTCTTCCATGCATTTTCATCTCCGGAAAACTCCTGCGCGGCAGGTCGGCCAATTTTTTGAAGGTATTTCTGGGACTCCTTTTACCGCAACTTCCCTTTTATCGCACAGTGCCTTTATCTCCACACCCTCAATATATGAAAGTCTTTCAACGGCACCGCTTCCCCTGTCACCCAGGCCTATGATACCGATCCTCACAATGGGCAGTGCAGGAGCTGAATAACCTGACATGTTGAATTTCTGTGCGTGTTGCTTTTTTACAGAGTCAAGAATGCCGGCCAGGTTCGATTCAGTCTGTTTGGGAGCGCACCCGGATAACAAGCTTCCGGTGAAGGCTCCGGCGCCTGCAATAGTTGCACTTTTCAGAAAATCACGACGATTGCTTTTCATAATATAAGAGGTATACAGGTTAATATTATTTCCAGAAATGAGCCTGCAAATTACAGTATAATTTAAGAAAAAACAACCGAAAAGAATCAGCTTACATGTTCAGGTCATCAAAGTGCTTCCAGGAAACTCTGAGAATCAATAAATAACAAAACTATTGCATAGAACCCCATTGAGTACCAGAGAACTACAGAGAAGAATTAAGAGTTTTACAGGGAATTAAAGAGCTGACCTTTTGAAGATATAACATGGGCAGAACAAAATCTTTCCTTTTGGGAAGAAAGGGCCGGGAGCAACTCCTGTTCCCCTTAACTTGTAGATTTTATAGAGTCTCCTGATTACCAGGGAAAGTACAATTATTGTTATTAACATTTTCAAAATAATTTTTAATCTTCACTCCAACATCCGGAAACCTTATCCTACCCTCACTGAAAAAGTGTTTTCTGAAAAGGCATATTCCCTATGATGTTATGGCCGGCAAAGGTACTGTTTTTTTCAACACCATCTTGATTATTATTATTATTATTACTATATAACCTGAACTTCAGGGAACGGAGTGGGAAGCCCCTCCCTCTTGGGAGCTAATCTTTCATCACAAATTATTAATTGTTACTCATAGTTTCTGAACCCTAACCCCGAGGGGCTGTTGAAAAAGTCCTTTGTGAGCCTTCGTGATAACCTTTGAGTACTTTGTGGTAAAACATAATTTATTTAACCGCAAAGGATCACAAAGTGTCACACTAAGGAACACAAAGGGGAAAAGTCTTAAAAAATCAACTTTTTCACCAGCCCCAGCAATAACCTGAATTCCAAGTACAAAGGCTCTCACCCAAGCCTTAAGAATTTTGAAAGTTTCCTGGGAGCACTTGTGTAAGAATTTAGAGACATAAAGCCTTCCCCTTTGCCTTAAGGGGAGGGTTTGGGAGGGGTTCAAGAGGTCATGTGGTGAGAAATAAAAAATGTGAATTAAGATTAGCTCTTGGGAAAGGAGTTTGAGGAGAGGCCTTGCTTAATAACGTACGATATTTTATATAAGCGCCATTTTAATATCTGTACTTCTTCCTGAAGAGCCAGATCCCTGCAATGAAATAGAGTACAGACAGAGCAGTTATCCATGCAAGTTCAAAAGAGACAGCCTGGAAACCCGAATCATAGTTCAGTATTTTATTAAGAGCCCTTGCAGCAGTTGCAGTTGGTAATATATCGTTCAGATAAACCTGGTTTTCAAACAGTTTAAATAAATTAATTTTCGGAAGCGGCATAAAGCAGTCCGAAAAGAACATCAGGATAAAGAATGGAAAGCAACCCAGTGTCAGCAGTCCGAACATGTTTTTTATAAAACAGGCTGTAATTATGCTTATACTGACAACTGAAAAACATGTAAGAATCCCAACAAGCAACAACAGCAATATTGAACCGGATGTGGTGTATCCAACGGAGAAGGCGGAAACAAGGGTCAGTAATAGACACACTGACCCCACTATTATCTGATTAAGGCTCATCGCTGCCATGAATCCGGCTGATCCAAGATGTGAAAGCCTTAGCCTCGTGATGGTGTCCTTTTCTATTTCCCTGACAATTGAGGCACCTGCAGTAAAAAGCATCATTATAATTGAAAGAACCAGCATCGCCGGAACATAAAGGTCAAACTCGTTCAATAATTTTCCCCTCCCCGCATATTTATATTTAATATTGACCGGTAATTCAATCCCGGCTTTCCTGCCAATGTAACTGATCGTCAGATAATCAATAAAGGAAGCCGCTGCCATGAATCTTGCATTAGCCTGATCTCCATAGTTCTCAATACCGCGGTAACGCTCCGGATTCATTATTTAAATATCCTTTGAACGATTCGGTAAAATCCGCCGGGATTGTCACAAACAGATCCGCATCCTTATTTCTGATCAGGCTGGTTGCGGTAAGAGTATCAGTAACCATTTGAATTTTTAAAAGTGATCCGCCATCTTCCGATTTAAGGTTCTCCCACTCTTTTATAAGTTCTCCTGAATAGGCTCCACCGTCCTTATCAATAATAGCGACCTTATATGATGCTGATCCCGGATTTCCCAGATAAAAGTACATCATATAAATAAAAAACGGAGCGAAGACCAGTGCCAGGATAAGGATCTTCCAGTCCCTGAGATTCTCCTTAAAAGTCTTTTTAAAACATGGCAGTATCTTCATTCCCTTAACCTCCTTCCTGTCAGATTTATGAAAATATCCTCCAGGCTTTTCTTCCTGAATCGTAAATCCTTTACTTTAAGATCCTGTTCTTTCAGGATATTGATAAGGTTTTCCAGGGATCTTACAGGATCCTTGATTGCGAGCGATACCTTTCCTCCGGAGACAGTTACAACTGACATCAATTCAGTCTTAACAGAAGCAATGAACTTCTCATTTACGTCTCCATCAATCTCAATTTCAACTATTTCTTCGTGTCCAAATTCTTTCTTTATTTCATCTGCAGAACCTGAAACCAGCAATTTTCCCCTGTCAATTATGCATATTCTGTCAGAAAGCTTTTCAGCCTCTTCCATATCGTGCGTTGTCAGCACAACAGTTGTATTCTTCTTTATCGATCTGATATAGTCCCGAACCAGAACCCTGCTCTGAGGATCAAGGCCTGCCTGCGGTTCATCGAGGAAAAGGATCTTTGGGGAGTGAATCAATGCAAGAGCAATGTTAAGCCGCCGCTGCATTCCTCCTGACAGATTTTTAGCCAGTCTGTTTCTTACTCCGTCAAGACCAAGTGATCCCAATAGTTCCTCTCCCCTGACTTTTGCTTCTTTGAATGACAAATCGTACATCTGTCCCATAAACAAAACCTGTTCAAAACATGTAAGGTTCTCCCAGACCACAATATGCTGAGGGCACAGACCTATCGACCTGCCATTCTTATCTCCGGAAATTACAACCTGACCGCTGTCAGGCTTCAGCAATCCACTCATCATCCTGATAGCTGTTGTCTTGCCTGCTCCGTTGGGTCCCAGAAAGCCAAATATTTCTCCATGGTAGATCTCAAATGAAATACCATCAACGGCTGTTATTTCCCCGTACTTTTTTACGAGTGACTCTGCTTTTAAAACTGGTTTCATAAGTTGTCAGTCACCTGACTTTAATTCAAAGTTCTGACTTTTGTATCAAATATTGCAGGAAATTTTGATTTATTCCAACCTGATTTTTGATTTCATTAAAGATCATGGGATCATGGAGTTCATCCCGGAATAACTGTCAAAACAGTCCAAAGCAATAAATTTAAATGGCATGAAATATTTTTTGAACAGTCGTTTTTATATTTTTACAGGATATTGAAGTCGGCATAATGATCTACGAAAACATTTCTCTCAGGAAATATAATACATTCGGTCTCAATATAAAAGCTGACCGTCTGATAACCTTTAAAATGGAGGAGAATGCTATTCGTTTTTTCAAGCAGCAGGAAGCAGGACAATTTTCTAATCATTGGTGGAGGAAGCAATATTCTCTTCACCAGCGATTTTCACGGGACTATCATTCATCCTGATCTTGAGGGCATTAATGTTGAGGAGAAGAAAGAGTGATTACGTAATAGTATCATGCGGAGCCGGCATTGTCTGGGACAAACTCGTTGAACTTACAGTAAATCATGGATTCGGTGGGTTGGAGAATCTGTCGCTGATACCCGGGCATGTCGGTGCTGCCCCTGTTCAGAATATCGGAGCCTATGGGTCTGAAGTCAGGAATACAATAGAAAAAGTAAGGGCTGTTTCAATTCATGACGGTTCGGTAAGGGAATTCACCAATGAAGAATGCAGATTCGGATACAGGGACAGCATTTTTAAAGGGGAGCTCAAAGGTAAATACCTGATCACCAAGGTCTATTTCAGGCTTTCGACCAGGCCGATGCTTACCCTGGAATATGGTTCATTAAAAGAAGAGGTTAATAAGCTTGGTTCAACTTCACTCCTGAATGTCAGGACGATCGTTATAAACACAAGGCGTAAGAAACTGCCCGATCCGGCTGAGATTGGAAATGCAGGCAGCTTTTTCAAGAATCCTGTGGTGACCAGCTCCTTTGCCGATGATCTGAAGCTGAAATTTCCGGGGCTGCCGGTTTTTAAAGATCACACGGGCTGCATCAAGCTTGCAGCAGGCTGGCTTATTGAGCAATGCGGCTGGAAGGGTAAAAGGATAGGTGAAGCAGGCGTGCATGATAAACAGGCACTGGTGATTGTAAACTACGGTAATGCCACAGGTAAGGAACTGTTCGACTTTTCTGAGATGGTAAGGAAATCAGTTTCTGAGAAATTCGGGATCACCCTTGACCGTGAGGTTGAGGTTATTGGAACTACCTGAAAATTTTCCGTCTGTTCAATTCTCTCTGATATTGGGCAGCGTACCTGTTATGCTCAGAAAGGGTCCTGGAAAAATTATGATAGCCTGAGAAATCAGCTTTGGCAGCAAAAAAAAGATAATCATTTTTTTCGGCGTTCAGCACGGCATCAATGCTTTCCGTTGATGGACAGCCAATCGGGCCGGGAGGCAGTCCGGCGTGAATATATGTATTGTAAGGGGAGTCTATTTCCAGATGCCTGAACAGGATCCTGGTAATTTTGAAATCATTCCATGCAAACTTGACCGTCGGATCGGCCTGTAATGGTATTCCCCGTTTGAGCCTGTTAAGATAGACGCCTGCAATCCTGGGTTTTTCTTCCGCCTTCGATACCTCATAATCAATTATTGAGGCGAGAACCGAAACTTCTAACGCTGAAAGTCCTGCTTCGCTGCTTTTTCTGAGTCGTTCGTTGTTCCAGAATTTTCTGTATTCCTGAAGCATCCTTGAATAGAGCTTACCCGGACCAGTGTTCCAGTAGAATTCATAAGTGTCCGGAATGAAAACAGATATTACATCTTCTCTTTTAAAGCCATCGTTCCTATAGTTCTCAGGATCCGAGAGAAAGGCTAATATTTGTGCAGAATCGGCTTCGAGCTGGCCTCCAAACCTTCCTGCAATGTCGTTCAGGCTCCTGACATTGCCGAAGGTGATTCTAACGGGTGTCTGCCTCCCGCTCCTGAGAATATTTATTAACTCATTGTAACTTAAGGCATTGTCAATAACATATTTCCCGGGTTTCACAAGCTCCGGATATCCTTTCTTCCTTGCTACCCATTCAAAAACTTTCAGGTTATGTATTTCCAGATTAGTTTCGACAGAATCAACAGCCTGGGCATATGAGGCTCCATCAGGAATGTAAATGGCTGAACTGTTTCCGGGTGGCCGGATACCCGGGCCAAAAATCAGGTTGTAGATATAAAAGGCGCTGACAATGCCGGCAATAAATAAAAACGAAAGGATATATATCAGCAGTTTTCTGGTCATAGCATTCCTGTTGCCCGTAAATTTAATTATATTGTTATTGTCATGCAAGTCTTGCAGGTCTTGCAGGTCTTGCAGGTCTTGCAGGTCTTGCAGGTCTTGCAGGTCTTGCAGGTCTTGCAGGTCTTGCAGGTCTTGCAGGTCTTGCAGGTCTTGCAGGTCTTGCAGGTCGTGCAGGTCGTGCAGGTCGTGCAGGTCTTGCTGGTCTTGCAGCAATTTTTTACATGACTTGCATGACTAGCATGACTTGCATGACTTGCCTGACTTGCCTGACTTGCATGACATTAATAATTATTCATAATTTTACAATACGATAAAAAACCTATTTAATAATTAACATAAATGAAAATGTCAACCTCAGTACTTCTGATCCTTATCCTGATAGGAATTCTCACCGGATTCATGGCAGGAATGCTTGGCATAGGCGGTGCCATTATAATGATCCCGGCACTGGTATTTTTTATGGGATTAAGTCAGCAAACCGCCCAGGGAACCAGTCTTGCCGTAATGCTCCCCCCTATCGGCATTCTGGCAGCATATAACTACTACAAGGCAGGGCAGGTCAATCTCAAATTTGCACTGATACTGGCGGCAGCTTTCCTGGTGGGCTCCTATTTCGGTTCCAGGCTTGCCCTGGAGATTCCCCAGCATCTGCTCAAAAAGATATTCGGCATTCTCCTTCTTGCAGTAGCAGCTAAAATGCTCCTGTCAAAATGAGAGTATAGGTGAAAAGATTTGTTGCTTCTTTTCTCCCTTACCAGCCCTGCCCCAGGTTGGAAGGAAAAAAATAATCCCCTTCAGGGATTGGGAAGGGGATCATTTTATAGAGTTAGAAAATAATTCCAACACTTAATAAAAATGCATTGGGCCGGTCATCCAGCTTAAATGTTGTTCCGGTTGCATTCTCAATTTTAGTCTGATATTTCTGCAAACTACCCTCATATCGCAGGTCAATGGTGAGCTTCTTGAGAATATCAACACCAAGACCGGCCTGATATCCGAAAGTCAGGTTACTGTACATGACCTTAAAATCGGGGTGATCAATCAGATCCTTCGGTGAATTAATCAGCAGGTTTGCAGACGGACCTGCATTCAGCCGAACCGGGCCCAGGTGCACACCAACCATAATGGGAATATCGATCCTGTTAAATTGCTGTTTCTTAAGAAGCTCAGTTGTTGGATTTGAAAGGTCAACTACTGTGTATTCATCTGTTCTTGAAGCGAATAATAATTCAGGTTGAACGTACATTCCCAGAAAGCTCAGTCTCAGGAAAGCACCTCCGTGAAAACCGTAGTTTGCACCTTTCAGGGCTTCAACAGTGTATTCGGTATTTCCGGAAGTTAGCGTTTTCAGGTCTTCCATCTTCAGATTCGTTGTGCTTAAACCAGCCTTAAGTCCGAACTGAAGCTGGGAGAAAGCTGGAAGAGCAATTAATACTGTCAGAACGATCACAAATAGTTTTTTCATCATTTTAAGTTTTAAGTTAAATGTCAAACTGCCAAAAACCTATTTTAAATTTCTGCCTGTATAATAACGTTTAATAAAATAAAAGGTTACTGCGACAGTTCAGTTTTTTGACATTGACATTAAATAAAACGGGTTCTGCAGATCTTTATTTTGTCCGTAGTGCCTGAAAGATCACCTTTTTCATCTTATCAAACTCATTTCTGTCAAAAAGTCTTGTAAGGAAAATAATAGTTCCCTTCCTGTCTATAATAACATTCCGGGTCACTCCTGCCTCTTTAATGGCAAAAAGGCCAAAAATATCCGCTCCTGGGTCGAGTGACAGAGGATATGTAACAGCGATATCTTTTTTAAACTGTAATACTTTATCAACCGGCTCATCCCTGTCAATACCGATTACCACCAGCCCTGCAGCTTTCCCCGGCTGCCAGATCTCCTTTTCAATAGAGGGCATCTCCTGGCGGCAAACCGAGCACCAGCTTGCTGTGAACTGGAGCATCACAACCTTGCCGCGAAGGTCCGAAAGCCTGTAGGATCTGCCGCCTGCTTCATTAATCAGAAAGTCAGGAGCCATGTCGCCTGTCTTTACGATATAACCTTCATCATATACTTTCTTTTCCTGGCTCACCACAAAAGAACCCGGTAGTAAGGCCAGAACCAGTATTGTCAATTTTATTCTCATAATCATAATTTTGAATTCCCAAATATAATATTTGTTTGCAGGTGTGGTTCTCCGCTGGCGCGGATTTAACGAAGCGAAGCGGAGTGTAATCCGTGCCATTCTTGGGCACCGATTACAACCGAGCTCGACGAAGTCAAATCGGCGCCAGCGGGGTAAGCCTATGGGTCACTCTCTTCCTCCCCACCTGTTCACCCCTAAATCCCCTGAAGGGACTTATTATTACAATAATTAATTATCTTAGTCTCGCTGAAAAAACCAGTTTTATAAACGGGAATATGAAAAGAATATTGATATCAATCGTAGGCCTGTCATTCTTCGCATGTTTGATATTACAAGGACAGACTACACCTGTAGAAAACGGACTTAAAGCAATAACAACAGGCGTATTGAAAGCTCAGCTGGGATTTCTGGCCTCAGACTGGACCGAAGGCAGGGAATCGGGTGAAAAAGGGGCATTAATGGCCGGCGACTATATTGCCAGCATGCTCCAGATGTATGGTGTTAAGCCGGGAGGCGATTATCCGCTTGCCAGAGGATTTACAAATATCCAGAGGAGCAATGAAAAAACTTATTTCCAGAATTTTATTTTGCAGAAAACCTCACCAGGAGAGGAACATATCCTGAAAGTCAGGTCAGCTGAGGGAGCCGGAATCAAGACAACAAGTTTAACATATAATCTCGATTTTACGATGCGTCCCTCAACTACCAGCCTCGAAATTGAGGCACCGGTGGTTTTTGCCGGGTACGGCTTTAAAAATGATAAGCTTAAATATAACGATTTCAGTAAGCTTGATCTTAAAGGGAAGTTCGTACTGAAGATCTCAGGAGTCCCGGGATTTGCAAGGGAATCCCTCTCCCCTTCTGAATTATCTGCTTCAGCACAGGGAAACGCAATCGCTTCTGAAATCAATGGGTGCGGCAGGGATAATTGAGATCAATCCCAATTCGCCAACCGTTGGGAATGTTCCCGGGAATACTGCTTTAAATCTGTCCCCTTCTGAAGCCAATCCAAGGTCGGGCAGACCCTATGCTAACTATATTATCCCCGGAGAAAGGGATCCCGACAACCTTGTAAGGATCATGATATCAGCAAGTGCGGGAAATGAAATTCTGAAAGGTACCGGTATCGTTCTTGAAGATTTTATCAATAAAGCAGAAAAGAACTCCAACCTTGCCCTGCCGTCAATCACAGGTAAAAGCATCTATTTTAAATCAACAGTTAAGACTGAAGCTGTAAGGGTCAGGAACATCATAGGCATTATTGAGGGAACAGAACCCGACCAGATCATAGTGCTCGGCGCACATTATGATCACCTGGGAATCGGAAACGGATATATCTGGAACGGGGCTGACGACAATGCCTCAGGTACCGTGGGTGTAATGACAATTGCAAAGGCAATATCGGAGAGCGGGAAAAAGCCTCAGAAAACAATAATAATTGCACTATGGACGGCAGAAGAACAGGGTTTGCTGGGATCAGAATACTATGTTAAAAACCCCGGATATCCGTTAAAGAACCTGCGTCTTAATGTTAATTTTGACATGATATCAAGATATATCGCTGATAATGAACCTGACAAGGTAATAATGACCTACACCGAATCCTGTCCCGGATTCAGGACAATTACTGAAAATAATATCAGGAAATACGGGATTGATCTTGTTGTTGACTATCAGCCTTCAAAAGACCCTCCAGGGGGAAGTGATCACAGATCGTTCGTATCTGCAGGGATACCGGTAATGAGGTTTAAGCCAGGACACAGGGAGGAGTATCATACTCCGGCTGATGAGGTAAATACTCTCGACTGGGATATTATGGAGAAGATCGTGAAAATCAGTTTTGCGAATGTATGGGAGCTGGCAAATAGCGATTGGTAACGGGTCCCCCGGTGTTACTTCTATCAGGAAAATAAAACAAAGTGATTTTTAACTGAAACAAATTCATTTTTTATTAAATTGGGCACCAAAATTAATTTACCATGAAATTCATTCTTTCTTTATTTCAGATCTGCATCATGCTGGTTCCTTTCACATTGCTGAACGCACAGCAGGCAGGCCAGAACAACAAGCTCCATATAATAATTATCGGTGCCCACCCCGACGATCCTGACGAAGTTGGCGGAACAGCCTACAAATGGGCAAAGGCAGGTCATGATGTACTGATGGTGTCACTTACAAACGGTGATGCCGGACACCAGACTTTAAGCTCAGAGGAGCTGGCAAAGGTAAGGAGAGAGGAAGCCAGGAGAGCCGGAGAAGTGATCGGCGTCAGGTATATCACCCTTGATAATCACGACGGACAGCTTGATGCCTACATATGAAAACAGGCTGCAGGTAATTAAGCTTATACGCGAACAGAAAGCTGACATTGTGATATTTCCGCGTCCGTACGACTATCATCCCGATCACCGCTATACCGGCGTACTGGTCCTGGATGCAGCTTATATGGTCACGGTGCCTAAAATATTACCTGAGGTCCCTTTCCTTGAAAAAAATCCGGTCTTTCTCTATACATATGACCAGTTCGTTCACCCCGAGCCATTTAAAGCAGATGTTTGCATAGATATTGACGACGTTATCGAAAAGAAGATCGACATGTACCATCAGCATACATCGCAGATGTATGAGTGGCTTCCTTTCAACAGGGGAGAACTTGATCAGGTACCGGCGACTGAAAAAGAGAGAAGGATATGGCTGGGCAAGATCTGGGGATCCCGGTCAAATGCAGAACCTTTCAGGAATGAGCTTATTGAACACTACGGAAAGGAAAAAGGATCGAAGGTGAAATACTGCGAATGCTTCCAGGATTCAGGTTACGGCACCCCGCTCACCAGGGAAAACATGAAACGCTATTTTCCGTTTTATTGATATTCGATATACTGACAGTTCTGCTTCAGTTCAATAAAGTCATTTTCTTTTTCGCGGTAGCCGTATTCGAAACAATAATGGAACTTGTGCCCGTTTGATGTTTCTATTACATGGGTAAAGAAACTGAAATTGTAGCCCAGGGCAAAAAGAGCATCTTTATGAACCTTTAGTTTTCCGTCTTCATAAAGATCAGCAAGAATCCTCCTGTTTTTTCTCAACAATCCGTGAACATTCCTTACAAAGTTATTTGTGTCACGGTTAAGCCTGTTATTATAATTATTCCTGCACTGATCAGAACAGAATTTTTTATCGGTGCGACCACGGATGGTGTCACCGCAATCGAGACATTTCTTTTCCACAGCACTAATGTTTTGATAAAGATACAAAAAAACGTTTTCAAACGGATACAAACGACTATAAATGATTCACAAGCGTATATAAATATTTATTGACCGGAACAGGTGAAATGAAGGGTGTAAGTTTGTTGAGTAATTAATTTTATGTCAAATCAAAACTTGAAAAAATGAACTCATTAAGAAACAGAGTCAATCTGATCGGGAATCTTGGTCAGGATCCGGAAACAAAAAGTCTCGACGGCGGAAAAAAAGTGACCCAGTTTACGCTTGCAACAAGGATGACTTCAAAAATGCAGAAGGCCAGAAGATAAAGGAAACAACCTGGCATAATATTGTTGCATGGAATGGTCTGGCCGACACTGCCGGCAGGTATCTGAAGAAAGGACGCCAGGTGGCGGTCGAGGGAAGAATAGTCTACAGGACATATGACGACAAGAACGGCGTTGCCAAATATGTCACTGAGATTGTTGCCAACGATATCCTGTTTCTCTCCACCCCAAAGGAGCAGGCCAAAGATGAGTAGAACGCGGTTCGTGAAGAGATCGCTGCATTTCGAAAGAAAAGAGGCTGGTTCGACAGTGGGTCAGCCTCTTATGTTTTACAACGGAGCTTATATTATTATTATACATTCTTCATTTTATTTAAATATCCGGACGTAACTAACTGTTATGCACGGCCTCTCCCCAAACCCCTCCCCCAAGAGGGAGGGGCTTCCCCCTTTTTCCTGGGAGAGGGGGATAGATTTATGCTTTAGAACATGTTTTGAAACAAGGATCATGTTTTACAACATACCTCCAGACGGATTTTATGTTTTATAGCATATGCTTAAAAATCAAGTAGTTCTGTATTGGTCCGGTAATCCCCGAGCAGATGCTCTGCAAAATAATACCACATCATCCTGTCGAAATAAGCAGTGGAATTCCCAAAGCCATGTCTCTGGCCGGGAAGCATCATAAAGTCAAATCTCTTGTTTGCCTTTATCAATGCATCGACAACCCTCAGAGTATTCCCGGGATGAACATTATTGTCAATATCACCGTGCACGAGTAAGAGATGCCCTTTAAGATTCCGGGCAAGATCCTGATTTTTTTCAACTTCCGCTTTGAAAGCTTTTACTTTGTCCTGCTTCTTCTTAAGAGTGTCACTTACATTAAGAGTGTCACTTACAACTCCTTTTTTCTTAACTGTTTTTTCAGCTTCCGTTACCCCGTTATGGGTTTCTCCCCACCACTGGTTATAGATATTGTTATCATGGTTGCCGGACGATGAAACGGCTACATCATAAAAGTCGGGATACGAAAGGATTGCAGCCGTTGACATAAATCCACCCCCTGAATGGCCATAAATACCAACTCTTTCAACATCGATATATTTGTATTTCTCTGCCAGCTGTTCGATGCCATATTTATCGTCGGCGAGTGCATAATCCCTCAAATCGCTGTAGCCGAAAGTGTGATAGTAGTTACTTCGCATGGGACTGCCGCCCCTGTGTCCGAAATTAACAACAATAAATCCAAGCTGCGCCAGAGCAATATTTTTACCGCCTGTCACTGTAAACTGATATGGGACTGATTCTGTCTGGGGTCCCGGGTAAACGTACGAGATAACCGGGTATTTTCTGGTGGAGTCGAAATTAAATGGTTTATACATTACACCATAGAGATCAGTCACACCATCTTTTGCTTTTACTTTTATCGTTTCAGGCATCTTCCAGCCCATCTGGTAAAGCTGAGAGATATCAGCTTTTTCAAGCGGAAGCAGAACATTGCCGTTATTATCACGGAGAACAGCTTCCGGCACCATATCGACCCTTGAAAATGTATCCACAAAATACTTGTTTGATTTTGACATTGAAAATGAATGGTTTGCAGGTTCCTTAGTGATCAGTGTCATTCCTCCCTTGTCGAGCGGGGCTTTGTATTTCATGCTGTAATACGGGTGGACTCCCGCTTCCCTGCCAAATGCTTCAAAATAAAGAACCCTCCCGAGAGTATCGATGCGATCGATCCTCCCTGTTACAAAATAGCCATCAGAAATCTGTTTCTTTAATTTTCCGGCACCGTCGTACAGATACAGCTGCCCCCAGCCCGTTCTCTCCGACCACCAGATCAGGTCATTCCCTTCATTCAGAACAGACAACCTGGTATACTCATCATTAAAATAAGGCCATGTCTCCTCGCTGAAGAGTACCGAAACAGCACCGTTCCCTGCATTGACCAGACAAACATCAAGGTTCTTAAGAGGGCGATCCTTCCTCACGAGGATCAGTTTATCCGCCGTTTCCTGGGAGGACCATTCAACGTTGATAGTCTGGTCCTTCCATTTTTTCAGTTCTACATTTACCCTCTTCCTTGTATCAACGTCGAAAATTATTAATTCCTCCTGCGGAACAAATTCCTCGCCCGGCATGGAATATCTGTAAGATTCAAGTTTCGGCCGTGGTTGTGCAAGGACATCAATAACAAAAAGGTCCTTTACCTTTCTCTCATCCTGCCTTATAACATAAAGCTTCTTTTCGTTTTTGAACCATCTTGCATTGGTCCTTACCTTCTTGTTTCTTGCAGTATCCTCCGTATTGCCGTAACCTCCGAAGCTATAATACCGTTCACCATCATCAGTAAGCTGAATTTCAACGCTATCCTTATCCTTTGCCTTCATAAGGAAAAGGTTATAATTCTTGGCGTATGTTATCCATGTGCTGTCGGGTGAATAAGAGACCCACGACGGCTTCTTCTCCTTTCCGATTGTGTCCCTGATAACCAGCTTTTGTGTTGTGATGTCGTAAAGGAATTTTATCGAATCAACCTGGAATGTAAACCTTGTTGTGCTCTTTTTTTCAAATTTAAGTTCCTTGACAGGCAGGTCGAGATCATTATAAGGATGGTGTGTAAGCTTCCGCAACTCAGCTGCCATAAATCTGCTGTCAAACAGAAGCTGCCTGGTTTTTGCCGAAGCGTTAACATAATAGAAATTCTTACCTGAAGAGGTTTTGAAGGAATACCAGAAAATATCCGATTCTTCAATCCAGGTCGGGTTTACAGAGAGATCACCGTATCTTGAAGTAAGATTGTCACCTCTGAATTTCTCGGCAGACTTAAAATCAGCTTTTTGACCCGATACTTTAAGAAAAAACAGTGCAATTGGAATCAATACCAGAATTCGTTTCATGTAGTTTGGAATAGGTTTAAAATAGAAATCAAATAAAATGAAAATTAATTAAAAAGCCTGCAGTCAAAATTACATTCATAAAAAATGTTGACAAAAAACAGTTTTAATTAATAAATTATACTTTTGACAGTTTGCAGAACTCCGTTAAGAAGAAATGAAAAAGACCCTCACTGTTTTAATCAGCCTGCTATTTGCAAGTCAGGTCCTGTATAACCAGACAACCAGAATATCCGGAGCTCCTATAGCTGAGATTTTTACAAATTTTCATCTTAATCTGAATGACACCTCCGAGACAACAGGTTTCGGGTTGACCAGGGCATATTTTGGCTACAAATTTCTTCCCGCGAACAATTTTTCGGGTACAATAATCCTCAACATTGGAAGTCCGGATGAACTTGCCCCCGGATCTGAACCGAGGAGGTATGCTTATTTCAGGGAAGCTTCAATATCATGGTCAAGTGAAAAACTTCAGGTAGCCTTAGGAATAACCGGCACAAGGTTATTCAGTTTTCAGCAAAAATTCTGGGGTAAGAGATATATTGCAAACACCTATCAGTCGCTGAACGGATATGGATTTGTCGCCGACCTGGGTATGGCTGTTGATTATGTTTTCAGCGACATTCTAAAGGCTGACATAACAATAATGAATGGAGAAGGTTATTCGCATATTCAGCTTGACAATGGCATTAGAACATCTGTTGGCTTCACTCTTACACCCGGGAATAATTTTGCTGTCAGGTTATATGGTGATATTTTAAAAACCAGTGGCTTATGGCAGCCCATGTTTGTGGGATTCATAGGCTTTAAGAATGACAGGGTAACCGCCGGGGGTGAAGTAACTTACAAGTCCAACATTGAACCTGTCAGGGGACATCACGCCTGGGGTCTATCAGGAACAGGTTCACTCGGGCTTACTCAAAAAACAGAAATTTTTACCAGATTCGATTTCTCCGCTTCCGTAACAGGACCTGGCGACATAACGCCGTGGAACCGGGAAAATGACGGAAATTTTTTCATAGCAGGATTTCAATATTCACCGGTTGAAAATGTAAAATTTGCAGTTGACTACCAGGGGACCTACCCATACGCGATTGAAAAAACAGCTTCAAAAGCCATATTTCTTAATGCCCTGTTCAAATTTTAGAAATAAAGCTTTTCATCCACGGATACAATTTCTATGCATCCCTGCCGGCTCTCAGTGCTTTAAGGTTCATCTCCACAATTTCATCACCTTTTCGTTCAAATAGTTTCCTGACGGCATTTTCAAGGCTGCTGAAGGGCATGGCAATATAAGGCGATGCCGCTCCGAGTATGACCATATTCCCTGATCTTGAAGAACCTGAATCCCTGGCAATTGCGTCAGCATTAATAATTTTGTGGTTCCTGATCTTCTTTATTTCTTTTATGATGTCCTCAACCGGTGGATAATCAGGTATGTTTATAAAAGGTTCTGAGTTTGTAACAAGCCATCCGTCTGTGGAGAGCCAGGGCAGGTACCTGAGCGACTCCATGGGTTCAACTGAAATTATCAGGTCTGCCTTTCCATAAGGAATAAGATCGGAAGAAATTTCAGTATCCGAAAGTCTGAGGTGCGACTGCACATCGCCTCCCCTCTGGCTCATTCCATGCACTTCTGCCTGCTTCAGAAAAAGATCATTGTCTATTGCCGCCAGACCGATTATTGCTGCTATCGACAGGATTCCCTGCCCTCCCACTCCGGATATAACTATATCATTTTTCATTTCTGGCAATCATTACTCTTTACTTCTGTGCTGTTTCTTTTTTTCTTTTTGCAGCTGTCTGAATGCATTCACGGCTGGAAATAATTACAGAAACACCCTTATAGTTAAATTCTTCCTGCATTACAAGTATGTTTTGCTCATGATTTTTGCGCAAGAGGAATAATTGTTCTTATATGTTCCGGAGCAACTCCAATTCCTTCACAAATCTTTTCGAGGCGACCTGTACCCTGTGATTTCTGGCCTCCTGTCATGCCTGTTGTGGAATTATCAGAAATTATTATCGTTACAGGAGAATCCTTAACCACTGCATCGAGAAGCCCCGTCATTCCGGAATGTGTAAACGTCGAATCGCCTATAACCGCAACTGAAGGGAATAACCCGGCATCGGCTGCGCCTATCGCCATTGTAACTGAAGCCCCCATATCGACGCATGAACTTATGATGTTATAGGGTGGCAGTGCAGCAAGTGTATAACAGCCGATATCGGAAAACACACCCTGGCTTTTGAATGGCTTAAGGGCGTCAATAACTGCATAAAAAGTGTCAGAATGCCCGCAACCTTTGCAAAAGGAAGGAGGTCTCATCTTAACAATATCAGGAACCCTGGAGACCGGTGCCATAGTAATTCCGACCGCCCTGGCCACAATTGCAGGATTCAGCTCACCATCCCTGGGAACCGCACCATCGAGCCGGCCAAGAATTTTAAGGCTGTTATCAAGGATGCCTCGAAGTCCTTCCTCCAATATCGGATAGCCTTCTTCAAGCACGAGCACTTCTTCGCATCTGCTGGTTAAGTCACTGATCAGATCTTTCGGAAAGGGGTATGCCGTTACCTTGAGCACAGGAAAGCCGGGGTTCCTGTCCGGAAAATTCTCCATAAGATAATTATATGCAATTCCACAGGTGATAACCCCCATTTTACGGTTTTTTCCATCCCTGAAGGTATTGTATTTTGATAACCGGTTATCATATCTCAAAGATTCATAAGTAGATAAAAGAGCTTTATACTTTCTCCTCGCAATGGCCGGAAGCAGGACAAATTGGTGCGGGTCAGCAGGCAGACGTATGCCTTTTTCCGGGAGTTCCTGTCTGCAAGTAACAGGCGCCCGGGAGTGCGCAAGCCGGGTGGTTATACGGAAAAGGACAGGGATCCGGTATTTCTCGGAAATGTCGAACGCATCAAAAATCATATCATAAGCTTCCTGCTGATTTGAAGGCTCATATACCGGGACGAATGAAAACTTACCATAAAATCTCGAGTCCTGTTCATTTTGTGATGAATGCATTGATGGATCATCGGCAGATACCACAACAACTCCGCCGTTCACTCCGGTCACAGCAGAATTGATGAAGGAGTCAGCTGCAACATTCAGCCCTACATGTTTCATTGCGACCATAGCCCGTTTACCGGCGTACGACATTCCAAGAGCGGCTTCCATTGCGGTCTTCTCATTTGAGGACCAATGCCTGTGGATACCTCTGGCGACGGCTTCGCCGGAGGACTGAATATACTCCATTATCTCAGTCGAAGGAGTTCCGGGGTAGGCATACATACCGCTAAGCCCTGCATCCATTGCACCCTGTGCAATTGCTTCATCACCTAATAAAAGTAGTTTTTGCATAATTTTTGATCCGGATAATTACAGATTCTTCTAAAAAAGGGAGGATACAAAAGTACCAATTCTGCTATGAATCTGAAATATGCTTAAAATTAAGTTAAAAGTTTTAAGGTTCCATTCAATAATGCTTATTTTGCAGATTCTTTACCGGAATTCAGGTTTAGAGTTTTAGTTAAAATTGAATTGACCAGAATTATCTATATAATATGTTTCCTATTTCTGCCTCTTCTGGTCATAACAGGTCAAGAAAAGGAGAGGTTTTTTCAGGTGACCGGGTTAATTACAGACGAAGATACCCGTGCGCTTGTCAATGTCGGTGTTGTTTCGATAAAGCTCAGAAGAGGCACGCTAAGTGAAAAAACAGGCATTTATTCCATCACAAGTATGCCCGGAGACACAATATTATTCAAAGCGCTTGGTTTTAAAAAGAAGCTTGTTATTGTTCCTCTGGTTTACGAAGAGAGAATCTTAAAAAAAGATATCGTAATGAGTGCTGACACGATTCCGATTGAAAATGTTGTTGTTTTGCCATGGAAGAACTATAATGAATTCATAAAGGAGATGACAACTCCGGCACCAATGTCGCCGGAAATTGAGAATATGAATGAAAACCTTGCAAATATAGAAAAGGCAGTTTCCAATACAACAGGCGTTAAAATTACTCCTGAAGCAGGCTACAGATATGCAATGCAGCAGAATTTTAACACCATGGCCACAAGGAACCAGTCGCCTGTAAACAACCTTCTTAATCCGTTTGCATGGGCGAAATTTATTAACGGGGTCAAGAACGGTTTATTCAAGAATCAGCATTTCGACAAACCAGCTAAAAAAGCCAGGCTGAAGCCAAAAAAGAAAAAAAAGCAGTGAAGAAATATAATGGCAAAATAGTCGGGATACTCGGTACTGTCATACTACATCTTCTGGCGGGCATAATCTTCATGTCTTTCCAGCTGCAATCCCTTAAGAAAGAAAAGAAGCAGGAGTTCAAAATTGAATTCCAGGCGATAGAACCAAAGGTGGAGAAAAAAACTATTGAGCTGCCGCCAACCTCAGTTGAAAACATCCTCCATGATGATGTTGAAATGCTTAACATAGCAAGGAACCTGGCCAGCAAGAGTGAGGAGAAAATTGATCCGGCCGACTACATTGACAAGGTAAAGGAGGAACTTATAAAAAGCGGCAAGCTTGGGGCTGACAATTATCTTGATGAACAAAAGGCAGGAAGCCGTATGACGGAGGAAGAATCAGTTGCGGTTGAAGTAAAAACAAAAAAGGACGATAAGGAAGATAAGCCCAGGGAATCAGAAGAGATGGCTGCAAATTACAAAGGTCCTACCCGCATATATTATGACCTCGCCGGACGCACCCATACTTACCTTCCCATTCCAATCTACAAATGTCAGGGCTCAGGCAAAGTTGTCCTTCTGATTGAGGTTAACGAGAAAGGAGCTGTAAATAATGCCAGCGTAATTGCCGGTGAAAGCACCACCAAAGATGAATGTCTTGTTGAAACCGCAGTAAACACGGCGCTTATTTCAAGATTCAAAGCGGATCTCAATGGTCCCAGAATCCAGAAAGGAACCCTCACTTATATCTTCGTTGCACAGTAGGAAGCCCCTCCCTCTTGCGCGCTGGATCATTCCCTGATAATGGACGGATAACTTCAGGCGTGTTTTTGTCTGCTGACTTATTATTTATCAGGTTACCTATCGTATGAGCTTTAAGAATCTCCGAAGGACAAGGCTTAAGCAAACCAAGCGCATCTCCGGGAGGTGTTGAGTTATTTAACCAGTTTTTTTCCGTATTCCTGTCAAGAATAACAGGCATCCTTTTCTTTGAATTGTGGATTTCAGCCATAAGTTCATTGGCATCGGTAGTTATTATCGAAAAAGTGCTGAACATCTCCCCGGTACTCGTTTCAACCCAGTTGTCATAAATACCTGCAAGTGACATAATATCATTGTCAGCGAGATAAATATACCAGGGAAACTTCTTTTCTCCGACATGCTGCCATTCAAAGAATCCTGCAACAGGAATAATACATCTTTTTGATCTGAAAGCCCTTGAAAATGAAGGTTTTGAATCAACACTCTCAGCCCTTGCATTGAATGTTTTATACCTGATTTCATTTGCAGCGTCCAGATTCCTTACCCATGAAGGTATCAATCCCCATTTGAGCAGCCTTATCTTTTCCGGAGAGCCTGAACATACTGCAGGAATTTCAGGCAGGGCAAAAGCATGATAATAATAGCTTGGCTGGTATCTGTCATGATCAGGGAATTCAGCACCATACCTGCTTTCAAGTTCGTCCTTAACAAGGTTGACATTAACGGTAAAGCACATGGCTTTATCAGTTGATCCACGATATTCCCACCTTGACAGGCAAGGGCAATGAATACTCAAACAGATCAGATTGCGGCCATTCACTGACATCTGAAATAAACCTGGTCATCATCCTGTCGATATAGGAATGGATTTCGGGTCCGTTCCATGCGCTTGAATTAAACAGGACCACCCATGAAATTCCGTCAGGCTGTCTTTTCATCATCCCGGCAGTTCCTGAAAATGATCCGGTCCTCGTCCAGATACCGTTTATGACCGTACTCTTCCAACCAACCGGAGCATAATTATTATTCATGTCAGTCATAAAACTGATACTTTCCTGGCTTAAAAAATCCGGACGGTTGCTGAAGCCGTCAACTGCCAGAAGCAAACGCATCAGGTCCGGAGCAGTAGCCAGCCAGGAGCCTGCACCGCCAAGGGTCTCAATATCATTACCGCCATACCTTACGGGTACCATTTCACCGGTTCCGTAAACTGAGGGTTTTAGCGGCCATCCTGCAGGTTCGTAATATGTGACTTCAAAGGGTGCTTTTTCAGATGGCAGGTTTTTAGCGAGAATCATGTCATAGATGCCGAGAGGTTCCAGTATTTGTGTCCTGCAATAATCCTCGTACGGCAATCCTGAAATCTTTTCAATAACGAGGCCAAGAATGCTGTAACCAAGGTTTGAATAGGAACGGCCGGTCCCCGGGGTAAAGTGAAGTCTCTTGTTCAGTGCAAATCTGATAATTGTTTTAGTATCTACAGGCAGGCTTACCTTCATCTGCTGTGAAACTACAAGAGGCATGAACATCTGATCCCCAAATCTTTGTGACCAGCCTCCTTCATGGCTCAACAGATGGGCAACCGAAATACTGAAAGCCCTTTTGTCCTTAGGATGGCAATAACAAGAGTCATTCAATATCCCATCCGGTCCAAATACTTTATCGTTTACTGATAATTTACCATCCTCCTGAAGTTTCATTATTGCTACAGCAGTCACAAGCTTTGAAATACTGGCAATACGGAATTTACTGTAAGGTTGCGTAATAATTTTTGCAGTTGTATCGGCAAAACCGAATCCTTTTGCAAAAACAAGCCTTCCATTTTTAGATATCGCAACGGAAGCGCCTTCAATTGTCCACTTCTTCATGAAGGAATTAATAGTGCGTTCCCCTGTGTCAAAACCGGTTCCTGTTGAATTTGAATTTGTTAAGCGGATGTTGCCTGCGGTCAGTTTTCCGGTTAATTCACCGGGTTTTTCAACTGCAACTGGACTATAACTTATTAGTAATGAGAGGCTAGCGACTATTAACAATTTTTTATTCATTAATAATTATTCTTTTTTTATTCAGACAAAAATATAAGTTTTAATTTAAGAATCACTAAGTTAAGTTAACAAATCAACGCAAAATATCAACATAAAGTTTATTAAATTTCATTTTTTTTATATTCTAAAGATAGTCCTGAAATAAGCAATAAATTAACTTTGCGAATATGATGTCAACAAAAACTGTCATAATCAGGTTTTTACTAACGATTATTATCTTGTGCCCTTTTGGACAATCAGCTGCCCAGATTGAGGTTACTGACCTATATCAGGATATCGATACTACAGAATACCTGCCGTCGCTCTATGACGATTACCTTGATTATAACCTTATGATTGCTGCCTCAAAAGGTTATAATGGTGAAATTGAAAGGCTCCTCTCCAAAGGCGCTGATATTGATGCTGAAACAGGTGAAGGCGCCACCCCCCTTATTTTCGCAATTGCAAATAATCGGGTCGACGCAGTCAAAACGCTGCTTGCCCATGATCCCAATCTTGAAAAGAGAACTTCCACCGGGGAAACACCTCTTATTATTTCAGCCAGAAATGACAATATCGAAATTACGGAAATGCTTATCAGAGCTGGCGCCGATATTGACTCATCCGACAGGTACGGCGCTACACCCCTCCACTATTCCTCCATCCATGGCAACTTTTATCTTACAGATCTTCTTATATATTACGAAGCTGAAAAGGATAAAAAGACACTTGATGGAACAACACCGCTGATGGCAGCAATATGGGCGGGGTACGCAGATATTGCAGACCTGCTGATACAGAACGGGGCTAACATGGAAGCAAGGGATAAGCAGGGGTTTACATCTTTCCTGATTGCTTCCCAGAATGGTGATACACTGCTTATGAACCTCCTTTTACACGAAGGTATTGACCTTTATGAAAAGAACAATAATAATTATAACGCCCTCGATCTGGCAATAGGATCAAACAATAAACCTGCAGTTGAATTATTGCTCGAAATCGGAGACAAGTGGTTTTCACCAGACAAGGCAGGAGTAAATCCCTATTACGTTGCATCGGCTTTTGGGAGAAAAGAGCTCTATCAGCTTCTGGACAGGAAAAACATCCCAGGTAAACCAAAACAGAGGATCGATGAGTTGGCAATAAATGGTTCGGTCAAGCTGAATAACCATGATTTTTACACCGGGGTAAGCATTTCCGGAAAGGAACCATTGTTGAATGCCGGGATCATTGCCGGGTTTGATACCAAACCCTGGTACACAAGGGTATTGATGAGATCAGGTGAAGATGTTTATTATCAGTACCTTGATAAAAGCTCAATAGTCTATGGCGGGATTTATAAAGATTTTATCCTCAGGGAAAATCTGAACGGAAATAAACTCTTAATCACAACATCTCTTGTGGCTGCCTATACATTCGGTAACAAGCTTAAGGGAACACAAATGACTCCCGAAAGCAAGCTGCGTATCGTTCCTTCTGCCGGGCTGAAACTTCAGATAAAACATATTCAGGCGTATGCCGGAATCGAGTACATGAAATCGGTTTTCTATAAAGTTGGTCCTTTATGGCTGAGAACAGGTATATCCTATAATTTCTATTTAAGCAAAGTAAGATCTCCGGGAAAAGTGATTAAATGGTATTAATATTTATGAAGAAGATCTCAGGGTTTATCTTTTATATCGCATTATCAATCTGCTTTTCCTGTGAAGATCCGGTATTTTTTGAAGATAAGGGATGGTTTGTTAAATGCGCCGAGTGTGAAAGTACTGAACCACAGTCAGCAAGTCTGGTTTTAAGGCTGGAAGGTGACGGGACTCCTGCACTGATTGATGTTTATGAGGGAGAACTCGAAGACAGCGTTCTTTATCGTACAGCCCAAACCACTCTGAGTAAGTATACTTTCACCACATCCCTTAATAAAATATATACAGTTACCGCAACCTACCTCATAAACGGGATTACATACATTGCTGTTGACTCTGCGACTCCCAGGGTAAAGTATACCAAGGATCAATGCGATGATCCCTGCTATTTTGTTTACGACAGAATTGTTGACCTTCGCCTCAAATACACAGCCGATTAAACTTCACTGTATCTGAAAAGGGGCACTCCGGCCATTGCTTTCTCCTTAATAGCTTCAATCTCCGATTTCTTAAGGGGCTTCAGGTCATTCCTGACATTCATTGCAATCCTGAAAAGTTCTGTTTCTCCCGGAGTAACCGCAGCAGTCACCGGGTGAGACAAAGTGAACCGCAGTCCCATCCTGATGTCCTCCGGGGATGTAAGAGGTTCATACCAGCACTTGGGATATCTCGATCTGTCAGCGCCTTCCGGCCAGGGACCTTTGGCCATCGCCTTCAGGGCAAGGATGCCCATTTTCTTTTCCTGTGCGCGTGCAAGAACCTGAGGGCCAAAGTTGCCTGAATACCAGGTTGTGAAGTTGAACGGGAAGAGGATCGTATCGAAATCAAAGCCATCCATCAGAGCCATCGCGGCTTCCACAGAATGTGCCGAGAATCCCAGAAACCGGACCTTACCTTCCTTCCTTGCTTCCAGAAAAGTTTCCATCGCTCCGCCCGGCCCGAGAATGGTCTTTACATCCTCAAGGCTTGTAACGGCGTGATGCTGATAAAGATCAACATGGTCAGTCTTTAATAATTTTAAAGACTGCTCGAGTTCAGTCCGGGAATCATCTTTCTTTCTTTTTCCGGTTTTGCAGGCAAGAAACACATTCCGACGGTAGGGTTCAAGCGCCGGTCCCAGCATCTGTTGGGCATCTCCATATGATGGGGCAACATCAAAATAATTGACACCGCAATCAATTGCCAGTTTTACGCGCTCAGCTGCTTCTGCCTCTGTGGCATTCATCACCACAATTCCGCCAAATCCGATTACTGAGAGCATCTCCCCTGTACTTCCCAGGGCTCTTTTCTCAAGTTTTCCCGGTACCGATTTCCGAACCATTGAAGAAAGATCAGCCGGGAACATACTTATCATCGGAGCCGCAAGCGCCGATGTCTTTAAAAAATCTCGACGTTTCATAAAGTGGTTTTACATTTAATAGTTCAAACCTAAAAGATAAACATTTGTTCTGAATCAGGCAAGAAAGTTTTCAGGCAGATATGACGGATTTTTGCATGTTCATAATTCAAACCTGTGTTAATCCGGGCGATCTGCCGGAGAAAAAATATTAATGACAGGCTTTGTTGTAAATACTATATCCGATTTATTGTAATACACTTTTTCAAGAAACAGACCGCTCGGGGGTGAAGTAAGTTTCGCGGGTATGTCTGATTTCTGTTTAAGAAATGACAATACATCATCAGGATGCAGTTTTCCCCTGCCTGCTTCAACAACAACTCCTGTCATCCTCCTAACCTGTTTCCAGAGAAAATGTGAACCTAATACGTGAAAAATCAGCAGATCGCCAGATTCGGTCACTCCTGCATGTTTTATTTCAACTTTTGTTGATGTCTGTTCCTGACTTTCATCAGTAAATGATCTGAAGTCCTTCAATCCGAGAAAGTGCTTTGCCGCCTCATTCATTTTCTGAATGTCAAGCTGATCCTTAATCCACCAGACATATTTTTTTCCGAAAGCCGTCCTGCGCCTGCTTATCTGATATATGTAACTTCTGGCGACTGCATCATGCCTGGCATGGAAATCAGGGCTGGCATTTTCAACATTTAGTATGCAAATGTCAGGAGGCAGCCTGTCGTTGATCCCATACTTCATCCTGAGCAGGGGAAGTTCGGTCTTTACTTCAATATGGGCAACCTGACCAATGGCATGAACCCCGCCGTCAGTTCTTCCTGCCCCGTAAACTTCAATGGCTTCAACTCCAAAAAGATCTTTGCATGCATCAAGGATCTCGCCCTGAATTGACTTTCCGCCCTTTTGCATCTGCCAGCCCGAATAACGGGTACCCTCATATTCGATGGTCAGTTTGTATCGCGACATGGGTTATAATTTAGTCCGCTCTAAGGTACTATTTAATTGTTTGCAGTTGCCGGCTTGTTGCCGTGCTTGTTATTTGTTACTTTTGCAGTTGCTGATCGATTATTTTAAACTTATTCAAAAAGGATGAAGAACAGATATATGAATCCTTATTTAGCAGGTACAATGCTGGGAATTGTGCTGCTGCTGGCAATGTTTATTTCCGGCCGTGGTCTTGGAGCCAGCGGGGGGATAAAATATTGTGTTGTTTCTGTTGTGGGAGCTGTCGACAGACAGCATGCCGAAAACTCGGAATACTACAGCAAGTACTTTGAAAACGGGCAGAAGCCATTAAAAAACTGGCTGGCACTTGAAATATTCGGTGTTGTCGCCGGCGGATTTATTTCAGGAGCGCTGTCGAAGAGATTAAAGTTCACTATAGAAAAATCACCAAAAATTTCAAACACCAGGAGGCTGATCTTTGCATTTCTCGGGGGGGTATTCTTTGTTTACGGAGCCCAGCTGGCCAGAGGATGTACAAGCGGAGCCGCATTGTCAGGAATGGCAGTGCTTTCACTTGCAGGTTTCATAACGATGATAGCGATCTTTGGGTCGGCATTTATGTTTGCATGGTTCTTCAGAAAGAACTGGATATGAAGTTGAAAGTCGGAAGTCGAAAGACGGAAGACCGAAACGAAATATAAGAAACTAAAATAAAATATGGGACCAATATCATCAATGTTTATATTCCCCGAGTGGCTCGATATGCTTATTGCATTTCTGATCGGGACAGGCTTCGGTTTTGCCCTTGAACAGGCGGGGTTTTCTTCGAGCCGCAAGCTCGCAGGGATGTTTTACGGCTACGATACAACGGTTATTAAGGTATTCTTTACTGCAGCCATCGTTGCGCTTATAGGATCACAGTTAATGAGTTACATGGGTTTACTGAACCTTAACCAGGTTTATGTCAATGAGTTTTATGTAACGGCCTCAATTGTAGGCGGAATAATTATGGGCGCAGGTTTTATCATGGGCGGATTTTGCCCTGGTACTGGCGTTTGCGCACTCTCAATAGGAAAAATAGATGCAATGGTCTTTGTTGCAGGAGGTTTGACAGGGGCATTCCTCTTTGCCGAAAGTTATCCCCTTATTCAGGATCTTGCTGACGCAAATTACAAAGGGCCTGTCAGGATAAATGAATCACTGGGAGTCTCTCAGGGTCTGTTTACTTTCCTTCTTGTGGCTGCAGCCGCCGTAATGTTCTGGCTGGCCGAACTTGCCGAAAAGAGATTTGCTCATCCGGAAATAACAGGAGAACTCTAAATAACAACCAGGACATGAGAAAGAAATTTACTGTTTTGCTTTTGCCGTTAAGCCTGATGCTGGCATTGCTTCCACTGTCAGCTAACCGTTCGTTTACCAGCCAGCCTGATAATCTGCTTTCAGGTGTACTGGCTCCCGAAGTGTCTTTCAGTGTCGACCAGGTTGCCAGATTTATAGTCTTGGAAGACAGTACTTTCCAGTTGATCGATCTCCGATCGGCTCAAGAATTCAAAAAGGTCTGCATTCCCGGATCATTAAATGTACCATATGCCGATTTCATCAAAAATGATCCGGATATCTATTTGAATAACAAGAATATAAAAACAATATTTTATTCAAATGGCGATTTTGATTCAAATTATGCCATGGTATATTCAAGGGGTCTCGGGTACACCGGGACTTACGTTATGAACGGAGGGCTTTCAGAATGGGTAAACACTGTTATGGAATCCCGGTTCAGCGGAGAAAGAATTTCGGCAAGGGAAAATGCATTGTTTGAGATCAGAACAAGGGCAGGAAAATTATTCACTGAGATTAACACATTGCCTGACAGCCTGAAAATGAAGTTCATGGAATCCAAAAAGTTCTCTGCAAGAAAACTGGATGGCGGATGCGAATGACCTATAATTATTAAAAGGGACAGATGAAGATATTAAAACAATACTGGCCGGTTCTTGCTATTCTGGTTGTGGTGGCAGCGTCAGTTCTTGTCCGGACGTTCGGACATGGTAATTTTAAATATGATGCCGCGAAACTTGCTCAACCATCAGTTCTGAGAACCAATATCCTTACCAGGGATCAGCTTCCCGGGCTCAGGGGAAAAGTAATGATAATCGACCTTCAGCCAGACGGGATACCCTATGGAATACTTTCGGCTTCCCTGAAAATTAGTCCCGACTCAATCCTGTCAAAAAAGTACCTGGATATGATCCGGAAACAGAAGGGACCGGTTGTCCTTTCAGGTTCAGATTACTCCGTTTCAGCCAGAATATGGATGGTACTCAGACAAATGGGAATTAAGGAAATATTTATTCTTGCAGAGGACTCAAACCCGGAGATTCTTAAAAAAGAATTCCGGCCGGATTCAATATCCGCACCGGAATTATAACCAAAGAGGTTGGAAATTATTTCACAACCGGAAAATCATTGGATTCAGATTCTGTGAACGGCAGCCAGGATAAAGCGGCTTTCCGGGCAAACATTTTATCATACATAAAACTATTGTTCCCATAACGCAAAGTTCTTGCATCATAACCGAACAAGCGCAGGTAGGCAGTTGCGAATCCTGAGTTATGACCTGATCCGCAATAAACAACTACAGTTTTGTCAGACGGGATTGTGGCCATAATATCAGTAAATCCAAGAGTTGATTCAGGTTTGTATCTTACAGCTCCCGGAATATGCCCATCATCATATTTATCCTTCCTTTCTAAATTAATTATGAAGTACTTATCCGGTTTCCCGAAAACTTCTTCAGCTGTGACAAGTATGTTTTCCGTTCCATCTTCAAAAAGCCTTTTAAATCTTGCTTCGCCGATTTCCCTGCCGGTTGGCAGATTTGTCCTGAGTTCAGGCATCTCCTTTGCCACAGGCGGATCATTGGTGGTGACCTCCAGACTCGATTCGAATTTCCCCGAAACCCCCTTTAACCATCCTTCGCTGGCGTATTCCCTGTTCCAGCCTGACATTCCCCATCGCAATGCAAATACATTTCCGTAACCCATTAACCTCAGGAGGGATGTTGTATAGCACGAAACCTGTCCATCATCGCATACAAGGATGATCCTGTTATATTCAAAAGGCTTTATTCCGGTTTCAAAATATTCAGGAAGATCAGTAAATTTTTTACTGACGGCACCTTTAATATGTCCTTCTGAAAATAATTCAGGCTGCCTGAGATCAATTACAAGGTTGTTTTTGTCCATCTCTTCGTATACAACAGAAGCTTTGATGAGCGATGGATAAAACTGGCTGTTGACATAGTCTCCGTTCTCTTCCAGGTCCTTCAGCAGCAGAAGGGCTTCATTATTAATTACAGGGGATGCAACTGCTTTCGGAGCTTCCTGTTTCTTCTCACCCTTACCTCCGCCACAGCCTGCAGCAAAAACACTACATGAAAAGATCAGAATGTAAAGACAACGATTAGTCCTCATGTTATTTTTTGCTTAACTGATTATTCAGCGACTGCGAGCCTGTCCTTATCAAACCTGAGAGTTTCAGTACGGTTTCCCAGTTCATCATACCTGTACTCTGTGATAGCCACACCATTTTCAGGATTATTGATAATATTCCTGTCCTTATCCATATTCCTGGTTTCTATCAAAGCCCCATGGTCGTCATAAACATTCTGGGTAACCGGAACCATTTTCCCACCTACATATTCATTATCCTGGTCATAAACTGCTGATTCAAGAGTGTATCCGTTTTCATCAAATTTACTTATACGTTTCGACCAGCCCCAGTAAAGATTTGACATCTGTCCGGTAACATTGTAGACTGAGAAACTCTCCACATCACCGAGTTCATTAGGCTCAAAAGTGAAATAGGAAACACCAATGTCACCGCAATTCTCTGCAGTGCAGTTATATAAAGTATCTCCCATGTAGTTGGCCATCCTTACAACATGTCCATTGTCATTATAGGTAAATCTAAGCTCATAAAACGGGCAGAAAGGGTTCATTACAGTCTCCTCCCCGGCAAGATTATACCTGAGCTCCCTGACCATACCGTCATCCAGAATACTCCAGACATATGAGTGAATTTTGTTGCGGTTCTCTACCGGCTCGGCGTTCTTCCCGAAAAATTTAAGGCCTGAACGCATCCCGGTTTCATCAAGTGTATATTCAGCTGTAAAAACCCCGCCTGATTCAATCTGGGTGTTATTCTCGTCAAAATAGCGCTTGATCTGTTTATCGGCTGTATATTCATACGTAATCTTTGCAGCCTGCATGGAAGAATATCCCAGTAATTCATCACCCCTGACAAATTCAGCTGAAAGAAGCCGGCCCGAATCATCATAGGTGAATTTGTAACTGTTAATGTTTTTAGCTTCATCAGCAGTCAGCTGATGTGTTCCTTTCTCTGTATCAAATGGAGTTTCGCTGAATTGCAGGTTTCTGTACCAGGCAACTCCGGGATTGGCGTTTTTCTTTGCAGGTGTCTGATTACACGCCGGTAACAGTAATGCAATAATCGCCGTTGCCGCTAAAAATAAAGTTAAGTTTCTCAATTTCATGTTAGTATTGATTACAATTAATATTAAATATTATTTACAGTTAAAGAATTCAGGATGCTGTTTTTCGGTGACGAAGATATAAAATTTTTCGTAACTGCCTCAAAAGGTGACATTTTTGATATTTCAAGATTTACTGTATCCGGCATTTATTATTCATCTTACCGGGTAAGCATTACAATTTATATATTTGTTTCCAAAAATATAGCCAAAATGGAAAGCTCATTTTTCAACTCCGGTCTCTTCACATACGTCGTTCTGCCATTTCTTATCTTTTTTGCAAGGATTTGCGATGTATCAATCGGTACAATGCGAATTATATTTGTCTCGAAAGGGAAGAAAAAGATTGCACCCATCCTGGGTTTTTTTGAGGTCCTGATCTGGATTATTGCAATAAGTAAAATTATGCAGAATCTTGATAACTATGTTAATTATGTCGCATACGCGGCAGGGTTTGCAACAGGGAACCTTGTGGGAATGATTATTGAAGAGAAGCTGGCAATGGGGATTCAGATGATAAGGATCTTTACAAGCGAACGTGGAATGGAGCTTGTTACGACCCTCAACAACAACGGTTTCGGAGCTACCACCGTTGAAGCCCACGGTGCCAAGGAAAAGGTTTTCCTTGTTTATTCAATCGTACACAGAAATGAAATTGAGAAGGTCCTCGATGTTATCACCTGTTTTAATCCAAAAGCGTTTTATACTATTGAGGATGTCAAAGCTGTCAATGAAGGCATTTTCAATCCCAGAAAACAAAATAATGTTATCCCCTTTGCAAACGTCATGAGGGAATGGAGAAAAGGGAAGTGATGAGGGCTGGGGGCATGGGGCATGGGGCATGGGGCATGGAGCATGGAGAGCCAGGGGCCGCAAGCCGACATCGCACTATTGCAGAACCGTGTTGAAAAATAGAGGAAAATTAATTTTCGTTACCCTGTACATTAATTTTAAATATCTACTTTTGAATTCATCTAAATTTACTTTACCCATGGATCAGATCAGCAATCATCCCCTCTATAAGAAACACAATATCGACAGCGCAATAAGTTCATTGTGGGATTTCTACAAAAAGAAATTTGCCGGACTGTTCATTCTTTCACTGGTGATGGCACTGGTAAGCCAATATCTTTCCACGATGATCAATATAACAGAGCTGCAGACACTTACCGATCCTCAGGAGATTCTTTTAAAAATGAAAGATTTTATCTGGCCAATGATTTTGATTTCAGTGATAAGCCTGCTATTCTCAACAATTCTGCACTATTATGTGATTTATAACCCACTGGACCAGGAGAATAACATATTTCGCTGTGTTGTGAGATCGCTAAGGTATTTCATCCCATACCTGATCATTATGATTCTCCTTGCATTTTTCGGATCGTTTGCATTATTTCTGGGACTTGTAGCGCTTATAATCGGCGTCTTTTTCGCTGCTCTCTATATTATGACAATTTATCTCTTCATCCTTCCCGTCATGATGGTTGAAGGACCCATCATCGCCAATACGATCGGCAGAACTTTTAAGCTGGCTCACAGGAACTTCTGGCCAAATATTGGCTGGACTGCAGTCTTTATATTAATACTTCTCGTGGTTTCAATAATTATGTCGGGACTTGTTCTTCTGCCTTTTACCGGAAGTTTTATGAAAGTTTTCAGTAATCCTGATGAAACTTCCGTTATACTTGAACTTGCTTCAAATCCTGTATACATAATACTTAACGCAGTCGTCAGCGCACTTATCTATCCGACGCTGCCGATATTTGCCTGTATCCTATATTTTAACGGCAGGGCAAGGGAGGAACAGGAGGTTATATGGGAACCTCCAAAAGATGATCCTCAAGGGAAAGTAAAGGTTGAAGACCTTTATGCAAAGCCCCTTCCGGAAAACGATGAGCAGAAAAATGAGGGGATATAGTTCATAGCTGATTTCGCCGTCTGGTCAGAGGCTGTTGAAAAAGTCCTCAAACTTAACTTAAATATCATTTTCTCCCTTAACATAGCCGAAGTTGGCAAGGATTCCTCCGTCAACAAACAGTATATGTCCGTTAACAAAGTCGCTTGCCCTTGAAGCAAGGAAGAGTGCGGCATTGGCAACATCTTCAGGTTGGCCCCACCGGCCCGCCGGGGTCCTTGTCATGACCAGATCGTTGAAAGGATGACCATTCTCCCGAAGGGGTCCGGTTTGAGATGTAACTATATAACCAGGGCCGATCCCGTTTATCTGAATGTTATATTTTGCCCATTCACATGTCATATTCCGCGTAAGAAGCATAAGGCCACCCTTTGCCGAAGCATAAGCTGAAACAGTATTCCTGCCGTAAACGCTCATCATTGAGCACATATTAATGATCTTGCCGCTTCTCTTTTCGATCATCCCCGGAACAACCCTCTTTGAAACTATCAAAGGAGCGACGAGATCAACCTCTATAACCTGCTTATAGTCAGCAACTGGCATATTCAGGATCGGTATCCTTTTTATAATTCCCGCATTATTCACAAGTATGTCGACAGGACCAACATTGTTTTCAATCTGAGTAATTCCCCTGTCGACATCCTGTTCACTTGTCACATCGAATCTGAGAGTGTAAACATCGAGGCCTTCCCTGGCATAAGCTTCCCTGCAAAGAATCAGCTTTTCATCATTAAGATCATTAACACAAACTTTTGCACCGGCTTTCGCAAGGATCAATCCTATTGCGAGGCCAATTCCATGGGTTCCGCCGGTTACAAGGGCTACTTTGCCTGTAAGATCAAACAATTCTGTTATCATATATTATCTTTTTGATCTCAGTGTTTCTCTGTGCAGCTCTGTGTAACTCTGTGTAACTACAAAAGAACTTACACGGAGTTCCACAGAGAGCTCCCAGAGGTCCACAGAGAAATGTTATCTGAGTGTATCCGGGTAACGGACATCCATATCGCCGTAGTCGAGGTTCTCTCCCGCCATACCCCAGATAAAAGTATAATTCGATGTTCCGGCGGCACTGTGGATGCTCCAGGAGGGTGAAAGAACAGCCTGCTCATTTTTCATCCAGATATGCCGTGTCTCATCAGGATCGCCCATAAAATGGCAGATTGCCTGTTTTTCCGGTACCTCAAAATAAAAATAAGCTTCCATCCTGCGATTATGGGTATGAACCGGCATCGTATTCCAGACACTGCCCTGTTTAAGCTCAGTCATACCCATCTGAAGCTGACAGGTAGGCAGCACGCTGTTAACGAGCAGCTTATTGATCGTCCGGTGATTGGAGGCTTCCGGTGAGCCAACCGTCACAATTTCTGCATCCTTCAGACTGGTTTTTCCTGAAGGATATTTATGATGTGCCGGCGCCGAGTTAATATAAAGCTTAGCAGGAGTTGAACTGCTGACAGACCTGAAAACCACATCATTGGTCTCTTTTCCAAGGTACAGGGCTTCCTTGAATCCCAGTTTATAGGTAACTCCGTCTGCACTTATTTCAGCCTCACCTCCAATGTTGATCATGCCCAATTCCCTCCTTTCAAGGAAATAAGATGCTTTAAGATCGTCCATTGATTCAAGCCTGAGGCTCTTATTGACAGGCATTGCCCCGCCTACAATATACCTGTCAAACAAAGAGTACACCAGCGATATTTCATCACGGATAAATATATCTTCAATAAGGAATTCGCTCCTTAATTTATTTGTATCATAGCCTTTTACATCTGCCGGGTGAGAGGCATACCTTAGTTCTGTTTTCATAATTTTGCAGATAGATTATTTCCCAAGCAAAGCTTCAATTACTCCATAATTAATTTCACATTTTTCAATCTTTACATTTTCGGCCAGTTCCATCAGGATGGCTTTAGCCTCCCCTCTCCCCGGCTTTACTCCTGTTCCCGACCAATAGTCGATCACTTTCCCGTATCCCGCAGGTCTTTTAACGTTCATGATCCCGCTTTCCGATCCAACCTTTTTAATGGTCCACCAGGCCCATCCGATATTATTGGCTTCAAGAAGATCTGTCACAGACCTGTACCAATTATTATTATTTTCACCCGATTCACCCATCCAGAAAGGAACACTATATTTTTCACGCATGTCGAGGTATTTCTGAATCGTCACAATTGTTGGCTCATTCCAGTATTTGTGAAAGCTATAAACCATGTTATGGTCCCACGGTGGTGTAAGGCCTGTATAATCGTTGGCAAACTGGTTCCCTTCAATAAATATTATATGATTTTTGTCGACTGACCGGATTGCTGAAGTTATTTCAAGGAACAACTTCCTTAAGGGCTCATTCCCCTCCATTTTGTAATTTGTCTCATTGATAAGGTCATACCCTCCTATCCACTCTTCATTTGCATACCTTTCAGCAAGCTTTTTCCACAGGGCTGTTGTTTTAAGCTGATTATAATTATTTTCCCAGAGCCTTGGTTTCGTTGTGTCAACATCTGCTATTGGCTTATCATCACCTTGTCCTCCGGGAGCGGCATGAAGGTCGAGGATAAGGTAGATCTCATTTTCCCTGCACCAGGACAAAAGGTTGTCGGTAAGATCAAAGCCGGTTTTCAACCAGGTATCCTGACCCGGGACTGGCTCCTCCTCAATTGGCAGCGTAAAAAGGTTGTAATGCATGGGGAGTCTTATAGAATTGAAGCCCCAGGCTTTAAGTGAGTCAATGTCAGTTTCCGTGATCAGGTTCTTCAGCCATGCGTCATAAAATTTATCGCAGTTTTTCTTACCAATAAGATCCGATATTTTTGCTTTGATATCATATTGGGCAACAGCCACCTTCGAAAGCTGGAGCATATATGGTTCCTGAAGCATCCATCCTCCAAGACCGATACCTCTCAGGATCACATTCTCCCCTTTCCCGTTTTCAATTCGTGTTCCATTAACATGTAAAAATCCCTGACTTAGTACCAATTCTGATGGTAATAAACAGAAAGCAAGTAGTATTGAAAGATATCGTTTCATGTAAGTAGTTATTAGTTTAAATTCAGGAATTATTGTCAAAAAACTCCTTTTACAGACATTTTATAAAGCTGAGTCCCGGCCATAAGGAAACCACCAACCCCGTAAACCTCTGTCATTTCCCTGGTAACTGCTTTCGGATCAGCGCCAACTGGTTGAATGAAACCAACCTTTCCATCGGGCCAGACCGAGGATACCATGCTTTTCCAGCCTTTGACAACTGCCGGCAGATAAACCGTCTTATCCAGATAGCCATTATCGACTCCCCAGGCAAGCCCGAATACAAAAAAGGCAGTTGCGCTCATTTCGGGATTGGGATAGCTTGCCGGATCCAGAAGGCTTGCATGCCATGATCCGTCAGGCTGCTGGAGTGAAAGTAACTTTGATGCCATCTTTTTATAAATTGAAATAAAGTAGTCCCGGTGCTCATACCGGGCCGGCAGTTCCCGGATTATCACCGGTAAGCCGGCAAACACCCACCCGTTACCCCTTCCCCAGAATACCTTTGCCCCATTGGCTTCCTTCCGGGTAAAGTAATTGGAATCCCTGTAATATAGATCTTCTTCTTTATCATACAGATAATCAGTTGTATACTTGTACTCATTGAACATGAATTCCAGATATTTCTTCTTATTAGTGATATTTGCCATTTTTGCCCAGACCGTCGGTCCCATAAAAAGCGCATCACACCACGACCATCTCTGAGTTGACCAGTAGGTATCAGTATTAACGAATTTAAGATCCCCGGTTGCAGGGTCTTTAAGGATCTGGTCGAGGTGGGCGCGTACAGGTTTAATCATGTTTTTGTCCCCGTACTTTCTGTACATTTCAATATACATTTGTCCGACGCAGTAATCGTCAGCGTGGTAACTCCGCAACGGGTTTTTCTGTACATAATATGACCATTTATTGTTATCACCAATGCCCTTCAGCCACTTATAATATGAGTCATTGTCCGAAATTGCGGCCCAGTCAACCATACCTGCATACAGTGCAGCATTGGTCCAATCAGCCGGATTGTGGGTAAGCGGAGTTTTAATCTGCCAGTCAGCAACGGCTTTCAGGATATTTTTTACATCGGCCGGAGTCAGGTCATCCCTGAAAGTGGAGAAACTTGCTTCCTGTGAAAATCCCGTTAAACACGCTGACACAAGCAAGATTGCGGTAAAATTCTTCTTGAGCATAAAAAAAGTTTTTATTATTATGTATCTTAAATCAAAAATAATCTTTATACCCTAAAGATAGCTAAACATAACTTCTTCTTTTGAAAAATTTGTCTGAATCGGTTAATTTCAAACTCTTTTTTAAATTGCTTTGTTAATTGATTTGGTATTGTTATTTTTATGATGAATCGTATTTCACAAGCCCTTTCAGTTATATAAAAGCTTCTAAACCAATCATAATGAAACAGTTTATAAATGAAGACTTTCTTCTTGAAAGTAAGATTGCAAAGAGATTATACCATGAGTATTCTGAAGATCAGCCGATAATTGATTTCCATTGTCACCTTTCCCCGGCGATGATTGCTGAAGACCGTCGTTTTGATGATCTCGGACAGGCATGGCTTGAAGGTGATCATTACAAATGGCGGGCAATGAGGAGTAATGGGATAGACGAAAAATTCTGCACCGGGAGATGCTTCACCAAAAGAAAAATTTGACAAATGGGCAGAGACAGTTCCCGCGACGATCGGGAATCCACTTTATCACTGGACACATCTTGAACTTGCCAGGTATTTCGGGATATTCGGACTGCTTTCTCCATTGACCGCCAGCCAGGATATATGAAAGGGCTTCGTCACTGCTGCAATCCGGAGAATTCAGTATCAGGTCATTATTAAGAAAAATGAATGTCGAAACTATCTGCACAACTGATGATCCTGCCGATACTCTTGAATTTCACAAACAGCTTAAAGACACCTTTGAAATACCGGTTCTCCCGACATTCCGTCCCGATAATGTAATCAAAACTGAAGATCCTGTAAAATTCAACGCATATGTTGAAAGGCTTGAAAACGCATCAGGATTATCGATCACAAATTTCGACTCCCTTATAGAGAGCCTCGATAACAGGCATAAGTTCTTTCACCTTCAGGGAGGTCGTTTATCAGATCATGGAATGGACCGGTTCTATTTCACACAGTTCACTGCCCGTGAAGCTGACAGAATATTTAAGAACCTTCTGAAGGGCGGAAGTCTGTCACCCGAAGAGACTGAAAAATTCAGGACTGCAGTAATGCTTGAACTATGCAGGATGAATCACAAGAGAGGCTGGACACAGCAATTTCATGTCGGTGCAATGAGAAATAACAATATCCAGGATGTTCAGGAGAATGGGACCGGATACAGGATGGGATTCAATCGGTGTTGCACAGGATGCGCTGAAAATGTCAAAATTCCTGAGTGCCCTTGATGATTCTGATCAGCTGGCAAAAACAATACTGTACAATCTTAATCCTGCCGATAATGAAATGATGGTGACAATGGCAGGAAATTTCAATGACGGGTCGCAGGCGGTGAAGGTTCAGTATGGGCCGGCCTGGTGGTTTCTTGATCAGAAGAACGGGATGGAGAAGCATCTTAAGGATCTTGCATCGCTTGGGTCTGCTGAGAAGATTTGTCGGGATGGTAACTGATTCCAGAAGCTTCCTTTCCTATCCGAGACATGAGTATTTCAGACGAATCGTCTGCAATTTTATTGGAAATGAGATTGAAAAGGGCTTATTCCTGATGAAGATGAACTTGTAAAACCATTGATTGAAGGAATATCATACAAAAATGCAAAAGAGTATTTTGAGTTTAATAAATAGCACCCCTGCGGGTCTCGTTGAAAAAGTCTAAATAATCAACTTTCTCAACACTCCGCGAAGATTCGGATACAATTAGAAAATACAATATAATATGAACGAACTTAATTTAAAAAACAAAGTTGCAGTAATAACCGGAGGAGCCGGAGTCATCTGTTCTGAGATGGCCAGGGCTCTTGCCCATCAGGGAGTTAAAACAGTAATTGTCGATCTAAATTATGAAGCTGCCGTAAAGGTGGCTTCCGAAATTGAAAAGGAATTCAAGACTCCCTCACTCGGTCTTTCAGCAAATGTTCTTGACAAAGCTTCACTTGAGGCTTCAAAAAAACTGATAAATGATAAATTCGGGCTTATTGATATCCTGATAAATGGAGCCGGAGGAAATTCACCTGCCGCAACCACAAAAGTTGAAAAAATGGAAGGAACGGATACCGAAAATCCTGATGACACATTCTTTGGACTTCAGATGGAAGGATTTGATAAGGTTTTTGATCTTAATTTCAAAGGTACACTTCTTCCGACAATGGTTTATGCAACGGATATGATAAAGCAGAAATCAGGTGTCATAATTAACATTTCATCAATGAATTCGTACCGGCCTCTTACAAAAATAGCAGCCTATTCTGCTGCCAAAGCTGCTGTTAATAATTTCACACAATGGCTGGCTGTTCATTTCTCCAAAACAGGAGTCAGAGTTAATGCAATTGCTCCCGGATTTCTTCTAACAAATCAGAACAGGTTCCTTTTGATTGATGAAAAGACCGGTGAGCCTACAGCCAAGAAGTAAAAAGATTCTTAACAGCACTCCGATGGAAAGGTTTGGTACTCCTGAAGAACTTACAGGAACACTTGTTTACCTTGTTTCAGATCTGTCAAAATTTGTAACAGGAGTTGTTATTCCTGTCGATGGAGGATTCAGTGCGTACAGTGGAGTGTAAGGGCGCAGGGCACAGGGCAGGCGTACAGGGCACGGGGCAAGGGCAGCTAGACCTGCTACGTTACGGCGGTAGAGCTTCGGCTGAAAGCAGGGCTGAGCAGACCAGGCAGCACTGTAACGCAGGATGAATCAGTACGAATAGCAATAAACCTTACTATTATTACATCAAATTTTATAGATTTGACATCATGATATACTATCAATCAGGTTCAGAAAATACAGTCATAGGTCCGAATGACCTTGAATATGGAGTTTATGCCGCCCTGGTAAAGATCTGGGTCCAAGGAAGAAAGTTCTTGTTGTTCCTCCCGATTTTACAAGGTTTCATTCACAGATCAGGTGATATTACAACCCTGATCTATAACTATTACAAGGAAAATCTTAAAGATATTCTTCCGGCACTTGGAACCCATTCTCCAATGACTCAGCAAGGAGCTGGCCGAAATGTACAAAGGTGTTCCCGAGGAACTTTTCAGAATTCACGACTGGAGAAATGATGTGGTAACCGTCGGTACTGTTCCGGGTGAATTTGTTTCAGAAATAACCGAAGGAAAGCTTGATTATTCATGGCCGGCACAGCTTAACAAACTGGTTTTTAACGGAGGACATGATCTCATACTTTCTGTCGGTCAGGTTGTGCCTCATGAGGTTGTAGGAATGGCCAATTATAACAAGAACCTTTTTGTCGGAACCGGAGGACCTGAAGGAATAAATAAAAGTCATTTTATCGGAGCAGTTTACGGAATGGAAAGAATGATGGGCAAAGCTGACACACCTGTGAGAAGGCTTCTGAACTATGCATCGAAGAATTTCATTTCCCATCTGCCGGTTGTTTATATCCAGACGGTGATAGGACGTGATGACACAGGCAAGCTGGTCATCAGGGGACTCTTTATCGGTGATGATGAAGAGGTATTCAGGCTTGCAGCAGAGCTTTCCCTGAAAGTAAATTTTGCAGTTCTTGATAAACCATTGAAAAAAGTTGTTGTATATCTCGATCCCGCAGAATTTAAAAGCACCTGGCTGGGAAATAAAAGCATTTACAGGACCCGGATGGCGATGGCTGATGATGGGGAACTGATTGTTCTTGCTCCGGGGCTGAAAGAATTCGGTGAAGATAAAGAGATTGACAGGCTGATAAGAAAATATGGCTACAGCGGAACACCTGCAACCCTTAAAGCAGCTGAATGAAAATGAAGAACTCAGGAATAATCTGAGTGCAGCTGCACATCTTATTCATGGAAGTTCAGAAGGCAGATTTTCAATTACATATTGTCCCGGAACATCTTACGAAAAATGAAATTGAATCTGTCAATTTCAAATATGCTGATCTGAAACAGATGCTGAAGAAATATAATCCTGAAAAACTTAAAGAAGGGCTTCAACAAACTGGCTGACGGTGAAGAAATATTTTATATTTCAAATCCGGCAGCCGGACTTTGGGCTTCAAAAGATAAGCTCAGATGATAAACTGGGGAATTATAGGCTGCGGCAATGTAACTGAAGTAAAAAGCGGTCCTGCTTTTAATAAGGTCAGTGATTCAAGACTGATTGCAGTAATGAGAAGAAATGCAGCACTTGCCGAAGATTATGCCAGCAGGCATAATGTTCCAAAGTTTTATACAAATGCCGATGATCTGATAAATGACAAGGAAATTAATGCAGTATATGTTGCCACTCCTCCCGGAAGCCATGCAGAATATGCCATAAAAGCACTTAAAGCCGGTAAACCGGTTTATATTGAAAAACCTATGGCTCTGAATTATGCGGAATGTCAAGGAGATCAATGAAACAGCAGAAAAATACAAAGTACCTGTTTTTGTTGCATATTACAGAAGAACTCTTCCGGGATTTCTGAAGATTAAAGAATCTGATTGAAAAAGGAGAAATTGGTAAAGTCAGGTTTGTTCAGATTCAGCTGTTCAAGTATCTCTTCGGAAGATGAAAAATCAGGAATGCTTCCCTGGCGGGTGATCCTGAAATTTCAGGAGGAGGACATTTTTTTGACCTTGCCTCCCATCAGCTTGATTATCTTGATTTCCTATTTGGTCCGGTTCAAAAGAGTAGCATCAGTGGTGCTTAAACCAGGCAGGTCTTTATCAAGCTGAAGATTTTGTTTCTGCAGGATTTGTGTTTCAGGACAATATAGCTGGAACCGGAACATGGTGTTTCAGTGCTTCGCCTGAAGGCAACAGGGATTCACTTGAGATTATTGGTGAAAAAGGAATAATAAAATCTTCGACATTCAGCTTTGAACCGATAGTGCTTGATAAATGAGAAAGGACGACAGGAATTTATTAATGAAAGACCTGAAAATGTTCAGTTTTATCTGATTGAGCAGATTGTTAAAGCACTTTCAGGGAGACGGAGATGTTGTAAGTACAGGAATTTCAGCAGCAAGAACAAGCAGGGTGATGGATGAGGTGGTCAGGGAGTATTATAAGAAGATAATAAGGATAATGCTGGATAGCTAACCGACCAGCCGGACAGGATCAGCAATGACAGTAATGATACAAGATTATAAATAGCTAATTATGAACAAATTATCAGACATCGGATTAATAGGACTGGCAGTAATGGGCGAGAATCTTGTGCTCAACATGGAGAGCAAAGGATTCCAGGTATCTGTTTTTAACCGGACAACACAAAAAGTTGATGATTTTCTTGCAGGAAGGGCAAAAGGAAAAAATATTGCCGGAGCTCATTCAATTGAAGAACTTGTAAAATCACTTGAAGCGACCGAGAAAAGTAATGATGATGGTCAAAGCCGGAAATGCTGTTGATGAGATGATCAGATACACTTATTCCCCATCTTGAAAAGGGAGATATAATTATTGACGGAGGAAATACTCATTTTCCTGATACCAACAGGAGGACTGCATTTGTTGAAAGCAAAGGACTTCTATATATCGGAACAGGAGTTTCGGGTGGTGAAGAAGGAGCATTGCTTGGTCCATCAATAATGCCGGGAGGATCAAAAGCTGCATGGCCTGATGTAAAACCAATTTTCCAGGCAATTGCAGCAAAAGTTGAAGATGGTTCACCATGCTGTGACTGGGTTGGAGAAAATGGAGCAGGACATTTTGTAAAAATGGTTCATAACGGAATTGAATATGGTGATATGCAGCTTATCTGCGAAGCATACCAGATAATGAGAGATCTTCTTCATATGAGTGCTGATGAAATGCATCTTGTTTTCAAAGAATGGAATAAAGGTGATCTCGACAGTTACCTGATTGAAATAACAAGGGATATTCTTGCATATAAAGACACTGATGGCAAACCGCTTGTAGATAAGATACTTGATACTGCCGGACAAAAAGGAACAGGCAAATGGACAGCTGTTGCTGCACTTGATCTTGGTATTCCTCTTACACTTATCGGAGAAGCAGTATTTTCAAGATGTCTCTCAGCAGTAAAGGATGAAAGGGTAAAAGCATCAAAGATACTTCAGTGGACCAGCTCCTGTTATTCACGGAGACAAAACAAAATTCATCAATGATCTGAAGGATGCACTTTATGCATCAAAAATAGTTTCCTATGCACAGGGTTATGCACTTATGAGAGCTGCTGCAGAAGAATACAAATGGAATCTGAATTATGGAGGAATTGCACTTATGTGGAGAGGTGGATGTATTATCAGATCTGCTTTCCTGGGGAAAATAAAAGAGGCATTTGATAATAATCCTGCAATAACAAATCTTCTTCTTGATCCATTCTTTAAAGAAAAAGTTGAAAAAGCCCAGAAAGGCTGGAGAAATGTTGTTGCAACAGCTGCATTCAAATGGAATTCCGGTTCCTGCAATATCATCAGCTCTTGGTTATTTTGACGGTTACCGCTGTGAAAAACTTCCTGCAAACCTTCTTCAGGCACAGCGTGATTACTTCGGAGCACATACCTATGAACGCACTGACAAACCAAGAGGTGAATTTTTCCATACCAACTGGACAGGAAGAGGTGGAACAACAGCTTCATCAACCTATAATGTATAATACCAATCAACTTATACCTAACCTAACTAATTACTAAATGTCAGAAATAAAAAAAATCGGTAACTACAGATGGACAGTCTGTGCATTGATATTCTTTGCAACAACTGTAAACTATCTCGACAGACAGGTAATTGGGATTCTCAAACCCCTGCTTGAATCTGATCTGGGAATTGGAGAAAAAGATTATGCGCACATCATAATGGCCTTCCAGCTCTTATATGGAGTCGGAATGGTCATTGCCGGACGGCTGATCGATAAATTCGGAACCAAAATAGGATATGGGGTTTCTGTAATATTGTGGAGTATTGCAGCAATGGGACATGCCCTTGCAAAAGGAGTACTGGGGTTTCGGATTCTGGAGAGGTTTCCTCGGTGTAAGCGAAGCAGGTAACTTTCCCGCTGCAATTAAAACAGTAGCTGAATGGTTCCCGAAGAAAGAGAGGGCTCTTGCCACAGGGATATTCAATTCAGGAACCAATGTAGGAGCAATTGTGGCACCACTGGCTATTCCTGCAATCGTTGCTGCCTGGGGCTGGCAGGCAGCATTTATAATTACCGGAGCAATAGGTTTCATCTGGGTAATTCTCTGGTTCATCTTCTATGAAATACCTGAAAAACATAAAAAAGTATCGGCAGATGAACTTGCTTACATACACAGTGATGCTGATGAACAGGCTGAAACAAAAGAAAAGGTTCCATGGCTAAAGCTTCTCAAATATCGCCAGACATGGCTATTCTTTATCGGAAAAGGTCTTACTGATCCGATATGGTGGTTTTACCTGTTCTGGATCCCCGGCTGGCTTTCAACTGTCAGAGGAGCTGGTCTTAGCGTATCATCATTTGGATTGCCTCTTGCCTTCATTTATACAATGACCACAGTAGGAAGCATTGGCGGAGGATGGGTTTCAGGATATATGATCAAAAAAGGGATGTCGCCTTTCAAAGCCAGAAAAATGACAATGCTCATTTTTGCACTGCTGGTCATACCCATAATATTTGCCCAATCATCGGGAGTAAGCACATGGGGTGCTGTTTGTCTGATTGCTCTGGCAGCATCATCACATCAGGCATGGTCTGCAAACATTTTTACAACTGTCTCAGATGCATTCCCCAAAAAAGCAGTAAGTTCGGTTACCGGAATCGGCGGAATGGCAGGTGCAGTAGGCGGTGCATTTATCTCATATATAGCAGGAGGCATACTTGAACATTTTAAAGAACCTCGGTCATATTGAAACAGGCTATGTTGTTATGTTTGCAATTGCAGGAAGCGCTTATCTTCTTGCATGGACAATAATGACATGTATTTGCACCGAAAAACAAGAAAGTGATTCTGGATTGATTATTTAATGTCATTCATATATGAAAAAACTTGGAAAATATTCAATCGGGCTAGGTGACAGGTTCGGCCACCAGGGCTTGCTCAGCTTAAAGCAATAATTGAAGCCGGCAAAAAAGGGGTTGATATAACACCTGTCTGGAACAAGTCGAACAGGGAGCACCAGATCATTGGCACACAACCCGGTGATGTCAGAATTGAAGCAGATGCCGTAACAAAAAGTGCCGGTTTATAAAGACCATATTTTGTTGATGCTGACCATATAAATCTTGATACTGTTGACAGGTTCATCGAAAGTTCGGATTTTTTTACAATTGATGTTGCATCATATATCGGTAAAAGAGCCGGTGAAACTGAAATTCTCGAATTCCTTTCATCGACCTCGAAAATATTCAGGACGCCTGGATATTCCCGGGATAAAGCAAATCAATCAAATGCTCAGAGAGCACGAGCTCAGGGACATTGCTGAAAAATATCTTTTCGCTGCAAAGAAAGCCGGAGAAATCTACAGAAAAATTGAAAAGCAAGAAAGGAGCAGGAAACTTCATAACCGAAGTATCAATGGATGAAGTTGCTCAGCCACAGACTCCTGTTGAACTCTTTTTCATTTTATTTATGCTCGGGGACGAAAAAATTCCTCTTCAGACAATTGCACCCAAGTTCTCCGGAAGATTCAATAAAGGAGTCGACTATGTAGGTGATCCTTTGAAATTTGCAGCAGAGTTTGAAAGCGATCTGCTGGTGATAAATTATGCAATAAATGAATTCGAACCTGCCTGAAAATCTTAAAATGAGCGTCCATTCAGGATCGGATAAGTTTGCGATTTATCCTCATATCGGATCAGATGCTGAAGAAGCATGGCAAAGGTATCCATCTTAAAACAGCAGGGACCACATGGCTTGAAGAGGTTATCGGTCTGGCAGAAGCAGGAGGCGAAGCGCTTGATTTTGTAAAAGAGATCTATGGGAAATCCCTTGAAAAAATCGAAGAATTGTGCGCACCCTATGCTGATGTGATTGACATAAATATCGCTTCGCTCCCATCAGCAGGTGAGGTAGCAAGCTGGAACAGCAGAAAGTTTGCCGCATCATTAAGACATATTCCGGGTAAATCCGACTATAATCCAAACATGAGGCAGCTGATTCATGTGGCTTATAAACTGGCTGCCCAGAAAATGGATACTTATTTCAGGCTTCTTGAGGAACATGAAGATGTTGTAGCAGAATGTGTCTTTGAGAATATCTACAAAAGGCATATTTGCAGGCTGTTTGAAATAGTCTAAAGTTAAGGGGATTCAGGGCATAGCCGTCAAACTAAGGATATGGACTTTATAGAATTTAAGAACTTACACAGAGTTCCACGGAAAAGTCACTGAGATCCACAGAGCTAATACCCAACCATACTCAATACCCTCCGTGGAACTCTGTGAAACCTCAGTGGATCTCTGTGTAAGTTATTAAAATAGTTTACTCTTTAATTGGAGCCGTATTATTTATTAAGCTCAAGCGCTGCCAGAATAAACGGGGCAACACCTTTCGGGTCATTATCAATACGTTTTTCGTTCACATAGTATTCATACGACCCGTCTCTGTAGGGATTTCCCCCCAGGCCGCATCCACCGCAAATATTATGCATTGTAATCAGTCCCTTATCATCGACGGTAATCAGCTCCCTGATTATGCTCATAAAAGATGTATCTGCTATGTCAATGTATTTCCTGTCAAGGTACCCTGAATGTGCTCCCCTGGCAAATACATATGTAAACATTGCTGATCCCGATCCTTCAATATAGTTGCCCTTCCTGTCCGCCTGATTCAGTACCTGGAACCACAGGCCGGTTTCCGGATCACGGACCTTCAGAAGCGCATCACATTCCTTCTGAAGGATTTCAATAAGGTCTCCCCTGTCAGGATGATCCGGGGGAAGGTAATCAAGTATATCAAGGATGGCCATTGTATACCAGCCGGTTGCCCGGCTCCAGGGGTAATGCGATTTGCCGGTTTCAGGATCGCACCATTTTTGCTGCCGGCTCTCATCCCAGGCATGCATGAGCAGGCCGGAACTCCTGATCAAGGGTTTTTTCATAGATCATTTTGGTCTGCCCGGCTGCAATATCAAACCATTCCGGGGCATTAAACTCACTGGCATATTGCACCATAAAAGTTGAACCCATGAATATCCCGTCGAGCCACATCTGCCATGGATAGATCTTCTTATGCCAGTAACCTCCGGAATTCGTTTTTGGATGGCTCCTTAACTGATCAATGAAATTATCGAGTGCAATTTTATATCTCGCTTCCGGATTCCTTCTGTAGAGAGTCATTACATTCCTTCCCGGAAAAATCCTGTCAAGATTATATTCATCCTTCCGGTAATCAGTTACAGAGCCATCAGGCTGAACGAAATAATCCACCCATTCTTTCATATAGTCGGAATACCTTTGATCAATGTTTCCCAGCCTGTCTATTGCCATGCCAAGGAATGCAACATCATATGCCCATTTTGGATTACGGTCGACATAGAATACAAGGCTGTCTGATCTGGCGATAACTGTATTAGCCATTCTGACCGACCATTTTTCGGATGGTACATTACTTCTCTTATCCCTTGGTTGGAAAGTACAGGCAGAGAGTGCAATGATCAGTATTGAAATTACTTTTTTGAACATATTCATATTAAGTTACTAAATCAAAACTTAAAGAAAGAAAAGAGGCCCGTGTTACAGGGTCTCTTTTCATTTCATGTATTACAAAAATCCTCATAAAATCTTTTCTGTAATACAGCCCTTAGTTAAAACTAACCCAATAAAATTCTAATATCCTTCATTTTGCCAGAATCCTTCCGGATCAGGTCCGGTTGTAAGGTTTGTAACAGCATCAATCTGAGGGGTGGGTATTGGCCGCAGGGTGTGGAAAGCTTTGATATTAAGTCCGGCAGTTCCGTTGTAAGCTGTTAACCTCTCAACAAGCTTCCCGGTCCTTTTCAGATCAAACCATCTCTGCTGTTCACCGCAAAGCTCCCTTGCCCTCTCATCAAGAATAATGCTGATGTCCTTTCCTGAAACCATGGCCTCTTCAGACGCTGATAAATTGTTTGACATGCCGGCTAGTGCACGGGCTGTCCTGAGATCATTCAGTTTCTGCACTGCACTTGAAGACTGGCCTCCCATCATGTAACCCTCCGCGGCAATGAGATACATTTCAGCAAGGCGCAGAACAAATGCATCGCGTGAACCAAGATCTCTGATAATTGACCCTGTAAGATCATCAAATTTCTTTAGCTGGATATAGATCCTGTTACCCTTGAAGTTTTCATTTCCCGTGGTTCCTGTTGCTATAGTCGGTAACTTGCCTGATTCGTCCTGATAAAGCGGATATACCTTGGTGTTTCCAACATCGGTACGCGAGAAAAGAACGTACCTGTTTGCAGCCCTTGCAATCTGAGCAGGGGTGGCAGTTTTTTTCGTCATGAATATTGCAGTATCTCTCATATTTGCATACCCTGAGGGAGGGGTTACACTTCCTGCAAACGCTGTCTGCAGTACAGGAGCCAGATAATATGTGTCCCTGAACGAAGCCTGATATCGCTGATCGGCAGTGTCATTAAACAGATCGAGAAGATATCCTGAGGGGACATATCGTGTAAAGCCTTTACTATAAGCCTGATAGCTGGTGCCCAAATTATAATCGATCCCCGAATACCTGAGTATTTTATTTGCTTCAGTATCAGTACGTTTAAATACAGTTGTCAGGCCAGGGACAGAGTTCCAAACCCCCACGAACATCAGGTGAGCTGCATTACCTCCTAAAGTGTTGGCAGCATTACGCAGGATCATCTGTGACCAGGTCATTTGACTTCCGCTGGCGTTCAGCTTCAGTCTTTTTGGAAGTATGTTGTTCTCAAGGACATCTGAATAGTCGATCCACCATATAACCTCTTTATTTGAGGCTCCGTTTTCATTTGCTCCGCTCCAGCAATCGGCGTAATTTGAATAAAATGACAATCCACTGCCCGAAATAACCTCTTCCGCAGCAGCTGCTGCATTAAGGTAAGCCTGGTTATCATTGAATTTACTTGCCTTATAGAGAAGGATGCGGGCTTTAAGTGCTTTTGCCGCATAAAGGTTTATATGTCCGTTCTTGGTTGTCCTGGACGCAAGCTTAGTTATAGCATCGTCAAGATCCTCAAGCATAAAAGCATATACTTCTTCCTCGGAATCGCGGTAAGCAAGAGTTGAGACACTGTTAACCGGCTCCCTGTTTATCTGAACCGGGCCCCATGTCTCTACAAGGTGCCAGTAATAAAATGCCCTCAGGGTTTTTAATTCTCCCAGGTATGCATTCTTGTCTGCTTCCGACAATATAACAGCGGGCGCAGTTTCAACGTACTTAATACCAGTATTACAGGTGTTCACTGCTGTGTAAAAGAGTTCCCAGAACTCATCGAAACAGGCGTTCATGGTTTCGCGGGAGCTTGTAGCGACCTCAGGTGTGATCCCTGAATAATCAATAAGAACCTTCTGCCTGTTGTCATATCCAGTCAGCCAGATATCGGTTCCGCCCTCACTTAATCCGAAAGCCGCTTCTTTACCATACCATCCCCTCAGATAAGTATAGCTTGCAGCAAGTAATCCGTCCAATCCTGATTTGGTGGAATAGATTACATCTTCACTGGCACCTGTTTTATTGTCTTCTAGCAGATAATCGGTGCATGCAATATTTGAAATTAAGACTATTGTAAATATTGCTGTAATATATTTTAATCCTGTTTTCATAAGGTTGATTTATAATAGTTAAAATTCAAGATTAATACCAAATACCATTTGTTTCGACAATGGATTTGAAATAGCCCCGCCACGTTCAGGATCATAGTTATCGAGATTGCTGAATGTGAAGTAATTCTGAAGCGATCCGTAGATTCTCATGTTTGAAATCCCGATTCTTGAAACAGCTTGTTTTGGAATTGTGTAACCGAGTGTCATCTCTCTTATTTTAAAGAAAGAGGCATTCTCAAAACCGACAGCCGGCATATCATTCTGGGAAGCAATACCTGGCCGGGGAAATTTAGCACCCTGGTTTTCAGGTGTCCAGAAATCAACAGCCGGAGAACCATCGGCTTCAGTGGGTTTATATGCGGTATTAAAGTCATAATCGATCCATTGCCCGACACGTGCATAGATCAGGGCAGATAATGTCAATCCCTTGTAACTAAAGCTGTTATTCCATCCGACAATAAATTTCGGGCTTTTGCTATAAATCCTTTTGTCAAGGTCATTGATCAGATTGTCGTTATTCACATCAACCAGTTTAACATCTCCGGGTACTTTTCCATAGACAAGAGCTTTTTCCGATTCAGCAATCGACCAGCATCCGTCTGCTTCATAATTGTAGAATGCCCTCACAGGTTCACCAACAACAAGTGCCTGATCGGGATTGGAAACATCCCGTAGTTCACCGCTGGCAAGGGAAACAATTTTATCCCGGTTCATTGAATATGTCAGATCGGAGTTCCAGCTGAAGTCACTCTTTTCAATGATCCTGAAATTAAGGGCAGCTTCGAATCCTCTGTTTTCAGTTGTACCCACGTTTTCAAGCACCTGCGGGTAAACTGATGAGGCGGGCAATCCTTTGTAAACCAATAAATCATTCGTTTTTGAATAGTAAAAGTCGAGTGCTGCTGTTATTCTGTCTTTAAAGAGAGAAATATCGAGGCCTGCGTCATAGGTTGCCGTGGTCTCCCATGTCAGATCAGGATTTCCAAGATTGGCGGGGACCTGACCCTGGACAAGGATTGCTCCATAAGTGTATGGAATTTTATCAATACCGAGGATGGTAAGAGTCTGATAAGGATCTATGGCGGCATTCCCTGCTTTTCCCCAGCTTAAGCGCAGCTTCAGGTTGTTGATCAGGGCAGATGAGCTCAAAAAAGTCTCATCAGAAATTACCCAGGCAGCTGCTACCGATGGAAAATATCCCCATTTATTCCCCTCTGACAGGACGGAGGAACCATCTGCACGTAAGGTTGCAGTCAGAAGATATCTGTCAAGCAGTTTGTAATTGACACGTCCGAAATAAGACAGCATATTGCTCTTAATGTAATTATTAGTTATTGCCCGTCCTGAGGTCGGGATGAACGACAGGTCATAAAAAGAGCTCTTAATGTAGTGGTCAAAGGTCCCTATACCTGAGGATCCATGCGATTCAGAAATACCCTGGTGAGCACTCTGCCCTGCAAGCAGTTGCAAAGAATTTGCACCCAGGGTGAAAGTATAGTTAATCGTATTTTCAAGGGTATAACCAATCGACTGGCTGTTCAGTGCTGAGAAGGATGATCCTCTTCCAAACTGATAATTTGCGGTACACATATAATCCTCATACTCTCCCGCCCTGTTGGATTGCTGGTCAACGCCGAAAACCGACTTGAATTTCAGGCCTTTTAACAATTCCCACTCAAGGTAAAGGTTGCCGAAAAGCCTGTTGCCACTGGTATTATCGCTGTAATAGCCGGGCACCTCGTTAAGCAGCGGATTGGTATGGCTGATTGCAAGCTCTGAAGGCCGGTCAAGTATCGTGCCATCTGCCAGATACGGCTGTGCCATTGAATGCATTTTAATCAGCTGTGAATAAACATTGTCCTCCCTCCTGTCCCAATTGCGGTAAGTGTACTGTAGGTTAGCTCCCACATTAAGCCTGTCAGTAATTTTGTGATCGAGGTTGATCCTTCCGTTATACCTCTTCAGATCATCATTTCGAAGAAGTCCCTGCTCATCCATGAATCCCAGGGAGACGACGAATGAAGTCTTTGCATCACCGCCCGACAAGGAAACTTCATGATTATTTGTAACACTGTTGCGAAGAATAAGATCAAACCAGTTCACTCCTCCTTCGTTATAAAGCTGGTATACTGACTTTTCATAAGGAGCGCTGACCACATTTGACAGGACAGTTGACGCGGAATAATTTGACAAACTCGTTGATCCCCACGCTGAGGTTCCTTTTTCAGCGTTATAACGCTGACGTTCCGCAATTAAAAGGTAATCCTGCTCAACACTCATAATCCTTGGCAGATTGGTAGGGCTGTTGAATGACACATACGAATTAATTGAAATCCGTGATTTTCCTGTCAGCGCAGTACCTTTCTTGGTAGTAATTATCACAACCCCGTTTGCTCCCCTTGTCCCGTAAATTGCAGTTGAAGAAGCATCTTTCAGAACCTCAATCGACTGAATATCCGAAGCATTCAGATCAAGTGTGGAGCCATATTCGATCCCATCCACAAGAAACAAAGGAGTGTTTGAGGCATTGATGGAACGGTTCCCCCTGAGAGCGATGTTTATGCCTGAACCTGATTCACCGCTTGATTTTGTTATATCAAGACCTGCAACTTTGCCCTGCATTGACTGAAGGGCATTATTTGTAGCAGTCTTTGTAATTTCGGCTGACTTTATTGAAGAGACGGCCCCTGTTAAGTCTTTCTTTTTGACAGTTCCATAACCCACAACAACGAGTTCATTCAGGCCAATATATTCTTCCTGTAAAACTGCATTAATTGTGCTCTGACCTCCAACTTCGATCTGTAGCTTGCTGTAGCCGATGAATGAAAACTCAAGGACAGCTGCTGACGGGTTATCAATAAATATCTGGAAATTCCCGTTGACATCAGCCTGGACCCCTGTAGTGGTACCCTGAACCACCACGTTAGCTCCTGACAGGGCAGCTCCGTTTGTGTCGGTAACCTTTCCTGTAATAGTCCTGCCATTCTGCCCGAACGATGATATTGTAAATAACATCATAAGCAGAAAGACAAAACTGCGGTTAAATAGAATTCTTTTCATAATGAATGAATTAATGGGTTAGAGTGATTTTCCTGTTATATTATTACTGGATACTATTATTTTACCTTTTTTCTTATCCGGCAGAATTGTTCCCGGGAACACATTGTTAACCATGTAAATATTGCTGCACCTTTTATCTTCTGAAATATAATCAATTATCGGGTCAGGCTGAAAACAATTTGATATTTTTACATATTGACAATTGACAAGTTTCAGATAAGAAACATCCTTAACCTCGCTTTTAACAGAAACCATATCCCAGGAGATTCCCCGGCAGTCTTTTGCTTCAAGGGCACTTCCATCTTTTATTTCCATGCGGACATCATGGAAACTTATACCGGAGGCATTTTCAAGCACAATTCCTTTTTCTGAAGCGGTCTGAAAGTCATTAAATGAAATCCGGGTCACATCCCTCTCCTCAAGGCCATAAACTGCAACCGGCCTCCGGGCTCCCCTGATACTGATGTTCGAAAGCTGAATGTTCCTCACATCCGGAGTCCTTTCAGACAGAGGTTCGGGCTGGGACTCCTGGTAACGAAGTGTAATCAGGATTCCCTCGTTGACAATATCATACATTGCAATATTGGAGACCCTTACATCCTCGACCACTCCTCCCCTGCCCCGCATAGTTTTAATCCTTATCCCGATATCCGTTCCTTCAAAAACACAATTTGAGATAGTAACTCTTTTAACCCCGCCACTCATCTCACTTCCTATAACAACCCCCCCGTGGCCTTTGAGCATGGTACAATTTGTAATTGTAATGTTTTCAGTTGCAACTCCTGCTTCCCTTCCGTCCTCATCGCGGCCCGACTTTATCACAATGCAGTCGTCTCCGACGGTTATATGACAATTTGAAATATGAACATTTGTACAGGATGAGGGATCGATACCGTCAGTGTTCGGGGAATCGGAAGGATTGTCGATGGTTATTCCTGTAATAGTTATATTATCGGTAAAGGCGGGCATTATTGTCCAGAAGGGGGGATTTGAAAAACTTACACCTTCTATCAGCACATTCCTGCATTCATATGTTGTGATCATTGGAGGACGTAAAAAATTATTTTTACCCCTTATGTATTGGTTTCTTTGCCAGCAAGGCTGCATTTTCATTTTTAAAGATCTCCTGCCATTTATTATCGACCTGTTTATTTGCAGCGATATCCTGCATGAAAGTCCACCATTTTCTGCCCTGCCCGTCAAAATGCCCGTCGCCCTTAATGGCAATATTTTCACACCTGTATGCATAGATCTGGGACTTGAAGTTTTTAACCCTGACATCTTCCCATCTCGACTGAACCATGGGAAGATAATCATCAAAATCATCTGTGAATTTAATAACAGATCCGGCATCAAGGTAAAGTGTGATATTGCTTTTCATGATTAACGGACCTGTGAGATAAGTTCCTGCAGGGAAGAACAGAGTTCCGCCTCCCTTTCCTGCAAGGCTGTCAATAAGGTTATTGATAATCCCGGTGCATTTTATTTTGCCTGACGGATCAGCACCGTAACTGACTGCATTTGTCCAGACAGGCTGGGAATTCACAGCTGTGAAACCGGAAATAAGTATAAACAGGGCGAGCGTTCTTTTCATGTTTGCTACGGTTGGCAGGTTTTTCAGGGTTAAATTTATTTGATTGTTGTCATTCCTATGGTACATAAATCATCAGTTTTAGGTAGATAAATTGATCATCATGGCACTTAAAATGCTACTTTTGAAAATAAAACCAGCTTTCATGAAAATCTGGCCCCGTTTCCTCCTGTTGGTTTTTCTTTTTCTCATACCTTTTCATAGTATCAGCCAGAATATTTTCAGATTTGATCATATAGGTTCCGAAGATGGCTTGTCACAGAATACAGGATTCAGCATTCTTTTCGACAGCAAGGGATTTATGTGGGTCGGAACCTATAACGGGCTAAACAGATATGACGGATATGAATTTAAGATCTTCAGAAGCTCAACAGGCGATCCGGCAAGTTTTACCAACAACAGGGTCACAAAGCTCTGGGAGGACCATAAAGGATTCATCTGGCTTGAAACGTATGATGGCTACTATCATTTCTTCAACCCGGAAACAGAAACGTTTCATTCACTTCCTTCATATGAAGGAGATGTGAAGAATGGTGCGATGAAGGTTTTCCTTCAATACTCGGAAGATATAATACTCCTGGGATCGTCTGAAACAGGCTTATACATTCTTAAATTCGATCAACTTAAAAACACATATTCGGTAAAGAATTTTACTGATACACAGGATGGCTCAATCGCATATAACAACATCAGGTTTATACATTCCGATTCTTTAAGAAATGTATGGATAGGGACAGAAAAAGGGCTGAGTTTCATCTCGAAAAACGAAATTGGATCTGAACTTCCAGCTTTCAATGATAAGCTTATAAACTATTCATTTACATCTGTATGCGAAACCAGGGATGAGATATGGTTTGGTACGGCATCGTCAGGGATCCTTATATACAGCAAATCCTCGGGATCGACAAAACAAATAAACACCCGGAATACACCTGAGCTGAAATCCGATAAAATCACTCATCTTTATTGTACAAGTTCAGGGTCCATACTTGCAGGATTCAGGGATAACGGCCTGATGATCTTTAACGGCGGCAATTCATGGAAAGCTGTGAAATTCCACTCAGACAACCTGGATAAAGTATATGAAGACCGCTATGGACAGTTGTGGCTTACCGCCCTTGAATTCGGGATGACCCGTTTGGACCTTAAAAGTCTGGAGAGTAAACATTATGTGCTGACTCCCGAAGAAATAAAACCTCTGACCGATCTTGAAAGACCGCAATTCTATGAAGATTCGAATAATAATCTGTGGATCGGTCTTCATGGTAACGGGCTGGGTCTTTATGACCGGGGAAATGATAGTTTTAAATTCTTCCGGAACGATCCCAAGGATCCAAATACCATATCTTCGAATATTGTCTATTGCATTACCGAAGATAAATACGGACAGTTGTGGATTGGTACCGGGCAGGTGCTTGGCGGTGTTGAAAAAGTAATTCTCGGGAATAATGCTTTCCGGCACTACCTGCTGGAAAAGGAAAGGCTTGACGTGCTTGACAATGTTTCAAGGGCCATTCTTGAAGACCGAAACAAGTATCTATGGGTAGCGACAAAAGCCGGTAAAATACATCTCTTCGACAGCCTGCTCAGGCAGGTCAGGATTTTTTATTCGTTGCCGGGGATTGGGCTGGAATCTTTCAGGAACATCACTTATTCTTTCTTTAACGATTCAAAAGGATATCTATGGGCCGGATCAAAAGGCTACGGACTAAGTGTTTCAACTGAACCTCTTGACCGTTTTTCCTCAGATTATGCCAACATCAGATTCAGAAGGTTTGAGTATTCACCTGCGGACAGTACAAGCATTGGAAATAATAACATTTATTCGGTCTGTGAAGACAAATCAGGCAATATCTGGGTAGGAACTTACGGAAACGGGATCAGCCTGCTTAAGAATCCGGATCAAAAGGATCTCACTTTCATAAGGATCAACCAGCAGAACAGTAATCTATCGAGCAACCTTGTCAGACATCTGCTTGTTGATTCTTCAGGTAACCTCTGGGCTGCAACCACTTTCGGACTGAATTTTCTTGACCGGAAAGATATGGAAGCAGGTAATTTCAGATTCAGGGTTTTCCTTAAGAATCCCTCTGATCCCGGAAGCCTGATTTACAATGATATCATTCATATTTATGAAGACAGGAACGGGAGGCTGTGGTTTGGCACTTTCGGCGGCGGCGTTGATCTGCTTGATAAATTTGACGGTGTTAATGCAACATTCAGACATTTTGGAACCAATGAGGGTCCGGGATTCGGCATTATATACGGGATCCTCGGGGACAATGAAGGAATGATCTGGGTGAGTACCGAAAACGGAATGGTCCGGATCAATCCCGAAAACAACAACACAGAAGTTTTTAATAGTTATAATGGTCTGGGATTCAACAGCTTCTCCGAAAATACATGTTGCATGAAGGAGAACGGTTTACTCTTGTTCGGAGGATCACTTGGATTTGAAGCAATAGATCCCGTGAAAATCCTTCCAAGTCATACGGTTAAGAATATAGAACTTACAAAATTCCTGTTATTCAATAAGGAAGTCTCCTATGATCAGAAAGACTCTCCCCTGAAAAAAAGTATCTCTTTCTCAAATAATTTAACACTGAAATATTTCCAGTCGAGCTTCAGCATCGATTTTTCAGCACTTGACTTTCTCGATCCCGACAGGATCCAGTACACCTATATACTTGACAATTTTGAAAATAGCTGGAACTTTATCGGGAACCAGCACCGGGCTACCTATACTAACCTGTCGCCCGGGAAATACATTTTCAGGGTAAAATCGCTTGAACGCAACGGGCAGGCTGCATCGGAAGAACGTATATTAAATATCCTCATCACACCTCCATGGTGGAAAACTGCGGCAGCTTACATCTTATACACCATATTAGCCGGCTTTACTGCAGTGCTGATATACAATGCTATAACCAGAATCAACAGGTATAAGAATGCACTGGCAATTGAAAAGCGGATAAATGATGTCAAGCTTCAGTTCTTTACAAATATTTCACATGAGATAAGGACTCCTCTTACTTTAATAATCGGTCCCCTTGAAGATATGATTTCAGAAAAGAGCCTTGCCCCAGTTAAAAAGCTTCAGATGGGGATCATGCTAAAAAATGCCAGAAGGATGCTTCATCTGACAAATCAGCTCCTCGATTTCAGAAAAATACAGAACAACAAAATGATCTTGAAGATCAGGGAAATTGATATTGTAGCCTTCACAAAGGAGATATACGACAGTTTTGGCCCGCTTGCCAGACACAAGGGAATCACATGCGGATTTGAATCACAATCCGGATCGTTGGGAATTTATGCAGATCCTAATAAGCTTGACATAATAATTTACAATATTATTTCAAATGCTATCAAATTTACCGAGACAGGAAAGAGGGTTCTGGTTAAGATTGAAGAATCGCACAGGGATAATTCGGTTGAAATCTCAGTAACTGACGAGGGACCAGGCATCCCGCAGAAGAATCTTTCAGATATCTTTACAAGGTATACCATTCTCAGTAACCAGAATCTTGCCGGAACAGGTATCGGTTTGTCACTATCCTATGAACTTGCCAGGCTTCATAAGGGAGAAATTCTTATTACTTCAACAGTCGGTAAAGGCAGCACATTTACAATCAAACTTTTAAAAGGCAACGAGCATTTTCTCAATGATCCGGGAATCGAAACAGACGAGATTAACACACAGAGGGTGGCATTCACTCACACCAGGGTTTTTTCAGACGATCCGGAAGCGGACGAGAAAGTGCCAATTACCGACTCATCTGAAAAAAACATTGTCCTGGTCGTTGAAGACAACCATGAGATCCTGAATTATATATGTCAATCGCTGAAGTCATCCTTCACTCCTATCGGCGCCAGAAACGGAGAGGAAGGATTACATCTGGCAAAGACAATGAATCCTGATCTGATAATTACCGATATAAGGATGCCAGGTATGGATGGAATGGAAATGACGAGGCGTCTGAAGAATGATTTTGCCACAAGCCATATCCCTGTCATAATGCTCACTGCAAAAGGTGATCTCAGGGATCAGATTGCAGGCATTGAGACAGGGGCAGAATCCTATATAGTCAAACCATTCAGCATGGAATACCTTCAGACAGTGGCTGCTAACCTTTTAAATCAGAGGAGCAGGATACTTGCTTTCTATTTCAACAATAAGCTCACAGGAGCAGAGTCCCTGAAAATCACATCAAGGGATGGAGAGTTCCTCAGTAAGGTAGTACTGTATATTGAGGAGAATTACACGGGTGATCTTTCAATAGATTCCCTTGCTGACAACTGCAATGTCAGCCGTACAGTACTTTATAACAAGATAAAAGGGTTAACCGGATTTGCACCGGTTGAATTTATAAGAAGAATAAAGATGAATATCGGCAGAAAACTCCTTGAAAACGGATTCAATGTATCCGAAGCAGCCTACAAGACAGGTTTTTCAGATGTCAAGTATTTCAGCCGGCTCTTTAAAGCGCAGTTCGGGCATTCGCCAAGCCGGGTCAAATTGGAAAAGTAACCCCACACAGGTGCTGAAAATCCTGTAATTCATGTCTGTAAAGTTATACGGCCTGATAAAATTGTAAGTGATCGTATTATCTTCCGAAAGATTTGTATTATTTTTATTTTCTTAATTTTAAATACCAGCAACCAAATTAATCTTTAATATTCACAATTATAACCATGAAAAAATCACAGTCCAGGAGAGAGTTCCTAAGAGTGTCAGCCGCTGGCGCCCTTGGAGCATTTGCATTATCCCAGTACGCATGCAGGAACGCAGCTAAACCAGCTGCCCAGGCATCTGCAGCCGCAGTAGTCGATCCGAAATCCTTTGGAATTGCCCTTCAGTTGTACACAATCCGTGATGCCATGGCAACGGATGTGCCCGGTTCGCTGAAAAAAGTATCAGATGCAGGTTATAAATATCTTGAACTTGCAGGTTATGCCGACAGCAAGTTTTACGGCTACGAGCCTGCCGATTTCAAGAAATTGGTCAATGACCTCGGAATGGAGATCCTGAGCAGTCACACCCAGGTTGAAGCCGCAGGCATTACACTTGAGAATGCTGCAAAAATGGCAGAGGACCATGCAAAACTCGGAGTTAAATATTGCATTCAGCCATGGGTTGTTGAAGAAGCAAGGACAACCATCGCAAGTTATAAGAAAATGGTAGCTGACTGGAACAAAGTAGGTGGTATAATGAAAGATCACGGCATTCAGTTCGGATACCACAACCACAACTTTGAATTTGCCACTGTTGAAGGTAAGATCCCGTATTATGATATAATGCTGGCTGAACTTGACAAGGATCTTGTAACAATGGAGATCGACCTGTTCTGGACAACAAAGGCCGGTCAAAATCCGGTTGACATCTTCAAGAAATATCCGGGCAGGTTCCAGCTATTTCATATGAAGGATATGTACACCAAAGAAGCTCCTTATTATACAACTGTCGGGAGAAGACGATTTTGCCCCGGTTGGTGATGGTGTTATAAACTTCAAGGAAATCCTGGCAGCCAAGGATATTGCCGGAATGAAATATATGGTTGTCGAACAGGATCTCGCAAAAGACGGACTTCCCTTTGAAGCCATCAAAAAAAGCATTACAAATCTTACAACCAAAATACTTGTTTAAGGCACTTCTTTTAGTCGAGTTTTACCCCCTGCCCCTAAGGAGGGTTCTTATAAGTCCCCTTAGCGGATCTAGGGGTAGACAGGTAGAAGGAACAGAGTTCACGCAAAGTCCAAATCACTTATAAGACCCTTTGCGTCTGCTTAACTCTTGGCGTTCCTCGCTGCTTGAGCCTGCTTGCCGTAGGCAGGGTATGCAGGGTTAAAGGATCTTACTTTTTGAACAGCTCTTTTTATCGATTTTTATTCCATGCGTTTTAAATCCGAAAATAATCTGCGGTTCCGTCTGCTGAAGATCAAATACCATCATCTCATTTTGTCCGGCTCTTAGAAAGATCCCCGGACAAAAGAGCCTTTTCTGTGGTCCTATCTCCCAGTACCGGCCGAGGTTATGACCATTAACCCAGACAATTCCTTTCTTAAAATTCGACATATCAAAAAAGGTATCTCCGGCTTTCTCTATGAAAAAGTTCACTTTAAAGAATATTCCTTTCTTACCCGGATTTCTGGCAGATGACCTCAGGTTATAAATGAATTTATCATCCATAGGAAGGTTATAGACTTTCCAGTTCATCAGGGTCATTCCGTTAAGTGTAACACGATCAGTAATACCTTTTCTGTCAATAAGATACTGCGCAAAATTAATCCTCCCCATTCCCTCAACCAGGATCTCAAGAAGAGGATGTTCAGCTTTACTTTCCGGAATATCAATTGTATTAATTCCTTCCCTTCTGTCGAGGAAGCCAATATATTCACCGTTCAGAAATACTGTTGCATAATCATGGAGGTCCGTTACAGTAAGCTTGCCCTTCTTATGGCCAATAAGTTCGGTAGTATACAGAATAAAACCATAATCCTGACCATAAGCCTCAAATGGCTTGGGCTGGACTGAATTAACAGGTTTCGGAAGATTATCCCATATCGATGTAAAAACAGCCGGGCCCGATAGCGGGAATTTCAATAGCCGGTACAGGCTGCGGAATTTCAGGAAGCTTTTTCCCTTTTGGCAGATATGTACTTAAAAGCCTGCGCAATGCCATATATTTTGGTGTTGCATTACCCTGCTCATCAATTGGCGCATCGTAATCATAGCTGGTAACATCGGGTTCATATCCTTTTCCACCTGAGTTGGCACCGGCAGTAAAGCCAAAATTGGTACCGCCATGGATGACATAAAAGTTAAATGATTTTTTGTTATCCATCAGGAATTTAACTTCTTTAAGCAGTTCAACCGTATCCGTTCTTGCCCATTTTTCTCCCCAATGGGTAAGCCATCCGGGGTAAGTCTCGCTGCTGAAAACCGGGACTCCCGGATTCATTTTTGAAGCAAGTTCAAAATGAGACAGGCTGCTTCCGGAATCAAGGCCGACGGCACATCCCGGCAGGGTCCCTGCCTCAAGCATATAGGTTGTTGGACCGTCCCCTGTAAAAAAGGGCACGTCAATACCGTTCTGCACCCAGATCTCTTTAAGCCTTGACATATAGTTCCTGTCATTGCCATAGCTTCCATATTCATTTTCAATCTGCAGCATCAGCACCGGTCCGCCATTTGTTACAAGAAATGGCTTGATCTCGGCAGCAAGCTTTGCCAGATATCGTTCAACAGCTGCCATATATCTTGGATCCATGCACCTGAGCTTTATATCAGGGATCCTTAACAGATAAGGTGGTATCCCGCCAAGTTCCCATTCGGCACAGACATAGGGTCCCGGACGTACAATAAGCCACAATCCTTCATCCTCAACTATCCTGAAAAACTCTGCAAGGTTACGGTTGCCTGTTGTAAAATCAAAAACGCCTTCTTCCTGCTCATGGTAATTCCAGAATAAATAAACGCTGATCGTATTGCAACCCATTGCCTTGGCCATCTGGATCCTGTGGCGCCAGTATTCGGCGGGTATTCTTGCCGGATGCATTTCACCGCTTATTATCTGAAACGGATCTCCGTCAAGCAGGAATTCAGTTGTCCCCAGTGTAAAGGAATGTCTTACCCTTCAGTTTTTGACCGTAACCCGTTGATTGTTAATAAAATAACAGTTAAAATGGTTAAAATGAGATGCTTATGCATAGCTTTTATTTTAATTGGATTATTGTTTTATCAATACCACAGGAACCCTTGCCGAATATGTTAAATGTACTGGCTTTTAGAATATAAACACCTGCAGACAGGCCATAAGCCTGAAAGATCTACAAGTCCCGGATTCCCGATTGTTTCACGCTTTATAATTTTGCCCGTAGTCGTAAATAAGACTATGTCAATACTTGATCCTTCCAGATCAGTGATCAGTTGTACTCTGATAAGACCGGGTGTAGGATTTGGATAAACTATCAGTGATCCGTTATCTGTTGATCCCGGGTTTCCATCATCAGCCAGAATATTATCAGCAAATGGTGTTCCGTCCTTTTTTACTGACAATGTCCAGTAATCATAATCCTCCGGATCTCCGCCCGGATTTATTTCCAGGGAGGAAAGGGAGAAACCTTCCCCGTCTGCAGCATAAGGCCAGGGCGATGAGTCATCATATGTAAACCTGAAAATTTCACTGCCCGGAGTGCCCGTAAGTAATACCTCCTCACCCGCATTTGAAAAGTTACCCTGGAAATTGCCGGAAGCAACAAGCCCGTAATACTCATAAAACTTTGAAGGTTTTGAGGCCAGGACATAGAATTGCTTTGGTGCCAGTAATCTGTCCGACGGGAAAGCATAATAGACAGCAGAGTCCAGGACCAGTCCCGACAGGTTCACAGCATCCTTTCCTGTATTCTTGAATTCGATAAACTCAAGATCTTTCCCTTCACTTGTGTCGACCAGGGACAATATTCCCAGAAGGATGATAATGCAGTTCGGTCACCTTCAGGTCTGCAAAGTCTGTCTGCTGTCCAATGAAATTTACCTGACGGACTGCGCTCCATTCGCTACCGGCCAGAATCCTTGCAATCACTACTGCCGATTTGCTTACCTGCAGGCTGACATCATCCAGTGAAAACTGGGCGCCCCTACCTATACCCCCTCCCGCTTTCCTCGGATCAGAGCCATCAAGTGTATAATAAATTGTTCCGGAAGTATTTGGATTTTCTATCCTTACATTCAAAGGCATTCCGACCGAAACATCAGCACCGACGACAACTCCCTTGGATGTCGAAATCACCGGGGCTTCAGTTACCGGGTAGAGTCCGGCCTGCCGTAGCTGGTCTGCAACAATATTTGTCCTGTAAGGAATAAAGTTATTCCTGATCTTATTGATTTCCGGCACCCAGTTTCCGTTCTTTGTATAAGGGTAACTGCCTGAACCTCTGGCATCACCCCACCTGGCTGATTCGGCAACAACCGCGGGGTCAACTTCATTTATTCTCTTATTGATCCGTTCAAGCGCTTTAGCGGGGGAAAATACCCCGCCTTCCGAAAGGTGCTTCAATGCCCTGTCTGCAAACCTTATACGATATTCGGGATTGGCCGAGAGCTTAAAGTGAAGCCATTGTGGATGGAATTTATTCAAATCATAAACTTCCATCCTGAAATTGTCTGTCCGTGTTCCAATATTTACCCTGTCTTCATACAAGCCTATTCCGGGGTTGTGAGGTTCATCAAAGAGCGAATGTTCCGCATCGTGGACATAGAAGGTAAAACCTTTGGAATTGTCTTCCCGGTTATCGATTGCATAGAAATTATTTGATCCCTTGTTTTGCATAAATGATGCAGTAGGTGAATCGAAGTTGCCGGTGTAAAAGATAACCATCATGAAATCAATCAGGTTATCAAGATCCACCATTATTTTGCCCCCTTTAACAGGCTTTCCATATTGATCCTTTCCTTCGATCCTGAAATAATCAGCGTTTGATTCAAATCCTTTCTGGCACATATCCCATAAAAGCTGCCATGATTCCATTGAACCGTCAGTAACCTCAACACTGTACCCTGTTTCGGTATTGACCTTCACTACATCATACTCATCCTCACTCCCCCCGAAATAAGTCTGGGCATACCTGGCTTCTGACCGTTCCTGGGTCTGGTAAAGACCCCAGTACATACCGTTCAGGTAAAGGTGATAATACCTGCTTCTGGTATATGGCTGTCCCATATCCCGCTGGGCATCACGTGAAAAGACCTCCCTTACCATTGAATTATTCGGGAAGCCGTTACTCCATGCATAATTCTGATCTGTACGAAGGTCGATCTTGTCAAACTGGCTAGCTCCTTCGTCTCCGAATAGCGGAAAATAAAGCTTATCGTTTCCATACTTCTCCCTGAAGAACAACCTGAAGGCATGTTTGGGAAAATTATCATTACGGCTCCATCCCCCTCTTATCCTTAGTCCGGCATTGACATTGAATCCTTCGGAACCATCAGGATTAATAAGTTCTACACTGCATTCCCTTTCCCAGTTCAATCCGTGGCCGCTGGCATTTACGTAAATTCCCGACGCCGGATCGAAAAGGTTTTTGCTGTCAGTTATAATTGAAATTGAAGGAATTCCCTTAAGCGAACTTATGATCTGGCCTGAATACGCAGGATCGTTGACTACCTCTGCTGTCCATGGCAAGATCGATGATCTGACCATTTACGCTCCCTGTCGGCCAAACACCCCCGGGCCATGACTGGGTTATTACCTTATCGGGGAAAATATAGGTTCCCGAGGTTGGTTTTGAAGGTTTATAACCCGGCTTTGTTATGGATGCCCTTATTACAACAGATGGTGTTGCAGGTCTCCCTGTGGTGTCATCAGGATCAATAAGCAACTGAACGGATGAGCCGGAAATATAGCTGTTCCCGGAGTTTTGCGGATTGCTGCCATCCAGGGTATATATTACCTGTGCCAGGGGGTCAGGTGATGTCAGTGTCAGAATGAAGGGATCTGTCCGGAAACCCGATCCAACTGAAAAATAGACTCCTGTTGTATCACTAAATTCGGGCAGGTATTTCTCAGCATAAATTGCAAGGTCTATATAAAAATCCGTGCTTGGAAGATTAACATTGAATGCCTGAACAGCTATCTGATTAACTCCATCTGAAAGGTTAAACGGGGCGGCATTAATTATGAACTCTTCCGCCATGCCTGATTCATGATTTGCAGGGGCGAAACCATTATATTGCAGGTTGGCCGGCACATTTCGATACAAAGCAACGATCCCGTTGATCCAAAGAATAAATCCGTCATCGTAATCAGCCATAACAGTCAGCTCTTTTATCATATCCCTGGCGGAACAGGTAAAAGTTGACCTGAGATAAATCGATGAGTAATTGTTCTGCATATCTGCCAGCTCTGTTCCCATTGTTCCATCACCATACCTGAACGGTGCTTTTCCACTTGCCCAGCCTGAGTCATCAAATCCGGGATTCATCCAGCTGCCGGATAAAGAGGATGCATCCTTCCCTTTAAGGTATGCATAATCAGAGTGGAATGAAAAATCGATCTGTGCATCCAGATCAGCACAGACTATAAAGCAGAACAAAGGGGATAAATCGCTTCAAAACTCGCTCTCCGGTGCTCATATCATCCTTTTTTCTTAATTCAGGTTGGCAGTTTAGTTTTCTCAGATGGTCTGAAAGCTATGAAGTTTGCGGTAATATCCGTCACATTTTGATATCAGTTCCGAATGTGTACCTGTTTCCACAATTCTTCCTTCATCAATAACGACAATTAGATCAGCATGCTGAATAGTTGAAAGCCTGTGAGCAATAACAATTGAGGTCCTGTTCTTCATAAGGTTAAGTATTGCATCCTGAACAAGTCTTTCCGATTCAGTATCGAGGGCTGATGTTGCCTCATCGAGAATCAGGATCGGAGGATTTGCCATTATTGCCCGTGCAATGCTTATCCTCTGTCTCTGTCCTCCGCTCAGCTTATTTCCCGATTCTCCTACAATGTTTTCATACCCTTTTTCAGTCTCCATAATAAAATCATGTGCATTGGCAATATCGTGCTGCATTTTCAACTTCTTCCATATCCGGCTCTTCAACACCAAAAGCAATATTCTCTTTAAAGATGTATTAAAAAGTATTGGGTGCTGGCTGACAATTCCCATCAGATATCGAAGTTCCCTTATCTTAAGATCACGGATATCAATTCCATCAATAAGGATCTGCCTTTATCAACATCCATAAACCTTGGAAGAAGATCAGCAAGTGTTGATTTTCCGGCACCTGATTTTCCGACAATTGCAACTGTCTGTCCCTTTTTTATCTTAAGGTTTATATCCTTCAGAACCGGTTCATTGTTATAAGCATACCATACACCCTTAAATTCAATTGATTCATTAAATCCCTGAACAGGAATTGCATTTTCCTTTTCCTTAATCTTCTCCTCAGCATCAAGTATCTGGTCAATCCTGTCGATTGAAGCCATTCCTTTCTGAATACTGAACCATGCAGTAGTTATATTTTTTGCAGGCTGAATTATCTGTGAAAAGACAACAAGAAAGGCAATAAGCTTTTCCGGAGTCATATTTCCTGTTCCCTGTAAGAGCAAGATTACCTCCAAAATACATAAGGATCACCATCACGACAATAGTTGCCAGAAATTCGCTTATAGGAGAAGCAAGATATGCTTTGCGGGTAACTCTTTTAAAAACCTTTGAATATCTTTCATTTGTCTCAGCGAACTGTTTCTTCATTTTTTCCTCAGCATTGAATCCTTTAACAATTCTTAGTCCTGTAAGAGTCTCCTCCACAACTGAAAGAAGTCTTCCAAGATACTGCTGGCCCATGAAGGATGAAGATCTTAAGGTACGGCTTGCCCTTCCAATAAGCCATCCGCTTACAGGAAGAAGAACAAGTGCAAACAGAGTCAGCTGAAAACTTGTGATAAAAAGGTAAATAACAAAAATCAGGATATATATAGGATCTCTGAAACATCATTGTAAGTGAAGACATTACAGAAATCTCAATCTCCTGGACATCATTTGAGATCCTGGTCATTACATCACCTTTACGGGCATCAGTAAAAAATGACAAGTGGAAGCCTTAGTACTTTATCATACATTTTCTTCCGCAGATCCCTGACAGTGCTTGCCCTGATATATGCCATGCTGTTATTGGCAAGGAAAATAAATCCGTTTTTAAACAGACTGGCAACTATTACTATAAGAATTACAAGCAGAAGAGCACCTGCTTCGCCATTTTTTTCAATAAATGCGTACAGATAATATTTGCTGAAGGAATCAAGGTAATCAAGATTAAACTGAAATTCACCCGGATCAGCGACAGTCTCAATCTGTTGAAAAGTATTTTCAGAAAGGGTATTACAAGAGTATAGGAAACAAGTGCAAAAACTGCACTTAGGATATTATAAATGATATTCCTGACTGCCGACCATTTATATGGTTCAAGATATTTAAGCAGCAACCTGACTTTGTTCATCAGATCACCGGAAGATTAAAAACCTGTAAAATTAAATGGAGTGATTCCTTTAATTCTGCTTTTACACTTTCATCCTATATCCAGGTTTTCAATAAAGTCAATGATTGATTCACTTGTGATTTTCTGATTTGTACGGGTCAGATCAAGAAGAGCTTCATAAGGTTTATGGAAACCTTCCCTTCTCAGAATTGTCTGAATAGCTTCTGAAACAACAGCCCAGTTATTATCAAGATCACTATTTATTTTTTCCTGATTGACAATAAGCTTATTAAGACCTTTAAGCATGGAATTAAAAGCAATAATGAATGACCGATCGGAACTCCTATATTTCTCAGAACAGTTGAATCAGTAAGGTCGCGCTGAAGTCTTGAAACAGGAAGTTTCATTGAAAGATGTTCGAAAATTGCATTTGCATAACCAAGGTTTCCTTCCCCGTTTTCAAAATCGATCGGATTCACTTTATGAGGCATGGCTGATGATCCTATCTCTCCTTTTTTTATTTTCTGCCTGAAATAATCCATTGAAATATAGATCCAGATATCACGTGCCAGATCAATAAGTATTACATTTATCCTGCGCATATTATCAAATAATGCAGCAAGATTATCATAATGTTCGATCTGTGTTGTCGGGTGTGAACGCTGTAATCCCAGTTCTTCATTTACAAAATTATTTGGCAAATGAGTATCCAGTCAATATCAGGATATGCAACTTTATGTGCATTCAAATTTCCGGTTGCACCTCCGAATTTTGCAGAATATGGAATCTGTCCGAAATATTTTGTCTGTTCATCAATTCTGGCAATAAATACTGAAATCTCCTTTCCCAGTCTTGTCGGTGAAGCAGGCTGTCCATGAGTTCTTGCAAGCATTGGAATATCCTTCCACTCATCAGCAAAAGCTGCCAAGTGTCTCCCTCAGTTCAAAAAGAAGCGGAAAATAAACATTTATCAGAGCATCTTTAATCGATAGTGGAATTGCAGTATTATTTATATCCTGTGATGTAAGTCCAAAATGAATGAATTCACTCCATTTTCCCCAGCCTGACTGGAAGAATTTTTCTTTCAGAAAATATTCAATTGCCTTTACATCATGATTTGTGATCTTCTCCCTTTCCTTAATCTTTTCAGCATCGTCTACATCAAAATCCTCATAAATTGACCGGAGAGCTTTATAATTATCCTTTCTGAAATCAGCCAGCTGAGGAAGAGGAATATCGCACAGAGCAATGAAATATTCTATTTCCACCATCAGACGGTACCTGATCAGACCAAATTCGGAAAAATAAAGATCAAGTTCATCAACTTTCTGTCTGTATCTTCCGTCGAGAGGAGAAATGGCAGTAAGAAAATTTAATTCCATTATTTATCAGTTTTGGTGGTTCAGTTGTTATAACTATATACGCACAAATGTAGTATTTTAGATGTAGTAAAAAAATGGAATGGAGAAAATCAGAATTTCAGCAGTAAAATATGCAAATACATATCCATTTATTTATGGATTAACTGAAAGCGGATTTGATAAAAAAGTAATTCTTGAAACTGATCATCCGGCTGATTGTGCAGCAAAACTGATAAGCGGCAAGGTTGATATTGGCCTTATTCCTGTTGCCGCACTTCCGCTTCTGAAAGAATATCATATAATTAGCGATTACTGCATTGGTGCAAACGGAAATGTAAGAACTGTCATGCTTCTGAGCAATTCGCATCTTAAAGATATCAGATACAGTTTATCTTGATTACAGGTCAAGGTCATCAGTGAATCTTGCAAAAGTTCTGGCAAAAAATAACTGGAAAAGAGAATTCAGATGGATGAATACATCAGAAGGATTTGATTTTGTGAAGATTGGAAAGAATGAAGCTGTTGTGCTTATCGGAGATCAGTGTTTTGAATTTGAAAACAACTTCAGATACAAAATTGATCTGGCAGGTGAATGGAAAGATTTTTCAGGACTTCCATTTGTTTTTGCCTGCTGGACAGCAAACAGATTACTTCCTGCAGATTTCATTGAAGAATTTAATGATGCTCTTGCGACAGGTGTTAAGAATATTGATCTGGTAGTCGAACGATTCGGCAAAACAGGATCAATAACAGGGGCGGATCTTAAGACATATCTCACAGAAAATATTGATTTTGATCTTAATGATGAAAAAAGGAAAGCGATGAAGTTTTTTCTTGAATTACTGAAAGAACTTCGATGAAACTACTGATATAGCGATCTCTGGCGACATCCGTGACTACTCTGAGGATCTCTGTATAACTAAGCTTCCGCAGAATCGCAGATTTACGCAGATTTTCACACTGAAGCCTGCAGAAATGGATACTCTGACGTTTACCGGATTTTATTTCTAATTAAATTCTTTGAATCTTAAGTTTATTAAATAATGATTAACTTTGTAAAAGGTTGTATAATTAACGGAGATACTAACGTAAAAGCATGAATCATGACAAAAACAATCACCTTTAATGAACTCCGGAAGATAAAAGACCAATTACCCTCCGGTAGTATGAGAAAGATTGCTGAAAAGCTTGATCTGAATGAAGAAACAGTCAGAAACTACTTCGGAGGGAGAAATTTTGATAAGGGACAAAGCGTTGGTATTCATTTTGAACAGGGTCCGGATGGTGGAATTGTGACATTTGATGACACTACGATACTTGATCTGGCAGAAAAGATGATCAAAGACTGAAGTAGATTACTGAAAGCCTGTTCAAAAGCAAAAGGCTTTGTCTTTTGCTTTTTTTATTTTTGAGAAAATGTATCCGGCTGAAATAATTTTATCTGCAGAAAATAAATATAAGCAGATTCTTGAGCAATATTTTAACAAAATCTGGGGAAAAACAATCCTCAATTCCCACGGCATTGACCACCATCGCAGAGTGTGGCATTACGCAAAGGAACTGCTTGCGGATGTAACCCTGGACTGGTTTAAAATCAGTCAGGAGAAAACCGAAAAGCTACTTATAGCCTGTTACCTTCATGACCTGGGAATGTCAATTGATCCTGGTATCAGGCATGGTAAGCTGGGGAGTGAACTCGGCCGGCAGTTCCTTGAGGAAAACCAGCTTAGTATTTCCAACTACGATGAAATCCTGGATGCCATTGAAAATCACGACAATAAAGAATACTTTGATTCCTCCGGGGAGGATTCCATTCTGTCATTGCTGTCAGTTGCAGATGACCTCGATGCATTCGGTTATATCGGGATTTACAGGTATTCTGAGATATATCTGACAAGGGGCATACATCCTCAATCAGCAGGTAATATGATACTTGAAAATGCCAGAGGAAGATTCCTCAACTTCATTTCACTTTTTGGTTCAAACCCGGAACTTGTAAAGAAACACAGACAAAGATATCTGGTACTCGACAGATTCTTCGGCAATTTAAATAAGGAATCAGCAAGTTATGATTTTAACGGCAAGCATCCCTCAGGTCATTGCGGAGTTATTGAGATTGTTTCCGGTATGGTATCTGACAATCTACCTCCGGAGACCATCATATCAGGCCGTGAAAAGTTCTCCAATGATTCTGTTATCACCAGTTTTTTGCAGGGGCTTGATGAGGAATTAAAAGAAGTACTTAAAGTGAGCTAAAGTTTGGAGTACTTAAAGTTAAAAAATCAAGGACAATTTGTTTTTCGAAAAAATATTCCATAATATATCGGATGAAAGATACTGAAATGAGCACCACTTCCCCGTTCAATCCTGAGGAATTCAGAAATAACGGCCATAAGCTTGTGGATATTCTTGCTGATTATTTAAACGAAGCCCTGGCCGGTAGCGACATGCCAGTTCTGCCATGGAATGAACCTGACAGGCTGGTTAAGGAATTTTCATTTGAATCAGCCGGCGGGGAGGAAGAACCTTTAGACAGTTATATAAAAAGAATTATAGCTAAGTCAAACCATCTTGTCCACCCCCGGTACATAGGCCACCAGATAACCTCACCCATTCCCCTGACAGCACTGGTGCAGCTCTGCACTTCACTATTGAATAACGGATCAGCGATCTATGAGATGGGACCCGTCAATATGGCAATGGAAAGGAATGTTGTTGACAGGTTTGCTTCAATGATAGGCTACAAATCAGGTTATGACGGGATTTTTACTCATGGAGGTTCTGCCGGCAATCTGACTGCGATGCTTGCTGCACGTCAAAATATGGCTGAGTACAATATCTGGGAAGAAGGAGTTAAGGATCCGGGGCGCCCGGGTTTCATGATTTCTGAGCAGTCGCATTACAGCCTTGAGAGGTCTGCAAAAATAATCGGCCTTGGAGAAGACTCAGTCATTATAGTCCCCTCCGACTCTCATTACAGGATGGATGTTGAAAAGCTCGGTGATCTGAAATCCAGGGCAGAGGAAAAAGGGATAAAGGTAATCTCGGTAATAGCAAATGCATGTTCAACGCCCACAGGTTCATATGATGATCTGAAAGCAATTGCTGACTTCTGTGAAAAGAATAACATCTGGATGCATGTCGACGGAGCACATGGAATGGGTGTGCTTTTTTCTGAAAAATACAGACGGCTTGTTGATGGTATTGAAAGGGCCGATTCAATTGTAATTGATTTCCACAAAATGTTTCTGGTCCCGGCGCTCAATTCCATGGTTCTGTTTAAAAACGGAAGCAATTCTTATGAAACGTTTGCACAGAAAGCCAGTTATCTTTTCAATAAATCAAAGAACAACGTCTGGTATAACAGTGCAATACGGACTATAGAATGTACAAAAAGCGCTCTTGGAATTATAGCATATACAGCTTTAAAGTACTATGGAACAACCTATTACAAAGAGTACATTGAAAGCAGATACGATCTGGCAGCTGAGTTTTCAGGAATTATATTGTCAAATCCTGACCTTGACCTTTGCACAGAACCTGAAGCCAATATCGTCTGCTTCAGGTTCGCACCCGCCGGATATGATAATGGCATTCTGAACCAGGTGAATGCCGCGATCAGGGATAAAATAATAAAAGAAGGTTCCTTTTATATTGTACAGGTTGAAATTGAGAGCAAGATTTACATACGGGTTACTATAATCAACCCTGTTACTTCGGTCAGTGAACTTGATTCTTTGGTGGAAAGGATTATAATTATCGGAAGCGAAGAATTAAGGAGTTTTATGACCGGCTAAACTAATAATCCACTGTAATTAATTACCGGTGAACTTCTTTCCCGTCTGAATTGTTGGTTAAATTATTGTAGCCGGTTGGTTAATAATCATTAAAAGCCATTAGCTGACATGTTATTAAATATTCCAAACAAGAAGGGTGTCGAAATAGCTGTTAAAAAGGTGTTTCGAATTATGTTCCCATTCAATGAGAAACTCGGGAGTCCGGAGATTGAGAATCCCGGGGATGCATTTGTGGAGCAGGTTGAACTCATTTTTAAAGGATTAACCGCGGATGACAAAGAAATTACACAAAAGTTCTTAACCGGGCTCCCTGAAATTAAAACTACCCTGCTGAAAGATGCAGAATTTTTACTGGACTCTGATCCTGCTGCCAGGGACATTATTGAAGTCATAGCAGTCTACCCCGGATTTTTTGCACTCTACTGTTACCGTATCGCGCATTCGATTGACCGGCTTTCTGTTCCGTTGCTGCCACGGATGATAACCGAATATGCCCACAAAATAACCGGAATTGATATTCACCCCTGCAGCATCGATCGGCAATCCTGTTGCAATTGATCATGGTACAGGGATAGTGATAGGAGAAACAACAAACATCGGGAACCATGTAAAGCTTTATCAGGGGGTTACTCTGGGTGCTTTAAGCGTCGATAAAAACAAGGCATCAAAAAAAAGGCATCCTACGATTGAGGACAATGTCATCTTATATGCCGGATGTACAATTTTAGGCGGAGAAACGGTCGTTGGCAGAAACAGTATAATTGGTGGAAATGTGTGGCTCACACAAAGCGTCGCCCCCTTCTCGGTGGTTTACAACAAAAGTGAAATCATTGTGAGGGACCAGAATAAATTCCAGGAGCCAATTAATTTCATTATTTAATTCTGATAGTTAAATGTTATGAAGGCAAATTCAATTCTTGACCTTATAGGCAATACTCCTCACGTCAAAATTAACAATCTATTCCCTCCGGAGATTTCGGTCTGGATCAAGCTTGAAAAATTTAATCCGGGAGCCAGCATCAAAGACAGGATTGCCCTGTCGATGGTGGAAGACGCGGAAAAAAAAGGTATTTTAAAGGCAGGGAACGTTATTATTGAACCAACATCGGGAAATACGGGGATTGGCCTTGCAATGGTTGCAGCCGTTAAGGGTTACAGGCTGATTCTTGTGATGCCCGAATCAATGTCGCTCGAAAGAAGAAGAGTTATGAGTGCATTCGGTGCCGAGCTGGACCTGACGCCCAGGGAGGGAGGCATGAAAGGTGCCATTGAACGTGCCCGCGTACTTAATTCGGAAATAACCGGTTCATGGATTCCCATGCAATTTGACAATCCGGCAAATACTGAAATACACAGGAATACCACTGCCATGGAAATCCTTCGAGATTTCCCCGATGGATTAGATTATCTTATTGCAGGAGTAGGCACCGGAGGCCACATAACCGGTTGTGCTGAAGTCCTTAAGAAAAGTTTTCCAGGACTCAAAGTCCTTGCAGTTGAACCTGTTGCATCAGCTGTTCTGAGTGGCGAAGCACCCGGACCTCATCCGATACAGGGTATCGGAGCAGGATTTATCCCATCAATACTCAATACCAGCCTTCTGGATGGTATAATTAAAATCGGAAAGGATGAAGCCTATTCGTTTACCAAAAGAGCTGCCAGGGAAGAAGGCCTGTTCATCGGCATATCCTCCGGCGCAGTCCTTGCCGCCGTACAGCAGAAATTAAGCGAGTTTAAATCCGGCTCACGTATTCTGACTTTCAATTATGATACCGGGGAGAGATATTTGTCAACGGAAGGGTTGTTCTGACTCTTCTTTAAGCTCTTATAAATTTAGTTCAGGAAATAATATTCAGGAAATACGATATCTTTGCAACAATTTAACAGATTCTCTGTTTTCCAGATAATGAAAAAGGGTATTTCCATATCGCTGGTACTTTTGATGATTACAGCAATATTAAACTTTTCTGTAGCAAGCCATTATTGCAGTGGAAAGTTAGCTGCTTCAAAAGTATCATTGTCCGGTAAGTTAGCTAATTGTGGTATGGAAGGTTCTGAAAAGCAAGTACCTCTTCCAGAAACTCACTTTTCTAACCACTGTTGTGATGATGTTGTAGCTTTTCTCGGTATAAGTAGTAATTACACACCTTCCTTTTCTTTCATTCCGGACCCTTTTAAAAACAATTTTCAGATTATCGGCATTCCGCTGGGATATAATGTTCATTCAACAGATTTTTTAAGATCGTACTCTGCAAATGAAAGTCCTCCCCCGGCTTCAATGTCAACAAATGTGGACCTCTCCGACATTTGTGTTTTCCGCATCTGATATTTTCCCTCCTCTGATGTATTGTAAGTGAGGTATTGACCTCTTTTGCGATAATCTTATTATTTCAATCTGACCAGTATCAGCCCTATATTAAAATGCTGTCACTATGAAAGGGTTAGAAAACATCCTGAAATTAAAGTAAAACATTCAAAATTTAATAAATATAAAAAAATGAAAAAGATTCTTTTATTAACAGGTTTCCTGCTTGCTGTTTTAATGTTCAACTCCTGCGGAAGCAACTCTTCTAAAGAAAAACAACAAACAACAAAAGAGGTATCAAAGGTTCAGTACACCTGCCCTATGCATGCGGAGGTTGTCAGTGATAAGCCAGGGGATTGTCCAAAATGCGGCATGGCCCTCGTAGAAAAAAAATAGTCACTTAGTCCACTTATTTATAAAGGGCACCGGAATCTCAAGGTATTACTTCGTTTATATCCCGCTGACCTGATCTAAGTTTTTAGTTATTATAAGCAAAAAACAGATGTTTAACCGATTAGTAAAATATTTTCTTGAAAACCGGCTTATTACTTTTATCTTTCTTATCGCTTTTGTGGTCATGGGATTGGTGACAATGCCGTTCAACCTGAAAACGGATATTTTTCCCAGAAATCCGGTTCCTGTTGATGCCATTCCCGATATTGGTGAAAATCAGCAGATTGTTGCCACCGAATGGATGGGTCGTTCACCCAGGGATATTCAGGATCAGATAACCTATCCACTGACTACTGCCTTACTTGGTATTCCCGGTGTTCAGACAATAAGAAGTACTTCAATGTTTGGGATGTCATTCATCTATATCATTTTTAAAGATAATAGTTGAGTTTTACTGGAGCAGGTCAAGAATTCTTGAAAAACTTAATTCCCTTCCGTCCGGAACCTTGCCTGCAGGTGTACAACCTTCACTTGGACCCGATGCAACTGCACTGGGTCAGATATTCTGGTACACTCTTGAAGGACGAGATCCTAAAACCGGAAAACCAAATGGTGGCTGGGATCCCCAGGAACTCAGAACTCATTCAGGATTTTTATGTCAAATACAGTCTTTCAACTGCCGAAGGTGTATCTGAAGTTGCATCTGTAGGAGGATTCATAAAAGAATACCAGGTTGACCTGAATCCTGATGCTCTCAAGGCATACAATGTGTCAGTTATGGATGTCATGAATGCTGTTAGGAAAAGTAATCTGGATATCGGTGCTGAAACAATTGAACTGAATAATGTTGAATATATCATTCGGGGACTGGGATATGTTAAAAGTCTGAATGATCTTGAATTATCAGTTGTTGCTGTCCGAAATAATGTTCCTGTACGGATTAAAGATGTGGCCCATGTCACATTTGGTCCTGCCACACGGCGTGGTGGTCTTGATAAAGCAGGTTCAGAAGCTGTAGGTGCTGTTGTTGTTGCACGGTATGGATCAAATCCGATGGAAGTAATTAACAATGTAAAAGATAAGATCAAGGAAATCGATGCCGGATTACCACAAAAAACACTTCCCGATGGTACTGTTTCAAAAGTAACAGTGGTTCCATTTTATGACAGAACAGGACTGATAAAGGAAACAATAGGGACACTTGAATCTGCACTTTCTCATGAAATTCTTATAAGCATAATTGTGATTATTGTCCTGGTAATGAACCTCAGGGCTTCACTGATTGTTGCCGGATTATTGCCAATAGGTGTATTAATGACATTTATACTGATGCGTTTTTTTGGAATAGATGCCAATATTGTTGCTCTGTCAGGTATTGCAATTGCAATTGGAGTAATGGTAGATATTGGCATTGTTGATGTGGAGAACATTCTCAGGCATCTTGAAATGCCTGAAAACCAGGAATACGGGGTAAAAAACTACTGCAGGTAATTTACAGGCAACAACAGAAGTCAGGGCTGCAGTTGTGACATCCATTGCAACAACCATTGTAAGTTTTCTTCCGGTATTTGCCATGCAGGCACAGGAAGGAAAACTGTTCCATCCGCTGGCCTTTACAAAGACATTTGCCCTTCTTTCGGCATTTATTCTTGGTATAGTAGTCCTGCCGACGCTGGTGCATATTTTCTTTAACATCTCGTTCGATAAAAGAAGAATTAAACGGATGTGGAATGGAAGTCTCATTGCAGCAGGTATTATTTTTTGCAATATCTGGCATATACTGGCCGGCTCTGGCATTAACAGCTGTTGGGATAAATAATCTGCTTGATTACAGATGGTCTGAAAAACGAAAAGAGTTTCCAAACTTAATTAACTATATTGATTACAGTCCTGTTTGCAACCTGGTACCTGTCAATTGAATGGCTGCCGCTGGGAGCTCATAACAGTGAATTTGTCAATTTCCTTTTTGTTGCCGGAATTGTATCATGTAATTCTTCTTGCCCTAATGTCGATGGTACATTTTTATGAAAAGATACTTCGCTGGGCATTACTGAATAAATGGAAATTTCTGATGATCCCTGCTTTTACTCTGTTTTTTGGTCTGCTGGTCTGGCAGGGTTTTGATAAAATATTCGGTTTTGCAGCTTCCAGGAGCTGAAAAAACCGGATGGAAAAGTTTCCGGCAGACAGCAGTCTGGCAGGGTGCAGTTAAAACATTCCCCGGTACAGGCAAGGAATTTATGCCATCGCTGAATGAAGGTTCATTTCTGCTTATGCCAACCAGCATGCCGCATTCGAGTATTGAAAAAAATCTTGAATATATTGAAACACTCGATAAACGTCTTTCGGCTATTCCTGAAGTTGAAGTTGCTGTTGGCAAATGGGGACGTGTAAATTCTGCTCTTGATCCTGCACCGATCCAGATGTTTGAAAATACAATCAACTACCGTTCTGAATATATTCTGGATGAAAATGGACACCGGATGCAGTTTAAAGTTGATAAAAATGGAAATTATATTCTGAAGGATAATTCAAAATATAATCCTGAATTCAGGGACTTTCAGAGTTATTCCGGCTGACAGTCTTATTCAGATAAAAAAGGAGAATATTTTCGTCAGTGGCGGCCCAAGATCAAAAAACCGCATGGATATCTGGAATGAGATTGTAAAAGTGACCAATATTCCGGGATTGACTTCTGCTCCCAAATTACAGCCAATTGAAACCCGTCTTGTCATGCTTTCAACAGGGATGCGTGCTCCAATGGGACTGAAAGTTATGGTCCTGATCTCAATACAATTGAACAGGCAGGAATGATGTTTGAAAAAGCATTGAAAGAAGTTCCTTCAATTAAAGCTTCAGCAGTTTTCTACGACCGTGCTGTTGGTGCACCCTATCTTGAAATAAAACTTAACCGTGAAGCAATGGCACGTTACGGAATGACAGTCAGTGATGTGCAGGAAATACTGCAGGTTGCTGTCGGAGGTATGACACTTTCAACCTCTGTTGAAGGACGTGAACGGTTTCCGTTGAGGGTAAGATATGCCCGTGAATTGCGTGATAATCCTGAAGATCTAAAACGCATCCTGGTTCCGGCAATGAATGGTGTTCAGATACCTCTGGGTGAAATTGCTGATATTGACTATACCCGGGTGCACAGATGATCAGAAGCGAAAATACATTTCTTGTCGGTTATGTGATTTTTGATAAACTGGAAGGAAAAGCAGAAGTTGATGTGGTTGAAGAAGCAGAGAGATTATTAAAGGAGAAAATTGAATCAGGGAGATATTGTCCTGCCGGCAGGTGTTACCTATCAAATTTGCAGGTAATTATGAAAATCAGTTAAGAGCTACAAAAAGACTGTGCATTAGTTATTCCGGTAAGTCTAATACTGATTTTGCTCTTCTTGTATTTCCAGTTCCGAACAGTTACTGCATCATTTATTCACTTCTCAGGAGTTTTTGTTGCCTTCTCCGGTGGATTTATAATGCTCTGGCTATACGGGCAGGAATGGTTCATGAATTTTTCAGTTGCCGGATTAAACCTTCGTGATATGTTCCAGATGCACACTATAAATCTGAGTGTTGCTGTCTGGGTAGGATTTATTGCACTTTTTGGAATTGCCACCAACGATGGAGTAATTATGGGAACATATATTCACCAGGTTTTTGAAGAAAGACATCCTGCCACAGTCCATGATGTACGGGAAGCAGTTGTTACTGGCAGGGAAGAAACGTGTGCGTCCTGCAATGATGACAACTGCTGTTGCCGTAATTGCACTGCTGCCTGTACTTTCATCCACAGGTAAAGGAGCTGATATTATGGTTCCGATGGCAATCCCGCATTTCGGAGGAATGATAATTCAGGTAATGACAATTTTTGTTGTTCCGCTGTTTCAGGCGATGTGGAGGGAACGGGGGGTGGAAAAGAAATAGATGGAAATAGATGGAAATAGATGGAAATAGATGGAAATAGATGGAAATAGATGGAAATAGATGGAAATAAATTGAAATGAATTGATGAGGAATTGAAAAAATAACTGTAAATTATGTTCTGGTTACTCGTGCTATTAATCTTAAAATATTTTAATCATGAAAAGTCAGAACTTTATTGAACTGAAGGATCTTGAGGTATACCAATTATCCAGAAAATTATCATCTATTGCATGGAAAATATTCTGCAGGATGCATTTTGAAGACAAAAAACATATCGGAGATCAGTTTTTACGATCCGTCGACTCAATCGGAGCAAATATTGCTGAAGGTTATGGAAGATACCATTATCTTGACAAAGTCAGATTTTACTATAATTCAAGAGCATCTCATTTTGAGGCATTTACCCATTGGTTAGAGTTAATGTTTGAAAGAGAGAAAATCTCTGAAAGTGAATTTAAATCAATCAATGAAATTGCCCAAAAATCTACAGATCAAACTCAATAATTTTATAAAATCCACTACCAAAAATGCAAGGAATAATACATATCAGGAAAGTAAAACATAAGAGTTTTACCAATGCCGGAAAAATCAGATTGTTCAAAATATTTCTACTTGTTTCAATATATTTCAATCTATTTCAAGGTCTATCTGTTTTAGCTCAGTCTGATTCACTGGATCATATCTTGAAATAGCTGCAAAAAATAATCCGACTGTTCTGCAGCGGTTTTACGAATATCAGGCAGCGCTCCAAAAAGTACCGCAGGTTGGTAGTCTGCCCGATCCTGAATTAAGCATCGGAGTATTCCTGAAACCAATGGAGCTTGTCATGGGAAACCAGATTGCTGACATAAAGTTGATGCAGATGTTTCCCTGGTTTGGTGCACTAAAATCTGCCAAAGATGAAATGAGTCTGATGGCAAACGCAAAATATGAATTTTTCCGGGATGCAAAATTGCAGGTCTTTTATGATGTACAGAACACCTGGTATGAAATATATAAAATAAATCAGGAAATTAGGATCTCTGAAAAAAATCTGCAGATACTGAAAACAATTGAGCGACTGGCACTGGTCCGCTTCAGAACTTCAGGTGTAAGCAGCGGAAGCACATCATCCGGCTCCATGGGCTCTGGAAATACATTTCAATCACAACCTGCACGGCAGTTCTTCAGGAATGCAGGGAATGCCGGGAGGACAAGTTGCCGTACCTCCTTCAGGCTCAGGATCCCTCTTCCGTGCAGGGGAATAATATGGGATCTTCTTCCGGCAGTTCAGGCTTATCTGATATGTACCGCATACAAATAGAAATCGGGGACCTTGAAAACAACATTGCCCTGCTTAAGAATCAGAAAAAGAACATCACTGCAAAATTCAACAGTTATCTGAACAGGATCCGTAAATCAGCGGTTGCCGTGACTGATACATTAAGGGCTGATACTCTGAATATTTCATTAACAGCCATTTCAGACAGCATGATGGATAAAAATCCAATGCTGGGTATGCTTCAATTTGAACAACAGTCTCTGGATGCAAGAAAAAAGATGGTTACCCGGATGGGATACCCGATGGTAGGATTTGGGGTGAATTATTCACCTGATCAGCAAAAGTGAAATGTCAGCTTCACCGATGAATGGCACTGATATGATAATGCCTATGGTATCAGTTACCTTACCTGTCTACAGGAAAAAATACAAAGCCATGCAAACTGAAGCTGATCTTCTGAAATCGTCCGTCGCGGAGAATTACACTGCAACTGCTAACAGCCTGCAAACGGAATATTACCAGGCTGTTCAGTTATATCAGGATGCAAAAAGGAGGATAAACCTGTATTCAAACCAATATCAACTGGCAAAAAAATCCCTTGATATAATGCTTAAAAACTTTTCATCTGCCGGCAGCAGCTCTTACTGATATTCTGCGGATACAGCAACAAACTCTCGATTATGAACTAAAACAGGTTGAAGCCGTTGCAGATTATAATACATCAATTGCGTGGTTAAGAAGATTGGGAAATTTGGGAATAGATGGGAATAGTTGGAAATAGATGGAAATAGATGGAAATAGATGGAAATAGATGGAAATAGATGGAAATAGATGGAAATAGATGGAAATAAATGGAAATGGATGGAAATAATTGGAAATAGATGGAAAGAAATGGAAATGGATGGAAATAATTTGAAATAGATGGAAAGAAATGGAAATAAATGGAAATAGATGGAAATAAATGGAAATAAATGGAAATAAATGGAAATAAATGGAAATAAACCTATTACAGCCTTATTTCTACTTTATTTCTATGTATTTCAATCTATTTCAATCTATTTCAATGTATTTCAAAGTATTTCAATGTATTTCAATGTATTTCAATGTATATCAACTGATTGCAAAAAATATGAAACACAAAATTATCATCATAGCAGTAACCCTTGTTACAGGAATTTTTCTCGGATGGCTGTTCTTTCATTCTCCTCATAAAACCGAAGAGAAACAACAAGACGTGGAACAGGTCAGTAACGCCATAATCTGGACATGCGCGATGCATCCTCAGATACGAATGGATAAGCCTGGAAAATGCCCGATCTGCGGTATGGATCTGATTCCTCTAAGTCAGGCAGGCAGTGCCACTATTGACCCTGATGCAATACGTCTTACCAAAGAAGCTGCACAGCTGGCCAGAGTGCAAACATCAATCGTGACACGTCAGAAACCGGTAAAAGAAGTCCGCCTTTACGGGAAGGTACAGGCAGATGAACGTTCCATTCAAAGCCAGGTATCGCATATGCCGGGAAGAATTGAAAAGCTGATGGTGAATTTTACCGGGGAAAATGTTAATAAAGGTGAGCCCCTTGCGGTCATTTACGCGCCCGAACTGGTTACAGCCCAGCAGGAACTGCTTGAAGCAGCAAAAACCAGGCAGCTTCAACCAGAAATATATGAGGCAGCCAAAGATAAGTTGCGCCAATGGAAACTTACAGATTCACAGATCGCAGATATCGAAAATTCTGGTAAGGTGAAGGATGACTTTGAGATCCTTTCAAATACAAATGGGGTGATTATTGCCCGTCGTGTGAATAATGGCGATCATGTGGACCAGGGAACCGTTCTTTTTGATGTAACAGACCTGTCCCATGTATGGGTTATGTTTGATGCCTACGAAAGCGACTTGCCTTTCATCAGAACAGGCGACAGACTTACATTTACTATTCAGGCTCTTCCCGGAGTCAGCTTTACGGGAAAGGTTACCTTTATCGATCCTGTTATTGACCCTCTAACACGTGTTGCGAAAGTACGGGTCGAAAATGGTAATGAATCAGGCAGGCTTAAACCGGAAATGTTTGCCTCCGGTATTGTAAAAGCAAACCTTGATCAATATGGTGACAATCTGGTTATTCCCCGTTCATCTGTTCTCTGGACAGGTACCCGGTCGATCGTTTATATTAAGCAGCCAGATGCTGAAGAACCGGTTTTTAAAATGAGAGAGATTACACTGGGACCTTCACTGGGCAACAGCTATGTTGTGGTCAGTGGCCTGGATGAGGGAGACGAAATAGTAACCAATGGGACATTCAGTGTTGACGCTGCAGCCCAGCTCGAAGGCAAACCAAGTATGATGAATCCGCAGCGGGGAAATGCAACATCAGTCCACCGGCATGAAGGAATGCAACTGCCTGAAAGCCATTAAAAGAGTACCGTTAACTCATCACACCAGTCTAAATAACAATAAACAAATAATTTAAAATTGCGTTTTATATAAGTAGATCAATCATCATTAACCAAAATACCAGAAAATGAAAAACTTACTTTTTTACATTTTAATCGTGATTTCGATAATTGCAGCCTGCAACGGTAATAAATCAGCCAAAAACCAGACCGGCAGTGACAGCTCAGGCATTTCGCCATCTGATGAAGCAAATTTATCAGATATTCCCGTGAGCCATTCGAAAAGCACAGTTTCAATTAAAGAAATTGTTAACTCATATCTGCAACTGAAGAATGCCCTGGCTGGCGATAATTCTTCCGATGCCGCAACTGAAGGAACAGTTCTGGGAGCAGCATTTAAAAACTTCGATAAAAGCCAGTTATCGCCAGAGCAGACGAAGATATTTGAAGAAGTGGAAGCAGATGCCATGGAAAATGCAGAACATATAGGTCAAAGCAATGGAAATATTGAACACCAGCGGGAACATTTCGAGATTCTGAGTATTGAAATGTACGACCTGGTAAAAACTTTCAGTTCCGGACTTGTGTTGTATAAAGAATTTTGCCCGATGTATAACAAAGGGAAGGGCGGCTTTTGGTTAAGCGAGTCAAAGGAAATCCATAATCCTTATTTTGGCAAAGAAATGCTAACTTGCGGAACAATCAAAGAAGTGTTAAACTAATTAAGCTATGAAGCTATTAACCAAAATATTGCTGGCAATAGGGCTTGCAGCAGTTATCATTCAGTTTATACGGCCTGCAAGGAACAAAGATGAACGGGCATTTGAAACTGACATTTCAAAGGTAATGAGTATCCCTGACAGCGTTCAGATTATACTTAAAAACGCCTGCTACGACTGCCACAGTAACAACACATCATATCCCTGGTACTCCAATATCCAGCCTGCGGGCTGGTACCTTGCCAGGCATATAAGGGAAGCAAAGGAAGGGCTTAATTTCAGTGAATTTGGCAGTTACTCACAAAGAGGGCAATCGGGTAAAATTGAAGAGGTGGCAGAAGTGATAAGTGATGATGTTATGCCTTTGAAATCATATAGATTACTTCATAAAAATGCCAGACTAAGTCCTGATGAAAAGAGACTTCTTATAGAGTGGGCAGAAAATTCAAAAATAGGGACAGAATGACAGTGAAAGTCTGATAGAGTAAAAACAGATCTCCATGGCCCTATTCTTCGAACAGGTAGAGTTGCCGGTCACCGCAATCGTCTGATTCCAGATTTGAAACGCTGACTCCCAGCAATCTTATCCTGCTGCCTTCCAGCTGAAGTGACTTCCTGATAACAGTAACTTCCCTGTGCAATGACTCAAAATCACGTATGAAATGCTGCAGAGTCCTGCTGCGTGTTATCTGTCTGAAATCAGAGAATTTAATTTTTATTGTGATGGTTCTTCCTGTTGTCCCGGAATGCTCAAGCCTTTCCATAAGCTCTCTTTCAACCTTATAAAGCTCGGCAATGATCTCAAACCTTGTTGTAAGGTCTTTTTCATATGTAATCTCTGTTCCTATTGATTTACGCTCAGAATCTGTTTCGACAGGGCGGTCATCGATACCTCTGACAATATCGAAGTAAAACTTTCCTGCCTTCCCGAAATTCCTGATAAGCGACAGCAAGTCCCATTGTTTCAGGTCCGAACCATTATGAATGCCTAACTTGTGCATCTTTTCCGCCGTTACCCTGCCAATACCATAAAATTTTCCAACAGGAAGTTCTTCGATAAACTTCTCCGCATTTTCAGGAGGTATCAGAAAAAGTCCGTCAGGTTTTTTTATATCTGAGGCAATCTTGGCAAGAAATTTATTAAAAGATATTCCTGCTGAAGCTGTAAGCCCTGTCCTCTTCCTGATCTCCTTTTTTATCTCCCTGGCGATCAGGGTGGCCGAGCCTATTCCTTTTTTGTCATCTGTAACATCCAGAAACGCTTCATCGATTGACAGAGGTTCAACAAGGTCAGAATATTCCCTGAAAATTTCAAGTATCTGACCTGACAACTCCGTGTACCGATCAAATCTATGGCTGACAAATATCAGTTCAGGGCAAAGCTTTTTGGCTGTCACAGAGGGCATAGCAGATCTGACCCCAAATTTCCTTGCCTCGTAGCTCGCCGAGGCAACAACATGCCTCTCCCCGCTCCCGCCTACAGCAACAGGTTTCCCCCTCAGTCCGGGATTATCGAGCTGTTCGACGGAAGCAAAAAATGCGTCCATATCAATATGTATGATCTTTCTCACTATGTCAAATCTAATAAGAAATTATTTTGAAAATACTTTTAGTTTGATCAATATTGCAGTCTTTTCAGTCTTGTGATCTGACTATATAAATATAGATTAATAGAGGAGATTTGGAAAATTCTTTAGAAATAAGAGGGGAGAAATTTGCACTGGTGCTCATAAAGCACAGGTTATGGGGGCATATTTTTCTTCCATATATTTTTGTAAATGAGCCTGATAAGTCATATTTCAGATTAACGGAGTCTCTTTCTCCATACCAGTCTGATGAGACAATAAAATCGCTTAGCAACGAAGAGAGGGAGATTGTCAGGATCATAAATGAGTACTCTGACAGGGCACTTTTCAAATTGTTTTCAAAAGACAACAGCGTTAAGGATTTTCTTTTAAATGTAACCTCAGATAAAATCGAAAAGTCTATTCGCCCTTATATTGAGCGTAGAACCAGAAAATGCTTTTTAATTGCCAAAGATGAAGGAATAGTGTGCTTTCGCAAGAGGCCAAATTCCAATATCGTTCACTCCGGTGACAGGATCGACCTGGCTTCCGAACCTGCCATTCCTGTTTTTGTTTTTAACCGCGATCCTGAAGGGAGCACATATAAGTTAAAAATTGAAATTGAAGGAAGACCTGTTGAACTTTTTCATAATCCTATTGAAATCCTATGTGATTCCCCATGTATAATCATGGAATCCGAACGAGTTTTGATGATTGAAGATATTGACGGTCTGAAGCTTAAACCATTTCTCACTAAAGAATACGTTAAGATACCAAAGGATTCTGAGATCAGATATTTCTCAGGATTCGTTCTTAATGCCGTAAACAAATACCGGGTAGAAGGTTCTGGTTTCAGAATAATCAGATCCCTCCCGGAGAAAAGCGTTCATTTAAGCCTCGAGCATAGTGTTAAAGGTTTTGCTGTTCTGATAATCAGCTTTAATTATTCAGGTCACTTCATTTCGGCTGAAGACACCTCAGAATATTTCACGATATTCAATAACGATACAGGGGAATTCATTTTCACAAGGTACCGGCGCGACTTTGCATGGGAAACAGGATGCAGGGAAATGCTGTCTGACCTTGGTTTCACCTCGGACGACAATATCAATTATTATATCCCTGAGGAGGTATCAGCGGAACCTGGCAACGGAATTTCCTCATTAATAGAAGCTGTCAACAGAAATTACACCGATCTCATTGAATCGGGTTTTATTATCGAAACACAGAAACTTGACAGGAACTATAATCTGAAACCTGTCAATATAGAGATAATCAATACTCTGGAGGGCGACTGGTTTGATCTTAAAGCTGTCATTAAAATTGATAAATGGGAAATTCCTTTTATACGTTTCAGGCATAATATTATTGAAGGTATCAGGGAGTTTGAACTTCCTGACGGCACTTATGCTGTGCTTCCGGGAGAATGGTTTACGAAATACCGTAATATATTTGAATTCGGCAGGGACGAAGATGATCTGATAAAAATTCATAAGCAGCATTTTCCGTTCCTTTCTGAAATCCTCGACAAAAAAGGGTCCGGCGGCATTGAACACTTCGAAAAGCTGCTGATGCCTGAACAGCTTCCGGCACTTGGCAAGCCGGAGGGATTGAAATGCGAAATGAGAAAGTACCAGCTGGAAGGATTGAACTGGCTTTACTGGCTTCAGTCCTCAGGACTGGGGGGATGTCTCGCCGATGATATGGGCCTTGGAAAGACGATACAGGCCCTGGCACTTCTCCAGAATAATAAAGAGAGCATGCCTGCTGATGAGAGCCAGCCTCATTTAATTGCAATGCCCACGCTGTTTGATCTCCCTGCTCCTAAATTTACTTCCCTGATAATTGTTCCTGCAACCCTCGTCTATAACTGGGAAAGTGAAATCAAACGGTTTGTCCCGGAAATGAAAGTCTGCAGCCATAAAGGAATCAATAGAACCAGGACGATTTCCAGTTTCGGTTTATATGATATCGTAATCTCAAGTTATCATACAGTCAGGCAGGACATTGACCTTTTAAGTTTGTATAAATTCCATTATATTATTCTCGATGAAAGCCAGTCTGTTAAAAATCCCGGATCATTGATATATAAAAGTGTTTCCCGGTTAAGGTCGGGTTACAGGCTTGCTCTTTCGGGAACACCGGTAGAAAATTCATTAACTGATCTTTGGGCTCAGCTCAATTTCGTCAATCCCGGGCTGCTGGGAACTCTTCCTTACTTCCGCAGGGAGTTTACACAGACCAATTGAAAAGCTGCATGACAAGGAGAAGGAAGATAAACTCAAGAAACTTATTACGCCCTTTATTCTAAGGCGCACTAAGGAGATGGTAGCGGCTGATCTGCCCCCGGTAACCGAGCAGGCTGTTTATTGCGATATGACAGAGGAGCAGGGGAAAAAATATGAGGAGGAAAAATCTGCTGTCCGGAACACTATAATGAACAGCATAGGACAGGAAGGGATAGAGAAATCTGCAATTGTTGTTCTGCAGGGACTTATGAGACTAAGGCAAATATCGAATCACCCTGTCCTGGCTGAAGAAGGATATCAGGGAAGTTCCGGAAAATTTGAAGCTGTTCTCAGTGATATTGAAAATGTTGTTTCAGAAGGGCATAAGATCCTTCTTTTCTCATCTTTCGTCATGCATTTAAAACTCTTTGCTATCGCTCTCGAAAAGAAAAATATAGGTTTTTCGGTGCTTACCGGTGCCAGTACCAACAGGGAATCTATTGTAAACGGATTTCAGCATGATTCCTCAAAGAAGATATTTCTGATCTCACTGAAAGCCGGAGGCCTTGGTCTCAACCTGACTGCCGCCGACTATGTTTTTATCCTTGACCCCTGGTGGAATCCGGCATCGGAGATGCAGGCCCTCAACAGGGCTCACAGGATAGGCCAGGATAAAAGTGTTTTTGTTTACAGATATATTTCCACTGGAACCCTCGAAGAGAAAATTATAAAGCTGCAGGAAAGAAAATCAAAACTTGCCGATTCGTTCGTCCAGAGCAACAACCCACTGAAAGACGTTGATATACAACAGTTACTCGAAATAGTAGGATGAACCGGAAAAGCATTTTAGAAAGCATTTATTCATCATATTCCCGGTCATTCCGGACCTCACGAAGTCGCATGTGACGCCCGTTCATTCATAAGATTCCTTACAAAGAATCCGGCAAGGATCAGAACTTCCTCATTTGTGTAGGAGTTTATTGTCCCCCTGTACCTGTTCGACTTGTACCTTATAATGACCCCGTTCCTGTTTTGTAAGTTCCATCTGGTCCTCCAGAAATTTTCGAACTGCCAGTTGTACTCCTTGTCCTGGTAACTGATCACTGATCTTGACTTCCAGGAATTGTAAGTAATACTTCCAATTACTGAATTTTCATGTAAATCCATGATCTTAGTTTCCTGCCTGAAAAAACCTTTTGTTTCGAACAGTATTTCTCTTCCATTCAGTTCCCCGGTAACCTTTTTTGACCAGCTTATTTTGTTCAGCCTGCCGGCCTGTTCAGTATGATTGTAAATGTCATACCTTTTGCTGAAGAGTTTTGTTTTCCAGTTGAGAATAGTTTCCATTTTATCGTCGTTTCAGTTAGAGCTTACTTTTCAATAGTAGCAATCTGCGATATCTTGGAAATCAGCGGGAAATTTTTTATTTTCCCGCAGATCACGCGGACCTACCTGCCGGTAGGCAGGTCTTCGCAAATTTAAAATCCAGGATTTTTATGTCTTTTCATTCGTTGCGCTTAGCAAAATCATGACTTATTACTTTTGTCTTTTGTTTTTTGTCTTTCTCCCTGCAACCATGCCACCTTCTGATCTGATATATGCTCCTGCCCGATAATATCCCGGTAAAGCGCGGGTTTCCGGGCGTTAAGATACCTGTAGCCTCCGGCCATTGTAAGCTTCTCCGGGGTCAGGATCCCGGTGACGAGATCATTATCAAGCCTTCGGCACTCAGCAATAATATCACCGAAAGGATCGATGATCATGGAGCAGCCGTTTTTAAGCTGATCATCATCCATCCCGATGGGATTGGAAAAGACAACATATACACCGTTATCATAAGCCCTCGAAGGCAGCCACTTCATAAGCCATTCCCTGCCTTTGGGACCATCAAATTCATGCCTCAGAGTTTCCGGATCGAGCCTTCTGTTCTTCCAGAGTTCAGGATCGATAAATCCGGCACCCGGACGAGGGGAAGGGGTGCCCATTGTGACATGCGGCATAAAAATTATCTGAGCCCCGAGAAGAACAGTAGCCCGTACATTCTCTATAATATTGTTGTCGTAACAAATCAGGATTCCGCATTTCCATCCTGAAAGATTAAAGACAGTATACTGGTCACCTGGAGTCAGATGTTTATTTATAAATGGATGTATTTTTCTGTGTTTTACAACTAAACCGTCTTTATCAACACAAACGTAGGCTTTGTAAATCTTATCATCCCTGTCTTTTTCAAATAATCCGGCAAGGACTGTAATATTATGTTTACGGGCTATCTCCTTCAGCCTTGCAATGCTCTCACCTTCAGGAATCAGTTCCGCAAGTTCAAGCATCTGATTTTTGGTTAAGTTCCGTGCAAAAGTATATCCTGTAATTGAACATTCGTGAAAGGCAACTATACCGGAGCCCCCGGCTGCTGCCTTTTCGGAAAGGGTATCAATAACAGACAGGTTATATTCCTTATCGCCGCTTCTGTTCTCAAACTGTGCTGTAGAAATCTTAAGTTTTTCCATATATGTAAAATAAAAAGGGTGCCTCAAAAGCCGTCCTCTATTCATTTGCCCCTAAATCCCCTAAAGGGGACTTCCTGATTATTAACTCTAAATAACCCCCTTTAGGGGGGAAGGGGGCAAAACCAAGGCTTTTGAGACACCCTCTAAATATAAATTCTAGTAATTGTCCCGTTCCACATAATGAGTATGAAGCAGTTCATGAGATTTATGGCTGTTGGGTCTGCCAAGGAACTCCTTATAGATAGCAATTACATCAGGATTCTCATGTGATTTACGAAGAACCATATGCTCATCTTCAGAATAAATTGCTTTCATACGGTTTTTCCTGATCTCCATGCTTGTAGGAATTGGCTGTCCGCCACCACCAATACATCCTCCCGGGCATGCCATAATCTCAACAAAATGATAAGGAGCTTTCCCTGCTCTTCACCAGTTTCATGATCTTATTGGCATTTACAAGTCCGTGAGCAATTGCAACCTTAAGTTCTGCACCTTCAAGGAACTTCCAGTCATCAATACATCCTTCAATTTTGATTGTAGCTTCCTTAACTCCATCCATACCTCGGACCGGAGTAATATTCAGATTTCTGAACGGAACTTCACGTCCGGTAACAATTTCATATGCAGTACGTAATGCAGCTTCCATAACACCTCCTGTTGCACCGAAAATAACTGCAGCACCGGTTGAATCACCCATTATTGAATCATATGTTGAGCGTTTCAAGATTCCTGAAATCGATTCCTGCCTGCTTTATCATAACTGCAAGTTCTCGTGTTGTAAGTACATAATCAACATCCTTAAATCCGCTTGCTCTCATCTCAGGTCTGTCAGCTTCAAATTTCTTGGCAGTACAGGGCATAATTGAAACTGAAACTATTTTTGAAGGATCAATATTACGTTTCTTTGCATAAATATGTTTTTGCAAGTGCACCAAACATCTGCTGGGGCGATTTGCAGGTTGAAAGATTTGGAAGGAATTCAGGATATTTATGTTCAATGAATTTTATCCATCCCGGTGAACATGAAGTAAACATTGGAAGTGCTAGTCTTCTTATCACCATCAACAAGTGCTTTTTTAAGTCTTGTAAGCAATTCTGTTCCCTCTTCCATAATTGTAAGGTCGGCGCTGAAATCAGTATCAAGCACTGAATCGAATCCAAGCTGTCTGAGAGCATTAACCATTTTTCCTGTAACTCTTTCACCCGGATCATAACCAAGATCTTCACCAAGAGCAACCCTTACTGCAGGAGCTGTCTGAACAACAACATGTTTATCAGGATCATAAATAGCATCCCATACCTGGTCGATATATGTTTTTTCAACAAGTGCTCCGGTAGGACAACGGTTTACACACTGACCGCAGTTTGTACAAACAACATGGCTCATCGGCCTGTCGTGAAATGATGAGATTTTCTGATGAGCTCCTTTGTTGGCAACTGCTATTGCAGAAATATACTGCAATTCAGAACATGTTCTGACACAACGCTGACAACTGATACATTTGCTGTCATCCTTGATAAATGATGGTGATGATCTGTCAATAGTATAATTGATGATCTTCAACAAGATCAAGGAATATTGTATCGCCAAATGCAAATTCATTGGCAAGTGACTGTAGTTCACAATTCTGGTTTTTATAACATTTTGTACAATCGGATCTGTGTTCTGAAAGAAGAAGTTCAACAATATGTTTCCGGGCATTTCTTACTTTAAGAGTATTTGTATGTATATCCATTCCTTCTGAAACAGGAGTTGCACAGGATGCAATAAGTGTTCTTGCACCTTTTTGCTCAACAACACATACACGGCAGTTACCTGCAACACAAAGGTCAGCGTGATTACATAATGTCGGTATATTGATTTTCAGTTTTTTTGCAGCAGCAAGAACTGTTGTTCCTGGCTGGAACTGAGACTTTCTGGTCATTTATATTAAGATTTATCATATTACTCTTTTTTTCATTAATTAATTAATAAATGATCTCCTCCCTGAAGTTTTCAACAATCGATTTGAAAGCATTGCCAACTGACTGTCCAAGACCGCATTTTGAAGCAATCTTCATTGTATCGGCAAGTTTCACAAGTTCATTAAGATAGGTTGATTTAGCCTCACCTTTCTTTACTTTTTCAACACCTTTAAGCAGCTGCTGGCAGCCGACCCGGCATGGAGTACACTGTCCGCATGATTCTTCAGCAAAGAAATCAAGATAATTATGAAGAACATTGTACATCGATCTTGAACTGTTGAAAAGTTTCATTGATCCGCCTGTCGGTACACCTTCAAAACCGATTATTGTTTCAGCAAATTTCTTTCTTGGAACACAGAAGCCTGATGCACCTCCAACCTGGACAGCTTTTGTATCGCCATCACCGAATTCATTAACAAACTGCTGAACAGTCATTCCAAGTTCAAGTTCAAAAATTCCCGGTGTTGGAGTATCTCCTGAAACTGAGAATACTTTTGATCCTCTTGAATCTTTTGTTCCAAGTTGATTGTAAACTTCTGCACCATGCTTAATAATCATCATTGCTGTAACAAGAGTCTCAACATTATTTATTGAAGTTGGTTTGTCAGAATACACCGGATGCTGTAGGATAAGGAGGTTTATTTCGTGGTTCTCCCCTGTTACCCTCAATTGATTCAAAAAGAGCACTCTCCTCACCGCAGATATATGCTCCGCTCCCAAGACAGTACCTGATATTGAAATCATAACCTATCTCATTTATCATTTTATGAAATGATTCGAGTTCATTCATCAGCTGTGGAAGAAGGAACCTGTATTCACCCCGCAGATAAACAATACCCTGTCTTTGCACCAATTGCTTTGCCTGCAATTGCCATTCCGCCATAAACTTTATATGATACCCTGTCGAGGATCTCCCGGTCCTTGAATGTTCCGGGTTCACCTTCATCAGCATTGCATACAATATATTTCTCAGGGCTCTTTTCAGCTGCAGTATATTTCCATTTCAAGTCCTGTCGGAAATCCGGCACCTCCCCGTCCCTTTAAGTCCTGAATCAAGAATCTGCTGAATTATTTCATCACTGCTCATCTTAAAAGCCTTTATCAGAACCTCCTTGGGATCTATTTTTTCGAATATAAGGTCTACCTTATTTAATCCTTTATTTTCCATTATCTTTCAGCGTATTATTTATTTCTGCATATAACCTTTAATTATCTCAATCACCTTTTCCGGTGTAAGCTCTGTATAGGGCATTTCATTTATCAGAATTGCCGGAGCTTTATGGCACCAACCGATACAGTTGGTCTCAATCAGACTGAACTGTTTGTCGGAAGTTGTTTCTCCAACTTTTATTTTAAGCATATCTTCAAGAGTCTGAATAATATCACTCTTCCCTTTCATTGAGCATGTAATTGTTTTACAAACTCCTGATAACATATTTACCTCTCACCTGTGTGTCGAGAAAAGTGTAAAAGGAAGCTGTTCCGTAAACTTCAGCTGCTGAAATATCGAGTTCCTTTGCAACTTCAACCATTGCCTCATCAGTAAGATAATTATGTTTCTGGACAATACCCTGAAGAATCGGCATAAGGCTCTCCCTTGTGCGACCATGTTTGTCGGACAATTCCTTAACAAGATTTCCTACTTGATACATTTCTAATTGATTTTTAGGTAATTAAAAGAATATTTAAGAGTAAAAACATTGATTTTAAAGAGGCTGTTAAATTAATAACAATACTTTTATAAAAAAAAGGACCTTGATCATAAACCCTTATTTAGAATGAGAATAAATAATGGATCAAAGGCGCAAAGGCTGCAACAGTTCAACGCTATTTACAGGCTTTTCTCCGCCGGGAGGCTGTTGATCGGGGTCAGTCGGTCCTCTTCACTTCAATCCTGCTCAGCAGAGTAATATTCTGAATATTTGAATAATTGTACTGGTAAAGCCCGTCATCTCCTATCAGAACAAGGATATCGCCGATAGGTATAACATCGAACGCATTTATATCCGGATAGGTATATATAAGATGGTTTCCTAAAGTTTTCGGGTCAGATGCGTCATAGATCTTTAATCCTGCATTTCCGTCACATATAAAGAGAAGATCTCCACCTTTCCCCAGTCCATGCGGATTTGTCATTGCATATGTGATCACCATTTCAGGCTGACTTATGTCCTTTATATTAACAATATCAAGACAGTTGGTACCACCACCGCAGGTTGTCCCTGTTCTGAGAGTTATATAAGCCAGAGTATCATCCACAATTACCGGATCGCAGCTTCGGGCATGATTAAAGAATGTCCTGGATGAAGGAACCAGTGGGTTTGAAATATCATAAATAACCATTCCTGTGGTTGTTCCGAGGAACATTCTGTCACCCGAAAGGAACATGGTTTCGACATCCCAGCCCGGGTAAAAATCACCTGATTTGACAGGAGCTGTCTTATTTGAGATGTCAAAAATTTTAAGTGTGTTCTGATCAACTACATAAAGTACTTTATCCTTGATCCCGAACCTTGCCATCGATCCGCCAAATCCGACTCCGCTCCCGCTTACTCCCGAGGATGCACCTGAAGCGTTTGAAAGCGCAAGAAACTCTATACCTCTTTTATCGTAAAAGACTGGCCATGGGTTTGTATAATTAAACACCTTCTCCCTGATAGTCTTCACCTCCCAGTCAACTACCACCCCTTTTTTGCTGTCGACGTAAGCAATCGGGAGTTCATTTCCAGTCGGTGGAACGGTATAGGGAAGAATATCCTTAACCCTTCCCACTTCCCTGATATTATCAATATCTTGAACATCAAGAATCACCAGGTCAACAAAACTATCGGCATATAAATTAAATCCTGAGATTGAAATATCAACAACACCCGGCAGCTTAACAAAGGTCTTCTTAACAGGTGAGGATGGATCGGTGTTATCGAAGACATGAATCCCCTTTAATTCCTCGACAATGAAAATATAGTTATCCTTGTAATAGATCTTACCAGGATTTTTAAGTTCCACATTCTGTTCGCTTTTTATGGCTGCCCTTAAATCGTCGTAAGACATTAATACGGGTGCATTTCCTCTGTATTCCCTGTAGGTGGAGTCTTCACAGGAGAAAAGGAATATTACAACTATTGGCAACAGAACAATAATTGGAATGATTTTTGCTTTCATCAGAATTAGATTTAGTTTAAAAAAGTTAAACAAAAATCATGCTAAACTATTAACCACCTAACCTGTTTGCTCATGAAAAAATACCTGTTTTTTGTCACTATCCTTATTTTCACTGCCTTACCGTTATCAGCTCAGAAATTAAAAGATGCGCTTTATCTTAAAAACGGCAGCATCATCTATGGAAAACTCCTGGAAATATCTGATGACAAATATAAAATTCAATCTTCTGACGGCAGTCTGTTCATTTATTCTTCTGAAGAAGTAGAAAGGTTTGTAAAAGAAAATCCAGTCTACTCCGGAAGAAAAACAGCAGGTACCGGCTTTGTACTTGAAGCCGGACTGCTCGTGGGATCCCAATCAAGCGAATTCGACGCACCCTTCAGCTTTAACCTTATTGTCAATTATACCAGTGATACAAAGAATATTATGGGGATTGGATCCGGTGTGGAATTTCTTGGTTCAACATTTTCACCCTTCTTTTTCGAATATAAGAGGTTATTCAATGACAAAAAAACAACACCATTTGTATTCTTCAGAGGAGGTGCATTGGTCCACCTGGGTGGCGATGATGAAAATGAAGATCCTTATAATCAGTATTATTACCCCAAAGATTATAAAGGCGGGCCTTCATTTGGATTAGGGACCGGCATTTCATGGGCGAAGGAGGACATTGAAACGTACCTTTCATTTGGGTACAGGTATGCACGGACCAGCTACAGTCAGAGTAATTATAATGATATAAGGTATACGTATAAAAGCTATTACAACAGGCTTGAGGTGAAATTCGGGTTTAAGTTTTAAACAATAACTGGTTTTAAATTGGAAGAACCCCCTTTAGGACATGCCCGATCTTAAGAATCAGTGTCAAACAGAGTATTCCTAACTACCAGAAATACAATTACATAAGTTTCCCCTCCTTTTTCAAGGAGGGGTGGCCAGACGATCAAATCATCTTACAGGCTGAAATTAAATTCGTCTGGCCGGGGTGGTTATTCAGAAGCTGTTTTATCGAGTAAGTTAATGGCAAAGAATCCTGATGGCAGAAAATTCTAAGACAACACAGTTCGGTAACTATATGGTTGATTTAATCTTAAACCACCCCGGTCGGGAAAGTTGATTGTTAACCTATCAAAATCTATAGTCCCGACCAGGGGCTGTTGAAAAAGTTGATTTTTTGGATTTTTTCCCTTTGTGTTCCTTAGTGTGATACTTTGTGATCCTTTGTGGTTCAATAAATTATGTTTTACCACAAAGTACTCAAAGGTTACCACGAAGGTTCACAAAGGACTTTTTCAACAGCCCCAAAGTTTTCAAACTTAAATTCAGTACTTTACATTCGGTTTTGGGTTAAACTCTCTCCTTATTTCCCTATATCCATCCCCTTAAGTTAACGCACATGCCTTTAGGGGGCAGGAGGTAAACCTATGGCAATGCGCGAAATGGAAGACTTTGCGGTTAAAAAGCGACTTGAGACATTATTATCTGCTAGAATCAGCGAAATCTACGGGAAAATTTTTAAACTTTTTCATTATCACCGCAAAGCGGTTACCTGTTGGGTAATCCATTCAAACCAGCTTTCAAGCCCATCACCCCTGGTAAATGAAGTTTCGAAGACCGGTACTCCGGCATTAATATGTCTGAGATCCGATCTGAAGTTGTCCAGATTAAAGTTTGTATATGGTATCAGATCGATCTTATTCAGCAGTACTGCTTTTGCCTCCCGGAACAGCATGGGATATTTTGCCGGTTTGTCATCCCCCTCTGTTGTGCTTACAACTGCCAGCTTAAATGTCTCACCAAGATCAAACTGGGAGGGACATATAAGATTTCCGACATTTTCAACGAATAAAAAATCAAGGCTTATCAAGGTCAAACAAGTCCAGTACCTTTGAAATGCTGTGCGAATCGAGATGGCATCCTCCTTCCGTATTGATAACCACAATGGGGATGTCATATTTCTTAAGCCTCTGGGCATCCCTGTCGGTCGTAACATCGCCTTCAATAACGCCGATCCTGAATTTGCTGCCAAGCTCTTCGCAGGTCCTTTCAAGCAGTGTTGTCTTTCCTGCTCCCGGAGAACTTATAATGTTCACCATCAACACATTCCTGGCGCTCATCAGGCTTCTCACCTCATTTGCCTTATTCTGATTCCTGTCAAGGATGTTTTTCATGATCTTTATTTCCATAATTATTCTCCCTCTATACTTTTAATAAATAATTCCTTCCCCTGCAGAATCTCAAGATCAGATGAGCTGCAGTTCTCACATGTAAAATAATTATCTCCCATCGGGAACACTGAACCGCAATCACTGCATTTCAGCTTAACCGGCAGTACTTCTATATTTATTTCAGCGTGGCAGGCAATTGTTTCACGCACCGCTTCACTGAATGCAAATTTAAAAATTTCAGGCACTATCTGGACCATCTGTCCGAAAGAGACATTAATTGCTGTCACTTCTGAAAGCCCTTCTGTCTTTGCCGAATCCAGTACAATCCTTGCAAGATCTTCAGCAATCCTTATTTCATGCATTGTTATTTTATTAACAGATCCTTGGAAGCTGCAGTCCGGATGGCATATTAAGGATGCGCCTTCCTCCTATAACAGTATTCAGCACAACCACCCCTTTTTTTTCCATGGTCATCTCTCCTATCACAGATGCATCCTTCCCATGCGGATCATTCTTAAGTATATCAAGTACAATATCAATGTCATTTCCGCCGGCGACGAATAAAACCTTTCCTTCATTAGCCAGGTAAAGGGGATCAAACCCGAGAATTTCGCACAATCCCCTTACCGGGTCATCTACCGGGATTGATTTCTCATCCACTTCAATCCCTGATCGGGTCAGGCCGGCAAGCTCGTTCAAAACCACTGCCAGACCGCCCCTCGTAAGATCGCGCATGAAATGAATTTCCTTACACTTATCCAGAACCTTTCGGATCATATGGTTAAGTGACGCACAATCAGATGTTACAGGCGAATGGAAACTAAGCTTTTTTCTGGCACCGAGTATAGCCACTGCATGATTTCCGACCGGCCCGTTGATAATCAGTTTATCGCCAGGCAAAATATTTCTCCCTGAGCTTATAGATTCATACTCTGAAGCAAGTATTCCGGTTCCGGATGTGGTAATAAATAATTTGTCGCACTTTCCTTTTTCGACAACTTTGGTATCTCCGGTCACGATTCTCACTCCTGCTTTTTCAGCCTCGTCGGCCATCGAAAGCACGATCATCCTTAGATCATCGACCGGAAATCCCTCTTCAATAATAAACGAAACTGATATATATTTTGGTACGGCTCCCGAAACAGCCAGATCGTTGACTGTACCGCAAATTGAAAGCTTTCCTATATCCCCTCCGGGAAAAAACAGAGGATCAACAACATACGAATCGGTGGTAAAAGCCAGGGTAAATCCTTTTTCACTAAGCACAGCCGAATCTGTCATTGGCTGCACCATACTGAAAGCCCTTGCAAACACATTCTCAATAAGGTCATGTGTCATTTTATACCCGCTCCCGTGATTTAGAGTTATCTTTTCGCTCATTGGGAATACTTAAAGTGTGTGTTGCATGTCCCTTCATCTGAAACCATACAGGCACCGACAGGGTTTTCAGGAGTACAGGATACTGAGAACAGAGAACAATCGGGGGGAGTTTTCAAGCCTCTCAGAATTTCGCCGCAGATGCAGAATTTATTTTCTTCGCTCTCCTCCATACTGACAGGAAAGACCTTCCCGGCATCAAAGGCTTCAAACTCCTTCCTGAGCCTTAGTCCGCTGCCGGGGATAATACCAAATCCCCTCCATGGAGAATCACATGCCTCAAAAACTTCAGACATCAGTCCCCTGGCCAGGAGATTCCCATCCCTGCCTACTGCACGGCGGTACTGGATTTCAACAGAGGGAGCGCCTTTATTTACCTGCCTTATAAGCATAAATATTGACTGAAGCAGGTCCACCGGTTCAAATCCTGCAATTACACAACCCAGTTTATATTTCTGAGGAATAAATTCAAATGCTGATGAACCGGTTATGGTTGCAACATGACCCGGGCAGATGAATCCGTCAAGCTTAACTCCGTCATTAATAATGGTATCCATTGCAGGAGGCATTATTTTATGGGAACTCAGAATGAAAAAGTTATTGATTCCACGTTTCTTTGCCTCTTTTACGGTAACAGCTGTTCCGGGTGCAGTTGTTTCAAATCCTATCCCAAGAAAAATAACTTTTGATTCGGGATTTAAGCGGGCTGTTTCTATTGCTTCCAGCCCAGAGAAAATCACTCTTATATCTGCACCGGCGGCTTTCACAGTTTCAAGAGAAGTTACGGAGCCAGGCACCCGCATAAGGTCTCCGAAGGTTGCAACTATAAAACCCTTCATTTCGGAGTAGGCAATGGCTCTGTCGATAAACCCTGTTCCCGTAACACAAACCGGGCATCCCGGACCGGAAATGAGTCTTATGCCTGCTGGTAAAAGGGAAGGTATGCCAAAACGGTGTAATGCCGCAGTATGGCCGCCGCACACCTCCATAAAGGTATAATCTGGCATGGATGACTCCTCTTTTATCCGGTCAAGAAGCTTCAATATCAGAGATTTATCCCTGTATTCATCAATATATTTTATCCCCTGGTCATCCATTTGAAATCCGGCTTATCTCGTCCAACAGGTCAAGCGTCTCTTTTGCCTCCTTTTCACTTATCTTTTGAATTGCAAATCCGGCATGAAGAAGCACATATTCACCCGGCACAGGATTTTCAAGAAGATGAAGGCCTGCCTTAAAGACTGTCCCTCCGGCAGAAACCTCTGCCATTTCTCCATCAATTGATATTATTCTGGCCGGAATACTAAGACACATTTTTTGTTTTTTTGGATGCAATAACTAACTGGCCCAGTGATATTCCTCCGTCATTTGCGGGCACAAGATGATTCGTGAATACTTCAAATTTGTTCCTGACTAACAAATTACAGGAAGTTTCAAGAAGATATTTATTCTGAAAAACACCTCCTGACAAAACAACTTTGTCAAGATTACTAACTTTCCTGATATTCTCTGACATATCAAGAATAACATGAGCGATTGTATTATGGAATTTTGCTGAAATAACAGACAGGCTGGTCTTTGGAAGATCGTTCAGTATAGCTTTTAAAGTATCAGCAAATACCACGGTTTTGCCGATCTTATAAGGATAGTATAAATCTGTATTACAACTAATTACAGATTCGAGACGCATAGGTGCTTCAGAATCAAAGGTTGCAACCGGGCAGAGTCCGAGAATTGCAGAAACCGCATCAAAAAGACGTCCTGCACCAGATGTCTCAGGTGAATTTATCTGATTATCTATCATCTCTTTCAGCAGAGAAATGGCATTTCTGCCCCGAGAGTTAAACAGTGGAACAGTATTATAATCAATATTCTCTCCCCAGTATTTATACAAATAGGAAAAGGCCATTCTCCATGGCTCACGGATAGCTTTATCACCACCGGGCATCGGAACATAATCAAAGTGGGAAAACCTGGTAAAACCTTCAAGGTCAGCAATTAAAAACTCTCCGCCCCAGATCCTGCCGTCGGTACCATATCCTGTTCCGTCAAGGCTTACACCAATTACCTTCTCATCGAGTCCATGCTCAGCCATGCACGACGCAATGTGGGCATGGTGATGCTGTACCTTAATGACCGGAATTTTCAGTTTTTTACCCAGGTCCGTGCCATGGACCGTGGAGTAATAGTCAGGATGCATATCACAAGCTATGTACAGGGGTTTGAACCTGAAAAGATCAGAAAAACGGTTTATGGATTCAAGATAAAAATCACACGCTGATTGATTCTGAAGGTCTCCTATATACTGACTCATCACTGCCTGCCGGTCTTTGCCGATACAAAAAGTGTTCTTTTCTTCAGCGCCCATTGCAAGGGCACCTTCCACGTTAAGGCACAGGTCAACCGGCCGTGGGACAAATCCCCTTGAACGTCTTATAAGGCTGACCCTGTTATTGATTACCCTTACCACAGAATCATCCACCCTGTTAAGGATATCCCGGTTATA
>CAVPGA010000001.1:0-468451 GCA_963703935.1 uncultured Bacteroidales bacterium | reverse complement strand
TTTATCTGCGGAGGCGCTTTTGAGGGAATCGAAAAGAAAATTGCCCACAGGCTTAATACACAGGTAATAGGATACGGAGCTGCCAAAGGGAGAGAAAGAATCGACAAGGACAATCTTCTTCAGTACATTGCTCCACAGGATCTGAGAGCATACGGACTTATACCGGAAATAATTGGAAGGCTGCCGATCCTGACCCATTTGAATCCTCTCGACAGGGAGGCTCTGAGGGCTATTCTGACTGAACCTAAAAATGCACTTATAAAACAATATATCAAGCTTTTCAAAATGGATGATATCGAACTGACCTTTGGCGAGGGAGTTCTTGATTTCATCGTTGATAAGGCAATCGAGTTCAAGCTTGGGGCACGCGGACTGAGATCGATATGCGAAGCTATCATGCTTGATGCCATGTTCGATTCTCCTTCCATAAAAACAAAGGAGCTTACAATCACAACGGACTATGCTCTCCGCAAGCTTGAAAGAATTGATATGAAGATTCTTAAGGCGTCCTGAAAACTGGCCCTCCCCGCTGGCGCGGATTTAACGGAGCAAAGCGGAGTGTAATCCGTGCCAAATAAAAGTTATTTAAGGAACTGCTTGCAACCGGGCAAAAGGCACGGATTACAATTCCAGCCTCACCCCCTCAATCCCCCTCTCCCAGAGAGAGGGGGAAGCCCCTCCCTCTTGGGGGAGGGGTTTGGGGAGAGGCCGTGCATAAGAGTTAGTTACGTCCGGATATTTATATGAATAAGAACGTACGATAATTATATAAGCGCCATTAAAAGCAGTATTAAAAGACATATTTAAATAGAACATATGTCTATTTAAAAAAGAAATACGTATTATTTGAAAAAGAAATACGTATTATTTGAAAAAGAAATACGTATTATTTGAAAAAGAAATACGTACTTATAAGCAGTATTTCTTAATTCCGGATCCCTCTCCTTTCATAGACTACGTAGGAATATGGGATGCGGTTAGTGTCTTCCGATATACATTCCGTTTTTTCAACAACCTTCCATTGCCTCAAGTCAATTTTCGGGAAGAAGATGTCGGCGGGTGCCTTTTTATGAACATGCGTAATATATAGCCTGTCGGCAATGGGCATGAACTGCCGGTAGATACTTCCGCCCCCGATAATAAAAACCTCTTCATCCCCTGTCACACTTGCCCAGAGCATCCTCAATTGAATATGCAGTTATTGCGAAGTCTATGCGTTCGCCGGGTATATCTGTAAGAACAATATTCTTCCGTCCCGGCAAAGGCTTCCGCGGCAGCGATTCCCATGTTTTCTTCCCCATAATCACAGTTTTCCCCAAGGTGAGACTTTTAAATCTTTTCAGATCTTCAGGGATATGCCAGAGAAGCTCATTGTCCTTTCCGATTCCCCAGTCTTCAGAAACAGCAACAATTATTGAAATCATTATTCAACTATTTAAACTGAAATATCTCCTTTTATATGAGGATGTGCAATATAATCCGTGAGTGTAAAATCTTCAAATCTGAATTTGAAAATATCAGTAACCGCAGGATTTATTTTCATTTCGGGAAGCTTATATGGTTCCCTTGTAAGTTGAAGCTTTACCTGCTCAATATGGTTAAGATAAATATGTGCATCGCCGAGAGTATGAATGAATTCACCTGGTTTTAGACCTGTAACCTGTGCAACCATCAGTGTAAGCAAGGCATATGATGCAATATTGAAAGGTACTCCCAGAAAAGATATCACAGCTCCGCTGATAAAGCTGGCATGATAATCTTTCCGTCTGCAACATAAAACTGGAACATAATATGGCATGGAGGAAGAGCCATTTTTTCAATCTCTCCTACATTCCATGCACTGACGATATGACGTCGTGAATCAGGTGATTTCTTTATTGAGCTGATAACATTGCTCAGCTGGTCAATCTTTCTTCCGTCGGCAGCCGGCCATGAGCGCCACTGGTAACCATAAACAGGACCAAGGTTCCCATCCTTGTCTGCCCATTCATTCCAGATCCTTACTCCATTGTCATTCAGATACTTGATATTGGTATCGCCTGAAATGAACCAGAGCAGTTCATGCATTATCGATTTAAGATGAAGCTTTTTTGTTGTCAGAAGAGGAAAACCTTCTTCGAGATTAAATCTCATCTGGTACCCAAATACACTTATTGTTCCTGTACCGGTCCTGTCTCGTTTCTCAGTCCCGTTCTTCAGCACATGATCAAGAAGATCAAGATATTGCTTCATTTTCTGACTTAGAAAATTATTTATTTTGATGTATATTTTTGCCGCCCATCCGCCTCCGGGAGCCAGATCTATCTTTATTGTATCTCCTGATTTTACATTCTGTCTTGAGATGCTTGTAATCCTGTGCATGCCTGTCGGCATTTATTCCGTCCTGGAATATTTCCATAACATAATTCGCCGGCAGGAAGGAAAGAGAGGTTCAGATCCATTTCACGTCTTGTCCAGTCAGTAAGTGCTCCGACAAACCAATCATTTCCCGACTTCCGGGCAAGAAGAAGATAATCACCTACTTTCCCATCGAGAACTTTCAGATCATCCCAGACAACCGGTATATTGACAATAAAATCGGTACATTCCTGTTCCTTCATATAGTTTGAAGGAGAATCGGAAAGCATCTGCAGCGGACTTTCATAAATAACATATAATGCCATCTGGTGAACTCGTGTTCCCTGGCTTTCAGGACGTGTAAACATGGGGATTAAAATTTGCCCTGTCCATATTTACCATGGCTCCCGGAGTATAATCCATCGGACCTGCAACCATCCTTGTAAATGGCAGTGTCACATCATGATCAGGAGTTATTGTCCTTGCTCCATTTATTGTTTTCCATTCCCTTTACACCTTCCCTTGTAAGTGCATTTGGCCAGGTGCGTCCTATACCGTCAGGCTTGTAGGAGCCATGAAAATCGATAAGAAGATGATGATCAGCTGTTTTCTGTGCAGCTTCATGATAGAAATTTACAATCTTCTGATCATCCCTCTGCATGAAATCAACCTTAACTCCTTTTACTCCCCATTTTTCATAAAGTGCGACTGCCTCATCAATCTTGTCCCAGAAAGTCTTCCAGACCACCCACAGAATAACTCCCACATTTTTGCTTTCAGCATATTTGCAGAGTTCAGGAACATCGATCTCAGGAATCGACTCAAGAACATTGTTCCCGTTTTATACCATCCTTCATCAAGAATTATATATTCAATCCCGTTCTTTGAAGCAAAATCAATATAATATTTATAAGTATCATTATTTATTCCTGCCCTGAAATCAACACCATAAATATTATTTGCATTCCACCAGTCCCAGGCCACCTGTCCGGGTTTGATCCATTTTGTATCAGTAATCCTGTTTGGAGCTGCAAGTTTGAATACCAGATCGCTCTCAACCAGCTGTCCGTCATTTCCTGCAATGACAAATGCCCTCCAGGGGAATGTTCTTGTTCCTTTTGTTTTTGCAATATAATCCTTCGTACTTGTAACAAACAGATTGCGGTCACCATTAAGCTTTTCCGTTTCAGGATATTTTGGATGCACACCTGTAATCTTCCCGGAGCCGCCACCTTTTAGCCACATTCCGGGATAATCTTCAATATCAGATTCGGTAAGAAGTACATTGATCCCATTTGCCTGAAAAGAGTCGGAAGGCTGGCCAGATGCCTGTCACTGATTGTATCGAGTGAGGAGTAAATAAAAATCCTTTCATTGTGCGACATGAAGCTCTCCTCCAGAGGATACCAGGCATATGATGCCTGAAGGAAACTGCAGGTGATGAAATCTCATCTTTTAATAGTTATTTCATTCTTAAATGCAGTTTCGAACCTGTATGCTATACCATCATTATAAGCCCTGAACTGAACAGATAAACCTGATCTGAAAGTGACAGTAAGATAGTTGTAGTTATCAGTTATTTTTGAACTCTTATGAGCTACAACAGGTTCCAGAACCTGGTTCACAACTCCCTGTAGTGGCTTTCCTTACCTTTTCATTTTCTCCCAGAATTTTACCGTCACTGAGCACCATTCCGGCTTTTACAGAAGTCAATATTTCGGTTCCGTTGTATGCAGCTGACCATTTGAGTCCGGGACTTGTATTTACAGTGAGGACAATATTACCATCAGGAGATGTGATCTTGTAATCTTTTGCAAAAGAATTGCTTACTGTAAACAGTACTAAAAGCAGGCATAAAATTTTACTTTTCATTCCGATATTTTTTGTTTTGTATGTTTGATGTTTCCGGGAGGCAGGCAATTCCAGATGGCTCAAAGTCAGTCTTTTTTCTTTCTTCTCTTTTCAATCTCATCCCTGATTGAAGCAGCACGTTCATAATCTTCTGTTTTCACTGCTTCATCAATCATTTTATAAAGTTCCTCATCCGAATAGGATTCATATTTTGAGTTCCCCGTTTCAATAAAGGTGTCAGGATCACTTTCAGATGGCAGGTCAGTTTCAGATGGAGTAATTGTGATCCCTGCCTTTTCAAGGATCTCCTCAGTTATATAAATCGGACATCCGAATCTCAATGCAATTGCAACAGCATCAGATGTTCTGCTGTCGATCGATATTCCTTTTCGCCATTGTTGCAAACAAGCCTTGAAAAGAAAACTCCTTCTTCAAGCTTATAGATCATAACTTCAATAACAGCTGATATTGAACTCATCAGCAAATTTCTTGAAAAGGTCATGGGTCAAAGGTCGGGGAGGATCAAGATTTTCAAGCTTAATTACAATTGCCTGAGCTTCAAATCCTCCGATAATTATTGGGATCCTTCTGTCTCCATTTTCTTCAACAAGAATCAGAGCATAAGCTCCCGACTGAGTCTGACTGTAAGAAATCCCCATAACTTTAAGCTTTACTCTCTTCATATCAATTAATTATGAGCCAGAAGAATATCTGCTCTCAATTTGTATCAGACAAATATAAAGATAATAGAAGTAAGACAACTGGTTAATGAATTCTTTTTTTTCAACATGAGCATGATTAGTATGTTCTAAATCACTTCTAATCTCACGGAAACCTGACGTTCATAGATAAACAAATTACCGGTCTCCATGTTCTCTCACTATAAAAAATCAGCCGGAATGATTTGTAAATAATCTAATTTGTATATCTTTGCAGTCCGAATTTGAATAAATCCGCACGGGGCACACTGAAGTTATATGGTCACAGGATCATATACGCCTCACGGAGTAACGTAAAAAAGAAAAGAAATGTACGCAATCGTAGAAATTGCAGGTCAGCAATTTAAAGTAGAAGAAGGAAAAAAGATTTTTGTTCATCGTCTTGAAGCTGAAGAAGGCAAGAGTATTGAATTTGATAAGGTTCTTTTAGTTGAAGATGAATGGCAAAATTACTAGTCGGAGAACCAATAATTAAGGATGCTGTTGTTGAGGGAAAGGTTCTCGATCATGTCAGAGGTGACAAGGTAATTGTCTTCAAGAAGAAGAGAAAAAAAGGCTACAGGATTAAAAATGGACACCGTCAGAATTTCACACAGGTTGAAATAATAGGAATAGGAGACAAGGAGGCTATTGTAAGAAAAGAGCTCCTAAAAAAGGCAGAAGCCAAAAGCTGAAGTAACTGAAGCAGTTGAAGAATCTGTTGCAGAAAAGAAAACTGCAACGAAAAAAGCCAGCAGCAAAAAACCGGCTGCAAAGAAAGAAGAAAAAGCTGAAGTAAAAAAACCTGCTGCAAAGAAAGCAGCTGAGAAAGAAACCGGCAGCAAAGAAAACTCCCAAAGAAAAAAGAATAGAATAATAGTTCAGACAGATTAAAAATATAATAATTATGGCACACAAGAAAGGAGCAGGCAGTTCACGTAACGGTCGCGATTCACAAAGCAAACGGCTGGGAGTGAAACTCTTCGGCGGCCAGGCAGCCAAAGCAGGCAATATCATTGTCCGCCAGAGAGGAACAAAACATAATCCGGGTCTTAATGTTGGCCTTGGAAAAGATCATACTCTTTTTGCACTCACCGATGGAGAAGTTGAATTCAAAAAGAAAAAAGATAATAAAATTTATGTATCGGTTAAACCGGTAACTGAATAACTATCTGTTTACAATTTTACGACTCCCGAAATTCTTTTCTCGCAGAGGAAAGCATTATCGGGAGTTTTTATATTTTTACAGCAGGCTTTCAGGCCTGCTTTTTTATTAATAATTATTGAATATGCTTACAATTAACCTTATCCGCGAAAAAAAAGATTTTATTATTGAAAGACTTAAAATAAAAAACTTTGAATGCTGAAGAAATAATTGACAAAATTCTTGCACTCGATTCATCACGTCGTGAAATTCAGTCAAAGACTGATATGATGCAGGGAGAAATGAACCGGATCTCAAAAGAGATAGGAGCTCTGATGAAGGAAGGAAAAAAGCAGGAAGCTGAAGCTGCACAGGAAAAAACATATTCACTAAAGGAAGAGATCAAATCACTTTCCGATAAACTTATACCTATTGATAATGAACTGAGGAATGAGATAATCAGGCTTCCGAATCTTCCGCATGAATCTGTTGCACCCGGGTCATGGAGCTGATGATAATGTAAAAGTAAGGGAAGGAGGAATTATGCCGGTCTTGCCTGAAACATGCACTTCCTCACTGGGATCTTATTAAAAAATATGATATTATTGATTTTGACCTTGGAATAAAGCTTACCGGAGCCGGATTTCCGGTTTATAAAGGAAAAGGTGCAAAACTTGAAAGAGCACTGATCAAGCTTCTTTCTTGATGAAGGAGTAAAAGCAGGTTACACGGAGGTTATGCCTCCGATAATGGTTAATGAGGATTCAGGCTTTGGTACAGGACAGCTGCCTGACAAAGAGGGACAGATGTATCATGTCGGCACTTGATAATTTTTATCTGATCCCCACTGCTGAAGTACCTGTTACAAATATCTACAGGGATGTAATTCTGAATGCTGATGATGCTTCCGGTTAAAAATATTGCCTATACACCCTGTTTCAGAAGAGAAGCCGGATCATGGGGAGCTCATGTAAGGGGACTGAACCGGCTTCATCAGTTTGATAAGGTTGAAATAGTGCAGATAGCTCATCCCGATCATTCATATGAATCGCTCGAAGAAATGGTTAATCATGTTGAGAGCCTTGTTTCGAAACTTGAACTTCCATACCGTATTCTGAGGCTTTGCGGAGGTGATATGTCATTTACATCAGCACTGACCTACGATTTTGAAGTATGGTCGGCAGCCCAGAAAAGATGGCTTGAAGTGAGTTCTGTCTCCAATTTTGAATCATTCCAGGCTAACCGGCTGAAATGCAGATTTAAGGAGAAAGGCGAAAAACAGACCCGACTTGTTCATACACTCAACGGAAGCGCCCTGGCCCTGCCAAGAATTGTTGCTGCAATACTTGAGAACTAATCAGACTGAAGTCAGGAATAAATATCCCTGAGGTTCTTGTTCCATATACAGGATTTGATATGATCGGCTGATTAGTTTACCCCCTGCCCCCTAAAGGGTCTTCAAGTCCCCTTTAGAAGGGGTGAGCAGGTGGAATAATTATGTTAAATAGCTATATAATAGTTCGCTAAGTTTGAAGCCTGAGATCGCAAAGAGTGTGCAAACCAGAACCTGACATATGGATAAAACCAGGCAATCATATATTTATGCCCGGCTGGCAATATTCTTCTGGTCAACAGTTCCGACGGCCTTTAAGATAAGCCTGAGCAGAGCTTCCGATCCTGCACATGCTTACAATTGCCTCAGTCACCTCGACAGCTGGTACTGTTTGTTAATACTAGTTAAGGAAAGGAAAACTCGCTCTTCTGAGAATATCAAAGCCGAAAGATCTTTTCAACTCAGCATTGCTGGGATTAATAAATCCTTTTCTTTATTACCTGATCCTTCTCAGGGCTTATCAGCTGCTTCCTGCACAGGTTGCCCAGCCGCTTAACATGATATGGCCAATAATACTGGTTTTTCTGTCGGTCCCGATACTGAAACAAAAAATTGCAGGAAAAAGCTTTCTTGCCCTTTTTATAAGCTTTGCCGGAGTATATATTATTTCTTCCCAGGGAAAGCTTCTGAGCCCCGGGACATGCCGATATCAGGGGGATTCTTCTGGCAACAGGAAGTTCTGTATTCTGGGCATTCTATTTTATTCTGAATGTTAAGGATAAAAGAGATGAAGCTGTTAAATTGTTTCTGAATTTCCTCTTCGGATCGGTCTTACCTTATAATAGTTATGCTATTCACCGGGTCATGGCCTGACAATATTTCACTCAGGGGAATTGTATCTTCAGTATATGTCGGTATATTTGAAATGGGAATAACTTTTTTTTTCTGGCTTAAAGCTCTTCAGATTGTCAGCAACAACCGATAAGGTAAGCAATCTTGTTTATCTTGCCCCGTTTCTTTCACTTATATTTGTACACTTTATTCTTCATGAACCCGTTTATTATACAACTCCGGCAGGATTATTGCTGATAATTTCCGGGATATTGGTGCAAAACAGAAAACTAAAAAAATTATAGTCAGCTATCTTTGTTCCTTTCAGGAGGCTGCAATAAATTTAAGTATGAAAAAGCTAATTTTCTTAACAACAATATTTCTGGCTCTGGTTTCCTCGTGTAAAAAAGAGGATCCCGCCGCCAGTGGATGAAAATCCGGTTCTGACAGATGCCATGGCAAGGGACAGTTTATACTATCTGATGAAACAATGGTACTACTGGTATGATTCAATGCCGGCTGTCACCAAAGAGAATTACAGCGATCCGTACAAATTATTGGATGCCATGAGGTATCAGCGTCGCGACAGGTGGAGCTTTGTTGCCGACTATAATGAATTCATTGCAGAGATGCAGGGTACATTTGTTGGTCATGGATTTCGTATCGGACTTGATGATGCTGATGTCGCAAGGATTGCCATGATATATTCAAGATCGCCTCTCTATACAGAAGGTGTGCGCCGTGGCTGGATCGTCGAAAAGATAAATGATGTCGAAATTGCTCCCATACTCAAATCGGGTGACGGAACAGCTTATGGCAACTTAATTGGTCCCGGAACAGCCGGTATTACGAACAAATTCCTGTTCAAAAAGCCCGACAATACGGAAGTGACTATCAGTTCCACAAAAAGCTCCTTTACTTTAAATTCGGTCATTCTGTACGATACACTTCACCTCACCTCCGGAAAAATAGCGGGTCATCTTGTTTTTGAATCATTTATCGAACCCTCGGAAGCTGAGCTGACTACTGCATTTGCATATTTTAAAGCCAACGGTGTGACAGATCTTATCCTGGACCTGAGATATAATTCCGGCGGATATCTGTATATTGCACAGGAACTGGCCAGCTATATTGCCGGCAACGGACCGTTAAATTCTGTTTTCGCTTCGCTTAATTACAACCGAATGCGGCAGGACCAGAATTCTTCATTCAAGTTTATATCGACACCATCTCCTCTCTCCCTGAGCAGGCTGGTTGTAATTACAACCAGGCTTACGGCCTCCGCAAGTGAAGCAGTTATGAATGGTCTCGTTCCTTTAATGGAGGTAGTCAGTATTGGTGATACGACAAACGGCAAGCCCACCGGTATGAACGGGTGGGAAGTCGGGAAAAAATATTTTTTCTGGCCGGTTACCTTTAAGATTGTTAACCGGGCCGGCAATGGTGATTATTTTAGTGGAATTGCACCTGACAGGGTAGTTTCGGATGATATTACCCATGACTTCACTGACAGGAATGAATTTTGCCTTAATGAAGCAATTCATTATCTCGAAACCGGCTCTGTTTCTGCAAAATCAATAAGAGGCATTCAGCCGTTTTATCGTCACCTGCAGTTTTCTGAAAAACCATCCTGGATGAACAATGGATTTTCTGTGGTTAAGTAAAAGATTTACAGTCAATAACATTAATTTGAAAAAAAAACCGGAGGAGAGAATAATCCTGGGCATCGACCCGGGCACAAGTATCACCGGTTATGGTGTAATAAAAACCCTTGGCTCAATTCCCGAGCTTATAACTATTGGCTCCATTGATCTGTCGAAATTCGATGATCACTATCTCAAAATCAAGCATATTTTTGACAGCACAATCGGCATAATTGATGAATATCATCCTGATGAGCTGGCAATTGAAGCTCCTTTTTACGGGAAAAATGTTCAGTCGATGCTAAAGCTGGGAAGGGCACAGGGGGCGGCTATTGCTGCAGCGCTGAGCCGTTCGCTTCCTATTTTTGAATATGCCCCGAGAAAGATCAAAATGTCAATTACCGGAAGGGGAGCCGCTTCAAAGGAACAGGTAGCTGCAATGCTGATGAGTATCCTGAAATTCGACAGGATGGAGGTGAAGCTTGATGCCACCGACGGTCTGGCTGCTGCTTTATGCCACTTTTATCAGACCAATAATCCGCAAAGCGGGAAAAGCTTTACAGGCTGGAAGGATTTTATGAACAAGAATCCAAAAAGGGTAAAAAAGCAATAGTCTGTCATATAACCGAGAATGCCAGAGCTGCAACACTTACCTTTGCATTCTCAATTTTCAGTATTTCATTGACACATGCTTCGATTGTTGATCCGGTCGTAATCACATCATCCACTAGCAGAATGTGTTTGTCTTTAAACTTTTCACAATCTGTTACATGAAAAATCCCCTCAACATTGGTCCAGCGGTCATAGCGTGATTTTTTTGTCTGGCTTTTAGTGACACTACTCCTTATAAGTGATCTAGCATCTATTGTTATTCCTGTAACATCCGAGATCCCGTCGCAAATCAGTTCGCTCTGGTTAAATCCTCTTTTCCGTTTCTTTGATGGATGCAGCGGAACCGGAATCATGAAGTCTATCCCGTCCAGGAACCCGGATGATTTAAGAGATAAACCATATATCCTGCCAAGTTCAACGCCTACCTCTTTTATCCCTTTATATTTTAGCTGATGTATCAGTTTCCTGATTCTGCTGTCCCTTGTGTAAAAGGAAAATGCAGCAGCTTTTTCTATTACACAGCGTCCCCAGAAAATCTGGGCAACCGGATTGTCAGCCTTCAGATGATAATTAGTCCTTGGAATAACGATGTAGCATTCGGTGCAGATAAGTTTTTCATTTCTAAGCAAATGATTACCGCATCCGTAGCAAAGCCGGGGAAAGAGAAGACTGATAAAATCGTCCCACAGATCATAAATGTAACTCATGCAGCGAGCAGATTTAGTCCCCTAAAGATACTAAAGAATTACCTTTTCACTTATTTTTTCTGCTATCTTCTTAAATTCCTCGGGTGTTAATTTAAGCTTGGGATTTCTGAAATTCACATCTTCCATTGAATCCATCGGCACAAGGTGAATATGGGCATGTGGGACCTCAAGCCCGAGTATGGCAACGCCGATCCGGTTGCACGGAATAGCCTCCTTAATTGCAGCCGCGACCTTTTTTGAGAAAAGGAACAGCGCGCATAACTGATCATCGTCAAGATCAAAAATATAGTCTGTCTCCTGCTTTGGCACAACCAGGGTATGTCCAGCCCTCAGGGGATTTATGTCAAGAAAGGCAAAATACCTCTCATCCTCCGCGATCTTATATGATGGGATCTCCCCTTTTATGATCCTGGTAAATATTGTTGCCATATATAAATGTTTATATACTACTCTTATGTTCTGATAATTGCAGATTCCGGATTTCGGATTTCGGATTTCGGATTTAATCCGCAATCGCAAATCTGCAACCCAAAATCGATCCAATGCAAAACTACATTGATATAGCAATTATCTCAAAGGGTATAATTCCCGAAGGAACTTTTATCTGCACAGTTTCTCCGACCTTTCTTCCGATAAGTCCCTGGGCAATTGGTGAACTGATAGCTATTTTCCCAATTTTAAAATTAGCTTCGCTTTCAGGAACAATCTGATACTCCATGATGGAGTTATTTTTCTTATTCTTGATTTTAACCCTGTTCAGCAATCGGACAGTTGATGTGTCAATTTTTGATTCGTCAATAAGTCTTGAACGTGCCACAATATCTTCCAGCCTTGAGATCTTCATTTCGAGCATTCCCTGTGCCTCTTTTGCAGCAGCATATTCTGCATTCTCTGAAAGATCACCCTTGTCTCTTGCTTCTGCGATCTGCCTGGACAACAGAGGTCTTTCGACCTTTCTTAGCTGGTCAAGTTCTTCTTTGAGCTTCTGAAGACCCTCTTCCGTTATGTAAATAACTTCTGACATTTTTCCTGTAAGAGTTAAAAAAATAGAAGAATCCCGGGAATCCCGGAACTCTTCATTAGCAAATATAAATAATCTTTATCTAATTACCAAAAAATTGAAAAAAGAGTATAGTCCTGAAATTTATCACTTTCAACGGCATTCAATCGTTACTCAGAATTTATTTCCCGCTTTTCTAAAGTTTTCTTCTCTTTTTTTCTTTTTTATTTTATATCTTCTGTCCGCATCTTTCCGGTTTTGAATCATCCGTTCCTGTACCTCCGGTGATTGAATCTTGACGGCACGTTTCCTGGATTGTGCTACATACTCATTGTATTCTTTTTTCAATTTCTTTTCCTTTGCTTCCTGCTTCCTTTTGGCTCTCTCGATACTTGGGGGTTCCCTTACTTTTACCTGTTTTGTCTTAAGAGATCTCCCAAATGTAGCCTTGTCGGGCTTGCCCGCCGTTCTTTGGGCCTCACAGACCGAAACTGACACCAATATCAGAACAAGCAGAACTAATGTCTTTTTTATTTTGAGATTTTTCATATTCCCTATATTACATTATCTCCAACTTAATAACGAAATTTGAACGGTAATATTAATTTTGTCCTGAATTAAATAACAATATGAGGGCATCTTTAAAAAAAAGTCTTTTATTTATCGCCTCAACTGTTTTTTTCCTGTGGTCTTGCAGTAAAAGCGAAAACGACGTCATCCCTGATGTTTATATCGATTTCACTATAGACCTGCTCGATCCCGAATTTGTCGGTCTTACCGTGATAGATGCCAGCGATACCATTGATTCAAGGACCAATAACTGGGGTTCCAGATCGGCAGGGTACGACAATAACGGGGTCATTATCTACAGGGGACCTGATGAATATTTTGCGTATGACAGGACTTGTCCACATGATTATGCCGTCAACGGATTGAGCATTAAAGTAAAAATTAATTTTGGAGTTGCTGTTTGCCCTGAATGCGGCACAACCTATTCTCTTTCTACCTATGGTGTTCCCGTTTCAGGAATCGGTAAATACTCACTAAAGAATTATAAAACCAGCTTTGATGGAATAAGGTACATCAGTGTCTGGAATCAATAGTTTCAATGTACCGTTTACAGGAGTACCTGGAATTAATACCTGTAATGATCCGGCTTATAAGGTCCGTTTTCCGGAACTCCGATATAATCTGACTGTTCCTTTGTAAGTTTTGTAAGCTTAACTCCAAGCTGATCAAGATGTAATCTTGCAACCTCTTCATCAAGATATTTCGGAAGCCTGTAAACTCCTATATCATAATTATTTTTCCAGAGATCAATCTGGGCCAGTGTCTGGTTGCTGAATGAATTGCTCATAACAAATGAAGGATGTCCGGTTGCACAACCAAGATTCACCAGTCTGCCTTCAGCAAGGATAAATATTGCATGTCCGTCAGGAAAAAGATATTTATCAACCTGTGGTTTGATATTAATTCTTCTCAACACCCTTGCATGTTGTTCAGTTTGTCAACCTGGATCTCATTATCGAAATGGCCGATATTGCAAACAATTGCCTGATCTTTCATTCTTCATCATATGGTCGAGGCGTATAATATCCCTGTTCCCTGTTGCTGTAACAAAAATATTTCCTTCATCAAGAGCATCTTCAACAGTTTTAACTTCAAATCCTTCCATCGATGCCTGAAGTGCACAGATCGGATCAATTTCCGTTACAATTACCCTTGCACCATAAGCTTTCATTGATTTTGCACATCCTTTTCCAACATCACCATAACCGCAAACAACAACAACTTTCCCGGCAATCATAACATCAGTGGCCCTTTTAATTCCGTCGGCAAGCGATTCGCGGCATCCGTAAAGATTATCGAATTTTGATTTTGTAACCGAATCATTGACATTTATTGCAGGAACAAGCAATTCATTGTTTTCCATCATCTGGTAAAGCCTGTGAACACCTGTTGTTGTCTCTTCGGAAATTCCTTTAAGTTCACTTACTGCCCTGTGCCATTTCCCCGGTTCCTGTGAAGCAGTTCCTTCAGAGTTGTAAGAATTATTGCTTCCTCCCTGTTTGCAGGTTTCTTATCAAGAATTTCCGGATCATTTTCAGCTTTATATCCAAGATGAACCAGCAATGAAGCATCGCCTCCGTCATCAACAATGAGATTGGGACCTTTGCCACCCGGGAATGTGAGTGCCTGTGCTGTGCACCACCAGTACTCTTCAAGAGTTTCCCCTTTCCAGGCAAATACAGGAATTCCTGTTGCTGCAATTGCTGCTGCAGCATGATCCTGGGTTGAGAAAATATTGCAGCTTGCCCACCTGACATCAGCACCAAGTTCAACAAGAGTTTCAATAAGAACTGCTGTCTGAATTGTCATATGAAGCGAACCTGTTATCCTGGCTCCTTTCAGAGGTTTTTCAGCAGAATATTTTTTTCTGATTGCCAGTAAACCCGGCATCTCTTTTTCTGCAATTTCAATTTCTTTCCTTCCAAATTCTGCAAGTGAAATATCTTTTACGGCATATTGTTTAGTTTCAACCATTAAGTTCATCTGTAATTTTTTATCTTGATTTCAGGATACAAAGTTAACAATAATATCAATGCGTTTGTTCAGACAACAGCCTGAGAGCGTGTTCCCTGTCAAGCTCCATCTGTCTGGTAAGCTGGCTTACAGTATCAAATCTGATCTCATCCCTGAGTCTGAATCTGAAAACAATCCTGAGTTCCTGGTCATAAAGATCCCCGTCAAAATCAAAAATGTTAACTTCAATTGATCTGATATCCGGATCCTGATTTACAGTCGGATTGGATCCTATGCTCAGCATCCCGGTAATGATTTGTGCTATCAAGTTCAACTTCAACAGCATAAACACCATTGGCGGGATAAGCTTGTATCTGTCGGCAGGGCTTTATATTTGCAGTTGGAAATCCCATGATCCCTGCCAATCTTGCGACCCTGAATAACAGTTCCGGTCAAAGAATAACTATATCCAAGCTATCTGTTTGCTTCTTCAAGTCTCCCGTTTAGAAGCGCTTCACGGATTGATGTTGAGCTGATCACACCTTTATTTGCAGAAACCTCGGCAAACCTGTTCAACTGTAAATCCAAATTTCAGTGCACATTCGCTTATGGTTTTAAAGTCTCCTTCCCTTCCTTTCCCGAAATGATGATCATATCCCACTATCAGATGTTTTGTTCCGATTTTCTCAACAAGCACATTCTCTAACGAATTCACAGGCGCCCATATTCCGTATATGCTCATTGAACTCAATAATAATCAGATGATCAATGCCGGTCTCTTCAAGGAGTCGCTTTTTTTCTTCCATTGTTGTAAGAAATGTGAGTCCTTCATGGTTTTCAGAAAGTACAAGTCTCGGATGGGGATTGAAAGTTACAACCACTGATTCACCTCCGGCACGTTTTGCATATGTTACCAGTGATTGAAGAAGCGCCCTGTGTCCTCTGTGCACGCCATCAAAAATTCCAAGGGTAACAACAGGATTGTTAAGATTCAGATTTTCATATCCTTCATGAATTATCATCAATTCTTCAGTTAAGTTTGTAAAATTAGCAAAGTGGCCGGAAATCGGAGCAAAATAATGATTTTGTTTTTGTACTTTTATAGTAAGATTCCCTATTTTATAGATTGATATGAATCCATCTGAATTTTATCAGTCTGATCCATGGCTTGATCCGTTCAAAGCAACAATTGACAGACGGATCAGCAAATGTCATGCTAAAGAGAAGCACCTTGCCGGGTCACGGTACTCTGATGGATTTTGCCATGGGGCATTTCTATTATGGCCTTCACCGCGACAGGGATGAATGGATTTTCAGAGAATGGGCTCCAAATGCACAGAGTATTTTTCTGATCGGAACATTTAACGGGTGGAAAGAAAAGCCAGAATATAAGATTAGAAAGGATTAACAGTTATGGCGACTGGGAAATAAGGCTTCCTTCCGGATTCATGAATCATGGCAGATCTCTATAAGCTTTCTCTTCACTGGGAAGGAGGAAAAGGAGAACGTATCCCATCATATGCAACCCGTGTTGTTCAGGATGAAAAAACCAAAATATTCAGCTGCTCAGGTCTGGTGCCCTGAAGAGCCCTACAAATGGGAGATCAAAGGATTTCAGGGCTCCGGATACTGCTCCGGTTATTTATGAAGCCCATATTGGAATGGCAACAGCTGAAGAAAAGCTTGGCACATATCGTGAATTTACTGAAAATGTTCTTCCTGCAATTGTTAAAATCGGGATATAATACGATCCAGCTGATGGCAATACAGGAACATCCTTTTTACGGATCCTTCGGATATCATGTTTCAAGTTTTTTTGCTGCCTCATCAAGATTCGGAACACCTGAAGATCTTAAAGAACTGATAGATAAAGCACATGCATCAGGAATAAGGGTAATTATGGATCTGGTTCATTCCCATTCAGTTAAAAATGTAAATGAAGGACTTGGGCTGTTTGACGGATCACCGGGTCAGTATTTTCATACCGACGAACAGAAGAAACCATGTTGCATGGGATTCATTATGTTTCGATTATGGGAAGGATAATGTGATCCATTTCCTTCTGTCCAATTGCAGGTACTGGCTTGAAGAGTATAAATTTGACGGTTTCAGGTTTGATGGAGTTACAAGCATGATATATTATGATCATGGCCTGGAAAAGAATTTTACATCATATGATGATTACTTCGATGGCGGCCAGGATGAAGATGCCCTTATTTACCTCTATCTGGCCAATAAACTGATACACAGTTATAAGCCAGGAGCACTTACAATTGCAGAGGAGATGAGCGGTATGCCCGGACTTGCTGCAGACACATGCAAGAAAAGGTTATGGATTTGATTACAGGCTTTCGATGGGAGTTCCTGATTTCTGGATAAAACTGGTAAAAGAGACTCTTGATGAAAACTGGGATATGGGGCATCTGATTCATGAACTTACCCAGCACAGGCCGGAAGAAAAGATAATCTCATACTGTGAATCGCACGACCAGGCTCTCGTTGGTGATAAAACACTTATATTCAGGATGATAGATGCAGAAATGTATTACTGGCATGGCAAAATCATATCATAGTTTCACGCTGGACAGGGGAATTGCCCTTCACAAAATGATAAGGCTGATAACCTTCAGCACATCAGGAGGAGGTTATCTGAATTTTATGGGTAATGAATTCGGCCATCCTGAATGGATTGATTTTCCCCGCGAAGGAAACAACTGGAGCTATAAATATGCCCGCCGGCAATGGCAGCTTGCTGAAAATAAAGATCTTAAATATTCACTATCTTGCTGAAATTTGACAAGGCAGATGGTAAGGCTTCATAATGAATTCAAGATTCTTGATGATCTTTATGTGAACAGGATTTATGAGAATAACTACGATAAGGTAATAGCCTTCATGAGGGGAGATTTTCTGTTTGTTTTTAATTTTCATCCCACCAATTCATTTACCGATTACGGAATACCGGTAAAAGGAAAATTCAGGATTGTTCTTGATACCGATGATCCTGAGTTCGGAGGATTCAACAGGATTGACAGAAATACGATATTATATGTCCAGCAAAAAAAGCAGAAAGGAACATCCTTAATGCTCCTTTCTATCTTTATCTGTATCTGCCTTCCAGAACCGGCCTTGTTTTAAAAAGGGAAGCTGATCAGGAAGGCCACTGATATTTAATCAATCCACCTGAGCAGGTAAAAATCCTGTTTGTGCGGAAGATCTTTATGTTTTGGATAAATTCGTATACCATAGAAGAATGTACCGGCTTTTTCAGGAACAAGGTTGGCCCTGTAAAGGCATTTGCCGCTCTTACAGCTGACCAGCTTAAATTCCTCACTGGCAACAAATTCATGTTCACCCTGTTTGTTCAGATGAGTGAATAATAAACTCCACACCAACATTTTCTTTTGGTATCTTTTTAACATCCAGAGCTATCTCTGCCCTGATAATCATGACCTGAATGATAAACATTTTCTTCGGGTCTTTCAAAATTATAATTTAGAACTTCAATATTATCCCATTCCTCCTTCATCGTCTTTTTCCAGGCAGCCAACTCTTTTGCTTTCTCAAAATTGTTTGCAATCAGATATTTATTCCTTGTCCAGAGTTTTGATATAATATTTTTCATAATAATCATCAATCATTCTTTTCATTGTAAATTCAGGAGCAATCTTGACCATAGTATTCTTAATATGGCTTATCCATTCAACCGGAACACCCTGCTCATTAAATGAATAATATGCCGGTACTATTTCATATTCAAGCATATTATAAATTGTCTCAGCATCAACATCATCCTGAAGATCCTGGTTTTCAAATGTTCTTTTCTTTGGAAGAGCCCAGCCGGCAAATGCACTGTAACCTTCAACCCACCATCCGTCAAGAACACTGAAATGAATTGTTCCGTTCATAACAGCTTTTTCACCGCTTGTTCCTGATGCTTCAAGAGGTCTTGTTGGTGTATTAAGCCAGATATCCACACCTCTGTACCAGATATCTTTGCCAGTTCAATATCATAATTCTCAAGGAAAATTACTTTCCCTGCAAACTGAGGCATCTGTGATATTTCAAATATCCTTTTTATCAGATCCTGGCCTCCTCCGTCATGAGGATGTGCTTTCCCGGCATAAATAAACTGAACAGGTTTGTCGGGATTATTAACAATCCTTGCAAGTCTGTCAAGATCCCTGAATAAAAGGGATGCTCTTTTATAAGTTGCAAACCGCCTGGCAAATCCTATTGTAAGAGCTTTTTCATTCAAGATGGCTGCTGATATTCAGTAAGTGTACGCGGGCTGACATGCTTTTCCATCATATCGGACTGAAGTCTTTTCCTGATATTTGCAAAAAGACTCTTTTTAAGGCCTGTTTTAATCTCATAGATCTTTCTTATCATCAAGATTATATAGCTTTTCCCACTGGCTTCTGTCGGTCTGGTCAAAATTATTGCTTCCGGTTAATTCCTTATAGACCTCTCTCCATTCAGGAGCTGTCCATGTAGGATGATGAACACCGTTTGTAACATATCCGATAAAAAGTTCCTCCTTAAGATATCCGGGCCATAGTTTATTGAACATTCCCTGGCTTACCTCTCCGTGAAGCTTGCTGACACCATTTACTTCCTGCGACATATGTGTGGCCAGGATAGCTCATATTGAATTTCCTGTCGGCATCTCCTTCACAGCGGCCCAGAGCCATCAGTTCATCCCAGGATATATTGAGACGTGCATGATAATGAGAAATATATTTTCTCAGCAGATCCTCCTCAAATGCATCATGTCCTGCAGGAACAGGTGTATGAGTTGTAAAAAGTGTTGATGATCTTATAGCTTCAAGTGCCTGATTAAATGTAAGATGATGGTCTTCAATCAGTGTTCTGAGTCGTTCAAGGCTGATAAATGCAGAATGTCCTTCATTGCTGTGATAAAGATCGGGTTTCAATCCCATTGCGGTCAGGGCCCTTATTCCGCCAATACCCAGAATAAGTTCCTGCTTCAGCCTGTTTTCATTATCACCACCATAAAGATAATGGGTTATTGTACGGTCTTCAGGTGAATTGTCATCAAAATCAGTATCAAGCAAGAATAAGCGAGACTTTCCCCACCTTTGCTTCCCATACCCGTATCTTAACTGTCCTGCCCGGCCAGACAATACTGACTGTAAGATGTTTCCCTTCAGCATCCTTAACAGGATTTATTGGAAGACGTGAAAATTCTTCAGCTTCATAAATTGTAAGCTGTTCCCCTTTCGGACCAAGTTTCTGTTTGAAATAGCCATACCTGTAAAGAAGTCCTATTCCGATAATATTAATATTTGAATCACTGGCTTCCTTAAGATAATCACCTGCCAGAATTCCAAGACCGCCTGAATAAATTTTCAGGCATGGATGAATTCCAAACTCCATACTGAAATAAGCAACTGATGGTTTTTCCTTATCATCAGGACGGTTTATGTAATCCCTGAATACTTGTTCAATACTTCTTCCAGGTCCGCGACAAATTCATCATCATCTTCAAGAACCAGAAGTCGTTTATAATCAATTTTTTCAAGAAGTAGCTTTGGATTATGATTTACCTCTTCCCACAGGGAAGGATCCATTCTTCTGAATAATGACTCAGCTTCTGAATTCCATGACCACCACAGATTATTTGCAAGTTCCTTGAGAGAAGCCAGTTTATCAGGAACATCACTCTGAACATAAATATCCTTCCAGACAGGTATCTGGTGTGGTTTTCGGACCTGAATAGCCTGGAGCTTCAACAAACTGAGCAAATTCCCTTGGTTCCTCCCTTCTTTCACTGCTGTGGGTAAGAGCTATTTCATAAGCAGTGAAATAGTGTTTCACCAGATTGTCCCACATTGCAATCCGTGAAATTTCATGTGCTTTCTCTCTTGCTTCTCTTATTTCACTCATCTGAAAGACCAATAAATATTGCTCATGAAATCCCTGATTTCGGTAATACCTCAGTTTCATTATCATCAGTTCTTTCAATAATTGCAATACCGTTTCCCGGATCCTTAAAATATTCTTTGACCCAGAGGCCAAATCCTGAAAGTGAGGTTGTAACTGTAGGAATTGAAAACATAAGGCTCTCAAGAGGAGTATATCCCCATGGTTCATAATATGAAGGAAATACTGAAAGATCAAATCCGATAAGCAGGTCAAAATATGACATATTGAAGATGCCATCATTTCCATTAAGGTAAGAGGGAACAAAAATGATCTTTACCTTGTGAATCCTTGATCATTATGTAAGATTATTGGTCGTTTATTCTCTGAAGAACCGGATCAGTTGAAGGGTAATGCAGGCTATGGGTAAGATATTTGTCGCTTCCGTTTGACCGGTCCATTATTATACAGAATATCAATAAGATCCTGTCGTGGGCCTTTATGATATGCAGGCATAAGGATAAAGGCAACACATTCTCTGGGAAGTTTGTCTTTCTTGTTAAGTTCTCCGAGAGAATCAATAAAAATATCAACTCCCTTATTCCTGAATTCATATCTTCCGCTGTTTGCCACGAAAACAGCAATCTTCGGCAAAGTGATATCCAAGAACTGCTTCAGCAACACTTTTAAGTTTAGCTCTTGCAGCTGATCTCTTTTCCTCAAATACTTCATCTGCCGGAACAAATGAATCTTCAAATCCGTTTGGAGTTACAATATCAACATCTTTACCAAGAAAATGAGCACATTCCCTTGAAGTTATTTCACTTACAGTTGTAAAAACATCTGCTTCCGCTGCAGATATTTTTTCAAGCGACTGTTTTGCAACAACATTGAATTCGCGGGAGATCTGAACCGGATTATATTCTTTCATCTTCCCGTATAAGGGACGGTTATTACCTGCAATGCATCGTCCCAAGCACAGTTGCATGAGTTGTAAATGATGTTGCAATCCATGGAGCATTCTTTTCAAGGTATAGAATTCCGGTTCCTGTCATCCACTCATGAAACTGGGCAATAATATTATGATGTTCGTGGTAAAATGATGTAAAGCTCTCAATTACTTTTCCGGCTGCATACCCGAAGAGTGCTGGTTCAACATAATCCCACTGCCCTGAAATACTGTCCAGCTTATATGTCTCCCAGAATCCTGCAAATATCTCATTCTGCTGTCCAAAATATGGAGTGAAATCAATAAGAAAAACAATTGGTTTTCCGGCAATATTCCATCTTCCGGTCTTAACCCTGAAGTCCTTCATTTGCTGCAAGTGCCTCTCCATTCAACAAAAAGAGTATCGTCCGGAATGAATTCCGGGTTTGTTACATCTTCCCTCCATACATCCGGCCCAATAAGTATATAATTATCTCCAAGTTCATTAACAATATTCAGAGCTTTTGTTGAGATTACAGTATGAATTCCTCCAACTTTATTACAAACTTCCCAACTGGTCTCAAAAATAAATTCAACATTCATTATTTAGTATATTGGTTCAGATTAATATTCAGATGTTTTATCCTTTTCCCTTTAGCAGTAAAAGAATTAGTTAAAACGGCCGTTTTTTTATGTTTATTTTGATGTCCTGGCAGATTTTCTTTTTAGCGTCGTTTTTTTACCTGTAAGGCTTTCTTTTTTTGAGCTGGTTGTACTCTTTTTCTTTTTTCTGCCCGATATGAACTTAAGCTCGCTTAGTTCAGCCGATTGCTGGTCAATTATGAGTTCTTTTTCGTGTATCAGCGAATTTAGTTTTGAAATCTCGGTCTGCTCCTGAATATCGGGGATAAACCGGTTGAGCCTGATCTCAAAATCACTTAGAACGTTCATATAATTCATAAATGCATCATATGGTGTTTCGTAAGGATTGAAATAAGCATGAACAGCACCATCGGAAAAGAATTTTGTAGCCATGTAATAAAAATGGTCGCTTGACTGCAGATATTCCCAGTCTTTCTGTATCTGCTTATCTTCACATTTGTTAACCTTGTCAGTAAGGTCATAAAGCTTATCAAGAGCTGCCACCTGTAGTTCATTTCCATGCCAGGCTGTAATATCACGTTCTTCATCGGCCCATGAGATTGGTGAAGGAACACTGATAGCCGAAACAGGCTGGAGATTATCAGCAACTTCAGTCGGGGTCATAAATTTGTAAGGAGTCTTTCTGAGGATTGCTCCCGGCAGATGGGCAAGAAAATCAAAAATTCCTGTCTCCCTGTTATTTGTTCCCCAAATGTCTCATAATCGAGGAAGATATTAATAAGTTCGCTCTTGGGAGCAAGCTTATTAAGCCATGAAGCATATTTATCAGCTGTTAATGGCCATTCGCTCCAGTTCCGGTTTGAGAACCTGAATGCAATATCATCGCTTAATACAAAATTCCTCAGAAGCACTTTAAGCCTTGGATTAATGGAATTGCAATACAAGAAGTTAGGACTCTTCCATCCCAGAACATGCTTGGCTCCTTCAGTAAGCATTGATTTAAATCCCATATCAGCCACCCATGAACCTATCTGATCGGAATAGATCAGTTCGGTATTCCTGAATGATGTCGTTTCAACACCAAGAAATTCCTTAATCATTTCCCTGTGAGCATTTACCTGGTGCTCAAACTCGCTTCTCATCTTGAGCGATGCAAGTGAATGTGAATCTGTTTCAGCAAGAAATTCCACCATTCCGGTTTCCGCAAGCTTCCTGAACGATTCAAGCACTTCCGGAGCATAAAGCCTGAACTGGTTTATTACCAATCCGGAAAGGGAAAATGTAACTTTGAACTTCCCTTTGTTTTTCTGGATAAGATCAAGAATTAAATTATTGGCAGGAAGATAGCATTTCTCTGCTACTTTTCTCATGATCGATTCATTTGAGAAATCATCATAGTAATAATGATCATGCCCCAGGTCAAAAAACCTGTATCTTTTTAGCCTGAAAGGCTGATGAACCTGAAAATAAAAGCAAATTGCTTTTTTACTTGTTACACTCATATCTGGTTCTTATTTTGCCAAATCACTCTGTAATAAATATCTCTTACATGCCTGGCTGAATTATCCCATTTCAGCCTGATAACTTCTTCTTTGCCGTTCTTGATGAACATCTTGGCGAGGGCAGGATAGTTAAGAATTCCATAAATTGCATCTGCCATAGCATCGATATCCCAGAAATCAGTTTTTACGGCATGAGTTAGTATTTCAGAAACACCTGATTGTTTGCTGATTATTACAGGAACATTCGACTGCATAGCTTCGAGAGGTGAAATCCCAAAAGGTTCGGATACCGATGGCATTATGTAAACATCGCTCAGATTCAGCATTGTGAAAACATCCTTCCCCTTCAGAAATCCTGTAAAATGAAACCTGTCAGTTATTTTAAGGGCAGCAGCCCTTCTCATCATCCTTTCCATCATATCACCCGAGCCTGCCATCACAAACCTTACATTATTCATTACCTTCAGGACCTTATATGCAGCTTCGATGAAATATTCAGGTCCTTTCTGCAGAGTTATCCTTCCGAGGAAAGTAACTACCTTTTCATCAAAACCTTTTTCGACTATAACATCCTCCGAGATCTTTACCGGTTCAACAGCATTGTAAACAGTCTCGACCTTATCAGGATTAATATTGTATTTGTTGATTACAATATCTCTTGTCAGATTGCTGACAGTTATAATTTTTGAAGCAGCATCCATTCCCAGTTTTTCGATGCGGTAAACATCAGGATTTACATTTCCGCCGCTGCGGTCAAAATCAGTTGCATGTACATGTATGACAAGAGGTTTGCCTGAGACTTCCATAGCTGCAATGCCGGCAGGATATGCAAGCCAGTCGTGGGCATGAATTATATCAAATTCATTTTCTTCTGCAATCACTGAAGCAACAACTGAATATTTATAGATCTCATCCATCAGGGATGAATCATATCTTCCTGAAAAATCAACTGTCCCGCTGTTATTTGTCTGAACAAACAGGTTATAGCCTGAGACTTCTGAATTGATCCTTTCCCAGAATTCTTCCGGATCAGTATAAGGAACAATTTTTGAAGAAATTTCAATTTTTTCAAGCGGACGTCTGGAATCCTTTATAATAAACCTGCTTAAAGGCAACAGGGACCTTGTTTGCACCAATAAGTCTTACCTTGGTCTGTTCTTCATCGCCCCAGGCTTTTGGAACAACAAAAATAACTTCAAGGTCGTCCAGTGTTGCCATTCCTTTTGTCAGGCCGATAACTGGCTGTACCCAATCCGCCTGAAATATGTGGCGGAAATTCCCATCCAAACATTAGCACACGCATATCACACCTGAATTATATATTAGAATACTTATTTTCAAGAAGATCAATTATTCTAAGCACTTCACCAACACTCCATGCCTGTGAAATTGCTCCATTAGGTGCATGAGGAGGATCTCCGTCATATATCTCGGAAATAGTGCTTACTCCATGTTCACTCATCACCTCCTCAAGTCCAAATATCAGTTTTTTTACCTTCTGAACACCCTGTTTTCCGTACACCTTCAGCCAGCCTTCACAGAAAGGGCCAAAGAGCCAGGGCCATACAGTACCCTTGATGATAAGCTTTATCCCTCTCCTCCTGGTTACCCCTGTAAGTATCCTTTATAAAGAGGTATTCCCCGGAGAAAGAGTTCTTAGTCCCCTGGGAGTAACAAGTTCCTTATCAGCAATATCCAGTATCCTTTTCATCTGATCCTTGTCAAGCATTGAATAAGGAAGAGAAACTGCAATTACCATATTTGGCCTCACAAAAAAGTTCTTTCCTTCTTCATCATTTACATAATCAGCAAGATAACCCACGTTCTATCGTTCCAGAAAATTTCATGGAATGATTTTTTTATCAACTCAGGCAGATATTCATATTCCTTGATAAACTTCCTATCTTTTTCCTGGCTTGCCATTTCAAGAGAAAAACAAACTGCATTATACCAGAGGGCATTTATCTCAACTGCATAACCTCTTCTCTGGGTAACAGGAATTCCATTAACCACAGCATCCATCCAGGTAAGTGATTTTCCGGGAGCATCAGCATAAATGAGTCCGTTATCCCTCATCTGAATATTAAATGCAGTACCGTTCTTATAAGCATTAAGAACTGATTTTACAGCGCTCGCCGTACCGGTCCCAGGCATCGTTCCCTCCATTCTCCATATATTGCTGAACTGCCCAGAAGAACCATAGAGGAGCATCAACTGAATTAAATGCAGGATTGCCTATTGTTCCCATATTCGGAAACAAGCCATCTTTCATCCTTTCAACCTGTGTATCCAGTACTTCCCTGTAAAGTGCAAGTCTGTTCTTTCGCGCCAGTGCAAGTCCCGGAAGTGCAATAAAAGTATCTCTTCCCCAGGAACCAAACCAGGGATAACCTGCAATTATCAGAGTTTTTCCATGACGTTTTTCAACAAACTGCTGGGCAGCATTTCTCAGACAATTGAAGAAGCTGTTCCGTGGAATTTTGCCTGCAACAGTTTTTGTAAATTTTGTTTTAAACCCGGATGGTTTTTCTTCTTTTGTAGAAGCAGAAAAAACGATGACATCTCCCTCTTTGGCTTCAAGTTCAAAAAATCCGGGTGTAAAAAGATCTTCCGAATAATCATATCCTCTTTTCTGTTCCTCAGGATATTCGACTCCCAAGATACCAGTCGGGAACAGGAATAAATTCAGCCTTTGTTGAAAACTGCATATTCAGGGATGGGAAACCATCATACATTTTTGATTTAATCCCGTTTTCTATAAAATCAACCTTTGTATTTGCAGCAAGGTTGGCATGCGTAAGTTCATGAATATTCCTGAATGCAAGAAATGGCCTTATCTGAAGTTTCATAGGTTCAGAAGCTTCAAGAATGGTAAATCTCGCAAGAAATTGTTCTTCATAATGAACAAGCAGTCTTTCCATGCTTCAGTTTACATTTCCAACCCTGTAAATCCTTGAAGGAATGGATCTCCATTTCAAGTTCTTCAATATATTTATGTCCTTTGGGACTGAAATAATCTCCTTTATATTTTCTTATGCCGGTATTAAAACTTTTATCATTATTCACAACTGTAACATCGAGGGATGAAAGAAGCACATATCTTTCACCGCCAAAATCATCCACAGGGCAAATCAGCAAACCATGATATTTTCGTGTATTGCATCCCACAATTGTTGTTGAAGAATATGATCCGGCCCTGTTGGTCCTGATAACTTCCCTCGCAAGTGAGTATTCAAGATTTACAATCTGACTCTTTTCGAACTTAATGTAACTCATAAACTTATCTTTTTAATCGGATGTCAAAAAGTCTTTTAAGATACTGTTTTTAATCGAAAAAAGCAATATAACTCCGGGAGTGTCTGAAAAAATTTCTATCATTGAAATTATAATTGAAACAGATGCTCTTGTTTCATTATATTACAAAGCCCGCGTTTTGACAGATCAAAAAAAGAGTAACTTTGCAACTCAATATTTTGTTTTAATTTATAAACATATTTTTTAATGACCAGAAAACTGATACTATTTTTAGCGATTGCAACTTTGTTATCCGCCTGCGGAAAGAACACTGTACAAATTTCAGGAATTCTTGAAAATTCTTCTGCCAGGAGAGTATATTTTTCTTGATGAGCTTAAATCTAATGAGCTTCTGACTGTCGATTCGGTCATGTTAACTGTTGATGGTAGTTTTGAATTTAAGAGGAAGATAAAATCTCCATCTTTTTATTTGCTCAAAATTAATCAAAATAACTTCCTGACAATGCTTCTGGAGCCCGGGGAGAAAATAAAAATGACTTCTCATTTCGATTCCTTAAATTATCCGGTTGCGGTGATTGGCTCCAAAGGAACCAAATTAATGGCTGATTACAACAAGACACTGAGAAAAACCATAAGCAAACTCAGCAGCCTGAGCGATATCCATGACCGGTATATCGGAAGCCCCGAATTGCCGGGGGTTATAGATTCACTGGATAATCTTGCTCATGGTTATCTAAACGAAATAAACAGCTATACTAAAAAATATATTGACAATAATCTTTCATCCCTTATAAGCCTTGTGGCGTTATATCAACAGGTGGCTCCAAATGTTTATGTCCTTGATCCCCAAAAGGATCTTTCCTATTTTGTGAAAGTTGACTCTTCGTTATTCAGTCAATATCCGGAATATGAACCTGTTATAATCATTGCATGAGCAGCTTCAGGAATTGACTGCAAAAATCGGAGGTCAAAATCAGGCCGCGCCTGAACCTGCAAGTAACATGACGGTCCCGGAAATAGCCCTGCCTTCACCGGAAGGCGATACGATAAGGCTTTCCTCAATGAAAGGAACAGTTGTTTTGCTCGATTTCTGGGCTTCATGGTGTGCACCTTGCCGAATTGAAAATCCAAATCTTGTAAAAGCATATGAAACGTATCACAGGAAGGGTTTCCAGATTTATCAGGTTTCGCTTGATAAAACAAAAGAAGCCTGGATCAAGGGAATAGAGGATGACAAACTCGAAAAATGGATCCATGTAAGCGATGTCAGATACTGGAATTCTGTTGTAGTTCCCCTGTACAAAATAGAATCAATTCCGACAAATTACCTGCTCGATAAAGAGGGCCGGATAATTGCAACCAACCTGAGAGGTGATGCATTACAGAAAAAACTTGCAGAATTGTTTAACTAATCTAAAACCAAATCCCGGTAAACGGTAATCCAACTGAAGAATGAAAAGAATTCTTGTACTACTCCTTCCCATTATAATACTAAACGGGTGCCAGACAAAAAGAAGCTTCACCATAAAAGGCATAATCAAAGAAAAAACAAAAGATTATATCTATCTGAACAGGGTAAATGTTAATACATTGGTCTTCGTAGACTCCGCAAAGGTCAGAAAGAGCGGACTTTTAGTTTTAAAGTCAAAGCAATTGAACCCGATTTTTACCAGGTGGGCTTTTCTGAATCCGACTTTATTACGGTACTTGCCGAACCTGGTGAAAAAATAAAACTTGAATTTAACGGGAAAAATCTTTCTCAGGATTACACAGTTAGCGGATCAGAAGGATCAGAGCAGATACGGATGCTCGATTTGCAGCTTGCCGGTACAAAAAGAAAACTTGATTCTTTGAAAACCATTTATAATGCTGCTTCAAAAGAGCCTGGCTTCGATGAAAAAGGTCCTCTGATTGAGACTGAATTCGATAACCTTCTCAAGGAGATCCGTAAAAAGAATATTGAATTCATCATAACTCACACCCGGTCGCTGGCTTCGTTAAAGGCACTGTATCAGAGAATTGACGAAAACACCTACGTCCTCTATGAACCGAGGGATCTTCAGTATCTTAAAATAATTTCAGATTCACTCGGACGCTATTATCCGAACTCAAAACATGTCCAGGCCCTTGCTGAGGACCTGAAAAAGGAAATGAACCAGTTATATTCAAGGCAATTTGAGGATATGGCAAGCTCACTTCCTGAGATCAAACTTGATCCCAATCTGAAGGATATTAACGGTAAACGGATAGCATTGTCATCGCTAAGAGGTAAAATAGTTCTTCTGACATTCTGGTCGGTCCTGTCAAAAGAGTGTATTACGGAGAATCTTCAGCTGAAAGAGATATATAAAACTTACAATAAGAAGGGATTCGAGATTTACCAGATCAATCTCGATGAGAATGAGGAGCTATGGAAAAAAGAGGTAAAATTCGATGAGCTTCCCTGGATAAGTACACGCGAAGACGATCCTCTGAATCCTGTAAATGCAAGGCTGTTCAATGTGAAGACACTGCCAACGAATTATCTTTTTGGAAGGGATGGCAGCATTACAGGATCAAATCTTCATGGCAGATCGCTTCTGATCAAACTCAATCAGCTATTTAATTAATCAGGTAATTGCTTTGGCAAAACCCGGCAAAATATACTTTGCTTCTGATTTTCACCTGGGCCTTAAGGCCGGATCGGACCCACTGGAAAGGGAGAGAAAGGTTGTAAGATGGTTGCACACTATTGCTCCGGATGCACAGGAGATCTATCTGCTGGGTGATATTTTTGACTTCTGGTGGGAATACAGGCTTGTCGTACCAAGGGGATTCACAAGGTTTCTCGGTACAGTTTCTTCGATTACCGACTCAGGAATCCCGGTTCATTTTTTCACAGGGAACCATGATATGTGGGTCAGTAATTATCTCTCACAGGAATGCGGAGTTATTATTCATACCTCCCCGGTAACAATGACCCTGGGGAGCAGTAAATTTCATCTTGCACACGGGGAGGGTCTGGGTACAACAAACACAGGGTATAAAATACTGCTTTCTATTTTCAGGAATAAACCCCTTCGTATCCTGTATTCCGCGCTGCATCCTTCAATTGGCGTCGGGATCGGGCATAGATGGTCGATGAATTCCAGGCTTGGAAAGGGCATCTCATTGAAATTTCTCGGTGAAGAAAAGGAAGATCTGATAAGGTATGCAAGGAAGATCCTTGCAACCGATAAAATTGACTATTTTATTTTTGGTCACCGCCATCTGGTTCTATCCTACAAGCTTGGAGAAGGAACAGAAATCATATTCCTTGGTGACTGGGTCAGGAACGGAAGTTTTGCAGAATGGGATGGAAATGAAATATTTTTAAAGGAATTCAATCAGCCGGGGAATTCTTCCACTTTCACAGCAACCATATAATAAGAAAACATTTCATTAACAGGCTCAAACCCGTAATTCAGCTTGCTTCCCGCTTTGCGTGCCACCGCAATAAGTCCCATATTCCCTGTGCTGTCCGATTCAATAGTCTGAACCGATAATGATTTGAAGAACAAATTCTTAAGTTCCGATCTGTCGTAGCTGTTAATGTCATCAAGCTTTCCCTTCAGATTCCTGATGTCCTTTTTCCCGATAAGATTGCCGGTGGAGAGCAAAAAGTTCCCATTTTCAATTCTTACCATCGCAACCGGCATCCCATATTTCTCACCCTGCTCCCGACCAGGATTATATCTGTAAACGTTTTCCAGCAGCTCGGTCATGATGATGAAAATCCTTCGTCTCAGTTTTACCTCAACATCCTCCTCTGAAACGGCAGACTCGGTCAGTGTTAAAACCTCATCACCGATATCCGGCGATATATGGCCCGACCAGATCAGGTGAATTCCATTATCAGCCATCAGATGTTCGAGCTCCAGAAAAGAATTGCTTTTAAACTTGTTGTTTCTTTCTCCGGAGTGAACTCCCATCCCGTTGGAATCAACGGTTTTGCTAAGTATAAAGTATGAAAAATCCTGATCCACAGGCAAAAAATCGTAGTCAAGTTTATTACCTGTTTTAACTGCCATTTCAATCAATCCAAGTCCTGCACCTCCTTTATCACTGAAACCGGAAGTACTCAATATCTGCCTGTAAAGGTTTTTAGTCTCCTCGGGTCGAAGCACATTAACTTCCTCAAGCCGGTTTTTAAGTTTGCTTACATTGGCTGCAGGGATTATATTGCCGGTGGTAATTGTGTATCCGTCATCTGTCTTTGAATATGCAACAACCGACATTCCTGCATGTTTGTCATGGTCTCCATGTTTGGCAATATTCTGAAGACTTTCAAGGACAAACATAAAAAGCCTTTTTCTTCCCGCTGATCCGAATGAATCATCTCTCATCTCATTTTCAAGCAGGGTAAGAAGAGATAAAGAATTATTCTCAGTAATCTGGCCGCGATAAACAAACATAAGACGCTCATTTACCATCTTATTATGAATTGTCCTTGTAAGATCCATGCAATTGAGTTAGGCAGGTTAATAAAGACAAAACTGATTATTCCGGAATATATTGTAAACGGGGTATTGCTTTTATGGTAATAAGTCTAAATACTTATTTGTAATAAGTAGATATAACTAACTGATAATGTATTTAATGATCCGTTTCAAAAATTACATTCCCATAAATAAGAAGGAATTTATTTTTAATGTATCTTGAACCCGGAAATGACAAACCCGGTACATTTTTCCTTTTAAAAACTTATTTGATGTTCAGCAGATTTCTTAAATTCATCCTTCCTCCCTTCACTTTCAGAGTTTTTTTCAGAAGAATCTTCTATTCCAACCTTAAAAAAGTTCCGCTGGACAAGCCCCTTCTTTTCGTGGGTAATCACCAGAATTCATTTATGGATGGTATCCTTGTCGGTTCTTATCTCCCCCAGCCTTTGCATTTCACGATGAGAGCGGATATGTTCAGGAAACCGTTCGCCCGCTTTTGCCTCCGCGAGCTTAATGTATCTCCTGTTTACCGGATTGAGGAGGGACTTGAAAATGTCCATAAAAATCTTGAAGCATTCGGGGCTATCTATGAAGTCCTGAAAAAAAATGGCAACTTCATAATGTTCTCCGAGGGTCTCTGCGTACAGGAAAAACGACTTCAGAAGCTGAGAAAAGGTACCGCCAGGCTGGCATTCGGAGCGGCGGAGAAATTCGGGCTCGATGTAAACATTGTACCGGTAGGGATAAATTATACTTACCCCGCAAAATTCCGCAAGGAAGTAATGATAAACTTCTCAGAACCTTTCAGCATCACGGAGCTTAAAAGTGCTTATACGGATCATCCGGCAAAGGCGCTACTCACTTTTAACGAGAGATGCGAGGCAGGTCTCAGAAAAGAAGTTATAATAATAGAAGACAGGAAAAATGACTGGCTTGCCGAACAGCTTCTGAGAATGAAGCGCCACGACATTGTGCATCCGTTTTTTAAATGGAGGTTTAATTCTGACGACAGGAGACAGGCTGAAAAAATTGTAAGTGAAAAGATAAATAAACTGAGCAGAACATCCGGTGAAGGACTGGAATCCCTTTACCAGAAGGTTGATGCATATTTTAAGCTTCTTGCAAAAAACAGGCTCGGGGATGAAAATTTTGCCCGGAAGCTTGACTGGGGAATTTTAAGGTATTTTACACTGATTGCAGGATTTCCACTTTTTCTGGCAGGGTTTATTACAAATCTGATCCCCTTTATTATCCCCAGGTTTATCTGTGACACATATATTAAAGACCTAAGGTTTTACAGCTCCGTCTTTGTAAGTTCCCTTACTGTCCTCTACCTGATCTATTTTCCTCTTATTCTTATCCTTGCCGGAGTCTTCGCCGGCTGGCCCGGTTTTCTTGCGGGAGTGTCAGTGCCTCTGCTGGGATATTTTGTACTATTCTACCAGGAGATATTCGGGGAGCGAATTAGTACTCTGCGATTTAACTGGAAGAAGATCACTGACCCGGCGCTTGTAAAAGATCTTTCCCTCAGGCGTCAGGCTATTCTTTCAGATCTTGACAAGGTAGTGCTCCCTTAGATAACTATTAACAGGCTATTTTACATCTGCTCAGCCTGACCCCGAAAGAAATTTATGGCTTGTTTCATTTTTACAAGCAGATAACGCATGTAGTAATTCAATATCATTGTTTATCAATGCTTGCTTTTTAGCTCTCGACCAACCTTTTATTTGCTTTTCGTACATAATAGCTTTGATTGGACTTGAGAATTGCTTAACGCCGGTCAGAGCGAGTCTCTCAACCGGCCCATCCTTCCCTGTCGAGATTCCGGTAATTTATGGCCTCGGAGATATGCTCGGCAGTAATGTTCTCTGAATCAGCAAGGTCAGCTATTGTTCTGGCCACTTTCAGTATCCTGTCGTAAGCCCTTGCCGATAATCCCCGCAATTCCATAGCAGTTCTGAGCAGGCGTCCTCCCGCCTCATCGAGCTGGCAGAATCTTCTTTGCATTGATGACGACATCTGTGCATTTGAATAAACGCCTTTTACGGATTCGAAACGCTTCGCCTGCAATGCCCTTGCCTTCACAACCCGTTCCCTGACGACTTGCGATTTTTCAACTTTCGTTGAGTCGGACAGCTTGTCATATTTAACCGGTACAACCTCGATATGGATGTCAATGCGGTCAAGAAGCGGGCCCGAAATCCTGTTGAGATATTTCTGGACCATTCCGGCTGAGCACATGCATTCTTTCTCAGGATGGTTATGAAAACCACATGGACATGGATTCATTGACGCTACGAGCATGAAGCTTGCCGGGTAATCGACAGTCGACTTTGCCCTTGAAATGGTAATTACCCGGTCTTCAAGCGGCTGACGCATAACTTCAAGTACTGTACGTTTAAATTCAGGCAGTTCATCGAGAAAAAGGACCCCGTTATGTCCAAGTGATATCTCGCCCGGCTGAGGGAAAGTCCCGCCACCTACAAGGGCTACGTCTGAAATAGTATGATGCGGGGACCTGAAAGGTCTTTTCGTCATCAACGCAGTATGATCATCTATTTTACCTGCAACAGAATGAATTTTAGTCGTCTCAAGAGCTTCCTCGAGGGTCAGCGGCGGAATTATAGTCGGAATCCTTTTTGCCAGCATTGTTTTACCCGAACCGGGGGGACCGACCATAATTATGTTATGACCACCTGCTGCTGCCACCTCAAGCGCACGTTTTACATTTTCCTGACCCCTTACATCCGAAAAATCAATATCGTATTTATTTGCCTCATTGTTAAAGATCTCAACGAGGTCAACTGAAACAGGATTAAAGATCCGGACTCCATTAAAGAAATCCACAACATCCCCCAGTTTTTCCATCCCGTATACCTGAATGCCGTTTACAACGGCTGCCTCTCTTGCATTTTTGACAGGGACAATTACCCCTTTAAAACCTTCTTCCCTTGCTCTCAGTGCAATAGGAAGCACTCCTCTTATCGGCTGCAATGTCCCGTCAAGAGAGAGCTCACCCATTATTATATACGATTCCAGCTCCCCCTTCACTATTTTCTCATCTGCAGCCATTATGCCCACTGCAAGAGGTAGATCATAGGAAGATCCTTCCTTTCTGATATCAGCAGGGGCCATGTTTATTAAAACCTGCCTCCCGGGCCAGTGAAAGCCAAGAGAACGCAAAGCTGACTCAATTCTCTGCTGACTTTCCTTGACTGCCACATCAGGAAGTCCTACCAGAAAAAAACGGATGCCCCGCGACACATTTACTTCAATGGTAACTGTCACGGCATCAATGCCCATTACGGCACTGGCAAATGTCCTTACTAACATAATAATATATTAATTGCACGATTCACGAAACACAGTATCAAATATAATTAAAAAAGATAAGATAAAAGAAAAAGTTGAGGAATGAAATGACGAAATCCCGTAAAGCGGGAATAAAATGTGGAAGTCGGAAGACCGAAGACCGAAGCGTTGAAAAGATCGGAGACAGAAAACAGAAGACCAGGGAAAGAAGTTAGAATTCTATCTCCTGTACATGAGTCTCAATATTGTGGGGAAGACAATCAGCAGCAACGGCAGTGCCACCACGAATCCGCCGATGACCGCAATTGCAAGAGGCTGATGCATCTGCGCACCGATGCCGGTCCCGGCAGCGAGAGGCAGCAGGGCTGTAATCGCCCCCAGGGCAGTCATAAGCTTTGGCCTCAGCCGTGTGGATATTGCGTACACAAGCGATTCATCGACTGATCCCGTCGCCCTGTTTGTCATGAATTGCTGAAATGTGAATATTGCGTTCTCACCTATAATACCGACAATCATAATAAGCCCGGTATAACTTCCGACATTCAGCGGCGTACCTGTAATGAACAGGGCGATGAGGCTTCCCGAAAGACCTGAAACTGCTATCAGCAATATTGTGAATGATGCCCTGAAATCCCTGAAAAGGAATAACATAAGAACGAACACAAGCAGGCAAGCCAATATCAGTATTGTAAGAAGCTCATTAAAAGATCTTTGCTGTCCTGCAAACGTTCCCCCGTACTCTATGTGATACCCCTGGGGAAGGGAAAATTTTGAGCTTATAATTTCCCTGATCTCCCTCATTGCACTTCCTATATCCCGTCTGTTGAGTCTCGCAGTAACGATCGACATCGATTCAAGGTTTTCACGTTTCAGCTGTGCAACCCCCTCTTTTATGCTGAAAGAAGCAAGGCTCGGGAGAGGTTTTAATTTACCACCTGGAAGAAAGATAAACTGATCCTTTAACCGGCTAAAGCTGTTTTTGGTGCTGTTGGGGTAAATCATTCTGATGTTGGTGAGTTGTTCCCTTTCCGGGATGCTGCTTACGATATTGCCTTCCATCATGGTCTGCAGCTGGAACTGGAATGATTCAGGGGTTACATTGAACCGGGCAAGCTTTGCAGGATCGGGGATAATATCAATATAAGGCCCGGCGATTAAAATTCCATTATTGACATCCTCTATTCCTTCAATATTTTCTATCCCGGATGCGATCTGAGATGAAAGTTCATTAAGTTTTTCCTGATTGCTGCCAAATATTTTTATTTCAACGGGCTGGACCGATTCCATGAGGTCCCCGAGCATATCTCCTACAACCTGGCCAAAATCTATTTGTAAAGCCGGCTGAGTGGCTTCCACCCTTTGCCTGATATCGTCGATAACCTCCTCGGTGCTCCTGTCTCTCTCTTTTTTCAGCTGGATAAGGAAATCCCCGTCATTCGGCTCAGTTATAAAGAAACCCATTTCTGCACCCGTCCTGCGTGAATATGATTCATATTCCGGTATCGATACAATTATTTTTTCGACCTCATTGAGTATCCTGTCCGTTTCATCGAGTGAGGTTCCGGGTGGCGATTTATAGTCCAGAACTATTGATCCCTCGTCCATTTCCGGAAGGAAACCTGTTTCAAGCCGTGGCAGGATGTATGCTATTGATCCGGCCAGAAAAATCAGGAAAACAACACTGATAGCCGGATGCCTGATAAAGAAGGAAACCCATTTCCTGCTTCTTACTGTTTTAACCTTCTGATCTTTCTTTACCGGAAATAATGGCTTGATCCCTGAAAACCAAATATATATTACCGGCAGGCCAACCCAGGTTACAAGAAATGAGCACACCAGGGTTATTATCATGGTATTGGTCAGCACGTTGAAATAGGCACCTGCCACACCGCTCAGGAGCATAAAGGGGAAAAATATTACGATTGTACTTATTGACGAGCCGACCATTGATGGAATCAGATAGTTAATTGCCTGATGGACAAGTTTTTTTGTAGGCCTGTCAGGATATTCTTCGTGTGTCCTGTGTATCTGCTCAACAACGACGATTGCGTCGTCGATTATAAGGCCTATAGCCGCGGCGATAGCTCCGAATGTCATAATATTCAGAGTATAGCCCACGCAATAAAGCACTATGATTGTGAGGAACAAGGTAACTGGTATCGTTACAAGAATTGTTGAACTGGCACGGAATGACCTCAGGAACAGAATTGCCACAATAATTGCCAGCAACAGGCCGATCCATATACTGTCGTTGACACTTTTAACCGCATCCTTTACAAAATCAGCCTGATCATAATATAAGGAGAGGCGCACGTCGTCAGGAAGTATTTTCTCAAGGTCTTCCTTCCTTTCTCTTACATTATCAGACAGATTGATAAGGTTGGCATTTGGCTGCTTCAACACTGCCACCAGCAATCCCTGCCTGCCGTTGGCATTTATCCTTGTATATTCAGTTTTCTCGCTGACCCTTACGTCTGCGACATCTCTCAAACGTATTATTGTTTTACCATCGCTCCGTATGACTGCATCAGAAATATCCTCAAGACTGTGAAGAGCAGCATCGGTGATCGTAAGGTAAAGCCTTCTGTAATCAGACAGAAAACCATTTGATTCGATAAAATGATTCCGGTTAAGTGCCTCCCCGATCATTTCGGGCGTTACAGAAACTGCTGCCATCTTATGCTGATTAAGCTCTACCCAGTACTCTTTGGTCTTTGCCCCCGATAATTCCGACCGATGATACACCTTCAATCTGTGAAAGAAAAGGTTTAATAATATAAGTAGCTATAAGGTTTAGTTCAATCGGTGTTTTTTTGTCACTTTCAACAGTATACCCGATCACCGGAAGTATTGACGGATTCATTTTCTCAACCTGTATGGTGACCCCGGGCGGAAGCTCATTTTTTATCTGGGCGATCCTTGATTCGAGCATTTGCTGATTTACATCTATATCCGCATTCCAGTCGAGAAATGCAGATATCTCACATTCCCCCCGGCTTGTGGAACTTCTGAGCATATTCAGGTCGGGCACCTTTTTAATAGCATCTTCCAGCGGACGTGTCACTGAGATCATCATCTTATCAACAGGCTGTTCGCCATTGTCAGCAATGACCTTGATCTTTGGGAAAGTGATCTCCGGAAAAAGGGAAGTCTGTATGCGCCCGTAAAAGAAAAACCCTCCGAGTATTATCACAGCCAGAACAACGGAAACCGGATTTTTATATTTAAAGAAGAAAGTTTTCATCCATTTACTTCTCAATAATAATGGAAGCGGTATCCGGAAGTCCGTAATTACCTGTAAGTATTAACCTGTCAGATGGAAGGAAAACAGGATCTGTAATCTCAATCTCATTATCCGTTTCAATTCCCCTGCTGACCGGAACTTTTATAGCCGTTGAGTCATTTATAACCTTCATCACCCAGAATTCGTTCATAGTTTCATTGCCAAGCAGCGCCTTCCTGGGAATTACGACAGCACCTGCTTTAGTACTTTTTATTATGACAGCAGAAGCAATCAGGTTTTCGGGAAGGGGTTCCGGTATATTCGCATTTACAATGTAGCTTACTGTCTGGTTCTGAACGTTCATCTCAGAAAGTCGGCCACTTATTTTACCATTAATTCTTGTATTATCAGGAAGGGTGAGCAAACACGATTTATTCCTGTCAACATAACCTGTCATTTCGAATGGCGCTTCAAGAAGAAAGACCAGGCTCCGAGGGTCAGATATGAGTACCAGATCATCTCCTTCCTGCACAAAATCACCGCCCTGATGGGATATCGTACTTATATTTCCGTCGTTTGGTGAAAAGACATTTATTGTTCCATTAAAGCCAAGATCCTGATCAACTGAGGCAGAATCCTGAAGAGCAGCTGCTTCACGAGTCTTCAGTACAAATAAAAGAGCTCCTTTTTTAATTTTATCCCCCTGCGTGACAGCAACTTTCTCGACAGTTCCGGTGATTGATGACCTGACGACATACTTTGTGAGGTATGTTGTAATAGCCGGGAATTCAAGTATTTCCTGCATATCCTTGCGAACAGGCTGAGCGACTGTTACCGGTGTCCGTGCTATGATTTCCATACCTGTTTCGCTCTTTTTATTCTTACAGCAGTTCAGTAAATAAATAATGAACAGGAAAAGAATAAAGACCAGGTATTTTTTTACTTTTTGAAGCATATCGTTAATTTCAGTGATTTTCAGATAGATCATTCAGCAAGGAAATAGTTTAACTCATTGATTATGCGGTAAATTTCAATATCAGTCATATTAAGGTTATGGCTGATATTCCTGTAGTTTTTCAGGGCTGTCAGGTAATCATTTATCCTGACAATACCGGTCTCGAGCTGGGATTTCAGGGATTTTACAAGTTCATCTGCAGTTGCAAGCTGGCTTTCGATTTTAGTCCTTACCTCTCTTATCCCTTCAAGCTCACTTTTCAGGCTGATATATTTCTGATCATACTGTTTTCTGTAAATCGTACTGTAAAATGATCTTGTATTCTCGCTGATCGCAAGTTTCCTTTCTTCCAGTTCCCTCTGGTGTCCGTCAAAGACAGGAACACTCAGGGAGATGCCGGCACTGACCCCAAAATGCCTGTAAAAATTCCAGGGATTGCTTGTCAGGATTCCCGCGTCAGCAAACCAATTCACCGAAGGTTTGTATCTCAAATCCAGGGCATCTCTTTCATTTGCCAGCTTCAGGCTGTCGGCATGGAATTGTTTAAGAAATAAATAATCATGAGGATTATCCTGTCCGGAAAGTGTAATCCCCGGTGCAGAAAGTTCAAAATAAGATGAATCCGTCAATCCGCATACCTCGTTCAACAACCGGATATTCTTAAGGTAGAGATTTTTAAGTCTGTCAACAATTATTTCCTGTTCCCGGGTTTCTACAAGAGCCGCAAGATAGTCCGACCGGTTGAATATCCCGGCTTTCACAAAATCCTGAATTATCCTGTCCTGCTCTTTTATCAGATTATAAAATGACCTGTTAAAGGTAAGATCAGAGTAAGCTGAGTATGAGTCAAGATAAAGACTTATGATAGTTCTTTTAAGTTCTGCTTCGGTGATTTTCTTATCAATGCCTAAGCTCATTCTGAGGTTGGCGACAGACTGATATTTATTCTCAACTTTTTTACCTGTAAAGATATCCTGTGAAACAAATCCGACGGCCTGGTAGTTCCCTCCATCGGTAATTATTTCATCGTAACCGATATTTTTATTGAAGGGGGCATAAAGAAGTTCCGATCTGGCATCAATCTTTGGCTTCCTGCCAGCCTTAATGATCAGGCTGTCAACTACTGCAGTATTTAACTGGTTCTGGAGATCATTTAATAAAGGACTGTTACGCAATCCCTGCTCCAGAAAGTATTCAAGGCTTTTCGGCTGTGAGAAGCTGCTTAACGCAATGCACAGAAATATCAACAGGAAGTAATATCTTTTAAAGGCAGGAATCATGCAGTAACAGCCTTCGTAAATTAAAAATTAAATTCAGTAGTCGGGAGTCTTAGACTTCCAACTTAACCAACATTAACGCAAGTTAAATTAATATTTAAATTTTCAGGCAAATGAGTGGTAATTTCATTTTGACCCGGTTTCTATTGCATAACCGGATCCTTTAAGAAGCATTCTTTTGCCAGCAGCATACTTTCGGCGGTATAATCTATAAAGTGAAGCCAACAACAACATACATCCTCTTCTGTGCGGGATTTAAAATAATCTGGCCGGTTATTGGAATACCGAATGACTCGGTTATTTTAATTGTTCTAGATACTTCAATCCCCGCATTGCATATTTCAAAAGTACTTTCACCCGTATCGGGATCATAATTATGCCAGCCATTCCCCGCCCCTAAAAATATGGTGACCGGATCAAATGAATATCCTGCCTGAAAATAGAGATCGTTCCCAGCCGACCCGATAGCACCTGCTTCATTAAAGATATAATTTGCACTTAAGCTGAAATCCCTCAGCGAAAATCCAAGATTAAGTTCAAATGCATGACTTCCAGATTCAGTTGAATAATCGAAGTAATTAAGCCCGGGAGAATAGTAGTCGGTCATTCCGATGCTGAACCCTGCGGGAAGTGAGAAAGAAAAGTAAAGGTCCGCTTCCTGGTAACCGTCGAAATCAAATGCTCCCCAGGCGCCTGCTGTAAACATGCTGGAAGAGTATTCAACCACAGGCTGGAAGGAGGGACCGTTTCCGAGATTCGATCCCCTCCATAAATAACTGCTGTAAATATCAGCACCGGATGTAAATGAATCCCGTTCTTCTTTTTGAGAATAGAGCTTTGGAACTACACACAGGACTCCTATTGCGAGGAGTGAGAATTGAATTTTCCAGTTTCTTTTCATTTGGCTTAATTAATTTTAGTGAATTGAGGACGCAAATTAGTAGTTTTCTACCTTTCAGCAAGTTTTTTACACTTTATTTGTATATATACCCCTATTATTATAGGGTATATTTCATTAATTATGCATTTTTTTGCCTTTTATCCCTATTTTAAGTAGGGTATATTCTTAATTACCAAAAAATTCATTTTGAAAGAAATTAGGTATATTTTTATCAGAAAGGATTTTTTGAGGACCCTGTATCGATTCATTATTTTAAAACCACGGTATGTGTGTGGTTTGATCAACTAAAATTTTTGTCGCATTTCTTAATACATTTTACAATGAAACCCGGGCTTTCAATCTCTGTTCTACTGTTACTCACAGCCATCAGCTGCTCAGATGCAGTTAAGGTTACAGTCTCATCACCCGATGGCAGCAACAAACTTACTCTCTTTTCAAAAGAGGAAGAGGGGAACGACGGATGGCCAGCTTTTAGTCTTGTAACTGCCGGGAAGCCTGTTTTGCTTCCGTCTTATTTTCAGTTAAACGCTGGCACCAATCTGGTAGAAAATGAGTTTGAAGTCATTAAGATTGAATATGAATCTATAATGAACAACTGGATAAACAATTTCGGAGAAAAGAGGGAGGTACCTGATAATTATAACCAGGCTAAAATTTTCCTTGGAAATAAAGAGCTGAATATTAATCTTATATGCCGTGTGTATAATGAAGGAATTGCGTTTGCATATGAGTTTCCCCAACAGAAGGGACTGGATTCTGTTACTATAAATGAAGAGAAGATTACGTACAGATTTCCGGCTGACTATACAGCCTGGGCGGCTCCGAACGCCCAGGCACAGTATTCGAGACTTCCCGTTTCAAGGATCATGAAGGGGTGCGAGCGTCCGCTTGTTATAGAGATTGACAGCACACTGACCATCGCCCTGACTGAAGCAAAACTTGTTGATTATGCAAGGATGAAATTTGATGCTGATACATTATCGGGAATAGCCATAAGAAGCCGTCTCGACAGCCCGGTACATAAAGCCATACCATTTCTCTCTCCCTGGCGTGTTGTGATGATCGGTAAGAATCCCGGTGACCTACTTCAAAAAAATTATCTCCTGCTTAATCTTAATGATCCATCAGAGATCACAGACGTGTCATGGATCAGGCCGGGGAAAGTTTTACGTGAAGTAACCCTTACAACTGAAGGTGCGAGGGATGCGATCGACTTTGTTTCAGTACATAATATGCAGTATGTTGAGTTTGATGCCGGCTGGTATGGACCCGAAAACAATGATGCATCAGATGCAAGGGCAGTAAACCTTGACCCGGCAAGGTCTAAGGGACCGCTGGATATGGATTCGGTCACAGAATATGCAAAATCAAAAAACATAGGAGTTCTCCTTTATGTAAACCGGAAAGCTCTGGAAAAACAGATCGATGAATTACTCCCTATCTATAAGAAATGGGGAATTGCCGGAATCAAGTTCGGGTTTGTGCAGGTCGGAAATCAGGATGTTACCCGGTGGCTGCACGAGTCGATCAAGAAAGTTGCTTCATATCAGATGGTAGCAGATGTCCATGATGAGTACAGGCCCACCGGTTTTTCAAGAACCTTTCCTAATTTCCTTACAATGGAAGGTATACGCGGAGATGAGGAGAGCCCGTCAAACAGCCATACCCTGGTAACCATGTTCACAAGGATGCTGGCAGGACAGGGGGATAATACGATTTGCTACTTTAATGAAAGAGTAGACAATAAGATGGGTTCACATGCTTCCCAGCTTGCAAAGGCAGTTTGCATCTTCAGCCCGCTGCAGTTCCTTTACTGGTACGATAAGGTAGCTCCTTCACCTGAAAAAAACGATGGTCTATGGGGTGCAACCAACTATATCGGCAATGAGCCCGAACTGGAATTCTTCGACAATGTTCCTACAGTATGGGACGAGACAAAGGTGTTGTACGCAAAAATCGGGGAGTATGGAGTTATTGCAAGAAAAAGAGGCAGTGATTGGTTTATTGGAGGAATCAACGGAGAACAGGCCAGAACTCTCGATCTGGATTTCTCCTTCCTTGATCCCGGTCAAAAATACTCGGCTAAAATATATTCTGATGATCCGGCTGTCAACACAAGAACCCATGTCAGGATCGATAGTATTCCTGTAGACTCCAAAACTGTTTATCGGGCAAATCTGGGTGCAAATAAAGGGATTGCCGTACAAATTGTACCGCTAAACCAGGTTTCCCTGAGTATGAAGAAGCTTTAAAACAGTGTAACTCACGTGTAACTTTGTGCGAATCCGTGGTCAAGGGATTTCAGTGAACAGCTTTTAATATATTCAGGTTGGCCTGCAAACCGTCAAGGTATATTAGCACCCATGCCAGATTATTTTCATTGAATTTCCAGTTACTCCAGTCTAATTCAACTCCTGATGGTGCATTGAGATCAAAAATTACAGGAGCCTCTTTAGCGAGCTCCTCACAACCACCTGTTTTATTAATCTCACTGACAAGGCCATTCAATCCGTCTTTAAGCTTTGTTCCCGGCTCCAATTCTCCGCCATCAATTAAAGCATGTGCTGCGAGTCCCTTTGAATCAGGCCGCACCAGGCTCCCTGCATCATTATTCCATTGGACAGCGGAGATACCTTCCTGTTTTAAAATCAGCTCCTTATATTCATGCACTATTCTGAGCACTTGATCTATTTTCAGGTCAAGGGGTGATTCTGCATCCCTGTCAGGCGTTTGGTTTAATACAGATTCAAGTCTGATATAATTCCTGGACAAATTATAACTATCACTAATCCTGTCCCTGGTTACATTTAAGGATAACAGGGCAGTGAATACTGAATTACCTGCGAGAAGCATGAGGATGAAAACCGTGCTGTAGATGTTAAAATTTTTATTTTTAGAGGTAACAACGAGGAATACCGGCAGAAAAACCACATAGGGGAATGGAAGTGCAAGTGTGAGCATCAGTCCAGCATATGGCCAGTGCTGTATCTTAAATAGCATTGCTGTAAAAACGACAAAACATGTTACCCAGGTAACTATATAAAGCAGCCTGTTTTGCCTGTTCCCTTCAGCCCTGTAATTATTTATCAAAGCAACCGGAAGAAATATTAAAACCAGTGTTGCAAGTCCGGCAGTCAACAATATACCTGCTCCTGCCCAATGATTAATTTTAAAAATAGCTCCTGTAAAAATAATCAGAGCAGTTAGCACACCGAATATATAGGTTTTTTGTTTCATGAATTTATTTATTACTGTAATTATCAGTGCCTTGTAATAGCCGTAAGAGTTTTCGCTTCTGCTGTCAGTATCCCGTTTTTAAGAAGTTCGAGGGAATGCAGTCCTGACATTAAAGATATTGTGGCACTTTCAGAATTGTTATCCGGCAGGTATGTTGAAGGTTCAAGGAGGCTGGTATATTTTTGAAGTTCTTCATCTGGGGTATTTCCCAGTATAATCTGTTTATACTCGGATAATGCCCTATTTATTTCCTCCCTGGTGATACAGCCTGGCTGCAGAAAGTCGCTGACAGGGCTGGGATGGAATGGTTTTGAAAGAAGTCTGTACCGGATCACTGGCCCTGCCTGAGTTTGCTCTATCTGATCCTCACTAACGGCAGGCATGCCCGGTTCACCTTCTGATTCCTGAACCATTTTTACCTGAATGTCACTGATAAGTGTGAGCAGTCCGGCAGTTTTCGAATGAATTTGCTCCATCTGGGCATAGTTCGCCGAGTCATGATTGCTTAGCATTAAGGAATTGCTATTTGCAAAAAGAAAACTATAGATCGCCTGTTCCTGATCGAGGTTAGGGTAAAACCCGTCTTCGTATGAATATTGCAAATTGAGGTTTATCATTGCAGCGGGAATGATCATGGCAATTGATCCGATTATAATAAAGAGGAACCGTGAGCTGACAAAGGACTCCTCCTTCCAGGTGATCCAAGTATACAAAAACAAAAAAATGCAAAAGAATATGATGCTTGAAACCATCAGAACTCCTGCCCATGGCCAGTGCTGTAATTTGCATGACATTCCAGCCAGGAAGAAAACTAATCCGACAGCTCCCAGGATATAAACCAGTTTTTTGTTTTTCTTCTCCGGGAGTCTGAATCTGTTAATTATCAGAGCGGGGATCAGGCAAAGAACTCCGGTCAGCAATGCCAGGATTAATAGGGTTCCAGCTCCTGGCCAGTGTTGCACTTTGAAGAGAATACCAATAATAAAAAACATCCCTGCTAAAAAAGCTGAGATAAAGAGAAAAAGTTTCCCTGTACTGCGCGTCTCTTTCCAGAGGACTCCGAGGGCAGAGGGCATAAAAACAAATGCCAGGATGAGTGCACCCAGGGTCATCATGATCCCGGCGCCTGCCCAGTGCTGAATTTTGAACAATACGGCAAAGCCGAACAGCACTGTTCCTGCGACACCTGAAATTTTCATAGTGTTTTTCATATATCTGTATTTTGTGTCAATTGCATAAAGTGTTTCTTCCTGTATCTCTTTTATTCTTCGTTTACCCATTTTCAGCTTTACCCGTTTGTAGGCTTCTGAAAAGTCGATGCCTTTATCCATTTCAGATTCCACATCACAGCAAATGTGATCGATCAGGTCATCAGCAAGGTGGGAAAAAGTAATTTCCTGTTTCCTGATGTCCCTGGTTATCTGATCAATGTTCTCAAGCGACAGTTCAGGCATGGCTGAGGCCGGGTTTAAGGTCAACTATTATCTGAAGCGACCTTATAAATTCAGTCAGCTCCCTGATTTTCTCAACCACGAGTTTGTGACCCTTTGGAGTAAGAGCATAGTGCACCCTGACCCGGTTATTGATCATTTCGGAGGTAGCGACCAGTACCTTATCATTTTTAAGTTTATGAAGGATCGGGTAAATTGCCCCATAGCTGAGTATTATTTTACCCTCGGTAAGTTCTTCTACTTTTTGGGTGATTGCATATCCGTGCATTGGGCCCTCTTCCTTTAACAATTTCAGGATGATTGTTTTCAGAGATCCGCTCAGAAGTTCGTTTGATATCATGACTTTAAGATATTTAAGTTGCTTATATATTGTGCAAATATAATATATAATTTATATAATATTACTTTTTCACATTATTTTATTTTCATTATATTTTATTTTCATTATATTCAATTTTAATGTTATTCTATTTTATTGTTATTATCAATCAGTTATATATTTTATTGATAATATATTTTTTTCATAATATTATGTATGCCTAATATTAAATTGCCATAATATTCACTGGTTGTCTTAGCCACAATCCATAAATTCACTTGCCTGAAATATTTTTATTTATTTTAATCTTAACTTTGATCAAACGGTGATCCGGCTGAGCATAAATGAAGCTCCTGCATGGTGAACTACAAAAGGATGGAAACAACATCAGAGATTAAAACATACTCACTTCGAACATACTTTTAATAAACCCGAAATGAAAACTGAAATAATTATCCATAACTCTGCAAGCCTCGATGGTTCCCTGACAGGCTTTATGCCCAATATGGAGATCCATTACCGGATCGCCGGTGATTACCACCCCGATGCCCACCTGATTGGCGCCGATACAATAATCGAAGGCAATAAGATGTTCGGTGAAGGTATCCCTGAAGAATTACCATCCGATTTTGAAACCCCCCATCGTGACCAGGGTATTCCCTGGTGGGTGATCACGGATTCCCGGGGCAGGCTGAAAGGCATGCTTCATACCTGCCGGAGATTTGAATATTGCAGGGATGTTATCATCCTTGCTTCAGAATCTACTCCTGCTGATTACCTTAACTATCTCAGGGAAAGAAATTACAGGTTCATTGTTGCCGGAGCTGATAGGACAGACATTGAAATTGCACTTGAGCAACTTTCCGAAAAATATGAAATCCATAAAATCCTTACCGACACCGGCAAGGTGCTGAGCAATCATCTGGTTAATCTCGGACTCGTAAGTGAGTTAAGCATTCTTATTCATCCCCTCATTTTAGGAGAAAAATGCTATTCGATGTTTTCTGATATAAAAAATGAATTCAGGCTGGAGCTTAAGAAGTCAGAGCAATTCGATAACGGATGTGTATGGAACGTTTATGAAATAAAAAAGGCAGGGGAAAAATAGCCCTGCCTGAATATTAAATTAAAAATAGTACCTCAGATATTTGCATTAAAGGTGTCACCCTGATCATATTCCCCTGATGTGTAACCCCGTCTGAACCACTCCTTGCGCTGGGCTGCTGTTCCATGCGTGAAGGCATCGGGGATTACACGCCCCTGGTATTTCTTCTGGAGCACATCATCTCCCACAGCTGATGCAGCATTCATTGCCTCTTCAATATCTCCTGACTCCAGGGATTTGAACATCTCCTGGTCATAATGCGCCCACATTCCTGCAAGAAAATCTGCCTGAAGCTCAAGCCGTACCAGAAGCTGGTTAGCTCTTGTCTGGTTCATTCGTGATCTCTGCGAGTTGACATCGTTAAGGGTCCCAAGAAGGTTTTGAACATGATGCCCTATCTCATGGGAAATGACATAGGCAATTGCAAAATCTCCGTATGCCCCGAATTTGGTTTTAAGATCATCACAGAAGGCGAGATCGATATATACCTTTTCGTCTCCGGGGCAATAGAACGGACCGCTGGCAGAACTTGCAAGGCCACAGGCAGACTCCACCTGTTCCCTGAATAGAACCAGTTTGGGCTGCCGGTAAGTCATATTGGACTCCTGGAACACCTTGGTCCATACGTCTTCAGTGCCCGCAAGTACTATTGAAACATAATTAACCAGAGCTTCCTCTTCAGTAGTTGCAGTAACCGGACCTTCTTCAGTTGTCGGGGACTGCAGAGTGTCCATTACCTCGGACGGATCACCACCTAGCAATAGTACAACAAGTACAATCACGATTGTTCCGATACCGCCTCCAACCGCCATTTTGCCGGTCGACATCCCCCGCCTGTCCTCTACATTCCCGCTGGTACGTCTGCCTTCAGTTTTCATAGTCCGGTAATCTTAGTTCATCTTTTTTCTTTTCTATATGCAAAATTAAAAAATAATACAAGTTAACCAGCAAATCTATGCAAGCTATTAATGGTCAATCCCCGAAATAATAGTAAGCGCTTTCCCCCGGATCAGAAATGCTGATACAGATAATTCCGGTGACTAAATCAGAGTCCGGATTGCCGGGATCTAAACCGGATTACTGGTTGAAATTAAATACGCAGCTGGAAATTAATTTAAAAAGAGTTTTACTTATCGGTAATTATTAAGGATTTTGTAACTTTTTCACTCTGGAAAAGTTCTTACAATATAAACAGTAAATCATCAATTCCACGCATCCGGATGATATTGCCCTGATGTCCCGCGTCATAAACGGCGAGACAGAGATGATGGGAATTTTGTACGAAAGATACAAGATACCCGCATATTCCTATTTTTTTAAAATCACATGCGGTGACAGGGAGGCCAGCGAAGACCTTGTCCAGACCGTCTTTTACAGGGCTATCAGGTACAGGCACAGCTTTACGGGTCAGGGAAGCTTTGCAAACTGGTTATTCAGGATCGCCAGAAACGTTGGTCTTGACCACAACAGGAAAAAGAAAAACTCGCGCATTTACGATGCGGAATTCGCATCAGAAAATGATAAGCCCTATGATGAAAATGATTATGAGAAGAGGGAAGAACTTGCGTCTCTCCGATCTGCGTTGAATAAGCTTGAGCATGAGGACAGGGAGATTATTTTCCTGGGGAAGATTGAACACCTGAAATACAGGGAAATTGCCGATATTCTGGGTACAACCGAGGGAAATGTCAGGATCCGCATATTCAGAGCTCTTAAGAAACTGAAAGATATATATTTAAAAATTGAAGACTACCGGTATGAAAAAGAAAGATCCAAAGGAAAAGATATCTGACCTTCTTCGCGAACATCTTACAGCGGATGAGAAGAGGAAGGCCATTTCCGGAATTAAGGAAGCCGGGATGGGGGAGGATGAACTTGATTCTATTGCAAAAGTAAACAGACTGATCGATGAAATGCCTGTTGAAGATCCTTCGTCTGCGATGGACAGTAATTTCTATGAGATGCTTGAGGAGGAAAGGAATAAATTGCATGTTCCTGAAAAAAGCGCTTCGGAAAGAAAGTGGTCATGGACTTCATCGGTTAATGCAGGTTTAAAGATTGCCGCTGGCATTGCCTTGTTTCTGCTGGGCTGGTTCACTGCATCCTGGTGGGGGCAGCGGACAGGAACAACCGGCGAATTGGCCGTACTGTCGGATGAGCTGAGAGATATTAAAGAGACGCTGGTTCTGACAATGATGCACCAGAATTCAAGCCTTGAGAGGATTAAAGCTGTAAATATGGTAGATGAGCTCGGGAATCCTGATAAGAGGATCATCGAAAGCCTTCTGGGTGCATTAAATCATGATGACAACGATAACGTAAGGCTGCTCACCCTCGAAGCACTTATCAGATATTCAGATAATCCCGCAGTGAGGGAAGGCCTGGTCGCGTCGATCCGGAATCAGTCATCTCCAATGATTCAACTCCGGCTTGCAGAAGTAATGGTCGCGCTGAATGAAAGAAATGCGGCCGCTGAATTTCAAAAGGTACTGATGGATGCCGGACTGAATTACAGCGTAAGAAATAAAATAAATGAGGCTGTCACGGTTCTATTATAGCTTATTGAAATGATCAGAAAACTCTTCATTGCAAAGATTCTCTTTTTACTCTTTAACTTCTCCGGCTTAAGCCAGGAAGAACAGCTTGTGATTAACCTGCCGCCATCAGTTACCAATCGTATTTTCATATTCGAGAATCCAAAAGGCTCAATTAAAGTGACCGGCTACGATGGTATTGATATAGTTGTGAATGCTTCTCTCCGTTTTCGTGAACCTGCAAAATCAGGTGATGGAATGAGGAGGATTGAACAAAATTCACCGGACATTATTGCGGAGACCAATGGCAGTGCCGTCACTCTTTACAACAGAACAGCAGGTAAAACTGTGGATTTTGATATAAAGATTCCGACGGATTTTTCGCTCAGGCTTAAGACGGCAGATAATGGTAATGTTCAGGTTATCAATATAAATGGAGACATTGAAGTAGAGAACATAAATGGTGATATAGCACTCGGGAATATATCAGGATCATCTGTTCTGAGTACGGTTTATGGTAAGATCTCTGCAGTGTTCAGGGAGGTGAAAAAGGATTCCCCGATGATGTTCACTTCTTTTGAAGGAGACATCGAGCTTAATTTCCCTGCCTCGCTGAAAGCGACTCTGAAAATGAAATCAGGTACCGGTGAAATACATACCGATTTTGACCTGGCACCTGCAAAGAGAAAGCCGGTTGTAAAAAATGTTGAGAACACGAAGATCTACTCCCTTGAGGACTGGATAGTTGACAGGGTAAATGAGGGGGGACCTGAGTATATAATAAAGACCTATAACGGAACTATTACTATTAGAAAAACAGGAAATTAAGTAACTATTACCGGGAAGGCAGGTTTTTACTGAAAAGTATCACCATTAAAAATTTAAAACCATGAAAAAAAACATCCAAATACTGTTTATCGCCATTTGTGCATGCCTTCTGATTAATATCCATGCTTTCGGACAATCCGCCGGGAAACTTGAAGGAACGTGGGAAGTGAGAACTGAGGAAGGTGAATTGCAGTTTGAATTTTCTGTTACAGAAAAAGATCATCAGGGACACAGCACTTTTTCGGAGACAATCAGAAAGTCAGACCTTACTGGTTTCAAAAACGGGAATAACGTCAGCTTCTCGCTGAAAAAGAAGGGTGGAGAAATTACAATGACCGGCAATATTGCATCAGAAAACGGAAGTGGCACATTTGTCTATTCTCCCGATGCTAATTTTGTGAAGGCAATTGGAAATGAGGGATATCCAAAACTAAGGTCAGGAATTTTGCTCCTCCTGACATTAAAAGATATTGATGTTGAATACATTAAAAGTGTAAAGAACCTTGGTTACAGGGAATTATCGGAAGACAACCTTGTCGCACTGGTTGCTCTCGGTGTTACTGTCGATTATATCAGGGATATTCAAAAGAGCGGATTCAGTGATATTGCAGTCAGCAAGCTGATAGGATTCAAGGCTCTTGGTGTCGATCCCCCGTATATAGCCAGCATGAAAAAGTTGTCAGGAGGTGATCTCTCGGCAGATAATATCATGTCGTTCGCCGCATTGAAAATTGATGAAGAATATGCTTCGGCAATGTATAAATCGGGTTACAAACTAACTGGCGATGACCTCATAACATTCAAGGCAATGGGAATAACTCCGGAGTACGTTAAGGAGGTGGCTTCAGCCGGTTATGAAGGCTTGACGAACGACGCCATCATTCAGTTTAAGGCGCAGGATATCAGTCCTGATTACATTAAGGAGGTAAAAAGCATGGGGCTGAAGGAAGAATTGAATGCTGATCTCGTCATTAAGCTGAAGATATTTAAGATCACCAAAGATTATTTGAATGAGATGGAGAATGCAGGGTATCCCGAACTATCTGCTGAAAAACTTGTTGAGTTCAGGATATTCAAGATAGACAGGGATTTCATTGAAAAAGCAACCAAATTCTTCGGATCAAAGCCTTCCGCGGAAAAGCTGATACAGTTAAAAATTGCAGAAGGAAATCAGGAAGAGTAGGAGTCTTCGGTCTTCCGTCTTCCGTCTTCCGTCCTCAAGTACTCACCCCCGGCCCCCTTCGCTGCGCTCAGGGCAGGCTCTCTCTGCTTTGCAAAGAGGGGTGCCTATGGATGAGGGATTAGTTATGACGTCATACTTCTGTCTTCTTTTTCTCTCTTCGCTTTTCGCTCTACGCTCTTCTGTCTTCCCTGCAACCTGGCTCCTCCCTAAACTAGCCCACCGGGCTAGTTCTTAACGGTCGGCCCTGTCTTCCGTCTTCCGTCTTCCGTCTTCTGTCTTCAGTAACCTTTTGGTTAAACTATTTGGTTAATATATTTGTTTAATCATTATATTTGCTGAATATGGCAGAGAATGACAGACAAACTGAGGAGAAGATCTTCGAAGCGGCAACCGAAGTGTTCGTCGACAGGGGAATGGACGGTGCCAGAATGCAGGACATAGCTAACCGGGCAGGAATAAATAAGGCGCTGCTCCATTACTATTACCGTTCGAAGGACCATCTCTTTAATGCTGTCTTTGAAAAAATAGCACAAACGATCTTCAAAAAATTTGCTCCTGTATTCGACGAGAACCTTTCCCTTGAAGATAAAATAAGGTTCTTTTACAGGGAACATATAACCTTCCTGCAAAATAACCCGCGCCTTCCACTCTTCGTCCTTAATGAAATAAACAGGAATCCCGCCAGGATAAAAAAACTATTAAAGAATATTGATCTCAGTAAAATTTGGCCCATGATCAATGAACAGCACAAGGATGAACTGAAAAACTTCAATGTGAGTGAGGATCTGTTGCCCCAGGTAATGATTTCTGTTGCTTCACTGAGCGTATTTCCCTTTGCAGCGAGAGGAATCCTGGAAGCGGTATTTGAAAAGACCGATGTAGATTTCGATAAGTTTCTTGAGGAAAGAAAGGAGTTCGCAGCAGAGTTCGTAATTAAGGCGCTGAAGAAAAAATAAATTATTAATCATTATGAAACCCACATGTTTTAATTACACAAACACTTATAAACATAATTTTATCAACATGTGGATTCCATCATACCATTAAAATCAAAATTATATTATGATGAAAATAAGATTTCTGATAATATTGGTAATCCTTTGCCTTTCACCGGAGATACTTATATCTCAGAAGGCAATAACGCTGAAGGAGTGCTATGATGGGGCTATGTCAAAAAATTCGCTTGCAACTGAAAAAGATATTTATAACTCAATCTGGCAGCTAAGGGATGAAAGCATTGCAAAAAACTGGCTCCCGACCCTTGATGCCAACGGAAGTTTCGTTTACAACTCCTCGGTTGTGGACCTGAGTAGTGCACTTGGTTCGCTTCCTTTTCCAGGTATCGGTGAGGCAATAAAACCTCTCCCAAACGAACAATACAGGATCACAGTAGATATTAACCAGGTATTTTACGATGGTGGTGTTACCAAAAACGCAAGAGTCCTCGAAAGAGCAGACCTCATTATTAATGAAAAACAGTCTGAAACCGATATGTACAAGCTTCGCGGACAGATTAATAATTACTTTTTCAATCTGCTCCTTATCGAACGGCAGAAAGAGTTGCTGGGCAATTATAGTGAGATTATTGCAAAAAAAATATCTGCAATGCAGTCGGCTTTGGATAACGGTGTAATTACAAGGTCGGATATTGACGTCATGACCTCCGAAAAAATCAGGCTCGCTCAGCAAATCGGGGAGAGTGAGATCCGGAAAGCTTCACTGCTGAAAGTTCTGACAGACCTGACAGGTATTCAGATTGACACCTCAACCACATTGTTACTTCCTGCCCTCAGGGAAGAAATTTCCGGTGACCTGTCGAGACCTGAGTTGCAGCTTTTCGATCTCAGAAAGGAACAGCTCGCTGCGGGGATGAAGCTTACTGACAGCAAGAGAATGCCTAAAGCGTTTGGATTTGCGACAATCGGTTATGGTAATCCTCCGGGGAACAATTTCTTCAGGGATGAATTTGCTTCATATTATATACTTGGTGCTGGTATCAGGTGGAATATATTTGACTGGAACAAATCTAAAAACGAGAAGGAGGTGATGGCCCTTCAGCAGAACATAATAGATGCCAGGAAAACAGACCTTGCCGACAATCTCAAGAGGCTTCTCGAATCGAAAAAAGCAGAGATAGAAAGCCTGAATTCCCTGATTGATTCTGATTCAGAACTGATAGCGATAAGAAAAAGGATTACATCGGCAGCTGAATCGCAATATGATAACGGCACAATCACTGCAAGCGATTATCTGAACGAGATTAATTCAGAAAAACAGGCAATGGTCAGCTACGAAATCCATAAGATTAATCTGGCAATGGCAAAAATTGAATATTTGAATATTAGCGGAAATGAGATAGAATAATAAAAACAAGCTCCAAAAGGGTGGCGGGTAGAGGAAAGTAGATTAAGGGATAATACAACATCGAAAATATATCAGCGATTAAACAAAAACAGTATGAAAACAAGATTATTATTATTAGCTGCAGCAATAATCTTCCCGGGCTGCAGGGAAAAGACCGGCAAAGCTGATGCCTATGGCAACTTTGAAGCTACTGAAGTGGTAGTCTCAGCAGAAACAAGCGGCAGGATAATTAAATTCGAGGCAACAGAGGGTAATGAGACAGACTCCGGGACTGTTATCGCCATGATCGACACAACTCTTTTCCATCTTCAGAAAGCTGAAATAGATGCCGGGATGAAGAGCGTCAGGACACGTTTAGGCTCTGTTAATGCCCAAAACGAAATCCTCAATCAGCAGATTGAAAATCTCAATGTTAACATTGGCAGGATTGAGAATATGCTGAAGGATGATGCCGCAACAAGAAAACAATATGATGATCTGACCGGGCAGGTTTCAGTTCTACAGAAACAGATTGCCGCCAACAACACACAGAAGGCCTCCGTCGATGCCGAGCTGTCAGTTTTTAAATCAAAAAAAGCAACCCTGAATGAACAGATCGCCAGATGCAGTGTAAGGAGCCCGCTTAAAGGAACAATTATCGAAAAGTATGCCGAAGCAGGTGAAATGACTTCAGCAGGAAGGCCCCTTGTTAAGATCGCAGATCTTTCGGTTATAAAACTCAAAGTATATGTGTCAGGTGCTCAGCTGGGAAATATTAAAACAGGACAGGAATGCACAGTAAGGGTGGATAACGGAGAAAAAGGCTACAGCTCATTTAAGGGAATGATAAGCTATATCTCGGGCAAGGCTGAATTTACGCCCAAAATCATCCAGACAAAGGAAGAACGTGTTACCCTGGTCTATGCAGTGACAATCGATATAAAAAATGATGGTACAATGAAATCAGGCATGCCCGGAGAGGCAATCTTTTGATGATTTGAGAAAATGAAAAAAGTTATTGAATCATATGGCATCAGTAAAAAATTCGGGGATACACAAGCTCTGAAAGAGATCACCTTTTCAGTCAATGAATCGGAGATATTCGGATTTATTGGTCCTGACGGAGCCGGTAAAACAACCCTGTTCAGGATAATTACAACCCTGCTCCTGCCCGATGAAGGTGATATAAAGGTTCTCGGACTCGATGCAACAGCCGATTTCAAAAAACTCAGAAGCAAAATAGGTTACATGCCGGGCCGCTTCAGTCTTTACCAGGACCTTTCGGTCGAGGAAAACCTGAATTTTTATGCCACTGTTTTCGGGACTACAGTAAGGGAGAACTATGATCTGATCTCAGATATCTACTCCCATATTGAACCTTTTAAGAAGAGACTTGCAGGAAAGCTTTCAGGCGGGATGAAGCAAAAGCTGGCATTATCATGCGCACTTATCCACAAACCTGACCTTCTTGTACTTGATGAACCAACAACAGGCGTGGATGCAGTTTCACGGTCGGAGTTCTGGGACATGCTTAAGAAACTGAAACAATATCAATATAACGATTATTGTTTCAACTCCCTATATGGATGAGGCGATGAGGTGCGACAGGGTAGCCCTGATCCAGGGAGGAAAAATACTTTCAACTGATACCCCTCAAATGATAAGAAAGGGATTCACCAGAAAGCTCTACTCTGTGAGGGCTCCGGAAAAATACAGACTCATCCTTGCCCTGAGGCAATTTCCGGGAACATTCACTGCGTATCCTTTTGGAGATTCAGTGCATGTCACCTTTGTAAATGACATTGTTGATGATTCTCTGATTAATCATTTAAAAGAACAGGGAATTAATGATGTCATAATAACTGAAACTCAAGCCGGAATCGAAGACAGATTCCTTGAGTTGATGTAATGATAATTCCCCTTCGAGGGGCCAGCCTGCAGGAGAGAATCGTGCAGGGGCAGGAGGGAGTGTAAATAAGACTTTAAATTACTAAAATGACTGAACCCGTAATATCTGTCCGATAACCTTGTAAAGAAATTCGGCAGCTTTACAGCAAACGACAACCTGAATTTTGAGGTGTTCCGTGGTGAAATCTTTGGTTTTCTCGGAGCAAATGGTGCAGGAAAAACAACTGCCCTGCGTATCCTGTCAGGTCTTTCGGAACCTACTTCGGGAACTGTCATTGTAGCTGGAATTAATGCTTCAAGGCAACCTGAAAAGATCAAAAAGCAGATAGGCTATATGTGCCAGAAATTTTCCCTGTATGAAGACCTGACAGTCAGAGAAAATATTACGCTGTATGGAGGCATCTACGGGATGAGCAAATCGCAGATAAAGGAAAGGACAATTGAGCTTCTGGAAAGGCTTAAATTTCAGGAATATGCTGACAGGCTTATTTCCGCCCTGCCATTGGGTTTGAAGCAAAAACTTGCCTTTTCAGTTGCAGTCCTCCACAACCCTCAAATTGTTTTCCTTGATGAACCGACAGGCGGTGTGGATCCGATAACCCGGCGTCAGTTCTGGGAAATGATCTATGAGACCGCATCAGGCGGAATAACTGTGTTTGTGACAACACATTATATGGATGAAGCTGAGTATTGCGACAGGATCTCCATTATGAGCGAGGGAAGGATTGTTGCACTGGATACTCCTGAAAATCTTAAGAATCAATATAATGCCGGGTCGGTTGAGGAGGTGTTTGTGAAGATAGCCAGGGCAAAAAAAGCAGATTTGATAAACTCAGCAACCAGCAAATGAAACGCTTTCTTGGATTTGTAAAAAAAGAGTTCCTCCATATCTTCAGGGATTACCGGACGCTGATAATCCTTTTCGGGATCCCTGCAGCACAGATCCTGATCTTTGGTTTTGCCGTAAGCACTGACATTAAAAATGCAGGAGTTGCTTTTCTGGATATTTCAAAAGATGAAATTTCGCAAAAGATCTCAGATAAGATTTGCTCTTCAGGATTTTTCAGAAGAACCGAAAACCTGCTTAATTATAATGAGATCGACAAAGTGCTGAAGAAGGGAAAAACCAAAGCAGTCGTTGTCTTTGAAGAAAATTTCGGACGCAATCTGATAAGTGAAGGAAAAGCCTCAATAAGCATTATTTCAGATGGTTCTGAGCCCAATACAGCAACCCTTGTCACAAATTACATGACAGCTATTGTCTCTGATTTCAACAGGGAATTAAATGGAACAAGTGCCACCGGTAACCTGCTTGTCCAGCCTGAGGTGAGGATGTTCTATAATCCGGCTCTGAAAAGTCATTTCATGTTTGTTCCGGGTGTGATAACACTTATACTTATTCTCATCTGTGCCTTGATGACCTCAGTTACAATCACCAGGGAGAAGGAGTTCGGGACCATGGAGGTGCTGCTCGTCTCACCTCTTAAACCTATCCAGATAATACTTGGGAAAGTCACTCCATACTTCATTCTCTCATTTATCAATGTCATTGTGATCCTGCTTCTTTCCTGGTGGGTCTTCGGCCTCACAGTAAAAGGAAGTATTATTCTCCTTCTTGCTGAGAGCATGCTTTACATTCTCATGAGTCTTTCACTTGGAATTTTGATCTCAACGGTTTCGTCAACAATGCAGCAGGCGATCTTTATCTCTCTTGTCGGAATGATGTTACCCACCGTTCTTCTTTCAGGATTTATTTTTCCCATTCAGAATATGCCCAGGATCTACGATTGGATAAGTTCAGTTCTTCCACCAAGATATTTTATAGTGATCATAAAAAGTATAATGATCAAGGGGACAGGATTTATATACGTCTGGAAAGAAACTCTTATTCTGGTGGTGATGACTGTGTTTTTTATCGGTTTGAGTGTCAGGAACTTTAAGATAAGACTGCAATGATTATTAATGTCTTGGTTAATTATATCTGCGAAAGCCTACCCTGCCAGGCAGGCGTAGATCAGCGTGATCTGCGGGTAACAAAAAAAATTCCCGCCTGAGATAAACCAGTTGATAAACGATGAGAACGATACTATACCTTATAAGAAAAGAGTTTATCCAGATATTCCGGAACAAGTTTATCGGGAGAGCTATTTTTGGCGTTCCGATTGTTCAGCTGCTAATCCTGGTACCTGCTGTCACCTTCGAAATAAAAAGTGTCAGACTGGTTGTCATTGACAGGGATATGACTTCCGAATCAAGAGGTCTGATAAGCCGGCTTGAAGGTTCAACATTTTTCAGATTAAGCTATTCCGTAGCCTCGGAAGAGGAAGCAAACAATCTCATGGATGAAGAAAAATGTGACCTCGTTTTGCAGATTCCTCCGGGATTCGGCAAAAACATTGGCGTAGGCAGACCTGCAGGACTGCTGGCTTCTGTAAACGCAATCAATGCATCAAATGCGCAGCTATCATGGGTCTATCTCAATGGGGTTATCCGTGATTACAATATGAACATCATTGCAGAAAACATCAGTATAAATCCCCTTATCCCGGCGCCTCAGATTGTTGTTACAAACAGGTATTGGTACAATGAGATGCTCAACTATAAGCATTATATGCTGCCCGGAATACTCGGGATACTGGTTACTGCAATAGGATTCCTGCTTGCAGGGCTCAACCTTGTGAGAGAAAAAGAGATAGGTACTATTGAACAGATAAATGTCACCCCTGTCAGGAAGTATCAATTCATTATTGCCAAAATGATACCGTTCCTCATAATCGGACTCATCGATCTTGCTATCGGAATGCTGCTTGGAAAGTTATTATTCAATGTTCCCTTTGAGGGCAGCATAGGGCTCCTTTTCCTGAGCGCAACAATATTTCTCACGGCAATCCTTGGCCTTGCGCTCTTCATTTCAACATTATCCGGAACACAGCAGCAATTCATGTTCATTGCTTTCTTTTTCATGATCATTTTTATCCTTATGAGCGGTATTTTTACCCCTTACGAAAGCATGCCTCAGTGGGCACAGCAATTCAACAGGGTGAATCCGGTGGCATATCTTATGCGGATCAACAGGATGGTAATGCTGAAAGGATCAACCATTCATGATATAAGTACCGAATTATGGTCCCTGGTAATTATTGCTATAACATTCACCTTCTTCGCTGTCAGGAGGTACCGAAAAACAGCTTAATGTTATATTTACTCCGGATCTCGAATATTATCCTAAATTAATCCTTTACTTTAATCTGCGTAGACCTGCGGAATCTGCGGGAAAATAACAGCAAATCTGAAAGATCTATTTTATTGAGACCGTAGCCGTAACAGGCCAGTGGTCAGAAATATAGATCCCCTTTTCTTTCTTGATAATTGTCCGCTGTTCTGAAACACTCATCCCGTTCCTTACAAAGATATAGTCGATCCTGCCTGATCCGGGATTTTCAGAAAAACCATTAAATGTAAAATCGGGACCATAGGGTTTGTTTTCCGAGATTATATATGAGTCTTTCATAAGAGGCATATTTTCATATGGCCCGGTCATTATCGAATATCCTGTGCTTGTAGGAAGCATATTGAAATCGCCGCTAATGATGAAAGGCAGTCCTCCGGTTATGCTGTCCACAGCCCTTAAAAGATATCTGGAACTAATAATCCTTGCCGAGTCAGAATTATGGGCAAAATGAGTATTAAAATAATAGAACCGCTGATGATCACCTTTATCAATCAATTCCATCCAGGTAACTATCCGGGGAAGTGATGATCCCCAGCTGATTGAGCCTGGAACATCAGGGGTTTCTGATAACCAGAAGGTGATGGTCCGGATCATGTCAAATTTCTCCTTTTTGTAGAAAACAGGATTCATCTCCCCATTTTTGCCGCCATCCGTGCGGCCCACTCCAACTGATGCATAATCATCAACAAGCGCTGAATCAAGATAATTGAACTGATGCGAAAGCACCTCCTGCATCCCGAGGAGATCAGGCTTCTCTTCCTTTAAAAAGCGACAGACCATTGATGCCCTTTTTGGCCAGGCATTAAGACTGTCGCCCGGATTATCATATCTGAGATTCAAAGTCATAACTTTAATAACTCCCTTGCCGGATTTTTCGGAACAACTGGTAAAGACCATAAGAATGATTAAGCCTGATATCATAATTAGTCTCTTCATCACCAAAAGTTTTGTGTAAATATAACACATGTAATGAAATAAATGCATCACGTCCGAGGAAGGCAGCCAGGAAATATCTGGAAAAAGAATGAACCAATTATATTTATATTTGTAGAATATTATTATAATTAGATTTAGGACATCTCCAGGGATTATTTAAATAGTTGCAGGTTGCAGGTTGCGGGTTGCAGGGTAAGAACGTGCAACATGCAACTGTGCAACATGCAACATGCAACATTAAATTAATAAATCTGCATAAGACAGTTTCTTACATTCTTTACTTATATGCCCGATATTATCAAGCTTTTACCCGATTCAGTTGCCAATCAGATAGCTGCCGGTGAAGTAATCCAGAGGCCTGCTTCGGTTGTAAAGGAGCTGATGGAAAATTCCGTCGATGCGGGCGCTGAAAGCATTAAAGTTATAATTAAGGATTCCGGCAAAACATTGATCCAGGTCACTGACGATGGATCGGGAATGTCAGAAACTGATGCCAGGCTATCGTTTGAAAGGCATGCCACCTCTAAAATTTCATCTGCACTGGATCTTTTTGCAATCAAAACCAAAGGATTCAGAGGAGAAGCACTCGCTTCAATTGCAGCTGTTTCGATGGTTGAACTAAAAACCCGGAAGGAAGAAGCAGACACCGGAACAATAATTGATAATAAGCGGTTCAAAGGTCGAAAAACAGGAACCATGCAGCTGTCCGGCAGGATCCGGTTTCTCCGTGAAGAATCTTTTTTTCAATATCCCCGCACGGCGAAAATTCCTGAAATCTGATAATACTGAAATGAGACATATAATTACTGAATTTCAGAAAATTGTAATTGCTCATCCCGAAATCAGGTTTTCACTTTATCATAATGAAAATGAAATTTACAATCTCGCTCCGGGTAACAACAGGCAAAGGATAACAGGTGTTTTCGGCAAACAGATAAATAACGATCTTATCAGCCTTGATACTGAAACCACACTGATAACAATAAAAGGTTTTATCGGCAAACCTGAAAATGCACGCCGTACCTACGGGGAACAGTTCTTTTTTGTAAATAACCGCTTTATGAAACATCCCTATTTTCATAAAGCAGTGATCGAAGCTTATCAGAATATTCTTCCGGCTGATGCAATTCCTTCCTATTTCATCTTCATGGAAGTTGATCCGGCTTCAATTGATATAAATATTCATCCGACGAAAACAGAAATCAAGTTTGAGGATGAACGGGCTATCTGGCAGATACTGATGGCATCAGTGCGCGAGGCTCTTGGCCGTTTCAATATTGTTCCGTCGCTTGACTTTGAAAATGAGTCACTGATTGAAATACCTGTCAGATCTGCGCTTCAAATAATGCCCGATCCTCCTGCAATTGAAGTCGACGCAAATTATAATCCGTTTTCAAGCGAAGAAAATGTTAAAAATCAGAAAGAGATATTCGAAAGATTTGAAAGGGAAAATGTTTCCAACTGGGAACAGTTATATACTTCAATTGAGAACGATGAAATCAAAACAGAAAACGGATACGGAAAGGAAATTTTTCCAGGTCAAAAACAAATATATTATTTGCCCGGTCAAATCAGGACTGATGATAATTGATCAGAAAAGAGCTCATGAAAGAATTCTTTTTGAAAGATATCTTGAAAAGCTAAATCATAACCAGAGTGTCAGCCAGGTCGAACTGTTCCCGGTCAGCTTCGAATTAAATCCGGCTGATATCTTTGTATTGAAGGAAATTGAAGATTACATCAGGCTGCTTGGCTTTAACATAATTCATTCAGGTAATAATATGATCTCGATAACAGGGAGGCCGGCAGAAAGCAGCTCATCAAACCCGGTTGAGATGCTGGAGATAATGCTTGAAGAATACAAAAAAACAAAATCTGATCCGTCTGCCGGAGTTAAGGAAAAAATTGCCGCTGCCATGGCAGAGGCTTCAGCAATTCCTTATGGGAAAGCTCTTCTTAAAAATGAAATGGAGGAGATCTTTGATGCCCTGTTCGCATGCAAGCGCCAAATTACTCACCAAAAGGTAATCCCGTAATAAATATACTGACACTTGAAGAGATTGATAAGAGATTACGCTGAGATTAGTATCTTTGACCATCAATATTTTAACATACTCTATAATAAATAATTAATGAACGGATTTGGGAGAAATTTGCTGGGGTTACCCCCTGTAGTTAAGAATATTATCCTTATAAATGTCTTAATGCTGCTTGCAGACTGGACAGCGAAGAGTGTTTTTGGAACTGACCTTACTTCGATCCTGGGCCTCTATTTTCCAAAATCAGAAAACTTCATGCCCCTGCAGATAATCACCCACATGTTCATGCATGGTGGTTTCATGCATTTGTTTTTCAATATGTTTGCCCTTTATATGTTCGGCGGTATCCTTGAAAATGTATGGGGTCCGAAAAGGTTTTTTATATACTATATGGTTTGCGGTCTGGGTGCTGCATTTGTGCATGAAACTGTAATAATGTTCCAGTACAATAAAATTATCAACCTTCTTAGTCCCGATCAGCTCCAGATGGTAATAAATGACGGAGCTTCCTACCTGAATGAAGGAAAGGTGTTCGCCAACGATGCCATGAAGGAGCTTCAGATGCTTCTTAACGTTCCAACTGTAGGAGCTTCAGGAGCAATATTCGGTATTCTGCTTGCCTTCGGAGTCCTCTTCCCCAACACCCAGCTGATGCTTCTTTTTCCTCCTATCCCGATAAAAGCCAAATATTTTGTTATCGGTTATGGTGCCATCGAACTTTATCTGGCTCTGACGCAACCCGGAAGTAATATTGCTCATGCTGCCCATCTTGGAGGTATGCTGTTTGGGTATATCCTGTTGAGGTACTGGAGAAAAAACACAAAAACCTTGTACTGATGGGAATGCGGGATGATATAATGAAGACCTTCAGGAAGGGTAGCACTCTTACCAGGCTGATCTACCTCAATGTTGCCGTTTTTATCCTGATTTCCATCGGTTCCATCATCAGCTATCTCCTTAACAATCAGGAACTCTCTGTTAAAATCCTGAACCTCTTTTCTGTTCCTTCCTCACTTAACGCCCTGGCTGCCAGACCATGGACTTTAATAACCTATATGTTCACGCATAAAGACATTCTTGCATATTCTGTTCAATATGTTATGGCTGTACTGGTTCGGTATTATCTTTCTTGAATATCTCGATCAGAAAAAGCTGGTGGCTGTCTATCTGCTGGGAGGCATAAGCGGGGCTGTTGTTTATATCATCTCCTTTAATGTTTTTCCGGTCTTTAAGTCTGTTGTTGCAGAATCGGTAGCCATCGGAGCATCAGCATCGGTTATGGCTGTTGTGGTCGCTATTTCAGCGTATGTACCTGACTATTCCATAAACCTGCTTTTGTTCGGAAGAATCAAAATCAAATATATTGCCATTGCAATTTTTATCTTCACGTCAATTATGGATTTTTCGATGAATTCCGGAGGCAAGCTGGCGCACATAGGAGGTGCCCTTTTAGGATACTTTTATACGATCAATCTGCGGAAGGGCCACGATATGGGAAAGGGTCTGAATAAAATGATTGATTTCTTTGTCACTTTGTTTAAACCACGGAAGAAATTCAAGGTAACCTATAAGAAGCCTGTAGATGATTATGAATACAAAAAAGCAAAGGCCGATCACCAGGAACAGATCAACAGTATCCTCGAAAAAATTTCAAAAGGTGGATATGATTCTCTGACAAAAGAGGAAAAGGATCTTCTATTCAGAGAAAGTCAGAAGAAAAACTAATCCAAAAATCCGGCACATTCATAGAAACTTTAGTCGGTCTTGTCAAAAAACATGAATAGCATGCCTGTTCTTTCAGGAATAAATTTATTTTCGCCTGCTTACAGTAAATCTTTGAGAAAGATAATATATAAGGTTTTTCTGTCTGCAAACATCCTGTTTGCCGTTTCACTACTCCTGTCGTACCTGGCAGTTCATATTAACCCTGACATATTCACCCTGCCTGCCTTTTTTGGACTGGCTTACCCCTACCTGCTTTTTGTGAATATTGTTTTCGTAATTGTCTGGGCCCTATTTTTAAAGTTTGAAGCCCTGATTTCAGTAATTATAATCGCAATTGGCTTCAGCCATTTCTCAAATTACCTGAAGATAAGCAAGCCATCGGGAGATAAGACGGGCACTTTTAGGGTGGAAAGCTATAATCTTCGCTTATTTAACTACTTTGAGAGCAGGAATACCGGAAATTCGGAGACGAAGATACTTGAACTCCTGAAAAATCACCAGGCTGATGTTATTTGCCTCCAGGAAGTCTATTTTACGGATGACCCTAAAAAGAAAGAACAGACAATCCGGGCTACCCTTGGCGGGAAGTATTATTTTCATACAAAGTATATTGGCAGCGGAAAAAACCGTTTCTACGGAATCGTTACACTGAGCAAATTCCCGATAATAAATAAGGGCGATATCATTCATCCTGCCTCTTCAAGCCTGTCAATTTTTTCCGACCTTCTCATTGGAAAAGATACTTTCAGGATCTTTAACAATCATCTGCAGTCATTCAGGCTCCAGCGGATGGAACGTTCGTTCCTCCGGGAACTGACAGAGGCATCTGATGACAAGGAAACCCTTAATGAAATAATAACCATTTCAACAAGTCTCAAAATTGGTTTTATAAGAAGGGCTGCACAGGCTAAAGCTGTTAAGGAAGCGATAAATAGTTCACCATTTCCTGTAATTGTTGCAGGTGATTTTAATGACACTCCTGTTTCCTATTCCTACAGAAAGATAAGGAAAGGACTTTTTGATGCTTTTGTCAGTTCGGGTTACGGTGCTGGCTTTACTTATAAAGGGAAATATCCTCCGAACAGAATTGACTACATCCTTTATGACAATGCCCTTGAATGCAGGCAGTTCGATATAATAAAAATAAAATACTCAGATCACTATCCGATAGTTGCCTACTTCAGGAAGCAGAAGTAAACGGGAGCTTTCTGAGATCAACATTCCCGCCTGAAATTATAAGACCGATTTTCCTTCCGCTGAAAAAATCCGGGATTTTCCCTGATTATTGCAAGTACTGTTGCCGATGATGGTTCAATTACAATTTTCATCCTTTCCCAGACAAGCATCATAGTACTGATAATTGATTCCTCCGTTGCCGTATAAATATCATCGACATTCCTGCGGATTATTGTAAATGTAAGTTCACTGAGTGACGTCAGAAGTCCATCGGCTATTGTTAAAGGATTAACAGAAGGTGTCAGGTGCCCTGTTTTAAATGATTTCCAGGCATCATTTGCATTAAGAGGTTCAGCTCCAATCACAGTTATTTTTTTGTTTATCCCTTTCACACATGTCGAGGTGCCGCTCATCAAACCGCCTCCACCGATCGGTGCAACCACTGTGTCAAGATCGCCGGCATCCTCAAGAAGCTCAAGTGATGCGGTTCCCTGCCCGCAAATGACATTAAAATTATCGTAGGGATGGACAAGAGTCGCGCCCTCATTCTCCATTATTGATCTGCAGGTTTCCTCCCTTGCCTGCAGGGTAGGTTTGCAAAAAGTAATCAGGGCTCCGTACCCGGAAACAGCATTTTTCTTTACTACCGGAGCTGTTTCGGGCATAACAATAAATGCTTTGATCCCATTCATCCTGGCAGCAAGTGCAAGGGCTGCCGCATGATTTCCGGATGAATGGGTCACAACACCATACTTTTTATGATCAGCATCCAGCGAAAGAACAGCATTGGTAGCTCCCCTGAATTTAAACGCACCTACTTTCTGAAAGTTCTCGCATTTGAAGAACAGCTCACAATTGAAGATTTTGTTGAGTTGCTGTGAAGTAAGAACAGGTGTACGATGTACGAATGGTTTTATCCTGGTGTGAGCCGACAGGATATCAGCAAGTGACGGTAATTGCATGGAGAAATTTTTATAGAGGCAAAATTAAGGATTAATTTAAAGAGATTCCTTGTTTACCATACTGGATGCCCGGAATTTGTTAAAATCAATCAGTAAGCCGTGAAAACCAATAGACCACTTTGCTCAGGAAGCAATGAAGTGTTTAAACTGATTTTCCACAAACACTGCTTAAAGTCGCAGATTATAGATACCTTTGCCTTCATTATTAAAACGTGTTATTATGATTTGGAAAAAATTGAAGAAAGTTATTATCCCATTGATTATCGTAAAATTAATAATTGTTGTTTTTCTTATTTTCAGAGGCGATATCATCAGTATTTCAAGGGATATAAGCTACTTCGCTAATTATCAGGAAGGATTTGATAACGATAGTATAGTTCTGAAAAAGCAAAAATTGATACGGATAGTCCGAAATGAAGAAGAGCGTGGTATCTCAATAAAATTGCGGGGAAAGAAAAATGTCGGGCCTCTCAGGGAAAAGGAAGGGAAAATGCCACTCCCGATAGTTGATTAAAAACCCCGAAGTAATGAAAGCCAGATAAATCAATCTACAGACTGATCCCAATATGTCTCCGTTGCCCTCTCCTGCTCCCGATGATGTAAAAAAGACCGCAAAAGCAAATAATGTCCCGCGACGTTATATGCTGATCTTGCTTGTTACCATCTTCCTTGCTTCCCTGTTGATGATCCTTAGTCATTTTAACATTATCATATTAAGCAAAAATGTTTTGATGATCTCAAGGTGGATAGCTATCCTTACTATTATCGGCTATGCAGTCTATAAGAGATCGCTGACGACATGGATACTGATAAGTATGATCGTTGGCGCGGAATTTGGCTATGATCTGCCGCAGATAGCAGTTAAAATGCAGGTCATAAGCATGGTCTTTCTTCGTCTTATTAAGACAATAATTGCACCCCTGCTTTTTGCCACCCTTGTTGTCGGCATTGCGGGTCATTCAAACCTGAAGCAGGTGGGACGCATGGGATGGAAATCACTTGTTTATTTCGAAATTGTCTCAACTATTGCCCTGTTCATTGGATTGCTTGCTATAAATATCAGCAAGGCAGGTATCGGGGTAAACGTACCGGATGTTGTTAACAAGGTTGATGTAGCGTCAGTGCCTGCTCAGACCGGAAGGGATATTATACTGCATATATTTCCGGAGAACATTGCAAAGTCCATTTATGAAGGCCAGGTCCTGCAGATTGTGGTTTTCAGCATTATTTTCGGAATAGCCGTTGCAATGATCAGGGAAAAGTACAGAACACCTATGATCAGATTCACGGAAGCGCTGGCAGAAACGATGTTTAAATTTACTTCCCTGATAATGTACTTTGCACCGTTTGCTGTATTTGCCGCAATAGCTTATAGCATAGGGCATATGGGACTCGATATACTCGTGAACCTGTTCAAGCTTCTCGCCACTCTATATGTGTCGCTTATCGCCTTCCTTGTTTTGGTGCTGCTGCCGGTAGCCCTGATATTTAAAATACCGGTATTGCGTTTTATAAAATCGATCTCCGAACCGGTTGTGCTGGCATTCTCTACCACCAGCTCTGAATCAGCGCTGCCTATCGCTATGGAGCGAATGGAGGAGTTCGGGGTGCCCCGCAAGATAGTTGCCTTTGTAATGCCGACCGGGTATAGCTTCAACCTCGATGGAACAACTCTTTACCTGTCCCTTGCAACAATTTTTGTTGCTCAGATCAGTGGTATTCACCTGTCATTCGATAAGCAGCTGCTCATTGTTTTTACTTTAATGCTGACCAGCAAGGGAGTTGCCGGAGTGCCAAGGGCTTCAATGGTAATCCTGTTAGGAACTGCAGCAAGTTTCGGGCTTCCTGTCTGGCCGATCTATATTATCCTTGGTATTGATGAATTGATGGATATGGCCCGTACATCGGTAAATGTAATAGGGAACTGTCTTGCTACAGCGGTAATAGCCCGATGGGAAGGAGAATTTAATCCGCCGAACGGAATTAAAGTCCGGCAGGATTCACCAAACCTGAAAAGTTAAGATCACCTGAACCTTCGTGGTGGAAAAAGTTGTTATTTCACCAGCTCATAGTATCCTATAGCTCCGGCATCTGCTTCCGCTTCTGCCTTATTAGCCATCGGACACCCCGGCACGGGGCAGTTTATGACCTTATGTTCATTATTATCAGCAGGTTCCCAGCCCAATAAGAAGTATAGAGCAAAGAATCCAATTACATAGGCAGCTGCAACGTACCATCCTTTTTTAGCCCACATAACAACATTGCGTGCTTCGGGAAACTTGTTTGTTATGGCTACACCTGCCGAAGAGCCAAACCATATCATTGACCCCCCGAAACCGACTGTGTAGGCAAGCATACCCCAGTCATAATGTCCCTGATCGAGACATAATTTAGTGAGAGGTATGTTATCAAATACAGCTGACAGGAATCCCAAAGCAAATGCAGTGATCCATGATGCATTGGGAAGTTCCTCAACGGGCATCAAAGAGGCACATAATACAAGGCAGAGAAGGAAGATAGTTCCTTTGATCGATCCCGGTACTTCTTTCCAGGGTATTGGTCTGAGAAATGCTCCCAGGACAATAGCTATCCAGACGCCCAATGCCGGCATATCATAAACGAAGTTGGAGATGATTGCTCCGATAAGTATCAGTGCAACCATAAATATTTTGATCCAGTCAATCTTAACCCCAATATTTGGATCCTTTTGAATGCTCCTGGTATTTGTCCTGCTGATGAGCGGCAAACCATGCAAAGAAAACGAGTGCCACTCCAGCTGCCACAATAAGCATGAAGTACATTCAGGGGACTCACCCCGTCAATCCACATCATCGTCGTAGTTGTGTCTCCTACTACGCTGCCGCTTCCCCCGGCATTACTTGCTGCCACCATAGCAGCAATGTAACCGATATGTACTTTATTTTTAAAAACCACAAGGGCAATGGTTCCCCCGATAAGTGCAGCAGCAATATTATCGAGGAAGGATGAAAGAATAAAGATAAATACAAGCAATAAGAAAGGACCTTTCCAGTCATCGGGAAGGTATCTTGGAAGTATATCAGGTACTCCCGATTCTTCAAATATTTTTGAAAGTAATGCAAAACCAAGGAGCAATCCCATAAGGTTCAGGATGATCCCCCATTCTCCCTGACGTAACTCTTTATCCATCAGCTGGTCTCCCATGGGAGTAGTGCCAAACAAATGCTCCATCAGGTTAAAACCCGGATCAAGAATCAGTTTAAATGTCAACAGTACACTTAATCCGATAACCGCCACCCAGAATGTTTGCTTATGAAACAGAGCAACTCCCAGAAGAATAAGTCCGAATATGATAAACTCAACCCTGACAGGCCCGATTGATGGCACCTCACTCCCGGCACCAAAAAGATATACCGGGATAAATAAAATAAATGCCAGCGAAAACAGCCTTTTGGAATTCTTCACCCTCTTTATATCTACAGTCAATTATTATCCGAAAATACTGAATGCAACGGTAAGACCTGCAAGAACAACAGATACCATTGACATAAGTTTAATAAGGATATTAAGAGCAGGACCTGAAGTATCCTTGAAAGGATCACCAACTGTATCACCAACAACAGATGCTTTATGAGGTTCACTTTTCTTGCCGCCATAATTGCCTCTTTCAATATATTTCTTGGCATTGTCCCAGGCACCACCGGCATTGTTAAGCATACTTGCAAGAACAAAACCTGCACTCATACCGCCTGCCAGAAGCCCTATAACACCGGGAACTCCGAAAATAATTCCAACAATCAAAGGAACTGCAATAGCCATCAGTGACAGGAACCAGCATTTCACTCTGAGCGCCTGCGGTTGATATTTCAACACATTTTGCATATTCAGGTTTTGCCTTACCTTCCATAATACCCGGAATTTCACGGAACTGGCGTCTTACTTCATCAACCATCTTACCTGCTGCACGTCCGACAGCTTTCATGCTCATTGCGCTGAAAAGGAATGCCATCATTGCTCCGATGAAAAGACCTCCAAGAAGAATAGGATTGAAAAGTGAAAGATCATAAGCTGAGACAAAATCCTTTATTGTTGCAGTTGTTATATTTACTGCTGTTTGTCCGTCCTGAACCGATGGAACTGTACTGTTATAGAAAAGTGTATCACCGATCTGTTTGAATCCTTCAGGTGCTTTATCAATAAGTCTTCCAAGCCATAGTCTTACCTCTTCCATATAGGCAGCCATAAGAGCAAGAGCTGTAAGAGCAGCTGAACCAATTGCAAATCCTTTTCCGGTTGCAGCAGTTGTGTTTCCAAGTCCGTCAAGAGCATCAGTTCTTTCCCTTACTTCTTTTGGAAGTTCTGACATTTCAGCATTACCTCCTGCATTATCAGCAATCGGACCGAAAGCATCAGTTGCAAGAGTTACTCCAAGTGTTGAAAGCATACCAACAGCTGCAAAACCGATACCATAAACACCCATTGCAAAATTGTGGAATCCGCCTGCAAAACCATAAGCAGCAATAATACCGGCAACAATTGTAATAACAGGAATCCATGTTGAGAACATACCAACAGCCATACCTTCAATAATAACTGTTGCAGGTCCCTGCAGTGCCTGTTTTGCAATACCCTGTGTAGGTTTATTTCCGTCAGATGTAAAGTATTCAGTTGACTGACCAATAATTACACCTGCAACAAGACCGGAAACAGCAGCACCGAAATACACCCCAGGTGATCCAGTCAACCGCAGCCATAATTGCAAGAACAACAAGAATAAGAGCAGAACTTCCTCCTGTTCCAAGAAGAAGTGCACGGAGAAGAGACTTTTGGAGTTGCTGATTCTTTTGTTCTTACCATATAAACACCTGCTATTGAGAGAAGTATACCAATTGCTGAAACTAGCATCGGAGCAATAACTGCTTTCATCTGAAGTCATCCGCCTGCTACCACTGGAAATGCAGCCCCAAGAGCAGCTGTAGCAAGAATAGAACCGGCATAAGATTCATAAAGGTCAGCACCCATACCGGCTACATCACCAACATTATCACCAACATTATCTGCAATTGTTGCAGGATTACGCGGATCATCCTCAGGAATGCCGGCTTCAACTTTACCAACCAGGTCAGCGCCAACATCAGCAGCTTTTGTAAAAATACCACCGCCAACACGTGCAAAAAGAGCCTGTGTTGATGCACCCATACCGAAGGTAAGCATTACTGCTGTAATCTCAATAAGTTTTTCATGTTCAGTAGTTCCTGCCTGAACAAATGTAAGTCCGAGGAATTTGAGACCTGTTTCCATATGCTCAGGAGTAAAAACCAGCTTGTTAAGAATAAGGAACCAGAAAGCAATATCAAGAAGTCCGAATCCAACAACAACAAGACCCATAACAGCACCGCTCCTTAAAGCTACCTGAAGTCCTTTGTTAAGTGATTTTGAAGCTGCCCATGCTGTCCTGTTCGATGCAAATGTTGCTGTCTTCATTCCAAGGTAACCGCAAAGACCTGAAAAGAACCCTCCTGTAAGGAAAGCAACAGGAACAAATGGATTCTGAATTCCAAAATATGCCAGTATAGACAATAAGAACAACAAGAATAAGAAATACCTTGCCAACAACTGTATACTGACGTTTCAGGTAAGCCATAGCTCCTTCCCTGACATACGCAGCAATCTCTTTCATCTTGTCTGTTCCTTCTTCCTGGGCTTTCATACTCTCTGTAAAAGATCCAGGCAAACAGCAAAGCCATGAGTGCTGAAATCGGCACAATCCAAAAAATACTACTAATCATGATATCTGTTTTTAAATTAAAAAGTATAGGTTCAGATGAGCAAAAATTTTGCCGGTACAAAACTAATTCAGTTTTTTATTAATGCAAATGAAAAATGAGTTTCTTGTAAAGGAATAGTATTCATTAGAACCATTCTAAATAAATGGTCATCTTAAATCCCTTTTGGGGTTCAAATCTACTTCAATAAGATTTCCGGCTGAGTACTGATACTTCAGATAGCTCTGAAAAATTCGTAATTTATATTTTCCAGCTCCTTCATCCCGGGATAAGGATAGTAAATAATATCATCCTTTGCCCCGACATAAAATCCGGTTTCAATGGTCCTGTAAAGCAGTTCGCCTGAAAATACCCTCTGAACAGTCTTCATATGTTTTTCATATTCTCCCTTGAGAATTTCAAGGCAATCCCTCAGATGGCCTATATTCGAATAGGGCAAATGTTCTGCTGAACCATACAAGTGGATTTGTTGCAAGTTCTCCCAGCTTGAGTTCAACAAAGAAGAGTTTTGGCAGAACAATCGGGGTTGACCCGTCTGTCAGTCTTTTCAGGAAAACCGAAGGAGCAAGTCCGCTGGCAACAAGAGGAGTTACCGGAGAGAGTTCCTGGTAAAGATGCAAGGCATTCTGCAATTCCTTTTCCTTGTCGTAATTAGCTCTTTTCAGTTCAAGGACGCAGCCATGGTCGGTTGTCAGATAGAGGCTTTTTAGTGCCGATATGGGTATTGTTTCAAGGACCCTGTAAACCGAAAGATAAACAGAACTTTTAGGGCTGCCGTCCTCCTTGGCAACACACCTTTTGTTAAGGCTGTCCATATCAATAAGGTGTTCTATTTCAGGCAGATCAACTTCAAAAAAGATAGTCTGGCCTCTGTTCCGTTTCTTGGTTCCTGTTGAAAGATACATTCCAAATCCTTCGGGAGGAAGCATCGAAGCAACAAGTGCTTCAGGAGTGCAGGTTAGATAAATGTATTTGCTCATAACATTATATATTTAAGGAAAATTCATCTTCCGCATCAGAAAGCAGTAACAAAGAACTGAAACAAAACCTATATCAAATATAATTTTCTTTTTGGAACAATAAAAGGGAATAAGTCACTCCGTTACCTTTATTTTTTCTTATCCCTCACATATTTATTCATCCAGTTGAGAACTTCCCAGTGCTTGTGAAGTATAGACTCCCTCGCTGCATATCCGTGACTTTCATTAGGAAGAAATACCAGCCGGACAGTTGCTCCGAACCCTTTAAGCGCTGAATAAAACCTCTCACTCTGAATAGGAAAAGTACCGCTGTTATTGTCGGCCATGCCGTGTATGAGCATTATCGGATCTTTCACCTTGTCGGCATTCATGAAAGGAGACATTTTGTTATAGATATCAGGAGCTTCCCAGTAACTCCTTCTCTCATTCTGGAATCCGAAAGGTGTAAGGCTCCTGTTGTAAGCTCCGCTTTCAGCTATACCGGCAGCAAACAACCTTGAATTAGCAAGGAGATTGGCTGTCATAAATGCGCCATAGGAATGTCCGCTTACGGCAACCCTTCCCGGATCAGTTACGCCCATTCCTGCAGCTTTATTTATAGCTGCTTCGGCATCAGCAACAAGCTGTTCAACAAAAGTATCATTTGGTTCCTTCCCTCCAACACCAACAATTGGAAAAGCAGCATCCATCAGCACGGCATATCCCTGTGTAACATAAACAAGCGCTGAGGCCGGACTTATCCTTGTAAAGGTATACGGTGAGCCGCTTACCTGCCCTGCTGCCGAAGGATCGTTAAACTCGCGCGGATATGCCCACAGAAGCGTGGGCAGTGGAGCATCCTTCCCAATGGTATAACCCGCAGGAAGGTAAAGAGTGAACGAAAGGTCAAGAGAGTCGTTCCTTTTGTATTTTACAAGTTCCTTCCGGATCCCCGCAAGCTGCGGATATGGATTCTCAAATTTTGTAACCTGCATCAGCTTCCCGCTTTTCAGATTCCTGATAAAATAATTCGGGACATCAGCAATTGACTGCCTCGAAGTGAGTATCAATCCTTTTGAAATATCAATAAATGCCGAAAATGATTCATAGTAAGGAGCCTCTGATCGCCAGAGCCGTTTGGTTTTGCCTGTAGAGATCTCATACTTATCAACAAACGGCCGGTCACCTTCCGGGGAAGCCCCATTGCCTGACAGGAAAAGCGATTTACCTTTATCTTCGAATAGCAAAACCCTCGTCCCAAAGGTATTGAGGTCGGTAACAAACCTTCCGGGATTGTTATACCCGTCATCCGAATTGAACTCCTGGATCTTCTTTTTTGTCGGTTGAGGGTCCGCAGGATTAAATGAACTTGTTACCAGCATCCTTGATTTATCTGATCCTTCCTGGATAATTGCATAATTATCATTCCCCCATATTATCCAGTTGTATCTTAACTCAGTTGCAATAAGCCTGACAGGGTCGCCGGAAAAGGGAGCATCAAGGCAATAGATCTGATCATGATATTTCATTTCCTTTGTATAGTCACCTTCATCGAGTGCTTCAGCCCAGGTAATAGTAGCTGGCTTGTCCGAACGCCAGCTGAAATCACGCCTCCCGGGCAATACCATATCATATCCCCTGGGTTCATTCTCAACCAGAGGCATCTCAAGCAACGTTTTAACCGGATTACCTTTTACATCCCATATCGTAGTCGTTATCGGAAACCTGTAATAAGGAACAAGGTATGAGAAAGGCCGCTCCAGGATATCAAGAAGGATATAGCTCCCGTCGGTGGAAGGTGAAGCAGCGGCGATCATTGCCGGCTTTCCCAGCTTTTCATTCCGTGTTCCGTCCCACAGCATCATCTGTGACATAGCAAAATATTCAAAGACCGCTTCGTCCACAGGATCTTTCAGAAGATCCTGGTATGTTGCCGCCTGTCCCTTACTGCCAAGGTTTTCCTGGATCACCGGACCTTCAGGCACCAGGCTCCTCCCGGGGGCTTTCCCGCGGCCTGCAATATTTACAGTATAAATAAGCCTTTTATTGTCGGGCAGCCAGCTGATCGCTCTTCCGAAGACCATATTAAGATCATCGGCTACTTTCGATGCCTTCAGTGTAAGCACATCACATACCCACAATTCCACGTCGGTCTGAGTTGTATTTGTGAAAGCAAATTTTTTACCGTCCGTTGTCCAGTCCGGGAAACCAAACCGCGGATTCTCCGGCAAACCTGCTATCTCACGCACATTGGTTCCGTCGATATTCATAATCCTGAATCCTGTATTGTAAGTCTGTCTGCTTGGACCGCTTGTCGCCGGATCGATCCTTAAGCCTGCAAGTCTTAACTCTTCTGCTGAAAGCTCACTGATCGTAATAATAGGAGCCCGCCCAATAATCAGCATGGCTGATTTATCAGGGCTGACTGAGACCACTGGGGTAACAGGCGCATCCACGATCTTTACGATGGCCTCGGGAGGAAATTGATATTTAAGGGCCTCCTGCGGAATGGAAGCAAGAGTAGTAACAATGAATAAAACCAGGATCAGGAAGTACTTTTTCATAATCGTTTTAATTATTGGTTATCACTTCATAGTAAAAGTTAATCATGAAATTACATGATCTTTTTAATTTAATACACCTTTTTATCCATATATATAAGTTTTGCCAGACAGTCTTCGGTCATTGCGAGGATCCCGCGTTAGCGGGAGACGAATATAAATATCCGGACGTAACTAACTGTTATGCACGGCCTCTCCCCAAACCCCTCCCCCAAGAGGGAGGGGCTTCCCCCTCTCTCCTGGGAGAGGGGGCCGAGCGTTAAGAAATCAGCCAGTGGCTGATTTTAGCGAAAGCCTGGCTCAAGCGGGGAGCCAGCCTGCAGGGGAGGAATTGTGGTGGGGGATTGAGTGGGTGAGGCTGTTTCGGCATTTGTATTTAATGACTACCTGGCTCGCACATCTGAACCGGCTGAAACAAAAAGGTTGATCCAACTTATGTTCAATGCATGATAATTTACTATTTTCGCCAGTGTAAAGGTGCTGGTCGTGAATAAAAAAGAAGGCTGATGTATGATAAAGAAGATTTTAACCAGGCATTGAGAGTCCTGAAGGATGGAGGGGTCATCCTCTACCCCACTGATACCATCTGGGGACTTGGCTGTGATGCAACCAGCGGGGAGGCTGTGCATAAAATATTTAAGATAAAAAAAAGAAACGAAAGCCGCAGCCTTATTGTTCTTGTAAACGGATTAACGATGCTTGAACGTTATGCCGGCATTACTGAGACAGCCATTAATATACTTGAAGTAGCCGATAAACCCATTACACTGGTATATCCCCGTGGTAAAAATCTGGCACCCGGTGTATGTGATGAAGACGGGTCGGTCGGGATAAGAGTGTGCGCTGACATTTTCTGCAGCGAACTTATAACCAGGTTAAGGAAGCCAATAGTATCAACCTCGGCAAATATCAGCGATAAACCATCACCTGGAAATTTTTCAGAAATTGACGACTACATAATCAAATCAGCAGACTATGTTGTAAAATACCGTCAGGAGGATATGACTAAATATCCTCCATCCTCAATAATTAAACTTGGAACAGACGGCACAATAAAAATAATCAGGGAATAAATCCGCTATCTTGACCTTACCTTGCCGGAGCCTGATACCCTGGCGTCAATTTTCGGAGAACCAATATAACTTACGTCACCACTGCCTGAAATGTGGGCCTCGAGTGAATCTCCTACCCTGACTGTGCAGTTGCCGCTGCCTGAGACACTTACATCCAGATGATCTATTTCAACTGACTCACCTGAAAAGTTTCCTGATCCGCTGATTGATATCTGACCGTCATCAACACTCCCGCCTGATCCCAGAATAATATCTCCGGAACCTGATATGCCGCAGTCGAGTTCGTCTGCCACAAGGTCTGCAGTCAGTAATTTCCCGCTGCCGCTCACGTTCAGGTTAAGCTTGTCTGCTTCCACCTTGTCCATTATCTGTGCTTTCCCGGAACCGGAAACTCCCAAACCCTCAAGCTCAGGCATTGTGATGTTTACCGTAACCCTTTGATCATCATTGAACAACATCCGCCAGTTCTCCCTCCTGATAACAAGCCGGTCGCCCGAGACCTGTGTCAGAGTCTCTTCAACGGCTCTTCTGTCCCCCTCAATATCAAGACGAAATTCAGGTCCTATCCTGATGTACAGATTGCCGGAGACACCAAAGCTCACCCTTGAAAAATCCCTGACACTTCTCGTTTCTTTGGTCTGGCCGTCTGAGGTACCGGAAGCAAAAATCATTGCAGCTAAAAATGTTGCTAAAAAAATTACCCTTTTCATAACGTTAAGATTTTTATGTAATGAAGTTATTTTTGAAAAGACGGGATTTTTAGAAGAATGATGCATATAGCTGATTAAATAGTGGCCACTAACCTATGCAAAGAAATTAAAAGGTTCCACTGGGAAGTCGTGGTTAATTTATGTTTCAAGTCTATCCATTTGAATAAAGGTAATAAGAAAGACTTGAATCAACCACCCCGGCCAGACGAATTTAGTTTCTGCCTGTAAGATGATTTCACCGTCTGGCCACCCCTCCTTCAAAAGGAGGGGAAACTTATTTAATTGTATTTCAGCTAATTAAATAATTAAAAGTCTAAAAAACTATCAGTACTCTTCGGGCAGCTTCAGGATCTGTTCGTATGTGAATACAGGACCATCAAGGCAGACAAACACCTTACCCACATTGCAGCGTCCGCATTTGCCAAACCCGCATTTCATCCTGTTCTCCAGCGTTGTGTAAATATCCTTGTCCCTGAAACCAAGCTTTTTCAAGAACAGGCATTGTAAATTTTATCATGACGGGAGGCCCGCACAGTATGGCAATAGTGTTTTCTGAAGATGGAGCCACCCTGTCGAGCACTGCAGGTACAAATCCTGTTTCACCTTTCCAGTCAGGAGTCTCGCCACCGGGGTCAACGGTAGTAATCAGCCTGATGTCTGACCTTTCTCCCCATTCTTTTAACTCATCCTTGTAAACCAGGTCTGAAACAGTTCTGGCTCCGTAAATAATGGTAATATCCTTAAACTTATCGCGCAGATCAAGAGTGTTCCAGATGACGCAACGCATCGGAGGCAACGCTATTCCCCCTGCAATATACAACAGGTTTTTGCCCTCCCATTGTTCAACCGGAAAAGTGTTCCCATAGGGTCCCCTGAATCCCAGTGTATCCCCTATCTCAAGATTTGACAGTGCATTTGTGACCCTGCCGGCCTTCCGGAATGTACATTCAATATAATCCTTCCGTGTTGGGGACGATGCTACACAAAAAGTTGATTCTCCCTCTCCGAAAACAGAATATTCACCAAACTGGCCTGCTTTAAAGGAGAACTTTTCAGCCTCTTCCGGATTTTTGAATTTTAACCGGAATGTTCTTACATCAGGAGTCTCTTCAACTATGTTTTCGATCTCCATCAGGTAAGGCTTATATATATTATCACTCATGATGAGAACTGATTAAATATTTTGTATTGCTTCAAGCTGCTCGGCTATATTCATATCGACAGGACAGCCTGCTGAACAGCGGCCGCAGCCCACGCATCCCAGCGACTTGTTCCGTTCCGGCATGTAGGAAAATTTATGCATAATGCGCTGTCTCCATCTCTGGCTCTGAACTTGCCGCGGATTATGACCTGAAGTATGCAGGGTGAACAAACCAAATCCGCATGAATCCCAGCTTCTGTAACGCTTGCCATCTTTTCCCCTTGTTTCATCCTGGATATCAAAACAGGCACAGGTAGGACAAACATAAGCACAGGCACCGCAACCAAGGCACCGGAGTGAATTTTCAACCCAGAAGGGATGTTCAAAATTAGTTCCAAGCTTCAGAGTCACCTTTTCATGAGTAAATTTCTTCCTGACATCTGTAACCAGAACCTCTTGCGCATCTGCCGGTTCAAACAGATCAGGGTTGGAAGACACAATCGCCGGCTCCTTTTTCTGTTAGTATCTCAGCCTGATAATCACCATTCTGCAACCTGGTTAACAGAATATCGCTTCCTTTGGCCGAGTCGGGACTGACACCCGTTGAAGTACAGAAACAATACTCATCGCTCTTATGACAGCTTAATCCGATAACAGTAAGTTTTTTGAGTCGTTTCTGAAAAAAACCTGTCATTCAGATCCCAGCAGAATATTGAGCGCAGGGTATCAAACGCTGAATTATCGCAGGGATGTGAGCCCCACAGAACAGTCTCCGGGAATTTATTCAGATCGATATCAGAAACTGTACTTTCAGTTTTGCTGTTGGTGTAATGAAGCAATGATTCTCATTTTCGGGAAGACAACGTTTTTAACAGAAAGAGTTGACCTGATATGATCGAATGTCACCTCTGAAAAAGAGGGATTATATTTGTATTCAACCTGTTTATCGGTAGCAATAACCGGTGCATAGACTTTGCTGTCAGCTGTAAGATGATTATACAGCTTTTCCAGCGATTGCTTCCGGATTAATTTTCTGGTGATTTCCATCTTAAATTATAAAGCTTTCTTTATCATTCGGTTCAAAAGTCGACAAAACAGAACTCATTTTATCCGATGTTCCTGCATAGACTTTGAAATAATCGTGAACCTTATCAGCCAGATGCATTGTAAGCAGGTGGCAGGGGATGCCGACAGGACATGCCCTTCCGCATTCTCCGCAACTTATGCAACGACCGGCCAGATGCATTGCCCTGAGGATATGCCATTCCATATTCCCATGGGTATTGGACTGAACAGGTATCCATTGCGGCTGATTAACCTCGACCGTACAGCGTGTACAATAACACATCGGGCAAGCCTGCCTGCAGGCATAGCATCTTAATACATTTTGAAAGTTCATTCTGCCAGTAAGCAAATTTCTCCTCAGGACTCAAGTTTATTCAGCTTATCAAGAAGCTCCTTGTATTCAGGCAGGGTTTGCTCAGATCTGATTTTTCAATATATCCCTGCATAACCTGCATGTCGGAAATATCGAGCAGCTTTCCTTCCGCTGATATACCAAGAACAATAATATTTTCTGCAGTTACCTGTTGTTCAGAGATTAGCATCATTATGCTTCTCATAACCGGAAGAGTAGCAACAATGGCCATTTTACCAAAGCTTTTAACTTCAGGCTTTGTAAGATAAACAGCAAGATTCTGAACACAACTGGTTATCAAACATCAGTCTGCCTGCTTTTGCAGGATCTGTAATAAAAGCAGGCCGGGGTACACCGGTAGGACCGGCTTCATAACCGATTACCACCTGGACGGTTTTGTTTTCAAGCAGTTCTTTGGCCCTGGTTATAAGACTATTCATTTTTTACCTCCTCTTCAACTGATTTGTTTACCATCTCCCTGTATGAGACATATGGACCAAGTTCCCGTATCCTGGCAACAGTTGTATTCACAACATCAGCCCATTTTGCACCTTCAGCTGCAGATACCCATGAAAAAGTGATCCTGCTCATATCAATTCCCATGAAATCCATAAGTTCCTTAAACATTATCCACCGTCGTTTTGCATGGAAATTTCCGGATGTATAATGGCAATCATTCGGATGACAGCCTGAAACTATTATGCCATCAGCTCCATTGGCAAATGCTTTCAGCAAAAGCATAAAATCAATCCGTCCGGTGCAGGGGAAACGGATAATCTTGACATTTGAGGCATATTTTATCCGGCTTGTCCCGGTCAGGTCAGCACCGGCATAAGTGCACCAGTTACAGACGAATGCCACAACTTTTGGTTCAAATTCTGACATAAAAATTTTCTTTTATACCAAATGACTTCTTAATAAATCAATATTCATTCAACAATGCAACCACTTCAGCATAAACCTGGTTATTTGAATAACCATATAAGTCAATTGATTTTGATCTGCAAAGGGCAACACATGTTCCGCATCCCTGGCAAAGACCTTCATTTATTTTGGCCACTGTTTTTATTACTTTACCATCACGGTTCTTGAACTCTTCCCGTTCAATAGCCTGGTAAGGACAAACAGGCTGGCACAGGAAACATCCCACACAAGTTGAATACACTGGTGGTGCCATCCGGTTTACATGAGCAACCAGAGGTTCCCGTGTAAGCTCAGCCTGTGAGAATAGTGCCGCAACTTTTACTGCAGCACCCGATGCCTGTGATACAGAATCGGGAATATCTTTCGGATTCTGGCATGCTCCTGCAAGGAAAATCCCGGCAGTATTGGTTTCAACCGGTTTTAATTTGGGATGAGCTTCAGCAAAGAATTTATGCGAGTCATATGAAACATGCAGTTTCTGAGCAAGCTCCTCAGCACCCGAATTGGCAACACCCGCAGTGGCAAGAACCACCATATCGGCAACCACTTCAACAGGCTGACCTCCCAGCAGTGTATCGACTCCCTTGACAATCAGCTTCCCGTCCCTTTCGTATATTGTTGAAACCCTTCCCCGGATATAGTTAACATGATCCTCTTCAATAGCCCGGCGTACAAACTCCTCGTAGTTTTTACCTCCTGCCCGGATATCCATATAAAATATATGAGCCTTACCACTCATGAACCTTATGCTTGTAAAGCATAGCATGCTTGGCGGTGTACATGCAGCATATTTTTGAACAATATGCAATTCCTTTTGCAGGATCGCGTGAACCTGCACAGGCAACAAATACAATATTCTTAGGAACCTTTCCGTCCGAAGGTCTGCAATATTGCCCCTGAAGTAGGTCCCGAAGCAGAGGCCAGCCTTTCAAACTGCAGTCCGTCAATAACATCCTTGTATTTGCCATATCCGTATTCAGGGAAAAAATCGGCATGTTTAATATCAAATCCGGTTGCAATAACAATTGCTCCTATATCAAGATCAACTATCTCATCGGGCTGATCGAAACGGATTGCCTTTGTAGGACAGACAATCTCGCATACCTTGCATTTACCTTTTATATAATAGGTGCAATGCTCCCTGTCGATCACCGGCTTGTTTGGAACTGCCTGTGGAAAGGGCACATAAATTGCAGGTCTCATTCCCATTCCCTGCTCAAATTCATTCGGGATCTTTTTCTGAGGACATTTAGTTGTACATAAACCGCAACCTGTACACACCTTTTCATCAAGGCTTTTTGCTTTCTTCCTGATCTTAACCTTAAAGTTGCCGATAAATCCCTCAACACTTTCCACCTCAGCATAGGTGTAAAGAGTAATATTCGGATGCTGGGCTACCTCAACCATCCTGGGTGTGAGGATACACTGGGAGCAGTCGAGCGTCGGAAAAGTCTCTGACAGCTGTGACATATGTCCGCCGATGGAAGGGGAACGCTCAACCATAACAACCTTATGACCGGTATTGGCAATATCGAGGGCTGACTGTATCCCTGCAATACCACCGCCAATCACCAGTGCCGTCTTTGTAACAGGAACCCTTATTGGCTGAAGTGCAGAATTCAATTTTACCTTTTCAACCAGAGTTCTTACAATATCAATCGCCTTTTCTGTTGTAAGATCATTCTTTTCATGAACCCATGAACAATGTTCACGCAGATTTGCCATTTCGCAAAGGAATGGATTCAGTCCGGCTTCAGCGCATGCTTTCCTGAATGTAGGCTCATGCATCCTTGGCGAGCATGCAGCAACCACAACTCCGGTAAGCTTATGCTCTGTAATTGCATCCTTAATCAGGGTTTGTCCCGGGATCGGAACACATATATTTATAATCGGTGCTGAAGGCTACATGTCTCAGTTTTCCGATAGTTTCTGCTACTTTGGCACAATCGACCGTAGCACTGATATTTTCACCACAATGACAAACAAAAACACCTATTCTTGCCATTCTTAATATTTCTTCTTAACTTATTGTTACTTCAACAAAATGCCTTTTCAGGCCTATTTTTTCAGGTGCCAGGCCTATAGCAAGTCCGATTGCCTGGGTAAGAAATAATACAGGGATCTTAAAATCAGTCTCCCAGTATTTATTAATATCCTGCCTCCTCATATCAAGGTTTGAATGACACATCGGGCAGGCAACAATTATTGCTTTAGCACCACGGTGTTCAGCATCCTCAACAATTTTACCCGAAAGCTTTGAAACTACATCCGTTTTCGAAATTGACAATCCTGCACCGCAGCATTCGGTCTTGAATGGAAAATCAACAGGATCAGCCCCTGTCTTCTTCATTACAATATCCATCGTCTGCGGATCCTCAGCGCGGTCATATTTCAGGATCTTATCGGGTCTGACCAGCAGACAGCCATAATAACATGCCACCTTATGATCAAACGGTTTTACAATCTTTGATTCGAGTTGCGGAATTATATATTTGTCAATCCATTCAACTACATTCAGTAACCTGGAAGTGCCCCTGTAATCCATATCCAATATTTCACAAACGCGGTTTTTGCGTTCAGGGTTATTCCTCAGTTCGTTCTGTGTTACCAGAAGACGGCTGTAACATGCAGCACATGGCACAACTATTTCGTCCATTCCCTCTTTTTCGGCAATTGCAAGGATACGGGCAGGAAGGGCAAGTGATAACTCCTTATTAAGATTATGTGCAGCGGTTGCGCCGCAGCAGTTCCAGTCGGGGACCTGCGTAAATTCTATGCCGAAAGCTTCAGCCAGTGCCGAAACCGATTCATTATAGTCGCGGGCGGACCCGGTAAGCGAGCAGCCCGGATAAAATCCTGTTTTCATTAATCTCTGTTTTTTGTTTTCCTGAAGATTTCGGCAAGGTGACCTTTGCCTTTTATTATTTCAGGGATAAAGTGCAATTTACCTCTCGATATCATACCAGGAGCAAGAGTAACATCCTGCATCAGGTTCAGGGACTGACGTTTATAATCAAGTATCAGTCCCAGCTCAAATAATTTGCCTGTATGCCTTATTGAGCTCAGGAACGACTTATGAAAAGCAACTATGTTTGCTGCCTTCCTGTTTACTTTCCTCTCCCTGAGGGATTTCTGCCTGAGAAAGTCCATCATCGAAGGAATATCTATTTCCATCGGACAACGGCTTAAACACATCTCGCAGGTAAGGCAAAGCCAGATTGAGTAAGACCTCAGAACTCTTTCATCGTTGCCAGGCGACTCAGTCTGCAGCAACCGCATTACCATGGAAGGAGGGATGTCCATTTCATCGGCAACCGGGCACCCTGCTGTGCATTTACCGCACTGGTAGCATTTCCTGGCTTTTACTTCTGCATTTTTTTCAATCTGGGATGCAAGAGAAGTACTCTCGGGATATGGTTCGATGTGAGACATTTAGCTCTTTATTAATTTATTATTCAATACCTGTAAAAAGACGAATAAACTGGACACGCTCATATGATGCAAAGTTTCCTATATTCTGACGGCTCAGCAAACCCTTAAAATCAGATATACTTTTGAAATTATGTTGTTTCATCCAGCTTTCAAGACCGGCAATTATTTCAGGAAAAACGTCAAATTTTTGTTTATAGAGCACCGAAACCAATTGTACGGTATCAGCTCCTGCAAGCAACTGCTTTATAACTGTCTGATGATTATGGATCCCGGTTGATGCAGCAATATCGCATTTCAACCTGCCTGACAAAAGGGCGATCCAACGGAGGGTGTTGGAGTATTCTGATTCGTTGCTGAAAACATTCGAAGCACTTATTTGGAGAGTATCAATATCAATATCAGGGTTGTAAGGCCGGTTAAAGAGTGTAAGTCCGGATATACCGGTGTCAGCAAGTTTCATAAGAAACCTGGCAAGGCTTGAGAAGTAATAACCTGTTTTTACTGATACCGGTATAGTAACAAATTTCTTAACCTCCTTTATGATATCAAAATAGATTGCTTCTATTTCGGCGGAATCTTTTTCGGGGTCAGACGGAAGAACATAAATATTAAGTTCCAGAGCGTCAGCGCCCGCTTCCTGAATGCGCCGTGCAAAATATTGCCAGTCATACCCCGTTCTGCAGTTAATGCTTGCTATGACCGGAATATCAACGGCCTGTTTTGCTTCAGAAATAAATTTAAGGTACTTGCTCAGAGTATGTTCCCTCGCATAGTCGGTCAGGTAGTTAAAGGCTTCCTCATAATAGTATTCCGTTTCGCTTACTATACTGTTGAAAACCTCATTCCACGGTTTGATTTCCGAATGACCGGATTCGATAAGGAGATCAGTTTCATACCTTATCTGCTCTTCAAACACAGATTTAAGTACTACAGCGCCGGCACCCATCTTTGCGATGCTCCTCAGATTTTCGATCGAGGAAGTAAGTCCGGAACTGCCTGCAATCAGCGGATTCCTCAATTGCAGTCCGAGGTAGTTACATGACAGGTCGATCATATTGTTAATTTATTAACAAAGGTAAATGTAAATAGAATAAAGCTTATCGGAATATGATATTTATCCTGTTTCCAGGCTTTATATTTCCCGCAGATCGCGCTGACCTGCCTGACGGTAGGCAGGTTTTCGCAGATCAATAGACCTGTTGACCAGCAGACCAGCAGACCAGCAGACCAGAAGACCAGTCGACCTAGGTATCATTGAGGTCAGTCAATCCGTCAGGCAGATCCATGGTAATAGTTTTCGACCTCCTGTTCACTTTTATGATAAGGTCTTCGTGTAGCGGAATAAGAATTTCTTTGTTTTCCGGAGTCAGGATGCTCAGCAGATCCTGACCCGGATTTTGGATAACATTCTTTATGGTTCCGATGACTCTTTTATCAGCTGAGAGGACTTTAAATCCTGAAATGGTTTCAGTTTTCTGAACAGGGTTATCCGTTCCCTGAGAAGATGTGAGGAAAACTCTGCATCCATTGAATTCATTAACCTTTTCGAACGAATTGTAACCTTTGAATTTCAGTTTAAGAATGTCTCCACCCGGATACTCCCACTCCGAGATAAAAAAAGGAACCGGTCTTCCGTCTGTTTCGATGAAAACCGATTCCAGTTCGGGGAAATTGTCTATAAATGCTTTCTCCAACCTGATGGCCACAGCACCTTCGAATCCGTGGATCCTGGTTATGCGGCCAAGCAATATCTGGTTATTGTAAGTCATCGGATCGCTGATCCTTATGACCCTGTTTACTCCTGTGGTTTATCGTCAGCTACAGCTTCAGCGGAGCTTTCACCTTCTGCAGGTGCCCCGGCTGTTCCTTCAGCAGGTGCGGGTGTAGTATCTTCTTCAGCAGGTGCGGGTCTGGCAGCTTCTTCAGCTTTTGCTGCAAGATCAGCCTGTTTCTTTGCCAGCCTTGCTGCTCTTGCTTCATTTATTTTTTTCTCTGCGGCCAGACGTTTTCCAATTTCATCATCCTGTGATTTTCTCAAGACCTGATTTCTTGGCTTCAATTTTTTCCTCATTCTGCTTCATCCATTCTTCAAAACGTTTTGTCGCTTCAGCTTCATCAAATGCACCTTTTTTCACACCTTCGAGAAGATGCTTTTTAATCAGTACACCTTTATAAGAAAGGATAGCTCTACATGTATCTGTAGGTAATGCGCCATTTTGCAGCCAACCCAGTGCCTTATCGAAATCGAGTTCGATAGTTGCCGGGTTAGTGATCGGATTATATGTTCCGATCTTTTCAATATATCTGCCATCCCGTGGCGACCTGCTATCTGCTACCACAATGTGGTAGTAGGCCTTTCTCTTGCGGCCTTTCCTAGCTAATCTGATTTTAACTGCCATTTAAATTTTTACGCTTATTATTTAACCTGCTTTTTAAAATTGTGGGTGCAAAGATAAATAAATTTGCCAAGCAAACAATGATTTTGTAAAAAGTTGCGGGTTACAAATTGCAGGTTGGCTAATTAATCAGCAACCTGCAACATGTAACCTGCAACATGTAACCTCCTGATCCTCTACTGCCCCAGATACCATGGATTCTGAACAAGCAGGCTGTTTACCTCCATTTCCCTGAACGGTACGGGAAGAATAAGGTTTCCTGCGTCGAAGGGATCAGAACCAATATCCTGATGCCATCTTTTCAGATCGTGAAGCCGGTGACCTTCCCAGCACAATTCAAGATAACGTTCATTCCTGATCTGGTCTCTGGTAACAGGTTCAGTGTAAGCCGGAGCTAAAGAACGCAGCCTGATAAGGTTGATGTCTTCTGCCGGAGTATTTGGCCCTATTTGTGCGACACCACTCTCAAAGTTCGCTTCCGCTCTTATAAGATACATTTCTGCCAGGCGGATAAGAGGAATATTTGCATAATAATCGCCCCACTTTGAAGTATTTATCCCGCCGTTGTTCAGAATGGTACCGACACCTATATAGTACATTTTGTTTATTTCAGCAATAGTAAATGATGATTCGGTATCAACCTGCAGCATTCCTCTCAGGTCTGCGGGATCAAATTTTGTAAGAAACCCCGGCTGGATATCATAATCGCCGCGACCCATGCCGTTGAGCGAAGCGTACATAACTGTAAGCCAAGAGGTATTGGATGCCACATTATTCTCAAGTGCAAAGATAACTTCAGGCGACGTCCCGGTTATGTTAAAGGTTTCCAATGGAGTGTCAGTAAGAGAAAACAAACCACTTTCAATTACTTTATTTGCCTCGGTAGCCGCACCGGTAAAGTTGCCCTGCTGGAGATAGAGCCTGGCAAGTACTGAGCTGGCTGCAAATGTTGTGGCGAATACTCCGTTTTCTTCGGGAAGAAGGTCGCGGGCTGCTGTAAGATCAGCAAGGGCCTGATCATAACATTCCTGAACAGAGCTCCTTGCCACTTCTATAGCATCTGCCACATCCTTTGTAGGATTAAGTACAATGGGAACTCCTGGCTGGGCATTTGAACCGCCCGGCTCATATGGCAGTCCAAAAAGCCTTGTAACCTCAAACATGACCCACCCCCGCAAAAATTTAGCTTCACCTTCAACCAGGCTGCGATCCTCTGCTGATTCAATTATTGATAGTATATCAGGATCAAGAAGGGTATTGCAGATATTTATAAGGCCATAAGCATCGATCCAACAACCTTCAACATAGCCGTTAGTAACTGTGATTTCTTTGTGAATAATTTCTTTGGGTTCTGAGTAAGTACCGATAAAGGAAAGGTCGGACGTTGCAGCCAGAAGTTCACTGAATTCATTGAACTGCGAACCGAAAATATTTGCACTCCTTGCCTGTAGATAGGCTCCGACAAGCGTAGTTTTGATGTTCTCAACTGAATTGAGTGCAGTACTTGCATCTATGGATTGCTGTGGCTTTATGTCGAGTTTTTCATTGCAGGCAAAAAGAACCAGGAAGGCCGGAAGGATCAGCAACCATTTTTTACTTTGATAGAATATATTTTTCATGATAGTCATAATTAACAGTTAGAATGAGAGATTTACACCAAGCGTATATGTTCTGGCCTGGGGTGCAGTATAAAAATCATACCCCTGTATGATATTTGTATTCTGGGTACTTCTTCCGGTTCCGGTATAGTTGACTTCCGGATCCCATCCCTTATATTTAGTGAAAGTATAAAGGTTTTGTACTCCGATATACACCCTCACTCCTGTCAGTTTGATTTTGGAAACAAGAGTTTGCGGAAGATTATAGCCAAGATTAATATTTCTGACCCTCAGGTAGGATGCATCGGAAATATATCTGCTTGAATTGCTGGTTCCGTTCCTGCCATCAAGACGTGCCTGGGGAATATCAGTAATATCACCCGGGTTCTGCCACCTGTTCATCTGATCAGTTGTCTGATTATCAAACCAGTCAGCATTTGCGGACTGGTATCTTCCTCCTCCGTTAAAGACATCATTACCATAGACAAAACTCAGAAGGATATTCAGATCAATTCCCTTATATCCCAGATAGTTACTTATACCCCCTGTAAAATCAGGGTTAGGTGATCCGACTATCAGATCTCCGGCGATATTATAATTATTTGTCGTTTCATTGCTGGTATCGTCAACATAGTAAAGGGCATCGCCATTATCAGGGTCAGCACCTGCAAACTTTCTTGTCTTAAAGACACCTATAGGCTGACCTTCAATAACATAGTTAATACCGTTCGGAGTTATTTCAGGACCACTGATATTGAGGATCTTATTTTTATTGAAAGCAATATTAAAGTCAGTTGTCCATTTGAAGTCTCCCACAAAATTATCTGAGTGAAGTGCAAACTCAAGACCTCTGTTTTCTAGTTCCCCTATATTGCTCCATACTCCGGTAAATCCCGAAGTTGACGGCAATGTCCTGAAAAGAAGCAAATCGGTTGTTTTCTTGTAATAGAGATCAAGTTCTCCTGTGAGCCTGTTTTTGAACAATCCAAAATCAACACCCAGATCTGCTTGAGAGGTGTTCTCCCATCCAAGCTCACGGCTCTGAAGCTGGGCAGGCTGGAGCGCATTCCTGCCCGCATAATTGACACCTGTATAAAGAGCAAGATGCGCATAGTCAGGAATACCTGAGTTCCCTGTAATACCGTAACTTGCACGCAACTTCAGATAACTCAGGATGTTCTTTATCCCCAGCATAAAATTCTCTTCCGAGATGATCCATCCGGCGGATACTGCCGGGAAAAAACCATATCTGTTATCAACGCCAAACCTTGATGACCCGTCAACCCTGCCGCTAAGGGATAACAGATATCTCTCTTTCAGCTTATAGTTTGCCCTTGCAAAATATGAAAGATAAGTGTGTCCTTCATCCCAGCTTGAGAATACTGTTGCTTCCGCTGCATTTGCAATATTGTGAAAATTATCAGTTGGAAATCCTTTGCCCTGAACATCCGAGCCTGTTGTTTTTGATTCCTGGTATGACATTCCGGCAATGACATTTATATCATGAACATTAAATGTTTTTGCATATGTAAAATAGTTCTCCCAGTTGTAATTCACGACTCTGAGGGAACGGTTCTGAGCTTCACCTGCGGGTCCTGCCCCTATTGTAAGACGGCCCCAGAAATTCTTTTCCCGCAGATCTGTAATATCAGTTCCAAACTCAGATTTAAATGTGAGGCCAGGTATTATTCTGTAAGATGCATATGCATTGGCCAGTGATCTGAAAACTGTGTGATTATTCGATCCGTCCCTGAGTGAAATTAATCCATTATAATAAATGGTATTGGTATTCAATTCACCCGTTTCAGGATCGTAAACCGGTGTAACGGGAGCCTGGGCAACAAGCTGGAGAGGGGTTGCAAATGCGTTGTCGTTTTCAACCCTGTCCATTTCAGTCCTGAGCAGGTTCATCTGAATTCCGAAAGATAGCTTATCTGTGGCTTTCTGATCAAGGTTCAGACGTCCGCTGAGCTTTGTCATATCGTTACCCCTGAGGATACCTTTCGTATTGTCATAACTCATGCCTGCATAATAGGTAGTGGATTCATTTCCGCCGCTTCCTGATACATTTATTCTGTTCAGGGAACCTTTCTGGAATGCTTCTTTCTGCCAGTCCGTATCGTCTCCTTGATCCCAACCGGGGACAAACATATCCCAGATATCATTTTTGGGCAGCCATCCCCATACCAGTCCATCGGCATCGGAGACATTATCCATCGATTCATTCAAAAGTTCAAGATACTGGTCAGCATTAAGCCAATCCATCAAATGACTCGGGTTACTAATACCCGTCGTATAGTCAACATTGAATTTCGTAGCGCCTGCTTTCCCCCTTTTAGTCGTTATAATAACAACCCCGTTAGATGCCCTGGATCCATATATTGCTGCCGCTGAGGCATCCTTCAGCACCTGGATTGATTCTACGTCTGCCATTGAAATATCAGCCAGCGGACTGACGGGCTGATTGGACCCGTTGGTAAGGCTCTCGGTGGTAATCGGAACACCATCAACCACATATAAGGGCTGATTATCGGCAGAAACTGATGAGGAACCTCTTATCCTCATTTTGACGGCCTCGCCCAGTTTCCCGCTTGCCTGTTCGATAAAGACCCCGGCTGTTTTGCCCTGAATAGCTGATTCGAAACTTACAGTCGGCATTTCGGAAAGGCCTTTGGTGTCAACTTTCGTTATCGAGCCCGAAACGGTTCTTTTTATAGCTGAACCATAACCAACGACGACAACTTCATCAACACCCATCAATTCGTATTCAAGTGAAATATCAATGACGTTCGATGTACCGACAACAGCTTCAGCGGTTTTCATGCCGAGGAACCTGAACTCGAGCACCGACCCCGGAGATGCTGATATCTGGTACCGGCCGGAAGCGTCGGTGGTTGTTCCGGTCGTGGTACCTCTTAACAATACCGTGGCCCCTGCAACAGGCTGGCCGCCCTCAGAGTCTGTAACTGTCCCAGTAATGGTTTTTTGCTGGCCATCTACAGGCAGCAATAAACCGCAGAGAACAAAAAATAATAGCAGAAATTTTTTCATAATTATGATATTAGGTAAATAAAAAATCGTGTTATTTTCAATTCCTTTTTACTTGATCTGAATAGAGACAATCATTGAAATCTCAATAACATCATATTTCACAATAAAGATAAGATTTTTGATTAATACTTCATATTCTCTGCAAAGTGAGGAATCTCTCCTGAAAGCTAATTCAGATTCGCATCAATTTTCAATTCAATCAACGTGTTGTCCGGCTGGCTTTACAATTGTCACAAATTAAATAATGGATTGTTCATTACTATAGCTCAAACTCAGAAAACTTAATCCATTTTTAAGTATTTTTGAGACCTGTATACTGTATATTTTAATCCGACTCATGGGCACCTTTTCACACTTACATGTTCATACTCAATACTCTATCCTTGACGGAGCTTCAAATATTGCCATATCTTATCGACAAGGTTAAAGTCGCTTGGCATGGAAGCCGTTGCAATCACCGATCATGGCAATATGTTTGGAGTCAAGGAGTTTCATCAACACTGCCATCAAAAAAGGGTATTAAGCCGGTCATAGGATGTGAAATTTATGTTGCAAAAAGATCAATTGCGGATGTGACAGGAAAAGAAGACCGTTCAGGTGATCATCTTATTCTTCTGGCAAAAAATCTTACAGGATATAAAAACCTTATAAAGCTTGTTTCAACTGCCTGGATCAAAGGATTTTATTATAAACCACGAATTGACAAGGAACTGCTGGCAAAATACAGGGAAGGATTGATAGCCTCATCAGCATGTCTGGCCGGTGAGATACAGGATGAAATACTTAATGGCACAATGACCGGAGCGGAAGCTGCCCTGAAAAGTTATCTTGATATTGTTCGGAGATGATTTTTATCTTGAAATACAAAGACATGAAACATATGATCCGGAAGCCGACAGATCTGTCTTTCCCGCTTCAGCAGAAAGTAATTGAGGCATTTAAAAAGCTCTCGGTAAAATATAATGTAAAAATAATTGCCACAAATGATGTTCATTTTATTAATGCTGAAGATGCTGAAGCTCACGACAGGCTGATCTGCATCAATACTGCAAAGGATATTGATGATCCTGACAGACTAAGATATTCAAAACAGGAATATCTTAAAGACTGAGGAGGAGATGCGGACAATCTTCAGCGATATTCCTGAGGCAGTAGATAATGTTGCAGGACTGGTTGCAAAAATTGAAAAATACAAGCTCGATCATGATCCGATAATGCCTGAATTTGAGCTTGCCGCAAGGGTATACCGATAAAGATGAATATCTGAGATACCTTACTTACAAGGGAGCAAAAGAAAGATGGGGTAACTCTTACAGAAGAGCAGACAGAAAGGATTGATTTTGAGCTTGACACTATTGCCAAAATGGGATTTCCCGGATATTTTCTGATTGTTCAGGATTTCCTCAGTGCAGCAAGGGAAATGGGAGTCTCAGTTGGGCCGGGAAGAGGTTCGGCAGCCGGATCAGCAGTTGCATTCTGCCTTAGGATCACTGATATAGATCCAATAAAATACGGACTTCTGTTTGAAAGGTTCCTGAATCTCGACCGTATTTCAATGCCTGATATTGATATTGATTTTGATGAAGACGGAAGAGAAGCATGTTCTGAAATATGTTGTAAATAAATATGGCCACGACAAGGTTGCACATATTATAACCTTTGGCTCAATGGCAGCAAAAATGGCAATCAGGGATGTTGCACAGGGTTCAGAAACTTCCCTTGCCTGATGCCGACAGGCTTGCCAAGCTGGTACCTGAACAGACCCGGAATCACACTTTCAGCAGGCTTATGCCGAAGTACCTGAACTTGCAAGGGAAAAAGAATCATCAAATAAACTTATTGCACAGACCCTAAAATATGCTGAAGTGCTTGAAGGTTCCGTAAGGCAAACCGGGGTTCATGCCTGCGGAATAATAATCGGCAAAGATTCGCTCGACAACTATATCCCTCTCTGCACAGCAAAAGATACTGATCTCTATGCCACCCAATATGATGGAAGTCATGTTGAATCAGTCGGTCTGCTTAAAGATGGATTTCCTGGGCTTAAAACACTGTCCATAATTAAAGATGCTGTTGAAAATATAAAGAAATCAAAGGGAATTGAAATTGATATTGAAACTCTGCCCCTTGATGATAAAAAAACATTTGAGCTTTTCAGCAACGGTGAAACAACCGGTATCTTCCAGTTTGAATCAACCGGGATGAAAAGATACCTGAGGGAACTTAAGCCAAACAGGTTTGAGGACCTTATTGCCATGAATGCTCTTTACCGTCCCGGACCGATGGAATATATTCCGAAATTCATCAGGAGGAAACATGGGACCGAAAAGATTGATTATCCCCTTCCGGTAATGGAAAAATATCTTGAATGACACCTATGGAATTACTGTTTATCAGGAACAGGTGATGCTTCTTTCACAGGAACTTGGCAGGTTTTACAAAAGGAGAAGCTGATTCGCTCAGAAAAGCAATGGGAAAAAAGAAGAAATCCATAATGGATGAGATGAAGCTTAAATTCCTGGAAGGATGCAAAAAAAATGGTTATGATGAAAATATAGTAAATAAGATATGGTCCGACTGGGAAGCTTTTGCCCAATATGCCTTCAATAAATCACACTCAACATGTTATGCTCTTGTTGCCTTCCAGACAGGTTATCTTAAAGCACATTATCCTGCAGAATATATGGCTGCAGTCCTGAGCCGGAATATAAGCGATATAAAGAAGATAACAACCTTTATGGATGAAACCCGAAGGATGGGGATGGAAGTGCTGGGACCTGATGTTAATGAAAGTAATGTAAAATTCACAGTAAACAAGGACGGGAATATAAGGTTTGGACTTGGTGCAATTAAAGGAGTTGGAGAAAGTGCTGTGCTTCAGCTGATTGAAGAAAGGGAGAAAAATGGACTTTACAAAGATATTTATGACCTGGTTGAAAGAGTTAATCTTAATTCACTGAATAAGAAAAACCTTGAAGCAATGGCTGTTGCCGGAGCATTTGACTGTTTTCCGGAAATAATCAAGGGCACAGTATTTTTCACTCGACACAAAAGGATCAAGCTTTATTGAAAGCCTGATCAGGTATGGAAATAATGCAAAGACAGTAAAGAATTCAAGTCAGCAGTCACTTTTTGGCGGACAGGGAGGTTTTGATATGATCAAACCGGAACCGGTCCAGTGCCCCGACTGGCCTAAACTTGAAAAACTCAACAGGGAAAAAGAGGTGATCGGCATCTATCTCTCATCACATCCGCTTGATGATTTTAAACTTGAGATCACGACATTCACCACTGCAACACTTGCTGATCTTCAAAATCTCAGTGAATATCTTGACAGAGATGTTGTTGTTGCAGGAATGGTAACTGATACAAAAAACGGGATTGGCAAAAACGGTAAACCGTATGGATCATTTACACTTCAGGATTATTCCGATTCATTCAGGTTCATGATGTTCGATAAAGAGTATATTGAATACAGCAAATTCTTTATTATTGGTTATTATCTTCTGGTAAAAGGAAGAGTCAGAAAAGAAAATACAGGGAGGATGAACTTGAATTCAGCATAAAAACAATAAATCTTCTCTCAAGTGTTAAGGATGAACTTATAAAATCCGTAACTCTGAAAATCAATCCTGAAAATATAAGCAGGGAAATGATCACCGAACTGATGGAACATAGTAAAGGAAAATAAGGGTGAAACTGAGCTGAAATTCCTGTTCTATGATCCGGATGATAAGATCTCACTTCCGATGTTTTCCAGAACATTGAGGGTCAGGCTCAATAATGAATTAATTTCATATCTTGATGATCATCCGGGCATTGAATATAAAGTTAATTAGCTATCTTTGCACCCTTTAACAGATTATACTATTTATAAACTTAATCATTATGGCATTAGAGGTAAATGACACCAACTTTGAAGAAGTTGTCCTTAAATCAGACAAACCTGTAATCGTTGATTTCTGGGCAGAATGGTGTGGCCCCTGCAGAATGATCGCTCCCGCAATGGAAGAGATTTCCGGAGAATATACCGGTAAAGCCGTTGTTGTGAAGTGTGATGTTGATAACAGTCCTGCTGTAACCGCAAAATTTGGCATCAGAAATATCCCGACAGTCCTTTATTTCAAAGAGGGGAAGGTGGTGGACAAGCAGATTGGTGCTGTGCCAAAGGTTAATTTCGTGAATAAGTTGAATGCTTTGCTTCAGTAATTGGTCGTACCCCCGGGGTGGGGGATTCATTCCATGACAGTATGTGTATTTGCTGCCTCAAGCAGCCGGATCGACAATAAATACATGCAGGCTGCTTCAGAGCTTGGTTCTCTTTTTGCAAGGTCAAAAATAAATGTGATCTATGGTGGAGGTGGTATAGGCCTGATGGGAGTGCTTGCTGATTCTGTCATTGAAAATGGGGGAATAATTACAGGTGTCATACCCTCTTTTATGAATGATGAAGGCTGGGGACATCCTCATGTGAGTGACATGATCGTTACAACTGATATGGGTGAAAGGAAAAAGGAGATGTTCGCCAAAGCGGATGCTGTTGTTGCCTTGCCGGGAGGTATCGGTACCCTTGAAGAACTTACTGAAGCTATTACCCTGAAGCAGCTCGGGCTCTTCAAAGGACCTGTCGTAATACTCAACACTCTGAATTTCTATAAGTCCTTTATTGAATTCCTTGAACAGATGGTAGCAGGACATTTTCTAAGATTTGAACATAAAGGGATCTGGGAAATTGCCGAGACACCAAAAGAAGTGCTAATTGCCATTTCGGACAACAAAAACTGGATCGACGATCCGCGCAGAATTGCCAGAATTTAAGAATTGGCCGGAATCAATATTTCAAGGGAGCTCTGGCTGAAACTGGTCCCCGATAGAAGCTTCCCTTCTATTTCAGGTGCCTTAATACCAGCCTTAAAATCTTTCATGCCGTGGAAGATACGGGCTTCATCCCAATAACCTGATCTTATAAAATGATTCAATACCGTTGCACCGCCCTCAATCAACAGTGATTGCATGCCCCATCTGAAAAGGTAATCCGTGATCTGCACGGCTGCAGGCTCCCGGTTGTTGAGTTTAACAACCACTGAACCATGCATGTCGGACTTTCCCGGGTAGTAAGTAAAAATTACATTCGGCCCTATAGTATCATAAAGTGCCAGGTTCTCAGGAAGGATCCCTGATCCGTTTAAAATTATCCTCACCGGATTATTACCTTTCCATTCCCTTACGTTAAGTCTGGGATTATCAGCCCTTATTGTTCCGGCACCAACAAGTATTGCCTGTTCGCAAGCCCGCCATTTATGGACAAGAATCCTTTCAGGTTTTCCGGTTATCCAGTTTGGTTCAGCGCTGCTTCCCGGCTGACGAATTATGTCGATAAATCCATCAGAGCTTTGTGCCCATTTAAGGGTAATAAATGGCCTCTTCCTTTCATGAAATGTAAAGAATCTCCTGTTAATTCTCCTGCACTCCTCCTCTGCCACTCCCGTTACAACGCTTAAACCGGCTTCGCGGATCCTTGCCACTCCCTTCCCTGAAACCTTACTGCTTGTATCTATTGTCCCGATAACAACCCTCGGGATCCCTTTTGAGATAATAAGATCCGCACATGGAGGTGTCTTGCCAAAATGGGAACACGGTTCAAGATTTACATAAAGGGTTGATGACGCAAGAAGTCCTTTGTTCCTTACCGATTCAATGGCAACGACTTCTGCATGAGGTCCGCCCGCTTTAAGATGAAATCCTTCACCGATAATTTTCCCGTCATGAACAATGACCGAGCCCACAAGCGGATTTGGATAGGTCATCCCCTCAGCTCCTGATGCCAGCTCAAGACACCTGTTCATGAATTTAACATCACTCTCCCCGGACATTTGTGCGAAAATGCTAATTTTGACTTATGGCTGTTAATTTACAAACAATTAAAGAGATCAGGAATTATCTTAAGGAAGAACTTGCTGATATCTACCAGGCAGGGGAGATTACAGGTATAACTAATATTATTTTTTCATCGGTTTTCAGTACAGACAGGCTACAACTTCTAAGCGAAAAAGACAAACTCCTCCTTCCCTGGCAAAGCGAACTGATAGCCAGGATCTGCGGGGAATTGAAAACAGGGAAACCAATCCAGTACATCCTTGGCGAAACTATTTTTTACGGTTGCAGAATTAAAGTTAACGAGTATGTTCTGATACCACGTCCTGAGACAGAGGAACTGGTCGATCTGATAGTAAAAGAAAATCCCGTGTTTACCGGAAAGATCCTGGATATCGGCACAGGATCAGGATGCATTGCAATAGCCCTGGCAGTGAACCTGCCTCTTTCAAAGATCACCGGAACCGATGTCTCAGAAAAGGCGCTGGCTATAGCTGCTGAAAATGCCATAATTAACAACGTGAGAATCAGATTTTTAAAAGATGACATCAGGGATACCGGAGTGCCCGGCACTGAAAATACCGGCATTATAGTGAGCAATCCTCCGTATGTCCTGAATTCTGAAAAGCAGAGGATGCACATCAACGTTCTGAACTTCGAACCGGGTGAAGCACTCTTCGTCCCGGATGATGATCCCCTGAGGTTTTTCAGGGCAATCCTTAACAGGGCTGACACCATTTTAAGCAGGGGCGGCAGAGTATATTTTGAAATCAACGAAACAATGGGAAAATCAATGCTTGAATTACTTGAATCATATAACTATTCAGGCCTAAAAATTTTCAAAGATATCAATGGAAAGGACCGGATGATGAAAGGAACGAAAAATGACTGAAAACGACCGCGGAAAGAGTGCCCTCAACAAGGCAATGGCTATTTGCGCCACTCGTGAACACTGCATCGAAGATATACGAATGAAACTGGATTCCTGGGGTTTAAGGGGTGCAGATGCTGAAAAAATCATATACACCCTGGTAAAGGAAAACTTTATCAATGAAAAAAGATATGCAGAAGCGTTCGTCAGTGATAAATACCGCCAGAATAAATGGGGTAAATTAAAGATTGCAGCACTCCTGAGGGCAAAGCATATCCCGCCTGAGCTGATCAATCCGGCCCTTGATTCCCTGGATGAGGACCAGTACAGGCAAACTTTAAGAGAACTTCTTGCCTCACACCGGAGGGTCACCAAAGCTAAAAACGACTACGAAATGAAAGGCAAGCTGATAAGGTTCGGATTATCAAAGGGATTTGAAAGTCATCTGCTGTACGAAATACTTAACGGACCCGAAGAAGGCGAGATCCTTTAAACGCAAAGGGACACTCTGACTCCTAAGGGAAGTCTTAATAAGGAGTGTTTCTTAAAAGCCCTCACGTTGGTTTTACCCTAAATCCCATAGTATTCAACTTATGGGGATGGATATAAGGAAAAGGTAGAGAGTTTAACCCAAAACCGAATGTAAAGTACTGAATTTAAGTTTGACAACTTTCCCCTCCTTTTAAAGGGGGCCGAGCGTTAAGAAATCAGCCAGTGGCTGATTTTAGCGAAGGAGCCAGCCTGCAGGGAGGAGTATGTGGTGGAGGGGTGGCCGGGATCGATTAATTATCTAGTATTTACATTGTTTTAGTTCCCGGCCGGGGTGGTTGATTCTCAAACGAAACATTTATTTTATTTCCCGCAGATCTCGCGGATCTTCGCAGATCTGATTTCAGCCATAAAGCTTTGCCCCTAAATCCCCTAAAGGGGACTTATAAGAACCCCAATAAGGGGGGCCGGACCTGCCTGACATTTTACTTGGAAGACAAGTGGTGGGGTGACTGTGATTTCCGTTTAAAAAGTAAATAATCAGAGACATAAAAATCACCCGGTAATTGACCTGACTATAAATTCCATATAAGGCATGAAGGAAATAAAGAACAGCACTATTGAAGATGTTATATCATATATGATCAGCTGTTTCCGGGTATCAGGATATCTTATATAGAATATTGAAAAAACACCTCTCATAACCAGCTGTAACACAAAGAATAGGAAAATTCTTAATCCATAGATATTCCAGCTGTATGCTTCTGAGATCCTGCCTCTGAGAATAAGGGAAAAGCTGTGGGATAATCCGCAGGAGGCACATGGTTCACCTGTAAGCCTTTCGTGTATGCAGGCAATTGGATAGTTATCAGTATCAGGTGAAAAAAAGCCGGAGTATGCAAAAATCAGCAAAATAACCCCGGCCAGTATTATATTTATTAAAAGGTAAGGTTCATGACTGAGCTTTACCCATGTTTTCTGATCAGAACTATTTTTTGACCTGAACAGTGTCATCCGATTGAGTATTGGCCTTTTCCAGCTCCTCAAGTTCCTGCTGCCTGTTCTGTTTATCAGGATTTGTATTTATTTCCACTTTATTCCCGTTGCTTTCAACCTTAATTGAAACATTAGCATCTTCGAGCTCCTTGATAACATTTTCCTGAACATCATTTATGATATTCTCAATGTTATTTCCCCACTGATTTTCAGCCTTATTGGCTATTTTTCCGGCAACAAATACCTGTGAAAACGAAATAAGGGAAGCAACAACGGCAATAATAAGACCTGCTATGAGTAAACCGCGGGGCGAGTTCTGTCTTGCCGCCTGCGATAATCCTACCGCAGCCAGCACTATTGCAATTATTCCGGGAATAATTGCAATAATCCCCACGCAGGGTATAACAGCAAGGACAAAAGTTATAATTGCGGTAATCAATGCTGCAATACCGAGATTCTGTGCCCCTTGTTGCCGTGGACCTTGTTCCGTTGGCGGCTCAGTTTTTTGATTGGTGTTATTTGTAAAGTCTTCCATGACAATTTTAATATGTGTTATTTTTCATTCCTGGTCAGAATATTTACTATATCCTGTTCTAAAGACGTTTCGGGATTTTCAATGATGCGTCCTGCCTCAACTTTATTTTTAAGTATAATAAAAGTTGGTACCCTTTCGATATTCAGCGTATCATAACCACCAACCGGTGCAAGTTTCGTATTATCCACTCCGATGAATGTCACATTGTCCTGAGGAAAATTCCACATATCAAGTACACGCATGAACCTGGGGACCTCCCTCCTGCTGTCCGGGCACCACGTTCCCATAACAATTGTTATGGTAAGATCGTCCTTTATGATCGTCTGCAGTCTGGTCATAGCTTCTCCGTTGGGCTGATACTGGTCAAATCCTTTAAGGTACCACTCTGAATGAGGCGGATGTGATAACTGCGCCGGATTAAAATATCCAAGCAGCCATGTAGTCTGATCCGAGAAATTGGTACCCTGAGCTTCAATTTCTGTCCGGGTTTCAGAAGCGGAACTTCCTGCTGCCGGCTTTTTTGTCCTGCATCCGCTGAGGATCACTAACAATATTACAGCTAACAGTATCTTTTCCATATCCTTTCTTGTTAACTTTTACAAAATACCTCGAAAGTAAAACTTCCAATTTATATTTTTTTATTCAAAAGTATGCAGAAGTATCTCCAGAATTTGTATTGCGGCTTTTGAAACCGAAGTGCCGGGCCCAAAGATAGCTGCTACGCCTGAATCATAAAGGTACCTGTAATCCTGAGGCGGGATTACGCCTCCCGCAATTACGAGGATATCTTCCCTTCCCAGTTTTTTAAGTTCATCAATCACCTCAGGAACAAGGGTTTTATGTCCGGCTGCAAGACTTGAAACACCAAGCACATGGACATCATTTTCGACTGCCTGTTTTGCAGCCTCTGCCGGAGTCTGGAATAATGGTCCGATATCAACATCGAATCCGATATCGGCATATCCCGTCGACACGACCTTTGCGCCGCGGTCATGTCCATCCTGCCCCATTTTTGCAATCATTATCCGCGGCTGGCGGCCCTCTTTTTCAGCAAACCTGGCAGCAAGCCTGCTGGCTTCCTTAAAGTCTTTATCAGACTTATACTCCGATGAATAAACACCTGATATTGTACGTATCACTGCTTTATACCTCCCTGCTATTTTTTCACATGCATACGATATTTCACCGAGGCTTGCCCTTTTTGATGCAGCCTCAATTGCTAGTTCAAGAAGATTACCATCCCCTGTTTGGACACATTTTGTGATTGCCTCAAGCGCTGCCCGGCACTCGTGCTCATTTCTTCCGGCTCTGAGTATTGCAAGACGTCTTATCTGCGAATCCCTGACAGCACTATTATCGACCTCAAGAGTCTCAAGCGGATCTTCCTTTTCAAGCCTGTATCTGTTAGTGCCAACAATGGTCTGAATACCCGAGTCAATGCGGGCCTGTGATCTTGCTGCAGCCTCTTCAATCCTCATTTTGGGAACACCCGATTCGATGGCTTTTGCCATTCCCCCGAGGCTTTCAATCTCCTCAATATGTTCCCATGCTCTGTGGGCAATTTCATTCGTCAGGTATTCGACATAATATGATCCTGCCCAGGGATCGATCGCTTTACATATCTGCGTCTCCTCCTGGAGGTAAATCTGCGTATTCCTTGCGATACGTGCCGAAAAATCGGTAGGCAGGGCAAGTGCTTCATCAAGAGCATTTGTATGGAGGCTCTGGGTGTGCCCAAGCGCTGCAGCCATTGCTTCAATACAAGTGCGTCCCACATTGTTGAAGGGATCCTGTTGCGGTAAGACTCCATCCGGATGTCTGACAGTGAGTTCTGAGTGCAAGCGATTTCGGATTTTTCGGATTGAAACCACTTACAATCTTTGCCCAGAGCATTCTGGCTGCCCTCATTTTGGCAATCTCCATAAAATGATTCATACCTACAGCCCAGAAAAATGATAGCCTGGGAGCAAATTCATCAATATCAAGGCCGGCCTTTATACCTGTTCTGAGGTATTCAAGCCCGTCGGCCAGAGTATATGCCAAGTTCAATGTCACAGGTAGCTCCTGCTTCCTGCATATGATAGCCTGAGATGCTTATAGAGTTGAACTTTGGCATCTTCGCTGAAGTAAATCTGAAAATATCAGCGATTATCCGCATTGAGAATTCCGGAGGATATATATACGTATTCCTTACCATGAATTCCTTGAGTATATCATTCTGAATAGTCCCTGAGAGATCTTCAGTTTTCGCCCCCTGCTCAAGCGCCGCTACAATATAAAATGCAAGGACTGGAAGAACCGCACCATTCATCGTCATCGATACAGACATTTTGTTAAGAGGTATCCTGTCAAAAAGGATCTTCATGTCGAGTATCGAATCCACCGCAACGCCTGCTTTACCGACATCACCTGTCACACGTTCATGATCCGAGTCATACCCCCTGTGGGTGGCAAGGTCGAAAGCAACGGACAGGCCTTTTTGTCCGGCTGCCAGGTTGCGCCTGTAAAAAGCATTCGACTCCTCTGCGGTTGAGAATCCGGCATACTGTCTGATTGTCCATGGCTGCATCGGATACATACCAGGATAAGGTCCCCCGAGAAATGGCGGCAAGCCGGCAGCAAAATCGAGGTGCTCCATTCCTTCCAGGTCAGATCTTGTATAATAGCTTTTAACAGGTATCTTTTCAGCGGTCATCCAGGGCTCAGTTACCCTCCTCCCCCTTTTATCATCAGACTGCATCTTACTTTCAGTCAGGTCGCTATATTTGAATTCCGGCCTCATCTCCCTTTTTACAAATTCTGTTTCAGACCCAACAGGTCGCCTGGCTGCTTTATCATACTGCAACCGACTTTCGTGCGATTTTTTCGGTATTCGGCTGGATAGCCTGTCAGGATCTCTCTACGATGGCTATGTCGGTTTTCCGACCGGCAGCTGTTTCAGAGATCTTTTTCTGAATATATCCTGATCTTAAGGCGGATATGAATCCTCCCTTCTCTTCTACCGCAAGGAACAGTTTCCATGATTTTTCAGCAATGAGTGCGGTAAGGTTTTCAATATAGTAAGATCCTGACGAAGGGTCAGCCACTTTATCAAAGAAGGCTTCCTCCTTCAGGATCAGCTGCTGATTGCGGGCTATCCTTTCGGAAAATTCGCCTGCATCCCTGAAGGCTGAATCGAACGGATTTACAGTAAGTGAATCTGTACCTCCCAGAATAGCAGCCATTGCCTCAGTCTGTGTTCTCAGCATATTGACATACGGGTCATATATTGTTGTATTCCAGCTACTTGTAGTACAATGAATTTCCATTCGCCATGGATCTTTTTCAACGGCGTCATAGGCGTTTGCAACAATCTGCCAGAGAATCCGGGCAGCCCTGAGCTTTGCTATCTCCATGAAATAGTTTGAACCTGTTCCGAAGCTGAAGCGCATCCTTTTAGCAACCTCACCTGCCGCTAAGCCTCTGTCAGTGAGTTTCGAGAGGTATTCGACAGCCATTGCAACCGTATATCCAAGCTCCTGTACCGAGTCTGAGCCTGCATTTGTAAAATTTGAGCCATTTACCTGAAGGCTTCGGTAGTTTGGAAGAATCTTCACTTCGTCTGTAAGCGATGCAAGATAATCGAAGCCCGCCTCAACCGGAAGACAGAGGGTGCCGTTGATCATAAGTCGTCCGATGGGGTCAGCTTCCGTGGCACCCCTTATCAGGGACGGATCAAAACCATTTGCCTGTGATATTTTAGCGAGTAAGGCTACTATTTCTCTTGCCCTGCCGTTTGAATTAAAATTCAGTTCCGCACACCCGGGGTTGATGTCCTTAAGCAGGATTTTAAAGTTCTCATCATTTATCGATTCAGGAGCGGAAATTTTAAAACCAAGAGAATCAATCCCCTTCATCAGGATCGAGAGAGCTTTACGGTTTGCTTCAGAGTAGTCAGTTACTGTTATATCCTGCCTGACAAGCCAGTTGTTCGTTATTCTGAGGTCCTCGTCACAACTTATCGGCGGGATATCTTCCCTGCGGTAAAATGGCAGTACATCGAAACCCTCATTGGTTTTCCAGACCAGCTTCTTATTAAAGTCAGCTCCTTTAAGGTCGGCAGTGATTTTATCCATCCACTCCTTTTTTGTTACCGGGGGAAACTGATCGAAAAGTCTTTTCTGGTTCGCCATTAAAAGTGATTTAATTCCTTTGCGAAATAAACAATCAGATTACAAGATATTCAATGAGGTTTATCATAAATTACCTGCCGGCAAATTCCATCAGGTATGATTTAATAAATTCATTCAGATCACCGTCAAGAACCGCATTAACATTTCCTGTCTCAAGATTTGTCCTGTGGTCCTTGACCATCTTGTAAGGATGAAGGGTATAGGATCTGATCTGCGAGCCCCATTCGATTCTTTTCTTTTCGCCTTCAATCTTTGCCTGTTCTTCCCTTAGTTTCCTGAGTTCAAGCTCATATAGCTGGGATTTGAGTATCCTCATTGCATTCTCCTTATTATTAAGCTGTGACCGTGTCTCCTGGTTTTCTATTACGATGCCTGTAGGATGATGCCTGAGCCTGACTGCTGTTTCAACCTTATTTACATTTTGACCTCCGGCACCGCTGGAACGATATGTTTCCCAGGTTATATCGGAAGGATTTATCTTCTATTTCAATATTATTGTCGACAAGCGGAGATATAAATACTGAAGCAAATGTTGTCTGGCGTTTACCCTGGGAATTAAACGGAGATATTCTCACCAGGCGGTGAACCCCGTTCTCGCTTTTAAGATAACCATAGGCCCTTTCCCCGTCAATTTCAATTGTTACTGATTTAACACCAACCTCATCGCCCGGCTGAAAATCGAGCTCCTTAACCTGGTAATTATTTCTTTCTGCCCATCGCAGGTACATCCTCATCAGCATTGCCGCCCAATCGTTGCTTTCAGTACCTCCTGCACCGGAATTGATCTTTAAGTATTGCTCCCAGCTGGTCCTCCTCTTTCTGCAGCATATTCCGGACTTCAAGGTCCTCAACCATCGAGCAAACACTTATTAAACTGGCTTTCAACGTCTTCTTCCTTAGCTTCACCTTCCTTGTAGAAATCAAAGATGACCTGCAGGTCGTCAAAATCTGAATTTATCCTTGTCAAATTCAGTGGTCCAGCTTTTAATCTGTGAAATTTCTCTGAGCAGCTCTTCTGCTGATTTGGGATCGTCCCAGAAACCAGGCTTTTGTGATAGCTGTCTCTTTGTCTGCTATTTCCTTAAGCTTGCCGTCAATGTCAAAGATACCTCCTCAACGCATCGCGGCGTTCCGACAAATCCTTTATCTGGTCGTTAGTGATCATGTTGAATTTAAATTTGCGCAAAGGTAATGAGAATTGGGGTCTTCAGCAACAACTAACCGGCTTTCGAAACGATCGGAAGTTTTATTATTTTAATATCTTGTTCAAAACTATGTTAATAAGCTGTTCAAACACTGGCACAATGATGAAATGCAGAATTGTTAATAACCCCTCCTTCAGGATCAATATTAATTCCATAACTTTCATCCCTGAGATCTCCTTAAAACTATCAATGCTTAAGTCATTTTTATACCATAATCTGATTGAAGCCGGTTGCGATGAAGCAGGACGAGGTTGTCTTGCCGGTCCGGTAACGGCTGCAGCAGTCATATTGCCAAAGAATTACAAGCATCCTGTACTGAACGACTCAAAAAAACTTACTGCAAAAGCAGAGAAGGGAGCTGAAAGATGAGATCATCAACTCAGCAATTGCATGGAATGTGGCATTTGTGGATAATAATGAGATAGATGAGATCAACATCCTGAGGGCTTCCATAAAAGCCATGCACCTGGCAATCGAAGGTCTTGCAAAACAACCTCAGTTCCTGCTTATTGACGGTAACAGCTTTTTTCCCGTATAAGGAGATTAAACATAAAACCATAATAAAAGGTGACGGTTTGTTTTTTCCGATTGCTGCAGCTTCGGTCCTGGCAAAAACATTCCGTGATGAATATATGGAAAAGATCCACAATGAATATCCCGATTATGACTGGAACAAAAACAAGGGATACGGTACATCATTTCACAGGGATGCCCTGCTGAAGTATGGTATCACTCCATATCACAGGAAATCATTCAGCCTGTTTAACACCCAGCTGGTATTTGAATTCTGATTTCCCATTTAAATAAAACGCTATCTTTGACCTTATTTTTCGCAAATGATCATGCGGAAAAATAACCTTGACGTTTTGATCTTCCTGACTTGCCCCTATCCGACAGCTCGGGTGTTAAGAAATAACAATGAATAAAAAAATCTTCTATATCAAACTTAAATCAAATATTTTATGAAAAGAATTTTATCTGTTTTGATCATCATTGTCACCAGTCTCGGATTCAGGGCAAAAGCTGATGAAGGTATGTGGCTTCTGCCCCTGATTGAAAAACTCAATATGGGTAAAATGACAGATCTTGGACTTAAGCTTTCGGCTGAAGATATTTACAGTCTGAACAAGGCCAGCATTAAAGATGCCGTTGTTATTTTCGGAGGGGGATGTACCGGTGAGATCGTTTCCTCACAGGGACTCCTGCTGACAAACCATCATTGCGGATATGGACAGATTCAGGCTCACAGTACGGTTGAACATGACTATCTCAAGGATGGGTACTGGGCAATGACAAAGGAACAGGAGTTACCCAATCCAAATCTGTCGGTCACCTTTCTGGTAAGAATTGAAGATGTAACAGATCAGGTACTGTGCAGGTGTAAAACCCGGAATGAGCGAACAAGAAAGAAATTCAGCAATAAATGAAGCACGGTCAGCTATTGAAAAGGCAGCTGCAGAGGGAACAAATTACAGGGCAACAGTAGCTTCATTTTATGGCGGCAACTATTTTTACCTTCTTGTCTATGAAAGATATCTCGATGTAAGATTTGTTGGTGCACCTCCTTCTTCAATTGGCAAGTTCGGATTTGACACCGACAACTGGGAATGGCCGCGTCATACAGGCGACTTCAGCGTTTTCAGGGTTTATTCCGGCCCTGACGGAAAACCGGCACCCTATTCAACAGAAAATATCCCTCTTAAACCAAAATACTGGCTCCCGGTCTCAATCAAGGATCTTAACAAGGATGATTTTGCAATGATACTGGGTTATCCCGGCAGAACACAAAGATATGCAACATCCTACGAGGTTGATGAACTTCTGAAAATCACTCATCCCAACAGGATAAAGATCCGCGGTATCAGGCAGGAAATACTGATGGCAGATATGCAGGCTGATCAAAAAGTAAATATTCAGTATGCCTCAAAATATTCAGGATCATCAAATTACTGGAAATATTCGATTGGCCAGAAAGCCGGACTTGAAAGACTTAATGTTAAGGGAAAGAAACAGCAAATTGAAAATCAGTTCAATAACTGGGTTGCTGCTGACCCTGACCGGAAAGCAAAATACGGTGAGGCTCTCAATCTTATTCGCACTTCTGTTGAAGGAAGGGCAGAATATGCAAATGCACAACAGTATATCAGTGAGTGTTTTATGCAGGGATGTGAACTGCTGGGGTTGAATTCATGTAGCTTCATCGCTGATAAATGCCCTTAAATCGGGCGACAGCAAGCAGGTTTCGGACATTTCAACAAGGATGCAGAATTATATCAGCTCCTTCTATAAGGATTATAATCCTCCGACTGATAAGAAGGCAATGAAAGCCATGATAAAGCTTTACAGAACTGATGTTCCGGCAAAATTTCATCCCGATTTCTATTCAAACATTGTCGACAAAAAATTCAAGGGAAACATCGACAGGTATGTCGATGATATGTTTGCAAGATCAGTATTTGCAAGTGAAGCAAAACTGAAAGCCTTCCTGGAAAAACCTGTTCTGAAAATCCTTGAAAATGATCCTGTTTATCTGACAGCATCCTCAATCAGCAAAGTTGCCGCAGAAGTTTCAAAAAGTCTCAGCCAGTTTGACGGTGACCTGACAACCGGCCGAAGAGTTATGGATCGCAGCATTAATGGAAATGACTCCTGAAAAAACCCTCTATCCCGATGCAAACTCAACAATGCGACTTTCCTACGGCACTATCCAGGATTATGATCCGAGGGATGGTGTTACATATAAATATTATACAACACTCCAGGGTGTTGTTGACAAGTACAAACCGGGTGATTATGAGTTTGACCTGCCCCAGAGGCTTATTGATCTCAACAATAAGAAAGAATTCGGAAGATATGCTTCATCAGAAGGATATATGCCTGTCTGTTTCCTGACAACCAACGATATCACCGGAGGTAACTCAGGAAGTCCGGTAATGAATGGCAACGGTGAGCTTATCGGTCTGGCTTTTGACGGCAACTGGGAAGCAATGAGCGGTGACGTAGCCTATGAGACTGAATTGCAGAGGACAATAGCAGTTGATATCAGGTATGTGCTCTGGATAATGGATGTTTATGCAGGTGCAGGACATCTTGTAAAGGAGATGACAATAAGGGAATAAAACGACATTCTATGAACTTCAGCCTGATAGAGATCCTGGCAGCCTTTATGGTACTCTTTGCCATAATTGATATACCAGGATCAATTCCGATAATCATTGATATTAAAGCAAAATCAGGAGATGTCCAGTCCGGAAAAGTGACACTGGTTTCATTTCTGATCCTGCTGGCATTTCTGCTCATCGGAAGTCCGCTGCTTGGAATCTTCGGGATCGATGTCTCATCATTTGCCATTGCCGGTTCTTTTATCATTTTCCTTATTGCAATGGAAATGATTCTCGGGATAGAACTGTTTAAACAGGATTCACATGGCGGAGGAGCAGTATTTCCGATAGCATTCCCGTTAATTGCAGGTGCAGGCTCAATTACAACAATCCTTTCGCTTAAGGCTGAATATCAGACTATTAACATCTTTATTGCACTGGTACTGAATATGGTTGTGATCTATCTTGTTTTACGGCTTACTTCAAGGTTTGAAAAGATCCTTGGCAAGGGAGGCCTTCAGATCCTGAAAAAGATTTTCGGAGTCATCCTTCTTTCAATCGCAATAAAGCTTTTCCTTTCCAATACAGGTATTATCTTAATGCATGGCAAATGAAATAACTATCTATACCGATGGTGCTTCGAGCGGGAATCCCGGACCGGGTGGTTATGGTGTTGTGCTTATTTCCGGAAAACACCGCCTTGAAAAATCCGAAGGTTTCCGACTTACAACAAACAACAGGATGGAGCTGATGGCAGTGATAACGGGTCTCGAAGCCCTGAAGATACCCGGAAGCAGGGTGGTTGTTTACACCGATTCGAAATATGTTGTGGATTCTGTTGAGAAGGGATGGGTCTTTCAGTGGGAATCAAAAGCTTTCAAAAAGAAGAAAAACCCTGACCTATGGATGAGATTCCTGAAAATCTTCAGGAAACATAACGTCAGGTTCGTATGGATAAAAGGTCATGCCAGCATTCCTGAAAATGAACTGTGCGACAGGCTTGCAGTAGAAGCATATAAGAGAAATAATCTGTCAGGATGATACAGGTTACAAACCTGATGAGGAGAATGATGTTTTATTTAATCAGACAGGATTATGAGAGGACAAAAAGAATTGTATGACATTCTTGAAAAGCTGGCAATCAGCTTTGAATACCACGAGCATCCTCCGCTTGCTACTATTGAGGATGCAAAGATCCACTGGAAAGATTATAATTCAGGAAGATGCAAGAACATTTTTTTCAGGAATCATAAAGGTGACAGGCATTATCTGGTAATTCTTGAACATCTGAGACTGCTGAATATTCATGATCTTGAAAAACGGCTTAAACAGGGGAAACTGACATTTGCATCAGACCAACGGCTTAAGAAATATCTTGGTGTTGAACCCGGATCAGTTTCTCCTTTCGGACTTATAAATGACAGCGAAAAACATGTTCATCTTTTTATTGATGAAAAACTAAATGAATTTGAGCGTCTTGCATTCCATCCAAATGTCAATACAGCATCGATTGTGGTCTCAAAAACCGATTTTCTGAGGTTCCTCGACTATACGGGAAACTCATATGAGTTTATCAGACTTTATGATTAATGCAAGCTTTCAGGTCATCTTCCTAAATTCTTTTTTAAAGTCTCATACATGGTTCAGACAGATTCCTCATCCCGCAGTCGCGGGATTCGGAATGACATGCTGTTTTTTGGGGATGGGAGGAAGAAGCGGCGATTCGCAAACACCATTTTGTAATACCGGGCATTCCGGTGCGAATCGCCGCTTCTTCCCAACACCACACAAGATGAGCTGTGATCCCGAGTTTTTATTCAATTTTTTGCACATCTGGTATTATGACAACTTCCTCAACGTCCAAATAGCTTATAATGTATAAATTACGGGATGTTGTCATTAGTAGCGTCAGCGAGGGATCCCATTGGTTTATATACCAATTACTTACAGAATCCCTTCCGGGATAATTTGAAAATCAGAATTCATCCCCAGGGAATCTCCTCCTCCTCAATACCGGTTCTTTCCTTCGGTCGGGTTGTTACGATATATTTCGCATGAAATATTGCGAACATTTTCGGAACAGATTCGGAATGACTTTGGTTAGCCACAACAATAATTCTTTGGGGTGCGAGGGCAAACCGGAAAAGGCGCGAACCTCAGCCTTTTTGGTGGCGCATAAAAGCCTGCGCAGCGGGCGGACAAAAAGGCTGAGGTTGTCTTTTCCGGACTCCTTTTCTTTGTTTCATTTCTTTTGGAGGAGCAAAAGAAATGAAAATCATCTTAAAAAAGAAGGGTGCCCTTTTGAGACACCCCCAGGGGTATAAACCGCAGAGGGTATTCACCCTGAATAATGGTCTTTAATTAGAGCACCTGTGTTATTTAGAATCATTATAAATTACCTGAAAGTTTGCAACGAAATTTTTATACCATCCGTCATTATTCGAGAAATAACCCAGAAAATTTTTTACATGAAAAGAATTTTAATTACTATTTTCTTATTAATGCTTTTAATCTCAGGTGTAACCGGACAGACACCTGAGAAAAAGCAATACAAAGCAACGAAGCTTTCAGTGCCACCCGAGATTAACGGGATCCTTGACGATGAAGCCTGGAAAGAAGGAACATGGATCGATGATTTTACGCAATTCGAACCGTTCAATGGCAAAAAAGCATCCCAGAGAACAGAGTTTAAAATCCTGTTTGATGATAATAACCTGTATGCTGCTTTTAAGGTCTACGATACCAGTCCTGACAGTATTGTAAACAGTCTGACCAGGCGGGATAACCCCGATGGAGATCTGGTTGGTATAATTCTGGACAGTTTTCATGATCTAAGAACCGGATTTCTGTTTGGTATAAGTTCCAGCGGAGTCAAGTATGACCAGATGTTTACCAATGATGGTCAGAATGAGGATTCCTCCTGGGATCCAAACTGGTGGGTAAAAACATCTATCAATAATGAAGGATGGGTTGCCGAAATGAAAATCCCTTTCAGCCAGGTACGGTTTGAAAAAAATTCCGGAGATATCTGGGGTCTTGAGGTAGCAAGGGTTTTATACAGAAAGAACGAGACAAGCTTCTGGCAGCATATTCCAAAGGATTCTCCGGGTATTGTACATATGTTCGGTGAATTATCCGGTCTGGAACAGATCAAACCGCGTAAAATCTTTGATGTGACACCCTATAGCGTCGGGAAAGCAGAAACATTTAAAGCGGAAGCGGGAAATCCATTCCTTGACAAAGGCAGGAAGTTTGGATTTAATGGTGGAATTGATGCTAAAATAGGGGTCACCAACAATATGACAATGGACCTTACTATCAATCCCGATTTCGGGCAGGTTGAAGCTGACCCGTCAGAGGTTAACCTTTCTGCATACGAGACATTTTTCAAGGAAAAAAGACCTTTCTTCATTGAAGGCAATAATATAACGAATTTTAATCTTGGTATAGGTGACGGTGATGTTGGCAATGACAACCTGTTCTATTCAAGACGAATAGGCCGGAGACCCCAGGGAAATCCTGACCTGGAAGATGGATGGTATTCTAATGTCCCCAGATACACCAATATTATCGGGGCAGCAAAGCTGACCGGAAAAACACAGAACGGGCTCTCACTAGGTTTTGTTGAAGCTGTTACGGCAGAAGAGAAAGCTGAAATCGACAAGGAAGGGGAAAGATCGTTCGAAACTGTTGAACCACTTACAAACTATTTTGTCGGACGAGTACAAAAAGACTTCAATGAAGGGAAAACTATAATCGGCGGTATCCTGACAGGCACAAACAGAAATCTTGATGCCAATCTTGCTGGTTTCATGCATAAGGGTGCCTATACAGGCGGATTTGATTTTACACAATACTTTAAAGATAAGAACTGGAGCATCAGCCTTAATACTGCTTTCAGCCAGGTTAGCGGTACCAGGCAGGCTATCGAAAAGACCCAGTTATCATCGGCACGCTATTTTCAGAGGCCCGGTAAAGACTACGCCACGCTTGATCCGGAGCGTACCTCCCTTACCGGAACAGGTGGAAGAATGGTGATCTCAAAACTTAACGGACACCTTAACCTTATGGGTGTCCTGATCTGGAAAACACCGGGATTTGAAATAAACGATCTTGGATATGTAAGGGAAGCTGACCAGGTCTTTTCAGTTCTCTGGGCTGGCTATAACCAGTGGGAACCAAAAGGTATTTACAGGCAGTTTAATATTAATGGTGATGTCGTTTCAGTTTTTAATTTCGGGGGAGATAATGTGCTCAATATTTTTGAAACAAATGGAAGCATGACCCTGAAAAACTACTGGAATGTATTTACGGGAGGCAATATCAGCGGAAGAGTTCTTGATGCCGGCATACTCAGGGGTGGGCCTATGATGAAAACTCCGGGAAGATTGAGCTGGCGTGTTGGCTTTTCAAGCGACAACCGTAAAAAACTTGGTTTCGAGTTCTTTACCAATTACAACGCAGGATTTCAAAACTATCAGTAACAGCAGTTATATCAATATTTCTGCATCTTATAAACCAACAAATTATCTTTCATTATCCTTTGGCCCGGGGTACAGCAAATCCTTCAATGAACTTCAGTACGTGACTGCTCCTGACTATAACAATAGCGACAGGTACATCTTTGCCAGCATCGACCAGAAAACTATCAGTGCATCCCTGAGAGTAAACCTTAATCTGAGTCCTGACCTTACACTTCAATACTGGGGACAACCGTTCATTGCAACCGGCAGTTACTTCGATTATAAGTATATCCTTGATCCGATGGCTGACAGCTACAGGGATAGATTTCACACATACTCTCCCGATGAGATCTTTGACAGGGGCGAAAATTATGAAGTTGATGAAAATCGGGACGGTATAATGGATTACGATTTTGACAAAAACGATTTTAATTTCAAAGAGTTTCTTTCAAACCTTGTCATCAGATGGGAGTATAATCCCGGCTCTACTGTTTACTTTGTATGGAGTCAGACAAGGAGAGGTGTAACAGATACCGGGAAACTCGATTATTTCCAGGATATGGGTGCCATGTTCAACAGGGACGATAACTTTGAACTGAATAATGTATTCCTCATCAAATTAAGTTACAGGTTTGGTTTAAAATAGTACCTCCCGGAAGGGCATGCTGATGCGAAGCAGGGAGGTATGTCTAATTTAAGGTTGATTTGGTTTTCAAAAAGGCTGCCTGAACCGGCAGCCTTTTTCTTTATTTCTTTTTACCCCCGTAGACCGGCTGTCTCCATTCTTCAGCCGGTTCAAACTTACTCTGGCAGGCCCAGAGGATGCCCCGTTTCTGGATTTCGAGAGCCTGCGGTACCTTGTAGTCGTCCGCTACATGGCCAAGTGAAGAATAAAAGACCCTCCCCTTTCCATAGAATTTTTTCCATGCTACCGGGATTACGTCTCCATCGATCCACTCAGCATACTTGCCGTTGAAGGTTGTTGTGGCCAGTACTTTTACATTCGGGTCAACATGCATGTAATACTGTTCCGAATGCATGTCAAAATCAGCCAGGTCTTTTGTCACAGGGTCCTTATGGTCTGCAATATTTACCCTGTAATCGATAACTCCGCCGGGATGAGCCACCCACTGCCCGCCAACCATAAACTGGTACTCGGTATTGTTCCTGAATGAATCTCCCAGTCCCCCGTGCCATCCGGCAATGCCCGTACCATTCTTTACAGCCTCAAGCAGCGCTTTTTCCTGGTTGCCTTCTATTGTTCCCATAGTCCAGGTCTGAACTATCAGGTCAAAATCTTTCTTCAGATCATATTTTATATACGCTTCAAGGGTGTCAGAAACAGTCACTTCTGCACCTTCGGCTTTCATCCAGGGCACGAAGATATCACGGCATTTGTCGGGCTCATGGCCCATCCAGCCGCCCCAGACGAAAAGTACTTTTTTGCCATTCAGGGAGGCAGCCGCCTTTCCCGGAGCAATCCCTGCATAAAGTGAAGGCGCAGCAACAGCAGCAGCCATTGCAACAGCAGTCTTTGAAATAAATGAGCGTCGGGTTACCATAGTCTTTTGATTTCGAGCTAAGGTAATAATTTTTTGATTCCGCTGTTCACTCAGGTTCATGACTCATTCATTCAGCCGTATTTGGAATTATCTCAAGATTAACTTTGCTTTTTTTGTAACGGAAATTAAAGTTTGTCGTCTATATAATTGTAAACCGCCTGAAAAGAACATCAAAGTGAAAAAATTCTTAGCAGTACTTATAATTTTGATTTTGAGTTTGCCAGGTCTTATTGGACAGGACCAGGTGAAAAAGCAATACCATGCAGTCAAAATCGTAACCGCACCTGTCATCGACGGAATTCTTGACGAGGAGACCTGGAATACAGGTAGCTGGACGGATGACTTTACCCAGTTTGAACCATACAACGGCAGTCCGGCATCACAGAGAACTGCATTTAAAGTGCTCTTTGACGAAGATAACCTCTATGTCGCAATTAAAGCCTTTGATACCAGTCCCGACAGCATAATAAAACGCCTGACCCGGCGTGACCGTACCGATGGTGACATGGTGGCAATTATCTTTGACAGTTATCATGATCTGCGTACAGGATTCTGGTTTGGAGTAAGTGCGGGAGGAGTGAAAATAGACGAGATGATGACAAATGATGGCCAGAACGAAGACTCATCATGGGATCCGAACTGGTGGGTCAGAACATCAATTAATGAGGAGGGCCTGGTTGCTGAAATGAAAATACCTTTAAGCCAGCTGAGGTTTGAAAAGAATTCAGGTGAAGTATGGGGATTGGAAGTAGTACGGGTTTTATACAGAAAGGATGAAACCAGCATCTGGCAGGCTATCCCTGCCGATGCTCCCGGAATTATCCATTTGATGGGTGAAATGACAGGCCTTGAACAGGTCAAACCCAGAAAAATCCTTGACATCACTCCCTATGGTGTCGCAAGCGTTGAAAGATTTAAATCGGACCCCGGCAATCCGTTTGCGACAGGAAAAGGGAAAAGAATAAACGGAGGTTTGGATGCAAAAATAGGGATAACTAACAACCTTACAGTCGACCTTACTGTCAATCCCGATTTTGGCCAGGTAGAAGCTGACCCCTCGGTTGTTAACCTTTCTGCCTTTGAAACTTTTTTTGAAGAGAAAAGGCCCTTCTTTATCGAAGGAAATAATATAACAAACTTTGGAATCGGGATTGGAGACGGCGGTTTGGGCAATGATAACCTGTTTTATTCCAGACGTATAGGAAGAAGACCGCAGGGTGAAGCAGTCAGATTCGGAGGATATGCCGATTTACCTGTTAATACTTCGATTATTGGTGCAGCCAAGGTTACGGGAAAGACAAAAAACGGATTGTCTGTCGGGTTCCTTGATGCTGTAACCGCCGAAGAAAATGCCGAAATTGACACAAACGGGACACGCTCTTTCCAGACTGTTGAACCGCTCACCAATTATCTTGTTGGAAGGGTTCAGAAAGATTTCAATTCGGGAAAAACAATTATCGGAGGAATGATGACGGGAGTAAACAGGAATATGAAAGATATACCCCTTGTTGGGGATGAACCGTCAAATCTTATTAACAGGTTACCCGGCCAGGCGTTTTCAGGCGGCCTTGATTTCACTCAATATTTCAAGGATAAAACTTACATGTTTAATGTGAATGCCGCCTTCAGCAAGATAAACGGAACTGAACTGGCCATTCTCAGGGCACAGCGCTCCTCAGCTAGATACTTTCAGCGGCCCGGCAGCTACATCGGTCTTGACTCCTCACGAAGATCACTTTCGGGCAGCGGGGGAAGGATCCAGTTTTTAAAAACCGGCAATGGCCATTTCCAGTTCCTTGCAGCTTTCCTTTGGAAAACTCCCGGCTTTGAGATCAATGACCTGGGTTACCAGAGAGAGGCTGACCAGCTTCTGGAGGTTTTCTGGGTCGGATACAGACTCTGGGAACCCAAATCATTTTACAGATCAGTCAACTTAAATTTCAATCAATATACAGCCTGGAATTTTGCAGGAGACCATCTGATGGATGGAGGCAATGTAAATGGGAATATTAACTTTAAAAACTACTGGCAGGCAGGCGGAGGTGCTGAAATAAGCCTTAACCAGCTAAGCAATACCCGTCTTCGCGGCGGACCGTTGATGAAACTCCCGGGATCAATAGCCGAATGGCTTTTTATTTCGACCGATAACAGGAAAAAACTTATCCTTAACCTCAATGCAAATTTCAACTCTATGTTTCAGGATGCAGCCCGGAGCTTTAGCTTGACCCCGGGCATAACATTCAAACCTCTGAACACTCTCGACTTCACGGTGAGTCCCTCCTACAGAAAATCATTTGATGAACTCCAGTATGTCACGCAGACCAAGTTTGGTACTCTTGACAGATACATCTTTTCAAGCATAGATCAGAACGTTCTTAGTATTTCGTTCAGGCTGAACCTTACTCTGACCCCCGACCTTACCCTCCAGTACTGGGGACAACCTTTTGTTGCCTCAGGGAAATATTATGATTATAAATACATAGGCAATTCAATAGCTTCTGATTTTCATGAAAGATTTACCCTTTTAACACCCGGCCAGATAACAGCTGTCAACAACGAATCCTATAACATCGATGAGGATTCAGACGGTCATAATGACTATAGTTTCGACAAACCTGATTTTAATGTCCAGGAATTCCTTTCAAACCTTGTCTTCAGGTGGGAATATAACCCGGGATCGTCAGTTTATCTCGTCTGGAGCCAGACAAGAAATGGATTCAACCCGACAGGAACACTCGATTACTTTGATGACCTGGGGGAACTTTTCAGTTACAGGCCTCATAATGTTTTCCTTGTCAAGTTCAGCTACAGGTTTGGGTTAAAATAGGGTGTTGCCTGTAGACTTTTAAGAGGTACTCTTTTAATTCTCTCCCGCAGATCTCGCAGATTTTCGCAGAATAGAATCAGCGAATATCTGCGGGATCTGCGGGAAACTTTTTACCGGATTAAAATAACTTCTTTTCATTTTCTTTGTTAGAACAAAGAAGAGTAAATTTAAACAAATCCTATGAAGCAATACCTCCTCCTCCTGTTCCTTTTAGCTGCATCGGTCCTTAATGCCCAGAAAAAGCCGGCATACAAGATCTTTACTGCTGAAGGTAAAAAAGCAGATTATGGCGAAATGATCAGGGCCGCCCTGAAATCGGATGTTATCTTCTTTGGCGAGCTGCACGACAATCCTATTGCCCACTGGCTCGAACTTGAGGTCACAAAGGATCTTTTTTCTGTAAAAGGAAAAGATCTTGTGCTGGCTGCCGAGATGTTCGAAACAGACGATCAGCTTCTGATCGATGAATATTTCAGCGGATTAATAAAGGAATCCTCATTCGAAAGCGAAGTCCGTCTCTGGACCAACTATAAGACCGATTATAAACCGCTCCTGAATTTTGCCAGGGACAGCGGATTGAAATTCATTGCCTCCAACATACCCCGCAGATATGCATCTGTAGTTGCATCCGGCGGATTTGAAGCATTGCAGAAGCTCTCGCCCGAAGCATTAAGTTTTATTGCTCCCCTTCCTGTTGAGTATGATCCCGGGCTGCCGTGCTATAAGGATATGCTTTCAATGGGAGGTTCAATAGCCGGCCCGATGGCAAAAAGCGTGAATGAAAACCTGCCAAAAGCTCAGGCTATAAAGGATGCAACCATGGCAAATTCGATAGTTAAGGCAAAGCAGCCCTCCGGTACTGTACTCCATTTCAACGGAAGCTACCATTCCGCCAGGTACATGGGCATTTTATGGTATCTGAACATATATAGTCCGGGACTTAAAGTTACAACAATAGCCACAGTTCTTCAGGATGATATTGACAGAATGGAAAAGGAGAGCCTGGGACAAGCTGATTTCATTGTTGTTATACCTTCTTCGATGACAAGAACCTATAAGGGGGCAGGGCAATAGGCTTGTCATGAAATAAAATTCCGGATTACCTGTAAAATATTACCTGTAATACATACTATTGGCACTCTATTTGTGCGTAATTAATTAAGAGTCTCTGAGTTGAAATAGTTGGATATTCGGTTGCCTGTGCAGGTTGAGCAACTAAAAACTATTGAAATGAAGAGGAGTCATGAAAGAGTTCCCGGATTTGATGAGATCATTTTCGAGAACCGCAATCAAAGTTACGGAGCATACGATCTCCGTAAGCGGTATAAACTTACAGCCAGCCTTTCAATTTTTGGTGCAGTCACTCTCAGCGCATTGTCGCTTATTCTGATCTCTGCCTTAACCCCCGAACCTGTTTTGGCAAAGCCTGAATCCCGGATAACCGTAACTGTAACAACCGATAACCTGACAGATCCCGGTAAGATCGTTGTTCAGATTCCACTGAAGCCCGTCGCTGTTCTGCCCCGGTACCGGTATATTGAACCGACAGTTGTTGATGATACTGTTGATTTTGATATGGTAATGATGCCCAATGATTTTGCAACTATAGCCATAGTAGATGGAATTATCAGTGATGTTATCGATTCAGTATTATCTGTTGTTGTCATGGATGAACCTGAAGAACCGGAACCATTCACTTTTGTAGAAGAACCGGCAGTTTTTCCCGGTGGAGAAGCAGCATTACTGAAATATATTGCAGAAAATACCATATACCCTCCGGAAGCAATTGAAAACAATATCCAGGGAAAAGTGTTTGTGAAATTTGCTGTTTCAGCCGATGGTTCGATAAAGCGAATTGAAATATTACGGGGTGTGCATCCATTGCTTGATAAGGAAGCCATAAGGGTGGTTTCAACACTGCCAAAATGGATACCCGGAAAGCAAAACGGCAGACCGGTACCATCCTGGTTTAACATCCCAGTCGACTTCCGGGTGAAGTTTTACTAACTGAAAAAAATAGTACCTTGGCATTAAATTAAAGTCAGGATATCCTGATCAAAAGAATTGAACGTGCCGGAAATAAAGTACCTGAGTAAGACAATTATGATTATTGTCTTTTTATCCCTTGTGGCCAATGTTAAATCACAGGCACCATTCAGTCGCGGAGTGAACCTGACCGGCTGGTTCCAGAGCGGGAGCGCCGGGCAGATACAATTTACAAGATTTACAAAGCAGGATGTCATCAATATCAAAAGTCTGGGGTGTGATGTTATCAGGTTGCCCATCAATATGCATGACATGACTTCCGGCAGCCCCTCTTATACCCTTGATCCACTATTGTTCTCATTCCTTGATTCTTTGGTTACCTGGTGCGAACAGTTGCATATTTACCTGATCCTCGATAATCACAGCTTTGATCCTTCCGCCAATACCAGTCCGGGTATTGTTTCCGTACTTGTAAACGTCTGGACACAGATGGCTATTCATTATAAAGAGAGGTCTGATTTCATTTTATTTGAAATACTTAATGAACCCCATGGGATAACCACATACGACTGGGGAAGCATTCAAAACCAGGCAATAAATGCTATCCGGGCACATGATACCAAACATACCATTGTGGTCGGAGGCTCCGGCTTCAACACTTACACTGAACTTAAGAACCTGCCGGTTTATCAGGACACCAATCTGCTTTATACTTTTCATTTTTACGATCCATTCCTTTTTACTCACCAGGGAGCTACCTGGGTTTCACCTTCATTGGAACCTATTTCCGGCGTGCCTTTCCCGTTCTGCGGCGCCTGCATGCCTGTTATGCCTGCATCGTTTAAAGGTACCTGGCTTGAGACCGGTTATAACAATTATTCAGCCGAGGGCAAGGTTGCACATATTCAGTCGTTGATCGATAATGCAGTTCAGTTCAGGAATGCAAGAAACGTTAAAATTTTCTGCGGTGAATTTGGTGTGTATATACCAAACAGCGAGCCTGTCGACAGAGCCACCTGGTACAGGGCAGTAAGGGAATACCTAGAAGAGAATAATATACCCTGGACCACATGGGACTACAAGGGTGGATTCGGGTTGTTCCTGAAAAATTCAACCGAATTATTTGAACATGACCTTAACCTCTTATTACTCAGCTCACTGGGATTAAATACTCCCACACAAACCCCTTTTACGTTAAAACCCGATTCCACAGGCTTCTTAATTTACTCTGATTTTATTGGCGAAAAGATCAACGAGGGAAGCTACACCTCGGGTAAAATTGATTTCTATTCCACTGAGCTTCCTAATAATGATAATTACTGCGTTGCCTGGGACGGATTCAGTCAGTTCAACGCCATAGGATTTGACTTTCAGCCTGATAAGGATCTTAGCAGGCTTGTATCGGAAGGCTATGCACTCGATCTTATGGTCAGGGGCAATATCCCGGGAATAAAATTCGATATCAGGTTTACGGATACTAAAACTGATATTTCCGGAGACCATCCCTGGCGCATGGGCGTGACTATTGATGAAAACATGACTATGGGAGACCGCCGGTGGCACCACTTACATATTCCTCTGTCTGGTTTTAATGAAAGAGGCTCGTGGGATAATAACACATGGTACAATGCCGCCGGAAAGTTTGATTGGGCAGCAGTTGATAAAATTGAAATCTCAACGGAATACTTGCCAACAAACGGGAAACAGATCTGGTTCGATAATATATTTATTACAGACAGGGATACTGCGGTCGTCAGAGAATCGGGGGCTATCGGCATTGAAGAGATCCCGGGATTTAATAAAACCAGGCTTAAGACAGCCCCTAATCCTATGAAGGATCACACGGTTATCTCTTATCAGCTGAATGAAGAATCGCCTGTCAGAATAAATATATTTTCAGTTGCAGGGAATAAAATTCTTTGCCTGTTGGATGAAATACAAACGCCGGGGGAAAAATCTGTTGAATGGAATGGTTGCAATGAAAACGGTTTACCCGTAGGGAGGGGAATATACCTTGTTCAGGTAACAGCGCTGAATTTAAGCGTTGCAGGCAAGATCATAAAGAATTAGAGATTAAAAAACCTGACTCCGGAAACTTTATTCGATTTTTCTGACCCCTATCCCGGGCCTTTCCGGAAGTGTCACCTTACCGTCAACTATCTTTAATCCCTCGAACGGATCATTACTAATAAGAAGGTTCCCGTCAAGGTCGCACCAGTCGGCGAGCGGCGACAACTGAGCAGCTGCCGTGACGGCACAGGAAGTCTCAGTCATACAGCCAATCATTACTTTCATCCCAAGCGCTTTCGCGACGTTTATCATTTTCAGTGCTGCAGTCAGCCCTCCGCATTTCATAAGCTTGATGTTAATCCCTGAATAAACATCTTTCTGATCAATAATGTCGCTTACACCCTGGATTGCCTCATCACCGATTACAGGGAGGGGACTGTTCCTTGTCAACCATGCAATGTCGTTCTTTTGTTCTTTAGGCATCGGCTGTTCAAGAAATATCACACCCTTCTCTTTCAGCCATTTTGCCATCTCAAGCGCATAACCACGGTCTTTCCAACCCTGGTTGACATCTACGCATAGTGGCTTATTTGTCATCGACCTGATAACTTCAACCATTTCCCTGTCATTGTCGCGTCCGAGTTTTACTTTCAGAACCCTGTATGGCTCTGCTTCGGCCACCTTTTGCTTTATGATTTCAGGCGAGTCAAGACCAATCGTGAAACTGGTCATCGGTGTATTAGCCGGATTAAGCCCATATAATTTGTACCATGGTTCTCCGAAAAGCTTTCCGACAAGATCATGCAGAGCTATGTCGACAGATGCTTTTGCAGCATAATTGCCGGGGCTAACCCCGTCGACGTATTGCACGATATCCTCTATAAGGAATGGATCATTGAATTGTGAAAGATTTAACAATGATAAAAATCCTGCAACAGATTCCTGGCTTTCACCAAGATACGGGGGCATTGACGCCTCGCCATATCCTGTGACGCCTTCGTACTCAATTTCTGTAAGAATAACCGGAGTGGTGGTCCTTGAGCTTGTAGCCAGGGTGAAAGTATGCTTAAGCTGAAGAGTATAGGGAGAAAACCGGAGAATCAGTTTTCCATTACTCTTCTTTTTCTTAGCTTCTTTGGATGTGACCATCATCGCTTCACCCGGGAGGCCATTCAATAAAGCTCCTCCGGTCATCAGCAGGCTGTATTTGATAAAATCCCTTTTATTCATAGTCGAAGTCTATTTATACCAGTTGTTTTCCAGGACCTTTTGGATACCCTTGCCTGTTTCTGCACCGATTACCCTTCTAACGCCAAGAAATGAATTCTTCCTGTAGCTACTGAAATTAGCCCGTGTTGAATCAAGAGAATTAACCCTCACCATCCCTGATGCATGAATGAATTCGCCATCCCCTGTGTACATCCCGACATGTGTCGCTCTGGGGATCCCTTCCCGAATGGAACCAAAGAAAAGAAGATCCCCTGTCTTCAGCGAATCAGGGTAAGAGGCTTTCCCGATCTCAATTCCATTACGGAACTGAAGTGATGCATCCCTGGCAAGTATTATCCCGTTCAGAAAGTAAATCGTCTTTACAAACCCGCTGCAGTCGAACCCCTTTGCTGAAGTACCTCCCCACAGATATGGAATTCCCATGAAGGAAACTGATGTAGATAAAAGGTTTTCAGGCTTGAGGTATTTATCTGTTTTTAAGTCATCAAGAAGCACACATTCATCCTTTTGAACAAATCCCGTCCGGCCGTCTGGCAGACGAACCCTGTGGAACCCTTTCATATCTCCGGTAATTTCAACAATGCATCCGGCTACAATATCGGAGATAATTTTCCCTGAGATCTGATCCGCAAAAATATCCCCTGTCTTTTTGGAGTAAAAAGCCCTCTTCGAATATTTCCAGGTATTGTGTTCAGTTTCGGTGAAAGAAACAATTGCATCACTGTCAACCCAGCCGAGATAGCTGTCGGGACACTGTATCAGAAGCCAGCCGCCGTCCTTTTTGAGTATTCTGACAGGTGTACCCATTAATGCCTGTGAAACCAGCTCTGCACCATAAGAAGCTGATGATCTCAGATTACATACACTCACATTTACTAGTCCCCAGGGTTCTTCAATTGCAATTTTATCTGGCAGGACTATCAGACTGTCTGTAAATGCCACGCCCCTGCTTTTCAATAATGATATGACTGCCTCTTTGGCTTCGGGGGCACTAGTTTCACCTTTAAGGACCAAATCAGCTCCGGAGGGATAAAGGTTCGCTTCAAAAATGCCCTCACGCTTATCCGGAATCCAGACTGAACCGACGGAATCAATCTCGATTTCGAAATTGTCAGTTATCCGCTTTTGACAGCCTTGTATTGAGGTCAATAAAGAGATGGTGATCAATATTATAAGACTGGATCTAAACCTTATTTCTGGCATACTTCTTAATAGCTATTATTGATATTCTGTTATTGAGGTTGGATAATAAACGAGCTTACTGCCTCCTTCCCTAAAAAGGGTTCTTTAAAATCCTGAAAACCAAAATATTAGTTTTTATAATCAATCTCCATTTTGTAATCCCACTTATCAAAATATAGATTTCCGCCACTCCACTCGACTTCGCCCCGCTGGAAATCAAATGGCTCGCTTCTCAGAAATTCCTTTTGAGGATAAAGTGCGCCCGCCACTCCGTCATTAACGATCAACCTGTAAGAGTCAATCCCCGAAATAAAAAACTCCCGCGTTTCCAGATTATCAGAGTATTGCAATCCGTATGAAATGTCAACAGGTACCCATCCTATCCCCTCAAAATAGACCTCGCACCAGTCATGAAGATTTTTGCCAACCGGAGGTACCATCCAGCCACTCTGCCATTTCACAGGGATTCCCTTATACCTGAGCATCGACATGAAGAGGAATGTCTGCATTCCGCAATCGCCCCTCCTGCTCTGCAATACATATTCAGGGATATTCGGAATAATCGAATACTCCAATGCTCCTGCCCATGGAATATTGGATGAGAACCAATAATAAATCTTCCTGACTGTTTCATACGGGTTCATTTCAGAGTCTGAAATGCAGTCAGCAAGACGTTTTACCTCGCTGGTGAAACATATATGGGGAAGTTGCTCGGATGTATATTCTCTGTAAAGATCTGAGCTTTTATCATAAGGGAGTAGTTTCAGTTCATCAAGTTTGAAAAACGTCCCAAACGACAGATAGCTGAAGGAAACCTCAAAAGTCAATTCTTTTCCTTTTTCCGCATTGGCCTCCATATATATTGTTCTGTGAATGACTGAATCGGGTGCTATCAGGAATTTAGCAGCCGAAGCTGAAATGAACCTTATATTCTGCTGCCGTGAATGGCTCTCTTTAGGATATGGCAGCCAGCATCTGACTGTTTCACCTGCAGGGACAGCATCAGGATCAACAGTCAGGGTAAAATTAACAGTCATTTCAACCGGAACAACGGGTCTTGCCTCATTTTGAGATTCCTTTAATATTGACTGAGTATGCTTTTTGCGGAAAGCAATCTCAGGATCTTTGGCATCCAAAGAGTCCCTCAGCTCTCTCTGAAGATAAAAGCTCTTAAGCAGTATCAGATTTGACACAGCTCTGTTGAAATATCTTTTTTCACCATTCAATGTCTTCCATTCAAGCCAGCCTTTACTTTCCCAAAATTCCTTATCCAGCGCTGAAAAATCACTGATCCTTTCCTTAAGCTGTGTGTTCAGTTCGACTTCAGTGACTGAAAAATCCATCAAAGTCCTTTCTGCTATCTGACATAATGAGTCGGCTTTATCTATCAGATGGTCTTCACCCGGGTATAATTCTTTTAATGAGTCGGCAAGCACTTTTAAATGATTAAAGTACCCGCTTTCAAAATCTCCCCGGATCTGACTAAAAAGACCACCGGAATCAGGTTTGCTTTTGCATCCGGTAACAGTTATCAGTAAAAAAACAGCGATGATTATGCCTTGAATTTTCATTGCGGCTTAATAATTCTTGTAAATTTATAAAATTGGAAGGAATAAAGAACTCTTTCCATTTTTTGAAACCATACGATTGTTTTCACTATTTAATCTCAGTTGCTGGCTACTGGGTACTTGTTGCTAGTTGATTAAAAATGAACAAAATATTACTTTTATGTTTTCATGACAGATTATTATAAGGACTGTATAATACCCTATTAATTAACAATTTAACCAGCAACCAGAAACCAGCAACCAGCAACTTGAGTTATTTGATCTTTTAAAAACATTAAAAATGAAGAAGTTATTTATTTCAGCAACTATTTTGATCCTTTCCTTCGGATTAACTGAAACTCTGAGCTCTCAGCCGGCGGAGGAATTTATAAACCGTAGAAAAGAAGTGATTAGAAGGATGGAACCCGGGAGTGTTTTAATATTGAGGTCGTCCACAATGGCAGGAATGTTTGATTATGCAAGGCAGGGTGGGAACATCTACTATCTGACGGGGATAGATGAGTCAAATTGTATGCTTGTATTGTTTGCAGAAAACTTTCAGATGCCTGCAAGCAAATTCACTGAAGGAAATGAGATCTTTTTCATCAGGCCAATTAATTCGGACAGGATAAACTGGGATCCTCAAACCCTGGGATTCGAGGGGGCCGGAAAAAAATCCGGGATTGTGGATATCAGGTCCAATAATGAATCACAGGAATTTACAGGGCGATTGCTCGCTTATAACCTTCCGGCTATATATATGGATGTTGAAAGATCAGCCTCAATAAATACTCCGCTTTCAGGTGATGAACAGTTAATAAAAATTGCAAGGGATCATGGTGCGGGTTTCAGGATCCTGTCTCCCGCTTCTATCCTGAATCCGATCCTTTCGAAGAAATCTCCTGCAGAGATCGGGTTAATGCGCACCGTTGTCAACATCACCGCCCAGGCCCAGCGCGAAGCAGCACGCTCCCTCAGGTCAGGAATGTATGAATATCAGCTGGATGCCCTTATCAGGTACATTTTCTCAATTAATGGATCAGGTTCGGTTTCTTTCCCCGGTATAATCGGATCCGGAATCAATTCGGTAATTCTCCACTGGATGGAGAATTCACGAATAATGGAAGAGAGTGAACTCGTAGTTGTGGATTGCGGTGCCGAAAACCAGATGTATTGCGCAGATATTACCCGGACATATCCGGTTTCAGGTAAATACAGCAACAGGCAAAGGGCTATTTATGAGATTGTTTTAAAGGCCAATGAAGAAGCAATAAAAATGGTGGCGCCAGGAGTAAGAATGGCGGACGTAAGCAGGGTTGCCGATTCTGTTCTGGCCGATGGAATGCTTCGTATAGGTTTGATTAAGGATAAAAAGGACTTTAAGAGATATTACTATCACGGTCTGAGTCACCAGATCGGTTTAAAAGGTGCATCCGGAGGTCTGGTAACACTCCTTGAACCCGGTATGATAATTACTATTGAACCAGGTATTTATGTGAGGGAAGAAAAAACCGGCATCCGGATTGAAGATGATGTCCTGGTAACAACAACAGGCTATGACGTTCTCTCAAAAGATTCACCGAAGCAAATTGCAGAAATAGAAAAACTTATGAAGGAAGAGGGAATTGATGTATTAAAAAATGTTTTAAAGTAAGACCATCTTTTTTCCCCTGTTGTGTATTTAAGATTGCGAACCGGAACTCCAGATCCGGAATCACTGATCAGAAATCCGGGATAGAACCTCATCTATACCAGAGAATTCCTGTTCTCATAAATCTTGGTGATGGCATTTACAATATCATCCATATCTGATTTTGTGCCCAGAAGAATACTCTGGTAAAAAGTCACCGCCTGATCACAAAGCCTGTCATTCCCGGGAAGGATATTTTCTTCACGCCATTGCTTAAGTCTTGATTCGGAAAATAACCGCCTGTATCCCTTTGAAGTAAGCTGTTCTTCAATCAGACCGTCCTTGTTTTGTTTGCCGTATCCATTACTGCAGGGGATTCCTTCAGCATTAAGCGCTTTCAGGAATTTCTCCTTTGGGACATTATTGAACTCCTCCTTTATGTACCTGAAGGGATACAAATGGTATACAGCCCTTGTTGCTCCATCAGCGTGCCTGTAAGGAACTATACCCGGTATCTCTTTCAGCTTCTTGTCAAGATAGAGGGCATTTGACAGGCGGACATCATTATCTTTTTCAATCCGTTTCATCTGCGACATAAGGATCAGAGCCTGCGACTGCTGCATCCTGTAATTCATGCCGTTATACATATTCCCGGGACCGGTTTTCATGCTGCCGTGTGGTCGGCCGCAATTATGGTATGCATGACACCTGTCAATCAGTTCTTCATTATTGCTGGTAATGGCTCCCCCTTCTCCTGCGGGCAGATGCTTTGAATTCTGGAAGCTGAAACAACCCATATCACCAAGAGTGCCGGTTCTTTTCCCCCTGTACTCGGCCAGCCAGGCCTGGCATGCATCTTCAATAACTTTCAGATCATGGCTTTTTGCCACTTTATTTATACTGTCCATATCGCAGGGCAGTCCATATATATGAACTGGCAGAATTGCCACTGTACGTTCTGTTGATTCTTCCTTCAATTTTTTTGGGATCGATGAGAAAAGTTTCCGGATCGCTGTCAACAAAGACCGGCAAAGCCCGATGTGCAAAAATAACGTTATATGAGGCTATAAAGGTATAGGGTGATACAAGCACCTCATCGCCTGCATCGACACCTGCAACCTTCAGCGCGGTAAGAAGAGCGGTCGTTCCGCTTGCGGTTGCCAGACAGCTTTTTGCTCCCATGAGTTCAGCATACTTTTTTTCGAATTCGGCGACGTATTCCCCATTACCCCGCCACCACCTGCCACTGCGGAACATCTCAAGAATTCCCTGCTCGGCTGACTGGTCCCATTCTGGCCAGTTTGGCCAGTTGCCAGGGTGGACCTTGTCGCCGCCATTAATGGCGAGCTTTTTCAACTGGACATTCCGGGTTATACCGAAGGGCTTGAAAGAGAAGTTAAGCATTGAACCCAGAAGCCCTGCCGAAGTGGTGGTTATAATCTGCCTCCTTGTGAATTTACGTGATTTCATATCGTGTAAGTTTAGAACTGGTTTTAAATTCCGGTCGTCTGAACTGGTCATGTAAGTTAAAGCGAATTCTTGCAAAATCCAACAGAAATATTATTCCTGGGTGAAGGAAATTTAAACCAGGTGGGAAAGTTTCATTTTTGACGTTAAATTCTTAATTTCAGATTTTGGATTTCACAGGCTTAACATTTGGGAATCCCCCTATAGGAGGCATTGGGATTGAAGCAGTGTCAAAAGACATTACTCCTGTTCCATCCGAGGGGGGAATTAACCTGATTAAGATCGATGAATCGACGAAATTTTATATCTCATAGTACTATTCTGACTACAGGCTCCATAATAACCGGTTCAGTTCCTGTACTACGTATGAATTTTCAGCCAGAAAGCCCTGTTATTGTAAAACAGGATCTATACGAGCTCTTCAAAAATCCCGGTTTGAATTATCATCCTTTTGTAAGATGGTGGTGGAACGGGAATAAGGTTGAAGGAAATGAACTTATAAGAGAACTCAGACTGCTGAAGGATGCCGGTATCGGGGGTGTGGAGATCAATCCCGTTGAATTCCCAACGCGGTCTGAAGGTGATGATCTCGGCAAACCATCGCTCAGGTGGCTGAGCGATGAGTGGATCGACATGCTGAAGATCACATTTGAAGAGGCAAAATCGCTGGGAATGACATGTGACCTGATTGTTGGCTCGGGCTGGCCATTTGGCGGAGAATACCTTGAAGCAGAAGAGAGATCCCGGATCGCTGTCATTGCAGTTAAAAAGCTGACCGGACCCCTTGACTATGAAATCTCGAAATTTGAGATCTTTAATGAAGCGGATCCTGCCATAAGCTCTCCTTTCCCCGGCCGGACGATGGAACTGCTGTCGCTTAAACTGGCTCCGGATCCTCTTACCCAATATGGAGGATATAATTAATTTATCGGATCAGGCTGGCGGTGAAACTATCAGATTCACCATCCCCGAAGGGAAGCATGCATTGTACGCCCTGGTAGAACTACACGGTTTCATGCAGGTGATTAATGGCGCTCCCGGCGCCACCGGTCCGGTCCTGAATCATTATAATGAAGGTGCTGTCAGCAGGTATCTCACCCGCATGTCGGATGCAATTGAAAGACGAACAGGACCCTTATCAGGCAATATAAGGGCTCTGTTTACCGACAGCATGGAGCTGGAAGGCTCCAACTGGTCATCTGACATCATGGATGAATTTAAAAAGAGGCGCGGATATGACCTTTTCCCTTTTCTTCCATTTATCCTCTTTAAAACCGGAGCAATGGGGAATATTACGGATTTCAAATATGGAGTCAGTATGTCGCCGGAAATAGAATCGATGACCAGGCGGATGAGATATGATTTTGAGCTTACAAAAGCCGAGCTTCTTGAAGAAAGGTTCATCAGGACCTTCACGGGATGGTGTAAAAAACTAAATGTAAGATCAAGGGCTCAGGCATACGGACGAAGTTTTTTCCCCCTTGAAAGCAGCTTCTTCTATGATATTCCGGAATCGGAATCATGGACCACAAACTGGCTTAAGCACAAGGTCGGGGAAGAGATGCCTGAGGATGATTACCGCCGCGGAAGGGCATATACCATGATTAATAAATATGTTTCGTCAGCAGCTAACCTTACCGGCAAGCGGCTTGTAAGCTGTGAGGAGATGACTGACACCTATACCGTCTTTAACACCACACCTGAGAACCTGAAGATCGGAGGCGACCAGAGCGCGATAACGGGTGTGACCCATTCTGTCTTCCATGGATTTAACTATTCCCCTCCTGAAGCCCCCTACCCCGGTTGGCTCAGGTATGGAGGATACTACAACGAAAACAATACCTGGTGGCCATGGTTCCACCTTTATAATGAGTATAAGGGCAGGCTTTCGGCACTGTTTCAGCATGCTGTAATGCAGACTGATATTGCAATACTTCCTCCGGTTGATGACATGTGGAGCAATATCGGTGCTCAGATGGAACCATTTCCATCAATTACTATCGTTGAATATTTGACCCTTGTGTGGGAAGCCATAAATAAAAACGGCAGCGGCTGTGATTATGTCTCTCAAAGAATCATCCGCGGTTCAGAAATGAAAAACGGGACTATGATTTATGGTCCGAAAAAATACAAGACCCTTTTCCTTATCGGGGTGAACAGTCTTGATCCGGAAACAGCAATGAAATTGTTTGGGTTCGTGGAATCAGGAGGCAGGATATTCTGTGTTGAGTCAATTCCAACAAAGTCATTGGGATGGAACAATCATGAAAAAAGAGATGATGAGGTCACAACACTTGTTGAAAGGATGAAATCATACCCTGACAGGTTCATTCTCCTTAAAAAACCTGATGCAGACTATATAGACTGGTACAGGACCATTCAGGAGAAATACCGTATCGAACCAAATATTAAGATAGGGAATCCCGGGCCGTTTTTAATGCAGAACCGTTATCATGCCGATGATGGTTCTGAAATAATATATATTATCAACTCCCATATTCAAAATTCACATACCACGGCCATAACATTCTCAAAAGAGATTACCCGGAACAGGCAGGGCTGGGTCTGGGATCCCGAAAATGGTAATAGATACAGGATCGCACTTGAAGAAGATAACAGTATAAATCTTGATATTGGTCCTGCCGGGTCAGTTTTGTTTGTATTTGATAAAAACAAGCGTGGACCTGAATGGAATCCTCTTCCGGCAGGGAGCCCTTCGTCGAAGACTATCGGGGGCGGATGGAGTGCTGAATTCAGTCACTGCCATGATGGATCGGTGAAGAATATAAGCCTGGGTAAATTGCAGGATCTGAAAGAGATCGCTGAATTTGCCAGTTTTGCAGGGATGGTCACCTATCGCAACAACTTTTATGTCGATGAATTGAAGCCAGAATTTCTGAATCTGGGAAAGGTAGCTGGTCTTTCATTATTAAAGGTGAATGGAAAAGAGTGCGGGATAAAATGGTATGGCCGGAGAATATTCCCTATTGGCGGCTATCTGAAACCAGGGACCAATACAATTGAAATTCAGGTGATAACAACCATGGGGAATTATATGAAATCCCTGACTGACAATCCGATAGCTCAATACTGGACAAATGAGAAGAATAAAATCCAGCCGATGCAGTCGATGGGATTGATTGGTCCTGTAACGCTGTATGGCTCAGTGCACAGGGGAAGAGAATAGCGCCTATGACGGAGTTGCTCTGCGCTCTGTGCCCTGAGCTCTTTGCTTCATATTCAGGGCACAGGATTCAGATTTTAAAATAATTAATTAAACTAAATATGATTACATGAAGACAACAAGACTATTAATGATTTTGATACTTTTGTTCTGCCCGGGTTTAGCTAAGGCCATAGACTACAACGCTTCGATGTTTGGGATTAAATCCAATGGTACTACCCTAAACACCAATTCAATACAGAAAGGCATTGATTACATAAATGCACATGGCGGCGGCAGACTTGTATTCTACGTTGGAAGGTACCTTACAGGCACCATCTACCTGAAATCGAATGTTACCATTCAGCTTGAAGAAGGGGCCATCCTTGTTGGCTCACTCAATCCGTATGATTACGAAATGAGCAATAACTGGACTGCAATGATCTTTGCACTTGACCAGCAGAACATCGGGATAACCGGAAAGGGAGTCATCGACGGCCGGGGATTCAGCGTAGCCAATAACCTTGTTGATCTGATCCACAAGGGGGTTGTCAGCGATCCTTTAAAGTACGACCGTCCGCGGGAGACTATCAGACCGCAGAACATTTATTTCAGAGGATGCAGGAATGTGAGAATCCAGGGGATCACCATTAAAGACCCCGGGAGCTGGAATCAGCAGTACGACCAATGCAGGAATGTTGTGATTGACGGCATCATGGTTGACAGCAAATCCTACTGGAACAATGACGGTGTGGATATTGTTGACTGCGATAGTGTAAGTATCACGAACTCATATTTTGACGCTGCCGATGATGGGATTTGTTTAAAATCACACTCCCCCGATTTCATCTGCCAGAATGTTTATATTCACAACAATACTGTGCGGACCAGCGCTAATGGAATTAAATTTGGCACAGCATCATTATGGAGGTTTCAGAAATATTAAAATAATAAACAACCTTGTATACGACACCTACAGATCGGCCGTCACCTTTGCCGCTGTAGACGGAGGGATCGTCGAAAATGTAACGGTCGACAGTCTGCGGTCAATGAATACAGGGAATGTGATCTTTCTCAGGATTGGTGAACGAAGACCGGGTAAGAAGGGAAGAATGAGCAACATATCAATATCCAATGTATATGCAGAGGTGCCTTCAACAAAGCCTGATGCAGGATATAATTATGAAGGACCGGTAGAGGATTTGCCGAGGAATATCTCCCCCGCATCTCTGGTGGGCATGCCTGACGCAGCAATTGAAAATGTCAGGCTGAAAAATATTGAGATCCATTATCCCGGGGGAGGGGATCCGGCTTTTGCCAGGGTCGGGTTGAACGAACTTGATAAGGTGCCTGAAATGGCTGCAAGTTATCCCGAATTCTCGATGTTCAAAGAACTGCCTGCCTGGGGATTTTATTTACGTCATGTAAAAGAAATTACCTTCGAAAATGTAAAGCTGTTTTGTTCTGAAAATGACTACAGAACCGCAATTGTACTCGACGATGTCCACGATGTAATTTTCAGGGCTCTGAAAGTAACTGAACCCGGAGGCAAAAAGGAACCTTTATTTTCATACAGGTCAACAGGTGTTGTCCGGGAGGGTAAGTAGCAGGAGCAGACTGGGCGCCCCGGCTGCCTATTCGGCACGGAAATCGGTATAATCCGCAGGCGGGTAAAGATCTACCTTTACAGATTCTACGTAACCAAATGCAGGACCTTTTTTGCACCATTCAAGAAAAACCGTCAGCTGCTCTCTCAGGCCTTCAGCTTCAATATAAACGCTCCCATCGTCCAGATTTCTTACTAATCCTGTAATACCCAGACTTCTGGCTTCTCTTACGGCATTCCATCTGAATCCTACTCCCTGGACCCTTCCGCTGATACGGATCTTATAAAGTACCTTATCCCCCATTTCCATAATTATGATCCTGACTGAAGGACCAAGGTAAAATTACCTATTTAATTTCATACGTGCAAAAGGTAAAAGAAATCAACAGGTTATTCAAATTCAGGCCACCTGTCAGTTTTTTTTTGATTTGATAATCACTCTTTATTATCTTTATAACAACGAACAATACAAATAAAATGAAACTGCGCCGGCTTTACTCTCTTTTCTTTATTTTTTTGATGTTATTCATTGGATACTCCAATGATCTTCAGGCTCAAACCACACAGAATGAAATATTAAAGGGCAAAACTATTTCAGCCTCAATAAAACAGGGTGAAAAACAGAAGTATACAATCAAACTGAATGAAAAGCAATTTGCCTTTTTAAAACTCATCCAGAAAGGAGTTGATGTAACAATCTCTGCCTCTGATGCTGACGGGAAAAAACTTGATGAATTTGACAGCCCGAACGGAAAGGAGGGTCCGGAGCCAATTACTCTGATTTCACACAAAAAGGGAACCTATCTGCTTGAAGTCTATCCGACAGATAAAGAAGAAACAGGAGGGACCTATACAATTGAAATAATAAGAACAGAACCTCTTGCCACGACTCCCGAAAAACAGATTGATCAGCTTCTGATAGCCTGGGATAATCCTCAAACTCCCGGAGCAGCAATAGCTGTTGTCAGTAATGGCAGGATCATATTCAAAAAAGGATATGGAAGTGCAAATCTGGAATACGATATACCCGTTTCACCCTCAACTGTATTCCATATAGCCTCAGTTTCGAAGCAGTTTACCGCGTTTTCGGTTTTACTGCTTGCCAGGGAAGGCAAGCTTTCGCTTGACGATGATATAAGAAAATATATTCCTGAAATACCTGATTTCGGAAAGGTTATCACGCTTCGTCAGCTCGCTCATCACACGAGCGGCCTGCGCGATCAGTGGAACCTCCTCGCAATGGCTGGCTGGCGTCTGGATGATGTGATCACGAAAGAACATGTCCTGAAACTGATCAGTAAGCAGCAGGAACTGAATTTCAATCCCAATGATGAGTTCCTGTATTGCAACACCGGTTTTACGCTCCTTGCTGAGGTTGTGGCAAGGGTGTCGGGAAAATCATTCGCTGACTTTACAAAGGAACGGATTTTTGACCCTCTCCTGATGAACAACACGCTCTTCTATGATGATCATGAAAAGATTGTAAGGAACAGGGCTTATTCCTTTTACGAAGCCGTCGGCGGTTACAAAAAAAGTGTACTCAGCTATGCCAACGTTGGTGCAACAAGTCTCTTTACAACAGTGGAAGACCTGAGCCTGTGGGCAATGAACTTTGAAAATCCGGTGGTTGGCGACGCTGAAATTATTAAGGAGATGAATAGAAAGGGCATCCTTAATAACGGAGACACTATTTCATATGCTCTTGGTCAGGATGTCGATAAATACAAAGGGCTGAAATTCATAAGCCACGGCGGAGGTGATGCCGGGTATCGTACCTTTCTGGGCCGTTTTCCTGATCAGAAATTCTCTGTCATTGTATTCAGCAACCTGGCCTCTTTCAACCCCTTTGGCATAGGATTGAAAATTGCTGAGATTTATCTGAAAAACAGTCTCACTGAACCACCGCCCAAAGAGATATCTGCGACACCGCCTCCGGACAAGCCCTTTGTTGCCGATGCTGAAGCGTTTAATTTAATAGAATTTGCAGGTGATTTCCACAGTCCGGAGTTAAGCACGACTTATACCTTTATACCCCAGGATGGGAAGCTGCTTGTCAGGCACCCAAGGTTAAATGATATAATCCTGACCCCCTCTAAAAAAGATCTCTTTTCGGGTAATGAATGGTTTTTCAGCCAGGTGGAATTCATCAGGGACAGCTGGAGTGATGTCATAGGATGCAGGGTGTCAAATGGGAGGGTAAGGAACCTTTGGTTTCAAAAACAATAACTATTAAGAACATGAAATACAGAAAATTGGGCAGAACAAACTGGAAAATAAGTGAAATCGGATACGGCATGTGGGGCATGGCCGGCTGGACCGGTTCAAATGATGACGAATCGATGCAATCCCTGCAGCTTGCAGTTGATATGGGATGTAATTTCTTCGATACTGCATGGGGTTACGGAGCCGGAAAAAGTGAAAACCTTCTTGGCAAACTTGTAAGGGCTAATAAGGGCAGGAAATTATATACAGCCACAAAAGTACCTCCCAGGAATTTCCGGTGGCCCGGCAGGCGTGAATTTACACTGGATGATTGTTTCCCGCCTGCACATATTCAGGAATATGTGGAAAAAAGCCTTGAAAATGCCGGCCTCGATTCCTTTGACCTGATGCAGTTTCATATATGGGAGGACCACTGGCTGGAAGATGAACGCGGAATAAGGAAAATGATAGAGCTTAAAGAACAGGGATTGATCCACGCCATCGGTATCAGCCTGAACCGATGGGAACCATGGAATGGGATCAGGGCTGTTAAGAGCGGATTGATAGATACAGTGCAGGTTATTTATAACATTTTTGATCAGAATCCTGAGGATGAGCTTTTTCCTGCCTGCCGTGAAATGAATGTGGGTGTTATTGCCAGAGTTCCCTTTGATGAAGGTTCCCTGACCGGTACTCTTACAAAAGAGAGCAGATGGCCTTTCGGAGACTGGAGAAACACCTACTTTGTCCCTGAAAACCTTATCGCCAGCGTTGAACATGCTGATGCCCTCAAACCATTAGTCCCCAAAGGAATGACAATGCCGGAAATGGCTTTGAAGTTTATTCTTGCAGAACCAGCTGTGAGCACAATAATTCCGGGAATGAGAAAACCCTCGCATGTAATAACCAACATCGGGGCAAGTGATTCAGGTCCCCTTGACAACTCTCTTATGAAAAAGCTCATAAAGCATCGCTGGAACCGGGAACCTACAAATTGGTCACAATAGCAGATCTAACTCAAAGACCTTCTGTGGAACTCCGTGAAACCTCAGTGGATCTCGGTGTAAGTTCTATCTGTTATTTAAATAACAATGGTACAAATTCATTCAGATCCCTCCTCCATGTATGCCATTCATGGAATGTTCCCTGTGAGATATATCCGGTTGATTTGATTCCGAGCTCTTCAAGCTTCTTCCTTGAATCATTCATCATATTGACAAACTGGGCTTCTCCGGAACCTGCTCCAAACCAGAAGACCTTCACTTTCTTGTTAAATGAAGCGGCATCTGCAAAAACCCCATTAAATGCGGTCTTCGGGTTTTCCATAATATTACCCAGGATTGCAGCGCTGAAAAATCCGTAATTGGAAAACATCTCAGGATGGTTAAGTCCAATCAGCATAGTCTGAAGGCCTCCCATCGAAAGGCCTGCCATGGCGCGGTTTTCCCTGTCAGGCTTTGTCCTGTAATAAGAATCAATCTCCGGGATAATCTCTTTGAGATAAACCAGCTCAAGAGTCTCTGCCATTTTCGTCATGTCCCTCATTGAGAATCCTGCAGCAGGGGTAGCGTCTTTTGCGGTTGCATAACCGTTATCCATCACTATTATCATAGGAGATGCCTTTCCCGCAGATATCAGATTGTCGACGATAAAACTCATATGCCCCTGGTATGACCAGCCTCTTTCATTCTCGCCTGCCCCGTGAAGTAAATATAAAACGGGGTACCGTTTTGTTGGATTCTTTTCGTAATCGGGCGGGGTATAAACAAAAGCCCGGCGCCATTTTCCCGTTATATCTGAATAATACCAATGCTCCCTTACATCTCCATGCGGTACTTTTTTTGCTGTAAAAAAATCCTCCCCTGGCACCGGAATTTCAATTCCGCCGGTTGGCCTGCCATATCCAAAATAAGTGTCACTCCCCGGATCATTGACACGCACCCCGTCGACTATGAACCAGTAATAGTGAAATCCCGGTCCCGCCTTAGGTATAATGGTGTTCCAGTTCCCGGCTGTGTCCCTGACAAGGTCCAGCGGCTTCGGACAGAGGCCGTCACCGCCCTGAATCTGAACCTTTACAGCATCAGGAGCCTTTAAGCGGACATACACGCTGTTATCAGGTGAAATTTTAGGATATTCGGCGCCCTGAATATTTGAAGATGCCGGAATGAAGCCATCGGACTGGGCACTGGCCGTAAGGTTGAAAAGTATAAGGTAAGTCAGGATTGCCAGCATCTTTTTACAAACTTTTTTCATGATAGGAGTAATTTTAAACTGTTTTTAAACATTTGTGTGCTAAATATCTCTTTTACATATATCTTCTACAATAGAACGATAATTATTTATTTTACCACAGAGTAAAACTGAGTGAAAACGGAGTTACACTGTTTTAAAACTCCGTGTCTTCCCTGCCTGCCGGCAGGCAGATCTGTGAAACTCCGTGTGACTCAGTGGTTAAAGGATTTCAGGGAAACCCTTTCTATAAAGTTATCAATATTGATGATCCCATTTTTCCAAATAGGTGAGGGACTTTACGTTTAAATAATAGATTTTCGTGAAGTTAAGATTTTCACATGATACAAAAGAACTAAATATGACAAAATCCTGAAGTTAAATCGTAAATTTGGATAGTTAAGTAACTGTTAAATAATATCAGATATGACAGCGAATTCATCCGGAAAAAAGAGTGCAGTAGTTTTTGGTCCCACCGGACTCGTGGGAAATGAATTAGTGGCTCTCCTTCTCAGCAATGATGGGTATGACAAAGTAATTGCCGTTGCACGCAGACCATTGCCAATTTCCAGTCCAAAACTTGAACAGGTACAGCTTTCAGATTTTTCCGGCCTGATGGAGACGAAAAACAAGTTACAGGCGTCAGAATATTATTGCTGTATCGGAACAACAATAGCCGTTGCCGGAACAAAAGAAGCATTCCGCCAGGTCGATCTCTATATACCGCAGCAAATAGCACGGTTAGCTGAAGCGCTGTCTGTTCACGCACTTGTAGTTATTTCATCAATAGGAGCCAGTTTCAATTCATCCAATTTCTACCTTAAGACCAAGGGTGAAATGGAAAAGACTGTCAGAGAGATCTTTTCCGGAAATCTCAAATTTGTCAGGCCGTCATTCCTGATGGGAAAACGAAAAGAGTTTCGTTTTGGCGAAAGAATGGGGATTGGTTTTATGAAAGTCTTTGGTTGGCTATTTATCGGACCCGTAAAAAAATACAGAGGAATAAATGCCGGCGATGTAGCCCGTGCAATGGTAAAACTGGCATCATTCCCGGCAGATAAAGTGATCTATGAATCAGATGAATTACAGGAGATCTGCAAAACTCCTTAACTTGTGAGGATCTTCCGGATCGACTGTTTTTCCCCTTCGCTTAACGAATCCATTTCCTGCATGGCATGCTGAATCTTGGTCTTGAAATTCCAGCAGGTCATCTGCCGGAGGGATAAACGTCTTGCAAACTCGTAAGTTGACAATTCCTCTTTTCCTTTGCATACATTGTATGCTATATAAAAAGCTTTGCTTACCGGAAATTTACAATTATGGAAGATAGTTCCCGCAGAAGCTGATTCCTCAGTCTTGCATTTTGTACACCGCCGTGAATGAGGTGTTTTTCCCGGACAGGAATTGTCATTCCCGCATTTACGGCAAATGAATCCATCAATCCATTTTAATTCCGCAAGGAACTCAAAACACTTTTCATCGCTTTGAAACAACCCGTTTAATTGCTCCTCTGTTAGTTCATTTTTAAAAATACCTGCCATTTGTACTGAAATAGTCATGCAAATATATAAAAAAATAGTGATATTAAAAAGATTTAGGTGATACTATTGCGATTTATAAAATTTATAGTTATCTTTGCAGGGAATTTAAAAATGGGATTTTAATAAACAATTTAAATAATATGGAAACTACACTTCAAAAAGTTGTACATCTTACCACACAGGAATTTAAAGAGAAGGTATTCAACTATGAAGCCGGAAAAGATTGGAAATATGAAGGCACCCTTCCTGCCATTGTGGATTTTTATGCTGACTGGTGCGGTCCGTGCAAGATTGTGGCACCGGTACTTGAAGATCTGGCACGTGAATATGCCGGTAAAATCATGGTTTACAAAGTAAACACCGAGGATGAGCAGGAACTGGCTTCTGTCTTCGGTATCCGGAGTATCCCGACAATACTCTTTATTCCGATAGAAGGGCAGCCCCAGGCTGCAATGGGAGCCTTGCCAAAACAGACTTTTGAAAAAGTTATAAAAGATGTACTGCTTAAAAATTAAAAAAGGGTACGACAATAAGAAGAGGGTGTCTCAAAAGGGCACCCTTCTTTTTTAAGTTGCCTCCGCTGAGAAGTCGGCTCCTAAATCCCCTGAAGGGGACTTAAATTAATTCTGTACAGTAAGCCTGTTTGCAATTACCCTGTTATGCTCCAGCTCCCTTATGCTTTTTAAAATGATCCCCAGCGCTGCTAATGAAAAGATCATCATTTGCCATGTGGCCAGGTCCCAGCCGCCGAGTTTCCAGCAAAGCAGACCCACAGAAGTTCCTGCTGCCCCCCCTATAAAATAAGTCGTCATGTAAATCGTATTTATCCTGCTGTTTGAACTTTGGTCCAGGTTGTAAATTATCGATATATTGGTGACCTGATTGGCCGGTAATCCTACATTGAGTATTAATACGGCGAGCGCTAAAGTTGCTACAGAATCCGGCACAAGCTTAATAAGGATCAGACCGGCGATTACCATTGCAATCGATAATAACAATGACGTGGTGGTATTTCCTCTGTCTGAAAATTTGCCAAAGGACGGGGCTATCACGGCCCCTGCTAAAGCCACAAGTCCGAAAAGACTGATAGCGTCGGGATGAAAATTAAACGGAGGGCCGCTGAGCCGGAATGTGAGGGTCGTCCATAATGAACAAAAAACGCCAAAGAGTAACCCTCCTGTAAGTGCAGTCTGACGTAAAAGTGAAAACCTTTTTATCTGAATAAGTGCTGATCGTAACAACTGAAAATATCGGCCACTATACTCATTCCTGACATCGGGCAGGTTGACTTTTATCAGTAAGGTAATTGACAGGATCAACAGGGCAGAAAGGCCGTAAACATAACGCCAGCTTAACCATTCGGTTACAAATCCGCCAATTAGCCTGGCTGCCAGAATTCCGATCAGTATCCCGGAAAAGATGGTACCCAGGGTTTTTCCCCTGTTTACAGTATCCAGGCTTGCTGCCATTGGCAGGATCACATGAACTGAAACCGAAAGGATCCCTATCAGGATACTTAATACCCAGACTTCTGTAATATTGAAAGCTGCAACCATGAGTATAAGAGTTAAAACCAGAAGCGTTAGCAGGGTCAGGATCAGTTTTTTCCTGTTAATCTTATCGCCGAGCGGAGTTATGAAGAAGAGTCCTAATCCATAGCCTGCCTGTGTAAGCATCGAAATGGCGCCTGCTTTGTTTTCGGTGACATTAAAGGATGTGGCAAGTTCTTTCAGAATTGGTTGATTGTAATACAGGTTAGCCGCAGAAGCTCCTGCAGCAACAGCCATCAAGACTACCTGAAACCTGGTTAAGCTTATATTTTCATTCATGAGATGGTTCTCTGAACACATTTATTTTCACTCAGAAACTTTAAGCTATTAGTAACAACCGAATTGATTCAATTGTTTTATTTTTTTATTCCGGATTCTGATAATTGATTATAATATTCTTTATAAATTAACCCTTCAAACCTTAACTAAGAATCATTTGCCATGGGGAAAAATATTATCATAATCGGGGCAGGAATATCAGGATTATCTGCAGGATGCTATGCACAGATGAATGGTTATAATACTTCAATATTTGAAATGAATAAGATTCCCGGCGGGCTCTGCACTGCCTGGCAAAGAAAGGGATATACTTTTGATATCAGCATGCACATGCTGACAGGATCCCGTTCCGGACCAATACACCGGATGTGGGAAGAGCTTGGTGTTGCTGGAAATTTCAGGTTTCACTACCACGACCACGTTTCAGTGATAGAGGGAATGGGGAGGAAACTCAAATTCTCCACCGACAGGAAGAAACTGGAAGATGATATGATTGCGATCTCGCCCGATGACGCAAAAACTATTAAGGAGTTCACAGCCGTAGTCTTTGGTCCGGATATGATGAAAGCCGCCTCTCTGAAACCTTCAGAGCTCAAAAATCTGACTGACAAGGTGAAAGTGATCCCGGCTATCCTCCCCCTGTTAAGGGTTTTTTCAAAATACAATAACGTGACATTCCAGGAGTTTGTCTCCCGTTTTAAAGATCCTTTCCTGCGCGAAGCTGTCAGGTTTTTTATCGATGCCCCCGGATGGCCAATGCCGAGGTTCCCAATGGTGGTTATGGCAGGTTTCATGAGAGGCGGGACTACCGAAGCAGGAGCACCCCTGGGCGGGTCACAACAGGTAGCATTCCATATTGAGAATCTGTATAAGCGATTGGGTGGTAATGCTTATTACAATAAAAAGGTCACAGGTCTGGTATTGGAAAATGACCGGGCAGCCGGCATTAAACTGGAAGATGGCTCGGAACTGAGGGCAGATAACATTATTTGGGCAGGTGACGGGCATAATCTTATTATTCGGTATCCTTGGCGGGAAATACATGAATGATAAGATCAAAAAAATGTACGAAAGCTGGATCCCTGTAAAACCCCTTTTGCATGTAATGATCGGAGTCAACCGTGATCTTTCCGATGAACCTCACCGCATTATTTTTGAGGCAGATCAACCTGTTAAAATAGCCGGTCGCGATCACCGGTGGCTGACTTTGATCCATCATTGTTTTGATAAATCCATGGCACCTGCCGGTAAATCAGCGGTTGAGGTATGGTACGATACGGAATATACCTATTGGAAGGATCTGTCAAATGACAGGAAAGAGTATAATGCCGAGAAACAACGGATAGCGGCATTTACGATCAATCAGCTTGAAAGGCGCTGGCCGGGATTTGCCTCTCAGGTTGAAGTAATTGATGTCCCCACACCTGTAACCTATACAAGATATACCGGAAACTGGCAGGGGTCTCCCGACGGTTGGTATCTGACCCCGGATAATATCAATGATATGGAACCTTTGCATGCACTTCCCGGACTCGAAGGACTTCATCTTGCCGGTCAGTGGACTGCTCCGTTTACAGGTACTGTTATTGCCGCCATGACGGGACGACAGGTTATCCAGTTAATGTGCAAAAAAGAGGGTAAGAAGTTTGCTGCATACGTGACTCCGGGGTCTTAGTCCTATCCCAAAGCTGACTATGAAACCCCATAATGCGGTTACCCCATCAAAATTTGAGCTCATCGTGTTGTAAGAATTACTAATACCCCGGTTATTATAACTTTTATTAATAATCCCATAATGATAAGCATATATATCCATCTTCTGCCTTTTATAAATTTCATAATGGTATTATTTGAATAGTTATAACAATACCACGGCTCTTTTGTTTAAATCCAGCCTTTTTTTTAGCTGAAATCAGGCAGAATTATGGTACATTAACGCACTGCCCTTATTCCTTATAGGAAATATCAAGCAGTGCTGTCTTAACTTTAAAATCTATTTTTCTGATTTTTACCCTGAGGATCTCTTTACCTGTCAGGAGTGAAATTTCCTTTATTATCTTTTGTTTCTTGGCCGTTTTAAGTAATTCCAGGTCTTGAAAAACAATTGTAAATGTAACAGTATTGTTCCTTAGTGCGAATTCCTCGAGAACTATTGCTGAAATAACAATTATTATATTGAAGATAATTACTCCCAGTACAGGAAACCCTGCAAGCTTTAAGGAATTGATCACTGAAATCCCTATAGTTGTAAAAATATAGGACATATCCTTGAGGCTGAAATTCCTGGTCCTGAACCGGAGGATCGTGAAAACTGCAAACAATCCGATAGCCATCCCGAATTCAATAAAGACCGACTTCAGCATTGAAGTAATAAAGAAGACAGTGATCCCCATCAGAAAAAATGTAAACAGGAACTTTTCCTTCTTTGAGTATCTGAAATAAATGCCCCGGATAAGTATTAACAGGAATGCCAGGTTAATGAAGAACCGAAGGAGAATACCGAAAAAATCCGGGTGATTAAGGTTAAAAATATTGTCAGGCATTTTTTGGTTTGTTAGGTTGTTAATCCCGAAGTTTAGTACCAGGCATCGGGCAGTATTGAATCAAAGTTAATTTGTTTTTTCATTAGTGATTTAAAACTTTACCTTTTTTCTTATTTTTCCTTATTGTTTTAAATTCCGTCTCAAATTTAAATGAGTAAATCTATCTTTTGCCTCAAAATTTAACCAATCTTTCATTTTATGTTTCATAATTAATTGACTTTGCCATTCCGTTAACCGATATTTGTATTGACAATAAGGAAGTTGATGAAAATCCTTCTTATTTCCCCGGTAATAGGGGACGGAGTAAGACGCGAAAGAGGATTATTGTGGCCTTCGCTCGCCCTTTATATTCTTGAGGGACTAACTCCCGAAGAACACTCTGTCAAAATTGTTGAAGAAGAATCTGAAAGGATCCCATTTGAAGAGAAGGTCGACCTGGTAGGTATAAGCTGCATGACAGCCAACGCTCCAAGAGCCTACAAAGTTGGAGATCTTTTCAGGGAAAAAGGGATTAAGGTTGTTCTCGGCGGCATCCATCCTACCCTTCTGCCCGATGAAGCACTTAAACATGCAGACTCTGTCGTAATTGGAGAAGCCGAAGGTGTCTGGAAAAAAATTCTTGATGATTTTCAGGCAGGAGATCTCAAACCGAAATACAATGATCCCGATCCGGATCTCAGTATTTATGTTCCAAAAAAATTTGATAAAATATTAAAAAGAAAACCTTTTAATGTTTTACCTGTAAATACAACGAGGGGGTGCCCGTTTGACTGCGAATTCTGCTCGGTTTCAAGTATTTTCGGGAAGAAAATACGCCATGTGCCGATCGGGAATGTCGTCCGCGATATAGTGCTTTCAGGCAGTAAAAGGGTAATATTTTACGATGATAACATAATCGGACAGCCAAAATATGCAATGGAGCTTTTTAAAGCAATTAAGCCCCTTAAAATCAGATGGGTCGGCCAGGCTACAATTTCACTGATAAATGACAGGGAACTTATGCACCTGGCAGCAGAAAGTGGTTGCATGGGACTGTTGATAGGCCTTGAGACTATTTCTGAAACTGAGATGAAATCGATGAAAAAGTGCATCAAGGATATCGAAGAACTCAAACTGGCTATCCGGGACATCATGAAAATGGGAATCCTGGTCCACGCCACAATGATATTCGGATTTGATACAGATACTGCCAAAATATTTGAAGATACTGTCAGATTTCTGATCGAATGCAAAATAAGTTCAGTTTCATTCTGCATTCTGACCCCACTGCCGGGTTCACAGACCTATGAAAAGATGGTGAAGGAAGGCCGGCTGATCACAACCGACTGGAAATACTACAATAACCGGACGGTAGTTTTCAGTCCCCGTAATATGAGTCCTTATGAATTGCAGATTCACAACTGGCAGGCTAAAAAGGAGTTCTACCGGCTAAGCTCGATAATGCAAAGACTTTCCGGAAACACAAAACATATTGGATTTCATCTTCTTTCCAACCTCACCTATATTAAGCACGTAAAAAGTGAAAGAAAGAGAATTAACCGGCTTAAGGGTGAACTATTTACTTAATTCTGACCCTGATCCGCTTACATTTGTAATTTCTGTTTACCCGCAGATTCAGTTAGTCTGCTTTTCAGGCTCAGCTCCCATAGTTTCAGACCATTTGCAAATTGCATCAACCTGATCCTTTGTGGGAATGATTTCAGGCCTGAATTTTCTGACTGAAGCAGGAGGCATCTCTTCATTTAAAAGAACAGTACATATCTTTTTTGCCTTTTCTGCCTGTTTCCCGTGACTGTAATTGTCCCATTTCGAGAAATTCACATGAAACGTTGATTTAAACTTACCACCCTGCCAGTGGCAGGGCTTGCATGAGTTCTGAAAAATTGCAGTCAGTTTGTCCGGGATTGCACTTTTGTTTTCACTTGTTAATACATTCTGGGTAAATACCTCGCCCGGAAAAATAAAAAGAACCGGAAGGGAAAAGAAAATAACTGAAAATACGCCTGATAAGGTAGCTTTCATAACACTGAATTATTATCTATTCAAAATCGACTATATAAAAGTAGGAAAAAAATAAGTTACCTGAACAAATAATATTCAACCTCACGTGCAACCGGGTAATTCCGGTTTTCAAATCTAAACAGTAATAAATAAATCGGGATGGTATAAGAACATTTTACGGTTTGGTGTGTCATATTTAAGATAATTAAGCACATTCATTTTTACTGATTACATACACTTTCTGCATTCATGTGGGGGGTTTCTTATTCGGGTATTAACAGATAATTAAGAAATCATGGAAAAAGCAAGTCAGAACCTGATGTACGATCACAGAGACATTTCATTGACGTTAAACATTCTTGAGAAAATTTGTAACTTATTAAAAACCAATGAAGAAGTAGATCTTGTAGACATCACCCGGCTTATCTACTTTGTTAAAATCTTTGCTGATGAATGCCATCACGGAAAAGAAGAAAAACTGCTCTTCCCGGCCATTAAGGAGATAGCTGTCAGAAGGCATAGGGATTTGATAGAAGAACTGCTGACCGAACATGTAAAGCTTCGGGATCTGATCAAATCCATGCAGGACGCGGTCCTTGGTGAATCTGTCAGGATTGACACATTTGTTCAATCCTCCATTGTCTATATAAATCTTTTGAGAGATCACATTGAAAAAGAAAATTACGGATTGCTCCCCATTTGTGATGCCAGACTATCAAAAAAGAAACAGGATGAATTGCTGAAGAAATTCGAAACTCTCGAGAATGCAGTTATTGGGAAAGAATATTACCCGGTATTTCATTCCATGCTTGAAAGATTTGAAGTAAAATATTTAAGCAGGATGATAGGGGAAAGAAAAGAGTCATTTAATTCAGTAAGCGCTCTTCGGGTATAAATATTTTTTTTAGAAAAGGAGGACAAGGTGAACGATTTTATTTGCCCAAAATGCAAAGGCCATATCAGGGTCGGAGATCAGACAATATTCAAGGTGAAAAACAGGAAGAAACAATCGGGCCTGCTCTTGTTAAGTCCTCAGATCGGGAACTATTCAAGTCTGAAGCATCCGACTTTTGAAATAAAACAGGGTGAATTTCTTGAGTTTTTTTGTCCTTTATGCGACCATTCACTGAAATCTGAGATCCATGAAAATCTTGCCTATATAATAATGATAGATGATACCGGTAAAATATATGATACTTATTTCTCTCAGATAATGGGAGAACACAGCACATACGAAACAGATGGCGACTCAGTCCATATTACAGGTGAAGATGCAGGAAAATACACCTATTTTAAAATCGGGGACAAGTTCAGGAAGTACTTTTAGGAAGCTCTGAGTTTTTTTTTTAACTTTCAATAGTATTTCAAATAAAATTTCAAACTTACAAAATGGAAGAAAATGATGATTTGATCAACATTTATGCAGGGACTGAAGCTTCCGCGCTTCTTCTTAAGGCAAGACTGGAAGAAATCGGAATATCTGCGCTGATCAAAAATGACCTGTCAGATGCATGGCTGGGAACGGCTCCTTCCGCGGTAAACCTGTATATCCAGGAATCGGACTTTAAGGAAGCGGGGCCAATTGTAAGAGAATTCGTTCTGGACGACAAGGGTTAACCAGGCTACCCGCCTGAACCTTTCTGCAATTGGGGATAAGTCAGCTTTCTAATCGATCTACTAACCATGCCAAAACATATCGGAATAGTCGCATGCAGTTATGAAGGGGCATCTCTTTGCTATCAGCCGTAGCCTCCTGACGAAGGCGGGCTCTGTGGAAATCTGTGTCTTTTTCATCCGCCGTAGCCTCCTGGCGAAGGCGGGCTCTGTGTAACTCTGTGTAAGTTCTTAGTTCTTAAGGAGTAAAAACTTTAAAAATGACCTTTTAGAAAGCCCCGTATTTAAACCTTGTTTCAGATTTTAACCGGTTTTTATAACAATTTTGCCCTGAAATATAACTAAAGTCTCATTTCTTTGTTTTTTATATGAGTGCGTTTGATAAGTGTTAAAGCAAATAGATTATAAAATTTCCCGTTTAGATTATGTTTAAAAAGTTATAGTTAATAAATCAATAAACAAAATCATTATGAAAACCATGTTTTCAAATCCAAAAAAGCTTTTTCTTGTATTGATCACAGGACTGATTTTGTCCAGTTGCAGCAAGGACTCTAAGGATGATATCCTGGTAGGTACATGGTCAATGCAGAGCGGAACTTTTACGGCAATGGTCGGTAACCAGACATTGGTGGAGTACCTGATGACCACATTCGGCTTGACTGCCAATGATGCGCAGACAGCTGCTGCATTTTTCACCGCAACAATTGAACAATCTTTTACCGGAACAGTACAATTGAAATCGGACAACACCTATACCTCTGATTTAGGTGGAGAATCTGACTCAGGTACCTGGAGTCTGAGTGCCGACCGTAAAAAGCTGACAATAACCTCCACAGTAGATGGCCCCACTACATTGGATGTCGTAGAGCTGACCTCATCCTCACTGCATTTAAGTGGAACTGAAATCACTCCTGTTGATTTTGATGATGACGGCATTGATGAGACAAACTTATCCGTCGGCCTTGATTTGATTTTCAGCAAAGAATAACATCCCGCGAAGCCTTGCTATGCTGAAGATCTGGTGGCATAGACCGGTTTCAACCCTTTGCCTGTTACTAGTCATCGAAATTGAGAGCTTTAAAATCAGTCAGATCCAATGCCCTTTTGCGGTATGCCTTTTTACATTGCTTATCCCTGTTAATATCGCAGATACGGCTCAGACCGAAACAGGCAAAAGCAGCATAGTCATTGCCGTAACTGTCAAAAACTGAAATGTCTCTGAGACCCTTCTCATAATATTTCTTAGCCTCTGGGTAATCTTTATATTTTTTTTCCTGCAGAATGCCATTGAGTATTGTAAGCTGGGCCCTGAAGAATGCATTATCCAATTCACAGGCAGGTGATCTGATAAGGCTTTCAGCTTCATCATATTTCGCAGCCAGCAGAAGGTTCCTTAAGTGATCCGCCAGGTATTCCGGATTGGCAGGATAAAGTTCATGAAGAGCCTTGCTGTAAACATAAGCCTCTTCATAGTTATTTTCATAGGTTACATAAATATTTGAAAGAAAATAATATGATTCAGCTTTCAACATTATGGCATTTGTTGCCGCTTTTTGCAATTCCGCAAGGCCCCTGTTCCTGTCTCCTTTTGGAAACAGGAACGCCAGCACTTTATAGATCCGGTGTGCGTCAGGGTATGCTTCACGATAGTAATTATAGAGTCCTGTAAAGAAATAAAAATCGTGATAAACCAAAGAATAATCAAAGCACTGCCTGAGATAACGATAGGTGCTTTTTGCCAAAGGGAACACATTATCACTCAGGTTATTATCGGCATAGAACATAAGCAGCATTCCCCTTGCACCAAGATTTCCCAGCAGATACTCCGGGTAATCATCAGAATCGCTTGATGCTTCACACAATCTCATACAGGTTCGCATGTCGTTGTCATAAGATATGCGGGCCGGTGAAGAAGGGATCAGGGGATAATTTTCCCAGTACGTTATCATTCCCCTCAATAAATAAACTACCGGATGATCCGGAAAGGATTGATTTAATTTTTGGACAACATCATGAGCCTTGTCAAACCGCAAATTATAAATATCGTCCACACCGCTCTTAAGAATGTTTAGGGAAGCAGTGTCTTTTAATATCTGGCTTTGTGTTACAGTTATACCTAAGAGTAAAAATAAGACCAGATATCCGATGAAAATTCTGAGTTTTGCTGACAACAATAAATGAAGCAATTGTATTTAATTTTCAGATTATATTTTAATGCCGTTCAATAATCAAAATAAACAGATAAAAGATTAAAGTTACTCCAATTCCTTCTTAATTCTTGCTGAAATTTTCTTTATTTCAAAATCAACAATTGCTTTACCATGTTTTTTGCTGGCATGAATTCTCGGATCATCTCCGATCATACCCAGGGGCCAGATGTTTTTGTCATCAGGCAGGTTCTGCATTTTTACAAGGTCAGGACGTACATACATCATGATTGACGTTTCATTGGCAGCAGCATGATCACATTGAAGGCAGAGATCAGACGAATCGTTACCCCAACAGGTCATAACCGTAAGATTGTATTTATCCCTGAATCCCTTTGAATGTGCCTCTATGTAATTTGTTGATGGGCCGTGACCATGTGCAATCACGATTTTAAAGCCTGCACGGCTTAATTGTTTCATTATGCCGTTCATGAGATTGTCGAATGTGGAATCACTGACCCAGTAAGCGCTTCCGTTCATCTGTTGGATGTCATAGGTACATTGATTGCTGAACAGTTTTCCGCAATCCATCCCATAGTATTCCGAGTTGTTAATGACAGTATCGAAATCAGGTCCCATGAACAGAGGCGGCAGGACTATCCCGCCGGCTTCTCCGGCAAGCTGACGGAAAAACTCCCGGGACTGGATTGCATCTGACCCTAATGGCAGGTGAAAGCTATGCCATTCAAGTGTTCCAAGGGGAAGGTAGGCAACAGGACAAGCCGCCAGGCGTTCTGAAAATTCCGCAGGGGTTAGTTCTTCATAAAGTACTTTCTCGTGCATGTTGCACGAAACAAGTACCAGCATGACAAAAGGATAAATTATGTGTTTCATTTTATCTTCAATTTTAAATTTCATTCCCCAAAAGGAAAATCAATTTCTTGCGGAAGATAATAAAACAATTCCTGTGTTATGGGTTTTAAGGTTCCCTGATTTGAATTTTGCTCAATTCTAAACACGCGAAACTACTTCAAACTCAAAGCCCGAAATAAAAGAATATCATTCCTGATGTTCCTGTTGTTGCTTTAAATCGCAGAGCCACCTCTTTCACCTGTCCGTATTCTTATGCATTCTTCCAACGGAGTTATGAAAATCTTTCCGTCACCTACTCGTCCTTCATGTCCATTGGTTTTTGCCGACTTAAGGATCGTATCAACAGTCGTGCTGACGAAAGAATCGTTAACAGCTATCTCAATTTTTATTTTTGGGATGAGATCCGGAATAATCCTTTGCCCCCTGTACATTTCTTCTATCCTTTGCTGTCCGTGTCCTGAAACACGGCTCACGGTTATCCTTGTAATTTCAGCTTCAATGAGCGCTTCGCGCACCTTATCCAATTGAACTTCGCGGATTATCGCAGTTATTAGTTTCATTTTCTCAACTTTATAAAACTGATTATTGTGGATTAAGCATTCCATATCCCCGTTCGCCATGATAAGATCTGTCGAGGCCGGCCATTTCATCCGCTTCAGTCGATTTAAACCTGACGAATTTATTAAGGAGAAATATGATAATGAAGGTCATAGCACCTGCAAAAGCCACTGCAATGGAAACTGTTATAGCCTGAATACCAAGCTGATTCCAGATTGTCCATGAACCTCCGTTTGCTGCCGCGGCTTCCGCCATCCACGAACGGCGGATAAAAAAAGAAAGGAATAATGCCCCTGTTATGCCGCCGATCCCATGAATCCCAAATGCATCCAGACTATCGTCATAGCCCAGCCTGTTTTTAACCTGGATTGCCAGGTAGCACATCATCGAGGCCAGGATTCCAAGAATCATTGCGCCATAAGGCTGCACTACTCCGGCGGCAGGAGTAACTGCCACAAGCCCTGACAGTATTCCGCTGGCAAATCCAAGTGCAGTAGCTTTTTCCTGGTGGAAGCTCTCAATGATGATCCAGGTTAAGGCCCCGGTTGCAGCGGCTACCTGGGTAGCTGTTAAAGCCTGGGCAGTGCTTAGTCCGCTTGAAACTGAACTTCCGGCATTAAAGCCAAACCAGCCAACCCACAGCAAACCCGCTCCGAGCATGGTGATCACCAGGTTGTTCGGTCGTATGACCTGGTAAGGATATCCGCGCCGGGAACCCAGAAATAAGGCTGCAACAAGACCACTTACTCCGGCTGAAATGTGAACGACTGTTCCGCCTGCAAAATCGATAGCTCCTTTTGCACCAAGCTTATAAAGGAAACCGTCAGAAGCCCAAACCCAATGACACAGTGGATTATAGACCAGAATACTCCACAATGCTATGAAGAAACAATAGACCTTAAACTGGACCCGCTCTGCAAAAGCGCCTGCTATCAGGGCAGGTGTGATAATTGCAAATTTACCCTGGAACATTGAAAAAACATATTCAGGAACCCCGGCATCAAGAATATTTGTGTCAATTCCCTTCAGAAAGAAATAGTCTTTATCCCATCCGAAAATGCCGCCAAGGATGCCTTTCCCGAAGCTCATCGAATAACCTATGGCTACCCATAGCACACTTATAATTCCCATTGCAACAAAACTGTGCATTATAGTCCCAAGTACATTCTTGGATCGTACAAGCCCGCCATAAAACATCGCGAGACCAGGAACCATCAATAATACAAGTGCTGTCGAAGTGAGCATCCAGGATGTTGCCCCGCTGTCAATTGCAGTCACACCCGCCGCAAACAATCCGCTTACATTGTAAAAAAGGAACACCATCAAAAACAGGATTTTCTTCCATTTCCGTTTCATATTTTTAAGAATGAGGTTAAGTTGTTATTCCGCTGCAAATTTATGCATTTTTTAGGGTATAACAATATATATATGATGTTTTTTTAGTATCACCCCCTGTTTTTTAATATGCTTATATATATTTTATATAGTTTTTTCAATATACACTCTTGTTTTTTAAGGGTATGTTTGAAATTTCTTCATATTTTGAATATACCCATACCGGTCCGCCGCAGGGAAGAAGAGGCGATCACAAATATTGCAGTCTAAAGTAAAAGATTCTTCAGTCGAAAACCGTCGCAGGCTCAGGTTTTCTCCTTCAGAATGACAGGACTCTGGTGGTGAACAGGGGGGAGACCGTGACCCCCGGTGAAACCGGGGGTAGAATGCCACTAATTGATGTCAGCCCTGAAGGGGCTGGATAAAGGTGGCTCAAAGACCTTTGTGTAAGTGTCTTATAATGTGTAACTAATGCAATGTTGTCATTAGTAGTAGTGTCAGCTAGGGATCTTCCAGACTTATTCAAACAGATTCCTCATCCCGTTGCCGCGGGATTCGGAATGACATGCTTTCTTTGGTGGGTGGGGGAAGAAGCGGCGATTCGCAAAGTGAATTAGCTCTAAAACGGGCATGCTTGTGCGAATCGCCGCTTCTTCCCATCACTACACAAGATGAGTTGTCATCCCGAGCGCCAGCGAGGGATCTCAACCTTTTATAATCCAATTACTTACAAAATATTGTCATTAGTAACGGAGCCCAGCGAAGTGAGGGATCTTAATCTATTGTCAGCCCATTATATAGTTGGTTTTGGTCCTTCCTGGTTCAAACAATAGAGCAAGTACCAGGAGCTGCAAAAATGTGTATAAAGATTAATATTTACATGGGAGGTAAATAGCTTCTGATTGTTTTATAGTCATATCGATTTTAATCTTTAACTTTAATTTCAAATAAAAGTATAATGATAAAATACCACAATTCGGCGAACAATATTGTAGTCGCTGAGTTAATAGCTGACAAACTAATAATAGCTGAAGTTCAGGATGCCTTAGATCTGATATCTGACCTGGGAACTAATGATTGTAACAGGATCATAATTAAAGATGCTAACCTCAGTAAGGATTTTTTTCGTCTCAGATCCGGACTGGCTGGTGACATCCTTCAAAAATTTTCAACTTACGGTGTTAAACTTGCCATAATCGGAGATTTTTCAAAATACAGGAGTGCGCCGCTGCAGGATTTCATCCGCGAGAGTAATAAAGGAAATCAGATATTCTTTCTTGGCAGTCTGGACACTGCATTAAAAAGACTATCAAATAAATAACCGTACTCCAGGTAATTCAGACTCAGGGCATTTATTAGTTACTGAAATATTTAAGACAACTGGCTGATATGATTATTCCTGACGACATTAAAGTAACCTCGGATATCCTATGGAAAAGCGCAATGATTTTTGCGCTGATCGATGTTGTTCTGATAGGTATCTTACGAAAGCTGGTAAAACCTGATGATCTTTTCAGAATGAAATGGAGACTGGTGTTTTTCATGGCCTTGTTCTTTTGCATTTTATTTGGTTCAGTGGTTAGTATTATTTTTTGGGATCCGGTTTACAGCTATGTTTTCCCTCCCAGGATGAGATGGATAATTCCACCTGCCTATGGACTACTGTTTTCGGCAGTTGGTCTGTTTTTCTGGTGGCTCGCTTTTCATTTGCCTGCAAATCCAATAGTGAATTTCTGCATTCTGGGAGGTTTGTGGGGCCTGGCTAGTCATATTCTGGCTATTTTGCGCGGGATACTTGAGAAACCACCTATGTTGCAGGGTGCCAGCCCGATATCAGCTTTGACAATAGCTGCCTTTGAGTTTATCTTTTACTGGAGTATTTGTTTGGGATTCACTTTTCTGTTTGAACGACTCAGATTAAAACTCCGGCAAAGAATAATTCAAAGTCATAACACATTTTAAGCTGTATGACTGAACGAAAGACCCTTTATGTGACCACCAGAGAACAATGGCGGGATTGGCTTAATAACAACTTCGACAAAATAAAAGAAATCTGGCTTGTTTATCCCGGAAAGAAATCCGGGAACATCCGGATTTTGTATAATGATGCAGTCGAGGAGGCTTTATGTTTTGGATGGATTGACAGTACTGTCAGGGCTCTGGATAATAACAATACGATACAACGTTTTACTCCGAGAAATCCTAAAAGTGATTTTTCCCAGGCAAATAAGGAAAGGCTGAAATGGCTTTCAGATAGAAAAATGATCCACCCATCGCTTGAAAAGCATGTAAAAACTATCATTGGCAGAAAGTTTATTTTCCCCGATGATATCATTGATGCTATTAAAAGGGATAAAACTTCATGGATAAATTTTCAAACAGTTTTCAGAATCATATAAAAGAATTCGCATAGCCTATATTGAAGGTGCCCGCAATCGTCCTGATGAGTTCAGAAAACGACTTTCAAACTTTCTCGGCAAAACCCGGGAAAACAAACTGATCAAAGGTTTTGGAGGAATTGATAAATACTACTGACCAACGGTTCCCAACATTTCCTTCGATAGATTGTAATAAAATTTATGATACCTAACCTAATCCGGAAGTATTATGATCAAACATGATTTTGAACATCACAGGCAGGAAGTTTTGCCGCTGCCTAAATTTTTTCTCAGGCTTGGCAAGTATCTATTGTTTTCTTTGATATTAATCGCTTTTTCCCTTCTATTTGGAATATCGGGGTATCATTATTTTGGAAAACTCAACCTGCTGGATAGTTTTCATATGGCCTGCATGATTCTGACCGGAATGGGACCGGTGGAAGAGATGTCAACAACAGGTGCAAAGATATTCTCATCTCTTTTTGCTTTATACAGCGGCATTGCGTTTTTAAGCATTACAGCAGTATTCTTCTCTCCGATAGTTCACAGGATAATGCACATTTTACATGTGGAAAGCAATAGCGAATCCAAATAAAAGCAGTATTAAAAGACATATTAAATTAAAAAGAAATACGTATTAAATTAAAAAGAAAGCAGTATTAAAAGAGCTCCTAAAGTTTAAAAAACGGAACATGATTACGGTGGTCTAATTTACAAGGCATTCCGGCCTCTCCCCCTCAATCCCCCTCTCCCAGGAGAGAGGGGGAAGCCCCTCCCTCTTGGGGGAGGGGTTTGGGGAGAGGCCTTGCTGAACAGTTAGTTACATCCGGAGATCTATAAAAAATAAGAAGGTATGACAACATATTTAAGAGCCATTAAAAGAGGTTCTGAACCTGGATCTGCGGGAAACATGTGGTCTTACTTCGTAGTAAAATAATTTTACGCCAGGTGTAAAACATCTTTACATCTGACAAGCACTTTTGATTTATAACATGCTGCTTTACTGATCTCTTGTTTAGTTGGCATATTATTTGAAATTCAATAATTTATCCTGACAGTTTACAACAGGTTACTATTCAGCCTGAATAATTATGCTTAGATATAATTTAATAACTTCCTTCCGGAGCATCAAAAGGAATCTGAGCTTTTCATTGATCAATATCTCAGGTTTATCACTGGGATTGGCACTTGTAATTATATTGCTGATATGGCTGCAATTTGAATTCAGCTTCGATAAGTTTCACAAAAATGCAGACAGAATATTCAGAGTTGTGGTGGAGTTTAATTCAGGGAGAACTCCGGACAATTTTGCCGGTACACCGGCTCCGCTTGGAGAGGCATTAAAAAACCAAATCCCTGAAGTAGTCGATTATGTAAGGTTCGGTTCTCTGGGCAGAACCCTTGTAAGATATGAAAACCAGCAATTCTGGGAAGAGATCGAATTAGCTGATCCTTCTATATTTAAAATTTTCTCATTTGACCTCCTCGCTGGCGATCCTGAAACAGCTCTGACCAATCCGGGCTCTGTTATTTTAAGTGAAACCAAAGCCAGAACCTATTTTGGAAATAAAGATCCTTTGGGTCAGACATTACTGATGGGCGATAATAAGACAGCCTATATCATAACCGGTGTAGTCAAGGATATTCCGGCTAATTCTCAGCGTCAGTTTGATTTTCTGTGCCCGTTCACAGAAATGAAAAGTAATTTATCCTGGGGAATGTGGAATTATACAACCTACATTTTGGCAAAGGATGAGGGTTCCATGATCACCATAAGGGAGAAGCTTCCTGAAGTTGCAGGTAAGATTCCCGGGGAGGACAAGTTTCAGCTTCATATTCAACCTCTCCTGAGTATCCATTTGCATTCAGGACTGCGTGGCGATTTACCCACAAACACAAACATTAAAACTGTTTATGTTATCAGTTCAATTCTCATTTTAGTTCTTCTCGTAGCTTGTATAAACTATACTAACCTTGCAACCGCCCGGTACACAAAAAGAGGAAAAGAAGCAGGTTTAAGGAAGGTCGCCGGTGCAACAGATTCAAATCTTACCGGCCAGTTTCTTTGTGAATCATTTGCCATAACATTTTCTTCGTTTGTAATTGCACTGTTTCTTTGCTATTTACTGATGCCCGTTTTCGCTTCCCTGACAGGCATTCCATTGAAGTTGGATTCAATTTTCACCTTTAACTCATCAGTAAAATTCATCCTGCTCATTGTATTAATAACATTTATTGCAGGAAGTTACCCTGCCTTCATGCTTTCATCAGTAACTCCCGTCTCTGCCATCCGTGACGACTTTAAATTAGCCAGGGTAATTTCAGTTAAAGTCTTTAGAAAGGGGCTTGTCGTTCTTCAGTTCATGATTTCAATCGCTCTGATTGCCAGTGCCTTTGTCATCAGGTCACAATTGAATTTTATAAGGGATAAAAACCTCGGATTGACTCCTGATCAGGTCGTTGTCGTCCCAATTTATCAGGCACAGGTCAAACCAAAATATGAACTTTTCAAAGAAGAGATATTAAGTAATCCTTCTATCTTAAATGCTTCTGCAGTTGCCTATTACCCGGGAACCTCTGGCTTCCGTCAGAATACCTGGTGGGAGGGGCTGACGGAAGGCGACAATTCACATTATATGGATTGGATACCAGTTGATCAGGACTTTATAAGCACTCTGAAAATAGAACTGTCAAAAGGGGAATTCTTTCCTAAAAATATTCCGGGTAAGGGTTCAATCCAATATGTGCTGAACGAATTGGCTGTAAAGGAGATCGGATGGGATGACCCAATCGGAAAGCGATTTGATATTATAGGTAAAGGAACAGTAGTAGGTGTAATCAAAGATTTCTATTTTAAATCCCTTCATAATGAACTCAGACCTGTAGCACTTACCTGCTATCCTGAACAATTTGATAACTTATTGATTAAAATATCTGCCGGGAATATTCCGGGTACCCTCGATTTCCTGAAAAAAAAGTGGGAAGATCTTTTTGCCCAGGCTCCATTTGAATTTTCATTTCTCAATGATGATTTTCAGAAAATGTACCAGAAAGAGACTACAACATCATTGATAATAACTTACATTTCTTTAATGGCTCTTTTTGTTTCATGCATTGGATTGTTCGGCCTCGTTTTATTCACTATTGATAGCCGTATTAAGGAGATTGGTTTAAGAAAAGTTGCCGGTTCAACCACAGGTGGTATAATTATGCTGCTTAATCTTGAGTTTATTAAATGGATAATGGTATCCTTTTTAATTGCCTGTCCCATAATAATTTATTTCATGCAAAAATGGCTTGAAAATTTTGCCTACAGGGTAAGTCTCAGTTGGTGGATATTTGCATTTGCCGGAATAATTACAATTATTATATCTCTGGCAACAGTCAGCTGGCACACCTGGAAAACTGCTGTAAAAAATCCGGTGGACTGCCTCAGGCACGAATAGCCACTCAAATTCGATCTTGCCGGGCTCTGGTCAAGGCGGATTGATCCGCAGCACAGACTTGTCTACGGTCTGGAAGGTGAAGATTTGCTGATTTATGCCTGTCGCTTCCGCTACGATAAGAAATAACAAAAGACAGGAGACTATAACCGGACAGGAAGGAGAATCATGAATTTCAAACTAATGAAGTGGCGCGATTTTTGAAAGAATTCAATAGCCCTTAATAACCAGAATGATGAAAAAAACTTCTCTGTTTTACTGCCTTTTCATCTTCACTCCTGTTCTGTTTGCTCAGGAAATAAAGATCTCTGTCGCTCCAACAATAAATAACGCGTTCTATTTTAAGGCTGTTGATGGAGGACCAGGCCGTAATTTTAAACCTGGGTTCAGCGCCCTCCTTGAATATTCTTTCCCGGATGACAAAATAATAAAATTGGGGGTTGGGATCTGTTATCAGTTCGCTATGGTAGAATATACACCCAATATGAATACAGGTAATTTCACAGGACAAACCGATAAGCTGAGCCTGGCCTCAGTAAACTTCGCTGCCATATTTAATTTAGGAAAGGACTTTTATCTGAGTCTCACTCCTTTAATAAGCCTGCAACTCAATTATGATTCAAACTACATTACTGACCGGCAGTCAGGTCCTGGAATATCTTTTTCTTTCGGGAAACACCTGAAATTGAATGATAAAATTAAGTTAAACATCGAACCGGAAATCCGGATTAATAATATTATTCCTTTTCGAAGCGAAAATCTACCTTTGAGACTGACGAGCGCCGGAATAAATTTTGGACTGGTTTTCTGTAAGAACTAAAACAACAATTTTATTAAGCCGGGCGAACAAAAAATAAACATCTCTTTTAACTTTATACCAGACTCATAATAATTTGATATAGTATGGCAAGTTATACCGGGCAACTCAATACTGAACCTTCCTCCGGAAGTTCACAGACTTATATTGTGGCGACTGCATTTTTATCACTCTTTGCCCTGGTCGGATTTGCTTATTATGGATTGCCATTCTTTTTTGATTTTATGACAAAAGAATTCGGATGGTCAAGAACCGTAGTTACTTCCGGAAATGCACTGGGTAAACTGCTTGTAGGACCTCTATTCGGTTTTATGGCAGGCTGGCTGATCGATAAGTATGGACCAAGGAAATTAATGATGGCAGGAGTATTGATGATGGGGGTTGCTCTTGTCGGTTTAAGTTTTTCTAATTCATTGGGCCTCTTTTATCTGTTTTATGTCTTTAATGCACTTGGTTATGTATGCGGCGGGCCTCTGCCTTGCCAGGTATTGATTTCAAGATGGTTTGACAGGAACAGGGGTAAAGCGATGGGCATAGCTTACCTTGGAATAGGAACAGGAGGGGCTTTAGTTCCTTTAATTGCTTCAGGTATCGAAAAGCAATGGGGATGGCATAATTCACTGGCTGCTTTGGGAGTTCTTGTTGTATTAATCGCTTTCCCGATGGTCTTTTTTATTAAAGGATCTTCTGCAAAAGAGAGTCAATCTGGTAAAACCGGATCTGCAGTTTCTATTAAAAGTATACTTACAAACCGCAACTTTTATATACTTGGTTTCGGTAGTATGTGTGCCATTGGTGTAGTTGGTGGTGTGAATCAACATCTGAAACTTTATCTTCGCGACCTTAACTTCTCCCAATCACAATCAGCACATATTATTTCACTGGTCCTATTATCAAGCCTTGTTGGAAGAGTGCTTATGGGATGGCTTGCCGATATTATCCGACGGAAATATGTAATGATACTGATATACATAATAGTAGCTTCTGCAATACCGTTATTGCTTATGCCCGATTTCCCGGGACGTATCTGGATATTTGCAGTTTTATTTGGAATTGGCCTTGGAGGAGATTATATGATTATTCCTCTGATGGCGGGAGATCTTTTCGGAGTGAGGGTACTCGGCAGAACAATGGGTATAATCCTGGTTGCGGATGGCGTTGCAGAATCTCTGTTCCCCGTGCTGCTGGGAGCTTTATATAATGACATTGCCAAAAGTTATGCAACGGGATTTATTGTTTTGATATGTGTTGCGCTTGCAGGTGCTTTTATAGTCTCATTTCTGCCTAAAACCGGAAAATCAGAAGATCAGCCTATCCGAATTCCGGTCCGCTGATAAGATATTGATATTTAATCAGACCACAGTGAGAATTACTTTTAAGATTCATTCTTATAAAGTGCCGTTGTTCTGTGAAGCCCAACATCTCCAGCCATTTATATAATTCTGTTTTGTCCTGAAGGATATCCAGGGCAACCGGCTTATTGTTCAATGATTCTAAAGCTTTTGAAATAAGAATTCTGGCTGATTCGTTTGAAAAAGCAAAAACAGGTCCGATATAGTTAAATCTAACACCGTCTCTTCCAAAAATATAACCATCTAACTTGTTATCTCTTCTTATCTGAAATGCTTTCCCCGGATAATTACTAAGCAAAGTCTTCAGGAGATAAGTCCTGGAAGTTCCAAATATCCTCCTGTCAAGCTTAAGTACCTCTGAAAAGCTTTCTGAGTCAATATTTATCGGTTCATAGTTGAATGCCTGCCTTTTAAAACTCTTTAATGAAGGATTTATCATCCTGTATATTTTATTTTCACCTGTAAAACCGAGTTTCTGATATAAAGGTAACCCGGCAGGTGTAGCATCAAGTTTTATTGAATCGACATTTTTCAGTTCGTCAATTATTTTTGTAAGCAGCATTTTACCGACACCCTGTCCTCTGAAAGATTTATCGACAAGCACCATTCCTATCCATGCAACTTTATTTGAATGATTCAAAGCAGTTGCTGTTCCGATGACTTTGTTATTGTATTCAGCTACAATACAGATATTCAGAGGATTCCCAAATAATAATTTCCAATCTTTTTCTGTTTGGTTCCATCCTTCGGAATCTGATAATCTAATTGCCTGATTCAGGTCATCAATTGTCATAGACCTGACCTTAAAAGTGAAATTGTTGTTCATCCTTAAATCCGGTTAAGATTTATGAAAGCCACCTTTCAATATTCTCCGCGATAAATGAGTCATCGTTTAGTTCGGGGTAAGCAGCGTACACCCTGTCTATTTCTTTTTTCTGTCCGGGAGAAAGTTTTTCCTTCCTGTCAAGGGTCCAGATGCCCTCAAACAGACCCTGCCGGCGCAAAACCTCATGCACCCCCACAATGCAACCTTTATAATTATTGGCTGCATCAAAGAACGCTGCATTGCAATCGGTGATCTGGTTTGCCAGGATCAGCGATCGCTGAACATCATTGTCAAATTCACCATTGTGAACTGCGTTCAGAAGCCCGACGGCTGAGTGTGTCCAGACCGCCCAGTGGCCAAGCAGACCTCCAACAATACGTTTACTTTTAATCATTGCGCCATCCTGAATTTTGTATTCAGTCAAAAGATCAACAAGAATGTTGTCGTCATTGCCTGTATATAAAGCAACATCCGCTGCTCTGCCTGATTCAACAACGCCTCTCACAACATCGAGTGTCTGGTACCTGTTAAATGGCGCAATTTTAATAGCGATTACATTTTGTATCCCGGCAAATTCGCGCCAGAAATCGATATCCAGTTTTCTTCCTCCGACGGCAGGCTGCAGATAAAAACCAATTACGGGCATGATTTCCGCGACTGCTTTGCAGTGCCTGATAATTATATGGTTTTGCGAATCGCTGAATGCCGCCAGACTAAGCAGAACGGCATGAAAGCCTTGTTTCCCGGCCAATTGTGCCTCCTGAAGAGCCTGTTTTGTTTTCCCAATCACGCCCGCAATCCGGATTATCGGCTTTTTTGAATTAAATGCAAATCTGTCGAATTCTTCCCTGGCAATGTTCAAAAGAGGTGAATAGAGGTTTATTTCCGGAAGTCGGATAGCAAACTGGGTTGTATGGACAGCTACCGCAATTCCTCCGGCACCGGCATCTAAATAATATCGGATCACCGCTCTCTGCCGGCGTTCATCAAGCTTACGTCCGCTATTTAACGCAAGAGGGAGCGCAGGAATAACTAGCCCGTTTTTTAAAGCAGTTCTAACATTTTTAGGAATCGTTTCATCCATTTCCTTATTGATTTTCAATATGTACCGTCCCTGACTTCAAAATGCGTAGGTTTTCCCAGAAGTCTCCCGCCATCGTTCAGCCACCCGGCTGTCCATTTTATTAACCGGCTTACCCGTACCTTTGGCCTGCCAAAGAGTTTATATGCTTCTGCTGAATTGCTCAGAAGAGCTGTTTTGGCCTCCGTGTTTATAAATCGTGGTTTCACCCCGAATAGTTTTCCGAATTCCAGTGCCACTTCCCTCACCGATAGAATTTCGGGACCAGTAATGTTAAGGATTTTTGAAGGGCTTTGAGCAAATTCAAGCGATCGGAGAACAAAATCATTCATATCACCCTGCCAGATCACATTGAAATAACCCATAGTCAGGTCAATTGGCTGGCCGTTTTTAACTTTGATCCCGATATCAATTAATACCCCATAACGCATCTCAACAGAATAATTCAGGCGTATCAGGATCACTTCTGTTTTATATTTGTTACTCCCGTACTCAAACATTCTCTCCCGGCCCAGACATGATTGGGCATATTCTCCTGTTGCAACCGGCATACCAGTCTCAACCGATCCTCCTGAACTGATTGCTACGAGGGGATATACACACCCTGTCGAAAAGGCAACAATTCTTGAATCCCTGAAATGCCCGGCAACAAGGGCAGGCAAATATGAGTTGACAGCCCATGTCAGCGGAAGGTTGTCAACAGAGCCGAATTTCATCCCGGCCAGGTAGAAGATATTCCTGAAAGCCGGAAGACTTTCAATAAAGTCTTTATCAAGGAGATCACCCTGAACAGTTTCAATTCCCATTTCCCCAAAGTCTTTCTGAAGTTCAGGATCTATGTGACGTGCAACTCCCAAAATACGTTTTTTTACCCCTGCGTTCTCACAGGCTCTTCTTGCCATCTTTGCCAGTGAAGGACCTATCTTACCGCTGATACCTAAAAATAAAATATCACCCTCCACGCGTAAAACCATTTTGGAAAGCTCTGTGCCGGGTCTTGATAATAGCTCTTCAAGCTGATCTTCGTTTTTTATTCTTTCCGGATATTCAGCCATTTATTTACCATTTTGATAGGATGCTCTTATAAATATTTACGGCCTCTTCAAGTTTGTCAATATAACAAAACTCATCAGTCTTGTGTGCCATCTCAGGTTGACCCGGACCAAGAATTACAGTAGGTGCATCATTGTAAAATTCCTGCAATACCGATCCGTCGGTCAGATAAGGAAGTGCCTTCGGAAACTCATTCCTCATTCTCTCAACCTTGCATGCATCATAAACTATTTGAATGAATGGATCATTTTCCGGAGTGAAAACCGGTTTAAGATCGACCAGTGTTTCAATTATCGCATCATCACCAATTTCTTTCGCAAGTTTATCAAGTATCTTGCCGTGGTCAACCTTTCTGGTCGATCTTATATCTATAGTAAATTCGGCATGATCGGGTACTGAATTAATATTCATTCCGCCACTTATAGTGCCAACATTCAATGTGGGATAACCAAGTAAAGGATCCGGCCTCGCCTTAAAATTAAAATCCATTATTTTCATAATTGACCTGGCGGCTTTATAAATAGCGTTGACTCCTGATTCAGGCATCGATGAATGAGCAGTTTTGCCGGAGGTGACAGCTTTTAAATAGAGAGCGCCTTTATGGCCGGTAACAGGCAGGTTTGCTGTAGGTTCACCAACAATTATGGCACTTGCTTCACCAAGGTCTCTCTGCTCTCTGATAAGCTTTGACACGCCCTGACAGCCCAATTCTTCTCCTGCGGTAAATATAAGTCTTATTCCTCCTGACGGGGGAGTTACGGCAAATGCTTCCATCGAAGCTATAATCATCGCAGCCAGCCCGCCTTTCATATCACTTGAACCGAGCCCCGATATCCTGCCTTCATTGACATTTCCCGTAAAAGGATCAAAACTCCAGCTTCTTTTCCCGGGAGGCACGGTATCAAAGTGACCTGAGAGAACAACCGGTGGTCTTTTTGGTGATAATCCCTTTTCTGCTATCAGATGCAGACGATTGCTTCCGAATACCGGGTATTCTATCTTAAAACCCTGTCCGGCCAGTATTCCTCCGGCAAATTCTGCAATTTCCTGCTCATTACCGGGGGGATTTACAGTATTAAAGGACAATAGTTTCCTTGTCAGAGAAATAACATCCATAAACAGGGCGAGAGTTAAAGGCAGAAAGTTAGAAGTTATTAGGTAGAAAACAAAGAAGACGGAAGACAGAAGACGGAAGACCCGAAGCCGACTTGATGAGACGAAGTCAAATTCGCGTCAGCGGTCAAAAAAGCCGAAAATCTTAACCGCAAAGACAACCCTTAAGTCCCTGACGCTTCGGTCAGACTTGTGCTGACAAACGAAGTTTCGTCAGCAGGACACTCAATACGCTCCGGCACGCCGTATGCCTCACGCCACACGCCGCATGCCGTCATAGGGGTTATGTTGTTTTATAATTCAAATTATCGTCGAGCGGTGTCATCTTCGGCATCAGGAGATGAACAAATCCCAGAATCAGAATATATGAGAATCCTGCGATAGTAAATGCCCAGAAATAACCGGAATTATCAGCCGTATCCAGAACCGCGCCAAGTGCAATATCAGCAACTATGGCGACTGCCACACCAACCATTTTCCCGATCCCGATGACAGATGCAGTTGCTTTTTTTGGAAAAACATCGGGGACCAGAGTATAGCTATTGATCGACCATGACTGATGTCCGGCTGCACCCAGACCTATTAAAAAGACAGCCATCCATTTGTCTGCAATAACAGGTACCAGGGCTACAGGTAAAATAATAATTGCATTAACCAGCAGAGTCATTTTTCTGGCCTTGTTAATTGACCAGCCTTTTTTTATTAAAGCACCGGAAGCTAATCCCCCCAGAAGGCTTCCGGCATCAGCCATGATAAAAATAACCAGGAAAGGAAGTCCGATGTTCTTAATGTCGACACCAAACTGTTCGAAAAGGAATTTTGCGCCCCAGAAAAGATAAAACCACCAGACACCATCAGTCAAAGTAGTTAAAGCGAAAGCCCAGGTCTCCCTCCTGGGGAATAGTTTTAACCAGGAAATTTTTTCTGCTGTCTCCTCTTCAGAATCGCTGTTAATATAAGCTAACTCTGCTTTTGATAATTTTGGATGAAGTTCAGGTTTTTTATAGGTTCTCCACCATAAAAATACCCACAGAGAACTAAGCACTCCTGTAAAAAGAAACGGTATCTGCCAGTTATGCACCTTCAACAGTAACGATGGCGCCGACGATGAAAGGAGCCAAAATTGCTCCGACGCTTGTTGATGCATCAAAAATTCCTGTCGCAAAAGCCCTGTCTTTTTTTGGAAACCACTCTGCAACAGTTTTAATTGCGGCAGGAAAATTTCCTGACTCCCCAATTCCCAGTCCGAAACGAGCAACAATAAATCCTGGTAAGCTGAAGGCTGGTCTGATCGCAGCATGCAACATGCCGAATATACTCCATATTGCAATTGAAATAGTATATCCCATTTTGGTTCCGAGCTTGTCAATAATTCCACCCATGAACAGTAATCCTATCCCATAAGCAATTTTGAAGGAGACCATTATGGCTGCATAATCTTTATTTGACCAGTCGAAAAGTTTTTGTAATGTCGGAGCCATTACGCCAACTATACTACGGTCAAAATAATTGATAGTAGTGGCCATAAAGACCAGGGCAAGAATACTGTAACGATAATGTCCGATTTTATTGGAAGGTCCGGCCATGAATCTGATTAATTTTTATTACAACTAAGCCTGAAATTATCCGGAATGATGCAGGGTTACGATAACACCGGATGATCCAGGATCTCCTCTTTCGCATGGTCCCAGTATAGTTTTTTACCTTCCCTGTAAGCGCTTGTAGCCATTATTGTGGCTATCGAATGCCAGAAACCGGTATGAATATTCCCGTTGGGTATGATATTTCTGTTCCGCATACAATCAACCCAGTTGTCGAGGTGATATTTGCTGTCATCGCTCATACTGACCGGGCCTGGTTTCATACCATATTCCTCGGTTGTGACTATTTCAGCTTTCCCGCTTTTTACTGCTTCTCTGATCCCTTCATAAAAATCGAAGCCTCCGGGAAGATTCTGGTGCTCGGGAATGTAAAACCAGCGGGCACTCCCTTCGCCTCCGTGCGCAAATAAAGTTCCTTCTTTTCCGCGAATGCAGGTATAATCGCCAAACATGCTTGCATAGTTTGAAGTGTAGGAATATAAAAACTTTGCATCGTCATAAGTTGCAAGAGCCTGAAATGTGTCGGGATTCTGACGAATATCGGGCCAGCCAAAAATTCCTCCGTTTGCTACAATTGAATCAGGAATTGCGGTATCGGTGTAAAAATGAACCAAACCTGCACCATGACTCATCCACTGAGAGGTAATTCCCCCCGAGTAATCACGGAATATCCTGAATTCAAAATACTTCCAGGGATCAAAAGGTACGTATGGCTTTCCCAGAAGCCACCTGTTCCAGTCAGTATCTTCTTCCCTGATCGCTGCCACATCAGGATCTTTTGGATTATGCCAGCGCGGTCCGTTATCATTCCAGACCTGCTCAATTTTAGTAATCTGGCCCAGCTTTCCTGAACGGACTATCTCACGCACTTTCTTCTGCATCGGATCGCTTACCCACTGAGATCCGCATTGAACTACCTGTGTGGATTTCAGAACTGCGCTTCTTGCCAGTTTCGCATCCTCAACATCTATTGCCATAGGCTTTTCACAATAGCAATCCTTGCCTGCCTGAACAACCTCCGCTAGAAGCTTTGCATGTTGAAAGTCTCCCGTAGCTATCATAACTGCATCAAGTTCGGGCATCTTAAGCATATCTTCCGAATACTTAAACTGCTTTACATCTACCCCGAACAGTTTATTGCAGCTGGCAGCCGCTTTTTCCCTGTTGCCTTTCCAGAGATCACAGACCGCAACGACTCCAAGATCTTTATCTTTTTCAGACATTTTTACCATATTCCGATGGCCGCTGCTGCGATCGCCACAACCAAGGAATCCGATGTTGATCCTGTCATTTGCCCCGATAATTCTGTTATAGGAAGCGGCATTCAACGTTGGTGCCTGTTGAAATAGCTGCACCGGCAAGTCCGGCAGCAGTTTTACCGATGAATTTACGGCGGGATAATTGATTTTTAACCATAACATTGAAATTTAATATTTAAAATTACTCAATTTTGAATTCATCCCTTTCCTTAACTCGATTTTAATCCCCAGAGGTATACCTTATTTCTCTGTGATTTCTGCAGTGTTTTAAAAATTCTTTGCGATGTCTGTTACCGTAAATGACGCTTATAATCTATTCCGGCCTCTCCCCCTCAATCCCCCTCTCCCAAGAGAGAGGGGGAAGCCCCCAATTAAGTTTCCCCTCCTTTTTTTAAGGGGGCCGAGCGTTAAGAAATCAGCCAGTGGCTGATTTTAGCGAAGAGCCTGCCCCGCTTAAGCGGGGAGCCAGCTTGTAGGAGGGCATGTGGTGGAGGGAAAGTTAAGTTACTGTAATTCAATTACATACAGTTAGATTCATAAGTTTTCCTATTCCTTAAGATCGCGTATGCCTGGGAGGGGTTTGTCTTATAAGCCCTTTGTGTACCTTTGTGAGAACCTTTGTGTACCTTAGTGGTTAATTTTAAATCAATACCACAAAGGATCACAAAGTAAAGCACAAAGTGGCACTAAGGAAGACCCTCTTAAAACTACTTTTGAGACAGCCTCTTCGGAATGAGATAGAATCTGAAAACTCGCTTGTAAGTGAGATAACCACCATAATAAAAAGCATAAATGCAAATACGATGAAAAAAGACATTACTAACCGCAGGGAATTTATATCAAAAACAACCCTTGCCGCAGCCGGCTTATCACTGGGATTGAACTCCAGATCAGCAAATGGGCTGCTGGCATCAGGGCCAAACGATAAAATAAGGGTCGGTTTTATCGGGGTTGGTAATCGGGGGTCCCAGCTGCTCAAACTGTTCATGGCACAGCCAGACTGTGAAGTGGCAGCGCTGTGCGATCTCTACGAACCATATCTTTTGAGGGATTATTCAAAAGTAGATAAACGGTATACAGAGGGGTTCCTCGGTAAAGAGGGCCGCATTCCAAAAATGGGGGAGATCTTTAATGGGAAGGTACCACTCCTAAATGATTACCGCAAGCTCCTGGAAGATAAAACGATCGATGCTGTTTGTATAGCTACACCCGATCACTGGCATGCGTTGCAAACTATTGATGCAATGAAGGCGGGCAAAGACGTTTATGTTGAGAAACCCCTTACAGCAACAATCTATGAAGGCCGTTCCATGGTAAATGCCCAGGCTGCCAGCGGTCGCATTGCCGCAGTCGGATTAAACCGCAGAGGCAATGCCGTATATCAGAGACTATCGAAGATCATGCAGACAGGTAAAATTGGTAAATTAACAGTCGGCAGAGCGTCTCATGTCAATAATATGTTCCCGGACGGTATCGGGAAAATGAATCCTGAAGCTCCGCCGAAAGATTTTAACTGGGATGTATGGCTGGGACCAAGAGCCTTCGTACCATACAGATATAATATGGCACCATATGCTTTTCGCTGGTGGAATGATTATTCATCCCAGATCGGAAACTGGGGCGTCCATTATATAGATGTCATACGCTGGATGATGGGAGAAACAGCGCCCATTTCCGTTAGCGCTCATGGAGGAAAATATGTTCTCGATGATGACAGTACAATTCCTGACACATTGCAGGTAACATTCGAATTTGCCTCGGGATCAATTATTATGTTCAGCGATTATGAGGCAAGCAGCGGAGGAATGTTACCTTTTGGTGAAATTGAGATCAGGGGGACGAAAGGGACAGTGCTGGCTGACGAAAGCGCCTATAAGATTGTTCCTGCTACCCGCGGCCAGTTCCAGACCTGGAACAAGCTTATTGAAGCTGAAGAGTTTGCAAATGTCAACCGGCCTCTCGATGATGGAAGCAGCGCAGACAGTACTTCCACCCTGATAAGGAATTTTCTGGATTGCATCAAAACAAGACAAACACCTCTCTGTTCCCTGGAGGAGGGACATCGCTCAACCAGTTTCGCGCACCTGGCAAATATTGCTCTTGCGACAAAAACCAGACTTTTGTGGGATGCTGATAAGGAACGGTTTACCAACAGTACCGAGGCGAATAACCTGCTTCATTACGAATACAGACGGCCCTATAAACTGGATTAATCTGACACGCAATGACCATCAATAGAAGAGATTTTATCAGGACTTCAGCTGTTGCTGCGGGCGGTAGCCTGTTTGGTCATCTGTCAGCCGCCGGAAAGAGCAGGCAAAAAGCTCCGGGCAGGTTGATCAGGATAACTGAAGTGGATTCTGACTTTGAAAGGGAACCTTTGATACGTCCGTTCGGTTTCAAAGGCGGGTATATGAGGGAAATATGGCAAACAGCTGTTTTGATTAAAAGCGATTCCGGCATTCACAAAATCGGAACATGCTCACAGAGCGTCCTCTGGTCGGATGCACAGCTGTTCGCTTCCCATTCGGAAAGCGGAGGTAATGCGCTGATGTATGCAATGACCGAATATGGGCTCAACCTGCTGAAAGATCGCAGCTTTACTGATCCTGTCTCCCTGCTCGATGAGATCTGGCCAATTGTATACGAATACGGGAAAAAAATCTCCGCGAAGAATGACCTGCGCCCGACTTTCGCACTAAATTCACTTGTCGGTATTGATAATGCTCTATGGCTATTGTATGCTGCTGAAAATAACATTACAGACTTTGACGATCTGGTACCTGCAATTTATAAGCCCGCGCTGTCGCATCACCACGGAATGGTAGCAAGCATTCCTCTGATGGCATATGCTATCCCTGTCAGTGAAATAAAAACAGCAGTTGATCAGGGTTACTTTTTCATGAAAATCAAGATTGGTCAGCCGGGAACACAATCCGAAATGCTTGAAAAAGATATTGCCCGGCTTACCGAGATACACTCCGCTATAGGAAATGCCAGAACTGAATATTCAAAGAGCGGAAAGCTTCCGTATTACTTTGACGCAAACGGACGGTATGAGAGTAAGGAGACCCTGATGCGGCTGCTCGATCATGCAAAAAAGATCGGAGCTCTCGACCAGATAGCAATTATTGAGGAACCTTTCGCAGAAGAACTGGAAATAGATGTTAAGGATATCCCCGTTCGTCTGGCAGCAGATGAAAGTGCCCATACCGGGAAAGATGCACTTAAACGGATTGAGATGGGTTACAGGGCAATAGCCCTGAAAGCAATAGCAAAAACCCTGAGTATGACCATGAAAATTGCCCTGGTGGCTCATGAAAATAATGTACCCTGTTTCTGTGCCGATCTTACTGTGAATCCGATCCTCGTCGAATGGAATAAAAACATAGCAGCCCGCCTTTCTCCCTTCCCGGGATTGGGGATCGGTTTGCTTGAGACTAACGGACATCAGAACTATAAAAACTGGGAAATTATGAAAGGATACAATCCCTGTAAGGATTCAACCTGGGCAAAAACCAGGAAAGGTATATTCGAGCTCAATGACGATTACTATGCAAAAAGCGGAGGGATTTTCCTGCCATCCGCGCATTATGAAGAGATGTTTAATTCAAAATCGGTTTAAATGATAACAACAAGAAGGAATTTTATTGCCAGATCAATGTTGCCTGCCGGAATAGCAGCAACGGGTGTGAACATCCGATTATTTGCGGGCTCACACTCCAACCTGCCCGAAAAGAACTCCATATCGGCGGGATCAAAGAATCCCGAAGCCTTCAGGATCAGTATTTTCTCCAAGCACCTCCAGTGGCTTGACTACGACGGGATGGCAAAAGCCCTTGAGGAGATCGGATTCGACGGAGTGGATCTGACTGTCAGGCCCGGCGGACATGTATTGCCTGAAAGAGTGGAGGAAGATCTGCCAAAAGCAGCAGCATCAGTGGCCAAAATGGGTAAGAAGATATACATGTTAACAACTGCGATAGATAATGCTGATGATCCCCTGACGGCCAAAATTCTGAAAACTGCATCCTCACTTGGCATTAAGCATTACAGGATGGGGTGGGGCCATTATGAAAACTCCGGATCCGTTGAAGAGAATATGAAGTCAATGCAATTGAAACTTTCAAAGCTTGCTCTCCTAAATGAAAAATACTCAATATCAGGAGAATACCAGAACCACTCCGGAGTAGCCGCTGAAGGAGTTTATTTTGGCGGGGCTATCTGGGATATAGGAATGGTGCTGAAAGAGATCAATTCGCCCTGGCTTGGTTCACAATACGATATATACCATGCCACCATAGAGGGTGCAAACACCTGGCCTGTAGGGCTTAAGTTGATAAGTCCTTTCATCAGATCAATAGACATAAAGGACTTTAAATGGATTGATAAAGATGGCAAAATAAGATCCGAGTCGGTTCCGCTGGGTGAAGGGATGGTAGATTTCAGGAAGTATTTCAGGTTCCTGAAAGAAAATAATCTTGAGGTTCCGGTGTCTCTCCATTATGAGTACCCGCTTGGAGGAGCAGAAAATGGAGCTTCCAAATTAACCATAGACAGAAACAATGTTGTTTCAGCGATGAAGAAAGATCTTTCCTGGCTGAAAAACCTGCTTAAGGAGGCCGGACTTATTTAGCTTCGGCGGGCGAAGTCCTGTAACTGCCGATCGCATCAAAAATATCTGATCTGCGATCCTTACGCCATACTCCCTTCCATGTTCCGCGCCCGGCATTACCTATCCAGTCCCATGGAGGATTGAAATTAAGGTCAATATCGGCAGTCAGCAGGGTGCCCTGTGTGCCGCTTTCCTGCAGAACGTCACCTGCCGGATTAACTATTACACTATGCCCGTCAAAAATAGAGGTAACGAAATAGACTCCATTATCAATTGCACGGCTCCGGGCAGTTATCTTCCACGATTCCGCTCCCCGGACATCACCCCAGATGGGACAGAAAAGCATCTCAGCTCCCTTCAGGGCAAGAATCCTGGATACTTCCGGGAAGGCACTATCCCAACAGATAAGAACGCCAATCCTGCCGAAATCAGTTGTAAAGACAGGAAACGAATCTCCGGGTACTGCCCCCTGTTCTGATTCCGAATCCGGAAGCTGTACCTTTTTGTAAACCCCCTGTATTTTCCCCTGCCTGTCATAAAGGACTGCAATATTAAACAGTGTATCACCCGTCCAGTGATAAAGCCCTGAAACTATGTACATCCCGTACTGTTTTGCTTTCCGTCCCATCATGACAGATGCACTTCCTTCAAGCGAATTTGCCTCAACCTTCGTCATTCCCAACCCTGTGTTGCATGTGGGCCATCCCTCAGGAAGGCACACAATCCGGCAGCCTGATTCACCGGCCTGATCCAGCAATTTGCCCATTAAGCTGACATTTTCGGCAACTGTTGGTCCCGGTGGACGGAAATACACTGTACCGACTTTTATATTTCTGGCCGGATCCTCCGGACAGTTTTCAAGAGAGATATCGTCCCACCATACCGTACCGGTGCTCCACCGGAATTCCAGGGAGATCTCAGCAGTAGTCGCTCCGGCTATGGCCCTGACTTTATCTGAGGCAAGGAACCATCCGTTCTTTTCTCCCGGAATATCGTATATGTAATTGTAGCCAAGCTGGTTATTACCATTGAACCACTTGATCCTTATGAGCACACTCTTATCTGTCGATCTGACTTTCTCTGTCCTGAACCTGCCGGTGAAAAGGTAAGTCTCACCTCCGGTAATTTCAACGGTTTGTACAGCTCTCCCGTGACAATTTGGATTAGCGCTTTCCATCCTGAGTCCGAATTGGCCGCTGTATCGCACCTGGTTGTCAATACTGATAATTGGTAACATCGCGGATACCGGACCGGTAATGGTCCAGTTCCGGGCAGTTCCGGCCGAAGCCTCGAAACCGGGATTCAACACCAGGTTGGTTGCCTCAGCCTTATCACAAACCAACGGCCCAATAATTAAACCCACCATAATCGGGCAGTATTTTATTGATTTATTCATATTATTTATTCTTTCGTTTTGAACTTGCTTTTTCTCATTTCGGAGCACTAAGATATTGATTTTATATTGCCTTATTCGATTTATGCCACATAGTCCCCGGTCATTGCGAGGAGGAACGACGAAGCAATCCTTGATAAATATGAAGGGATGACCGATGATTACATGGATCATATGAATAGATTTGATCTAAGTATCCCCCTGGGTTTTGGGTATGAGTTTATGAACAATTTTGGTGTAGGCTTGCGGGTAATACCCGGAATAAACGACATATCAAAGGATGCAGATGAGAAGGACAGCAATTTTGTAGTAGCTCTCAGGGGAACGTATACTTTCAGGAAAAAATAGAGCAAGTTGTATTAACATGATCAGGAGGATGTAAAACCTCTTCACAATAAAACGATTATCAGCCCTCAGAACTCAGTTTGGGGGCTTTCTTTTTTATCGGATTGACAGAAGTGGACCCTCCTCTGCCACGCATTCTTTGGAAATTATTAACTTTGAATGCAGGAGATTAAAACCGATTCATGAACAAGCTTTACTATTTATTTCTATACCTGTTATTAGTCACCGGGTGTGATAATAAAAACAATATCGAACCCGAACCGGAGCCGGAACCCTTTAAAGGACCATACAAAATTGCCAACGGCTGTTACATGGGTAATTTTTTTGTTGAAGGCCAAAAGTTGTGGAGTGAAATTTGTTTTGATACAGCAACCCAAAAATATGTAGAATGGCCGTCAGGAGGAATAATGTATCAAAAAGAGATGGGATGTCTGACTACCGGAACTTATTCAATTGACAGCTTCAGGCTTACATTTACACTCGATTCATTTAAATTTAAGTTTTTCCCGTGTCCTCTACCTGAATCTGTATTACCCGGAGAATATAAAATAACGAATATCATAAATCGTGATTCCATTGTTTTTGAAAAGGGAACGGGTAATGACAGAATAGTTTACTGGATGAAGAGAGTGTGGCCTTAAAGTGAATGATTAAAATCCTTTCATCCGGTTATACAAATGGGGAGGGAGATAGGGGTGGAACTTTAGGCTTATTTCGCCCCTACGGGGCTTACAAAAAGAGTTTTGTCCTGCAATGGGTTGCGCCTCGTGCCTCGGCTTACCCATTGCGAAAGGATTCAAGGCCTACAGCCTGGTCTCCAATTCCCTTCATCTGGTGGTGCTGAAGATTGCTTCGTCTTCGTCTCCTGTACGATCCTTGCAATGACATTACCCCATCGCTGATTTTTTTGGCAAGTGAAATTATGCCTCAGATTCCCCGGTCATTGCAAGGAGGAACGACGAAGCAATCCTTTTCAACAGCCTAAAAGTAATTGCAGAGGGGTGCCCTCTGCTCTTTTAATCTACAAAATCATGCTGTTCGTCAAATTCAGGCACTTAGTTTCCACTTTTGACGAACATACACTTTTCATTGACCAATGATTGACCACTGTTTATAAGTTATCATTTATAGAAGACACTGGCACTTAAATACCCTTTATGGAAGACGGTATGAGTGTAAACATTTTCTTAAATACTCGTTAAAGTGTATAAAGACCAGACAGACTAGAAGCAAAAACAAAATACAAACTAAATTACAGGAGGAAAAAGTCATGAAAGCAATTTATAGAATACCCAAAGGAGAGACAGGAACAGCACTACCAGGACAAATAGAATTATTTAAAGGTTTATACCGTTGGTTGTTCAGGCATTGTATAACTATTTCTTTTGCACTATTCCTGCTTATGATTGTTGCACCTGCAAATGCCTCAGGTTCGGAAAAAACTAAGAAGAGCGGGTGCAGGTTTAAACAAATCAGTTACAGTTATCCTGTTATTATCAGGGCAAACAAAAAGTCGATGACGAATAATAAGAATTTTAAAAAATCAAAGAAGAGGAATTTCAGCTTTCCGGTTTAAATAGTTAAAAACTGCCCACGTTCCTGCTCCGGAACGGCTGAATGTCTTTCATTTCACACTCTTTCCAAGAGAGTTCGGGCAGTATTGGACTTCTCTTTGTTAGGCAAGATCGTCCGCCTCTCATAAGCCTTCTATCTTAATCTGATAATCCGTGTTTTATCACCGCTGGTGATAGTGGCCAGATTATCACATTCGCCATCGCCATAGTCAATTGTCCAGGTGCGGTTGTCACTTGTTGTGATGGTTACTACCCCGCTTACAATACGGTGACACGATACTTTGAACACCAGAGGATCTGATTCTGATATGGTTTTTGTCACTTTAAGTCCGTTTACCCTAGTAAATTCAACGGTTCCGTATGAGGTAACCATATTGTCTCTTAACACCCCAGGTTTATTAAACTGGTATTCCCGAATTAACCTGGCCTCACGGTGGGCAGTGCCTCCTTCATCAGGAAAAGTAACAGTGATGTCTTCCACAATTCCGGCAACTCTTGAATGATCTTGCCTATCGATTGTGATTTTTTTATTTACAACACCTTCCACTTTCCTGCCATCCACATAAAAATCTTCGAAAGTTTTTATGCGCTCCGAAGTGGCATCTATAAACGACGTTGAAGTGATCATAATTTTCCCTGACCTTACTTTCCCGTCTTTTCCTGTACAACCTGTTCCAAAATCAATTGTGATAAGCTTTGGATCCGTAGTATTATCAATAGTAATTACGGAACAGGAGCTAAGATAAAAATCACCTTCAACAACGGCCGATTTTCCTTCGTTTAATTTCAGGCTGATAGCTTCATCAGCCATGGCATCCAATTCAACCACTAATTCTTCCACGATTGTTTCCTGTTCAACAAAAGGTACTGCATCTTCTATTTTTGTATCTTCTTTCTGACAGGCAAAAAGAGCTGTAATAACCAACCCTGCTGCAAATAATGAATTAAAAATTTTCATGATATTCAATTTTATCTGGTTAAACATCTTAAGCTTTCATTCATTAAGATGTAACTTTAGGCGTAAAGTTAAATTTATCAATAACCTAAAGTGAAAATCACATTAGAGTCTTAATGGTATTTAACCTTTTACATTTTTTTGCCTCAAAGGAATAAAAGGATTCTAAAAATTGACAACAAAATCTGAAGGGCATATTTTATCACTATTACGGGAACCGGTGACAAAGGAGAAAGGGTTCAGAGTGATGATGGATACATATAAGGTACGGATTTACTGGCACATAAGAAGACTTGTTGTAACGCATGAAGATGCGGAAGATATTCTTCAGGAGACTTTTATTAACGCCTACCGTTTTATCGGCTCATTTAACGGTCAAAGCAAGATCTATACCTGGCTCTACCGGATTGCCACAAATGAATGTATCAGGTTGTTAAGGAACAGGAAAAAGATTAAGCAAAATATTGAAGAACTGACCGATAAGCATATATTTAAACTAGGTGAGACTGATATGGAAAGCGGCAATGAGATATTGGTTAAATTCCAAAATGCTATTCTCCGGTTGCCGGAAAAGCAGAGACTGGTTTTTACTTTGCGTTATTATGATGATCTTCCCTATGAAGAGATTTGTTATATCCTTAAGACATCGGTCAATGCATTGAAAACCAATTATCATTATGCGCATGAGAAAATAAAGCAATACATGTTAAATAATTGAATTATGAATTATGACGATCAATTTCAGGAGGTAGGAAAAAAGATGCCGTACTCTGTGCCGGATGGATTTTTTGACAGGATAACTGAAAAAACACTGGATGAAGCAGGTCTAAGGGAGAAGGGCCGGAGAAAGCACGTATTAATCTGGCGTTCGATGGCGGTAGCCGCATCTCTGACAGCATTAATTGCTATCGGGTATCTGTTAATTAATTTGTTACAACCAGGAAAGACCGAACAAGCCGCTCAAAATATCACTTCCGGACTTCAGGAGGAAGTTAAAAATGAAGAATTCAGGGAAGTTATAAACAGCATGTCGGTAAAAAACGATTATGATAGTACAATTACTGAATCAAAAACAGTTAATGGAGCAATGGATGAGGAAGGAATAAATGATGTGTTGAACTCACTTACCAATGACGAATTATTGGAACTGACAGCAATACTTGAATCAGATATGTTCATAGAAGAAACAGATAATATTTTACAATGAAAACAATAATGAGATTTTTTATTTTACTGATGCTTTCTGTGCTTAGCCTTGGAGCACAATCGCAAAACACTGTCAGGATTCCCTCTTTCAGGGAAAGGATCCTTCAGGCAAAACTTGTTGAGATTAGGCGTTCCCTAAACCTGGATCAGGCGGCTATGCAACATTTCCGCCCGATCTACATACAATATGAAAAGGAAATCTCAGAAGTTAACATCAACAACCAGGTGCGGCTGATGAGAGCCAATTCTGACAGTCTAACATCAGAAGAAGCAGAAAGACTGGTTATAATGCAATTAGCAAATGCAAAGAAACTGATTGAAATCCGTGAGATATATTACTATAAATTCAAAAATGTCCTTACGTCACAGCAAATAGTAAAATTATACCAGACCGAGGCCGCCATCCGTCAAAAAGTGATGCAGGAACTCAGGCGCAGGAGCAGGGGAAGACTGTATTAGAGAAGTTTAGATTTGAGCTATTGGCGGATTACCTGCAGTGCTCCGGTTTAAGGGTTCCCCTTAAACCTTATCCCTTCCGCTTCGCGGTACGGGGATTTTGTTGAGGTCGGTGGCGGATTCGAACCGCCGTAAACGGTTTTGCAGACCGCTACCTAGCCACTCGGTTAACCGACCATTATCCTATTTTCTAAGAACTTTAAATAAACATCCTGACTTCTCATCGGTGGCGGATTGCCCGGCTTTCGCCTCGCGAGCGAAGGTGAGCCCTGTTCGCCGAATCGGACTGCAAAAATAACAAAAATTGAAATATTTCAATAAAATTAATATGATATCTCTTGCTTTTGTTTAACCAGATCCAGGAAGTACCGAACCAATTCACCTTTCCGCACTTCACCCTCTATCGCCTTACCAGAATTCCTATTTATTAAACCTGTAGATCAATATTCCATGACCAACTCCGGCAGGTTCATCTGTACGGGCCATCTGGAATGCCATAAATCCGCCGTTTGTTGCCACGACCGGATTGGAGGCTTTCCCACCCTCAATATCGTTAAAGAAGGTGAGACGTTCGAAATCCTTTCCTGTCCCGTCAAGCTTCAGCTTCCAGATATCAATGTTCCCCGACCCGTGTCCGCCTAACCACGAGCACTGACGGTCACTCTCCACGCAGGCATATTCCCCGCCAGGGAAGATCCCTTCCACTTCATTGTAAGTTCCGGATATTTTGCTGAAATTGGTAACCTGCCTGGTAGCAAGGTCAATACCCATCACCGAAGCGTTATCTCCCGCTTCATAGCAGGTGAAGGTCAGTCTGGTGTCATTTTCATAGAAATCATTTGGTTCTGCGGTGCAGCTCCTGTCGGGACTTTCAAAAACCACCTTTCTGTTTATTATTTTCGGGATCTCTCCTGACAGGTCGAGATCTGCCACAACGATTCTGGAAGCACCTGCCGGTACTTCCGGAACCTGATCATGAAGAACGGCAAATGCGATCTTCATCGATTTTTTGGAAATCGCCGCACCCTCGCTCATTTTCTGATCTAACTTTACGGGTTTGGAACCGGGCTCCCTGCTCAGGTACCAGAGTTCATTATCCCTGCTTCGGCTGGTCCGGATATCCTCAAAATGATCGGGCCCGATCAGTAAATAATCTCCGTTCGGAAGGTGCATCACCCTCAGGAATGCGGCTCCGGGAATACCGCAGGTGAGGCATCTTATCTGACGCGTCTGAAGGTCGATCACCATAGCATCGCCAAAGCTTTTGGCCATGAAAGCGACCTGTTTGTTATCGGGGGATATATCTGCGCGTTCCCCGAAAAAGGTCAGCCTTTCAATATTGGGAGGCAAAGCTGCCAGGGGATCGCCTGGTTTTCTTGCTCTGGCTGCCATATCGTCCACACCCGTTATCCTCTGATCAGTTTTTCCGGCAGGAGTGATCTGCCCTCTGGCCTTTTGCTGAACGGCTGCCATAACTAAAACTATAACAAATAGATGTGCTAAGGTATTCTTAACCCTGGCTGATGCGATTTCAAAAACACTACAGGTATTTATTAGTTTCATTTGCTTTATTGATTAATCTTTCATTGTTCTCAGAGTTACCTGACCCCCTTGGGGCTGGGGTAAATAAATTGATTTTCTCGCTGTTAATCTCTATATTCCAGATTCCCGATAATCTTTTAATTGAAAATCCAGAAATAAAATTAGGGTTTATTATTTGTCGGCGGTCATTAATATGTTATTAAAATTAAAAAGGCTAAAGTTAAAACCAACCGGCTATGAATTTTAATAGTTCAGGTCTGGAACAGAGGAAACAGGTAACAAAAAATGTTAGAATCTGTTATGAAAGTTATTGTTATAAACCCTTTTACAAAAAGATCATGAAGCTGACAAACATTCTCATATTACTGCTTTTAGTCGCTGGATCTGTTATCCCTTCATACGGACAAAAGAAATTGAAAAATAGCCTGATCACAGGCTATGTGACCGACGCACAGCATTACCCTGTAAGTAATGCAGCAATTATTACTGATGGAAATAAAACAGGTATTTATACTGACCAAAAGGGTTATTATAAAGTAAGGACTGCAACCGACTCAAAGTCAATAGCCGTTTTTTCTTATTCACTCGGCACGCTGGAAGAAAATTTAAACGGCAGGACAAGGATAAATTTTGCTTTTCCGGGTACGATCCGGGAGCAGATCACCTATACAGGTCAGGAACTGATACCTGAAAAAAAAGAGGAACAGGTCAATGTCGGTTATGGTAAAATGAACAGATCAGGCATTGTCTCTTCTGTCAGCAGTCTTGACGGCAGGAATCCGCTCTTTTCATCATTCAGTTCGGTCTATGACATGTTGCAGGGGACCGTTCCCGGAGTCTTTGTTAACGGAAATAATGTACTGATAAGAGGTGTTACATCCTACAGGCTGAGCAATGAGCCACTGTATATTGTAGACGGGATTCCCGTCAGTTCAATAGATTATATATCTCCGCAGATGGTGAAGTCAGTAGAGGTTCTAAAAGGCCAGGCCACTTCAATCTACGGATCAAGAGGTGCGAACGGCGTTATACTTTTTGACCTCACCGATGCTCCGGAGGTGAATGACTCACAGCAAAATACTCTCAAAACAATGCCGGCGGCTGAGACTCAGGCTGCTGCAAATGTATTGGCAAAAACGGCTACGCTTAACGGTGTGGTTGCTGCAAACGATATCTCCTGCTTTGTTTCGTTCGAATACGGCACAACAACGGCATACGGGAATAAAGTGGCTGCCTCCCGGAATCCTGTCACGGGAAGCTCTCCATCTTTGGTTACAGCACTGATCGACGGTCTTGAAGCCGATATGACCTACCATTTCAGGGTTCTCGCTACCAACTCCCAGGGTTCGGCAACGGGAGCCGATTTAACATTTACTACCACGGGCAGTGCTCCGGCAGCCCAAACAGGGCCTGCTACAAGCGTTTCACCCCGCTCTGCCAGACTGAATGGCAAAGTCAACGCACAATTACTTCCGACTGCTGTAGCCTTCGAATATGGCACAACTACGGACTATGGAGCGACAATAACCGCATCAGAGAACCTGGCGGGAAATGGCCCCGTGAATGTAAGTTCAGAGGTCACGGGTCTTGAACGGGGAACAACATACCACTACCGGATCGTTGCCACGAACGAAAAAGGAACGGCCGTTGGCAATGATACTTCTTTTACCGCAAGATATACCATAGGCGAATATGTCAACGGAGGTTATATTTTTTATCTTGACGGAACAGGTGAACATGGACTGGTGTGTGCACCGGCAGATCAAAGCGGGAGTGCCTTATGGGGAAACTGCATTCCTGAAGGAGCTTCCGGAAAAGCAAAAGGCACGGGCAGCCGGAACACGGCAGATATCATAAACGGCTGTCCTGCGAAAACCACTGCAGCAAGGATTTGTTATGACCTACAGCTGAACGGGTATAATGACTGGTTCCTGCCAGCGGTCGATGAGCTGTTCCTTATGTACTCCAACCTGCATGGAACAGGCATCGGTGGTTTTGCGGATACCTTCTACTGGAGCTCCACCCAGGACAAGTTTGGTGCATGGGCTGTGAGTTATAAATATGGAAGTAAAAGCAATCACAGCAGGGATGAAGATTCAATCAGAACCCGGGCGGTAAGGGCATTTTAAACGGGATGTCAATTAATAACTACAGGTGGTTCACTCACTTACAGAATCCTTCCGCTACCTGAAGAGCCTTTGCATTACCCAATTTCCCGGCTTTTATTAAATCCCGGCAACCGCTATCCCTCTGACCAAGATCCATTTTAACAATCCCCCGCCAGAAAAATGCTATCCCTTTTTCCTCTTTCCCGCTGTACCAGGCCCTGATTACCCAGTCAAAATCGGCAATTGATCCCTCATAGTCCTGGAGACAGTATTTTGCCTGGCCTCTGACATTGTAATACTCCGGGGCATACCTTTGACCTTCAATGGCTTTTGTAAAATCTTCAATAGCACCCGTACAGTCAAGGATTGCGAGCTTTGCCCAGCCCCGTCTGCCATAGGTGTTATAATCATCCGGATTAATTTCAAGAGCCGTATCGTAATCGTCAATCGCTCCCCGGAAGTCCTGAAGATAGAACTTTGCCACGCCCCTGTTCTCATATGCCTGGAGAAATCCGGAGTCCAGCTTTATGGCCTCCGTTAAATCAGCAATGGCTCCCCTGTAGTCTTTGTTATTTACCTTGTAAGACCCACTGTTAAAATATCTCAATGCCGACCGGTCGCCGGTCTGGCTGTAAACTGCGAAGGAAATCCACAACACTGATATCAGAAATAAAATTCTTGTCATTGCGTTTTGCCTGTGGTTCTGAAGTCATTCCGCAACTGTCGATTCTGGTGCAAGTTATTAAAAACATAGTAACTAATCAGTGCCTGCAGTCTGGAGTGCCTGGAGTGACTGTTTCACTCGGGTATAATCTATCTTTATTAATCAATGGGGGGCTGTTGAAAAAGTTGATTTTTTGGATTTTTTCCCTTGTGTTCCTTAGTGTGATACTTTGTGATCCTGTGGTTCGTAGATCTTTTCGCAGAGTTAAATAAATTAGTGGGCTTTTACCAGAGAGCTTGTGCGAGATTTGTGGTGTACTCAAAGGTTATCACGAAGGTTCACAAAGGACTTTTTCAACAGCCCCTAAATCAGATTTAATACTGCTTTTAAGAGGTATTCCGAATATTTACGCAGTATTTTATGCGAAATATATCGTAACAACCCGACCGGAGGAAAGAGAAAGATTGGCTGATAATCCATGAACATAAATAGTCCATTGGGTGTTAAATGTACTGGTAAGTTATATCCACAGATAGTCACATAAGACCTCTAAACCTTGATTCACCAATCATAAATTTCTATCTATGAAAACAAAAACCCTATGGATTGTATTTGGCATTGTTACACTTGTCTCATTTTCGGTTCTCCTTTTTTTCGGTCATGAGATCTACACGGAAAAACCGCCGATACCCGGAACTGTTGTTACTGAAAGCGGCAAGGTCCTGTTTACATCACAGCAGATCAAAGACGGGCAGAATGTGTGGCAGTCGATTGGCGGACAGGAGGTTGGCACTGTCTGGGGCCATGGTGCTTATCTTGCTCCCGACTGGTCAGCCGACTGGCTTCATAAAGAATCCCTCTGGCTCCTCAATAAATGGTCACAAAAAGAATTCGGCCTGATGTTCGAAAATCTGAATGGTGAACAGCAGGCCATGCTGAAGATAAGGGTACAGAATGTTTTACGGAAAAATACCTACAACAGTTCTACCGGCGTCCTTACAGTCTCAGATGAAAGGGGAGAAGCAATTGAAAGTAACATCAGCTACTATAAAGGCCTCTTTATGGATGACCCCTCCCGTAATTCGGACAGGGCAAATTATGCGATCCCGCCAAATACGATTAAAGATCAGGTGCGCATGCAGTCGATGAATGCTTTCTTTTTCTGGGCTGCCTGGGCGTGTATAACAAACAGGCCCGGCTCCGACCTCACTTATACAAGCAACTGGCCTCCCGACCAGACAATTGGCAATACACCATCGGCAGGGATTGTTCTCTGGACAGGTTTCAGTGTTATAATGCTTCTTGTAGGTGTCGGCCTGCTTGCTTATTATAATGCCAGGAACAGGTCGGACATCCTCGACAAATCGCTGCTGCCTCAGAATGACCCGCTGGGAGGACTGAATCCCACTCCCTCGATGAAAGCAACCCTGAAATATTTCTGGGTGGTTGTTATGCTGATCCTTGTGCAGATACTGTTTGGCGTTATTGCAGCTCATTACGGTGTCGAGGGTACCGGTTTTTACGGGCTGAACCTTGATAATATCCTGCCCTATTCGGTTTCCCGTACATGGCATGTTCAGCTCGCCCTTTTCTGGATAGCGACCTCATGGCTTGCAGCCGGACTTTACATTGCCCCTGCTGTATCGGGATCAGAGCCAAAGTTCCAGAGGCTGGGAGTAAATGTGCTTTTTGTCGCACTCCTTGTAATTGTACTGGGATCTATCGCCGGCGAATGGATGGGGATCATGCAGAAGCTTGGCCTTGTTCAGAATTTCTGGTTTGGTCATCAGGGCTATGAATACGTTGACCTTGGAAGGTTCTGGCAGATATTTCTTTTTGCAGGATTTTTTATCTGGCTATTCCTTATGTTCCGTGCATTGTGGCCGGCGCTTACAAAACCGTCCGAGAGCCGTCAGCTGCTGATAATGTTTATTATAGCATCAGTTGCTATCGCAGGATTCTACGGGGCCGGACTGATGTGGGGAAGGCAGACACATTTGTCAATTGCTGAGTACTGGAGATGGTGGGTCGTCCATCTGTGGGTTGAGGGATTCTTTGAAGTTTTTGCCACAGTAGTGGCAGCATTCCTTTTCGTAAGAATGGGTTTGCTGAATATAAAATATGCCACCACGGGTGTGCTGTTTGCAACAATTGTATATATGTCCGGAGGGGTGATCGGAACTTTCCATCATCTTTACTTTGCAGGAACACCCACGGCAATCATAGCCCTCGGAGCCTCCTTCAGCGCCCTTGAGGTTGTTCCCCTTGTCTTTATGGGATTCGAAGCATACCATAACCTTCAGCTAAGCAAGGCAACTCCCTGGGTTAAGTCATACAAATGGCCAATCTACTTTATAATTTCAGTCAGCTTCTGGAATCTTGTCGGCGCAGGGCTATTCGGTTTTCTTATAAATCCTCCGATTGCACTTTATTATATGCAGGGTCTGAACACAACTCCTGTTCACGGTCATGCAGCACTTTTTGGCGTTTTCGGAATGCTTGCCATAGGACTCATGCTCTTTGTCCTGAAAGGCCTTACCATTAAATATTACTGGAAAACCGGACTGTTAAGCATTGCTTTCTGGTCTATAAATGCTGGATTGATGCTGATGATCCTTATAAGTCTTCTTCCGGTGGGGGTGCTTCAGACGATTGCAAGCATAAAGCATGGTATCTGGTATGCACGGTCGGCTGAATTTTTGCAGGGATCAACGATAGAGACCCTGAGGTGGATGAGGATATTCGGGGATGTTGTCTTTTCTCTCGGGGCAGTGGCTCTGGCATTATTTGTCATCGGTTTAAAGACCGGATGGTCAATAGATAAGACTAAAAAGCTGTATCCATGATTTTACACTGAGGTCCTCAGACCTGCCTGCCGGTAGGCAGGGGGATCACAGAGTCCCGATAGCTATCGGGACACAGAGGAACTCACTTCATAACTCTGTGGAACTCTGTGTTTTTTCAGTGGAACTCTGTGTAAGTTCGCAGTTCCCCCAAACACTCTGCTTTCCTGTTTGTTGTATTGCAAAAAAGTATCTGGAAATGGAGAACAGATTAATACCTGAACAATATATACCAGGCAGGCCGAACTTGTTTCCCCACCCGTTTTTTTCAGTTATTATCATAACATACAACAGAGCGTATCTTCTGACAAGGGCATTGGATTCACTTGTTTCGCAGACTGAAAAAGACTGGGAAGCAATAATTGTCGACGATGGAAGTACTGATGAGACGTACTCCCGTATATTACCCTACCTTAACCTGGACTCTGAGATTATTTACCTCAGGATTCCTCACAATGGAATCTCATTTGCCAGGAACACAGGATTGTCGGTCGGCAACAGGCAGGTATATCACCTTCCTGGATTCTGATGACGAGTTTAAACCACATCACCTTGAATCAAGAAAAACCATCCTTTTGCAAAATCCATCCGTTAAATTCCTGTTTGGCGGAACAAAAATACTCGGCAGCCGGTATGTCCCTGACAGATTCAATTACAGTAAAACTATCAGTCTGAAGAATTGTGTTATAGGCGGCACATTCTTCATAGAAAGAAATACTGTTCTTTCTCTTAAAGGTTTCAGGGATCTTCCGGTCGGCGCCGATGCGGATCTTTTTGAGAGGGCGAGAAAGGAGAATATCTATATGATGGAGGTTAGCCAGCCCACATATATTTACCACCACGAAACTCAGGATTCCATTACAAACAGGCTTGCTGCAGCATTATAAACCCTGATATTTTTTATAGACTACCTCGATTGCATTTGCCAGATTGAAATCATTCTGCGTAATACCTCCGGCTGAATGGGTCATCAGGGTTATGGAAACCTTGTTGTAAGAATTACTCCAGTCGGGATGATGATTCAACTTCTCAGCTTCAAATGCAATAGCAGTCATGAAAGAAAACGCTTCAGCGAAGTTTTTGAATTTGAGATCTCTTCTGATACCTGTCTCCTCAAGCGTCCAGCTTTTAAGGTTGAACTCAAGATATTTTACCACTTCATCCTTCGAAAATGTATTCATAATATGATCTCTTGGTTGATTTAAATCTGATCCCTAGCCTAACCCCGTACAATCGCGATTAGTTTGAAATCGTAGATCCTTTTCGTTTGCCAACCTGCCAGCTGCTAACTGCATTGTTACTTTTGTCGGTAAATACTTTTTTTATTGCTTAAGTTGGCCATTGTAGTGATCACAAATGAATTAACCACAAAGGTACTCAAAGGTTATCACGAAGGTTCACAAAGTCGACTTTTTCAACAGCTCCACTTTGCCAGGAAATTTTAAGCCCCTCCTCTTTGGAGAGGTCCTGTCATCTTTTCAGGAACAACCCAGCTGTCAAATTGTTCCCCGGTAACAAGCCCCAGGTCAGCAGCTGCCTGCTTTAATGTGATCTTTTCACTCAGGGCTTTTTTTGCTATTCTTGAGCTGTTGTCATAGCCTATGTGGGGAGTAAGGGCAGTAACAAGCATCAGGGAGTTTCCTACGTGGGTTTTAATCGCTTCATAATCGGGTCTTAATCCGGCGATGCAATTATCACTGAAGGAAGAACATGCATCGCCAAGCAGACGTGCACTTTGCAGAACATTGGCAGCTATGAGCGGTTTGAAGACATTCAGCTCAAAATGCCCGCTGGAGCCGCCTATAGTTACAGCAACATCATTGCCTATGATTTGTGCGCAAACCATTGTCATTGCTTCTGCCTGGGTAGGATTAACCTTTCCGGGCATTATGGATGAGCCTGGTTCATTGTCAGGAATTATTATCTCACCTATACCGCATCGCGGCCCTGAACTCATAAAGCGGATATCATTGGCAATCTTCATCAGCGACACTGCACAACGTTTGAACGCCCCGCTCAGCTCAACCATTGCATCATGTGTTGCAAGCGCTTCAAACTTGTTGGGGGCTGAAATAAAAGGAAGGCCTGTCAGCTCTGCTATTTTCAGGGCGACCTTTGCCGCATACCCGGGAGGAGTATTAAGTCCGGTTCCCACTGCAGATCCCCCAAGAGCCAGTTCCCTTACCGGAGTCAGGGCATTTTGCAGTGCACGGATTCCATTGTCGAGCTGCTGAACATAGCCTGAGAGCTCCTGGCCAAGTGTAAGTGGTACGGCATCCATGAAATGGGTCCTTCCTACCTTCACAACATCTCTAAATTCATTCGATCTGGAAGCAAGTGAATCACGCAGCTTTTGCAGACCCGGAATTGTTATTTCTTTAACAATCATATATGAGGCAATATGCATGGCAGTTGGGAAAGTATCATTCGAGGATTGGGATTTGTTTACGTCGTCATTAGGGTGCAGCTTTCTGCCCGGGTCTGCAAGAGAACCTCCGTTTTTTACATGCGCCCGGTTTGTTATTACCTCGTTCACATTCATATTAGTCTGGGTGCCGGAGCCTGTCTGCCAGATAACCAGGGGAAATTCACCATTAAGTTTTTCTTCAATTATTTCATCGCACACCCCGGCAATCATTTCTTTTTTTTCGGATGTCAGGATGCCGAGTTCATAATTTGCCAGGGCTGCGGCTTTTTTAATATAACCGAACGCCCTGATTATTTCCGGAGGCATGCTGGCTTCCGGACCAATTCTGAAGTTATTACGCGACCGTTCGGTCTGAGCTCCCCAAAACCTTGATTCGGGGACCTTTACGTCGCCCATCGAATCGTGTTCAATTCTGTATTTCATAGGATAATATATAAATGTATCACTTTCCTTTAACAAAAAATCCTGCTGGTTTGTTTGGAAGCGCACAAATCATAGGCTATTGCCGCGTAGATGGTTGATCTCATGTATCGAGAACCAATGGAGTGATTAGATCGCACGGTTGTGCCTTCAAAATTCATCTGAGGCTCGTTTGAAATCGCAAAAGCCATACTCATTTTATCAAAGACTATGCAGATGATGGGTGTAAGAGCGTTCTTTAAGTCGCCCTTCAGGGGATTTAGGGGCAATTATTTAAAGATCCAGTATCCTCCTGCACAGGCTTATCTCTTCAGGATCTCCTGTATTTTTATCCGGATCATCTGACAATTTTACCACGGGATGGAATTTGCCATTACCCCCGGTTTTGGAGCCCGTAATTTTAATCACGATGTTCAAAGGCCTTACCCCCACGTCGTTTGTAAGATTTGTCCCGATTCCGTAAACATCATGTATTCTTCCGTTAACATATTTTTTTATCCTGAGTATCTTTTCGAAATCAAGTGCGTCGCTGTAAACTATTGTTTTTGTTGCAGGATCAATCCGCATGCCGGTGTAGAACTCCAGGGCTTTGTCTGTGAATTCAAGGGGATCGCCGCTATCCTGTCTTATGCCGTCAAAGAGCTTGGCATGTAATGTTGTAAAGTTTTTAAAGAAGTTATCAGAGGTATAGGTATCGCTTAATGCAATTCCAAGATCACCTTTATACACTTCAACCCAGGCATCAAGAGCCTTTTTATTGGCTGAACGGTATCCAAAGCTGGATGCATGGAACATAAACCATTCATGAGGGTGTGTGCCGATTGGGGTCAGGTTATGCTTCATTGCAAGGAATACATTACTGGTCCCCCTGAAGTGTTCCGGTGACTTTTCCTTAAGGGTCCTGACAACCCTGTCATGGACATCGAAAGAGTAGCGCCGTCTCGTTCCGAAATCTGAATACTCAGCCTTCATTTCATTCAGTTTCAGTGCTTTTTCCGCTGCCCTGGGTTCAACCTCCGATGGCTGAGATCCCATCATCAGAAAAAAGAGTTCAGATATAAGAGCCAGAAGAGGCACCTCCCATAAAACAGTCCGGTACCATAGCCCCTCAATTTCAACCCTGAGGTTGCCTCCCTCCTGTATTATCGTAACTTCGGAAGGATCATAACGATATCCTTTTAAAAGATCAATGAATACAGGGTCAAAATAATAGCAGCGGGAGATCATAAATTTTTCTTCCTCAGTACTTAGTACCATGTTTCCGAAATTGTCAACCTCCTTCCGGAACTCATTTGCAAATCCGTCAGGGAAGGGTGTCTGCCCCCTGTTTATAAAACTATATCTCACCACTGCATCAGGGTACAACTTCTGAATCGCGTTCATGGTAGTGAACTTGTAGAGGTCGTTGTCAGTAAAATATTTCAGGATCATGATTCAGGAATGAATGAGAAGGTGGACCTATATTTAATGAAACCACTCGGTGCTTGATGTGAAGCTTGCTCCATTAATTTTTGCATTTTCATAGATTGATGAGGCAAGTGTTTCAAAACCTGTCACATTCGACATACAATCCTCCAAAATTACTAGTTTTTGTGCAAAGCCGTCAAAATTTATCATCTGTTTGATGGTTGTCGCGACGCAATGACTCTTTGCTTCTCCGGCTATAAGGATGGTATCAAAGCTCCGGAGTGTATCCGCAAGTTGTTTATTCAGCTGGGTTTCAGGTCGCCCTTCGACAGGAATGTTAGCCATCAATGCACCAAAATGTTCCGTAAGCGGATAAGTGCCTTTGATCACAAGCTCATAAAATTTCCCTTTCCTGGCCCAGGCTTTGACAGGTTCCATAATTTCATCCACAATTGCAGCACCCCGGGAACCGATGATGCAATGTTCAGGCCATATTGTATGAGGGAACTCACCCTGTTGTTCAAGCTTATGAATATATTCCATTGCTTTTCCCTTTTCAAAACGGGGCCTCCAGATACCCAGCTCAACATCCCGTACACTTATTCCCGTGAAGGGTGGCGGAGGGTTTCCATGTTCATCCTCCCAGAATACCGCATGGGAGATATCAACAACATTATGGTTATCCTGGGTCATTATAATGTGATCCAGAATCTCTGAATACCTGACAATGAATTTCCCAAGCCTGCCGGCATCATTTTCTGCCCCGTTGACATAAAGTGCACCATCGGGTAAACAGAAATCGTTCTGCATATCGATTATCAACAGAAGTGTTTTTGTTTTCATTGCCTTAAACTGAGGTATTCTGATAACAAAGAAAATGAATTGTTGTTAATTTTTCTTTTTACGGTTTGATAACTTTCCCCTCCTTTTCAAGGAGGGGTGGTCGGGACTATAGATTTTGACAGGGTAACAATCAACTTTCCCGACCGGGGTGGTTTAAAGATTCTATGACTTTAGCTGACACGATAAAGCAGAATTTCAGGCTGTAAGATGATTTCAACGTCTGGCCAGGGGCTGTTGAAAAGTCCTTTGTGAACCTTCGTGATAACCTTTGAGTCTTTGTGGTAAAACATAATTTATTGAACCGCAAAGGATCACAAAGTATCACACTAAGGAACTCAAAGGCATAAAATCAAAAAATGGACGTTGTCAACAGCCCCAAACTAAATACCTTCCCCCACTACCCGTTAAAATCTTAATCCTGTCTTAATAAAGAATTAATTTCAATCTAATGAGTGTTGGCTTGTTAGGGAATAAATTTGTCTTACAAACCAGTTAACGAGAGAGGAGAGATATGACAACCATGGAATTTAACAGCAGTCTGCTCAGTATGAAGCCAAAACTGATGAGGTTTGCCCTCAGTCTGACCTCAGACAGGGAAAGAGCTCCTGATCTTGTGCAGGACACTTACCTTAAAGCATTGACATCAAGAAGCCAATTTGTTGATTTTACGAATATCAAAGCCTGGGTCTTCACAATCATGAAGAATACATTCATAAATAACTACAGGCGGAGAGTAAAGGAGAATGTCATAATTGACAATACCCAGGACCTTTATTACATCAACCAGCCTTATGACAAGGGGTATATTTCGCCCGAATCAAACTATGCTGCAGGAGAGATCGAAACGACAATAGATTCACTCAGAGACGAGTTCAAGGTACCCTTCAGAATGTATCTCGATGGTTATAAATACAAGGAGATCGCTGATGAACTGGGATTAAAAATCGGAACAGTAAAAAGCAGAATCTTTTTTACACGGCAAAAATTAATGAACGTGTTAAAAGATTATAAAGGATAGTCTTGCATGTTAGTTAGGTAGTTTTGGAGTTTAGGGTTAAGGGGCTGAGTAAAATCAGCCCCTTTTTGCTGTCCGGTCAAATGCAGGGATTGTGAAAATAAACTCACTTCCTTCATTGACAATGCTCTCCACCCAGATCTTTCCACCCTGCATTTCAACAAACTCCTTGCAGATTTTCAGACCAAGACCGGTACCCTGTTCCATTCCGGTCCCTGGCCTTGAATATTTTGTGTCAATCCTGAACAGGTCATTTATGTTCTTTTCGGGTATTCCGATTCCCGTATCTGTCACCGATACGGTAACCTCATTTCCGTCATTTACTGCACTGATTTTTATTGTTCCGAACCTGTGGGTAAATTTAATCGCATTGCTTAACAGGTTCCGCAGAACAGCATTTATAATATTCTTGTCGGAAAAGACGGGCATATCTTCCTTTACCTCTGAAAATACAATTATCTCCTTCTTCGATGATGGTAAACGCAGATCTGAGATATTGTCATCTATCAGTTGTTTCAGATTGATCATCCCCGGATTATAGGTTAACATTCCTGTTTGAGATCTTGACCAGTCGAGAAGGTTTTGAAGTATCTCATAACCGCTTTTTGCCGAATCATTCAGGATCTGTACGAGTTCCCTCACCTGTTCTTTATCCATCTGATTGATTTTCTCGCTGAGCAATTCGGTCGATCCCAGCAGGCAGGTAAACGGATTTTTAAGGTCGTGGGCAATTATGCTGAAGAATTTATCTTTTGTAGCATTAAGCTCTTTCAACCGGGTTTCACTTCTCTTCAGAGCTTCCTCGGCCAGATGCCGTTCTATCAATTCCTGGTTCAGCTGGTAATTTAAGTGTTCAAGGTCGCGGGTACGTTCCTTAACCTTAATTTCCAGCTCCTTGCTTAATTTCCTGTACCGTGTTTCGCTCATCTTAAGGTCCTGCTCAATGGATCTCCTGTGCAGTGATAATGATACCTGATTGCTTACAGTTTCTATAATATTTATATCATCCGCACCTATAGTGTACTGTGAAAAGATAAGCACACCTCCGTAAATAGTATCTCTCTTATTAAAGCCGACTGAATAGATATTAATACGGGGGAGTTTTCCCGGACCCCGGGAAATAACGCGCAATTCTGCAGGACTTAAAGGGTTGAATTCATCCGTCAGATTGTAAACTTTCCCGTCATTGAACAGATCAAGAATTTCTTTTTTAAGCTCACCTGAACAGAGGAGAGGATTGTGAAGATTCAGCCCTGTTATTAGTTTAATCTGGTCATACCAGGGTTCAATACTCTCAAGGCCTGATGAATGGATCTTCCCGTCATCGGTAAGATCAAAAGCGATCAGACCGGCCTTATCGAGCAGACTGCTGATATTACGGCAGGTCACAGCATAGATAGGCGAGACATCTTCACTTTCATTTATTGCCGTTGTTGTTGAAGAGAGCAAAGAAAACTGCCTGGCATTCTTTTTCAGAAGATCCTGAATTTTCTTCCTTTCAATGCCGTATTTTATTCCGCGCAGTAATATTGTCGGAAGTCAGCCTGTTTTTAACAAGATAATCCTGTGCGCCTTCCCTTAAAGATTCAAGTGCAATATCCTCATCGTCCAAACCTGTCATTACTATTACGGGCGATTTCACATTGAATACCTGGATCTTTTTCAATGTTTCAAGGCCTGTGCTATCGGGAAGACCAAGATCAAGCAGCACTACGTCAAATACGTTTTCAACACAGAGCAATATAGTCTCCTTGAGAGTAGAAACATGTTTCATGGAAAAATCAACACCTGTTGATTTTAACAGTTCCTTTATAATGACGACATCACCGGGATTATCTTCAACAAGAAGGATTGTAAAAGACTTCTCTATTAATGAAGTATTTTCAAATATCAGTTCCTTTTTCAGGTTAGTTTCCATAGGATCTTCATTTACCCGGCATCAGAGAGATCTTTTTGACAACATTCCCCGAATCCCGTTCTTTTCACTATCTGTCTCTTCAAACTTAGGAGGCAGCTTTACAACCGAGAACCAGAAATCCTCAATTGATTTTACTACTTTAATAAACTGATTCAGGTCTATTGGTTTGGTGATATAACAGTTGGCATGAAGGTTATACGATTTCAGGATATCTTCCTCCGCCTGTGATATTGTCATAATGACTATCGGGATATGTTTCAGTTCTTCATCTGTCTTGATTTCAGCAAGTACCTCACGGCCATCTTTCCTTGGAAGGTTAAGATCAAGGATTATCAGATCGGGTTTTGGTACACTTTTAAATTGTCCTTTTTTCTTAAGAAAATCCATTGCTTCCACTCCATCCTTTGCCAGATAAAAGGAACTGAATATTTTATTATCATTCAGCACTTCCTTTATTAGTCTGGCATCACCTGAATTGTCTTCAACAACCAGAATATCAATCACCTTAATATTTGAGTTTGTCATAATTCTGAATATTTATCTTTTTAATATTGTAAAATAAAATACTGATCCGTTCCCCGGTTTTGATTCAACCCATATTTTCCCTCCATGCCGGTCAATAATACGTTTGCAGATTGCAAGGCCGATACCTGTTCCTCCATAATCTTCCCTTGAATGCAATCTTTGAAAGATCTGGAATATCTTGTTGAAGTACTGTCGTTCAATTCCTATTCCGTTGTCTTTAACTGAAAAGAGATAATGATCCTCTTCGACACTTGCAGAAATATGAACTCTTGGCGAAGCGTCACAGAATTTGAGTGAATTCACTACAATATTTTGTAACAACTGTACCATTTGTCCTTCATCGGCAATTACCTCCGGTAATTCATCATTAGTAACCAGGGCATTTTTCTCCTGTATCAGAACGCTCAGATTATTAACGACCTGACCTAAGACATTATGCATGTCAACAGTCAGGAACTTTTTACCCCTTGTTTCAATCCTTGAATATTCAAGCAGGTCGTTAATCAGGACCTGCATCCTTGATGCGCCGTCAACAGCATACTGGATAAATTCCTCGGCATCCTGGTCAAGTCTGCCTTTATACCGCTGTGCAAGAAGCTGGGTAAAACTTGAAACCATACGCAAAGGCTCCTGGAGGTCATGGGAAGCAACATAGGCAAATTGTTCAAGTTCTTTGTTTGAACGCAGCAAGTTTTCATTGAGTGTGAACAAAGCCTTTTCAGCTCCTTTCTTCATTTCGGTTATATCGAAACAAACACCCGACATTTTTACCGGTCTCCCCTGACTATCCTTCTCAACAAGTGCTTTAGCGCTTATGTAGCTGACACCGTCATTTGCGGATTTTATCCTGTATATCGTATCAAACGGCTTATCTTCCATCAGAGAACGATTTATAGCATCCCTGACATGAGCGAGATCATCTTCATGAACACTTCTTTCAAATTCATCAAAAGTATAATTATATTTGCCGGGTTGTCGTCCGAACATTCTTTCCATTCTTTCGTCCCATTTTAATGCTCCGGTTCCAATTTCCCATTCCCAGGTCCCGATTCTGCCATTCTCAAGTGCAATTTCAAGTTTTTCCCTTGAAGCTTTAAATGCATTCTCGGCATTTATCCTTTCTGTTATATCGTTTCCCTGGGCGATGGTCGAAAATCTTTTCCTGTTTTTGTCAAAGATCTTCGCTGAATTCCACAGGACGATCCTGATATCCTGATTTTTAGTCAGAATAGGGATCTCAATTGACTCCCAGTTCTCTGTCTGTGCAATCCTGATTTTTGTCATCGATTCCTCAAGGCTCGATTCCGGAAAAAGGAGATTCAGGTCTTTGCCGTCAACTTCAGAGGATAAATAACCGGTAAGGTGTTCAAATGCATGGTTGAATAGCTTGATCTTGTTTTCCTGATCCCATACTATTATAGGTGCATTGGCATAGTCGATAAGATTCTGAAGGTAGTTCTTTGTGTCAAACAGCTCTTTTTCTCCGCGTTTTCTCTCAGTGATATCGCTCATTATAACCTGGATCGCCGGTCCGTCAGAATCAACTATTCTGGCTGCAACCACTTCCACATCCCTTATAGTTCCATCAACTCTGACTATTTTTTCCACTGCCATTGGTACACTTTCGACCAGTCAGGATCTTATCCATCCTGGCTTTAAATCCTTCATGACAGGCAGGGTGGAATATTTCTAAAGGGGATTTGCCAAGAATTTCTTCTGAAGATGTGGCTCCCAGCAGCAATCTGGCAGCTGAGTTGACCATTACGATCGAGTTTTTCCTGTTTACAAAGCTGGCACCCGGAGAAAGCTCCATAAGGCTCCTGTAACGCTCCTCACTTCTCCGGATAGATTCTTCATTTCTGACCCGTGTCATTGCAATTGCCACCTGATCCGCAACGGTTTTCATCAATGAAAGATCATCCTCACTGAATTTTGTCCGGGTACCGGTACCAAACGAAAGGGTGCCGATCACTTTTTCCTGCGACAGCAGCGGATGACAGGCATAAGCCTGTACCCCGAATGATTTTACAAGTTCAGTTCTCGGATCAGGTGTTTTAAAAATGTCCTCTGCAACAATTCTGGAACCTTCACTGGCCACACAACCGCATACAGATGTACCATAATCGAGCCATTCAATATTGCGGGCTATCTTCTCCGGAACTCCTGCATATGAATTAAGATGCAGCTTCCCTTTAACATCGTCTGACAGAAAGTTGAAGAAAACCTGGCAATCCAGAAATTTCATCACACGGATACATAAAGAATTAATGAGAGCCTGTGGATTTGCACTGACAAGCAGCCGGCTTGATGTCTGGGAAAGGATATCAAGTCTTTCATTTGTCACTTCCAGTTCCCTTGTACGCTCCCTGACTCTTTGTTCAAGCTCTGAATTCAGCGTTACAAGCTTCTCCTCCGCTTTTTTAAGATCTGTAACATCAATACCCATTTCCATAATAAGCGGGGATCCATCGGCATCTGTGTAAGGGAAATCATAAATTGAATAATTATGCCCGTCGGGTCCTGTCCATTCCCATGTAAGTGGTCTTATTTTCCTTTAAAACCTTATATGTTTCACAGATCTCACATGGTTCTGAACGGTTAAACAAGAATTCAAAGCAACGTCTTGCCATTTGAAGTACCAAACCGTTCCCTGAAAAAACGGTTTGAATAAGAAACATGATAATCAGGGGTAAGCAGGATCAGATATGCAGGCATCAGCTCAAGAAGACTGTTAATTCTCTGCCGTTCAGACTCCACCAGTTCTTCAGCTCTTTTGCGTTCCTTGATTTCCAGATCCAGTGCTTTGTTCAGCTTTAAAAGTTCAGATGTCCTTTCCCTGACTTTTCCTTCCAGATCTTCATACGATTTTTTCAAAGCTTTGTCAGCAGCCTGTCGTCTATGGTCTAACCGGTTTACTGATCTTGCAGTGAACCAGACAAGCAAAATAAAACAGAAAGTGTAAGTCGTAGCCACCAACAGTACACCGGTTTCCGATATAAATAAACCGGCATGTTCACCATATATCCGGAACCATCCGATAACAACAGGCAATAATAAAAGCCAGGGGAATAAACGCCTCGCCATAATCCCCCCGGAGTTTTTACTGGTAAAAACATTCATCAGCCAGGTATCAGGACGCATCAAAAAGATCGCAAGACAAACTGCACAAAATGCAATTCCTGAGTTAAGTGCTACAGCTGTATCAAAAAATTGATGGACAGAAATAACATTCAGAAGGTAGCTGGCCGGAACCATATAACTTGCAATAGCTGAAACAAAACATAGCGTGTGGGCAATATTTGAAGCAACGGGATTATCAAAAGTCAGCAGGATCAAGACCACTCCGGTCAGTAAAAACAATATTGCAGTTAGCAGCGCCATTCTGCCGGCGGCATTGAGAAAAGAGCTTAATACAGGAAGAGTTGTTATTGAGGCTTCATACCCTTCTATCTTAAGGAAAAGCCAGCAAAAAGCTGTAAGTAAACCGCAGGCGATCAGAAAAGTTCCGATTATAACAGTTCCTTTGGAAGAAATTAAAGCCGGGCGTCTGGTAAAAACCATTAACAGGGCGATCGCAGTAAACATAAAGCACATGGCGGTGATAACCCTCATAGCTTCCCAACCGGGAATAATGCTCTTGAACAGATCAATATCTGTTACCCATCCTGCCAAGTCTATCAGACCCAATATAAAAACTGCTGAGATTGAGATCCACACAGTCCTCCTTAATGCGGGTGTCAATCCTGCAGTAACAAGCTCTTTATCTGATGAATAGTTTGAATTTATTGCTTCCATGAAAAAGGTTATCCTTTCAAAAATATTAATTCTTCAGGAAAAAAACTACAAGACCTGCATAATATCAGTGATTATGCAATTATTTTTGACCCGGAAGAAATTGTTACAAATTATCCAAATATTTAATTCCATTACCTGGGAATTGTAAAAAAGAATGTTGAGCCTCTTCCCGGTTCAGATTCGACCCAGATTTTACCGTTATGCCTTTCCACAATCCGCTTACAGATGGACAGACCTATTCCGGTCCCTTCATACTCCTCATTTGGCATCAGCCTCTGGAATATTCTGAAGATCCTTTCGAAGTATTGCGGTTCTATACCCATTCCTTCGTCTTTAACGGAAAAACCATAATAGTCCGTATTAGCATTTGAGGAAAAATGTATCCTGGGATGTGAAGGGCTGAACTTTATTCCATTCTCTACCAGATTCTGGACAAGCTGTATCATCTGGCTCTCATCCGCCAGAACTTCAGGTAAATCATTTTTTGTAAGAACGACATTTTTTTCATTAATTCTGCGTTCGAGATTCCTAGTCACTTTCTCAAAAACACCTTCCATATTCACTATAACAAAATCCTTCCCTTTACTGTGCACCCTTGAATATTCCAGCAACCCGTTTATCAATTGATACATTCGTTTAGCTCCGTCTACTGCAAACCTGATATAGTCCTGTGCATCCTGGTCGAGTTGACCTTTGTATTTTTTTTCCAGCATCTGGGTAAAGCTCGATACCATCCGTAATGGTTCCTGGAGATCGTGTGAAGCAACATATGCAAAACTCTCCAGCTCTTTATTGGAGCGAAGGAGTTCTTCATTAAGCTTAACGATAGCCTTTTCTGCCCCCTTTTTCAATGCTGTCACATCAAAACATATTCCCGTCAGGCTTATCGGGGTTCCATGTTCGTCTCTGTTAACCAGGGCTTTTGTTGAAATATATTTGGAATTTCCGGATCCGGACCTTGTCCTGAATATGGTTTCGAGTAAATAGCCTGTCTCTAAGGCACGGTCAATTGCATTCCTGAGATGAGGAAGATCCTCTTCATCAATCAGGTTTTCGAATGAGGCGTAATTCCCGCCAAATGTTCCTGTTTCAAGGTTAAATATATGCTCCATTCTGTTGTCCCATATGACCTCATCATTTCTCAGGTTTCTTTCCCAGATGCCTATATGTCCGCTTTCAAGGGCAATCTCAAGCTTTTTCTGTGAATTTTCAAGATCTTTTTCGGCTTCCTTACGTTTATTGTACAGAAGCCGGTATTTCTTTGAACTTGCGGCAAGCCTCCTTCTACTCATTTCGAGTTTGGAAAGATTTTCTGACAATTGCCGGTTTGCTTCTTCAAGTTCGCCTGTCCGCTTATCAACCATCTCCTGAAGTAAATTCTGGTCTTCCCTGATCTCAGTTATATCTGATACCACAATGCAGACACTTCCTTCCATATCGGGAAGACTTGCCACAAATGAAAACTGACCGTGTGTCATTCTGTTTGTGTCAGAAACACAAGATATTACCCCTTTTGTTCTTTTCTTCAGGCTTGCCCGTAAAAGTTTATTAAACCGGGCTCTGTCATATCTGGAAATAAACCGGGTGATCCTTGAGCCGGTAATCTGCTCCCGGGTTGTGGAAACAAACTCAGAGAAACTTCGATTGCAGTAGAGGACCAGCCCTTCAGTGCTGACAATAGCTGCTCCCTCGCTCATCTCCTCTAAAATTATACGGTACGGAGTTTCGGCTGATGTAAGGGTAAATATCCTCTCACCACCCTTTCCGGAAACAACAATGGCATCGACTTCGCCATTCCTTATTGCATTCAGAGTCTCTTCTGATTCTCTCAGCCTGGCTCGTAACACTTCAAGTTCAGAGAAAAGCTGTTCCATGTGTTTAATTTGTTTTGATTCTGATGTCCAGACCAACCAGTACGCGTTCGGTGTCTGACATATCCCCTATAATCCTGCGCAAAGGAACGGGCAGTTTTTTTACAAGAGTCGGTGCTGCAATTATCTGTTCTCCCCTTGCAAGATTAGGCTTCAGATAAAGGTCGATCACTTCAAGGTCATACCTGCCTGTCAGATGTTCCTCGCAAATCTTTTTAATGTTGGCAATAGCCTTGACCGACTTAGGAGTGGTGCCTGTAACATAAAGGCGCAACAGGTATGATTCCTCTTTCTTTTGTTTAATTGCTTCTTTCATGCTTGCCGTGCCTGTTTTTTTTGTCCCTTTCTTCATAAGTGTCTCCTCTTTATGTTTCAATTGTTTGATTTCAGATCCAGACCGATAAGGACCCGTTCAGTATTGGATAGGTCGCCGATTATCTTCCTTACCGGAACAGGTAATTTCCTGACGAGCGTGGGAATGGCAAGGATCTGGTGTTCACTGCTGAGTTTAGGATTTACAAGCAAGTCTATCACCTCGATTTTGTATCTCCCTTTAAGCTGCTCATCACAGATCTTTTTAAGATTCACGAATGCGGTTTTGCATTTGGGTGTCTGGCCGGCAACATATAAACGCAATATCCATTTATCCGCCTCCGGACTGACTGAACCTTCTTCCGGCAATAATTTCTTTGTTCTGGTAGTTTTTAATGTCATCTGACTAATTATTAGGGCTTGTCATTATTAATTATCGTTTGTTTTCGGCTCCTTGCCATATCCCTTTGCTCAATATCGAGATTTTCAATGCTGATCTGTTCAATCCCTGTAATTTTGGTTGACTCGGTTTCTTCAGCATCAAATTCAGCCTTTAATGAGGCTATTTTTGCTTCCATTACCTTGCGCTTACGCTCCAGTCCGAGTTTCTTGTTCTCCAGATCCTGTTGCTGCAACAGCCTGCCTGCCCTTTCTTTTGCTTCCTGTGCCAGGCGCGCTGAACCTGTCAGCACACCTTCCATTCCGATATAGACATCACGAAGTCTGATCCCGTTGTCAGTTAGCAGAAACTCCCTGATCTGGTTTGAATGTGCCATGCCGCGTGATTTAAGTATATAAATTCCGCGGTTGCGCTCACCTCCGATCTCAATGTCCCTGAGTAAAATCCACGTATCGATAAGGGATGATATAAAAATATCGGTGTGCTCAAGTACTCCATCCCCGCTGGTGAGGCTTGTAAAAAATGCTGTGATCTGGCTTATCTTCAGATAATCTATTAATCTCATTGATAATGATTTAGCCTCCAAATCATTATGGCCTGAAATAAAGCTGTTAATCGGATCGACTATCACAACAGAGGGCCTAAAAAAATTGATCTTTTTATGCATTGTCGTCAGATGCATTTCGAGACCGGTAAATGTAGGACGCATTGCATGAAAAAGAAGTAATCCTTTTTTAACCCATGGTTCAAGACTAATCCCTATGGAATTCATGTTCCGGACTACCTGTGCGGGAGATTCTTCGAGCGAGAAATAGAGTACCTTTTCACCTCTTTTGCAAGCCGCTTCAGCGAAGTGAGCGGCAAGACTGCTCTTTCCTGTTCCGGCTGTACCTGATGTAAGGATGCTGCTGCCACGGAAGTACCCTTTTTCACCAAGCATCTTATCAAGTTCCGGAACACCTGAAGATATTCTTTCTGAAGTTACTGAATGTGAAAGTCCAAGAGAGGTTATTGGCAGTACTGAAAATCCTGTTTCATCAATGAGAAAAGGGTATTCATTTGTGCCGTGCATTGATCCCCGGTATTTGACAACCCTTATCCTGCGTGTAGAGGTCTGCTCAGAGACACGGTGGTCAAGAACGATCACACAGTCCGAAACATACTCTTCAAGTCCCTGCCTTGTGAGTGTGATCTCTCCACGTTCCCCGGTAATAACTGAGGTTACGCCTTTCACCTTCAGCCAGCGGAAAAGCCTGCGTAATTCTGAGCGCAGCAGAAGAGGATTCAGGAAGCCCGAAAACAGCGACTCAATAGTATCGAGTACCACCCGCTTTGCATGAACTGTTTCAATTGCATGATTAATCCTGATGAACAATCCTTCAAGATCATACTCTCCTGTCTCTTCTATTTCACTCCGTTCAACATGGACATGGTCGAGAACTATCTTTTTCTTCCTGATGAGTTCATCAAGATCAAATCCGAGTGAAGCAACATTCTCCGTGAGCTCCCTCTCAGTCTCTTCGAATGCTATAAAAACTCCCGGTTCGTTATATTCGGTCGCACCCCGGATAAGGAACTCCAGGGCAAGAAGGGTCTTTCCACAGCCTGCCGAACCGCAGATAAGAGTTGTCCGTCCGGTGGGGAATCCGCCGTACGTGATTTCATCCAGTCCTATTATTCCGGTAGGGGATTTTGAAAGTTGTTTGTTTTTGTTACTTGAGGCACTTTTTTTCATTTCAGGCTAACTATTAAGAATCGGCTTAAAACAAGCGAACCAAAGTGATTAAATTCCTGAATTCAGAATTCAGTTTATTATATTGATAATCTGTTTATTATCAGGCTTAACAAGGAATTTCAGTGAAAACATCCTTCATCCAGATACGAAATTTAATAATAATTAGCCTTATTTATGAGGTTTAATTAAAAAAAATACAGAGAGGGTATTTTATAACTCTTTTCTTCTTTTGAAAATTCGATTATTGAGTAAAGTATTATAAGAACTTACACTGAGATCCACTGAGGTTCCACAGAGCTCCACAGAGGGACAATGAGCACGCTTAGTTTCTAACTCTGTGGAACTCTGTGACTTCCCTGCCTGCCCTGCCTACCGGCAGGCAGGCGGCAGGCAGGTCTGTGGAACTCCGAGTAAGTTCTTAAATTCTTTATTTAAGACGGTAAAGACGGAATTATAAAAATAAAAAGAGGGTGCATTTTTAAGACACCCTCTCCCCTAAAAGGCATTTTAACTTACTTCGCCTTCATTATTGTTCCATTCAGGATCCCGGTTCCCGTCGTAACCCTGAAAAGAAAAGCCGAGTTCGAATACTCTGATCCGTCGAATTCAACCGTTCTTAAATCTCCCTCGCCAAGGTTTTCATTAAGGATTACCTGCAGAAGTGTTCCCGATTGGCTGTAGATTTCAACCCTGACCCGTTCTTTTGATAGCATTTCAATTTCAAACCTGGCAGCTCTGGCAAACGGGTTGGGGTAGATCCTAAGTGAAACGTCCTTATTTACATAGCTCAGACCCTGATCACCTACGGATTTAATTGCTTCCTCATCCGTTGGATCACCTGAACCGGATGGTGGAATTCCATCCGGAAATACCATGTTATCGTAAAAACCGGTAAGAATCCTGCATCCGTCAAAGGCGCTGTTTATAGCATCCAGAGCGTCAGTCTATGTCTGACGCAGAAACCGCAGGTTTGGTATTGACTCCACTCAGAACCAGATTTGCCAGCCTGTATAAATCAGCGATTGTATTCTTCCCTTTCAGATAATTCAGAACACTTGATGGAATCTCCGTAAATTTGGTGGTTGCCGGTTCGGCGTAAACTGAACCGCAATCCCAGGCGGCAACTGTACCCACGTATCTTCCCGGTAATCCGGACCTGGTTTAATGCAGGTTCATTTGAGAGATTAAAGAAGAGTGTCATGGTCTGAACAAGCAGGTTGTTCTTTATTTGTCCGAAACTGCTTCTTGATGTGGAGATCGGAACATAGTTCCATCCCGTTCTCCTGTCCGGATCAGAATTCGCGTTACCTTTCAGTGCATTAGGACTGCCGCCACCGGGTAACATATTGAAAATAAAATCACTTTGAACTTCATTAATTCTCAGTACGAATTTAAATCCCTTCTCTCCCGGCTGAGCTCCAAAGTTAACTGAGCTGCCTGATCCGAAAGCCCTGATCATTATCTCTTTGGGACTTATAGGATTGCCTTCCGGATCGCATGCATTACCATTCTTCTTTCCGTAAAAGTCTTTTGTATATGTGCAGTAGTTCTCCGGATTGCATCCGGCCATTACATATGTTGCTATATCCTCACATCCGAATTCGTCAGTGACTTTGAGTGTAAAGGTCGCCTCGCCTGTTGATGCAATAAACCTGATCTCCCTGCTGTTGTCAGGGCCTTTTATTGACCATCCTGCCGCAGTTACGGTCCACTTGTAAGTAAAATTATAATTGCCATCAGGTGCGGCCTTCAGGATATTGGTCCCAAAATCACCGCAAACAGGATTTATATAATCGGGAGGCATGATTACTGCATCAGGGCCGCTGATAACTTTAACGGAGGCCGAGGCTTCTGCTGTCTTGCCATTTGAGTCGGTTACTCTAACCTTATAAGTACCAGCCGTCTTAATATTGGTTAAATCCTGGCTGGTAGCTCCATTAGACCACAGATAAGTGTACGGTGCTTTGCCTCCGGTGACTGTAAGGTCAATTGCTCCCGGTTTTGCACCTGAACAATGGATATCTGTAACTTTAGTTTTCAGAATAATCGGATTGCATTGGTAAACAACCATAAAAATTGCATTCGATCTTGCCGGATTGCCTGTAACACATGGCAGTGATGAGGTCATCCTTACCCATATGATGTCTCCTGTCTTCAGGGTGGACGAGGTGTAATCCGGACCTGTCGCTCCGGTGATTGGTAAAAATCCTTTAAACCACTGGTAGGCCGGTGTCCCGCCGTTTACAGGTGTTGCAGTAAATGTAACTGATGTCCCTGAACAGATTGCTCCTGATGGTGATGCCGCAATGCTCACGCTGGCTTTCCCGGAAGTAATGACAACCATTGTAATTGCATTCGATGTTGCCGGACTACCCGTTACGCATGAGAGCGATGAGGTCATTCTTACTGAAATGATGTCTTGGTTCTTGAGTGAGGCTGAAGTGTAAGTCGGACCTGTCGCTCCCGGGATCACTGCTCCGCCCTTGAGCCACTGGTAAGCCGGAGTGCCGCCATTTGTCGGAAATGCAGTGAAGGTAACAGATGTACCTGTACATACTGGTCCTGCAGGCGATGCTGCAATATTAACGGCGGCCGGAGGTGACGGGTTAACGGTTACGGGGTATACTGCCGGATCCGGAAATGTCACTCCTGAACTTGTAAAATTAACACTTACCGATTGATTACCTGCTGTATTCCAGGTTACTGTGACTGTATTATCCAGGTATGTACCTCCTGCAGTTATGGTGCCGCCTGCTGAAACCGACCATGCATAATTTGTCATTCCGGATTGAGTTGTATAAACATTTCCGGTCGATCCTTCACAGACTGTGCTATTTCCTGATATTACCGGGACAGTTCCGATATTAATAAACCCATCAATGAAATAAGTTGACATGTTGGCCATAGTAATCGGGGGGCTGAAGACTCCGGGGGAGGGAGGGGTCATATCACATGCTCCCTGTGATCTGCTCCAGGTCAGAGGTGACCGTATATCCTGAACACCGGTCCGGGCAGTAAAGGTCAGGGTAAGAAGGGTGTTGCCGGGTGAGGCTAAGGTAATGGAGGAACCTGATACATAACTGAGCCTGAATAACCCCGATTGATCTGAAACCGGAGTTATAACCGCATTGGCAGGCAGTAATCCGCTGTTCAGACTTACACCAGTATAAACAAGTTCTGCAGTGTTATAATTCAGACTGAGCGAGAGGTTGCCAACGTTGTTAAAACCGGTTACCATTACCGGAACAGAGTAGGTACCTGCTGCATGTGACGCGGTTCCGATGGAAGTAACAGGAGGAGCCTGTGAAAAAATCTCGAGCGACAAAATCAAAAATGCAGAAACAATGGTAAGGCTTTTTGGGTAGATCTTTATTTCCATATTTACTTAATTATTAATTTTTTAATCACAGTCCTCAGCTCCGTTTTGATTGAAATTAAATAGAACCCGGTAAGCAGGCCTGATATCGTCAATCAGGTATTCATTTTCCGGGTTCCCGGTTCTTATATTGACAGTTTTAAGTGATTTGCCGCTGGTTGAAAATATTGTAAGATGCAATGGTTTATCAGGTGATCTGTTTGTCTTAAGGGTAAAAAAGCTGGTAGCAGGGTTGGGATAAATAAGGAAGTCATCAGCCTCCTGAACAGTATCGATTCCGACAGGTATTTCATTCAGGGTTACGGCCAGTTTGGAAGAGGGCCCCTGTCCGCACAGGTCAACTCCGCTCACTGCGATGCTGCCCGATACGGCACTGGCCGGGTAATCAACCGTAATTGAATTCGAGCCGGTACCACCCGTTATTATGGCTCCTGACGGAACTGACCAGGAATATCCCAGGATATTCTGCATCGGGCTGATGCTGTAGACAACATTTGTTGTGCCCTCATCAATTGTTACCGGACCGTTGATAAGGCCGGGTGCGGGCATCGTGTTGCAAATATGGCCGTCGGAATAGTAATCAACGGATGGTGAATCATTTAAAAAATAGCCCAGAGGGTCAGTATAAGCAGTGGAGGGTCCGTTATCGAACCATTGGAGTGAGGGAGTTCCTGAAATATAGGTAAAAACATATTTTACTACCCAGGAACTGTCCGGTAGTGTGACACCTCCTCCATACCAGCCGAGGATAAGCCTGTGCATACCCTTGCCCATGTCATTGTCTCCCACTTCAGGCATGCGTACTGCACTCATGACAGGGTTAATCTCAGCCGAGACATAGTTCAGCGCGGTATTGTCAAAGTCAATTGATAATGAGATTGATCCGATATTGACGAAACCCGTAACCGTAACAGGGATGGTGATCTGCTGTCCGGGAACGGGATTTCTGATTGATGCTATTGTTGTTACGGGAGCATTCTGTGATTTGACCTGCCCGAAAAAAACAAGACTGAGTAAACCGGTTATCAGATATTTATTTATCGAACCTCCTATAACTCTGAATCTGTTCAGTAAAACCATCTCGTTTAAGAATAAATAAAGACAGGGGAGCAAAGAGCCCCCCTGTCTTTAAAAAATTACTTGTTGACAATAAATCTTACTGTACGTACCTGATCCGGTACACTTCCGTGAAGTTTGATTTTTGCCATGTACATGCCGCGGGGCAATGAGCTGAAATCAACATCCATGGTATGCTTACCGGTTGTTTTCGGTTCGTTTACAAGAGTTTTGATAATCGCACCTATCGAATTGTAAAGCTCGATAGTAACCTCCCCGTCACCGGGTATGGTGTAATTCATAGTGGCAACTCCCTTGACCGGGTTTGGATAAACATTGATCCACAGTTCGTTACCGGTTCTTTCCCTGACAGGAAGCGTTGATCCTGCAACAGTCTCGGCTTTTAGTGTTGCGCCATCGACCACTTTGAATTTGCCGGTTGCAATTTCGTTGAGCGGATCTGATTCCATGTTGATCTGGAATATTTTGCCGTCAGTGAAGTCAACCGATGTTCTCAGTTTAAGGATGACCATATCACCGCCTGCTTTTACATTAAGAGGAGTGAGTGAGTGCCATCCTATTCTTAACTGATTGTCAATTGACCTGAAGCTGACAGGATTTTTACTGCCCAGCATCTCAACACCTGCAACTTCGACAAGGTCAGTCGACAGATTCAGGATCAGGGAAACTGCTCCTACTTCCATATCGGTTACTGCGCGCAGCGGAAGATCAAACGTCCTGCCTGCTGCAACTCTGACCGATCCTTCATTTAACAGCTTGACGCCCGAGGTTGCCGCCGACATGCCCTTCGCAGGTGCATTTGGATGGAAGCTTGCATTGAAGTCACCTGTCGACGAGGCTGAGGATGTTAAAGTTGGAAACGCTGGCCCCATTTACCGGAACCGTGAATGCAGGAGGATTGGTTGTTCCTGTACCCGTTGCATTGTGGAATTGCCACTGGAGCCCTGTCAAACGGCTGACCTGTGACAAAGTAATTCTGGATCCTTAATGCGTCTGCTGCAATGATACTAAAGTCATTATCTGACATCTCCCGACATAAATCTAACAAATGGTATCGGTGACTGATGTGTGAACCAGTAATTGGCAAGACCTGCATCGGTTGAGTTAATACCACCTACAGCCTTACCCTGCGGATCAACGGTTACAGCATGGTTACCTGAAGTCACTCCGTAATTGTGAATTCCCCGGAAGCGTTCGTCGTTGCTGTTTTCCCATCTACCGTCACAGTGAACCCAGCTAATGGATCCAGTGTTGAATTACCGTAATTCAGGGTTCCGCTGATATCGCAGTTTGCAACCGTCAGGCTTGCAGCATCAGAAGTGGTAGAGCCCTGACCATTTGTTAAGATGCAGTGGTACAGATTACCGTTGAGTGACACGTGAAGGGATTACCTGAAGAGTCGCAGTTGTAACACCTGTATAGCCGCTCATCTGAAAGAACACTCCACGAACTACCATTATTGGTACTAACCTCCCACTGATATGTAATTGTTGATGAACTTGTTGCACTGACTGAGAAAGAAACTGCAGAGGCATCTCCGGTGCATGCGGTCACATTCGCAGGCTGGGTGGTTATCTGCGGGGCTCTGAGCGGAGAGGGCAATATCATCAGCGGACGCATCATGCTCATGTCCTCATGGTCTACAATATGGCAGTGCCATACATAACCCGGCCCTGCGCTCGGATCGAACGGGAACATAAGTTCCTGGGGAGTGGCATTAATGGCTCTGTCTGTCGGTGCTACGCGTACAACAAAAGTTGTAACCTCTCCGGGCATCACTATAATATTATCCTTCCAGCCACGCTCCTCCGGATTTGCAGGAATAACAGGACCGGTAAGGAATCCGCTTACTGCCGGGTTTCCTCCGATAGCCCCATCTCCATTTGGTTGATCATATGGTAATGGAGTACCTGCACCACCCGGATACCCCAGACCAGCCGGGAAATCCGCAGGATTATATCCGGTAAATGCAGCCTGATAAGCGGCCATATAACCATCTACATCAAGAGTACGCCGGCTTACCAGCTGCCATTGCAGCAGGTGGATGTGAATAGGATGGGCATCAGCAGAGATATTGATGATAGAGCATGTCTCAGTTGTTCCCTCTCTCAGTAACTCGGACGGTCCGCCCCTATATGCGTAAGGATCGCCGGAAATAGCCAGGGCTGCATCGAAGTACGAGTTATTTACGAGAACAGCAGCCGGACCTCCGTCTGCACTTACCTCATTCAGAACGATTTGCCGGTTGACAACGGGATTAACACCATTTGACAGATTACCTGCGAAGTCAGTAAGAGCAATTAATGGAGTAACAGGCCTCAAATCCTCAGGCACCTCGCTGTTGTCTGTGCCTGAAATGTTATTGACTTCCACCATCTGTCCATTGACAATGAATTGCATAATCTGGCTTGTGTTCTCGTCAACAGGATCACCATCCGGATAAGGCGCACCTGCATCGTTCCTCAGAGTAAAGGTTTTGCCTTCCATCCCGCTGAAATCTACGATTACATCGTATCTCTGACCGGGGGCCATCAGAAGAGTCTGTGCCGCAGCAGGATCCAGGTCAATAGGATGTGCCAGCAAACCTCCTTCACCACCGATTACAGTAATGACAGGCCCCGGTGCCCCGTTTGAAGCATCCTCGAGCCACATATTCAGAAACCTTGCGTTGCATCCTTCAAGCATACGGAATCTGTATTTACGTGGTGCAACACTAAGGTACGGGTATGTTTTACCGTTGACTGTCATAATGTTTCCAACAAATTCAGGTGTCCAGAAGGGGTGGATCTCCGGATTCGGGGGATCAACCGGCCAGAAAAGTTCTCCGTCGACGTTAAACATACGGTCCTGAATTGCAATCTCCACTTCGGGCAAATAAGCTGTAGGAGTCGGAAAAAATGGAGTCGGAGGACCGACGAAGGTTGGTGATTTGCCCGTGGGGGTAACTTCCAGAACTTTATCATCACCTGACCACCCGGGGAATTTAGCTGCTTCTTCATCAGCTCCCCTGATAAAATAATACCCGGCAAGACCTGTGTATACGTTGATACGGGTCAGACCGTCATCGTGCGGGTGGAACCAGGCGGTCGTTGCTTCCTGTGTATTTGGATAGGTTGAGATCCCTGACTGGTGTTCCTGATAAGTCGGTCCGAAAAGGTTAAAACCCGTAGTACCTGTTGGCATGAACCATGCATTCGGACCTCCATCAGACCCTGAAGGCATTTCACCACCATGAAGGTGAACAACCATAGGGATCGGGCCTGTGTAAGGTTCCGTCAGAGGATCTCCCGTGAGGGTGTACCCATTCATCATCAGGGTCTGGTCGGCTAGAATATTAAACTGGTCATAATGAACACCTCCAAGTTCATTACGGTATTCAACCGTAACTCCATTACCCTGCTGTGTTTCAATGGTCTGTGCCGGCCACATGGTCGGACCAAAAGTCTGTCCTCCATCCGCAGAAATAGCATATCCGGCATAATTTCCCAAACCAATTGATGGTGAATTTATTGGATCAACTGTACCTCCTGTCACCGGTGTACCCTTCGACAGGGCAATCTGCTGGGTAAGCTCTGCTTTGACAACAAGGGCTCCTCCTTTTTTGGCATTCACTCTCAAGCCGGCAGCGAAATGCGGCAAAGGATCCATGTATTTCGGGATAACATCGGGATTGATCGCATCCGCGAACGGATAATAGTTAATTATTAATACAGTCGGTTGAGAAGGAGTACATCCGCCCGGACCTGTATAAGTTACACTTACCGATTGCTGTGATGAAACGTTTATCCAGTCAACAGTGATTTGATTTGTCCCCTGTCCTGTAAAAGTCCCTGATCCAGCTGATGACACAGCCCAAGCATAATTTGTCATTCCTGGTTCAGTGGTATACACTTGTTGCAGGGTATTGCCGCTCTTTAGTTTGGCCGGTAATCCTCCTGATTGAGGCCCGGTTATTGTTGGGCCAACTATTACTTCATAAGGACTCGAATTAACTGTTCCGTTACCTGGAACATGATAGCTGACAGTGATTGACCATACGCCCACAGATGTCCAGGTCACGGTGATATGGTCGGTGCCGTCTCCGGCTGTAATAAAGCCTCCTCCTGTTATAGCCCAGACATAATTGACATACCCGAAGGTGCATTATAAACAATTCCTGTTGATCCGTTACAGACTATTGGAGGCCCTGTAATTACCTGGATTGCAGGAAGAACAATTTCACCGGCAACGAAATAATCAGCGATAGTGGCAGGTGTAATTGCAGGTGAAAAGAAATCGGGAGCAGGCGGCGCAAATTCGTTCGCTGCCTGCGTCGTGCTCCACGTAAGAGGAACCGTCGCACCGCCGATACCTGGCTGAGCCCGAAAACTGATGGTGCAAAGTGTATTTAAGGGGTCAGCTAATACAATGGCGCCAGGCTGAGTGAAACTTAATTTGACCGTTCCGGACTGGTCAGTGGTAGGTGTCAAAAATAGGCCCGTACCACTAAAAGATGGATTTGGGGTGACACCTGTATAAACGAGCCTGGTCTGGTCATAATTCACAGTCAATGAGAGAGAAGCTACATTAGTAAACCCGGTAACATTTACCGGAACAGTAAAAGTCCCGGCCGTCTCTACTGCAGCACCAATGGTAACAACAGGCGGCGGACCCTGGGAAACCCCAGTCTGGGAAAATAGGTTAACCACCCCACACATTAACGCCAGTGAGGTGATCAACAATTTTGAGTAGAATTTCTTTTTCATAAAACATTCGGTTTATTTAATAAATTAAGATCATCTGCAAAAGAATTTTAGTCTATCCTCAAGGGAGACCCTTTATTCAATACCATGCATTTCATATTCGTAATAAAAAATGAGAACTTGCAGCGAACTATTACTTGCTGTCAGACAGGGAGGAGGTTAAGGAAAGTCATTTTGGGTTGAATAAAATTAATTCAACTATTTCTCTTACAGATTAAGGTAAGATTAAGATTGTGTTAAGAATGAGTTAGGTAGTATTTAGCCATTAAACCACTCTGGCATATGGATATCATCAGAACCGGAAAGAGGCTGGCCTCTTATCTGGTTCCGAAGTTTTTCGTAATGATCTTTCCGATATTATTCGCAAACCTGCTTATTTTCAGAAGGGAATTGCATATTTGTAAGATTTTGCCTATTTTGTTGACGCTAAACTTTCGTTCGAAAAATGAAGATACTCCTGGTAGAAGATGATCCGAAAATATCCTCCTTCGTGAAGATCGGACTGGAAAGCCATGATTTTACAGTTGATGTGGCTTACGATAGTCCGATAGCCGAGAAGCTTGCCTTTTCAAAGAAGTATGATGTGATGATACTTGATGTAGTAATTCCCGGGATCACCGGATTCGAGCTTTGCAAGAATATAAGGAATAAGCATATCCTGACTCCGATCATCATGCTTACATCTCTTGATACCGTTGAAGATAAACTGCAGGGATTCGATTGCGGCGCCGATGATTACCTGATCAAGCCATTCAGCTTTCAGGAACTTCTGGCAAGGATCAAAGCATTAAACCGCAGGAACAGGGATGAGATTATTAAACCTGTGCTCAAAATTGCAGACCTTGAAATTGATTCCATTACCCGAAAGGTAAGGAGAGCCGGAAAGGATATTAATCTGACCGCCACCGAATACAGGATTCTTGAGCTCCTGGCGGAAAATAAGGATAAAGTGTTTGACAGGGTCCTTATTGCCGAAAAGATCTGGGGTTTCTCCTTCAATTCCGGTACGAATATTATTGATGTTCATATTAACTCCCTGAGGAAAAAGATTGATAAAGATTTCGACCTGAAGCTTATCCATACCCGGAAGGGATTCGGTTATGTCCTTAGTGACAAGGAATAATCCTAAAAAACAAGCTGAAGCTTTAACCTTTGTGAACCTTTGGGTTAACCTTAGGGACCTTTGTGGTATATTTTATATTTTACCACAAAGTACTCAAAGGTTTCACTAAGTTACACTAAGGACATTTTAGATTAAATAAAAAAGAGGTTGCCCTTGCGGGACAACCTCTTTTATTACAAAGTTATCTGTTAATTACTTTTAATAAGAGTGATTACTACAGAGTTCGTATTAGTACCTGTATGCTGGATTTTCAGGAAATAGGTACCTTTTGTGAGTGAAGCCAGAGAAACATTTACGTTATAGGAACCGGCTGTCTGAGTATCTTTTACAATTGACCTGACCAGCGAACCCATTGCGTTGAAGATTCCGAGAGTAACATTGCCATCAGATGGTAAGTTGTACGTTACTGTCGTACTTTCAGTGGCAGGATTTGGATAAGCCGAAAGCTGAAGTTCAGCTCCAGGATTTACGGCTGATCCTAAAGCATCAACTGTGACTGACGTGGAGGCATCGGTGTTTTCTGGTTGTGCAAGCTGATTTGATGTGAGGGAACAATCAACTACAGTAAGCTTAGCCGCATTTGATATTGTAGTACCATCAATATTTGTCAGTTTACAACGGTACAGATTATTATTTAACACAGCTTTTATCGACTTGATTCTAAGCAGAAGTGTCTTTGTTCCTGTATATGGCGCCTCTTCTTTCAGATCACTCCAGTCTTTACCATTATTGGTACTTACCTGCCATTGATAGCTTATTTGAGTGGCACTTAATGCTATTACATTGAACTGTGCGAAGAAAGCTCCTATACATTTGGTAAGATCTTTCGGCTGAAGAATAATCTGAGGGAATCTCAGAGGAGATGGAAGTATCATCAACGGCCGCATCATGCTCATATCCTCATGGTCTACAATATGACAGTGCCAGACATATCCCGGACCCAGGCTCGGATCGAACGGGAACAGCAACTGCAGCGGTTTGGCATTAATCGGCCTGTCGGTCGGAGCTACTCTGACAACAAAGGTGGTGACTTGTCCGGGCATCACGATTACGTCATCTTTCCAACCCATCTCTTCCGGATTTGCAGGGATAACCGGACCAACAAGGTATGGGGTTATTGGTAGGTTTCCTCCTATTGCACCTTCAGATTATTTTGTATCATACGGAAAGGAGAGCCTGCTCCCCCGGGATATCCAAGACCTGTGGGGAAATCCGGAAGCGGAAATACCTTAGCGTAATCGTTAAGATACAGCCGATATCGTGCCAAGATAACCGTCAACATCAATGACCTGCCGGCTTACCAGCTGCCATTGCAGCAAATGAATATGCATCGGATGTGCATCAGCTGAAATATTGATGATCTGGTATACTTCTGTTGTGCCTTCGACAGGAATTTCTGTAGGTCCGCCAGCTATTTTTGGAGTGCCGGGGATAGCCAGGGATGCTTCAAAATATGAATTATTTACGAGAACAGCAGCCGGACCTCCATCTGTAGTACTGACTTCATTTAGTACGAGCTGCCTTTTTTGGGCAACCTTAACACCCGGTGATAAGTTGCCTGTAAAGTCTGTAAGCTTGACTAATGGTGTAACAGGTCTCAGATTAGCCGGGAGCCGGCTTTTATCTCTTCCCTGCAAAGTAGGAACAGCTGCTGATACCATCGCTCCGTTGACAACGAATTGCATAATCCTGTCGGTAGTTGCCCGTATCTACAGGATCACCATCAGGATAAGGAGCACCTGCATTGTTCATAAGGGTAAAGGTCTGCCCTGCAAAATTTGTGAAGTCTATTATCACATCATATCTCTGACCGGGACCCATAAGAAGTGTTTGCCCCAATGCCGGATCTAATTTTACCGGAGTTGACAGTAAGCCTCCTTCCCCACCAATTACATTAATTACGGGACCAGGGTTTCCATCTGCAGCGTTGACCAGCCACATATTCAAAAACCTTGCATTGCATCCTTCCAGAACGCGGAACCGGTATTTACGTGGAGCCACACTCAGGTATGGCCATGATTTACCGTTTACAGTCATTATATCACCTACAAATTCAGGTGTCCAGAACGGGTGGATTTCGGGATTCGGGGGATCAACAGGCCAGAAAAGTTCCCCTTCGACATTAAACATACGGTCCTGAATTGCAATTTCCACTTCAGGACGATATGGTGTTGCACTTAATGGAGAGACAGGTCCACCGGGAGTCAGAGGGGCCTCCCTGACTAAATCATCACCGGACCACCCTGGCAATTTAGCTGCTTCTTCATCTGCACCTCTCAGAAAATAGTACCCGGCAAGACCCGTGTAAACATTAATACGTGTCAGGCCGTCATCATGAGGATGGTACCAGAGGGTTGTAGCCTCCTGCATGTTCGGATAGGTTGAAATTCCCGATTGGTGAGTTTGAAAGGTTGGTCCGAAAAGGTTAACTCCTGAAGTACCTTCAGGCATGAACCATGCATTCGGGCCGCCGTCAGAGCCTGAGGGCATTTCGCCTCCATGCAGGTGAACAACCATTGGTATAGGACCAGTGTAGGGGTCAGTCAGGGGATCTCCATTTAGATGTGTAACCATTCATCATCAGGGTCTGGTCCGCAAGTATATTGAACTGATCATAAGAACCGGACAGAGTATTCCTGTAGAGGACCTTAAGCGGAAACCCCTGTCTTGCTTCAATGGTCTGAGCCGGCCAATTGACAGGACCAAAAGTTTTCCCGCCATCTTTGGATATCGCATACCCTGCATAATTACCCATACCGATTTCCGGTCCAGATCCGATAACTCCTGTCGGACAACTGGCGTGCCAGTTGACAAGGCTATCTGCCGGGTAAGCGCTGCCTTGACAACAAGGTTCCCCCCTTTTTTGGCATCAACTCTCAATCCGGCCGCAAAATGCGGCAAAGGATCAACGAACTGAGGGATAATTGTCGGATCGATTGCAGCCGGAAAAGGATAATAATTAATTATCAGGGTGGCAGTGGATCCGGTAGATCTTCATCGTAGGTCACACTTACAGTCTGGTGACCGGTCGGATTGGTCCATGTAACAGTAATATAATTTCAGTCCGCTGCCCGGATGCAATTGATCCGGCTATGGGATACACTCCATAGATAATGTGTCTTTCCAGGATTCTGTAGTATAAGTACCTGCCGCGGTCGTAATTCCGCCAAAAATAGTGGCAGGCAATCCGTCATCGGCATCTATCAGGTCCTGTTAATAATAGGCGCCCTGTGCCAGTAAGATTCGCCGCCACCAGAAAAATGGCAACGACAGCAAAAGAGCATTTTGTGTAGAAGTGTGTTTTCATCTGCAAGGTGATTTAGTTAAAAAATTAATTTATGGACTCTACATTTTAATTTAAAGCTGTAAATCACAGGGTTCTATATATGGTATGGAATAACGAATGCAAAATAGAATGGTTTTTTTCATATCAGGTAAAGTTAAAGCAGCGAAACCTGATCTACATTAATTTTAGATTAATAGGGAGTTAATATGAGATTAATATAACATTCCAACCCAGGCGGCATGCGCGTTAACTTAAGGGGATGGATATAGGGAAATAGGGAGAGAGTTTAACCCAAAAACAGATGTAAAGTACTGAATTTAAGTTTGATAACTTTCCCCTCCACCACATGCCCCCCTGCAGGCTGGCTCCTTCGCTGAAATCAGCCACTGGCTGATTTCTTAACGCTTGGCCCCCTTATCAAGGAGGGGTGGCCGGGACTGTAAATTTTGAGGGGGTTTACAATCTGCTTTCCCGGCCGGGGTGGTTAAGACTTGAATCAACCACCCCGGCCAGACGCCCCCGGCGCCAGCCGGGGGTACGCCTAGGATCCTTAAGATCGTGAATGCCCGGGCGGGGGTTTCAAATCCTCTAATATGTGAACTTCATAAAAAAGTTAAAGCTTCTTCCCGGCCTTGGGATATGACCCCAGTCTAAATGTTCGTAGTAATCTGCATCTAAAATATTTGTAATTCCGGCGCTAAAATCAACCATTGATCCCTTTAACATCATATGGTATCCTGCCTTTATATTGAATAAGGTGTATGAAGGTGATCTGGTTTCACCATAACCGGTGTTAATGCGGTTCTGCCTGAATGCCGTTTCATTATCCGCCTGGAAAGACCATCTCTTCTTTTCATAGCTGATTGAAACTGTATTTTTTAATGGTGGTATCAAAGGCAGCGGCGCTGCTGAGTTTATCTGACCCCTTGTATACCTGGTCAGCAGGAAAAAGCTGAATCCGCCTGCAGGCCTGTACATTACCTGCAGGTCGGTGCTGTACATCTTTACACCGGAAACATTCTGATATACCCGTAAACCATTTGTATAAAAATTCATAGGTGGTATAACAGTATCCGTTATCCCCATAATATAGTCACTGAGATAGTTGAGCGACTGGCACAGATTGATCTTGAGTCCATTGTTGAAATATGTCATTGTGAATCTTGCCGATACAGACTTTTCAGTTTCCAGGAATGGATTGCCGATATAATCATATCCGTCATAGGCATTATAGAGATAGAAACCAAATCGTTCACTGACTGTGGGCATCCTTTCTGACCATCCTGTCTGTACCGATAGTAAAAGAGGCTTGAAAATACGGTATTGGGCAGTCAGGTTAATCCCTTTGGTAAGCTTGCTGTATTTGGGTCCGAGACGGTAGTTGAATACTGAAAACTGTTCCGCCGCCACTGAAGATCGCAGTTTATCAAGGTTGTAGTCCAACCGGCCGTTAAAAGTAATAGAAAAATTCCTGGTGAACATGGTTGTGTTGCTCAGGTATAATCCCGAAACATTCCTTGTCAGGTCAGGCCAGGTCTGCAGATACATGGGAGGCTCCTGTGGTTCACCGATGAAATGCATATGCATAACCATTTCAGCCAGCGAGCCATTTACGTAATTATCAGCCTTGATGGTGAGCCTGTTCCTGCTGTTCAGATCTGCAACAATCTGGACATAGCTCCCGAACGTGTTGCTCCATCCGGGCATATCCATTCGCATTATTACCGAATCGCGTGTTGTATTATCTTCATTATTAAGGAAGAACAGGCTGTCACGCTTTGAATCATCCATAAGATGATAAACGGAATTGTAATAGACTTTTGCTTTCAGGCTGTAATTCTTTTTTTGCCGCTGATATTCAAGAGCGAAGAGCACAGCCCTTGCCCTGCTGACATCCATCGGAAGGGCAGGGTAACCTACATCCCGGGCAAGGTCCCACAACATGTCAGCCCTGAACGCAGAGATGCTGTCGGGAGAGAATTTTAAAGCGGTATGAAGATTATATTTTCCGAACTGTGAAAAGTTAATGGTCTGACCGTTACCGGCCCTGTATAAGTCATTTTTCCTGTAAACACCGTTCAGTCCCCAAGCCCACCTGTTTTTGGCATAACCTGCCGAAACAAGTATATTGCGGCTGTTGGAAACACTCTCATAGCCAAAGGAATAAGATGAACTGAAAGGACGGTTCCCATGGCATTCAGGTTCTTTCAGCGCAAGGTCAATTGAACCTCCTATGTTATTTCCATGCAGATTTCCGTTTGTCCCGTGTTCAAGAGTGATAGTCTTCAGATTGACAGGTTCGAGGTATGATGTTACTGGATCCATTTTATCCGTGCAGGCTCCGAACATTTTCATCCCATCTATCGTAATATTAAGCTGCCCCGCGGAGAATCCGTTCATCTGCGGTTCCATAGCATATGCTCCGCGTTTTATAAGTGAGACTCCGTCCAGATGCCCGGTAAGATTATCGATGGTTGAAAAATAATTTGTCCTGTAAAATTTCTCTATCTGCCTGTTATCCAATGGAATTGTAGAAGATACCGTAACGTCTTTCAGCAATATTGTATCCACTGTAAGCTTATACTTTACCAGGTCGGTCTGACCGTAAATCTTCAGGGGGAGAGCAAGTACTATTAAGATACAGTAAAAGAATTTCATATCACTCTTCTCTTTTCATCAGAAATTAATGTCGAAATAAGCATTCTTTCCGATGGTTCTGCCACCTTTTTTGAACACCATATTTATACGCCAGGCTCCTGTCATCGTGAAATTCACTGTCCCCGCATAATGACCCATGGTTGTAAGAACCGGATTCACATTGTTAGGGGAACCATGACCCATGGAAGGCATTTCAGGAGTTATCTCTATAGTAAATTCACTGCAGCACGGGAAGCTCATCATCGATGCCATTGTATGGACAGTAATCTCGAACGGATTATTTCCGACTTTCCATTTGGCAGGTTCAACAAGCGAAACAGGATGTTTGGTTATGATCCATTTCCCGGGTCCGTTGCTGAGGCTGTCAATTAACACAATTTTTTTTACAGGGTTAGTGCCGACAACTTTTGATATGGGGAAATAAACAGAATCGTTTTTCCCGCTTGGCATTAACTTATAGCTGAAAGCGACCAGGAATTATTCATCCCCGGCATTGAGAACAAAACAGCTCCTTTAAAATAACCATCCGTACCGGCAACTTCACCGATGGATTCTCTACCGGGCAGGCATGTTTGAATGTACCCATATCCATAAGTGGGAATAATTCAATGGTTGCCTGATTTACATGGCAGACCGGAACTTTTATCAGTCACTTTGAAAAAGACTTTGTTGTATCCTACAAAAAGGGAATCTTTTGCATAAAACTGCACATTGAAATATGAGTCGGAAGAGACTACATCAGCAACTTTAACATATTGGTCCTCAACCTGTATACTGGTTCCATCCTTACTGCAGGAAACTATCAGTACCGGCAATAGCATAACCATCCAATATTTTAGAATATTTAGTTTCATTTCTTTAGGAATTTAATTATTAAATTGTATTTATCTCCGGCATTATCAGACAGACCGGGCTGATTTTACGATACTTCGCAGATCCGTCAGAAGAATTTTCAGCCGGATACTTCAAAGCAGGTAAACGGGGAGATTAAAATTTGGGTGGGACGAAAATCAATGAATTAAAAGCAGTTGTGCCAGGAACCGAATAAAACCCTGACAAAACAACTTCATACTCAAAATACCCTGGCAATGTTAGTGATCCTTGCAGATGATCGTCCATTTTTTTATCCGGGGCTATTTTATTATCGTTATTTGTATTGGCATCCTGAGTTTCGCTCTGCTTGTTTAACTGTTCGTGCAGATAGCATTTACCGTGACAGTCATTATCAGGATTATCTTTTTCGACGCATAGATTTTTCTCTATGTATTCCTTGTTGATCACGTATTCAAAATAGGGTAATGAGGGTCTCAGAAGATAGAAAAGGATTACTCCCAGATATAATATGCCACAGTATTTAAACCTCATTATTCAAAAGAAATACGGAACAATATTTTGGACAAAATCTTCACCTGATTATTCTGAATTAGGGTTTAATCAGAAGTTCTTTACTAAGTTATTCTATATTAATGATATGTGGATTAAATCGGGATTAATATCAGATTAAGATAAGGTTAAGAGATAAAAATTAAGAACTTACACAGAGATCCACAGACCTGCCTGCCGGCAGGCAGGGAAGTCACAGAGATCCACTGAAAACTTACTCAAATACACTCTGTGGAACTCTGTGAAACCTCCGTGGATCTCTGTGTAAGTTCTTATCAGACACATTTAATCTTTTTCGCACCTTACGGATAAGCCGGCCCCCTTCTCCGATTGCAGGTATCTAACCTCGACGGAAACATCGCTGAGCGCTAATGAAAATATCTTGTTTGAGGGTTTGACTTCTACAGGTACCGAATTGGACCACCACTGACCAATAACTCCAAGGTCCTTAAACTTTCCGTCAGTATCGCGGCGGCCACCCGGAATAGCAGTAAATCCTATATCATTGGTCCCTTTTCTGGCTTTCCAGTCCGCAGCGCTTTTAAGCTTTGTGCCTGCAATATCAACTCCATTAAGATTCTTGACAAGTGGTCTCCAGTCCTCGTTGGCAGCGACATGCCAACCCTCCGGAGCCAGACCCTTCGGGTCATTAATGGCGTACCAGTTATATAACTTCCCGTATTTTATTCCATTACCTGGATCATTTTCATAATGACACCAGGCTGGAGTTCCATTTGTACCGGCAGCAGCCCATTCTTCAGGGGTCTTAGCCTCAGGTATGGCATCTCCGTTCCTGAAATGAGTGACGTTGAGATTACCTGCTGTCCAGAACTGCAAACCGTATTTTACAGTTTTATAAACATTACCGTCAAAATCCTTAATATCCTGGGAATTTCCTGAAAAATTTACAAGTATCAGAAACAAACTCCCGATGACGGATACTCTTTTAGCTAGCGCTGATTTCATAATTCACTGATTTTAGATTAGAAAATATTTAAGTCTTATAAGTCTGCTGTTTTTATTTCTACCTCATGCACAACCTCCTGATCCGCCTTAAAATCTGTATCTGACCCCTGCTTCAGGATGATCTCACTGTTAAGCAGATATGCGCCGGTTGTAACTACCTGGTCTGTCGTTTGAAGTCCTGATACCACCAGTATCGAATCGCCGGACTGAATACCGGTAGTCACCATTCTCCCGGTAAAATCTCCGTTCTCTTCCCTTACCCATACCCTGTCGCCGTCACTGCCTGTTATCACAGCGGAAGCAGGGATAATTATTCCATGACTTGTATGGGTCCTGACTACTATCATGGCAAACATGCCCGGGTGCAGCCTGCTGTCGGGATTATCAATAACAGTCCTGACAATGGTTACATTCTTCCCTGATTCATAGGATGGATTAACAAAGGAGATTTTACAGCTTACCGGCACTTCACCTGCTGCGGGAACCATAACAATCGCAGGCATCCCACCTCTCAGGTATTGGATCTCATCAGGATAAACCTGTGCCTCAACCCATAATTTGTTATCGTTTGCGAGTTCAAACAACGACTCACCCTCTGTGACATACTGACCTTCCGAGACATTGATCGCCCTGATCTTTCCGGCAACGGGACTGAGAATTGTGACAGTGAAATGGATCTTCCCGTCCTTCCCCATCTGCTTTATCTGCTCTGGCATCAGTCCCATTACTGTCAGTTTTTCTTCAATTGCAAGGCTCGGTTCATATTTTGCATTAAAGTTCCAGTTGTTGCTTTGCAGCCTGAAATATTCACGCTGTGCGCTTATGAGGTCCTCACTGTAGAATTCGTAAAGCCTGTCGCCTTTTTGTACGGCTTCACCAGTGTTTTTGAAATATATTTTTTCGATCCTTCCGGGAATACGGGCGCTGACAGTGGCAGCGCTTTGTTCATTGACTTTCAACACTCCGGTCAGTGAAAGCTGGCGTCCTATCGAGCCCTCCCTTGCCCCTGCAACGTTGATGTTGGCGAGCTGGATCTGAGCTTCGCTTAACCTGAGAAAATTATCAGCGGGTGCAGATTCCAATCCTGTTTCTTCCTGTTTCATTTTACATGAGGAGATCAGTAGAATTATCAGGGCAGGGAACAGGGAGATTGATATTTTGAGTCGTTGGCTTACCATTTTCCGTATTTTTTTTGATATAACTGATTGCAGCTTGTTTCTGTTTATTTCCTCTGCAGTGGGAAAAGAGAATTAAGTTCCTGATTTCATTTTGCACTTATAAATCCGTCACTGTCTGTCAGCATCAAAGCTTTTTCAGCAACCATTGAATTCGTGTCGACTCCATAGAGGATCTCGATTTTATCATTTGTCCTTATTCCGGTTCTCACTTCCGTAGCAACAAATTTATTGCCGTTCATCACGAAGACTGACCGGCGCTGCCCGAGGTCGACCACAGATGTTACGGGAACCCATATCCCTTCCCTGAAGCCTGCCATCACTTTTGCAGTAATCTGCCTGCCGGGAAGCAAAAACCGCTCATTATCCTGAAGATAAACTTTTACAGTTTGAAACAAGCCACCGTTCAGCGGCTCAATCTGGCCTATATAGGCGTTAAACTGTTTTTCGGGAAAAGCTGCATCGGTAACAATAACCTTTTGTCCTCTTTTCAGCAAAGGGGCATATTCTGTCTTTACCTTGAGGTCCACTCTCATCGACCTTACATCTATGAGTTTAAAGAGCGGAGTTCCTGTTTCTACTGTTATCCCTTCATTTAAACCCACATTTCCCGATCCTGCCAGAAATGTGGCCGGGTCGTTCTCTTCATTGAACCCGTTGAGGAAAAATGTCTCGGGGTCAAAATCCCTTCCGACTGCATATCCTTCTCCATAGCTGTAAACCGGCAGGTAATAATCGGGTCTGACGGCCTTTTTCAATGAATCCACCTGCCCCCTGCTGAGGCCTATGAGCTTAAACCACTCAAGCGCCTCGGCTGCCAGATCGTCCCTGTCGGGATATGCCTGTATCAGTTTTACATAATTCCAGCGCTCCGTATAGATGTTGGGGCTGTAGATCTCATAGATCTTCTGGCCTTTTTTTATATACTGGAACTGGTATCTGACGAAAGAGCGTTCAATATGACCTCCAAAACGTGCGCTGACTGTCTGAACTTTACGCGGATCGTAATTAATGATGCCTGATGCCTCAATCACGATCGGAAGGGTTTCGTACCCGGGAGCGACAATCTTTACCGAACCCATCACTGTTTCGTTAACCGACCGGACGATATCGGTAAGAGTGGAATCATAGCTGTTCTCATCACTGGCGACCAGTTCTATCAGGAACATCCCGCAAATAGGACAATCGCCCGGTTCATTGCGGATCACCTGGGGATGCATGGAACAGACATACTGCTTAACATCAGCCCGGGCGTTCTCTGCTTCCTTTGCGCCGGTCCCGTTCCTGCTTATTAACGTTGCAGCGGCAAGGATGAATATCAATATAATGAATATCGAAATGCCGGCTACCTTATAATATTTTTTCTTCATATACCATTGTTTTATTATGTAAACCTATTGAGGATTAAAGATCTTCACTTTCCCAAACTTCTTCAGCTCACGTTCCTTTGCCATCTCAAAGATCACAGGTGTCACCAGCAAAACATGAACCGTTGAAGTAAATAAGCCGCCAATGAGCGGAAGGGTTATGGGAAGCATCACATCGCTGCCGGCGCCTGTCGCCCACAGCACCGGGAAAAGTCCGAACAACGACACGGAAACTGTCATTATCTTGGGTCGCAATCGTTTAACAGCTCCTTTAATTACTGCCTGCCTTATCTCGGCATTGGTTATTTTTTCGGGTGAATCTTTATACTTTGCAATCATTTCCTGCATAGCTTCGTTGAGGTAGATCGTCATAAGCATTGATGTTTCAATAGCCATGCCAAAAAGTGCAATAAATCCCACAGCAACCGCCACCGACATATTTATACCATAGAACCAGACTATGTAAATCCCGCCTATAAGTGCAAAAGGGACTGTGATAAGGGTTATCAACGACTCTTTAAAGGAGCGGTAAGTAAAGTAAACCACCAGAAGAATAATAAAGATTACTATGGGTATAATTATCATCAGCTTGCGATTAGCCCTTATCTGGTTTTCATACTGGCCGCTCCATTCGAGGAAATATCCTTTCGGCAAGGATTTTACCATCTCTTCAAGCTTTTGCTTGCATTCATGAACCGTACTTCCAAGATCGCGGTCGCGCACATTGAAAAGGACTGCTCCCCGCAACATGGCATTTTCCGAACTGACCATAGCCGGTCCGTCAGAAACTTCAACAGTTGCAACCGCTGAAAGAGGAATCGGCCCTGATTCCGGGCTCTGCACCAGTATCCTGTTTATTTCTTCCAGGTTATTCCTGTAGTCCTGTGCAAAGCGGACATTTACATTAAACCTCCTTCTTCCTTCGACAGTTGTTGTCACATTTACTCCCCCCAGGGCAGATTCTATCACCCTGTTTACATCATCAACGCTCAGGCCATATCTGCCTATCTCGTCGCGCCTTATTGAAACATCGATGAACTTTCCTCCGGTAACCGGATCAACATAAAGGTCATTTACCCCCCTGATTCCTGCAAGATGCTCCTTCAACTTATTTGACAGGTACCATATTGAGTCAAGGTTTTGTCCGTATACTTTAAGTCCAACATCTGTTCTTACCCCTGTCGACAGCATATTGATGCGGTTGATGATGGGCTGGGTCCAGCCATTTACAACTCCGGGTATCTGAAGACGTGAATTCATTTCCATCAGGATATCTTCCTTTGTCATTCCTTCCCTCCATTCACTCCTTGGTTTAAGCAGGATTATAGTCTCAATCATGCTTATCGGGGAATTGTCGGTTGCCGAGTTTGCCCTGCCTGCTTTACCCAGTACATTTTCAACTTCGGGAAACGATTTTATTATTTTATCCTGAACCTGCAGTATCCTTTTTATTTCGCTGTTTGAAACATCGGGCAGGGTTACCGGCATGAAGAGAAGGGAGCCTTCATCGAGAGGAGGAATGAACTCGGTACCCATCCGGATCAACATAGGAACGCTGATAAGCAATGCTATAATATTAATCGCCAGCGTGGTTTTACGATACTTAAGGCAAAGCCTGAGGATGGGATTATAAATACTTTCGGTGAACCTTGTTACCGGATTTGCATTTTCCGGTTTCAGCTTTCCTTTTAACAGAAAACTTATAAGGACCGGGGTAAGAGTTATAGCAAGAATGGCATCGATAAGAAGGATGAATGTCTTGGTATAGGCCAGCGGATGGAACATCTTCCCTTCCATTCCGGTAAGCATAAAGACCGGTAAAAACGATGCTATAACAACGATCGTTGAATAAAAAACACCGGGACCTACCTGCCTTGCGGCTTTTTCTATTATTGATTCTCTTTCTTTCTTTTTCATGGCTAAATATTATCGGGCTGTTCAGCTTCATCCGCGAGACGGCGGTAAGCATTTTCAACCATGACTATGGTATCATCAACAATAACCCCTATTGCCAGGATTATACCTGTAAGCGACATTATGTTGGATGAAATGTTGAGTGCGTTGAGAAGTATAAAGGCAACAGCGATAGATATCGGCATCTGTATAAGGATAATCAGGGCGCTGCGCCAGTGAAAGAGGAAGAAAACAACTACTATTGAAACTGCAAGCATCTCCTCAAGAAGTGTTCCCTTCACCGACTTTACCGCTTCTTTGATGAGAACGCTCCTGTCGTATGCGGTTTTAAAAATGATACCGGCAGGAAGGCCTTTTGCGACTTCATTCATCTTTTCCTTTACATCCCTGATGACCTTGTCCGCGTTCTGGTTGTATCGCATAACAATTATCCCGCCTACGGCTTCACCCTCACCATTCTCATCAAAAATTCCAAGCCTCAGGTCACCTCCTTCGCCTACACTGCCGATATCACGTATCAAAACCGGTACGCTGTTGAAAACGCCGACCGGGATTTTTTCAATATCAGAGGGTTCCCTGATATAACCGAGACCCCTGATGATATAACCTATATCTGACTTCTCCAGTTTTCGTCCGCTAACGTCGTTGTTATTTTCCCTGGTTGCATCCAGGACGTCTGCAAGCGTTATATTATAATAGGTAAGCTTATGCGGATCGACCGAGATCTGGTATTGCTTCTGAAACCCGCCGAAGGAGGCTACTTCGCTGACTCCCGGAACAGATTGCAGCGCAAATTTAACATACCAGTCCTGCAATGCACGTAACTCTCCCAGATCATAACCCTTCCCGTTGAGAGTATACCAGAAAATGTGACCTACACCCGTACCATCGGGCCCGAGGGTGGGTGCAACCCCTTCGGGAAGAAGCTGCTGGGCTGAATTGAGCCTTTCCAGAACTCTTGTCCTGGCCCAGTAAATATCGGTCCTGTCTTCAAAGATTAAATAGATGAAGCTCATGCCGAACATAGACGTCCCCCTGACATTTTTTACTTCAGGTATGCCCTGCAGGTTGGAAACAAGTGGAAATGTGACCTGATCTTCAATAACCTGGGGGCTTCTCCCGGCCCATTCCGTAAATACAATCACCTGATTTTCCGAAACATCAGGTATTGCATCAATCGGATTCCGTCCGACAGAAAATATCCCCCAGATGAACAGACCCAGTGCTAATACGAGAACAACGAACTTGTTTCGCAGGGAAAATGAAATCAGCTTTTCAACCATTACCGTCAGGATGGAAAGCTACTACTTTGGAGAATCAGCTTTTTTCTCCGGTTGCTTCAGGGCCAGGTTCATCCCGCACTTAGGACATTTCCCGGGTTTATCCTGAACAACCTCGGAGTGCATCGGGCATGTGTAGACATCTTTTTTAACCACTTTCGCAGTCAGGTCCATGCCGCATTTCGGACACTTTCCGGCCTTATCCTGAACGACTTCTGCATGCATGGGGCAGGTATAAACGGTTTTGACAGTGGCATCCTTTTTTTGTTCCTGATCTGCAGGGCAGGTTGATTTACCGGATAAAGGATTGCTTCCTGTAGCAAGAACGGCTATCCCCATGCCAAAGAATACGATAAGAATTAATTTTTTCATGTCAGTTAGAATTTAGATGAGACATTTGAAGTTTAAGTTGTTTTGCGATATACCAGAATTGATAATAAATACAATTCTAAAAGTAAGGTATTGAATTAAGTAGCCGGTTAATTTAAAATTAAGTCTTCATTAAGATTGCATTAAGACCAGGAATGCGGAGTCAGTATTTTTCAGACATGGAACCTACCGTAAAAACCGGCATGGAATAAATTCAGTATGACTGGATTCAGTTTGAATTTTTCCAGGTAAAGGCATGCGGCCACCCCGCAGTATTTGATGGGACTGCGGTATGACAGGCATTGCAGCCCGTAATTTCCTCAGGATTTGTGCCGCCATGTTTTTCCGCAAATTCATTCGCTTCACCACCGCCCCGTGAACTGTCGTGGCATACGCCGCAGCTTCCGATGGACTTGATCCTGTTTGTAAAGCCCTGATATTGAATTGACTGATAACTGTCTGCCACCTGGTTTGTGGGTATCATTGCATGCGGACTCCCGTGACAGGCTGAACAGTACATGTCTCCATGTCCGTGAGAGTTCCTGTATAGTGCGGTCCCTGTGCTGACACCTGTAACCCCTGTATGGCAGGTGGCACATGCAGGCTCATTTGCCCAGGGAATACGTCCGCCGGCGATAGTGGAAGCAACATTTGCCATGGTCCCGTGGCATGTGGTGCAATTGCCGTCTGCGGCAGTATGTGCGATGCTCCTGCTGCACTTGGTTGTTTCGCCAGGATGACAATCATAGCAGCCGATCCCGGGTTTTGAAGCATGTGTCCCATGAATTGCCCGTGAGAGATACATCTCAGGCCCGGTATTGATTCCAAGGGCGGGGCTCGGATGACATGAAGCGCAGAGAATGGGTTGATTTGCAGGTGTTGAAAAGCTGGTCCCGTGATCATCATCATGCTTGCTCAGGATATCGGCAAAAGCGCCTCCCGGGCCATCGTGGCATTTCGCGCAGTTAATCTCATCAGATGTAGGTACAGTGGCCTGCGTCGTGGCCAGAACATTACCTCCCGCGTCCTTAACAGTGATCTCTGCCACCTGAAATGGATTCCATGTCCCGTTATCGTTCACCGGAACAACAGGAATCCCCTCGGCAATAAAATAGTTCCCTGTAGCTGTCATATTCCCTGAGAGTCCGTTGCCCTTCAGTCCGACATCATGAGCAATCGTAACACCAAACAGTTTAACGGAATTATCCCAGAACCCTCCGTATGATCTTTTATTATAAGATGTTGTGTTATTGGTCAGCTTATATTCCACAGTTATTCCGGTAGTCACTATTTCCGGAGGATCACCCCGTTTGACAACCTGAACAGTGACATTATTGTAAGGCGGGAGTATTACCAGTTTGTCATATGACGGATTCAGGCAATGCATCCCGAGGTCGTTCCAGGCAAATACCGAGTATACGGCACCTCCGGGCAATGGTTCGTTCTTTGTACAGGATAGCAGTCCGGCTGATGATATGATCATCAGCAAAAAATAAGTTTTAATAATTGGTTTCATAAGACTGGATCAATGTTAGTATTGTTAAATTTTTAACAATAATCCCTAAAGGTATTTTACTCTGCTGAGTGCCGGATTAAGGCTGGATTAAGAAACAATTAATTTCAGATTAACAGGATAAAAAGGAGGGGTGGCCAGACACTCCGGCCTGGGTAATTGCCAACCTTTTTCGGGATTGTTTGTTTACTGTTAAGGCATGTTGGGTCAACAGTTAAAAACACCTGATATTCCAAATATCATACTATGGAAGAACATATTGTCAGGATCCTGAACATCGAGAAGGTAACACATGATGTTAAAAGGTTCCAGGTCGAAAAGCCGGAAGGATATTCATTTATCCCCGGCCAGGCCACTGATGTTACGATCAACACCCCTCAATTCAGGAACAGGAAGAACCCGTTTACCTTCACATGTCTGAATTCAGCGCCTTACCTTGAATTTACAATCAAGATTTATTCCTCACGAAACGGTGTGACAAATGAACTTGGAAAATTAAAACCGGGAGCGGAACTTATCATCCACGATGTCTGGGGCGCCATTTCATATAAAGGAAAGGGAGTCTTCATCGCCGGCGGTGCCGGTGTCACTCCTTTTATTTCAATTTTCAGGGATCTCAACAGCAGGAATGAAGTCCCCGGCAATATGCTTGTCTTTGCAAATAAAACAAAAGCTGACATAATCCTTGAAGAGGAATTCAGGCTGATGCTTGGCAAGGACTTCATAAACATACTGGCTGATGAAGAAGCCGAAGGCTATTTTCACGGAATGATCAATGAGGATTTCCTGAAGAGGGTTGTTGGTGATTTCAACACGAACTTTTATATATGCGGTCCGCCGTTGATGATAAAGGCTGTTTTGAAACAGCTGACCGATCTGGGGGTTGAGAAGAATTCAGTTACACTGGAGTTATAGGATTGAGGATATATTATAGAAACTTACACTGAGTTCCACTGAGGTATCACCGAGTTCCACAGAGGAGAAAGGTGAGGTACTAACTCTGTGGATCTCTGTGAAAGATTTTCATGAATTGTGGGGGATAATGAAAGAAAAAGTTGTTCCTTTTCCGGATTCAGATGTTGCTGATATCCCTATCCCGTGAAAATCGGCTATTGATTTGGTTATAGCAAGTCCGATGCCCATTCCGTCAGGCTCCTTGCCCGTCCGTGTTTTGAAGCGGGAGAACAGGGTGCTCAACTGCTGCTCAGTCATACCTTTGCCTGTATCAGAAACAGTAACGATAAATAACCTGTGTTTCAAACTGCTCTTTAAAACTACTTCCCCTCCGGGTGGAGTATTTTTAACAGAATTGTTGATGACATTATAAAACATTGAAAATACAAGGGATCTGTTCGCCCCGACTAATTCATAATCCTGTTCATAATCTTCACTCAGAAGTATCCCCTTGTCCTCGGCTATCGGCATCAGCTCGGCTGCACTTTCCTTCAGGACATCATTTATTGAAAAAGTGTCTTCCCTCAGATATTGATGACTTTCAATACGGGCAATGAACAGCAGGGAATCTACAAGGGTTTGAAGCCTGTGAAGGGTTCTAAGCGCCTCTTCTATCTTGCATGAAAGATCAGGTTGAAGATCCTGCCTGAGAAGCAGATTCTCAAGATTGCTCCTGAGGACTGAGACCGGAGTCAGAAGTTCATGCGAAATGTTGACCGTGATCTCTTTTTCTTTCTGAAAAGCTTCATCGATCTGAGTCATAAGCTCTTTCAGAACACTGTCGAGCCTGGCGAAATCGGATGTTGTTGTTTCAACAGGCGTCCTGTCAAAAGTGGCAGGATTTGAGATCGCACTCAGCTTATCTGTAATCTTCCCGAGGGGGCGCAGGATCCGTCTTGTGTACTCCAGATCTGTAACCAGTGTTATCAATATTATGACAACTACAAACGCCAGCAGGACCCTGTTTATGTTTTTCCTGGCCTGCTGGATGCTTGAAAGACTTTTCCCGACTTCAAGAAGATACTTCTGGCCGTCAACCGTAAAACTATAATTCAGGACACGGTAGGCGATCGCTTCATCTTCAATGATCCTGTCTGACACTTCGATGTAATTCAGGTCCTCACTTGTGTTTATCCTTTCAAGACTTATAAATTCTTCCTTCAGAATATTATAACTTCCGAAAGCAACTGAAGAGTCGGAGGTAATAAAGGGTTCTATCCCGATACTGTCGATCAGACCGATTACTTTTTCTCTTTTCTGGATCAGTTCAAAATCAACCTGCCTCAGGTTGACCCTCTCAATGATCCAGGGCAGGAATAACAGGAAAAGTGCAGTAAATGCCAGCCTTGAAAGCAGGTTAAATAAAGTAAGCTTTGTCTTTAATCTGATCATCCGTGACCCTGTAATTTCTACCGTTCAGTAATAACCCTGTAACCGACTCCCCTGACTGTTTCAAGCCATGGTGCATCAGCATGAAGGGTTAGTTTTTTCCTGATGTTTTTGATATGAACATCAATAAAGTTGCTATCGTACTGGTCATCAAGAATATTACCCCAGATATGCTCATAAAGTTGCTGGCGGGTAAGAACTTTGTTATGGTTGAAAGCAAGATACAGAAGAAGGTCATACTCTTTTTTGGTAAGATCAACGACTTTTCCCCCGCAAGATATCTTCCGGGCTTGTAACTGTATCACAAATTCTCCCAAAACCATATCCTGATTGTCCACCTTAAACTTCCTCCTTGCAACAGCATTGATCCTTGAGAGAAGTTCTATCAGGGCAAAAGGTTTTGCAATATAATCATCTGCACCAAGATCCAGTCCTTTAACTTTATCTTCAACAGCTCCCCTGGCAGTGATAATAATAAACGAAGCTTCACTGCCTGTTTTTTTTGCTTCGTTGATAAGGTCAAGTCCGTTATAGTCGGGAAGTCCAAGATCAAGCAGCACAAAGTCGTACAGGTTAACGGCTATTTTTTCCGAAGCTTCCCTGCCGGTAAAAGCGAGGTCGCACAGGAAGTTTTCTGACTTCAGGAAAAAAGCAATTTCTTTTGCGAGACCCTTTTCGTCTTCAACAATCAATATATTCATGTTTGCAAATTTAAAAAATCCTGAAGAAGCCGCTTAACATAAAAATAAATCCCCCCGAACCGGGAAAATCCGGATCCTCATGAAGAGGAAGCACAAAGCAGGGTTCAGCTTCAATAGTGAAACGGGCTGTATTCAGGGCAACCGGTATACCGAAATCAACTTCCATGAGCCCGAAAATTTTCGCGTATGTAACTGTTGGAGTGGTCGACCTGCGATATTTTCTCCAACCGCGTGAAGGGGTCGAAATGGTAACTGAAGTTTCTGTGGACGTCCTTTCTTCAATAAGTGTCCCGAACAGAAGGTTTACATAGGGATCAAATGATATATTGGCCTTATCATTAATGAAATCAGGAGTTTTAAAATATCTTGAATTCCTGAACTGAAAATAAAATGCATTCTCTTCCGATAATAATCCTCCCGCAGAAATTTTTGAGTAAAGCAGCCGCCAGTCGAAACCCAGAGTCAGATCGGCGTAAGTAAAACTACTGAAAAGAGTGTCTGCAAGTGACCGGGCAACCTGGTATCTGTAAACACCGGTGGAAATATCAAACCATGAATTAAAAACATGGTTATAGTTTATAGAGCCGATATGAAAAGGGAGGAATGGATTAACTCCAGAAAGATGGACTGACGAGAAGGAGGCATAAAACTCACTGTTGAAACCGTAGGACAATGCTGCGTAACCATATGGCTGGTTCTGTGAGATGGTCGATCCGAGATAGATCATATTGCTCCCGTAGCCTGTTCCGGCAAAAAATGAATGTTTCGAGTTGAGGGATGATATTTTTGAAGTGTCGTCAGACTGTAATGAGTTTTTGGCTCCAGCCTGAGCTGCAACATGTGTGCATGACAAGAGCATTAAAAAGCTCAGAAAGCCTGCCCGCGAGCTGGAACCTGAATAAATCATCTGCATTGCTTTTATTTTATCTTCCCACTTTCCGGCCTGCACCTCCCGGCTTACCCACACCCTTTGGCATACCGGATCCGGATGGCCTTACAACAGATGGCGGCCGTGCTCCTCTTGCCCGGCTCCAGTCAGGCCGTCCGCCCCTGATCCTTTTGACGGATGCTGTGGGATTATTTCTCCCTGCCTGCGCCCTGTTCTCTGAACCATTTACATTCTGTTCCTTAGCGACTGATGCACTCTGAGAACCCTTCTCCCTGACACGGAGCGAATCTGCTTTAGGTATCGACTGTGAAAATCCTCTGGTACCTGAGGCCACCAATAAAAAGAAGAAAATCAATATTTTTCCCAGATTCTTCATCTATTTTAAAAATAAAGTATCTTATAGATCTTGTATATAACTGAATATATGAACTATACAAAATCATTACTCAATTCATAAACAAAGATATTTGAAAATCATGAAGATCAGATGAAAATTCCCACTTTGTTTCCGCTCCCTTAACAGACCCCCTTCCTGTGATAAGCCGATTAAAAAACGTAACATGATTGCAGTGGTCTAATTTACAAGGCATTACAGCCTCACCCCCTCAATCCCCCACCACAATTCCTCCCCTGCAGGCTGGCTCCTTCGCTAAAATCAGCCACTGGCTGATTTCTTAACGCTCGGCCCCCTCTCCCAGGAGAGAGGGGGAAGCCCCTCCCTCTTGGGGGAGGATTCCGATAGCTATCGGAATGGGGAGAGGTCTTTGACAGTAAATTCGAAATTCAGGGAGAGTTTAAGCTACCGTTCCATTATTACGCTTACGGATCCGATTTTGCCTCCCATCGGCGGATTGAGCTTTGAGACTTTAACTGTCACCTTCGTGATTCCGCTCATTTCTGAATATATTGCGTCGAGGATCCGCCCGGCTATATGCTCAAGCAGATGTGATTTCTTTTCCATCTGGAACTTTATGATCTCGTAAGCTTTCTGGTAGTTTACAGCATCCCTGAGATTGTCGCTTTTCATAGGGATATGCATGTCGGTCTCAATTATAAGGTCAACCAGGAATTTATTACCCACAATCTGTTCCTCTTTGAAATGGCCGTGGAAGGCATAGAATTCCATGTTTTCTATTTTGATAAGTCCCATACGAATATCTTTAAAACAATAAACTGAATTTATCTTTATCCAACCCCTTGGTATCCCTTTGTGCTGATAAGTCGGCCCCTAAATCCCCTGAAGGGGACTTTAAGTACAGCCCCTTCTAGGGGTTTTGTTGTGATCTAACTCTGTGGACCTCTGTGACTTTTTCACCCGCCGTAGCCCCTTGGCGAAGGCGGGCTCAGTGGAACTCTGTGTAAGTTTTTATTTCTTTGTATCTATTCCCCAAAGGATTTTATAAACACCCGTTTAATGCTGAATACCAACCATTTAGAATTTTGTTCTTTTTTTTTAAAATAGTTGCAGAAATATTTGGTTTATATCATAAACTACTTTATATTTGCAATATATTTATGTTTTATTAATTACTATTTATAAAAGTAAACATTATTATGGAAACAGAAGAAAAAATGATGACAGGCGAAGAGAGCCTGAAGATCATATCAGAAATGATAAGCAAGACCAAGGTCAACATCCGCCAGGGCAGCTTTCACCTCCTCCTCTGGGGGTGGCTTGTATTTATCTGCAGCCTTTCGGAATACCTTCTTTACAGGTTCACCGACCTGGCAAGTCCATGGCTTGTCTGGTTTCTCGTGATACCGGGCGTGTTTGTGTCAATGATCTACGGTTTTTTAACCGGGCGAAAGGCTAAGGTCCATACCTATGCCGATATGCTTTATTTATGGACATGGATGGGATTCCTCTTTTCGGCAATAGTGCTTTTTATCCTTGTTTCGGATAATATGGAATCAATTCCTCCTTTTATTCTGACACTGGCTGCAATTCCTACATTTATTTCAGGTTTTATAATCAAATTCAAACCGCTGATAATCGGCGCCATTACTTTCTGGGTCTTTGCGCTGGTGGCACATTTCGGCGGACATGAATTTGCGTCCCTGGCAGTTTCGGCCGCAATGCTTACAGGCTATCTGATACCCGGGTATATGCTAAAAAGCAAAGTTGACCATGGTACGATTTAAGGAGCTCGATCCGGTTCTGCATTCGCAGTTGCGTCTTGCAGTGATCTCCCTGCTTATCAATACTGAAGTTGCCGAGTTTACCTGGCTGCAGGAACAGTCAGGCGCAACGGCGGGTAACCTCAGCATCCAGATCACTAAACTGAAGGAGGCAGGGTATATTGAGGTGACAAAAAAGTTCCACAACAACTATCCCCAGACCCTTTGCCGGATCACCCCTCTCGGGAAGAAGAAGTTTGAGGAATATGTGGAGGCGCTCAGGGATTATCTGGTTACAGACAAGTGAAAACAGTTGCAGGTTGCAGGTTGCGGGTTGCAGGTTGCAGGCTTTGCCAGCCATAGCCGACTGGAGGGAGGCGAAGGCGGGTTGCGGGTTGCGGGTTGCGGGTTGCGGGTTGCGGGTTGCGGGTTGCGGTTGCAGGTTGTATTTACCTTACTAAATCTACATAATACTGTACTACAAACTTCTATGTTAGGTTCTCCAGTTGTTTTCAACGTAATCGATGAAGGTATTAATTTTTCTTCCGAGAATTTCATATTCCGGGGACAGATCAGTAAAATCCTTAATATCTGGATATAGATCCCTGAGCATTTCTAATTGGCTTAAAGCCTCATCACAAGAAGAATCAGCATAAATCAAAAACTTAATAAACTCAGCTTTGTACCTCCTTCTTCCATAGCCTTCTGCAATCTGATCTTTAACACTTTTTGTTGAGCGACGTATCTGACTGCCCTGTTCAAATAATTCAAAATTAGGCAGTTTCAGTGAAGCATAGTGTACTTTCTTAGCCAGATCAAAAGCAAGTCTGTAGATTTCCAAATCCCTATAACTATTCATCTTATTGATATATAATGAGCGAGACAACTATGCAATTTACAAAATTAATCTAATTCAACCTGCAACTTGCAACATGCAACATGCAACCTGCAACTTTTCCTACAGAAAGAATCACACCTTGCAACATTCAACTTGCAACCTCTCCTCCTAAACTTTTTTCGTTTTAGCAATGCAGGGTTTTAAATTCATCCTATTTTTGTAATCTTAAAATTAATCAGGATGAGCGAAGAGAACGTCAATGGAAAAGAAGAACCAAAACCATCGGTAAGCTTTATTGAACAGTTTATTATTGATGATCTGAAAGAAGGGAAAAACGGCGGAAGGATACATACCCGGTTCCCTCCTGAACCAAACGGCTATCTTCATATTGGTCATGCAAAAGCAATCTGTCTCGATTTTGGCATGGCACAAAAATATGGAGGTAAATGCAATCTTCGCTTTGATGATACCAATCCTGTTAAGGAAGAAGTCGAATATATCGACTCAATTAAAGAAGATATCAGGTGGCTCGGATTTGACTGGGAAGACCGTGAATATTATGCCTCTGATTACTTTGGGAAACTCTATGATTTTGCAGTTGATCTCATCAAAAGAGGACTTGCCTATGTCGATGATCAGCCTGCCGATGTCATCTCTTCGCAGAAAGGGACTCCTGCCCAACCGGGTACTGAGAGTCCTTACCGCAACAGGTCTGCTGCAGAAAGCCTCGATCTCTTTGAAAGGATGAACAAAGGTGAATTTGATGAAGGAAGCAGGGTTCTGAGGGCAAAAATTGATATGACCTCCCCTAACATGCAGATGCGCGATCCGATCATTTACAGGATAATCAACGCCTCACATCACCGTACCGGGGAGACCTGGAAAGTATATCCGATGTATGATTTTGCACATGGACAGAGTGATTATTTTGAAGGAATAACACATTCGCTCTGCACACTGGAATTTGAGATCCACCGGCCGTTGTATGACTGGCTTGTTGATCAGCTCAAGACAGGTGATTACAGGCCAAGGCAGATTGAGTTCAACAGGCTTAATCTTACATATACGATGATGAGCAAGCGAAAGCTGCTCGAGCTTGTCCAGGAAGGCAACGTATCCGGATGGGACGATCCGAGGATGCCAACCCTCTGCGGGCTGCGTCGAAGAGGTTATACACCCGGATCAATAAGGAATTTTGTCGATCTGATAGGATATACAAAATTTGAGGCAATAAATGATGTCTCACTACTTGAACATTCGGTCCGTGAAGATCTTAACATGACGAGTGCCAAGGGTATTTGGAGTATTAAATCCGCTGAAAGTGATAATAACCAATTATCCTGAAGGTAAGACTGAAAATATGGAGCTCATAAATAATCCTGAAGATGAAAGCATGGGGAAGAGCGAAGTTCCGTTCAGCCGTGAAGTATTTATTGAACAGGATGATTTCATGGAAAATCCTCCGGATAAATTCTTTCGCCTGGCCCCGGGTCAGGAAGTAAGGTTAAAGGGAGCATATATAATCAAATGTGAGGGCTTCAAGAAGGATGAAAATAACGGTGAGATAACAGAAGTCTATTGCTACTTATGATCCGGCAACCAGAAGCGGGAATGAGGCATCAGGCAGAAAAGTAAAGGGAACGCTTCACTGGGTTTCTGCTGATCATGCCATTGATGCTGAAGTGAGATTGTACGACAGGCTCTTCGATCATGAAGATCCCGCCGGTCAGAAAGAGGACGACTACCGGAATTTTCTTAATCCTGATTCCCTTAAAATACTTAAAAACTGCAAGGTAGAACCATCGCTGAGGGATTCAAAACCGCTTGACAAATTTCAGTTCCAGCGTCTGGGTTATTTCTGCGTGGATTATGATTCAACAAAAGAAAGTCTGGTCTTCAACCGTACTGTCTCGCTGAAAGATACCTGGGCGAAGATCAATAAGTAATTGTCTGCTGGTCTGCAGGTCTTGAAGTCTACTGGTCTTGTAGTCTACTGGTCTACTGGTCTTGTAGTCTACTGGCCTTTGAAGATTTAAGATACTTCATTAACCTGCTGTTACCGTTGATGATTCTTTGACATCTGTTTCTTCTTTCAAATGCAGTTTCCTTGTTGGTATATTTCTGATCTTCAGCGATATAATACATACTTTTTACTTCTCCTGTAGATCCTGTTGAAATATTTAAGAACTGCCTGAATTCAGCATCACCATTACGGCAAAATCCCTCGGAAATGTTATTCATTATTGAGATTCCTGCACTGGTTATTTGATTCCTGAATGTAAAATCCCTACAGGATCTGAAATCAGAATAAATCAGATTAACTAATTCTCTGGCAGATATCCAGATCTCTAATTCTTCAAAATTTTCAATCGTTCCCATATAGCAAAATTTAGTAAGACATGATATAAATATACAATTTTTTCTTTTATCTTAATTTCGTAACACAAGACCAAGAGACCAGTAGACCAGTAGACCAGTAGACCAGTAGACAAGTAGACCAATAGACCGCAAGACCAGTCGACCTATTTCGTGGCACAGAATTTGTTCACTTTCGGAGTAATTCGTCATTATTTTCGTAAACCCAAAAAAGAAAAATGAAACCATCAATTCAACCTATTTACACAGTTCTGCTCTTCGTGGTCCTTTCTTGTCTTTCATCCTGTGAAAACAGGATAAGCAATGACACCCGGACAGGGAAAGCAGAGTTTTCGCTTAGTGCTCCTGATGAAATGACCAAGTCGATCCCGGGCTTTAATCAGGATAGCGGCATCGTCTCCTACCACCTGATGATATCTATTGAGGATATGGAGGGCAATGTTGTTCTTTCGGATTCTCTTATTCCGGTTTATGCATTCGGTACTGCTTTTACGAGCGAGAATGTTGAACTGGAAGCGGGTGAATTCAAGCTGACCAAATTTCTTGTCATCAATCCATCGGGGGAAGTTATGTATGCCTCCCCTGTTGAAGGTTCTCCCCTCGCGTATCTTGTCACTGATCCATTACCTTTGATCTTTAAGATCCTTCCGGAACAGGTAACAAGGGTCATCCCCGAAGTACTGCTTGTCGGGGATCAGCCTCCCGCTCAGTTCGGCTATGCAGGTTTCGGCATACAGATTGTCAAACCCCTTGGTTTCTGGACTATCTGTATCATTGACTGTCCGATGTGCATGTCGCCAACGCAGCTTACAACTGCAAAGCTTACAGTTTACTCCGGCAACGGATGGCACTACACCTTCAAGCTTGAAGCTGGTCTGAACCATCTTATTGTAAGAGGTGGCTCTGATATTTATAAATTCCTTCTTGAGAAAGAAGGCTATGCGTCGCAGACCCTGAGGTTTACCGCTGAACAGCTCAGGGCCACTACAAAGGAAAATCCGCTTGTTCTGAAGATCCCGATCGGAAATCAATGGAATGCGCTTGTCCTGCAACCGGGTCCGGAAGAAGGAAAGGATGCAATGGTTTCCAATCTCGAACCTGATAAGAACTTCGGCGCACATAAATATTTTGAAGCGACCTTCCTGACGGAGCCGGTCCTGACTGTAATGCGTTCAAACAGGAGCATGATCTGGTTTGACAGAAATGCATTACCAAAGTCAGCAATCATCAAAAAGGTCACTTTGCAGCTGACCTATGACCTGCCGGTACCTTTTGATACAACCTTTGTTACAGATACAGATCCGGCAACAGGTGTTGTAAGGTATGGAGGCGTTTTGCAGCAGATAGTTGAGCCCTGGGAAGAGGGGAAGGTCACCTGGAATACCCAGCCAAAAACTATTGAAGCCAACCAGGTTTTTATAACACCGTTCATACGTAATGTCAACTTCATCGTTGTTGATGTGACAAGCCTTTTTGTGCCGGTTCAGGAAGTTGCCGCGGCTAACTACGGTATGTTGTTCAAGCTATGGCCAACAGAAAAGTTCCCGGGATTCAGGTTTGCATCGAGCGACTATCCTGATGCAACGATGAGGCCAAGGCTGACGATCTACTATACGATCTGACCAGATCACAATCAGATAAGGATCCTTAGATTTGAAGTATAGATTTCGTGTCATGTTGCAGGTTGCAGTTGCATGTTGCAGGTTGACGATCAAACCTGTAACTTGCAACTTGTAACTTGTAACTTGCAACATCCATTTGTGCTTTTTCCATAATTTATTTATATTTGCAGCCTCCAAACTGCTCCGTGGTGTAATTGGCAACACGTCTGACTCTGGATCAGAAAAGTTCAGGTTCGAGCCCTGACGGAGCAACAGAAAAGCCACCACAGTGGCTTTTTTGTTGCGACGGAAGGGCGAGAAGTTTACCCCGACAGTTTGAGCGAAGTGAAAACTCGTCGGGGAGCCTTGGCGGAGCAACAAAAAGAGTGAGAGAGGGAGCGGGAGCGAGTGCTTCACTCTTTTTGTCTCACTCTCGCTCTCACACTCACACTTCATTAGTATTTTGTGCCCAGGCTCGAGCCACCGCGGCAGTCGGGCTCCTTCGCTAAATCCCGCCACCGGCGGGATTCTTAACGCCCGGCCCGGTTCGAGTCCTTCCGTCGCAACAGAAAAACCACCACAGTGGCTTTTTTGTTGCGACGGAAGGGCGAGAAGTTTACCCCGACAGTTTGAGCGAAGTGAAAACTCGTCGGGGAGCCCTGCTTTGCTCTCCGAAGCTTTGCGAAGGAGAGGCGGAGCAACAAGATAATCAAATACTTAAACATCTCCCAATGGAGGTGTTTTTTATTTGTTGCTAGGTTCTTGCTAGGTTTCTGAAGGGATTTTACTCTAATTTTTTACTATATTTTGAAGGTTGGCGGTAATCAAAACTATTCTTGATATGTCCTAGGTCTATTTATGCTGTAACATGGGTGATTTTTTTATTTGATTCATTAAACAGGTTTCTTCATTTAATGGTGTTCGATTGTCACCATTTGACATGTCTACTTTCTTAAAAGTTTTTTACGGAAACAATTCGACCTAAGGAAAGAACAAACCAATCTTCCCCTGGTATTTCTCCTTCAGGATTCTCCACTATTTTGATTGACTTTAGTTCGCATACCAACTCTTTTCGATCTTTTCTATAACCATTAAAGAACTGCACATGTGTCAAATCTTTTCTCGTTCGCCAAAATTCATTTTCAAGCTTAAAGCCAATCTCACTTGAAGGAACTTTGCTTATGTCATCACATAGATAGCAGAGGCGTTTGATATTGTACTCCGAAGGAAAACGATATTCTTTGACTTTTGATCCTGCTTTTATCTGGTCAATGTATTTGCCTATGAGCTGAAAGGTAACCGTCTTCATGTTTATGTGAGTTTATACTCAAATTTATGCAATTACACTGTGAAGGGTGGTCAATATGACCGGTTTTCCAAGTCAGTAACTTAAATTTGTGTTTTACCGATTTTGAGAGACCATGTTTAACCGGATGTAAAAGACCACCCCCAAAGTTAACCCCCCATTCTCAGTGACCAACACTTTCGGTTCCAAATAGATGTTTCGTGTTTTCAGACCTTCTTCTGAAGTGGTCAAAGAACTGAAACTATTAAACCCAAATTTTAATCTTATTAAGATCTATCAATTTAGGATCTCCATCTGCCAAACCAAGACAAATATTCTTGATTGAAAATACTACCTTATTTCCCCCTTGCCTGAAAACATTAATAATATCATAAGCATAATAATCTTTATCAATTTTAAACAGGCTTTGTAAATAATTAAAATTCTTTATTGAGGGAGTAAAATTAGCATTATAGTCATCTGTCGCTGATACTAAGGGGTAGGCATCTATATTTGCTTTCATTAGCATATATATAAACAAAGAATTTAAATCAGCAGAATTACCTGTTTTGTCCTTCCATATTTTGTCCAGATTATCGCTTGGAAATAACTTATTTTCACCATTCCATTTGAAATTTGATTGAATGTAATTAATAATTTTTTTGACTTTATCGGAACTACTATTAGCGGAGCTAATGATAGGAGCGACTTTTTTATCGAGAAAATTATCCTTAGCCAGCAGTTTACCAAGATATTTGTGATTCAACAGACTTTCATTCAAATTTTCCCAGCTTTCCTGAGAAGGTTTGACAGACACATATTCTCTGGCAGCAAGAAAAGATCCAATTTTCTTAATCTCAGGATAGTCATAGGACATGAATTCAAACGCCACACCCATTGCCTTTTCATTCTTATTCTCAATAGAGCGTAAATTCTGAGCTTCCCACATTATACTATGACATTGAATATCATAGCTATGTTTAGTCAGATAGTTTAAGTAATATCGCTCTGGGCCATCGGGATCAGTTGCATTCTTCTTAATATAATCTCTTGTTGTAATGAAAGAACTATGTTTTAATGAATTGATTTCACTTCTATGGATGCTTGCACTTTTTGGTTCACTTATCTTATAATGGTAATTAATAGGGATATTGGCAATAAATTTCGAATAGGTTACAGGTATTTCCTTTTGAAATGCCCACGGAACAAAAGCGTTATAAAAACCCGAACTTTTCTGAAAACTATATTCAATGATAGAACCGACTCGGACATTAGGCATTGTAAAAGTTATAGTTCTATAATGTCGGTCAATGATTGTTTCAGTTGTCGATATTTTATTGAGCTGATCTTTAATGACTTTATCTTCTTCAAGATAATATGTTACTCCCACAATTTTCTCAATTGATTCCTGCTTCTCATTGAATGTGTAAATAGGTATAATAATAGTTCCAAGCCTTATGCCCCCTTTCTTGAGAATTTTGATACTGACATGATAATCTAAAATTATGTTATCATTCTCATCAAAATCCTTAAAATAAGCATTCCCATATTCGAATAAAACTTCTGCACTGTAGGTTATTGAGTTCGTATCTGGTAATGAAAAAGATTTAAGATCAGGTGTTTGCCAGAATTTATCTTCAACCTTCTGAGAGAAACACAAATCTTGTCTGAAAATACCCAGAGTAATAAAAATGAATAGAATATAGCTAATTGCTTTCATTCATATAATAACTAATTTTTCCAATTAGTACATACCTTCTTTATTCCAGCTTAGCCGGTGATAAAGGATGAAATATTCCTTCAACTTTTAAAGGTAAATATAAAAAATTATAGTACTCATCTGATTTTAAAAGCCTGCCACTTCGACCAACTTAGATCGGATCAAATTGCTCACTCAAAACCTAGAGTTAAGTCCTTATTGTTTCCAAATGTATGATAAATCTTTTCAGACCTTCTTTTGAGTGGTCAAAGAAGGACGGATTTTGAAGAAAATCAAACACTTACAGAGACAATTTGTTTTTGTTTTTTATTAGTGTCATTCCTGAAGCTGACTGGTTTGCAAGTCAGGTCAGGAGGCTGAGACACCTTATTTAAACTTCTTATAGTCATATTTAACTATGACCTTATCGTTCATAATCCAAGTTTCTGTAAAAGTATCTCCTGAGTTAATTTCTCCTACTACTTTAAAAAATGCCTTTTCAGGGTTGGAGACATCAGTGAGGGATGTCAATAAATATTTATCCTTAGATGTGAACCAGAATGCCAGAAGCCAAATATCCTTACCTGTTTCTAGTGTAGCTACAACATATTTGTCAAGTCTGCTATCATAGCCCCAAAGTTGTCTGCCTTCCAAAATTATTTTGTCCTTTCCTGCAATCTTATAGGTATAAGATGCTTCCAATCCTGAACTAAATGCTTTAGCTTCCCAAAATAAAACTGTGTCGGCCCACTGTGCCTGCCAATCACCGATGAATTGTTTAAAAAGTTCAACCTGATTGAGTTTTGGTAGAGTCGTCTGTGCCTGAATCTCAGATATACCAATTAAAAGAAATCCAGCCATTACCAGAATTAAAATTGATTTTTTCATTTGATTTGATTAGTTTAAATAAAATTATCATTAAACCGTAAAAGGTTTCTTGTTCAAATACTCTTTAAGGTGTTATTAAGCCATCAGGAATCACAGAAATTCCTATTAACTTGATTCAAATAAAAAGCATAAACAGGTCTTATAAAACCTATTATCGGCAAATAACCTATTTTTATCGGTGAATAGAAGAAAAATAAAATTATAACTACGGCCTTAGGAATTCAAATTATATCCACGGTATATGGTCAAAGTCCTTAGAATAAATTTGAAGCAGAAATCAGTCCTAGAAGCCGTGATGAATGACCGACGTAGCCGTAACCCTCTCCCATTAAATCGGATGTGGAGTTTAAGGTTTTTACGCCAGATCTCCAACCACTTTTTGTTACGAGCGCTCCACGAACTCTTTTATATACCTGGTTTTGTTTAACCTTAAGTATCAAACACCTGCAACAGTTTAAGAATTTTCAGGTCTTTATTCCGTATAATAAAGCTTGTCAAAAATGATCATCAGGAATTTCATAAGGAGACCTGCAACTAATCTGATTAACCTGCTGGGATTAGCTATCAGCATGACGTTGGTTATCATTATTTCGGTTTACTGTTATCATGAGCTAAGTACCGACACTTTTCACATGAATTATGAACGAGTCTTTATATATGGATTGTCTGATGACCGTATCCGTACTCCCGGGATCCTTAAAGATTATATTGACATGCAAATTCCGGATGTCGAAGCGACGGTCAGGGTCGGCGATACATGGGGTAATGATTTTATATTCCAGGCTGATGGTAATGAGCCCGTAGCATCCGATATGATCTTTGCCGATGAAGATTTTTTTAAACTTTTTACCTACAAATTTATTGAAGGGAGCCCGCAGACTGCTCTCAAAGGATCTATGGGAATTGTTATCACAAATAGGCTGGCATACAAATTATTTGGCAGCGTAAACGCTTTCGGTAAAAACATAAAGCTGAATAACAGGGAAACTCTTGTGGTCAGTGCAGTAATTGAAGAGCCAGGAGCCAATTCTTGTCTTGCCTTCAGCGCATTAACCTCAATTACGACCAGAAAAAGTATCATGTTTGAATCCGAAGAATACACGGAATGGAAAACCCGTAATTTTATAACTTTAGTGCAGTTGAAAAAATTCGTCAATCCTGTAGAAACGGCTAAAAAAATATTGACCCTTTTTCCGGATGATTATCAGGAAGATTTTAAGAAGACCGGTTTGACCCCATTTAGAAAAATCTACTTTTCAAATCTTAATAATTTTGGGATCGATTATCTTAAATCGGGAGATAAGAAGCAGGTAATGATCCTGGTTCTTGTGTCAGTTTTGGTACTGGTTATCGCACTGATTAATTTTGTTAACATTCGCTCCTCCCAGTTACGTGAAAAGATCAAACAAACAGGCATCAGGAAAATATTCGGCGCCACACGATCTCAAATAATTCTCGATATTATTGCGGAATCTTTTGGCTTCTTCCTGGCCGCATTTTTGATTGCAGTCGTATTTGCTGCAATACTTACACCGTATGTCCATGCTCATGCAGGGATCAGCTATAACCAGAAACTGATTTTTTCGTCAGGATTTTTTATTGTATCACTCTTGATCATTGGTATCTTAAGTGTTCTGTTCAGTATCATACCGGCAATAAGAATTTCTTCATCCAGTGCTATCGGCAACCTGAAAAAGACCCTTGAAACAAACAAAACCAATTTTTCATTCAATAGTGTTTTTGTAACAATCCAGTTTGTAATTGCCATTGTGCTGATCACATTTACTTTTCTTGTCGACAAGCAGATCAGATTCGGAATTAATAATTCCGGATTTAATCAAAAGAATATAATTAGTATCAGGATGACAGACCAGTTAAGTCAGAAGAAAGAAGTGCTCAGGAATTTGCTGCTGAAGATACCTGATGCAGGCGAAGTAACTTTTACACAGTACTTTCCAGGGAATAGCATCGGTCGTTGGACAACCCGGCTGGAAACAAATGGAGAAATTAAAGAATCGACTTTTTATACTTTCAGTGCAAATCAGACCGCTATTGCATTAATGGATTTAAAACTGGTTTCCGGCAGGTTCTACAATGATGGCTTATCTTCAGATTTCAGGAAAGTTGTGGTTAATGAAACATTTCTCAGGGAGCAAAAAGTGGATAATCCTGTCGGCAGTAAAATCAAAATGGGAGAGCGAATTTTCGAGATAATTGGTGTTATTAAAGATTTTCATTTTCAGCCGGTAATCAAGCCTATCTCATCTCTGGTCATACGGAATGATTATGTTGCTTCAGTTTGTCTTGTAAGTATGATAACAAGCAATAAAGAATCGCTGCAATATACAATTGACAGAATTAAAAGTGTCGCTTTGGACCTATCACCTTCAAGTCCTGTCGATATCTCATTTTTTGACCAGGCATTTAAGAATCTGTATCAGTCCGAACTTCATTTACGCTGGATATTTTTCCTGATAACTTTTTGTTCCATCGCAATTTGTAGCCTGGGTATTCTCGCTACTTCACTTTTTGACTGTCAGCGCCGTGTCAGGGAGATAGGCATACGTAAAGTAAACGGGGCAAAGATCTCTGAAATACTTGTAATGCTTAATAAAGATTTTGTCAGGTGTGTGTTTATTGCATTCATATTTTCTACTCCGGCTTCCTGGTTATTAATGCATAAATGGCTGCAGAACTTTGCTTACAAGACAGAATTAAACTCCTGGAGCTTTGCGTTTGCAGGTTTGCTGGCTTTGAGTATCGCCCTGTTTACCGTTAGCTGGCAAAGCTGGTATGCGGCAACAAGGAACCCGGTTGAATCGCTGAGATATGAATGAATTACTTTTCCAGTCGACAAGACACTTACTCCAGGTGCGCAGTAGTCAATAGGAGGATTTCCATAATTTGAGAAATTAGTGGAAAAACCGGTCACATTTACCACCGTTTCCATAATTGAGATATTATAGATAAACAGTCAATTTACACTCTTCACCAGTTTTGAGAGATCATAATGGCCGAAATAAACTTTTGCCTTAGTATTTATTTGACTTTGCCTTTTTTGAAGAGTAACTTTGATATAAAAGCTTTAAAGTTCATCTGAATATTCAGGATCAGGCCACATGTTAATAGTAGTAATATAAAATTCTCTAAGTGTAGTACTGTAAATTGCTCTAATGATTGTTTCCTGCAATAAACACTTAAGTCAGGATTATATAAACTAATCAGGCTTTATGAATATAACTATTAAGTTGACTATCGTAATTCTGCTAATGTCAATTGGGCTAGATAATAATCAGGCACAAATGTCGACGCAATTATGCTGAAGGATAACCGATTTTTCTTTAATGATTTATATTTTCTTTATTTATTTTCTTACACCGGCAATTATGCTGAAGTAAACCGATTTCCTTTAAAACCTACAATGGAAATTTACAATGGATCTGCATTCCGAACTCAAATCAAGGCCAGATTCTTCAGGATCCAGTGTCATACAAGGAGGCATTGGTTTCGGATACATGATGAAAGGAGGATTCCTGGGTATGAAATTCAAATATGTCAGTTCGTCCGGTTGGGGCACAAGTCTTGATTTCAAGTATGGTGCATCGAAGACTGTAAATCTGCCTTCTGATTATACTCCACTATTTTTTCCAAAGGATAACAGAACTGTTGTTTCTTTATATATGGTCAAAGTTTTAACCGGCCATGGTCAGAATCCAAGGTTCAGTGTCGAGTTGGGCCCGTCTCTGGTTAGCATTAATAAAGCAATAATTACTCCTAATCCTGATTATGATCCCAATTCCATTTGGCATCTTAGTAAATACTTTAAATCCAGGGAAATTGAAAAAGCCTTTGGTCTTTCTGTGAGCATGGAGACTGAAATACTGCTTACATCCTATATGATCACGGATATCTCAGTATTTGCAAACCTTAACAAAGCGACATCTTTTTTAGGTATTGGTCTTTACTTTTATTTTGGTGATGTAAAAGATTGATCGTCATAGGAGAAAGAGGACAATAGATACCAGGTACCCCGATCATCTCATTCTTGTTTACACAATGAAGGTTATGCCTCTAAAGCCGATCTTTTGAATTTACTGCAAATACTTAAAATATCTCAATAAAACTCCATCATCATTCTTGTTTACACAATGAAGGTTATGCCTCTAAAGCCCTTCTTTTGAGGTGGTCAGGAAAGGACGGATTTTGAAGAAGCCAAAGAAATGAAAATCATCTTAAAAAAGAAGGGTGAATATTTACCTCATGAGTCGACCAGGAACTGGTTGGAGTCAGAACCTTTTGTGTTCATCTGAGTTTTACCTTAATAAAAACAGGATTATGATCTGAATTAGTAAAACCCAGCTGATCGCATTTTACAGAAACAAACTCTATATTGGGTGAAATGAGGAAGATATCGCAAATACTTGTGGGTGTGGTTGAAGGGTCATATGCTGCCATGAGGGTCCGGACTGATGGTGTTGCAGGATCATATATCCATTTCCATTCCTCCGGCATGTAATCCGATTCTATCCCGGTGAGGTTAAAATTTCCAATTTTACCGGTAAAAACCTTGTTCGCTGAAAAAGCAGGTTTAAAATCCGGAGGGTATTGGTTCCAGTCTCCACCTGTTATTACATAGTTGCCTGAATCATATTCATTCAAAACAAATTCCTTAAGAGTTTCCATCTGAGCTTTTCTTATATTTCCACCCTCATCAAATGCTTCGTTATGGGTGTTTATAACTACCAGTTCATTGCCGTTCTCTACCTTGAACCTGCTGACCATAAAACATCTGTCGAGATAGAAAAGCTGTGTGGGGAAACCGAAATCCCCGGGTAAGGAATATCTTATTGAAGAAACAGGAGTGTATTTCGAATAAGCAGCTATTCCTGATACGACCTTCCCCATAGGTTTTGCAGGCGGAGCGGGAACGAAAAAGACATCATAGTTTTTTGCAAAGAATGGATTAAAGGAGGAAAGTATTCCGGCTATCTTCTCAAATTGATCGATCCGATAGCTTCTTTTACTGTCACGATCAACTTCCTGCAACAGGATAAAATCAACTGTGTCATTATTCAATATGAAATCCCCGATATGGGCAATATTTTCCAGGCACCTGTCTTTTGGTGTAATTACTTTTGTGCCACCGTCCTTGAAAAAATCCATATCCTTGTCCAATCCTGCATAACCAATATTCCAGGATAAAAGAGAAATACTGATCGAATCTTTCAGAACAGAAGGATTTTCCGGCCGGGCAATTATTTCCTTTTCTTCAGGTTTAAAGTCTGTAACCTTTGCATAAATTAGAAGTCCTATAAAGCCAGTTATCAGTATGGCAATAATTAATAGGAATATCCTGAGAATTTTTTTCAGCGCTTTCATAGTTTATAGAAAATAGTGATTCGAAACAAAGAAGCAGATAACATAAACCATTCCGGTTAAGAATTCCGGTAAAGTTACATTTACATTCAACCAATGTCAAAAAAATTCTGATAGATGAATTAAAAAGATGCGGTTACTAAAAGAATTTTTAAAATTTAATCCCTTTTGTTGAACATTTGTTAGATAAAATCGTCTTAAATATCTAAGCGAACACATATTTATTGTATCCGATCGCTTCCGTAATTTCTATGTTTTATAAAATCTGCAATTGATTATGAAAAGAGTCATCAGGATTTTTGCGTTGCTATCCCTTTCTGCACTATATGCAGGTTGTGGCAACAATCCGGAACCGGCAGCTCCGGTAACCATGGAACCAACCGCTGAGCAGCTGATCCGGAAAGGTGAATACCTTGTAACAATTATGGGCTGTCATGACTGCCATTCTCCCAAGCAGTTAGGACCTCAGGGCCCGGTAGTCATTGCCGGACTTTTGCTTTCAGGCTACCCTTCTGAAAAAACTTTGCAGAAAGTGGACCCTGTCCCTATTAAAAAAGGATGGATGATGATGAACGAAGATCTTACGGCATTCGTCGGCCCATGGGGCGTATCATTCGCCGCTAACCTTACCTCCGATCAGACCGGGACCGGAAGCTGGACAGAGGAAAATTTCAAACGCTCGCTTAAGGAGGGCAGATACAAAGGACTTGAAGGGACCAGAATGTTACTCCCGCCTATGCCCTGGACTAATTTCGTTAATATTGCCGATGAGGATGTTAAGGCAATATACAATTATCTGCAGAGCACAAAACCAGTGAGAAATGTTGTCCCCCAGCCCATACCTCCTGAAGAAATTCTGTAAAAAGCTTCTCAGTTCGCAGCCAATGCTAACTTAACCGCTCAGCAAACCCTGGTTCCCGGGCAGAGAGTTTTACAGACTTCCGTCATATCCTCGACAGAAAAGATGTGGATGCAATTACATGTGCAACACCCGATCATTGGCATGCCCTGATTGCGACCATGGCATTTCAGGCGGGCAAAGATGTTTACGGCGAAAAACCCCTGACATACACCCTCGATGAAGGGCGGACCATGCTCAAACTCTTGGAAAGGAATGGTTCTATCTTTCAGTTGGGAACACAGATACATGCCGGAGAGAATTTTCATCGCGTTGCCGAAATAATTCAATCGGGAAAACTCGGAAAAATCCACACTGTACGACTATGGAAAACAGGTGGCTCTCCGGGACTGGGATTTCCTGCCGTCCAGGTTCCGCCTGACACCCTCGACTGGAATATGTGGCTGGGCCCGGCCCCGTATGAAGGGTATACTCCCGTCCGCTGCCATGGGACTTACCGCCATTTCCTTGATTATTCCGGAGGTGTATTTGCAGATTTCTGGTGTCACATAGCTGATATTATGTATATGTCTGTTCATCCGAAGGGATTGTACAGCATTGAAAGCAGAGGAGAGAGGCCACATGACGGTATCGCTGATGCTCCGGCATGGATTGATGTAGATTTCAGGTTTAAGGACCTTGATGTTTACTGGACAACTATTCCCCCCGATGTGCCCGGTTCTGATAAAATGCATATTGGCGCCCATTTTGAAGGCAGTAACGGCTCACTTACCTGTGATTACGACAACTGCCGGATCAGCATTGGTAATGAAATCTTACCCGATGTTAAAGAAATCCCTCTTGCGCTCACAAGATCTCCCGGACATCAGCAAAATTTTATTGATGCTGTGAAATCAAGGCATCAGCCGGAAAGCAATCTCGCTTACGCCCGTGAAATGACTATCCCGATGCACTTAGCTATGATATCCTTCCGGTTAAAAAGAAAACTGGGATGGGACAGCGTGAAAGAGAATTTTATAGGTGATATGGCTGCCGATTATCTTCTGTCAAGATCTTACAGAAAACCCTGGTCACTACCTGTATGATATGTAACTTATTCAATTACAGCTAAAAATGAAAACAATAGCATATTTTGTATCTATTCTGTCCTTAATTGGCCTCTCATATTTACCACCTGACGATAATGATTTTGTTTCCTTGTTCAATGGAAAGAACATGAACAACTGGAAACTGGAAAAACCCGGAGGATTTGAAGTGGTTGAGGGTGAACTGATAACAAGGAGCTTTGGCGCCGGATATGATCTCTATTCAGAGAGTTCTTACTGCAATTTTATTTTGCGTCTTGAATTTCTGTTATCGGAATTCGGCAACAGCGGAGTATTTATAAGGCGGGATCCTTCGGCTCCCGCTACAGGATTTGAGGTTCAGCTTCTGGCTCCATGGACACCCTGGCGCGATGATCTGCATTGCACGGGATCATTATATGGCCATGTGGCCGTCAAGGACAGACCGGAAGAAACAACCGGCCGCTGGTATAAAATGGAGATAAAATGTGACAGGAATATTGTATCTGTTTCAATAAATGGAAAGATTACAACCGAGGCTGACATTGATACCGTAAAGACATTGTCAGGCATGCCCCTTTCCGGACATATAGGTATTCAGGGAAATCATGCCGAAAAAGAACGTCAGTATGCAAAGTTCAGAAATATCTCTATATGTGACCTTGATGCCAAGCCCGTATATGTTATGAAAGGACTTAAAAACAAGAATGCGCGCTTACGGAGCCAATCCCTGGAAGCCGCAGTAAATCTTGGAGCCAAAATGGTTCAACCGCTTGCGGATCTGATGTCTGGTGATGATCCGATCGCAAAAAGCGGAGCCAGGCAAGCGCTCTTTGACATCGTGGCAAAAGCCTCTGATCCGGAAGCCACAGCCAAAGAGAAAAAAGAGGTCAGGTTAGCGATTAAAAAAAGCATAAAAATAACCTCATCCGAAATTACTGTAAATTACCTTAAATGGATTGCAGGAATGATCCAGATTATGCCTCAGATGCTACTGCATGGATCAATGCTTTAATATATCCATATGCAAACGCAAAACCCTGAGCTGAACTTGCCGGATCAGGATGGTACGGAACATGGTCCGGACATAGCATCCCGGAATAGCCAACATCTCTTAATACCCTGATTATCTCAAGGAAATCCAAATCGCCATTATCCGGATAAACTTCCATAAAGTTGTTCCAGCCTCCCTTAATGTTACGCAGATGAATGTTAAAAATCTGATTCCTTTCCCCGATCCATCTAATAATCGGAAGAATTTCGGTTTTAGGATCCTTAAGCCCTTCAGCCACAGAACCCAGACACAGGAGAAAGCCATGGTGTGAGCTGTCGTAAATCTGTGCAAATCTTTTTATTCCCGCAAAAACATCAGGGCTATCCCAGCGGGTAATACCACGGTATCCTGCTGGTACAGGGGGATCTGCAATATGATTGGCAAGTTTTACATTATATTCCCTTGCAACAGGCATTAATCTGTCGAGCAGGTAAGTAATACGTTCAAAAATCTGATCCACAGAAACATCCCCTGCAATAGTTTTAGGCTGGTTTAATTTCAGTGCTTCATCATAATTCCAGGTACTGTAAGATGCATTTCCCCGTTTCGGATCTAATATCCTGCCTGTACGTAAAATGGGAAGTATTGTTGTATTGTATGTAACAAATCCAATCCCGGTTTTGCCTGCAACCCTTATGCAATTCTGAAGTATTTCAATTTCCCTGTCCCGATCCGGACTTCTCCCCAGCATAATGCCAGGCATAGATGTCCTTTCGATCCCTCCGGAATCCAATGGCAAATGGTATGCTTCAAGGGTTATCCCGTATTTCTCGCAAGCCTCCCTTTTTGAAAGGGAGTCCTCCAGATCCCATCCCACTCCTTCAATCATCTCTGGAGCTCCTCCATCTATATTGAACACACCACAGCGGGCCTTGAATTCCAGATTTTCTTTTGTTGTTCCGCCCGACTGACAACCAACTTTCATTAGAACTTCCTTCTTTGTTCCGGTAGTCCTGAAATAGCTGCTGTTGGTGCTTCGGGAAGGCCAACCGGATGAACCATGAAAAGCTGCCGCTCCGACAGATCCTGCACCAACTAAACTGAGAAATTTCTTTCGTTCCATTGAAGAATGATTTTAGTATCCAAAATAACTGATTTATAGCTTTATATACGTTACCACTTATTCGTTTACCCTTTAAATGTAAGCATAAAATTGAGAGTTATCCGGAAAAACCTGGCAAAAGTCCTCCTGAAACCTAAGATTATAATCCTCAGTAAATCTTGCCAGGCTTGCTATTGTTAATCCTGTAATAAGCATTTTTAAATATGCAATAACTCCCCGATTGGTTAAATATGTTTACTTTAGTAAAAACGTAAGCAGTTTGCAAACATAAATCGACCGGTTATGTATAAAACTATTTTTGGATTAATCATTTTATTATCAATTTCCTGTAAAGAAAATCCGAAATCGGAATTTTCTTTAGCAGGTAACACTAACGCATTAGTAAACGGAACAATTCTTTATTTAGAAAATACGTTAGCCAATAAACTTATTGATTCAGCAGTAGTTGAAGACAATTATTTTAAATTTCAGACCCAACTTTCTGAAACACCCTTACAAGTGGTTTTAAGAACAAAAGATTACTCCCATTACAGATTTTTATGGTTGGAAAACAATCCAATGACATTTGACGGAACTAAGTTGAATTTTAGAAACGCCAGCGTAAGGGGTTCAGATTCAGAAAATTTAAGTCAGACCCTGCAGAATCAGATTGACACGCTTTCTGGAACCGAAAGGCAAAAACTGGAAATGGATTTTGTGAGAAAATTTCCAAATAGTATTGTTAGTGCATATATGCTTTCCGTTTATGCAACAACCTGGGGTAAAGATAAAACAACTGGACTTTTTGAAAAATTCTCAGTGGAGAACAAAGATTCTGAATATGGTAAAAAAACTGCAAATTACATCAGACTAAACAAAGACCCTAAAATTGGAGAACAGTTTGTAGATTTTGAAATGTCCGACCCAAATGGTAATCCAAAAAAACTCTCTGAACTCAAAGGTAAAACCATATTATTGGAGTTTTGGGCTTCCTGGTGCGGTCCATGCAGACAGGAAAACCCAAGCCTCGTAAAAACTTACAAAAAGTTTAATCCGGGAGGATTTGAAGTCTTTGCCGTTTCATTAGACCAGGAAAAAGAAAGGTGGCTTCAGGCAATTGAACAGGACAGCTTAAATTGGGAACAGGTAAGCGACTTGAAAGGAAACGATAATGAAGCATCACTTATCTACGGAATTAATGGAATTCCTGATAATTTTCTGATTGACCGGAACGGCGTAATAATCGGACGAAATTTAAGAGGCGACAAACTGGATGAAAAACTTGCGGAAATAATGCCCTGATCATTATGGAATATACCAGGCGTTCATTTGTGAAAACTGCCGGAATCGTAAGTGCAGCTGCTATTTCTTCCCCTGCCTTCCGACTACTGACCGGAGCAATCCCTGATGTGGAAGTATTGAATCCATGTAACCGTGTGCCCATCAGCCTTATCATTGATGATTCCACCTGTCTCGTTAATATGGCTCACTATGGAATACCACAATTTGCAGAGGTATTTCCCGGATCAGTATAAACAGGACTGGCGAAAACTTCCGCGTGAGATCCCCGATAGTTTTGTCAGAGAGTTCGGCGAATGGAGTCAGGAAAATGGAATTAAAGGGAAATATAGTATTGTCCCTTTTCCTGCGTGTACAGGCTGGGTTAACCGGTTCATTCCCGGCTGGACAAAAAAAGAACTGGAAGAGAGTCTTTCACTTGTACGGGATTTAATCGCACCCAACTGGGATATCCATCCTGAAATGGTAAGCCATACACGTGTAATTGATATTAAAACCGGAAAACCCTATCCATACGCTACTCCTGATTTCATGGAAAACTGGGAGTGGAGCCAGACAAAAAGTGCAGATGAACTGGCCGAATACCAGACTATATGCGCTTAATATTTTAAAGGAAGCCGGATTAACATGTGAGGGACTGACAACACCGGGGGGTTATGGCGGACGAAATCAGGACAATCTGGCACTCAGCACTCTGCAGGCGGTACGGGAGGTATACGGTGCAGATATACCTCATTATTTTCGTGATCTTTATACTGAAAAGGGGAAAAGTGTAAAACCGCTGGTACTTTACCCAACAGACCTCAACAGCACTGATCCGAAATGCGTTGTATCGATAATTGGTTGCACGGATGACTGGTTTGGCGGCTGGGATGGACTGACTCCGGGAAACGCTGATAAGCTTATAACTGAAGATCTCCTGTCAGGACGAATGGTTGAAGTGATTGAGAGCAATGAACCGGCAATCATGGTATGTCACTGGCCGGGTATTTATTTTAATGGCAGCAGGACCGGTTTTAATATACTTAAAGAGGTGGTTAAAAGGCTTAATCAGAAATATGATCATCTGTTATGGATGAAACTGAATGAAATTGCCAGATACTGGGCTGCAAAGGAATTAACATCCATAACTTTAAGTGGAAATAAGGTCATTTTGAAAGCGCCTTTTTCAGCAAGTGGATTCACTATTAAACTTAATTTTGCTGTTCAAAATACCGGAATAAAAAATGAAGGTTGATGAACTGCAACCGCTTTTCAGGGTAAATAATAAAAAATCTATTAAATCAAACAGTTGGTATTCAGATATATCTTCCACAATCTTATGTTTTGATCTCAAAAAAGGATCAAGTGAGATAAGTTTAACTCTTTGAGTGAGACCATTGGTTCATCATTGCCTTGCAGCTTTAATAGCTTATCAATACGCTCTGATTACAACCGGCTTTTTCTGATGGTCGTCCTTAGTTAGTCCTCCTCAAACAGTATTAGACTATATAGATGATGGCGTGGGGGCAACCTAGAGCCTTGTTAAATTTTTCTTGTCCTTTCTTTTTACGCAAAAAGAAAGGACGAAAGAAAAGGCGCCCAAAAATACAAATTAATGGCTTTGTTTTCGCGCAGGCCGGCCCGAACCAGGGCCCAAAGCCATTAATTTCGCGCATTTTTGGGTTTTTCCAACGCACCTTAATTTACTTAGCTTTATAATAAATATTGCCATATACAATCTCAACATATCTTTTTTACCCCCTGCTCCTTGAATAGATAATCATTGAACAGAAGCGTGGTGTCCCAAATTTCTCTAAGGCCATTTGAAATCCAAAAGCCATATCATTTTTTAAAGACTTTGTTGATAAGAGTGTGAGGGCAACCCGGAAATGGAGCGAAATTTAAGCCTGCCTGTTGCGCCAATTAGGCCTTGTGTAGCGGGCGAAAGGCAGGATTAAATTTGTCATTTCCGGCCGCTTTTCTTTGTTACTTTCTTTTACGGTTAAAAGAAAGTAAAAGAATTAATTTAGGTGAGCAAAAAACAAATATAGCTCAGAGTTTTGAAACATAGATTAACCACCTCGGCCAGGAAAGCTTAAGTTGACGGCAATGCCCAATAGGGTGACCTATATGATTTTAATCTTTAGCCGTCCAATAATGACTCCAATTCTTCAAGAACTTCTTTGAAGGACTTCCTGCCCAGGCCGATCCTGAAATGATTCCCCGGATGATCAAAGATACTTCCCGGTAAAAGCATTACTCCTTTCCGGTCGATCAACTTTTTACAGAAATCATCGGCCGATAAACTCCCGGTTAACGCAGGGAAGGCAACTGAACTCCCTTTAGAATCAATCCAGGTAAGGTAATTATTATGCTTTGTAAAAAATTCTTTTGCAGTGAGAATATTATCCCTTATCAGATTTAGATTTCTTCCAACTATCTGATCTCTATTCCTTAGGGCTATTATGCTTAAAATTTCACTTGAAGCACTATTACATATTGTTGTATAAAACTTAAAATTCTCAATTTTATTTATTAATCCTTTATCCCTGGTAGCAAGCCATCCTATTCTAAGTCCAGGCAGTCCAAATGATTTGGAAAGACCGGAAAGAGAAATGCCATTTTCAGTTATATCGCATGCAGATTTATAGTGATGGGATTCGGAGAATTCAAGGTATCTGTAAATCTCATCCGAAAAAAGACAAATATTATTTCTGCCTGCAATCTCAATTATGTTTTTGAAATCACCTGGTTCAGGAATAAAACCGGTCGGATTGTGAGGAAAATTTATTATTATGAGTTTCGTATTTTTCCTGATGCTTTTTTCCAAAAAGTTGATATCAAGATTCCATTTATTGTTTTCAAGGTAAACGGGCCATTTGGTTACTTCACACCCGATTGCCACCGGTAATTCAAATAATGATTGATAAGCAGGGTGTAGAACAATTACATGATCCCCGGGTTCCAGGATAACATTCAATGCAATAAAAATTCCTTCCTCAGGGCTCAGAACAATAATATCTTCGGATTTTATATCATCATAAAGATTTGATATTTCCCTGCGGAGCAAAGGATGTCCTTTTGTATCAGTATAGCCCAGTTTTAAATTATGCCATAACTCCAGACATTCGGGATCTGCCATTTGAAGGAGCTCACTCAGTTCAAGGCTTTCACAATCTGATGAACTTAATAAATATTTTGCTTTAAATTCATAATCAGCAAAATATCGTTCGAGTTTAAATTCACTTATCTTCATCGTCCTGACAGTATTTGTTCAACCCGGTTTTTATTCATAAAAGTAGCCTTTTTAGCTTATATTCTTTATGTGCCTTTGTGCTGAACCTGGTGATCCTTTGGTGTATGGATTTATTTCTTACTACAAAAACACGGAGTTCCAAAACAGCGTAACTCAGTCTTAACTCGGTGTAACTCTGTGGTTAATAATTAATTATTTATTTTGTTTAATATTTGCAAAAGAAGGATCTTCACAACCTTGATCAAGGCTAAGGGTTAAGTCCCGCTTAAAGCGGGATCAGGAAGGTGTCAGCTTTTCGCATGTGTCTGTTTAACCCAAAGTCAGGTTAATTTTAACAAGTCAATTGAAAAAAATCGTAAATTTCATCATGAATAAAATCTAGGCAATATTCCGATTTTACTTTAGAAGATAAATAATTAAATCCAAACCAGACCATGCAAAAATTTGCTGTTTTATCCAGTGTACTGCTGTCTGCTCTGATCCTCTCTTGCCACAGAGACAGATCATCAGATGATAAAGGAGTTAACGTGATGGCTTATTACTATACACAATGGGCAAATTTCAAACCTGAAGTCCTTCCCTATGATAAGCTCACACATATTATATTCTCCTTTACTGAGGTGATCGGTAATGAAATGAAGTTCCCGGATGATTCGCTGGGACTTATGCTGAAAAAGCTAGTTAAAAAAAGGGGCAGGCACCCCCATCTCAAAGTCATGATAGCCTGCGGAGGTTGGGGCGGATCCGGTGGATTTTCAGAAATGGCCAGAACACCCGAAAACCGTAAAAAATTCGTAGGCAGCGTAGTGAAATTTATAAAAGAATATAAGCTGGATGGACTGGATATCGACTGGGAATACCCGGGCATGCCCGGAATAGGAAATCCGTATATGCCTGAGGATAAAGAGAACTTCACGACCCTGATGTGTGAACTCAGAGAAGGCCTGAATGAGATCAGTGAACATCAGGTCCTTACTTTCGCGGCAGCCGGGTGGGAAGAGTTCTACGATCATGTTGAACTGGACAAAGTGATGCGGTGTTTAAACTATATCAATGTTATGTCGTATGACCTTGCCGGAGGCAGTGATCCTTATACCTCGCATCATACAAACCTGGGATGGATAAAGATGGAGGATATTGAAGGTACACCGGCCGCTTTAAAGATGATTGAAGAGGGTGATTCCACAAAACCTTTTTCCACTGAGAAGATTGTCTCGTTCCTTCTCAATAAAGGTGTAAATCCGGCTCAAATAGTTATCGGCTCCAATTTTTCTGGGAGGGCATGGCAGGGTGTGCCGCCTGAAAACAATGGTTTATATCAGCTGAACAGAGGTCGCTGGAGAGGTCGCGCAGGTTATGCAAGGATAAGGGAAGAAATGGAGGACAAAGACGGTTTTATCCGCTACTGGGACCCTGTTGCCAAAGCCCCTTACCTTTATAATGCAAAAGACAGCGTTTTTATAACATATGATGATACAATGTCGGTCAGGCTCAAAACAAAATATGCCGCTGAAAACGGACTCGGAGGAATTATGTTCTGGCAGCTTGGAGCAGATGCTCCGGTGGATGGACTTCTTGATGCAATCTATGAAGAAAAACTAAGACATAACAAACCTGAATAATACCTGAAGAAATGAAACCAGAATGTAAACTTAATCCAGGCCGGGATTGCCTTTTTGTGCCATTTATTTTTTTAGCCCTTTTGCTTTCCCCATCGAAAGGCCTTTCACAGGATGTTAAACAGACCGAGGAAAACTTGATGAAACAGGCAGAGGAGAATATTGAGAAATTCCGGAAAGGGGATGTCAGCATCCAGTTCAGATCGAGGGATGGCAAAGCGATCAGCAATGCAAAGGTCTATATAAGTCAGAAAAGTCATGATTTTCTTTTCGGATGTATAATTTTCGACCTGATAAGAGGTGAAAATACCTATAAGCCGGATCTGTTTAAGGAAAGGTATAAAAAGATATTCAACCTTGCAGTTTTTCCGTTTTACTGGCCTTCATATGAACAGCGCCAGGGATTTACCCAATGGGAGGATATGCTTCCGGTGATTGACTGGTGTAAAGCGAACGGCATCACAACCAAAGGACATCCGCTCGTTTGGGCAACTCAATCAGGTACTCCCCGATGGCTGGCGGAATATAAGGTGGCAGAAACGGAAGAACTTCTGAAGACAAGGGTTATAAATATTACTTCCGGGTTCCGGGAAAAGATCGGACTCTGGGATGTGGTAAACGAACCTGTAAATGTGAAAACGTGGAAGCATAAAGTACGGAATTTCAATGATAACAATGACTGGAGCGTGACAGATACTATCTCTCTGATTGCTGATTATGTGGAGGATGCTCTTCTATGGGCCCATAAGGGCAATCCGGATGCTACCCTTATGATAAATGAGTATAGAACACTTGCTGATCAGGGGGTCAGGAAACGATATGATGACCTGCTTGCAGAGCTGAAGAAGAGAAATGCTCCTTTATCAGGTATAGGTATTCAGGCACATGAACCAAGGCAGGAGTGGTTTTCGCCGGTGGAGATCTGGAAAACATTTGACCAGTATCAGCGATTTGGATTTCCTGTTCATATTACTGAATTTCATCCTCAATCGTCAGGTGTACCAATAACGGGAGGCTGGAGGACAGGTGCCTGGACACCTGAAGCACAGACTGAATTTACAAGGCAATTTGTGAAATTATGTTTCGGCCACCCCGCTGTAGCAAGCATAAACTGGTGGGGGTTTTCTGACAGAAATATCTGGCTGCCGGGAGGAGGATTGGTTGATGAGGAATATAATCCTAAACCCGTGTACATAATGCTTGACACTCTTATAAATCAGATCTGGAAAACGAATGCAACGGTTCAGACCGATGGGCAGGGAAAAATAATATTCAGAGGTTTCTTCGGTCAATATGATATAACCTTAATAACGCCTGGTGGCTCCCGGCGTGTTTTCCCGGTGCATGTCAGCAGAAATGAGGAGAATAAGTGGGTATTTACTATAGATTGAATCGGGTTGATTGTTCCCTGATCCTGGAGCGGAAACTTGTCTGTTATGAAAAAATTCTTATTCTTTTTATTTATTTTCTGCCATTTCTTTACCTGTTTAAAAGGACAACCGATATCGGCACTCTCTGTTTCGGTTAATTCCAACCAATTACCCGGGACGGATGACATTCCGTATGTTATCATCCGGGAGAAGATTATAACCGATAATAATATAATTGCTGTCCTGTTTTCGGGCGATGGAGGATGGTATAGTTTTGAGCAATCAATTTCAAGTCATCTGGCAGAAAGGGGTATTTCTGTGTTAGGCATAGATACTAAAAAATACTTCTGGAACCGAAAAACGCCGGAAAAAACAGCTTCAGATATTACCAGACTCCTGACCTATTACGGGAAAGAATGGAATAAATCCCGATTTATGATTGTTGGTTATTCACTGGGAGCGGAAATTGTCCCCTTTGTCTTTTCAAGGCTTCCTGATGAGTTGAAATCCCGGGTAGGCTCTATAGTTATGCTTTCACCCGCCTCAAATACGGATTTTGAAGTACACATAACAGATATGCTAGGATTGGGCAACAAACGAAACACATACGATGTAATTGCAGAAATATCAGCTATAAAGACCCGGCAAATAATTATTTATGGTGAAAATGAAAAAACCAGTGTTCCTGATCTATTGAAGAGCACACAGGTTGAAATTGTCAGGATACCCGGTGATCATCATTATAAAAATAATACAGCTTTGATTGTTCAGGTGATGGAAGAAAAAAAAGCTTTTTGATTATCCATTCGACAAAGTCAAATTACAGGTCGCCCCGATGGGGTAGATTTTACCGATATTCAAATTTGAGTCAGCAATACCACTTTCTTTCCCTCTTGCCTAAATCACCTAAGATCTGAGTCGCAATGTTAACATCATCTGCAATCTGAAAATCGAACATCCCCACAGCAATGAAATCGGCTCCGTTTTCAAATGCGTAACGGAATCCGTCCTTTGGATGTATTGCTCCTGCAGCCAGGACTTTAAACGCTATCCAGGGCTTACTCACACTTTTCATAAATTCAATCGTACGTGGGGGGAACAGATCCCACATGTTATCGTGGTATTTGTTGTGGTCAGCTGAGTAGCCGCCTATGATACTGTATTCTTTACGATTCTCCTCGGGATGTGCAGACCAATATCCGTCATGATGTAAAGTCTTAACATAAAAATCTACAGGGATGCCTTCCTTTTCGCACACTTTGATAGTCTCTAACGAATGTGCACCCATACCTGCAAGAAAGCCTTGTTTCTTTATATGGTCAACAGCTTTGAAAACCATATCGAGCTTGCCTGCACTGATGTATTTATCCCCTTCACCACCCTGAATGTATAATGCTGTTGCACCACTATCAATTGCCAAATTGATATCCGATAATAAATCACCCTGAGGCAACATGGCCTGGCATATCGATTGAATCCTGCCCTTGTGAATATCCTTGTATTTATTGAAGGTAGGATAAAACTGAGTCACCATTAAGGTTGTATTAATGCCTGCCTGTTCCGCCAGGTTTAAGGTCTCAATTATCTTTTCTTCACTATGGTACGTCTTAAAAAGAGTATCTGTATAAAGGAGATCGCGGGCATGTGACCAGCCTCCGATCAGGTTACAGCCCATTATCATCTTACTGACGGTGAGGTTACCTAATTTCCCTACCTGCAGCTTACCCTCTATACCTTGTATTGGCTTCTTATAAACTTTTATTTTCCCACCGGTAAGCGGCTCTGAAACTAATTCCGGTTTTGTCCTCGCAAAGGCACCTGAAAAAATCGCCAGGAGAGGTATTCCTGCAAGTCCCTTTATCAGTTCTCTTCTCCGTTTACTCTGCTTAAATTCAGGGTTCTCCTGCAGTTCAGGTTTATGCCTTAATAGCTTCATTCTTCCTTCGTAAAAGGAATACCACCCTTTTGCCTTCCTGAGCAATCCAGGAAGGAATGGCACCAATCTGTTTCTAAAAGCTTTATAAATCATACTCATATGAGTAAAAAAAAGTTAAAATAAATTTACGGCAACAGTTCGGGTTTTCTTCTTTTTCCTGCGCCGTTAAGTTACGTTTTTTTAGGCAAACTGTTGCCAGGGTAAATAAGCCGGAGATTTACGTTTTCTTCAAAAAACATTTAAAACCAGCAGGTATGAGACAATTATTTGCACTATTAATTCGGTTTGCCTCTACTTTTTTTATTTTAAATAGTTTAATTTTAATTCTTAAACGAAAAGCCAGGCCGATGAATCACTTGAAAACCTTGTCAGGCAGCCCTCTGTTTGTGGTATTAATAGTTTTATCCGGTTGTGCCGGTAACATGGGATCAATTATTGATTACCGGGTTCCGGCCGGATTAATTACCAGTCCTGATTTTACTATGAAGGCAAACGGTACTGAAATCTGGGTTGAAAGGGTCGGAGGAAGCACCATGGACCAGTCTGCCGGGGATTCTTCCCTTTACCATGGGATCCTGGAGGATATGAATGTTGCAAATTTTTCATGCTCAGGAGCCGCAGAAATAATTATTACTGCCCGCGAGAATATAAAAAAATTCACGATACGTCCCAAAAGCAGGGGCATTGAAGCAATTGCTGATGGGCGGGAGCTCAGGTTCACAATCCCTGGTCCGCAAAAGTTATATATTGAAATCGACAGTATGCCCCATCTGGCTGTATTTGCAAATAATCCGGAACTTGATCTGCCGGTAAAAGGCGAGCCGGGTGTTGTTTACTTTGAATCCGGGATTCATGATGCCGGCCAGATTGAACTGCAGAGCAACCAGACAATTTATATTGCCGCCGGAGCAGTCGTAAATGCCAGGGTAAGAGGAAATAATCTGCAGAATGTAAGGATAACAGGGCGTGGCATCCTGCAGGGAAACGTAAGGGTCTCCAATACATCGAACCTTGAGGTTGACGGGATCTTTATCCGTAATACGAAAGGCTGGACCAACACTCTGACCAATTGCATCAACAGCAGTTACCGGAATGTAAAAGTATTCGGCTACGGAGACATCTATTCCGTCGACGGGATCAATCCCGTTTCGTGCAGGAACTTCACGATCGACGATTGTTTTATGCGTTGCCGCGACGACTGTGTGGCAATCAAGTCAATGAATGACCAGTTAAGAGTCGATTCGATATTTGTGACCAATAATGTCATGGTGGGTTGGGCCTGCAGTGATGGTGTTACGCTTGGTTTTGAGCTGAACGGAAGTCCGGTGGAAAATGTCCTGGTAAAAAACTGCGACATTCTTTACGCACGTAACAGCGGCAGGACAGGCGGACATTCGGGATTCAGCATTGTTTGCGACGGCCCGGCCTGGGTTCAGAATATAAGGTACGAGGATATCCGCGTCGAAGACCAGGTCGAGTTTAAAAACCTCGAATTTATTGTTACTCCCGGAAATTATTATGGTGAAGATCCACCGGGCCACATAAAAGGGATCTACCTGAAGAATATATCATGGGAAAATGCAGAAAAACCTTTTATCATCACCGGATTCTCATCTGGTAACATGGTTGAAGAAGTGACCTTTGACCATTGCAGCGTCGGGGGCAAAATATTAACCGGGACATCTGATGCCGATTTCAGGATCAATGAATTCACATCCGGCATCAAATTCCTTTTTTGATTCAACCGGGCAACCTGACATTAACCTGAGATCCGGCCCGGGGAAACGGGCACTCGGGGTTTTATAAAAATTGACTCAAAGTTGACGGTTAACTGAACTTTTTTCTTTATCCCGCATTATACAAAAAAAGCATTATCAGGGTGTGAATAATAACATTGATCAGTTAATTCAGAAATTAAAGGCAGAACTGGGGCTGTTTTTGAGTATCAGCTTTGGGGTGTTTCTATTTGTCCTTTTTTTTCAGCCTTTTCCAGGTATCGAATCCAATTTTGACAACGATCTGGTCTTTATAGCCGGACTGAGCGGAATTGTATTTATTACAATGGTACTGGTGCGAACTCTTTTTCCATGGCTGGTCGGGGAAAATGGAGATGATGATAACAACAGGAAAATTTATCCGCATTATCTGAAAGGATTTATTATTCTTCTGATAAGTACAATCGCGTTTGAATTCTATCTCCGTTTTGTAGGATCTGTAAAAATTGATTTTTTTATAAGTTTTAAAGTTTTCTTTATCTGCCTTGCACCTCCGGTGATACTGAACCTGTATGACATGATAACCGGACTCAGGCGGAAAAATGATCTGCACCTTGCTGAGAAGAAAATAATGCAAAAACAGGTTGAAAGGTACGAGGAAGATTACCTTAACAAATATGTGGAATTCGTTTCGGAAAACATTTCTGAGAACTTCAGTCTCCTGATCGCTGACATAGCTTTTATCAGATCGGCGGACAATTATGTTGAAATTGTATTTAAGGAAAGCGATACTTTTAAAAAGAAGCTCATTCGCAATACGCTTAAGAATATTGAGTCCCAGGTAAGACAGTATTCCAATTTCCTGCGCTGCCACAGGATCTGCATTGTCAATATCCATTTCATTGAAAAACTTATCACGGATAACCAGAACCACTGGCTAATGATCAAAGGTTCCGATGAGAAAATACCTGTATCACGGCAATATCTGTTAAAGCTTAAGGAGGCACTGTAGCTTAATTGGGGCGAGTATCCTTAACCATCTAAAATTAGATCCTGCCCCTTATCCGGCTATTTAACCCCTGATTTCGTTATGTTAATCCCTCTGATTTGGACTGCACAAACTGCTGCTGTACTTTTGAATTTTAGTTTACAGGAGATATCCATTACTGCAATTTAAATGACATCAAAAATGGAAACGATAAAAGTCAATGGGCAGAAGGATGACAGAGCATGGGAAAAAACAGTCCTGAAATATGCTCATTCTGATTTGAAGAAAAGCTTATGGCAGATCTTTAATTCAGTTGTACCATATTTCTTTTTATGGTATCTGATGTATAAGAGCCTGGGCTACCCATACTGGGTCACGCTGGTACTAACCATAGTGGCATGCGGATTTCTGATACGGATCTTTATAATATTCCATGATTGTGGTCACCGCTCATTTTTTACCTCAAAGACGGCCAATGAAATTATCGGGATGGCTATGGGCGTAATTACATTTACCCCGTTTCATTCGTGGCACCACAAACACTGGGTTCATCATGCAACGTCGGCTAACCTCGATAAAAGAGGCATAGGTGATGTCTGGACCATGACAGTAGATGAATACCTGAATGCTTCAAAATGGACCCGATTTGTTTACCGTTCTTTCCGTAATCCATTCATTATGTTCACAATCGGGCCGGTTTATGTGGCGCTGGTTGAGAACAGGCTGACAAAGAAAAAGATGACAAGACAGGAAAAAGTAAATATCTATTTCACAAATATTTTCGTTTTGGCGATATCAGTTGCCCTCAGCTTGCTGATCGGAATTAAAGCTTACCTGCTGATACAACTGCCCGTATTGCTGATTTCGCATAGCATCGGGATCTGGCTGTTTTATATTCAGCACCAGTTTGACGATGTGGCATGGGAAAGAGGGACTGACTGGGATTACAGAACAGCTGCCATCACAGGATCCTCATTCTTAAATTTCCCTGCTGTTTTACAATGGTTTACCGGAAACATCGGATTCCATCATGTCCATCATTTGAGCTCTATGATACCTAATTACAATTTGGCTGCCTGCCATTACGAAAACGAGATCTTCAGGGAGGTAAAACCAATAGTTTTTTTTTCAACCTTTAAGGCCTTGACTCTAAGCTTATGGGACGAAGCTGAACGACGGCTAACCAGCTTCAAGAGACTAAGGATTGCAGCCCTGAACCATTCCTCATAAGCCGGATGGAAAGGCACACATGGGTACGTGTAATGCTGATGGTTATAAATTATTTATTTAAATCATTGTTTTTAGCCCTTTTCCACCTGTTGTGCAGCCACAACCATTCGGCAGGATACTTTATCAATATCCCGGCAACCCAGTCAATCAGAATCTGGGTATTCACGACCATGAATTTTTCATGATCATCTTCATCTTGAAGTGGAATTTCCGGCAAAATGGTTATATTATGGTGATTATCCTTGTTCCGGCATATATATGCCGGAATGATGGGAACTCCCGCTCTTTTTGCCAGCAGGGCCGGTCCGGCAGGTGATGGCACTGATCTATTGAAAAAATTAATATAAATTCCCCTTGGATGCGACTGATCGTTCATGATCAATACAATTTTCTTTTCTTTCAATGCTCGTATTATTGATACTGTCAGCGTTGCGTCCGATTTGTATTTCAAAGGTATGACATTGAATTTCCTCGCAATATTCCCCAAAAATTCATCAGGGAAATTTTCTGGTTCCTTATATACAACCGCAACCGGATAACCTTTAAGTGCAAGCCATATGATCATCAGAGAGAAATTGCCGAAATGTCCGGTGTACAATAAAGCTCCCAGCTCTCTTCTTTTTAGATTATCCAGCTGTTCGAGACCTGTGGCACCCGCCATTTGTAAAATTTTTTCTGAGGGATATTTCCTCTTGACTATATAAGCAATTTCAAGATAATTTTTCAGCATATTCCGGAGCGATTCCCTGAAGATATGCTTCTTTTGCTTTAATGTTTTTTCCGGAAAAACGATATTTAAATTATCAAGTGCAATTCTCTTTCTTTTCCATTTGAATTTTGATCCTGCAAAGACAATAAATGTGCATAAGGCATAAGTAAGCTTCAGAGGGAAAATCCTGGTTAAGAAAAGGATGCATCTAGCAAGCTGATATGATGCTTTTCCTGTTATACTTTTAGGCTTCATATTTACCCTGCTGATTTTTGAGTTACTTTAATAACAGATACTTCCGATAAAGCTTTCCCAACATTCATGGTTGATGGTCCCAGGTCAGTTTAAAAAATCCTAAAGTTACGATTTTAACTATATATACATAGACAATAAATAGATAAACCATGCTTCCAATAAATATTGTCCGACCAGGAGTATGAGATTACCCTTGCAATACTGTTTCCCAACAGCTCTCGATCAGGGATAAATAATTCTCCTGATCAGATGCATAAGCCCGATGAATAAGCCATTTTGGCCGTGATCTCATTGAATCTTATCAACATCTTTCCCCTAAATGCCCGGTACATGCAGGCACTGGAAGTATGTTGATAAAGTTTTGCCTGCTCAATGTCCGATAAAGACTTTTTGATGTAGTATTTATCAGAACGAATACTATTTTTACCGGGCGAATAATCTGGAATCAGCAGAGCGGTCTGAACCTAAACCTCTTCTTATTTCCTTGCAGGAAATACCAATGGAATGGATCCTTTCACCGGTTATTCGGGAATCCGGAAAACCATATAACACACGTGACGATGAAACGAATATCATGGGAGACCCTTATCATACTTTTTATTGCTTTGACCTGCTCTTTGGTCAGGACCAATGCACAGGGATGGACATTCTCATTTAATTTAACAACCTCAGGTCCCTGCGGGGCATATATCCCCTCCCTTCCAACATTTACCATACCCTATATGCCTGACCAGGGTTTTTGTGAATCTCTCCGGCAACAGATACTTGCAATAAGAGTATCGGAGCCAGTATTAAACGACCAGGGTCAGTATATAGGCGAATGTGCCGTTTTCTATACTGTTACCTCCTGCACAGGTGCCGATATTGTAATGCCGGCCGATAATTTTTCCCCGGGCAGCGTTTCAATTGACGGTCTGACACAGGGAAGTGCGTTCTTTTCTCCACACCAGAGTAAAGCCATTGAAAATTGGATCAACGATTATACCCAGAAAATGGAATCAATGGGGATGAACGTCGGGAGTCCGGCGATACCCGCATTCCCGGATGTTCCGTCAACAGGCGATCCTGACTTCGACAAATTCTATGCCGATCAGACAATCAGGTTTGAAAAGCCTGAGCAGGGAGGAGTAGTGGACCTGACCGGTAAAACGGGAGTTGTGGATTTGCTGAGTAATGCTGATGAGACTGAAGTCAAAAAACCGGTTGATGTACCTGTCAATACAGTACCTGTAATGGGAAGCGCCCCTTTGACAGTAGAAGAAATCGAAAGGCTGAATGCTTTTAACCTGAAATCAATTGACGATAACCGCCTGGATGAGTCCAACTTCAGACTTGAAGAGAGTCCTTTCTGGACAACTCCGGAAATGATCGAACTGGGCACTGATGCCCTTAAATTTACAGCAGGTTTTGTTTCGGGTGGTTATATAGCCGTTGCCGGGGTTGATGTTTTATCCGGTGTATTAAATAAAAAAAGTGGTCAGGAAATCCTTGTTGACGTTGCCGGAGACCTCATTACAAAGAAAATGGGAGATGTCATAGGTAACGCAATTGGAAAAGGCAGCCTCTCCATAGGTAAGCTTGAAATCAAATCAGGACTCCCTTCCGGGGCAGGTGTGCAACAGGATTATGATGTACTGTCACAGGGGGGACAATCGCTGATCGATGCCTGGTCGGCAGCCTCGAAAATTGGTAAAAAATAAACAAAATATGCAAAGAATCAGAATAATTTTAACCGCTTTACTCTTCACCCCTTGTCTGCTCGGGGCAGACGGTTCATGGGCTCCGGAAGACTCCCTGCGTTTTGAGGTATTACTTACTCCCTCAATGGTTGATGATGTTTATACATCGGGCAGGTTTATTAATGCTGTCGGATTAACCTCCGGGCAGCTTCTGCTTCTTTCAACAAGAGACCAGTTCTATCTTTTGGGCTGGGGAGGAATTGCGCCACTCGGGAAAAAGGTCAGCGGCGTAAGCTCTTTTGCATTTACTCCCGACAACCTTTTGATGACAATCCGGAATGATGAGCTTTGCGTATTCGATTCCCTTGGCAATCTTTCCCGGCTTTATAATCTGCCGGGTACAGATATGGGAATTAGTCCGGGGAAATATGTGATGTATGTTTTTGACAGAAATGGTCAAAAGTCAAAACAGGCAGCATATGTGATTGCACATGGCGGAAAATATTCAAAATTGTTTGAAGTGCCAAAACCCATTTACTCGGTGATTGAACTTGACAATATGATACTATTTACAAATGGGAATACAGTTTTTCAGTATAATCCCGGGAGCAGGGAGATCAAAGCTCTGGCATCACTGCCTGAAGATAAAACCATAAGGTCACTGACCGCTGACCCCTCAAATGGCAGAATATATTTTTCCACTGATAATATGGTGTTTTCAATCCAAAACTCGGAAAAAACAGTAATTACCGACAAGATCGGGGGAAAGCTTTTGTTTTTCGACGGACTTATCGTATTCAATCCTGAAAACAAGTTCCTGGTTCGCATAGTGGGATTAAATGAAGCAATTGATTCAAAAAGTGTGGAGCAGGAAAGTTCACCCGTTGTTACTCAACCGGCAGAACCCCTGATGAATTCCAACATAATAGCCCTCGTAAATGATAAACTTCCGGATGGCGTAATAATAAATATAATAAGCCGCTCCAAAGTTGATTTTAACCTTAGTGTCGACGGAATGATAGAACTTTCTGAAAAGAATGTCTCATCACAAGTTATCCTGGCAATGAAAGAAGCGATGAAGAAACAATCATTAAAGGTAGAATAGATAAAAACTTAAAACAAAAGGGTATGAAAAAAAGAATATCTGCATTAATAACCGGGTTTTTCATTGTGAGTATTGTTTGGGCTCAAAACGCAGATACACTTACAAATAACTCAATTATCAAAATGGTGAAGGCAAAGCTTTCCGATGAGCTGATTATAGATGTCATTCAAACTTCACAGGTTCAATTTGACCTGAGTCAAAATTCAATGAAGAACCTGTCGGAACAATATGTATCGCAAAAGATCATTGATGCTATGAAAGTGGCTGGCGGATACCAGAATGCATCAACTGCAAACCCCTCGACTCCACTGCAGAAAGCCGCAAAGCCGGCAGAGGTTGCCCGGTTACCGGAGCCAGGGGGTACTGTGATATCTTCCCTGAACAACGAAAGTGTAGCGTTGGGTTATGTCACACCCATCAGAGATCTTATTATTTTTCATGAAGAAGAGTTTGAAAGTCTGAATTCTACTATGTCGGAATGGGACAAAAAGATCAATGACCTTACGGATGCTGTAACCCGGCTCAGGGATCAGATCACCAGTGCAGAGAAAGATTTGAGGGAGAAAAAGAATGCCGATATTAAAAGCTACTCTTCCGAGATCCTTGAGTTGAAGAAAAAGTTAAATGGTTACAGGGAAAATCACAGGAAGGCCAGGGAGGATCTCCTCGAAGAGGGCGAAAGAATCACCAAAGAAATGGAAAAGATAAGCAGTGAACAAATACAGGCACTTGGGAATGCTTACAATGATATAAGCCAGGATATTAAATCGGCCAAAGCTGATCCATCAGGCAATCCGGTTTCTGTCCCGGTAAATCCAAATGATCTTAAGATAAATGATAATACATCGATCTTAATTTCCCCTTCAACGGAGATGCTGGTATGGCATATGAATGAAATTAAAGAAATCTCTGAGGTGATAAAAAAGTGGAATGTGAAGGTTAAGGAGGTCATGGCCAACGATAAAGAACTCAGCAGGCAGCTCGAACCTTTAAAAAGTAAACTTGAGGAGTACCAGGCCGATGCAAAGAAATACAAAGTTGAGATAACTGCCCTGAAAAAACAGATCTCCGGGGTTGAAAAGGAAAGAAAGAATCTTGCCGGCCGGATGGAAGATGACAGCAGGGAACTGGCCGGTTATATTAAACAGGCGAGAACTGAACTTCAGAAGACCCTTGACCAGAGGTTTTCAGATATTATTGAAAATATAAATTATTCCTTCCAGGAAAACTAAATACTTAAAAATCCATGGTTAATGCCACAGCACCGGTAATGAAATCCTTAAGACCCGGAATCCTGCACATCTGCATCTGGCTTTTCATTTTATCGGCTATTCCTTCAGTTGTTTATGCACAGGCGAAAAAGAATAAAAAGTCAGGGGTAAGTCAGCGTGCAGTATCTCCGGATCCTCCTGATGACGCGAATATATCGCTTGAGAATGCAAGGGTTATGGTGCTGACGGAGGATTTTAACACGGCAGCGATTGTCTATGCCCAATTACTTTCAGGAGATTCTTTAAACATATCGCTGAATTCAGAATATGCCTATGCCCTCGCCCTCAATGGGATATACGATGCTGCCCTTGCACGTTTCGACCGTATCTGGGGAAAGAAAGCAACAAATCCTGATCCGGTATACTTTGCCTCCAGGGTTTATACCCTGATGGGATATGATCAGCTTGCCTCAGCATTCCTAAACGATCAATTGAAAAATAATGCACCCATGTGGATCGCATCGAAAGCCGGTGAACTGTCTGAGAAGTATAAAAAGAAACTCCCGGCCGGTGCAGCATTAACGGGCGACCGGATCGTGGAGAATTTCAACAGGGCTAACAAGCTGGCCGCCCGGGGATCGTACCTGCAGGCGCTTGCGCTGTTTGAGGAAATTATAATCCAGTATCCTGACGAGTACCTCCCGTATGTTGGTTACAGCATCGTCCTTGAGAAAACAGGACTGTACGACAGATCTGTATGGGCAGTTGAAACTGCTATGAAAATCACCGGAAATGATCCCAAACAAATGGAAGCAAAACAGTATCTCGGCAAACGGTTATCCGGACTTAAAGGCAAAACAGATACACCCCAGCCGAAGACAGAATCCATGGTTAATTCAGGTGTTCCTCCCCCAGTACAGAGCATGAGCATGATGCTCTATGCGGGAGGCATGATATCATCAGCCTTTACCAGTATTAACTCGAGATTTGGATACTTTTTGTCCAAATCATCAAATGCAGCTGTTGATGTGGGATTATCCTCCGCATCAGGCAACACTTCCTACAACCTTGGAGTATCAATCTACCAGAGGCGTAAGATCTTTGTGGCAGGTTTTGGGCTCAATGGGAACTTTGCCAATAAATCGAACACGTTCTACGGCAAAATATCGGTTGGCTTCAGCTTTATGAGTAAAAGAAACAGATCGAGCTGGGACATCTTTTGGGACGGTCAGGCACCGTTGTCAAAAAACCTGGCAACAATAGTCGGCATGTCGGTCGGGCGCAGCATTTATTTTGGAACCAGAAATTAAAAAAGATGAAACAGTCATTTATAATATTATTAATACTGATAGGATTTCAGGCTGTCTATTCCCAGGGTTCTACGGAAAAGATTGAATCTTTCAGAGTAAAAGTACTGCCCCAGTATAGAACCTATTTCACTGCTGCTGACCTTACAGGTGGCGGACAGCTGGAATTATCGGCTGCTGATAGCTATTCTTCACTTTCAAAGACCGGAAGGGCAGCAGTTATGGACAAAATCACAGCATCATGGCAGGAGTCGCTTATAGTGGTGGGATATGGCACAAAAAGGGAATTGTGGGGTTTGAACAAGGAGAAAGCTTTGCTGATCGATAACTGGGATCTCGATCAAAAACCAGTTCCGGACAGGCCTGCACCACTCCCCTCAAATATAGCACAACATCCTATGTTTGTATATTTTGGATTTCAGGAACAGTTTGATTCCCACAAGAACATAAACATGGGTTTAAACGCCCGCTTCGGATTTTTTATGCTGCGCGACAGATGGGATCTGGCTGCATCCCTTTCAGGATTTGCAACAGGGAACATCGAAGCCGAAGGTGCAACTTATAATGCCAATATCGGACTGTCGAGCAAAGTGTATTTCCCAATAAGGAAATACAGGATCAGCCCTAATCTGGGCGGGGAAATAGCATGGACCAATTACACTGTTGAGGGGACCTCATCCTCTTCAATCTCCCCGTTTTTTCTGGCAGGAATCAGCTGGTTTGTGGGAAACGGCAGTTTCGATCTCGGTGTCAGAACAGGACAGCAGACCATGGCACTGGTTGGCTATACATTTTTCCCAAGACTGGATTCCCGAAGGTAAAGTCGGCGCCAACAGCTCACCCTTTTAAGTTTCCCCCAGGGGAAAACTCTTTGCGATCTTGGGTTTTAAATCTTAGCGATCTTTGCGGTTTAAGGATTTCGGCTTTATAGTTAGTACTTTCAGAGTTCCCAGCCCTGACGGTATTCGCGTGTAAGAAATTTATTTGCCTCGGGGACATTTGTGATTTTCATGTTTGCTGAATCATATTCCACCTTTTTATTTGCCCTCAGTGCAACTGCTCCCAAAAGGATCGTCTCTGTAACCGGCCCTGCATAAAGAAAGCTTCCCGGCGACTGTGTGTTGTTTTTAAATGCTGCTGTCCATACAGAGTTACCGCCGCCGCCGGCTGCTGCGGGTTTCTGTGCAGCGACGTCTTTCATTCTGGAAGCAGGAATCAAAACCGGGTTCTCGCCTCTGAAGCCTGCCAGTATCTTACCCCTATCACCAACGAACATCATCCCTTCACGTGAAAATGTTTTCCCTTCCGCAGCCAGCTCATCCGGAACCGGGGGCCTCATACCTCCATCGTACCAGAAAAGTTCAAACGGAGGTAATTCAGCCTGGGCGGCGAACTTGAAACGGATGATACACGATAACGGAAAAGCAACATCATTATTAACTCCTACAGAAACATTATCGCGGATGGCACAGGTAGTTGTCCCATAAGCCTCAGCGCTCAGAGCCGGGGTATTTATCCCAAGTGTAAGGAATAGAGGGAAGAGGCTGTAATGTCCCATATCAGCAATACTTCCTGCTCCAAAATCATACCAGCCGCGGAAAACGGCATGAGTGTAGATAGGGTGATAAGGACGATGAGGTACCGGCCCAAGCCATAGGTCCCAGTCAAAATCCCGTGGAACAGGAGGTGTGTCCGTCGGATTGGTTTGCCATTGCGGCCACATCGGCCGGTTCGACCAGTTATGTATCTCCTTAAGATTACCTATCGCTCCTTCTTTTATCCATCCCTTCACCAGGTCATAGCCGCTTCGCTGGCTCCATGCAAGCAGATGAGTGCTCATTCCGGAATTCTTTGCTGTTTCAACTGTCAGCCTGAACTCCTTAATACGATTGGCAATAGGTTTATGGGTTACAACATGTTTTCCTTTTTTCATCGATGCTATTGCAACCGTGGCATGCAGATGATCCGGAGTCATGATCTTGATTGCATTGATATCCTTTTCTTTTTCGAGCAATTCACGGAAGTCATTGTAGGATGCACACCCTTTATATGTCCCTGAAGGCTTGGATTTTCCATAGTATTTCTGAACAAATTCCTGGCCTATATCCCTGCCCCCCGGAATTCCTTTCAACCCTTCACCCCAGGTTTTATCTCCCAAAGCTGTCCTGATATTATTCCGGACGTCGTTTAGAGACCAGTCCACATAATCAGTTGTAAATTTATTTGGATCACACACCGCAACAATCTGAATTTCAGGATCGGCAATTAAGCTTGTCATCTCTCTCAGACCCTGGGTCCCACATCCGATATAACCAAGGGTGACTTTATCTGCCGGAGCTACAAAGCCTTGTCCTCCAAGCACATGCCTGGGAACAATAGTAAATGCCAGGGATGCAGTAGCAGCTGATCCGAGGAATTTGCGACGGTTAATTTTTTTTGAAGTTGCCATTTTTGGTTTGATTGGTTAGTATTTAAAGTTACGTAATGATCCAATATGTCCTGAAATTTACAAAAAATTTGTTCTATTTTTCCTGCCCGGATAATATAATAACTTTGTTACGATCCCTGTTTAATAACCGTTGCGAGGAAAGCCCGGAAACTTAGTGTCCGGGTATCGATGAAAAAGCTAAATTTGCTTAATCAAAAAATGACTTAAAGTGAGTAAATCGGGTAAGGGGATGAAGATCGGCATTCTGACTGCCGGTGGCGACTGTCCCGGAATAAACGCCGCAATACGGGGAGTTGGTAAGACTGCAATCGTGAAATACGGTATGGAACTTGTCGGCATCAGCGACGGCTTTTCAGGGATGATCAATAAAGAATATACCAGCCTGACAGAGAAAGATCTGTCGGGGATCCTGACTCTGGGGGGAACAATTCTTGGTACTTCAAGAGAGAAACCTTTTAAAAACTCAGTTAAGGGAAGCAAGGAAATCAAGAAACCTGTTCTGATAAAAGAGCACTATGAACAGATGGGTCTGGAGTGCCTTGTTTGCATCGGGGGTAACGGAACCCTTAAGACTGCCAGTCTTCTCTCCCAGGAGGGGCTGAATGTTGTCGGAATCCCAAAAACCATCGATAATGATGTGTGGGGCACAGATATTACCTTCGGTTTCGACTCAGCAGTAAATATAGCCACTGAAGCTATCGACAGGCTTCATTCAACAGCCAACTCCCATAAAAGAATCATGCTTATTGAACTGATGGGTCATAATGCAGGATGGATCGCCCTCTACTCAGGGATTGCAGGAGGTGGCGATGTCATACTGATTCCGGAGATTCCATATAAAGTTGAAAAAATTGCAGAGTATTTATTTCATCGTACCGAAGAAAACAAACCATATTCAATTGTTGTGGTTGCCGAGGGAGTTGAAAACCCGGATAAAACAAAATCTGTTGCCCGATACCTTAGCAACATGATAACAGAGCTTACCGGACTGGAAACAAGGGAGACAGTTCTGGGGTACATCCAGAGGGGAGGCACACCTTCACCCATGGACAGGGTACTGGCAACAAGGTATGGCAGCGCTGCAGCCGATATAATTGCCGCAAGGGATTTCGGTAAAATGGTTGCCCTTAAGAATAACGAAATAGTCTCCGTCCCGCTCGCCGATGTTGCCGGAAAACTTAAACTTGTATCACCGGATAATCCCCTTGTGATCCAGGCAAGAAATATGGGTACAAGCTTTGGAACTTAATCCTGAAAACCTGTTGAAATAGCCTTTTAACCATTTCTTACCCGCTGTTGAGCGGTTTCATGGCGATGACAGACTCAGAGTAACTCTGTGTGAGTTCTCTATTATTCTATCGTTATGAAAGATCCGGAAAAATAAAATTGATTTTAGTACAGCAATGGACTAACTTTGAAGAATATGAAGAACATCAGAGAATCAACTTTTATGGTGAAGAATGTTCTGCATACACCTGAATCCCGTTTTGTCAACCTGAAATACTTTCCCTTTAGATCTCACTGGATTTCTGTCAACGGACTTGAGATGCACTATCTGGATGAAGGTCCCCCGGATGCCAATCCAGTTTTACTCCTTCATGGGGTGCCGGCATGGTCTTATCTTTACCGGAACATAATCCAAAAAATTGCAGGCGCCGGATACCGCGCAGTGGCGCCTGACCTGATAGGATTCGGAAAATCTGATAAACCCCGACATATTAAAGACCACACCTTCCGGGCTCACATTGAATGGATTCACACCTTTATCGACCTGCTATGTCTGAAGGGGATCATCCTGTTCGGCCACGACTGGGGTTCACTTATCGGGTTACGGATTGCTGCAGAACACCCCGAACTGTTTGCGGGAATAATAATAAGCAACGGTATGCTGCCGGCAGGAGACCATAAAATGCACCTTACTTTCAGAATATGGAAAACCCTGGCAAGATATAGTCCATTTTTACCTGTTGACCTTGTAATTGCTTCAGGAATGAAAGGTAACCTCGGCAAAGAAGAAAGATCAGCATATAATGCTCCATTTCCATCTATGAAATACAAAGCCGGAGTTCGCGCTTTGCCCGGTCTTGTTCCTCTAACGAGGGATGATCCCGAGGCTGTAGCCAACCGTAAGGCGTTGGAATCGCTGGCAAAATATGAGAAACCATTTCTGACTGTTTTCAGTAATGCTGATCCGATAACGCGGGGAGGTGATATATTTCTGCAGAAAAAAATTCCGGGAGCATGCGGGCAGGATCATGTTAAGCTGGACGGCGGACATTTCATCCAGGAAGAAAGTAGTGCCCGGATTGCCGATATTATTGTCAGGTTTGCAGGTAAAGCTTCAATGTAAATGAAATAAAACATTCTTGTTATGGACTGGAAATGCCGGTTTGAAAGCATTGGAGTTAAAATCCCGGGGAAAAGATTGTCAACAGCCGAACTGGTAAGGAAGCTTAAAATCCCGGTCTTAAGGAAATTGGGCCTTCTGACAGGCATCAGCGAGAGAAGGGTCTGTTCGGACACCGAAGATTCCTTCTCGCTGGCTTCTGATGCAGCAAAGGATTGTCTTTCATTTTCGAAATACCATGCCAGTGACCTCGATATGATTATCAGCTGCTCAATTACACGTTATAAAAATGGATTGTCCCACCTGTACGAGCCTACCTTTTCTTTGCTTATCAGGAAAGCAATCGGAGCTGATAAAGCAATAACCTTTGATATTTCAAATGCATGCGCGGGAATGCTTACCGGCGTATATATAGCAGAAAATTATATAAGGCTTGGAATTATTAAGACCTGCATGATAGTAAGCGGTGAGTTTGTTACCAGTATATACGATAATGCACTCAGAACCATAAAGACACCCTTAAGCTCAAAAATACCTTCCCTTACAGTTGGTGATTGCGGAGCTGCAGTTATTCTTGAAAGAACAGAAAAGGAAGAGGAAGGTCTGATAATATCAGGCTTTACAACTCTGAGCCAGTACTGTGATTTATGTACCGGCAGGCAAAACCGGAATTTCCCCGGAGGACAGATGAGAACAAAAGCCAGGAAGATACACCAGGTGTCAATCACCGATTCTGTCCCGTTTGTAAGAAGAGCGTTTGAAAGAAGCGGTTTATCCTTTGAAAAGATTGATTTCCTGATCCCCCACCAAACTTCCCGGCGCTCAATATTATCGGGAGCAAAATCATATTCAGAATACTTTGGCGAGAAGCCCGGACATTTGGTTATCAACCTGAAAGATACGGGGAATACAGCGTCGACAACTCACTTCCTGGCGCTTTACCAATACCTGGTTGAAAAAAAGTTTAAGCAAGGTGACCGGATTATGCTTCTCTGTTTTGCATCAGGACTGGTTATTGGCGTTATAATCTTTGCAATGAACGATATGGTTTACAGGTATGGGAACAAAGATTAACATGGTATCCGTTTCAAAGCCCTGGTTAAGATTCATTTCGCCGGGTTCCGTAATTTTATCCGCAAGGGCAGCCGGAGAATGCCTTAAAGATGCAAAAATTAATCCGCATGACCTTGGCTTGCTGATCAATACAGGAGTATATCGTCATAAAAACACCGGGGAACCTGCTGCGGCTGCATTTATTTTGAATAAGATTGGGGCTTATTTACATGGAAAAGTGATACGTGATTCTGATCCTGTAAATTATGAAGGTGCACTCTCTTTTGATCTGAACAACGGAGGTTGCGGTTGGCTGACCGGAATACAAATTGCAGATGGTTTTATAAAGACAGGGAGAATCCGTTACGCCATGGTGGTAACGGGCGATTCAGAACCTTTCAGGGGATTATCTGAAAATTTTAATTTTGAACCTGTATCAGCTGCGATTATTCTCTCTGATTCCCTGGATTACGCCGGTTTTTCACTTTTCCGGACATTTTCTTACCCCGAATATAGTGATGAGTTTACCACCAGTACTCGTTTTGATCATTTAAAACAGAAATGGGGAAAAGGCAACATCCTCTCTGTAAGTCAAAAAGAAACTTATCTTGACTTGTGTCTGGGTTGTGCCGGGGAATCATTAAAAAGATTCCTTGAAGAAGCCGGAATTCCTCTTAACGGAGTAGACCTTGTAATCTCTTCGCAAAGCCCGGAGGGTTTTGTGTCAGGAATGAAAAAATATCTGGGCTATGCCGGCGATATTCCGGAGGTTGCCAAAAACGAAAATAAGGAACTTCATACTGCCGGTCCGGCATTTGCTCTCAGGGAAACATGGGATGACGGTCGATTCAGAGATTCAAAAAATATAGTTTTCCTGACAGTCGGATCCGGGATATCCGTTGCCTGCGCCCTCTATAGAAACTAAAATATTGATGAAATCGTCTGAACAAAATAATAAAATGAAGATCAACAATATATCAGACTATCTTAGGCTTAATGCAGAGAAGTTCCCGGATAAGCCTGCCTTTCTGCACCCTGTAAGGATCAGCTACAAAGAGCTCGAAGCGGAGGTAAACCGCTCTTCATTCGCACTGGAGAGTAGGGGAATCCGGGCCGGAACATGGACAATCTTATTGACAAGGGCAACGCATGAATTCTTTATCCTGACTTTTGCTTTACTCAGGGTAGGCGCCATTCCGGTGATGATAGATCCGGGGATGGGGATCAAAGCAATGCTTAATGCCCTTGCAGGCTTAAAGGCAGAAGCATTCATAGGGATGCCAAAGGCTCATCTTCTGAGAATTATCCGTCCCTTAGTTTTCAGGACCGTCAGAATAAGAATTTTTACCGGTCTTCCCCGGTTTTCCGGAGGGCATAAATCAGGACACATAACCTGGGGCGACCAGGATAAGAAATACCCGCCCTGCCTGGCAGGATCTGACAATACAGCTGCTATATTTTTTACCAGCGGGAGCACAGGTCCCGCCAAAGGAGTGATATATACATCCGGTATGCTTGATAACCAGATCACTGTAACCAAATCGCTGTTTAATATCGGCTCCAGCGAAACAGACCTTTGTACCTTTCCCCTGCTTGGACTGTTTGCCCTGTGTCATGGCAACTCATCAGTAATAGCAGATCTGGATATGTTGCATCCGGCTTCACTTAATCCTGTAAGGGTTGTCCGGAACATTCAGGATTTCGGATGTACCCAGATGTTTGGCTCACCCATGATATTGAATAAGCTCTCGCACTATGGCACTGTAAAAAATACAAGGCTTCTTTCACTCCGGCATATTATTTCCGCCGGGGCGCCGGTGCATCAAAGTGTTCTTGAATCATTCGGTAAAATGATTGTACCTGAGGCGAAGATACATACTCCTTACGGTGCAACTGAAGCGTTGCCCGTTACCAATATCGATGCTTCACTGCTTCTTGCCACCAGCCCGAATGAGAATGAAAAAGAAAATGGGATCTGCATAGGCCATCCTGTCAAAGGGCTCGATGTCAGAATAATTGAAATAACTGACAGTCAGATTTCAAGCTGGGATGAAGCAGTTCAGTTGCCTGCAGGTGAAATTGGAGAAATAGTTGCAAGAGGTCCATGGGTTGCAACTGAATATTTCAATAATCCTGAGGCAAACAGGATGGCAAAAATTCCTGATCCGGAAAACCAGGGCATCTGGCACCGGATGGGAGATCTCGCAAGAATTGATGACAACGGCCTGTTATGGTTCTATGGCCGTAAATCACAAAGAGTTACCACAAGCGACGGGACACTTCTCACTATCCCCTGCGAGGCTGTCTTTAACCATCATCCCCTTGTCTCGCGTTCGGCACTGGTTGGAATTCCCGGCAATGCTGCCGGAGTTAGGATCCCTGTGATCTGCATTGAGCTTAAGCACGGTAATCATCCGACCAAGAAAATTATACGGGAGTTGTTTGAATCAGGAGCCGGCAACCCCGCAACAAAAGGTATATCTTATATCCTTTTCAAAAAGAAGTTCCCGGTTGATCCAAGGCATAATGCCAAGATCTTTCGCGAAAAACTGGCCCGCTGGGCAGAAAAAAGAATCAGATGAGGGCATTGGTGACAGGAGGAGGAGGCTTCATAGGATCAGCACTGGTGCGTGAACTGGTAAACATGGGATTCGAAGTAAGCAGTTTTTCAAGAGGTGATTACCCTGTACTGCGAAAAAACGGAGTTACTGTCTTAAGGGGAGACATATCGGACAGGGAAGCAGTTCTGAAAGCATGCAACAATATGGATGTGGTATTTCATGTGGCAGCAAAAGCAGGGATATGGGGCTCTTACAGGGACTATTATGAGACCAACGTCAAAGGCACTGAAAATGTTGTTTATGCCTGCAGGCAGAAGAGGATAAACTGGCTGGTTTACACAAGTTCAGCAAGTGTTGTTTTCGGCGGGTCCGATATCAATGGCTCGGATGAATCGCTGCCGTACCCGCCAAGGCCGCTGTCACACTATACAGCAACCAAAGCATTGGCTGAGCAATATATACTTAACTCCAATTCTTCTTCTTTGAGAACAATTGCATTAAGACCTCACATTGTTCTCGGGCCCGGTGACAATCATTTGCTTCCGGGACTCCTGGTACAGGCCAGAGCCGGGAAACTTCGACAAATTGGTACTGGCAGAAATCAGGTGGATATTTCATTTATTGACAATGTAGTGGCAGCCCATATCTGTGCCATAAAGGCAATTATGGAAAATCCGGAAGTAACAGGGAGGGCTTTTTTCGTTACTAACGGAAAGCCTGTCTTACTTTGGGAAACCATTAACAGGATACTTGAGAAATCGGGTATTGATCCGATTGACAGATTTGTGTCTGTGAAGACTGCATTATTCTTTTCGGCTTTGGCAGAAACGCTTCATAAAATTCCCCTGATTAAACATGAACCCCGCCTGACAAGATTTCTGGTCCATGAGTTATCAGGATCACATTGGTTCAATATTGATGCCGCCCGCAAACTTTTGAATTATAATCCTGAAGCAGGAGATGTGGAAAAACTAATCAGCCTGACCGGAATACCTCCCGGAGAAATTAAGTAATCGGGTTCCGTCAGGAGTCATTTTATCTCCGATTAGAAGACATACCAATATACAATTTGTATATTTATGTCATAAATGGAGGAATGACCTATGAAACACAAATTGCTTATCGCATTCAGTCTGATTATCGCTGGTCTGTTTATAAATCAGGGTATTACCTGCCAGACCATCGGACTTGTTACCATAAAGAACAGTGAACAGGTTATCACTGTCGGCGGTGCCGGTGCTGATATTCCGGGATATACTTCAGAGGCGATCCGGATCGCCCTTGATGCGATCAAAACAAGAGGCGGCGGGACTGTAAAACTCAACCCGGGCACCTTTCAGATAATTGGTCCGCTTCGTCTTTCAGACAACACTTCACTTATCGGGTCAGGGAAGTCAACCGTCCTGAAGAAATGCGACGGATTTAAGACCAGCTTTATAATCGACGCCGACTGGGGAATGCTTAAGGCTGTCGTGAAAGATGCCGGCGGATTTAAAAGGGGAATGGGGATCCAGCTGTATGATGATGAACATAACCAGGGATGGGATGTCACCACGGCGGTAATTTCCGATATACGTGACAACGTCATTTACTTTGACAACAGAACGAATAACGATTACGTCTCTTCATTGAATGGAACCGTTTCAAACGGCTGCTCCATCGTTGAAGCTGTCGGAGTCGAAAATGTCAGAATTGCAGATCTTTCTATAGAAGGTAACAAAAGTACGAATGACTACATCAACGGATGCCGCGGAGGCGGAGTTTATATTCATAAATCAAAGAACTGCCTGGTTGAGAATGTTTCGATAAATGAGTTCAACGGGGATACTTTCAGCTGGCAGATCACGGAAAACATCACGGTAAGGGGTTGCGAGGCTTCAAATGGCAACGGGCTTGGATTCCACCCGGGTACCGGATCCGATCATTCAATAGTCGAAAACTGTATCAGCCACAACAACAAGGGAGATGGGATCTTCCTGTGCTGGCGTGTGCAAAATGGTATTTTCAGAAATAATACGGTCTATGCAAATGGTGACAATGGAATTTCGATCGGACATAAGGACACTGATAATTATTTCGAAAATAACCATGTATTTGAAAACAGCAACCATGGAGTCCTGTTCCGTAATGAAGATGAGCAGAACAGCGGGCACCGCAATACTTTCACAGGGAATGTAATTGAAAACAACGGGATGGAGCGGGAATCGAACGGTTTCTATATCGGAGGTGAAACCCATGATATAAGCATCACCGGTAATACGATCAGGTCAGATGGCAAGGGTAATCAGTCAGCTGCTATTGTTGTTGGGAAAAAATCTTCTAAAATAACAGCGTCCGGCAATAAAATTTCGGGATCAAAAGAGATAATTTACGAAAAATAACTAACCTTATTGCCTTTTTTATTGCCTCCTCAAGTAAGGTCCGTATACTAATATGATAAAGAATTTGTTAAAACCTTTGGTTATCCTTTACCTGATATTTTCAGGTTGCCAGACAGGGAACATTAAAATAGAAAGTCCGGACGGCTATAAATTTGCATCTCCTGATGCGGTAGCTATCCTTCCTTCAGTTTTGCATGAGATATCCGGGCTCACTCTTTTTGATCCGGCTTCATTTGCCTGTATTCAGGATGAGGAAGGGATCGTTTTCATTCTTGATCTTTCAACAAACCAGATCAAAAAGCAGCTTCCTTTTACCTCAAAAGGTGATTTTGAGGGTATTGCAAAAACTGACAAAAGCATATTTGTCCTTCGCAGTAACGGCACTCTTTATGAATTATCAGACCTTGAATCGGATGAAATTACCGTTAACATTTTTGAAACCGGAGTACCATCAAAGGATAATGAAGGTTTGTGTTACGATGCGGATAGTAACAGGCTCCTCATAGCCTGTAAGGAAAAGGTCTCAATAGGATCAGGCACAAAGGATACCAGGTATATCTTTGGTTTTGATCTGAAATCGAAGACTTTGATAGAAAAACCCGCATATACTTTTGAAATTGAGAGTATAATAGATTTTGCCAATAAGAACAATATTGACCTGCCGCAGAAGGTAAAAAAGAAAAACCAGAAGGGAGAGCCGGATCTTAAATTCCGGCCATCCGGAATCGATATTCAGCCTGTTTCAAAAGACATTTATTTGCTTTCATCCGATGATAAAATGCTATTCGTTTTCAGCTATAGCGGGACTATTAAAAATATTGTAAATCTCGACAAGGCCCTATTCAACCAGCCTGAAGGCATTACCTTTCTTGAAAACAGGGATCTTCTGATTTCCAATGAGGGGCAAAACCGTAATCCCACCCTGCTGAGGTTTAATTACAGGTAAGGTTATATAGAATTAATAATCATTAAGTCCCCTTTAGGCCTGCCTGCCGGTAGGCAGGGGATTTAGGGGCTGTTGGGGATGGCTTTTGACCCCGGGGGGTAGCTTTTTATTTGTAACGCTCGTCTTTTGGTTTTAAAACCAGGAATCCGGCCGGCATTGGTGATTCCACCATAATGGTTTTGCCCGTAACCGGATGCAGGAACGACAAACTATATGCATGAAGCCTGACACGGCGTTTAAATTCCGTAGCAGCTCCGTATTTACGGTCGCCAACGATCGGACATCCCAGATCTGAAAGATGTACCCTTATCTGATTCTTCCTTCCGGTTTCCGTCCTGACATCCAGAAGGGTACAGTCATTGACATTTTTCAGGACTTTGTAATGTGTTATGGCAAACTTGGCTTCCTCCCTTTCAAACGTAGAATGCACTTTCTGTGACTTATCTTCAATAAGCCAACTCCTGACAGTGCCTTCCTTTTCTGCCGGAGCACTTTCAACCAGGGCATAATAATGCTTCTCAGTTTTCTCCCAGTTGTCCTTTATTTTATTCATGCCATCTACAGTCCTGGCAAACAACAGCACACCCGAGACTTCCTTATCGAGTCGGTGTACAACATAAGCCCTGACCTTTCCTTTGCTTTGATTTCTTAAAGACTGGGTAACAATCTGCTGAATGTTTACACTGCCATCCGTACTTGAGGTCGATATGCCTGCAGGCTTGTCAACAACAATTACTTCCTGGTCTTCATATAACACCGGAAAAGGCAGGTTAGCCCTGGCAGCTGCACCTGCATGCGGATCAATCTCAACTACATCGCCGGACCTTAGTTCGTATGAATGCAACGTTACCTGCTTGTTGTTTATCCTGACAGCACCATTCTGCAGCAGCTTTTTTATTCTGGTCCGTGGCGATTCCGGGTACTGCTGCATAAGAAATTGCAGAAGAGTAGCCGGTACCTTTACAGTCGTTTTCAAACTGCTAGTATCCCCATTTTTTCATAATCCCCAGGTCGGTCTTGATACATTCCATAGGGGTTTTACCCTGATAGGACTCCTGCTCGATTATATAAACTTTCGTACCTCCTATTTTTGTAGCCAGATCCACAACCTGTTTTGCATTGACAATCCCCTCACCAATAATAGTACTTTCATATTTTTCATTTCCGCCTGTGGCAAGTATCTCATCCTTTACATGAATATTCTCAAACCTTCCGGGATACTGGTTAACAACGTCTAATGCAACTGCTCCCCCATTATAAAGGTTACCCATATCCAGCTGGATAACAACCAGGTCAGGATCAATACTCTTCATTATTATGTCGAACAATTTTTCATTATTGAGTTTATCGCTGAACTCAAAATCATGGTTGTGGTATCCGAACTTCATCCCCTGTTTTTTGCACAGCTCCGCCGCATTTATTAAATATATCCATGTAGTGCTTAAAATCCTCATACGTTTTCCTCATGCTGTCATCCATGGATGGGCTGACCACATATTTCTGTCCAAGAATACCGGCATCCTCGACTGTCATCTTCCAGCTGTCGGAAAAGTCTTTTTTAGCCTCATCCCAGTGCTGCCTGCCCATTACAGTGTGGCCGCTTATCATGTTTAAGCCCATTCCGTCAAGTATCTTCTTAAAATCCCTGGCGCTGTAGCCGTAGAATTTCCTGTTCACATAACTGGCATGTTCAACGTATTTATAACCCATTTTTGCCACCTGGGTAAGCGATCCCAACGGATCTTTCTGCATATCATCACGGATTGAATACAACTGTACCCCGATTATGCCCTTTTGCTTCCGGGCGGCTAAAACAGATTCCGGCAACAATGCGGCAGCTGCAATCGCCATTGCACCGGATTTGATAAATGTCCTGCGTGAAGTTTTCATCAATGTAAATATTAATTGTGAATTAATTAACAATGCTAAAAGCTTTTAAAGGTATTAAAGTCCCGGAAAGAAAGCAAAATAAAAACAATTCAAAAAAGTCAAAATCCAACTTCTCCCAATTCTTAAGGCTTGGGTGAGAACTTTTGCACTTGGAATTCAGGTTATTGCTGGGGCTGTCAAAAAAGTCTAAATCCAATAACCGCCGAGTCTTGCACCTTATGAATCAATCAATACGCAAATGAGTTGCAATAATTTACATTTCCCCTCCTTATCAAGGAGGGGAAAGCTATCAAACTTAAATTCAGTACTTTACATTCGGTTTTTTGTTAGACCGAAGAAGGGTTAACCTTTATCCAGGTATGCCTTAATTCTTTTCCAGTAACTTTCGGTCTTCGGGCCGGAACCGTTCCATGACTTTGCAATTCTTTCAAAATCGTACGGGCCCACTTTGGAGGCGAAATATAAAAATACTTCCTCTGATATTGAGTAATTAAACATATCTGGCAATGTGTATTTACTGCCGGTTCTCCTGTTATACTCATCAACCCTCACCTGTCGTATCTGGAAAATTCCGACGGCATTCTCAAGTTCATTGTAAGCTAATGGATTGCCAACTGTTTCCACCATAGCTGTTGCATAGATCAGAGATCTGTAAGGGTTAATCTTAACAGGCACTGCCATGAATACCAAATTGTTGTCTGGTGCGAATGCACAGGCAGCAATAGAAATAAAGACCAGAATTATCGTGAATTTTCTAAACCCGGAACTAAAAAACTCATTTAGTATTCCCTTAAAAAGCCTAAATGTTTCTAAATGATCCGACACTTTTCCCCTGGCTCCAATCAGGATCCTGTTTGACATATCTGCCAGCAGTTCATTTATTTCGGGAGGTTTTTTCAATGCGCAGGGATTTAAACTGTTCTGATCAACCTGTAACAGGTTAAACATTTTGAAACTGTAATAAAGCTTAATTTAGTAAATTTTTTATTTCCCGGAACCATACATTTGGTTAAGTTATTAACAACTAAACAATAAGGTTATCTTTCATCCGATAATACTTACGGATAAATATTTAACAAATAATAATATATATTGTTCAGTTCAGGCTATAGTGAGCCACTCCCCGTACTTTCGAAAGGCTTGGTCCGGGATAAAAATTCCATAAGTTGATAACTTAAACTCAGAGGCTCCACCCTTTACGGTATTCACAGTGCAGGAACTGATCAGCTTCCGGCATATTTGTGAAACTGAACCTGACAGGATCCCAGATCATTACCTGTCCGCCCAGTTTTTCCTTTATTTCATTTCTGATTGCGATATTCCCGAGAAGAACGGTTTCGGTCAGAGGCCCTGCCCACTCAAAATCTGATCCGGCTGCTGCGCCGCCCTTGCATGCAAGTATCCATTCCTCTTCATGACCCGGCGATGCAGGTATGTATGGTGCAGGTGCTTTATATGATTCACGAAGGGATGCCGGTAGTATCCTGTCATTGAGGATTTTGCCCTTATCCCCCACATAGAGGGTCCCTCCCTCACCCATTTTCATTCCGGGTTCAAGCTCAGGGATAAGCATAGGTCTGAGGCCGCCGTCGTACCAGGTAAGAGTTACGGGCCGGCATCTCGCCTCTGGCCGGAAACTCATACTTCACAATTGATCCTGATGGATAGGTCTCCTTGTTTACAAGGGTTGAAACAGCCTGGACCGATGTTGGATATTTCAATTTCAATGCACGGAAAATTGGGTCAAGGGAATGACAGCCAATATCACCCAGTGCACCGGTCCCGAAATCCCACCAGCCCCTCCATTTGAACGGATGATAGGCAGGATTATAAGGACGTAAAGGTGCAGGGCCAACGAAAACATCCCAGTCAAGATAATCAGGTACGGCGGGTGTTTCATCAGGACGCTGCACCCCCTGAGGCCAGTAAATCCTGAACAAGCCGTTGTTTGGCCTGTCGGTCCAGACATGAACTTCCCGGACAGGTCCGATCACCCCATCCCAGATCATTTCCCTCAATCGCCTTGGTCCGTCACTTGCCTGTCCCTGATTTCCCATCTGCGTAGCTACTTTATACTCTTTTGCAGCTTTTGCCAGTGCTTTTGCCTCATGCACTGTATGTGTCAGGGGTTTCTGGGTAAAAACATGTTTGCCACGTTTCATGGCTTCCATACTGATTACTGCATGAGTATGATCCGGAGTTGCAACTATTACTGCATCTATCTCTTTCTGCTGGTCGAGCATGATCCGGTAATCCTTGAACCTCTTTGCTGCCGGATAAGCATCGAATACCTTGAGAGTCTGGCCGCTCCAGTCAACGTCACATAGAGCGGCTATATTTTCGGTTTTGGCAACATTGTCAACGTTGTTCCTGCCCATTCCGCCGATACCGACAGCTGCGATGTTGAGCTTATCGCTTGGCGCTATATGTCCTAACCCCGATACCGCATGACGGGGGACGATCGTTAAACCTGCCAGGGTTAATGCGGATTTGCCCAGAAATCCGCGGCGTGTAATAGATTTTAAGGATTTTTGATTCATAGATTTGACGTTTACAATCAACATTATAACTTTTAGAACTTTACAAAAACTTTACGGGCTTTGCGTCTAAAAAGGTACTGCTTTAACCCGGAATAAGCTATAATAGAACTCAACATTTTTAATAAAATGACCCGAATCCCGCGGCAGCGGGATGAGGAATCTGTTCGAACTGGCAGGAGGCTTCCTTGTCATTAGCAACGAAGAAGAATCTCATACTTTTAACCGGACACTATTAATAAAGAACTCATATTATTTTCGGTATATCAAATTGATTTTTAAATTGCAGCCCATAATTAAATTCCAAAAATTCATAAATCAACAGATCTCCGTAACAACTATGCCAAAAAGGGAAGACATCAGCAAAGTGCTGATAATAGGCTCAGGACCTATCATTATCGGTCAGGCGTGCGAATTTGACTACTCAGGAACACAGGCCTGTAAAGCGCTGCGATCGCTCGGTTATAAGATCGTGCTTGTCAATTCAAATCCTGCGACAATAATGACAGATCCCGGGATAGCTGATTTCACCTATATTGAACCCTTAAATGAATATGCCCTTACCGAAATAATCAAAAAAGAGAGGCCTGATGCCCTTCTTCCCAATCTGGGAGGACAGACGGGATTGAACCTTTCTTCACTTCTCGCTAAAAAAGGAGTCCTTGATGAATACAATGTAAAGGTTATCGGAGTAAATATTGATGCAATTGAAAGGGGTGAGGACCGTATCGCATTCAAGGAAACCATGAACAAGCTCGGAATCGAAATGCCAAAAAGCATAGCTGTAAATTCTGTTGAGGATGCTGAGAAGGCAGCTGCAGAGCTTGGATACCCGTTGGTGATAAGACCCGCTTATACGATGGGCGGTACCGGAGGGGGCCTTGTCTATAATGCTGAAGAATTACGCACAATAGCCAGCCGTGGACTTTCGGCAAGTATAGTCAACCAGGTTCTTATAGAAGAATCGGTGTTAGGCTGGGAAGAGCTCGAGCTTGAGGTCGTGAGGGATGCCAAAAACCAGATGATTACAGTCTGCTTCATTGAGAATGTGGATGCTATGGGCGTTCATACAGGCGATTCATTCTGCACCGCACCGATGATGACAATAGAGCCCGAGCTTCAAAGACGGCTTCAGAAATATTCATACGATATTGTCCAGGCAATTGAAGTGATCGGCGGAACAAACGTCCAGTTTGCACATAATCCCGAAACCGGAAGAGTGGTGGTCATAGAAATTAATCCGCGGACATCACGTTCTTCAGCCCTGGCATCAAAAGCAACCGGATTTCCTATTGCATTTATATCTTCCCTGCTTGCAGGTGGCCTGACCCTCGACGAAATCCCTTACTGGCGCGAAGGAACGCTTGACAAGTACACTCCCTCCGGAGATTATGTCGTTGTAAAATTTTCCCGCTGGGCATTTGAGAAGTTCGAAGGACTTGAAGACAGGCTTGGAACCCAGATGCAGGCTGTGGGTGAGGTGATGAGCATCGGAAAAACTTACAAGGAAGCCCTTCAAAAAGCAATCCGGTCGCTTGAAATCGGACGGTATGGTCTTGGTTTCGCTAAGGATTTTAACAGGAGATCTCTCGAGGAACTCATGAACATGCTTACTCATCCGTCAAGTGAGCGGCAGTTCATAATGTATGAAGCCTTGCGCAAAGGCGCTGACATTGAGGAGCTTTACAAAAAAACCTATATCAAGACCTGGTTTATCAGGCAGATGAAGGAGCTGGTTGAGGAAGAAGAAAAGATCCTGGCCTATAAAGGTATGATGCTGCCCAATGACCTGCTTATCCAGGCAAAAAAAGATGGATTTGCCGACAGGTATCTGTCGAAATTATTGGGCATCAATGAAAAGGTGATAAGGGCAAAACGTATTTCGCTGGGACTTAAAGAGGCTTGGGAACCAGTCCCTGTCAGCGGTGTAAAAAATGCCTCATATTACTTTTCAACCTACAATGCTCCCGACAAGGTGGAGGTGAGCAACAGGAAGAAGATCATGGTGCTTGGAGGAGGACCTAACAGGATCGGACAGGGCATTGAATTCGATTATTGCTGTGTCCATGCCGCCTTTGCAATCCGTGATGCCGGCTACGAATCCATAATGGTAAACTGTAATCCCGAAACTGTCTCCACCGACTATGACACATCGGATAAACTCTATTTTGAGCCTCTTACGGTCGAGGATGTATTGAGTATCTATGATAAGGAAAAACCCGAAGGAGTTATTGTCCAGTTCGGAGGGCAAACACCGTTGAATCTTGCAAAAGAACTGTCAGAGGCTGGCGTCAAGATCCTGGGTACTACTCCCGAGACTATCGATCTTGCCGAGGACCGCGACCGTTTCAGGCACGTTATAGGCAAACTTGGTATTCCGCAGCCTGAATCAGGTATGGCCAGCAATCTGGAACAGGCCCTGGCAATTGCTGAGAGGATAAGATACCCGTTAATGATCCGGCCTTCCTATGTCCTCGGGGGCAGGGCAATGAAGATTATTCTCGATGAATTAATGCTTGAAGAGTATGTTGCCAAAGCTGTGGGAGTGTCGCCCGACAGACCGTTGCTGCTCGACAAGTTCCTTGAGGATGCAATTGAGTCAGAGGCCGATGCCATTTCAGACGGCGTTGATGCATTCGTCCCGGCTGTAATGCAGCATATTGAATATGCCGGGATACACTCAGGAGATTCAGCATGTGTTATCCCACCGGTCGTGATCACCGAAGGATCACAAAAAGACAATTTACGACTATACACGCAAAATTGCCATCGAACTTAAAGTAGTCGGCTTAATGAATATCCAGTATGCCATCTATGAAGACACAGTTTATATTTTAGAAGCCAATCCCAGGGCTTCGCGGACTGTGCCTCTTGTGTCAAAGGTGTGCAATATCTCAATGGCAAGAATAGCCACACAGATACTTCTCGGGCAAAAACTCTCTCATTTTAACCTGAAGAACAGGACCATTAAACATTATGGTGTCAAGGAAGCGGTTTTCCCGTTCAACATGTTCCCGTCTATTGATCCGCTGTTGGGTCCTGAAATGCGTTCCACCGGAGAGGTGCTGGGTCTGGCCGACTCCTATGGCATGGCATTCTTTAAATCGCAGGAGGCAACACAATCGCCGTTACCCATTAAAGGGACTGTTCTGATAACAATTGCTGACCGGGATAAGGAGCGTATTCTTGAAGCCGCCAGGAATTTCAGGGATATGGGCTTCCGGATAAGGTCGACCGGAGGCACAAAGAAATTTCTTGAAGCTAATGGGATTGAAGCTGAACTGATCCTTAAAGTTCACCAGGGAAGGCCTAACATTGTGGATGCAATCAAGAACAAGGAGATAGACCTTGTTGTTAACACTCCTGCCGGCCGCTTAAGTGAATATGATGATTCATATATCAGGAAAAATGCCATTAAGTACAAGATCCCTTACATAACAACAACTTCTGCCGCCCTTTCAGCTACAGAAGGCATCAGGGAAAGGCAAAACGGAAGATATGAAGTGAGATCGCTGCAGGATTATCATGCAGCTATTGAAGGCTGAAGTTCGAAATCATCACTGAAAAGCGTGATCAGCGGGATAAACCTGGATTTAAATCTGCGATCTCTGCGCGATCTGCGGGAAAACAAAAAATTTCACGATTTCGCAGATCTGCCTGCCGCCTGCCTGCCGGATGCACGGTAGACAGGTTTTCGCAGATTGCTCCCGTTGGTGGGGATTTAACTGAGCATAGGCTCTTTAAAAGAGCAGCTAAATGAAAGCGTCAGCGTGGGATATCCTTCAAACATATTAAATTACCGGTAGTACCGGGATATCTTAAGCCTTTACCTTTTTCGTCAGCTCCATTATTTTAGTCTCTTTTTCAGCAATGACTTTCTCTGCTTCTGCTATTTCCTTATCGAGTTCTTCAATCCTCGCATTCAGGTCTTCAATCTTGCCATTTAATTTCCTTATGTCTTCCTTTAACCCTGATATTTCCCTGTTTAATTGTGCTTTATCCTCTTCAAGACCCTTAATTACAGGAGTATAAACCGATTTGGCATAAAACCAGGCGGTAATATAACCTATAAGACCGGCCACAATGAGTAATACAATTATCAGGACTGTTGCTGCAGTAACTGACATCGCTGATATAAGTAAAAGTGATTTCATATTTTTATTTTTTAATTGATATAACTGTTCTTCTGCTTTTTGCCCTTTCCTCCGGGGTAATGTAGCCTGCAGCAGGGTCATCTTCACCCTTTGAGGCTGCAACTATCTTCGAAGCAGGGAATCCCTTTCCCTCAAGATATTGTTGCACCATCCGGGCACGCTCAAGTCCGAGGTCTTTATTGTAGTCTTTTTCCCCAACGAGGTCTGTATACCCTGTGACTATGAGAACTGATTCAGGGTGTTTATCAAGCCAGCTTTTGAATTCGGTCAGGCCGGTTTCAATTTGCGGATCAGAAGCGAACCTGAATTTGTCAAATTCGTAATAGATCGTGAGGTCTTTAGGCATCATGGCATAAAGTTTTGCCAGCGAGTCAGCTGCATTGTTCGGGGTTTCCTGAATTGCTTGTACGGTCACGGTCGGTTTTGCAGCATGCCTCAAAACATCCACATAGAGCCATGTTGAAAAGAAGGACCATATGACAAATGCGGCAACTCCGGTGTAGAGGATTCTCATTTTCTAACTTTTTTGGTTAAAGATCAGGTAATTACCTCTACAAGGTAGGTAATATTTATAAATAAGTCAATTAAAATGAGGAAAATTTGACAGGAAGTCAATCCTTGAAAAGATAATCCTTTTTAAACTTCTGAAATAGCTTTTCTTCATCCTCGCCCTTCGGAATACCAGTGAGCAGAAGTTCAATCAGCTTTGGAATTGTCTTGTCAGTAAATCCCGCCTCGATGGCAAACCGTTTTAACAATTTCCTTTCACCTTCTGTAACTATATTATCGGCGACTATCATTTCAGCAATATTATAGAGGTGTTCAAACTTTTCACTCAGGCTGTAAGGCGGATTATAGTTATGATTGGCCTCGAATTCGATAATCTTGTCTACCTCCGGGTCGGTAAGTCCGAATTTTCTTCCCTCCCTGTGAAGAAGCTCAAGCTCTGAAGGATTAATTTTCCCGTCAGCCCTTGAGACCTGCACCAGGTGGATATAGTGTTCCCTGCTTATCCGTTTGCCGTTATCCTTTATAAAATCTGAAAAGTTCATATAGGTAAATTAAAGTAGTCCTGATATCCAATAAGCAAAATTACTTAAAAAAGTTTATTCTGATTAAACTATCACTGAATAGTAAAAACTCCGTTTATCCTGTATTTGCACCATTACTTATTTTCTTACTGGCCCATCGCCGGAATCCTGAAAATTTCTTCCTTAAATTAATCAATTTCTCTTATTCTCTCAGTCCAGAATTCATTAAAGCTTGACACGGGATCTTCGCACAGATAAACTGTTGTGCCGAATTCCCTGGCATCAGGATTCGATATGCTCCCGACAACTCTGATCTTTCTGAAAAGTGACTTAACATCCTCCCCCATTTCGTCATTTACGTAAACCAGGTACTTTAATTCCCTTTCAAACTCTCTGGGAATCCAGTATTTGAAGCTTTCGTTGAATGAGACCGCTTCGGGAAGTCCGTACTTTTTGCCAATAACAGTTACAGCCCCTGCCTGTCCGTAGTTTTCACAGTAAATAAACCCGGAAAGCTTGTCAGGCACAAGCTGCCATGCCTTGTTAACAATTGATGTCAGCTCCTCCCAGCCCAGCATGTCGGCATAGTCCTGCGGCAATGAATGGATCGAATTATCTTCAAAACGTGTCACAAAATCCATCCCATAATTACTTTTCAGATCATTAAAATACTTAACAAGCCGTTCCGGCTTATAGACCGGAATTCCGATTGGAATGGAAGGCAATGTGAAAATTATCAAAACAAGCAACAGGAGTATTCGTGGCACTGTTTTTTTAAGCATTTTTTCCCATGCCACTGCGCCGGCGGCAATAAGGAAAGGAAATACTCCCTGTGTATAGTAGCTTTTGCCATGAAGAAATAACAGGATCAGGACAACGCAAATTGCAACCAATCCGGCAAACCTGAATTTTATTGCGTCCCTGCTTATAAAAAGATAAAGGATTCCTGCAACCGCCAATAACGACGCCATGCCTGGTATCAATAACTGCTCGGTCAGGAATGCTCCCATCCCGACATTAACAAGCTGGGTGGCTTTTAGCTCTGTAAAATGGTTTATCACCGGCAAACCATTCGCAATCTGCCAGATGATATTCGGACTGAAAATTAAAAGCGAGGCAAGTATGCCTAACCAGAAACTTCTGTTCCTGAAAATAGTCCGGTATTGCGTAAATGGGAGGATCGCCAGGAATGAGATTAACAATAATCCTATAAGGTATTTATTAAGAAAGGCAAAACCAACAGCTATGCCTGAGAAAACAAGGTATTTCCCCGACAAGGTATTTATGTATTTTACAACCAGGTAAAAGATGAGTGTCCAGAAGATAAGATCAATATGGACAGGCTGGAATAGCACGAAAGTTCTCAGCCCGAAGATCGAGATGATTATTCCTGTTGCTGCAAGTATCCGTGAATAACCTGAACCGCCGAGTTCCCTGGCGATGGCTGCCACCAGAAATACCATAACTCCCCCAAGGATTGCAGGAAAAAGCCTTACAGCAAAGATTGAATATCCGAAGATATTCTGCATCAGCCAGGCGACCCAGCCGGTAAGCGGAGGAACAGTAGCATAACCGAAGGCCGGGTGGAGGCCCAGTGAAAAATATAGAAGCTCATCCCTGTGATATTCCAGATTAAAGGATGCAGTAATATGAAGAACCGCATTAAACAAAGCAAGTGCTGTAATCGTTATGGGAACATAATTATTTTTAAAGTCAATCTTCATGGATGAAAGCGTGATCAGTTAATACTCTTGATATTAAAGGAAAGTTATGAAAAGTAATTTAATTGGCAAATTCCGGGCTTTAAAATGATTATGGAATAAAAATTGTTTACTTAATGTCTATTTTTTTTAGCTTTGACTAACAAAATAACCGGAAAATGAAAAAGAAACTCCTTATAACCTTTTTGATATTTATAGTTTTAAGCATTTCAACAGACTTGAATACTGCAACAGCTCAATCCTCTAAATCTAATCCTGCGCTTGACGAAAAAGTAAAAAAATTCCTGAACGATCAATCCAGGCGGTGGTATGATATGAATGTCCCCACAGTTGATGGTCAGTTGCTTTATGACCTCATCATTAAGGGCAATTACAAAGCTGCCCTTGAGATCGGCACATCAACCGGTCATTCAGGTATCTGGATAGCCTGGGCCTTGAGTAAAACGGGAGGCAGGCTGATAACAATAGAAATTGATGAAGGCAGGTACAGGACAGCTCTTGAAAACTTCAAACAGGCGGGACTATCAGAATATATTGATGCAAGACTTGCTGATGCCCATGATCTTGTTAAGCAGCTGAAGGGGCCGTTTGATTTTGTATTCAGCGACGCTGACAAGGATTGGTACAAGAATTATTTTATGGATATCGATCCCAAATTAAAAATCGGAGGATGTTTCACGGCACATAATGTATCCGACAGAGGCCGCGGCGGTTACGGTGGACAGGCAGTTTTCATGCAGTATATAAGGAGCCTGAAGAACTACGAGACCACTGTAAATACAGCAGGTGGCGGTGTATCAATCAGTTACAAAAGAGCTGAATAATAATTCCAAATAAATATGGCCGAAGAAAAACTGGAGAGAAAACTCGGACTTTTCCCTGCCACCAATATTGTTGTTGCCAACATGATCGGGGCAGGTATTTTTACAACTTCGGGACTGCTGATGTCGGGTCTCAATAATCCCATCCTCATGATGATTCTTTGGGCAGCCGGAGGAATAATTGCTCTGTGCGGTGCACTCTCTTACGGCGAGCTGGGAGCAGCCATGCCAGGAGCCGGAGGCGAATATTTGTTCCTTTCGAGACTTTTCCATCCCATATTCGGATTCCTCAGCGGCTGGGTCTCATTTATGGTTGGATTTTCGGCACCCATTGCCGCTTCGGCGCTGGGTTTCAGTGAATATTTCACAAGAGCTGTACCCGCATTGCCTGACTGGCTTCAGAATGCAGGTATCATGGATCCCGGGATTACAAAGAAATGTCTTGCTATCACTGTAATACTCATTTTCACATTTATCCATTACCGTGGAATTAAATACGGGGCCAGGATCCAGAATGTGCTTACCTTTCTTAAGGTCCTTCTGATTGTTATTTTATTAACAGCAGGATTCTCTTCCGGAAAAGGTGACTTTTCAAACTTTACTGAAGGCGGCAGTTTGCCTTCAGGCCTTCCCGGCCTCAAAACCATCGGTCTGTCCCTTATGTGGATCATGTTTGCATATAGCGGCTGGAATGCATCCACATACCTTGGCGCTGAGATCATAAATCCTGTTAAAACCCTCCCCCGCTCGCTTCTCTACGGTACCGGAATAGTTATCCTGCTTTATCTGGCTATCAATATCCTGTATGTCTATGGGATAAAACCCGATGAGATGAAAGGTGTGATATCTGTCGGCGGACTGGCGATGGGCAATCTGTTCGGGAAACCGGCAGAGGTTCTGTTCTCCATACTTATTTCCTTTGCCCTTTTCTCATCCTTAAGTGCATTTATTATAATAGGCCCCAGGGTATATTATTCGATGGCAAAGGACGGCCTCTTCTTCAAATCAGTTGCCACGATCCATAAGAAATTCCACGTACCCTCCAATTCAATATTGCTTCAGTGTCTCATAGCCGTTATTCTTGCACTGTCAGGGACGTTTGAGCAGGTGCTCACGTATATGGGATTTGCGCTGGGAATATTTCCGCTATTGACAATTCTCGGAGTATGGAAACTGAGAAAAACAAATCCTTCCGCTCCCAGGCTAAAGGGTTTTCCGGTAACGCAAATAATCTACATCACAACAGGTGTGCTGATTCTCGTCCTTTCTTATATGGAAAGACCAGTTGAATCCTCGATTGCTGTCTTAACAGTATTGATCGGAATACCAGCCTATTATCTATTTAAGAAGACCCCTAAATCCTTGGGGTAAAGCCTAAAGGCCGTCAACTTAGGGAAATAGAAAGAGAGTTTAACCCAAGAGCGAATGTAAAGTACTGAATTTAAGTTTGATAACTTTCCCCTCCTTTCTAAAGGAGGGGTGGCCAGACGGTGAAATCATCTTACAGGCAGAAACTAAAATCGTCTGGCCGGGGTGGTTGATTCAAGTCTTTCTTATTATCTATATCCAAATAGATAGTTAACATTTCATTAACCGAAAAAGAAGTTTTTTCAGGCAAGATTAGAGTTTTGAAACATAGATTAACCACCCCGGCCGGGAAATAAAACAGGTAAATACCAGATAATAAATCGTTCCCGGCCACCCCTCCTTGAGAACTCATCTTTATACACAATTTTTTTCATAAAACTAGTTTGAGAGGCGGTGTTGTTATTTTTCAGTAGAAGCTGTGAGCCAGTGCTGGTTTGGGATATAGCATACAGATGGCAAATTCGGCACCGCTTCTTATTTACTGCGATGTCAGTTATCCTATTATGTTTGTTTATTAGCGGTGAAATTCGCCACTAATTCTCAGTGCCATCTTGTGCAAGTAGTCTTTGTCAATGTATTTTGACATAAAATCAAATCCATCCATTTTACTATAAAAGTCCACCAATCCGTTTTTCATTGTAATATAGCCGGGAGGTCCGTGCGATTTGTATCCGCTCCAACTGCCCATTCTGGCAATACCCCATGCTGCCCATTGTATAGTTCCTTTATCATATGGATTCTTCTGCTTTTCAGTTTTACCCTCAAGCTCATTCATATAGATATTCATGAACTCTAACTCTTGTTCAGAAAAAATTATGTTTGCTTTTACTTTATGACTGCTGTCAAGAGAAAGTCTTAAGGTCATTATCCTTAGTCCTACCTGGAGGGCAAGTACAATCAGCTTCTTCAGTCCTGCTCCCGATTCAAGCTGGGCCTCCTCAAAGCAAAGACCTTTAGTTTTGAGTAAATGAAAAAGTTCTTCTATTAACCATCTCTGACTGTACCATTTAATGTATCTAAATGCATCAGCTGCATTTTTGACTTTATGAGTAGTAACTAATGTCCATGAGATCGGCTCTTCTCCAGGTTTTACACTCACAGGAAGTTCCCTGGCTTCTATTACCGTTACATCTACAAATGGCGGAATACCATCCTTTATGGGGCTTTTTGATGGGTGACCAAGCTTCACTTTCTCCCATTTGAGAGACATCTTCGCTGTATGTTTTGTCCTGTTTTTACCCTTTGGTACATCGAACTCGTACAAGGATCGAACCCTTGAAGAGGATATCTTTTTACTTAATTTAATTCCTTCGGATAGCACTCTATCAATATGGGCTCTTATTAACAGATGTGTTCTGCTGTCTGGTACTGTTGCAAATATTTCATATATGTCGCTTTCCCTATCTCCGATTACCGTTATACTATCGGCCCCGCTTAAAGATTCCTTGGTTTTCAGGGCGCTAGCAATCCATCTGTAGGACTCTTTCTCGGTTATATCAAGATTCTTATAATTACGCTCATGCTTGTTTTCCTTGTCCCATGATCTGTTCCATAGAATCACTGATGAAAAGCCAACTGGCATGTCAGTTGAAGGATCAATCACAAGTGTCGGATGGAGGAAAAATCCTGCATTAGTCCACTCTTTTCCAGGATCTTCTTTCGTAACAGGACCGATATCTCTATCCTCCTTGCCAATCCGTCCCAAGTGAGATGTAAAATTATTCTCTGTAGTGTCTTGAATACAAAGATAATGGCCACCGTTGACATTCTTCTTTAACTGTCGTATGGCCCCTTCGGTCAAATCATCATAATCAAAGCTGTCGTTGAGCAGCATCCTGTAAGCTCCTTCCTTTTCGGCTAAGGTTTTGCAACTTTTATTTATTACTGCACTACCTCTGTTTAACAAAGCTAACATTAATCCTTCAACTCGCTTTTCTAATCTGGCATCTGGGAGCAAACCCGCATATGTGCCTGTAAAATAATTTTCTTCCATGTACTTAATATACATGAAAAAAAATGTTATATATCTGATTATCAATAATATATATGAACAAATCAATATAAGATATTAACAATCAACTACATAGCTGGCCCATAAATAAATGTGATGTAAGATTAGCCTTGAGAAGGAGGGGAAATGTATATTATTGCATATCAGTTGCATACAGATTGATTCATAGCTATCGTTTCCTTAAGATCGGCTATACCCTAAATTCCCTGCCGCCAGGGTATCCCGGCCAGATCCCGTATCACCACCGAAGCACAGGCGATCCCGAAAGTTGCGGGTATATATGAGATCGTCCCGACAATTGAAGCTTTGTTCCGTTCTGTCTTACTTTCAACTATCTTAGTTTTATCAACAGGCTCAGGTGAATAGACTGCAGTAACTCCTTCCCTTACCCCAAGATGATGCAGCTTCTTTCTCAAAACCCTCGCCAGCGGGCAATCCGTAGTTTCCGAAATGTCGCTGATTGTGACTTTTCCGGGATCAAATTTTCCGCCTGCACCCATTGAACTTACAACCGGGTATTTTCTCTGAAGAGAATTGTAGATCAGAAATATTTTTGGTGACAACGTATCAATGGCATCTACAACATAGTCAAACCCCGCATCCAGAATTTCAACTATCCTTTCATCCCTTATAAATTCCTGAACTACACTCAGGTCAAGTTCAGGATTAATATCCTTCAGCCTTTTTCCCATAACTTCCGTCTTAGCCAATCCTTCAGTACTTGCCAGAGCCGGAAGCTGCCGGTTCCTGTTACTCAGGCGGACGATGTCACCGTCAACGATAGTCATTTTACCCACTCCCGCCCTGCAGATCATTTCTGCAGCATACGCGCCTACACCACCCATTCCCACGACAAGCACCCTGGAATCATGAAGTTTTTTAATCGCTTCACTGCCAAGTATCATTTCCGTTCTTGTAAGCCACTCAATCATCTCTGTTTCATATTAATGCCCGGCAAACCTATGGGTTATCCCCTTAGTGTACTTTGTGCGAGCCTTTGTGAACCTTTGTGGTGTGGATTTATTTTGCCACCAAGGTTTTACCCCTATCCCGATAGCTATCGGGACCCTGAAGGGGACTCTTAAGAACCCCCTTTAGGGGGCAGGGGGTAAAAAGGGCCCAAAGCATCTCACGAAGGTACACTAATGACTTTTCGGACAACCCCGGTTTTATCCAAATAATTCTTTATAATTTGAGAATATTATTGCCTTTAACCCGTCTTCTGAAATATTCAGATCAGCTCCGACTTTTTTATAGATATCCCGGATTGAAACATCAGCTCCGTCGGTCTCAAGAAAGATCCTGTCCTTTGGCAGATTTTTCAGTAGTTCTGCAGATTCGGGACGCAGGATAAAATCAAACCAGAACGAAAGGTACATCCCGCGGTTTAACAGCTGGAGTGCAAGCTCCTTTTTACCCCTGAATCCATGAACCAGCCAGGGGATCGCAGGTCGTGACTTTTTATGTGCAGCCAGCAGCTCATCCCATGCCCTGACACAATGAATTATAACCGGTTTTTGAATTTCAGCTGCAATAATAACCTGTTCTTCAAATACTTTTCTCTGCAACTCAATAGACGGCCCTCTGATCTTATCAAAACCGGCTTCACCGATAGCAGTAAGATCAGAATTCCGGGCAATGTTTTTAATATAATCCATCAATTGTATCTGGTTGCTCTCTGTCAGGTGCCACGGATGAATGCCCGCAGTAAACGCCATTCCCTTAACTCTTTCAGGTTGCAGATTCTCATGGGCCATAAGGTTTTCGACTGAAAACACACCCTCCATGGGTCTGGCTCCATGAGTATGTATATCAATATAATCACCTGGTTCCGGAATATTCATTGTCTTTACCTGCTTAATTCAGATATTCCCCTGTCGATGCGCCTGATGGTCTCTTCTTTTCCCATCCAGCTTATAATATCGAAAATATGGGGGCCCCGTAATGCTCCAACGATTACCAGCCTGAAGGCATTCATAACTGCTCCCGTGTTATAGCCTTTTTTTTCTATCCATTTTATTATGGCAGTTTCTGTCGTTGCAGCAGAAAAATCAGGCATCCCCTGAAGGATTTCCTTTAATTCGTTCAATAATGCCGGGGAATCCTCTTTCCATCTCTTTTTTACTGCCTCCGGGTCATAGGTGTCCGGAGCTTTGAAAAAGAAATCAGTCTGATCCCAGATTTCCCTGACAAAGCTTACCCTTTCCTTAACAAGGCTAACAAGGATCTCAAGACGCACTATGTCAACATGGATACCTTTTGGTCTGAGTAATTCCCTGAATTCAAGGGCAAGCTGGTTGTTGGCTTTCTTCTGAAGATACTGGTGATTGAACCATTTTGCTTTCTCAGGATCAAAGCGGGAACCTGATTTCCCTACCCTTTCAATTGAAAACGCATCTATCAGCTCATCCATTGAAAAGATCTCCTGCTCAGTGCCCGGATTCCATCCCAGCAGAGCCAGCATATTTATAAAAGCATCAGGATAATACCCTTCCTCCCGGTATCCTTTGGCAGTCTCTCCGTAAGGCCAGAAAAGAGGGAATACAGGGAATCCCATCTTATCACCGTCGCGTTTGCTGAGTTTGCCTTTGCCGTCAGGTTTAAGCAGGAGCGGCAGGTGGGCAAAAAGAGGAGATTGCCAGCCGAAAGAGCGGTACAAAAGAAAGTGAAGCGGTAATGAGGGCAGCCATTCTTCACCGCGAATAACATGGGTAATCTCCATCAGGTGGTCGTCAACAACATGTGCAAGATGATACGTTGGCATCCCGTCCGATTTAAATAATACTTTATCATCGAGGGTGTCAGTGTTCACAACAATATGTCCCCTTATCATGTCATCAAAGTTGATATCCTCATCCTGAGGCATCTTGAAACGTATTACATATGGTTCTCCCCTGTCGAGCTTTGCATTCCAGTCAACGGCATCAAGTGAAATTGAGTTTTTAAGTTTCTTCCTGTTTGCAGAATTATAAATAAACGTCTTCCCTTCACGTTCTTTTTCAATCCTCAGAGCTTCCAGCTCTTCAGGAGTATCGAAAGCATAATAGGCATGTCCCCTGTCGAAAAGCATGTCTGCATACTGCCTGTAGATCTCTTTGCGGTCGCTCTGCCTGTATGGTCCGTATTTTCCTCCTTCATTAATGCCTTCATCGACAATAATCCCGCACCATCTCAGCGAATCCATGATATACTCCTCAGCACCTTCAACAAACCTTGCCTGATCGGTATCCTCAATCCTGAGGATGAAAATGCCATTATGTTTTCGCGCAAACAGATAATTGTAAAGTGCGGTCCTGACACCTCCGATATGCAGCGGGCCTGTCGGGCTCGGGGCAAAACGTACTCTAACCTGGGTCATTTTTTTGTTAAATCTTTAAAATTACGTAAAGATAGGTAAACACTTAATATAACGTTAAATGAATAATTACGTTGTGGGGTTCTTCCTTTCTTTTTTACACCCTTCCGCCGGCGGGTGAGTCCAGGTCCTTAGAATTAGAGGGGGTCGGGGGTGAGTTCGTGCATGTGGGGTCGGAGAGTGAGTTCGTGATTTGGGTGATAAATTAAAGCTCCCATGACAAAACTATCAGATTCAGAATGCAGATTTATATTAATTTAGCACTTTAAACTGAGACAAATGAAGACCATGAAAGCGCTTGTTAAAGCCAGGCGCGGAAAAGGATTGTGGATGCAGGAAGTCCCGGTTCCGGAACCGGGATTAAATGATGTGATAATTAAGGTTAAGAAATCGGCAATATGCGGAACCGATCTTCATATCTATGAATGGAATGACTGGGCACAGCGAACCATTAAAACACCAATGGTGATCGGGCATGAATATATGGGTTATATAGAAAAAATAGGAGCCGGGGTAACAAACCTGAAACCGGGCGACAGGGTCACAGGCGAAGGCCATCTTGCCTGCGGTCATTGCCGTAACTGCCGGCGGGGTAAAGAACATGTCTGTGAGAACACGGTTGGTATCGGGGTCAATATCGACGGATCATTTGCTGAATATCTGAAGATCCCTGCCCTGAATGTGGTATCTATTGGATCACAGGATCCCCGACGATTGGGCCGCTATAATGGATCCGTTCGGCAATGCGACGCATACGGCACTTTCATTTCCGCTGCTTGGAGAAGATGTTCTTATAACCGGCGCCGGACTTATAGGAAGCATGGCAATCGCAATTGCAAAGTTTGCAGGCGCAAGGTTCATAGTTGCAAGCGACCTCAGCGATTACCGTCTTGATATTGCCAGGAAAATGGGTGCAACACTAACAGTAAATCCGTCGAGGGGAGAAAAAATTTCAGATGCTGTTAAAAAGCTTGGGATGAGAGGCTTTGATATCGGACTTGAAATGTCAGGGTCGCCAAAAGCCTTTATTGAGATGATATCCAATATGTACAACGGATCGAGCATCTCATTGCTTGGGATCCTGCCTTCAAACTTTGAAGTTCCGTGGAGTGATATTATTTTTAAGGCGATAACCCTGAAAGGTATCTATGGAAGGGAAATGTGGGAAACATGGTATAAGATGGAGCAGATGATAATTGGCGGCATCGATCTTAATCCTGTCATAACCCATCACTTCACCATCGATGATTTTCAAAAGGGTTTCGACGCCATGGAATCAGGAAATTGCGGCAAAGTAATACTTAACTGGAACTAAATCCCTGAAAAACCAAAAGAGTTATAGATGCAAAGTAATTAAAAACTTACACTAAGGTCCACTGAGGTATCACAGAGTTCCACAGAGTTAAATCACCCCTAACCCACTAAAGGGGGCTATAATTTAAGTCCCCTTCAGGGGATTTAGGGGCCGGCTTTCAGTGGTACTCTGTGTAAGCTATTATAATATAAAGGGTATCACATAGCGGCACAAAGGATTAAATAAAGAAAGAAAGATATGTATGCTAGTTTTCAGGAACATCTGAATGGGGTTCTTAAAGAGATCAGGGAAGCCGGCCTCTACAAGGAGGAACGTATTATCGTTTCCCCGCAGGGAGCTGAAATTGAACTAAATACCGGGCAAAAGGTATTGAACTTCTGTGCAAACAACTACCTGGGATTATCAAATAACAGCCGGCTGATCGAGGCTGCAAAAGCGGCTCTTGACGATCATGGCTATGGAATGTCATCGGTAAGGTTTATCTGCGGAACCACCGACCTGCACAAGAAGCTTGAAGCCATGATTGCGAAATTTTTCGGAACAGAAGATACGATACTTTACGCAGCGTGTTTTGATGCAAACGGCGGTGTCTTTGAACCTTTGCTTTCCGATGAGGATGCCATAATATCGGATAGCCTTAACCATGCTTCAATAATCGATGGGGTCAGGCTCTGCAAGGCGCAACGCTACAGGTACGAGAACACCGATATGGCTGATCTTGAAAAACAGCTCCAGGCAACCCGGGAGCTTCGTTTCAGGCTTGATTGTCACCGATGGCGTCTTTTCGATGGATGGTAATGTTGCACCCCTTGATAAAATCGTTCTGCTCGCGGATAAATACAACGCCATGATAATGATCGACGAGTCACACTCAGCAGGAGTGGTGGGGCAGACAGGCCGGGGAGTCACCGAACTCTACAACCTCAGGGGAAGGATTGAGATCATCACAGGGACTCTTGGAAAGGCATTCGGAGGAGCTATCGGGGGATTTACAACAGGTAAAAAAGAGATAATTGAGCTGCTCAGGCAAAGATCACGCCCCTACCTGTTCTCTAACTCAATCCCTCCACTGGTGGCTGCTGCCGGAATAAAAATGGTGGAAATGATGACCGAAACCAATGAACTACAGGACAAGCTGCACAGGAACTCAGAATACTTCATACGGGAGATGACAAAGCTGGGATTTGACATAAAACCCACAAAATCGGCGATTTGCGCCGTGATGTTATATGATGCGAAGCTATCGCAGGAATTTGCTTCAAAGCTCCTTGAAGAAGGTATATATGTTATCGGATTTTATTTCCCGGTCGTTCCGAAAGGTCAGGCGAGGATCAGGGTACAGCTTTCGGCAGCACATGAAATTGAACATCTCGATAAGGCTGTCAGAGCATTTGAAAAGATCGGAAAAGAAACAGGGATATTGAAGGTATAAATTACAGGATCTTATATGATAAGCGGTCAGACTGAATGTCTTCTTTGCGGGGGCAGAGCCAACCTTAAACATAATAACTACCCGGGCTATCAGGAACCACTTACATATAAGATCTATCACTGTACTGTTTGCAATACTGCTTTTTCTTTACCCAGGGAAGAGAGCTCCCCAATTTATGAGAACATTTACAGGAGCGGAGAAAAGGTACCCGGGTATAACAGGTACTGGAAGTATGCCAGGACTGTAAAAAAAGTATCCAATCCACTTGATTACCTGGCCGAAAGCCACGAAGATTACTGGAGTGTCAGGGAAGCACTGGCTATGTATGTACATGACAGATCTTCAACAAAAATTCTGGAAGTTGGCAGCGGCCTGGGGTATTTAACATATTCATTAAACAAGGCAGGTTATAATGTTACAGGAATGGATGTCTCACAGACAGCTGTAAATCAGGCAGTCAAAAACTTTGGTGAACATTATATCTGTAAGGATCTGTTTGAATTTGCAAGGCATTCACCTGAATCATTTGATATTGTAATATTAACTGAAGTAATAGAACACGTTGGTGATCCGCTTGCTTTTATTAAAGCAATTTTTGGACTCCTGAAACCGGGATGCAGAACAATAATTACCACTCCGAATAAATCGTTCTTCCCCCCTGAAGTAATATGGGCTTCTGATCTTCCTCCGGTGCATTGCTGGTGGTTTAGTGAGGATTCAATGAATTATATTGCCGGGAAACTGAAGGCCGGAATAAATTTCATCAATTTCAGGGATTACTATAAAATGAATTATCATCTGATCGGTACACGCACATTACTGGAAAATCGTTTACCAAAACCTTTTTTTAACAGTGAAGGAGCGCTGATCAAGGAGGCAGGATCAAAAAACAGTCTTAAATCCTCAATCCAGAATGTTTTGATTAAATTACCAGTATTGAATAAGGTTGCAGGATTCCTGAAGAAACTGATGATTAAAATTTACGGAAAATCGAGAAAATTGCTAAGTCCCGATGCTTTAGTCTGCAAAGAGAGAGGACACATAATGTGTTCAGTTATGCTTAAGACACCCTAAAATACCGGATATTGCAACATTTTGACTATAAGCCCAATATGTTTCAACTTACCAACTCACCTATATGAAGGCAATAGACAGATTAAAAAAAATAAAGAAGAATATCTTAAGTCCTGTTACTGAAGTCAGGGCAAAAGATGCCGCTGACGACCTGGATAAATTAGGCAGGATTTACGGGACGGACAAGGTAGGAACCCATAATTATACGCCGCATTATAAATTACATTTTGAAAGGTTCAGGGATAAAGGTATCAACCTTCTTGAAATTGGTGTCGGAGGATATGAAAAACCATTTTCCGGCGGAAAATCCTTAAGAATGTGGAAGAAATATTTTCCTTCAGGAAATATCTTCTCTATCGATATTTATGACAAATCTGCCCTTCAGGAGGAAAGAATTAAGATCTTCCGGGGAAGTCAGGTCGATAGAGAATTTCTCAACGGGGTTTGCGATGAAATAGGAGGAATTGATATCATTATTGACGATGGAAGTCATATAAATGAACACGTGATCGAATCATTTAAGATACTGTTCCCGAAGCTGAATGACGGAGGAATTTATGTTATTGAAGACACAAATACTTCATACTGGCCGGAATATGGCGGTGACTCTAATAATCTTGAAAATCCTGCCACATCGATGAACTTTTTTAAGAAACTGACCGACAGTCTGAATCATAAAGAATTTTTAATGCCCCGGTATAAGCCAACCTATTACGATGAGAACATTGTGTCGATCCACTTTTATCACAATATCATTTTTATCTATAAAGGCAGGAACGAAGAGAAATCAAATATCCCGAAGAAGATACAGAAGGGAATGACAGGCTAAAGCTCACAAAGAGTTCATCCGCACTTTGATGATCCGCAATCCTTGCAGATCAGGCATCCTTCTTCATATACAAGGTTTTCCGAACCGCATTCGCCGCATTTACCTTTTGCTTTTGTTCCGTTAGGAATATATTTCTTCAGAGCCCTCTCAACACCATTTTTCCAGTTGTTTATCGATTCACTGTCGAGTTTGAGCGACTGGACAAGGTTTACAACATCCTGCAATCGGCATTTCATGCCTCAGAACTCCTGAAATAAGTTTTGCATAGTTCCAGAATTCCGGTTTGAACATATGCGAGAGACCTTCAATAGTCTTCTTATATCCGTATTTGTCGGTATACTGAAAATCATAACGTGTTTTTCCGTCATCAGTTTTTACCTTTATTATCTTCCCTTTAATTATGGTTTTCGGAATAGGGAATATCTCCTCATCGGCCATACCGGTGAATATCTCATAAGGTCTGCCCTCTTTCAGTCCGACGAAAGCAACCCATTTTTCTTCATTAATATTAAATCTGATAACATCACAATCAAGCACTTTGGGGCGTTTTGGCCTTTCGGGCCTGATCTCGTTCTTACCTGCAATCAGAACTCCGTTTCTTGATCCGTCGCGATAAACTGTTGCTCCCTTGCATCCTGATTTCCAGGCAGTAAGATAAAGTTCACTTACCAGTTCCTCCTTTGCATCGGCCGGAAGGTTTATTGTAACACTTATTGAATGGTCGACCCATTTCTGAATTGCACCCTGCATCCTGACCTTGGCAATCCAGTCGACATCATTGGCTGTTGCCTTGTAGTATGGTGATTTGGCAATTATCGCTTCAATTTCTTCATCACTCATCCTTGTTACCTCATCGGGATCATATCCGTTAAGCTTCAGCCAGTCAACAAACTTATGATGGAATACATTGAATTCTTCCCATGAATCACCGACCTCATCCTTAAATGTCACCTTGACATCCTTGTCATTCGGATTTACTTTTCTTCTTCGTTTATAGAAAGACTGAAAAGATAGGTTCAATTCCCGAGGTGGTCTGGGTCATCAGACTTGTTGTTCCGGTAGGTGCAATTGTAAGCAGGGCAATATTTCTCCGTGCCGAATTTCACCATATTATTATACATCACCGGATCAGCCTCCTTCATCCTCAGGATGAAAGGATTGTTCTTTTCCCGTTCAGAATCATAAATAGTAAACGGACCTCTCTCCTTTGCAAGATATGTTGATGATTTATAGGCTTCAAGAGCAAGTGTTTTATGAACATCAACCGAAAAATTAGTTGCTTCATCACTGCCGTATCTCAGTCCAAGACCGGCAAGCATATCTCCTTCAGCTGTAATGCCGATTCCTGTTCTTCTTCCCTCTTCAGATTTCTTTCTGATATTCTTCCACAGGTTTCTTTCAACATGTTTAAGTTCATCAGTTTCAGGATCACCATCAATTTTTGCAAGAATTGCATCAATTTTTTCAAGTTCAAGATCAATGATATCATCCATCATCCGCTGTGCAAGACCTATATGCTCTTTATACAGTTCAAAATTGAAATGATGCATTTTTTGTGAAAGGATCTATCAACATAGCTGAAAAGATTGATTGCCAGCAGCCGGCAGCTGTCGTACGGGCACAGTGGTATTTCACCGCATGGATTTGTTGAAACTGTTGCAAAGCCAAGATCGGCATAACAATCAGGAACACTTTCCCTGATTATTGTATCCCAGAAAAGAACACCGGGTTCTGCTGATTTCCAGGCATTATGAATTATCTTGTTCCAGAGCTGGAGTGCATCAATATCTTTTACAAATTTCGGATTATCTGAATCTATGGGATATTGCTGTCTGAACAGTCCCTTTGGACTCAACAGCTTTCATGAACTCATCAGTCAGCTTCACAGAGACATTGGCACCTGTAACTTTTCCGCTTTCGAGCTTTGCATCGATAAATTTTCCGCTGTCGGGATGTTTGATTGAAATTGAAAGCATCAGAGCTCCGCGTCTGCCATCCTGTGCAACTTCGCGTGTGGAATTTGAATATCTTTCCATGAAGGGAACCACACCGGTGGATGTAAGGGCACTGTTAAGTACAGGAGTTCCTTTTGGCCTGATATGTGACAGATCGTGACCCACTCCTCCCCGGCGTTTCATAAGCTGAACCTGTTCCTGGTCGATCTTCATTATACCGCCGTAGGAATCGGACTGATCCATCATTTCCTATAACAAAACAATTTGACAGTGAAGCAATCTGGTAATCATTGCCGATACCTGTCATTGGTCCTCCCTGGGGAACAATATATTTGAAATCTTTAAGAACATTGTAAATCAGTTCTTCGGGAAGCGGATTTTTATATTTCATTTCAATCCTGTGGATTTCCCTTGCAAGCCTGTGATGCATATCATCAGGAGTCTTTTCATAACAGGTTTCCGAATGAATCCTTCAAGGCATATTTATTTGCCCATACCCTTGCAGCAAGCTCATCACCCTTGAAATACCTGATACTGGCTTCAACAGCTTCATCGTGAGAATAGACGGGCTTCTCAGGTTTCTTTATCTGCCGGTTTATCAGTATCTTTCACGGTTTCCTTTTTTTTGATTCCAGGATTTTGATTTTTCGTTTACCTCTTCGAAGGTGATAGCTGATTCCTGGACAAATAGCTCTTCCATATATTTTATATAATTCTGTTAATCTCTGATTGTAATGAGTTAAACGACCACTGATTTTCAAAGCGGGTAATTGCTAAATTAGATAAGCATAGTCCTCAATGCAAGACAAAAATTTTAAGTTTATTAACATTTGCAAGTATAGTTATTAACTTATGAATTAAGTCTTAATAATCAACATGTTACAAGTGATTGCAGAACAACTGTTTCTTATGGAAAACCAAAGTATTTAATTATCTGTGATTTAATAACTGTGTATAAAATATTCCAAATTCTTACCGCCGGCAAAAAATAAACCCCGGAAAATTTCCGGGGTTTGGAATAAAGCGAACTATGCTCTTAGTTAAACAAATATCTCAGTCCAAGTTGGATACCCCAGGTACCTGCAACGGAGTTGGGATCCTGGAATGATTTGGTGACATATTCGCCTCCGATTTTTCTCATGCTGACCTTCATAATGCCGGTTGCAGGATCTTTGCCAGTAATCTGAAGCGGCGAATTTGTTACATAGCTCTGATTCAGGCCCCAGCTTGAGTTAAACAGGTTCATCAGGTTGATGATGTCAACAGAGAACTGGAGCTTGTTTGTCTGCTGGCCAACTTTAAGTTTAATATCCTGCATAAATCGCATGTCAAGCCTGCTGTTCCATGGATTGTAGGCACCATTCCTGAGAGCAAATTCACCGGCATGCTTTTTCAGGTAAGGATCCTGGTTTGCAAAAGCAAAGTACGCAGTTGCATCTTCAGGAGTATTCCAAAGAAAGTCGCCGGCATTCTTTGGGATGTACATTAATTCATGGCTTGAGGTTCCATCTTTATTGGCGTCGCCGGAATAAATATAAGAATATGCATCGCCGATATACCCATTATATATAAAGGAGACAGAAGATGCAAAGTATTTTGCGTAGTCAATGGAATAGCTTATTGTCCCTAAAAACCGGTGAGGTGTATTATTATACGACAATCCCAGTTCATCAGAATTAAGCACCCTTGTTATTTGCCTGTACTGCCATGCAGAGAATGGGTCGGAGCCCGATTTCCCGGAAACTTCTTCACTCCAGCTGCGGGAGTAAGCAATCATTCCGCTTAAACCTGCCACTCTTGGAAGGTCGAGGGAAGCTGAAAGGGAATATCCCTGGCCCTTATTTGTGTTACGCATTATTACAACATCGGTATAAGGCTGGGTCAGGTATTTGACGTTGTTTTGGGTATTTGACCAGTAAGGCAATTCATAGCTACCTGCCGTATAGGTACTTGCTGCAGGAGCCAGGTTAATATTTTCAAACCTGATGGAATTTATATCATTACTATAAACCCCTTCGAGAGTCAGCATCATATCCAGCGGGAGCTTTATGTCAAATCCCAGACTTGTACGCCAGACCTGGGGCAGTTTGAAGTTTTTGTCTATCGCTGCTATCCTTCCTCCAACCGGATTAGACTGTGGGAAGACGTCGGAAAGCGCTCCCTCTCTCAGAAGTTGGGAAGCATCGGCATACAATGGCATTCGTGCAAGAAGTGCCTCGCTGGCTGGTCCGCCGCTGGAGTTGACTACGAGCTGATACTGTAACATCCCGCTGTTTGAGGGCTGGTTGGTAAACCATACAAAGGGAATACGCCCTGTGAAAATCCCGGTTCCACCGCGCACCTTCAAGGACTTATTGTCGAAGACGTCCCAGGTGAAGCCAAGACGCGGAGACCAGAGAATTTTTGCATCCGGCCATGTTGAAAGGTCAACGCCTTCGCCATTTGCAAATGTTACACCATGAAGGTTTGGATTATCTATCGCTCCGTCAAAATACATTGGAAGGTCAATCCTGACGCCTCCTGTAACCTTTAAATTGTCCAGAACGCTGAATTCATCCTGAATGTATGCAGAAACCTGCCCGAATGAAAGTTCTGATACAGGATCCTGGATACCGTTGATCGGATATGTCAAAGCAAAATTGATAGGATCGTTGTTGTCGTCAAAGGTGTCCGGATTTCCTTCACCATTAGCAAATCTTTCGAATGACCTGAGGTTCTTAAATCTGTAATAACCGCTCCCCTGCCGCAGATAACTGTTTGCAAAGTACTGGTGCTCATATGATAAGCCGGCAGTAAAGTTATGCTTTTCAAGCTGATATGTGACGTTATCAGTAATTATGAGAGTGTTGTTATCAACATTGTTCTTGTATGAGAACAACTCATAGCCTGCCGACATTGTTACATCGCCGACTGCAGAATTACTATTCATAATATCAATGAACGGGAATAAGCTGCTGGTGGTTGCGCGTGGCTGTTTGTAATTTGTATAGGCCAATAAGAACTTGTTGGATACCTCGCCTATACGGCTGTTGAGTTCAGCTGTCAGTGAATTCAGTTTATTGGAATTATAGTACTGAGAGTTTTCAAATGACATGCCACCTGTACGGCTATGACGGCTATTCACTATTGAAGGTCGTGCGTCGCCGCTGTTGCTTGGTCTTGAAACGTTTTTGCTGTCCGAATAGTTATATCGTATCGTGAACCTGTGGTTTCTGTTTATGTTCCAGTCCAGTTTCAGGAGCAGCTTGTTGTTACCTTCATTGTCACCGCCCCAGCCTTCATAGCGGCCTGTCTCATACCCATATTTTTCCTTAAGGATCTGGGAAAACTTTATCAGACTGTCGGCAAATACTCTTGCATTGACATTCTGGTCAGCGGCATCACGGCCGGCCTTCATTGCAAGAAGTGTATTCCCCGGTGTGAGAGTATTTTCTTTTTCACCACTTACAAAGAAGAAAAGTTTGTTCTTGATGATCGGCCCTCCAAGGGTGAAGCCATATACTTTTTTTGCGGACTCGGCCACGGACAGCTCTTTATCACGGATTTTTGTCCCGTTAAAGCTCTGGTCGCGGTAAAATCCATAAACTGTTCCCCTGAACAGGTTTGTTCCGCTTTTTGTGATTGCATTAACACTTGCACCAGTAAAGTTCGACTGGCGGACGTCAAAGGGAGCAATGGCAACCTGGATCTCCTCGATCGACTCCATCGATATCGGTTCTCCTGAAACACCTGGCATGTTGCTTCCTGAGAGCCCAAAGTTATTATTGAAGTTTGCACCATCAACTGTGACATTCGTAGTATAAGCCTCCCGGCCTACATATGATCCTGTGCCGGTTGAATAGGGGGAGAGCCTGGTATAGTCACCAAGGTTGCGGTTTAGTGAAGGAATAAGCGCCATATCCCTTGTGTTGATGTTATTGGAGGCACCCATCTTTTCAGTATTGAACGCTGATTTTTTCACTCCCGTGACTATAACCTCATTTAGCTGTGTGCTTGACTCCGTAAGATCCGTACTAAGAACATAGTTCTCGCCAAGGAGGAGGTTAATATCGGTATAGATTTTCTTTGAATACCCGATAAAAGAAACCTCAACACGGTATGGTCCGCCCGGCCTCATTCCCTGGATGGTAAACAAACCCTGGGCATTTGCCGAAGCTCCGTAAGTTGTGCCTGATGGCTCATGAATGGCAAAAATAATCGAACCTGCCAACGGCTGCCCATTGCTGTCTATTATTTTACCACTCATTGACGATGTTGTTGATCCCTGCCCGTAAATCATAGCGGACAGGGAAATAAAAAAGAACATCTGTGAAAGTCTTCTCAATTGTTTTATCATAAATTTTGGATTAAGGATTAAAAAAAGTTCAATCAGTTATTCTAAATTCTTATAATTTAGACTTATACGAAAAGGTCTGGTTCAAATAAGCGGAGCATTAAATTACATCCCTTAATTAAATCATTTTCAATCTACAACGATTAGTTGTTAACAAGTTATGAGCGCTGATTGTTTATATCTTTTAGGCAATCCTGTTAAAAATCATTGCAGTTGCACCGGTATTTCTTTTAACGTAGCCGGCTGCTGAATTTGCTGATGTCTTGTATGATTCACTGTCTATCAGCCAGTCATCCACGATCCGGGAAAATTCTTCAAAAGTCCTGTAACTTTTAGCACCATTTGCATCTACTAAATCTGTGGCTTCCCTGAATTTTTTATAATTAGGCCCGAAGACCACAGGTATCCCCCAGCATGCGGCTTCGAGTACATTGTGGATACCCTTTCCGAATCCGCCGCCGATAGCTGCAATATATGCATATCTGTAAGCTGATGACAGCATGCCGATATTATCGATTATCAGTACCCGGGCATCAGCAGACTTTTCGCTGAATTCCGAAAACCTGACCACCTTAACTGTAAAAAGCTTTTCAAGCCTTTCGATATTGGGCTTATCAATCTCATGCGGGGCAAATACCCATTTCATGTTATCAGGATACCTGTTTATATACCGCGCAATTATCTCCTCATCCTGCTGCCAGCTGCTTCCTGCAAGAAGGATCTTTTCTCCGTTCCTGAAAAGTTCAATCTGCGGAATATCCCTGGCTGTTTCGGCTATCCGGATGACCCTGTCAAACCTGGTATCGCCGGCATTTGTAAGATCGTCGATCCCGATTCGCCTCAGAAGGGAACACGATTGTTCATCCTGCACGAAAATGTGACTGAACCTGAAAAGCATTCTTCTGAAAAACACACCGTACCATTTAAAAAAATGCTGTCCGGGCCGGAATATTCCGGAGATAAGGTATAAAGGGATTTTCTCTGCCGAGATTGCTGAAATATAGTTGTTCCAGAATTCATACTTTACAAAAATAACAAGTGCAGGTTTTAATATGGAAATGAACTTTTTTGCATTTCCGGGAGTATCGGCCGGAAGATAACATACATAATCTGCCAACCCGTAATTCTTTCTGATTTCATATCCTGAAGGTGAAAAGAATGTAAGCACAATCCTGTATTCAGGTTTCTCCTTCCTGAAAAGCTCAATTACAGGTCTTCCCTGTTCAAACTCCCCCAGCGATGCACAATGGATCCAGATGTATTTGTTTCCGGAATGACTGATTTTTTTAACAAGGTTTCCCAGTTTTCTCTTCCCCTGGTCCATAGCCTGGCTTTTGAATTAAAGGGAGACAGAACCTTTACAAGAAATACATATATCAGTATTCCAAGATTATAGATAAATCTCATAAGATCATATATGAATGGGCAAAGGTAATAAAAAGGTGAGATGGTGCAAAGGCTTAATGATTCCACCCTTGAAGGGGGCAGGGCAGGAGTTGTTATGCATTAATATGCCCTTTGAGGAGTTAGGGTGTGTTACACAAATTACTCCTATTTTTGTAGGATATCCACCTGATTATGGTAAGACTTATTGCCCTGATCATTTCAATTGTCCTGCAGATCATTGCCGCATCAATCGCTCTCAGATTCATGAAGCTTACCAAATACAGGCTTTCATGGATACTTCTTTCACTGTCATTTGTCTTCATGGCAGTCCGCAAAATTATTCAGCTCTTTGAATATTTCCGCGGAGATCCTTCAGAACATGGCAAATGATAGATGAATGGATGGGGGTTTTGATATCATTCATGATAATTGTCGGTGTAATTCTGATCCGGGAATTGTTTTATTCCCTTAAACGAGCTGAAACTGACCGTCTGAAAGCTGAAAAAAGAGTGATAAATGCAATAATAAATACCGAGGAGAATGAAAGAAAAAGATTTGCCAAAGATCTTCATGACGGGCTCGGACCGCTCCTGTCAACAGTCAAAATGTCTCTTTCGGCACTGAGCGAAAGGATTAAGGATCCTTCCGGAACAGTTATCCTGAATAATACAAATCATCTTGTAAATGAAGCTATTAATACGATTAAGGATATATCAAACAACCTGAGCCCTCATGTACTGTCAAATTTCGGACTTTCGAGTGCTATAGGTGCATTTACAACCAAAATAAATCAGACCAAAGCAGTTGAAATTGATTTTAAATCAAATATGGAAAACCAGAGGCTTGAAAATGAAAAGGAGGTGGTTATATACAGGGCTGTCTGTGAACTGATTAACAATTCAATACTACATTCAGGAGCTTCAAGGATTGAGATTGAATTAAACAAACACGAAAAATTTGTTACCTTGCAGTTTTATGATAACGGACGTGGTTTTGATACATCTTCACTTGGGCAGGAAGATACAAAAGGGATGGGATTATCAAATATTGAAACCACGTGTCAAATCCGTTGAAGGTGTCTTTATTCTTGAAAGCACCCCCGGAAAAGGAACAAGTGCTCTTATAAAAATGATTGAATGAATCAAGGGAACGTCACTTTTTGATCTATGGAAAAAATCAGAATAATAATTGCAGATGATCATCAGCTCTTTCGCAACGGATTAAAAATACTTCTTAATGCATTTCCCGAATTTGAAGTTGCAGGAGAAGCTTCAAACGGTGAAGAATTCCTCAAAATGCTAAGAAATACAACCGCAGATATTGCACTTATGGATATCAATATGCCTGAAATGGATGGCATTGAAGCAACAAGAAAGGGTCTTAAATTGTGTCCCGAAATAGATATTATTGCCCTTTCAATGTATGGAGAGGAGGAGTACTATTATAAAATGGTGGATGCCGGTGCAAAGGGATTCCTGCTTAAAGATTCAGATATATCCGAAGTTAAGGAAGCAATTCTTACTGTAAGAAAGGGAGGAAATTATTTTTCACAGGAACTGCTTTATCATGTAATCCAGAAAATAAAACACAGGGAGAATGAAAGCAAATCAGCAAACCTTTCAAAAAGGGAAAATGAAATTCTTTTTAAGATATGTGAAGGATTGTCAAATCAGGAGATTGCTGAAACATTATTCATAAGCAAAAGAACTGTCGATAAACACAGGGCTAATCTTCTGGGAAAAACAAATTCCAAAAATACTGCAAGTCTTATACTGTTTGCCATAAGAACAAACTGATAGAGATTTAATTGCATCTTATTCTTTATTCGCAGGCATATGAACGAATCACAAAATCTCGGACAAAAAGGGGAAAACCATGCTGCCGCCTTCCTTGAAGGGAAAGGGTATAAGATCCGACACCGCAACTGGAGAACGGGGAAAATGGAAGTGGATATTATCGCGGAAAATAATGAGTATGTTGTTTTTGTCGAAGTCAAAACCCGCACCGGAGATTTTCTGGTTAATCCACAGGACACCGTTTCAAGGGAAAAGCAGCGATTTATGCAATTTGCTGCCGACAATTACATTAAAAAGTACGACATAAACAAAGAGGGCAGGTTTGATGTTGTCAGCCTGATCTGGGATGGTAAATCATTTGCTGTCGATCATATCGAAGGCGCATTCTATCCGACATTAAGGTAAAGGATGGCGATGAATATAGAATCTTTAAGAGAATACTGTATTTCAAAACAACATGTTACCGAAAGTTTCCCTTTTGATGATGAGACCCTTGTATTTAAGGCTTCGGGAAGAATTTTTGCCCTCGTCAGCCTTGAAGGCGACTTTACGATCAACCTGAAATGTGACCCAGCCTATGCCCTTGAACTCAGGGAAAGATATCCTGCTGTAATCCCGGGGTATCACATGAATAAAAAACATTGGAATACAATAAATCTTGATGGGACAGTTCCTGATAAAGAGGTATTTTCCTGGATTGATCATTCTTATGACCTGATTACAGGAAAGCATTAGATCCCCGAAGTTCCAGAAATATCTCTGTTCCGAGATAGTTTTCCTTTAATAAAGCACCAGATTCCTGACCGCTATTTTATTGAAACCTTTCGGAGACTGTTATTCGCATTAAATGTTGGGAAGTACATTAACTCTACCTTTGCGGGATTTAATGTGTATTTTCCTGTATATCTTGGTAGCAGGTCAATTATGAATTCATAGTCGCCTTTTCTAAGCTTCTCGCAAAATATAGCAGTTTCATTTCTAAACGATTCCCGGTAAACTTCATAATACGACGTTTTTGACTTATCTAAATACGAACACCCCCCCGGAATAGGTACATTCACCATAACATAATCGGCATCTTTTTTAACCTTAAGCTGTACTATTAATTTTACTTCTTTCCCCGCTTTTAATATGTTATTGTTTATGTCAACAAAACTTGTCGATATTTCAAAATCGGATCTTTTCTCCTTTGGATCAGGATTCCAGTATCCCTGGTATGCGGTTAAATAAATGGGGAAATCTCCTGATTTTCTTATTTCAATAGTATCAGACGACGATAAAGTAACTTCGTATGGGAATTTATCAATTTCTTTATTTATAGAACCTGATATTACGAGTTTTGGTTTGGTAACCGGCTCTTTGGAGGACAACAAATCAGGAAGAATTGCCTCGATTATCCTGGATGATTCATAAGTATTCATCCAAAAGCCGGTTGATCTGTTCTCAAAAAAGTAATTCCTTATTTTCAAAAGGGTTTGGTCATGATTGATAGTTGTATCCCGGCGAATGATCCTGTACGCAATAATTGTGTTTTGAATATTGTTTGTTAATAACCCTGTGTTAATTGTGTCTGATGTAAAGTAAATATTTCCAAACATTGTCTCTTTCCTGAACGATTTCAAAGTATCCAGACTGACTTTAATGCCACAGATCTGTTTTAACTCGATCATTTGAAACAACTGATTCATATTTAGTTTTCCGGATTTTTCAGCATCTGAGATCAGAACAGGTATGTTGACCTTGGCATTTAAAGTTTTTAAAATCAGAATGGCACTTAGTTTATTTTGAATAAGATTGGTTCTTGAGATCTCCCAGATTAGATTATCAGCTATTTTATTTTCATTGAGGTTAACCTTATATCCCATTCCTCTTGCCTTTGTCAAAGCTTCAAGAACGTGAAGACTCATCCAGAGGCTTGATTCTGTTGAACTTTTCCACCAGCCCCATAATTCACCTTCCCGTTTATTTCTATTTAATAGTCTAATAATTTTTTCGACTTCATTTGCCTTCTTAAAGGTCTTATTTTGAAATGTATAAATATTTTGTTCCGATAATAAGGCTTTTAGTTTTGAAGCGAGCTGTTCATTGCACGAATATTTGTAGTCAATCAATTTGCTTACTTCATCCTTAAGGACATCAAGAACATCTGCTTTCGCATAAAATCTGACATCCCGGGAGATAGAACTAAAACTGATGTTAAAGGTCGTATCCTTATCAAGTACAAAAAACTTACCGGCAGTCTCTTCCAGTCCAGCAGGGAATATTGGAATATATTTTTGTTCGCCGTCAAAGTAACCATCGTCTTTTTCAAGGTAGTACTTCACAGATATGGAATCTTTCTGGCTGGCGAATATTGGAAGAGTATCAACTATTGATCTTAAACAGGTTTGTTTCTTTTCTGATATCAAGGTACTGTCAATCTCGAATTTGGTTCTCAACGGGATGGTATCTGGAGTATAGTTTAAAACCTTCCCCAAAGCGAGAGCGCTGTCACTTTCCACAAGAAATCTAGGAACAGATAATTGACCCATTAGAGGTTTATATGACTTTATCACTCCCTCAGTTTGTCCGGATTGTTTCTCCCCGTTCATGGCCAGATAAAATGTTTTCCAGCTTGTCACATCGTCGGGAAATTTGACCTTAAAAGAGGCTTTTCCTTGTCTATCAGTTACCAGTTTAGGTTGCCAGAAGGCATAATCAGAGAAATCATTCCTTATGGAGCTTGATTGAGAAGCAGCCTCTAAAAAGGTTTCATCATACTCTGCTCCCAATAGCCCAGGAGATTTTGTTGCAAGAAAAATTCCCCCTGTATTTATCAATACAACACCATTAGCACCACGTGCACCATATATAGCGGAAGCTTGAGAATCTTTTAAGATTTGAATCCCTTTTATTAGGTTAGGATTGAGTTCATTAATATTTCCTGTAAAAATCACACCGTCGACAACATATAAAGGTTCTCCTCGAAAATTTGTGGTACCAATCCCCCGGATTTGAATAGACACTACACTATCCGGAACATTAGAGCTGGTGATTACAACTCCGGCTACTTTACCCGCCAAACTAGCTGATAATGATGACTCCATATCTTGTATCCCGGTCGTATTAACAACGGCAAAGGATCCAGTAACCGAGCTTTTTCTTTGAACACCATAACCGACAACAACTACCTCCTGAAGATTCAGTACATCGGCTGTAAGATTTACATTCAGGATTTTCTTATCTGAGATGTCAATGTCTTTCTGTTGATAACCAATAAATGAGAACGAAAGGATATTATTGCCCCGTGGGGCATTCAGTGAGTAATAACCGTCAAGGTTACTAATTGTGCCAAACGTTGTCCCTTTGACCATCACTGTTACACCTGGAATCGGATTTCCTTCTTCATCATGGATGTATCCTTCGATAATGTCCCCGACACCTATAAAACGGAACTCCTGCTGATATCGGTCATAGATTTGGTTTATTTCGGTCTCCTGAGTTTTCGAGATCGAGGCAGGTTTAAAGATATTTTCTTCAATAATCTTACTTACTGAAGTACTAAATGCATCTTTAATATGTTTTTCAGGTAATTCAATTCTATGGTAATTAAGTCCATTCGAGGTAACATATAATGAATCAATTACAGAATATTCAGATCCGGGAAGGAAGAATAAAATCTTATAATATCCTTCATCCAGGTCATTGAATGTAAAGTTGCTCCCCGGGTATATTCTTAAAAACTTACTCTCGTCATACCTGAATAATAAAATATTCAAGGGTCTTAAAGATGTTTTGTTACTATCTGCCATAAGATCAATTTTCATTGTACCCATTCCTCCGGATGTTGTCTTTGGGTAGTTATATCTGGCAGTCAGGTACCTTTTCTGGTTGATATAGCCCTTCCAGTTCTCATTAATATCTTCAATTTTTAAAACCTTATCAATCAGACTTTCACGAACATTATAATTATACAAATAATCCGGATACCGTGTTTTAGGATCAACACTTCTCATTTTTAATAATCCCGGAGCGAATTCATATTCAAATAAAGGCTCATGGGTGAATCTTAATGAAAAGCTATCCACCATTTGAAATTTTGTTCCTATCGGATCAACAGGGCCGGCCAGATTGTTATGTGGACCGGATGTACCGGGTTTCAGAAAATAGGCTTTCCCATTCTGTTCTAAATAACCATAGTATTCACCAAACTGATATCTATATGGGAAAATGTATTTGTACAGAATATCTTTCTCATAATCACTTAAGCGTGATTCAAGTTTATTGACATATACATTCTCATTGATAATGCTGTCTCTAAGACTTATAATCGTTTTGGCTTGATATTTAAAATATACACTATCAATCTCAAATACCCTTTGCGTTGTCCTGAGTTTAATTTGATGGTAACCGCTGTCAACGGAGAAAGAAAATGGTTGATTATTTGTTGACCAGCTGAAATATATTGGTTTCCGGTCAATGTAAATAACATGAATTGGTATTGGCTGACCACCTGAAATTACGAATGGCGCAAATTGAGTTATTTCTGAAGGATATTGAAACCGGTAAATCTCGTTTCCGGGATAGATAAACTTGTAATATTCAATCGTATCCAGACCAGCTAATAACCTCCAATGATTATAATCAAGACCTGTTCTCTGGAGATTGTTAAAAAGATGTTCGTTTATCGAGAAGTTATTTATGATAGTTTTATTTTTTCGCTGAGCCCCGAGATATGGTAATGTGGGTGGAGTGTACTCAAATTTTTTTGTAATTGAATACGCAGTTAAGTCGACATCCGGAACAGGATTTCCTTCAGGGTCAGTAACCAAAATCTCGATAGTAGATGATTGAGACGGATAGACAATTTTTGGCTCGGTAACTGTAATTTTAAGCTTTTTATCATTGTATGGGATTTGATAATTCTCATCAACCAACTTTCCGCCCCAAAGGTACTGGATAGCCAGAAAATAGTTCTCCTTACCTGAAGTGAGAATGTTCAAATTCAGCGAATCAGAATGTCCTCTTGTTTTCTCGCTGTTCTTTTTATAAATGAAGTAACTAAAAGGGAGTTTCCTCGGATTGTTAACCATAATTTGGATACTGTCTTTTGTTCTTTCTGAGTAGCATTGTAGCATTGAGGGTTCAGTTGTCAAACTCACTTTTGCTTTAACTGAATCACCTTCCGCACAATAATCAGAATAATATGGGTTTATTCCTGTTTTCAGAGGAAGTTGCCCCTCCGTAATAAAAGTCCTGTTGCCAAAATTATCAATCCCCAGGATCCTGGCTTTTATTGGACTCCTGACTCCATTTTTCTGATAAAAGAATTCTATCGAATCATCAGACAAATCGTAACGAATTTCCGATTTATAGAAGTAATAGTCTAAGTGCTCTGTCTTTGTAATACTTTCATTATTGCTGGTTAAAAGAGTAACCACAACGTCATAGGACAGATTAGCCTGCGGAAAAATTGAATCAGGGACGGTCAAATTTGTTTCAATCTCTTTTTCAAGCGGTCGTTGCCAAAATGCGAGAGTGTCAGGGATAAATACGTAATTTCCGTAACATTTCTGGATTTCCGCCGGCTTTACTAAGACCTCAAGTCTGCCATCAAGAATATTCAACTCATTCTCATCAGTTCCCTTTACTCTGACAATTGCATTTCTGCCATGAAAATGTTCTGTTGTATCTGTTGTCAATTTTAATTGAATACTTTTAAGCTCGTAGTCTTCATATTTGAATGTCCCTGAGATATATTCCTTCTCGTTATTATTTTCAAGTGAAACTCTGTAATTCTGGTCAAGCAGTAGATTCAGGGAATCATGTAAGTAGAATTCATAAGAATATCCGCCTTGTTTATACGGTATTATTGTGTTCAGGGTAACATTCTTTCTGGGTCCCTGTAAAACGATTTTAACATCATCCTTTACTGGCCTTCCGTTTTTATTAACTATGTATGCTTTAACCTTTACGGTGTCGTGAGGCATATATTTTGGTTTGTTAAAAACCATATACCCTTTGTAATTATTACGGTTGCTATTAGTGCCGTAATAATCACAATAATAATCATCAAACAGACAAGCAATTTTATAAAAAGACTTTTTGAAAAACCATATAGTTCTGCTGATTGTACCCTGAGGATAACCTTGAGATATAGACTTTACTCCATCTATCGGTAAATATATTATGTATCTGACAGGCGCCCAAACGTATTTTATAGGAGTCCCATAAACCATTTTTCTTGTACTCCTCTTAATGAATGAATTGTTATATTGTCTTTTCATGTCATAAAATGCAGTAAATCCATCATATGTTACTTTCAATAATCCTTTTTGATTTGATTTCCTGTCAATATAGGACTGGGATTTATTATCAAATCGAACGCTCTTCAGTCTAACGGATACTTTTGCATCAGGTATTATTTCTCCATTTAAATTATATATCTGTATAGCCAGATCTGTGTTATTATTTAAAATCATTACATCGAAATCCTGCACAGATGTTATGTCAATCTTAAGTAGGTTCTTTTCAGTGTGAACCTTTAGATAATGGCCTATTGGAAGATTTTTTCTAAATATAGTGTCAGTAGGGAAAGAATCGACCAGTGTATGAAAGAACTTATCATCAACCTCCCACAGATCCTTTTTATATATCAGTTCTGTCTCCTTATCAGTTATCTTATATATGTAAGTATAAAAGCTGGATTGCCGACTATCAATAAGGTTTTGGGCAAATGACAGATTGCTGATTAACAATAATATCAGGAGTGAAAAGTATTTCATGTGGTAAAAGTTAGATTACAGGTATATCTATAAGATGCAAAATTCATACCTATTTCATAATTTCATTTGGATTTATCAGGTATTATAAAATTAATTAATATGGATAAAATCCAACATTTTTATAAAGATAAATTACACGCGACTATCATTTAAAAATCGATATGAACAGAGCTCTGAATCCTTCAAACGGCTAGTCAAAAGTTCAAAAACATAAGATACATAACAATAGTAATTTACATTCTGCGAATGATGCTCTGTTTACTCCATTAGGATGTGGTCAAAAGAACCTGGGTTTACCCAATACTCTTTCTCCTTTGTGAGTGCCACCAAATCAATACCTGTTTCATTACCTCAGAGATCGTTTTTTCCTGGAAATTCATACCAAAGCCAAATGTGTTTGAACTTGTAAGCATACTTTGGGTCAGTTTTAAGATATTCCTGCATCAACCGTTCTAAGCGAGTGTCTTTGTCTTTTTGGGTAAAGGAGAATTTGCGGTACTTGTCTAATATCTTTTGGAGGCTTATTGTTTATTATGATTAGTTCACTAGATTTAGATATAAAAGGGAAACAATATATTAATCTGCTTTCTTAATGGATTAGTAAGGTTATGCAATTATTTAACACTTCTCCGATGAATCCTAAATTATTCATTCCTTTGATACACCTTATATATTACTTTGTTTTATTACTTGCCAGACTTCCTTAATCGGCTCATTTAAAGGAATGCTAATATGTATTTCATCTTTATATGTTTTATTCAACCATTGCTGCATAGATAAGGTGTCATGAAAAGTAAATGACATATCAGCAAAAAGTATCATATAGAGTTTAAAATTACCGTGGATTGAAAATGCTATCTCCTGGACAAAACTTCTGTTAATGAAATTCGCTTTATCAATATAACCTAATTTCCCCTCAACGAAGATTTTCTTTTCAAGTTTACTAATATCCTCAAGCCGGACACCCATTAATCTTAACTGAGTTATTATCCAAATCCAAATAAATTCTACACCATTGAATTTTCGCCATAATTTCCTGTTTGACCTTCTATCATTGATTATTCCCTTTGACTGGTAATGGTTAATTGCCCTATATGTCAGATTTAAATCCTTCATACTGAACAATGGCTGCTGCAATTTTGTTATAACTGTCTCGATTTCAGGTGTAAGAGAAAAAGGATCCATAAAAAGGGAAAATATTAATTATTATACGTATGGGTATAATTTTATCAAAGATATCCTTTTATTTTTACACGATACAAATAATCGCCCCAAATAAAAAGAAAAATGAGACCAGCCACATCTAAAAAGGGAAAAGAATACTATGAAAATGCCCCAATTATATTGTCCATTCTTCAATTTAGATATAAAAGAATTGAAGGTTTCAATACAAAAGAATTTAAGAAAAGGGGTGTTCAGATAGCTAGTGAATATCCTCAGATGAGGGAAAGGTTTATCCAGCAAATTCATTTCGGGGGGAATAAGCCAGATGGTACAACTAATGTTTCATTGGATGAAAAAGAAATAGATGGGATCCAGTTTATTTCAAATGATAAGAAAAGGAATTTAGTTATCGGCAAAGATAGGTTTACTTTTGAAATGCATGGGAAATATCCCGGATGGGAAGTCTTTATTTCTGAACCCAAGAGATTATGGGATCTTTTTAAAGAGGAGCTTGGGAATGTAGAGTTAACAGGATTATCGCTTAGGTATGTGAATAAGATCAACTTACCAATAGACTTTCACGCTGTATCCGACTACTTCACTACCTATATTCAATCTTCAACTGGAGAACACAATCTTAATACATTTCAATTGCGATACACTTCAGTAGAGCCTGATAACGATTTTATAATGCATGTTGGGCATGTCCTTGAGGCACCTATCGAGGGTAAGTATCCTTATATTTTTGATATTGATGTTATTTACTTATCTACAATAGAAAATGTACCTGAGAAGATTTGGGAAACATTTGATTTTCTTCATATAAAAAAGAATGCTATCTTTAATGACGGATTGTCTGATAAAACTAAAGAATTAATTAGTTAATATGCCATTTATTGTTCTTCCTCCGCCTCCTGTTGATATTCCAAGGACCACCCTGGAATATGTACAGTCAGAATCTAATCTTTTAGATGTAGCTCCTGTCCTTAAAAATTTAAGGCTTGATGAAGATTTTTTTGAGAATGTTTACTTAAAAGACAAGTTTGCAAACCTGTATAAGGCATGGATTACGAATACAAGGCTTCAATCTTCAGTTTTTAGTATAATTGAAGACCATAATTTTAAGAGAATTATTGAAATGGGTGAAAAAGCCATCCCACTCATTATTGAGGAAATAAACAAGAATCCAAGTACACTTGTATGGGCTTTAAATATTATTACGAGTACTACTATTTCATCAAATCAACGGATGACAGTTACCGAAGCTTGCAGAAGATGGGTAAAAGTTTGGAAAGATAAGAATACTGCGAAGTTTATATCTTAGGTCGCTTAATGTTAAACTCAGATGAAAATAGAAATCAAGTAATAAGTGTATTCCCTGAATTAGAAGGTGATATTGATTTTAGAATCAGTGATGACCCGTCTCCTGACTATAATTGTTTCGCCTGGGCAGCTAATCATAAAGATGTATTTTGGCAACCAGTACCGAAGGAAATAAGGCCGGCTCTAAGCTTTGATGGTGTGTCTTTCGATTGGCCATTTGATGCAGCAGAAGATACCAAATTGTCAACAATGATTTCCATTTATTCAAAATTAGGGTACGAGGAATGCACTGACAGTGTTATCGAGGAAGGATTTAGAAAAATTGCTCTTTATGGGACAGAAGATAAGATAACTCACGCCGCCAGGCAGCTAGTTTCCATCAAGGATAGAGGTAAATGGACGAGTAAGTTGGGTATATGGTTTCAAATTCAGCACGGTGATCCTAAATCAATTGAAGGGACCGATTATGGCCTCGTTATTAAATACCTTAAAATGCCGTTCCCTTAAATATACTTATCATAAGCTCAATCCATTCAACCAATTGGTTTTTAAATACTTGTAAAGTGTAGTTAAAACTTACATCAATAAAATCACTGGAACACAGTCATGCTCGATGGTACCATCCCCGACAAAGAGATTTTTTCGTGGATCGATCAATCGTACGATCTGGTTCTGAAAAAAAAGTGACCGGGTTCTCTGACTTTGACCGATTTTATTAATTTTGGATCTTGTGTTTAATAAAGTCCCTGGTGTACCTTAGTGAAAACCTTTGTGTACTTTGTGGTAAAATTAAATCAGGAAAAAGGAACTATTTAAAAATGACATCATGAAAAAACTATTTTTATTTTTAGTTATCACCACTTTGTTATATTCAAACTCTGACGCGCAGAGGAAAAGCGCCACTCCTCCCGTTAAACCCGAGGAGGGATTTATCTTCACCCCTTTGGTTGATCTGAAATCAACTTCTGTAAAGAACCAGGCCAGCACCGGCACTTGCTGGTGCTTTGCAACGACCTCATTCATCGAGTCGGAATTGATGCGGATGGGAAAAGGAGAATACGACCTCTCTGAAATGTATATTATCAGACAAAACTATGTCGACCGGCTGAAGGACAACTATCTCCGGCAGGGTAAAGGGAATCTCGGACCTGGGGGTCTTGCCCACGACTGGATGAAAGAATTCTCTGAGGAAGGAATTGTCCCCGATGAACTATATACGGGGCTCAATTATGGATCACCAACCCACAATCACGGTGAACTTCAGTCGTATATAAATGCAGTGGCTGCAGTTCCGGTCCAGAGGAAAAATGAAAGTGATCAATATCACAAAATAGTTGATGGCAGTCCTGGATACTTATCTTGGAAAAATGCCTGAAACATTCACTTATAAGGGAGTTGCCTATACACCCAAATCATTTGCTGAAAGCCTCGGAATAAATCACCTCTGATTATGTTGAGATAACCTCATTCAATCATTTCCCGTTCTATTCGCAGGGGATTCTTGAAGTCCCGGATAACTGGAGAATGGCCAGATTCTATAATGTGCCTGTTGATGAACTTATTGAAATAATGGATTTTTCCTTCAACAATGGTTATACAGTAAACTGGGACGGTGATGTCAGTGAAAGAAGCTTTTCACATACCAACGGAGTTGCTGTTAACCCCGCTCCGTCCCAAATGGCTGACGGATCAACCACAGACCGTGCAAGGCTCGAAAGAATGGGACCCGCTTCAGCCCAGGGGACTACTCCTCCTGTCCCGAAGCCCGGACCCGAGATCAATGTAACACAGGAACTGCGGCAGGATGGTTACGAAAGTTTTGTGACCACTGATGACCACCTGATGCACCTTACAGGCATTGTAAAAGACCAGAACGGGACAAAATACTACAAAACCAAAAATTCATGGGGAACCGACAGAAACACCTTTGGAGGATACCTGAACATGTCGGAAAGCTATGTACGTGCGAAAACTATATTCATTATGGTGCATAAAAATGCAATTCCACCTGCAATAAAAACAAAACTGGGTATTTAAACTTAAAGCCCCCCTTGGGGGGTTTGGGGGTAAGCCCCCCTTGGGCTTGGGGGTCAAGTAAGCCCCCTTGGGGGGTTTGGGGGTGTGAAACAAAAGAATCTTACTCTGTCAGAAGATTGCATCCACGGATGTCACTGTTATCGAACCTCCCCAGGACTTCAAATCCTCCGTCATCATGGAGTTTCCCAAGGTCGCTGGTTGCTATGAATGAACAGGAATTGACGTTTGCAAGATCAATTATATTTATCCCTCCCGTCCTGCCCGGTTCATCAATAATAGAGAGCGGATCCTGCGGATCCCGGATCAGGATCTTCATCCAGGGCGGGCAGTAAAAAACACCTTCTCCTTTTGAGTAGGCCTGGCTTAACAGCTCTGTCATCCCGTATTCCGAATGGACAACCTGAACATTTAATTTGAGTTTCAGTATTTCATGCAGTTCTTCACGCGTTATCTCCTTCCGTCGTCCCTTCATTCCGCCTGTTTCAATCACAATGGTATCCGAAAGGTCGGGAGAAAAATTTTCTGCAAGATCAAGAAGCGCAAAGCTGACTCCCAGCAGCATGGTTTTTTGCCGCCTGGTCTTTGCCTGCCGGAGGTTTTCAATAAGATCTTTTATGTTATCCCTGTAAAACCCGCTATGTGAATTCATACTTTGCTTTATAAGACTGTTCATCATGTAAACCAGTGATGAATTCCCACGCTCGGTATAAGAAGGAAGCAGGGCTGCAATAAGATAATCGGCAGGCTCCCCGTAAAAGAGCCTGAAGGTGCTCAGGAAGCTGGTTTCATACAATCTGCACATCGCTGACAAAATGATGACCGGGAGAAATTCCGGTTGTGCTGCTGCTTTCAAAAACGACCTCAGGCCGAGGTTTGCCGGTGATTACAGTCTGCGTTCTGAAAAATTCAACGGGAAGGAAGGGGATATCCCGGATACTCTTTATCGTTAACCGGTCTTTCCCCAGGCTGTAAATAAAGGTTTTATATACAGGATTATTTTCTGCCTGGTAATTGAAGATCTGAAGTGATGTTCCGGAAAATGACTCCTGGTTTTTCAGGCTGAATATCTTGCCGGTTAACCCCCTGTTCATTTACCGGGAAAGGTTAACGTTCCATCAGGCTGATATGCCCATTCAAAGGTGCATTCAGCATAATTCACGCCCTCCCTCAGTTCGGCTGTGGTGGAGATGATCCTTATTTTGGCATAATGTTCGGTACCCGACCTGTAGATCCAGATCTGGTTTGCTGCCAAAGGTATTGCAAGGCCTGACCAGGCTCCCTGCGGCACATTGGCGGATGTCAGAGCATCAAATGCCGTTTTTGCACCTGTGGCATCATACTCGCCGAATTTAAAAAATGAGTCTTCCAGGTTATTTGCCTGGAAAAGCAGATTGGTCCCGTCACTGTCGATAGTTATATCAGGAGGGGGATTTTCAATTGTCGATACAATTTTCCCCTCCGGAAATAAAAAACCATACACATAATATGTCTGACCGAGAGTTCTGGTGTTGTTTATGGTAATAGTCCCCGACGTATCAGGTGTTTCACTCTTTTTACAGGCGATCTGCGTCAGAATGAGCAGGATCAGTATATAAATACTTCGTCTCATATTATTGTAAGACAAAGATAAGTCAATTTTGTTAGACGGTATCCAGCAGTGTTACTTCTTTCAAACTCCGGGTAACTCCGTGGTAAAAGGATTTCCTTAATTTAAACTTATAGAAATCCGTTAAACACGGAGTTTAACTGAGTTATACGGAGTTACACAGTTTGAATCCCATGTTTTTACTCTGTTTAACCCCTGTGTTAATCGGTAGTAAATGATATTTGTGTATTCTCTATTCTCCCCTGATAGCGATGATCCCCGGAAGCTTCTTACCTTCCATATACTCAAGCATTGCACCTCCACCGGTTGAAACATAGCTTACCTTATCAGCCAGACCGTTTTTATTGATGGCAGCAACTGAATCACCGCCTCCAATAAGACTGTATGCTCCTTTTGCGGTAGCAGCAGCAATTGCTTTTGCAATAGCTGTGGTTCCTTTTGAGAATTTTTCCATCTCAAAAACACCCATCGGTCCGTTCCAGAGAATGGTTTTTGAATTTTCAATAACTGCAGAAAATTCAATTATCGATTTTTCAGCAATATCAAGTCCCAGCCAGCCATCTTCAACTGCATCAACTGCAGTTACTTTTGTATTGGCTTCATTATCAAATTTATCAGCATTAAGACTATCAACCGGAAGATAAAGATTTACTTTCTTTTCTTTTGCCTTTTCAATGATCTTCAAAGCAAGATCAAGCTTATCCTCTTCACAAAGTGATTTGCCTATTTTTCCTCCCCTTGCCTTTATAAAGGTATATGTCATTCCGCCTCCGATAATAAGGTTATCAACCCTGTTAAGCAGGTTTTCAATAAGCAGGATCTTATCAGATACTTTTGCACCGCCCATAATTGCAGTAAATGGTCTCTGTGCATTATTCAGCACTTTATCCATTGCAGCCAGCTCGCTGTTGATCAGAAATCCGAACATCATCTTGTCCTTCGGAAAATAATCAGCAATAACAGCAGTTGTTCCATGAGCACGGTGAGCTGTTCCGAATGCATCATTTACATAGACTTCGGCATAGCCTGACAAGTTTTTTTGCCATCTCTTTCTGTTTTGACCTTCATCTCAGCTTTTGCTGCTTTCTTTTCCTCTTCGGTTGCAGTTTCAGGAAGAATAGGTTTACCTTCCTCTTCAGGATAAAACCTTACATTCTCAAGAAGCAGAACTTCTCCCGGTTTAAGTGCTGCAGACATTTTTACGGCTGATTCACCAAGACAATCATCAGCAAAAAGTACTTTCTTGCCAAGATGTTTTTCAAGAACAGGAAGAACAGGTTTCAGGGAATATTTTTCCATCCGTCCCTCCGGTCTGCCCAGATGTGACATCAGTATAACGCATCCGCCATCACTTAATAATTTTGTTGATTGTAAGTAATGCACCCCTGTATACGGGTATCATCAGTCACAACAAATGTTTTTTTGTCGAGAGGTACATTGAAATCAACCCTGACTATTGCTTTTTTTCCTTTGAAATTGAAGTCCTGAATCATTTTCATAGATTAAATATTTTTAATTAACAGAATAATTTTTCTTTTACAAACCTACATTTTTTTTGGAAATAACCGTTTGACGAATCTTAACTTTATTGCATTGAACATAGCAGAATCTAGTGACTCCTCAATGCTATGCCTGAAGGCTGGATGTAAGCCCCCCTGGGGGTTTGGAGGTAAGCTCTCACCGGTTTGGAGGTAAGCCCTCTCGAGGGGTCCCATAACTATCGGGATGGAGGCAGGCCCCGTTTGTAATCCGGAATTGATCTCGAAATGAACCAACTGCATGTATAAATGTTTCATCTTCATAAAAGATTAATTAAATTTGAAAAAAAAGTTATGGCAAAAATTACAATTAAAGGGGCTCCTGTAAATACCATCTGGAAATCTACCGGCAAAAGGAAGCAAAGCTCCTGATTTCCAGCTTGTTAAATCTGATCTTGGGACTCTGGCACTTTCAGAGCTCAAAGGGAAAAAGCTGATCCTTAATATATTCCCGAGTCTCGAAACATCAACCTGTGCAACCTCAGTCCGCAAATTCAATCAGCTGGCAGCAGGAAAAACAAATGTTGTGGTTCTGGCAATTTCAAAAGATCTTCCTTTTGCCCATAGGCGTTTCTGTGCAACAGAAGGAATTACAAATGTTGTTACCCTTTCAGGTTTCCGTGATCAGAACTTTGGAAAATCCTATGGTGTTGAAATACTTGATGGTCCGTTTGCAGGTCTGTATGCGCGCAGTATTGTGGTTGTTGATGAAAAAGGAAAAGTAGTTTATACCCAGCTGGTTCCTGAAATGGCTCGGAACCTGACTATGAAGCTGCGCTGGCAGCATTATAGCTGTTAAGAGAGATTTGATTGCCAGATGAAGTTCTCACAGATACCGGGACAAAAAGAGATCATTGACAGGCTTATCAGTTCGGTCAGCGGAGAAAGAGTAAGCCATGCCCAGCTTTTTGCAGGTCCTGAAGGCTGCGGAAGCCTGGCCCTGGCTCTGGCTTATGCCCAGTTTATGAGCTGTGAGAACAGGACGCCGATGATTCATGCGGAACCTGCAAATCGTGTGTCAAATATGAAAAAATGATCCATCCCGATCTTCATTTTGTATTTCCTGTAATAAAGGGTAAAAAGGTAAGCGAACCTGTAAGTGATAATTATATTGAGGAATGGAGGGAATTTGTAAAAAGTCACCCTATTTCACCATTAACAACTGGCTCGATTCAATTGAGGTTGGAAATGCCCAGGGGATGATATTTGCTTCAGAAGCTTCTGAAATAATTAAAAAACTGAGCCTTAAAACCTTTGAATCGGATTTCAAGATAATGATTATCTGGCTTGCCTGAAAAAATGCATCAGGCAACAGCCAACAAGCTTCTGAAAATGATTGAGGAACCACCTGAAAAAACTCTTTTTCTTCTGGTTTCCGAAGAACCTGACAAAGTCATCCCAACAATTCTTTCAAGATGCCAGCTTGTAAAAATCCCCTCATTCAGCTCAGGGTCAGTATTAAAATACATTAAGGAGAGGTTCGGCCTGGAGTCGAAAAAAGCAGACGGATATTTCACGGGTTGCAAACGGCAATATTATCAGGGCAATTGAATTGTGTGAAAATGAAGATTCATCCCTTGTCAATCTTGAACGTTTTAAAAATCTTATGAGATTTGCCTGGAAACGCGATATAATTTCAATTATCAGCTGGTCGGAAGAGATTGCTGTCAACCGGCAGGGAAGCTCAGAAGAATTTCATTTCCTTTTCGCTGAGGCTTCTCCGCGAAAATCTTATGCTCTCACTTGATCAGATGAAAAACAAACTTGTATTCCTTACAGGAGAAGAAGCGGGTTTTTCAGGAAATTTCCATCCCTTTATCAATCAGAATAATATCTATCCTCTTTGCCGACGAGTTCAATCTGGCCTATTCCCATATCGAAGCAAACGGAAATGCAAAAATCATCTTTCTTGACCTTGCCCTTAAGGTTACCAGGCTTATTCAAGGTGACAGAAATCCGGATTATTGAAATTTCGATTTTATTCACTATTTTTGCAGCATTAATTCTGTAGAAAAGCCATCAATGACAGATAATGAAGAATTACAAGGGCAGCACGGTGAAGAGATCCGGATGCCTGATATAACATATAAACCCGGATATAATAAACTTGATTCTTTTAACTGGCTGAAAGATATTCCGGTCATTCCGGTAGAAAATGAAATTGTTGAGATCCGTTTTAAAAATACCAGAAAAGGATTTTTCAGAAATGTTAACAATCTCAGGCTTGAAATTGGTGATGTTGTTGCTGTTGAAGCTTCTCCCGGACATGATATCGGAAGGGTTTCAATGGTTGGACCATTGCTGTATGAACAGCTTAAAGAGCCTCAAGGTACAGCCCTCCTCCGATGATCTGAAAAAAGTATACCGCAAAGCAAAAGCTGTTGATATCCAGAAATGGGAAGAAGCAAAAAAGCTTGAGACCCCGACAATGCTCCGATCAAGAAAGATCTCCGAAGAGCTCAAGCTTAATATGAAGATCGGAGATGTTGAATACCAGGGAGACAAGACCAAGGCTATCTTCTATTATATTGCTGATGAAAGAGTTGATTTCAGGCAGCTCATTAAAGTTCTGGCCGATGAATTCAGGGTAAGGATTGAAATGCGCCAGATAGGTGCCCGCCAGGAAGCCGGAAGGATAGGAGGAATAGGATCGTGCGGAAGAGAACTTTGCTGTTCCACCTATATTACCAATTTTATTTCTGTTACAACAACACATGCAAAATACCAGGAGTTGTCCCTGAATCCCCAGAAACTGGCAGGACAATGCAGTAAGCTGAAATGCTGCCTCAATTTTGAATTCGATTGCTACGTTGATGCCCAGAGATCATTCCCTCCGAGAGAGATCCCCCTTGAACTGGCTGACTACAACTGCATATTTCCAGAAAATGGAAGTCCATAAAAGCCTTTACTGGTATTCCACCGATCCGCATTCAACAGCTAACCTTATTGCCGTGCCTGTTGAAAGGGTAAGGGAAATTCAGGCTTTGAACAGGAAAGGGACAGAAGCCTGATCAGCTTCTCGCTAAAAATGAATCCTGCGATACAACTCCGGTATCACATGACCTTCTTAAGAATAACAGCCTTACCCGGTTTGATCCTCCGGAAAGTAAAAATCAGCATCAAAAACATCAGCACAAAAGAAAAAACAGAAGATTTAATGATAAAAGGAATAAATAGATATTGTGCTTCTCCTGATAATTGCAGTCTTTTCCATATCGTGTGGCAGAAATGTTGTCTTTACCGATTCGGTGCCAATGGACGGCAAAGTATGGGACTTTGAAGAATATCCCGGAATTCAGGATACCGGTAAACGATACCATAAACAGCAATAACATTCATTTTACAATCAGAACCGGTTCATCATACCCTTACAGAAATATTTATCTTTTTGTAACTACAACTTCCCCCGATGGCAAAAGCATAACAGATACCCTTCAGTATAACCTTGCTGATGAAAAGGGGAACTGGTATGGAAAAGGATTCGGTGATATTCATGAATTGAATCTTCCTTATAAATCAAATGTATTTTTCCCTGTAAAAGGCACCTATCAGTTCAAAATCCAGCATGGTATGCGTATTGAAGATCTTAAAGGAGTCTATGATTTTGGCATAAGAGTAGAAAAGACAGTTAAATAGTAGTTCCGAGGTGGGAAAAAATAAACTTGCCAGATGGAATGAACTGGGAACTTTCACTAATGTTATTCAGCCTGAAACCGGTGCAATGTCCGGGAAAGATCACAGGATAAAAGGAAACTGGAGAAAGGAGATCTTCAGGAATGAAAATCCTGTCATTCTTGAACTGGGGTGCGGGAAAGGAGAATATACAACAGGACTGGCACAGATCTTCCCGGAGCAGAATTTTATCGGAATCGATATTAAAGGAGCCCGGATGTGGCGCGGAGCAAAAACAGCAAACGAGGACAAATCAGCTAAATGCAGCTTTCCTGAGAACAAGAATTGAATTTATTAATTCCTTCTTTGCCGAAGATGAAGTTGATGAGATCTGGATCACATTTCCTGATCCTCATCCAGGAAAGAAGAATTCAAATAAAAGACTTACCTGTCCCTGGTTCCTGAATAAGTATCGCACATTCCTGAAGAATAAGGGGATGATTCATCTTAAAACTGATAATACGGAACTTTTTAATTATACCAGAAGACTTGTTGCAGATAACAGACTTGAATTACTGGTTTCTGCTGATGATCTGTATTCAGAATGCATTGAGGATAAAACCCCTTTCAGCAATCTCTACTCCCGCTCAGCCGGCCGTGAAAACATTGATATGGTTACCGACAGTATTCTGACGATCCGAACCCATTATGAAAAGATTTTCCTGGAAGAGGGATTAAAAATAAATTATCTTGCTTTCAGGCTTGAAAAAGAAAAAATAATTTACGATGGCTGGAAGAAAACAGGTATCAAATGACTTTTTCTCAAAGGTATATGAAGTTACAAAACTCATACCTTACGGGAGAGTCACATCATACGGTGCAATTGCCAGGTATCTTGGAACAGGCAGATCAGCCCGGATGGTTGGATGGGCACTGAATGCATGCCATAACAATCAGGAATTTATTCCTGCCCACAGGGTAGTAAACCGGAATGGCCTTCTTACAGGGAAATATCATTTCGGAAATTCAACAACTATGCAGCAGCTTCTTGAAAATGAAGGCCTCATAATTGAAGATGACAAGATCGTAAATTTCAGGGAAAAATTCTGGGATCCATCCTCAGAACTGGGTTGAATTTTTGTTTTCCCGAAAAAATTAAGTAAAATTGCACCTTGTTTATAATTAATTTAAATAAAAATAGGGCCCGAGCGTTATAGAAATTGGCCCGTAGGAGGATATTCAGTTAATGAATGCATGTTCAGAAAGAACAGATATTAAAAGCCCTCACCAAAGTAATTCATCCTGAAAAGGGAAAAGATATTGTGTCCCTTGGAATGATTTCAGAAATTGAATCCGGAGAAAATGGGATATCTGTCACCATTACACCCGAAAAATCAAATGATCCGTTTATTTCATCAATAAAAAGCACGATCGTAAGGACTCTAAAGGAGGCTCTTGGGGCTGATGCGGTAATTAACGAAATAAAAGTCCAGCCAGTAGCTGCAGCTGCAAAACACTGAAGAAAAGGCGACTGAACTGCTTCCCGGGGTGAAAAATATATTGCCGTTTCATCAGGAAAGGGAGGTGTAGGAAAAACAACAATTGCTGTAAACCTTGCAATTGCCCTTGCGAGAAAAGGCTATTCAACGTAGGACTTCTTGATGCTGATGTATTTGGACCTTCAGTTCCCAAAATGTTTGATGCCGAAAAATACAGGCCTGAAGTTATACGGGAAAATGATATTGACTATATAGTCCCGTTGACAAAATATGGAGTGAAAGTACTGTCAACAGGATTTTTTGTTGATCCTGCCGATGCAGTTGTCTGGAGAGGACCAATGGCTTCCAATTTTCTGAAACAGCTTATTGCCCAGGGTGACTGGGGAGTTCTTGATTATCTTCTTGTTGATCTTCCCCCGGGAACAAGCGATATTCATCTGACTCTTGTTCAGGAGGTTCCGGTAACAGGTGCAATAGTTGTAAGCACACCTCAGGAAGTAGCCCTGGCTGATGCCGTCAAAGGGATTTCAATGTTCAGAAGCGATAAAATCAATGTACCGGTTCTGGGTCTTGTTGAAAATATGTCATGGTTCACTCCGGCAGAACTTCCGGAAAACAAATACTATATCTTCGGGAAAGGATGGAGGTAAAACACTTGCTGAAAAAATGAATGTCCCGCTGCTTGGACAGATCCCTCTGGTGCAGAGTATTTGTGAAGGCAGTGATAACGGTCATCCGGCTGCACTTGATGATTCAGTTACAGGAAATGCATTCATGGATCTGGCCGGGGAAGTTATCGAAAAGGTAAATAAAAGAAATAATGAAATTGGACCAACAAGAAAAGTGGAAATTAATAAATAATACTAAATAATAAGATATGGCAGATATAAATAATATTAAAGAACGGGTTGTCAAAGCATTGAACAGGGTCAGACCTTATCTTCAGTCTGATGGTGGAGATATTGACCTTCTTGAAGTAACTGATGATCTGACAGTAAAAGTCAAACTCACCGGAGCCTGTCATGGATGTCCGTACAGCATGCAGACCCTTAAGGCAGGTGTCGAACAGGCTATAATGAAGGAAGTTCCGGAGATCAAAAGAGTAATTTCAGCCTGACCGGTTTCAGCTATTCCAATTTTATTTACCTTTGAAATACTATACACAGGTTAAGTCAGTTTATAGTATTAAAAGTCATTTATTGTTTTCAGGGAAAGCATTATATAAATTTCTGATTTCGTTTGGATTACTTCTGATCCTGACCATTGTTCGGTTGAAAAAAACACGGGCACGACAAGGTTTTATCATGGCCTGACCGCACAGATACAATATCTATTTTAATGGTTATGAAAGCTTTAAAGCAGGCCTTGTCAAAATAAATAACGGCTACAGGGATGATTATTCAGAGCTGCTGAAGGTTTTTGAATACAGTGATCCGGCAACTGCCTCAGTTTTGTTCCTCCGATATGGAAAAGGCAATTCAGAAAGCATCAAAACTAATCTCTCTGAAATCGATAACTGCAAAACCTGAATTCGATGTCAGGAAAGATCTTTCCGAAAAGGAGAAGGCTCTGCTTGAACAGAAAAGAATTCAATGAATGGGTTGATGACAGCTATTTTCTTATCGGTAAAGCCAGGTTTTATAAACATGAATTCAATGAAGCAACATCGGTTTTTAACTATTGCATAACTGAAGCCAATGATCCGGAAATAAAAACGAATCTTCAATCTGGCTGGCAAGGATAAACAATGAAACAGGAAATTATATTGAATCAAACAGACTGCTCAGTGAGCTTGAAATAACAGCATGCTACCCCAAAATTGATAAGGGCAATGTACTATACAACACTGGCTGATCTGTTTATTAAACAGAAAAAGTATCAATGAAGCCATTGATCCGCTTACAAAATCCCTGAAATTCATGGCCGGAAAAAGAACCAAATACAGGCTTACCTATCTGCTTGCTCAACTCTATGAACGGACCGGGAACGCTGGAAAGGCAACTGAATTATACCGGGAAGTCGTAAAAATGAATCCTCCCTATGATGTGGAATTCAATGCCAGAATAAACATTGCAGGTGTTTTCGATGTAAATTCAGGAAATCCCGAGGAGATCAAGAAAGAGCTTGAAAGAATGCTGAAAGATTCAAAGAATAAAGATTTTCAGGATCAGATCTATTATGCCCTTGGGAATATGATGCTGAAAGAGGGAAATGAAGAGGAAGCACTTGAATATTACAGGAAATCAGCTTCATCAAGTTCAGTTAATCAGAATCAGAAGGCAAATCATACCTGGCCCTTGCTGATTACTATTATAAGAAACCTGATTATATGAAAGCCGGTAAGTATTATGACAGCACAGTCTATTTTCTTGATCAGAAATTTCCGGATTACAGGGAACTGAAAACTAAATCCCAAAATCTTAATGCTCTGGTTCAGCAGATGACTATAATCCAGACTGAAGACAGTCTTCAAAAAGTTGCTGCAATGCCTGAAATCAAAGAAATGCACTGATAACCGGAATTATTGATAAGATAATTAAAGATGAAAGTGAAGGGAAGATATCTGAATATGCCGACAGGGCCAATATTGGTCAATACTATGAGAATGAGAGAAGATTTCAGGACAATATTGCACAGGAAGGAAAATGGTATTTTTATAACCAGGCAGCTCTGACTTTCGGCCGGACTGAATTCAGGAGAAGATGGGGAGAAAGAAGACTTGAAGATAACTGGAGAAGATCGAACAAGGCAAGAGTAAACGTACAGCAGACTGCAGGAGCCGATGAGAATGGTAAAAAAACAACTGATACCACCGAGGCAGTAATGGATTATAAAAAGCCTGAATTCTACCTTAAAAATCTGCCTCTGAACGATTCATTGCTTGCTGTCTCCAATGAGAAGATTGCAACTGCATATTTCAATGCAGGTAAGGTCTTTTCTGAAAAAATATCTGACCCGCGTAAAGCAGCTGAATCGTATGAAGCACTTTTAACACGGTTTCCCGGTCATGAACTTGTGCCTGAAACACTTTACAATCTTTACAGGGTGCTGAAAGAGGTTGATAATGTAAGATCCGAAATCTATCGCCAAAGGCTTCTCAGCAATTATCCGGAAAGCGAGTTTTCAAAAATCCTGTCTGATCCTGATTACTATAATAAACTGATTGCCAGTATGAAGGCAGCAGAAACACTCTACCAGGATGCCTATACTTTATATACCTCGGAAAATTTCAATGACGCAATCACTATTTGTGACAGTGCACTGACAAATCACCCCCAGGATGCCCTTGCTCCTAAATTCATGCTGCTTCGTGCCTATTCAGTTGCAAGAATCAGCGATGAAAGAAGCTTTAAGGAAGACCTGACCAGGCTTATAAAGAAATGGCCTGACTACTGAGGAGGGGAAAAAGGCAGCCGAGCTGATAGCATACCTTAACCAGAAAATACCGGAGCTAAAAATAGAAGAAGATAAGGAAATTGCTGCTGAACTTTATGTTGCCGATACAATTCCAATCCATTCATTCGTCCTGATCATAATGGATCCGTCATTTAATATCAACCAGGCATCGTTTGATGTTATAAGCTATAACATTGATAATTATACAAACAAAAATTATCGTACCGATGGTCAGCTCGTCGATAATAAATATGTAATGATAACTGTTTCAGGTTTTACAGATAATACCCAGGCTCTTGGAATATTATAACTGCTTTCATCCCGAAAAGACTTCTTAGAAATCCGTCAGGAGCAAAGATCCTGACCTTCCTGATAAACAGCGACAATCTGAAAACCCTTGAACAGGATAAAAATCCCGAACGTTACAATCTTTTCTTTAACGAAAAGTACCTCAGTTGGCAAAAGAATAGGTAAATTTATGCCCTTAATACATCAGGGGAATAATGAGAAAAATCAGAATATTGTGGACTGATGATGAGATTGAGGTCCTGAAAGCTCATATTCTGTTTCTGAGAGAGAAAGGTTATGAAATTGATACCTGCTCCAATGGAATTGATACTATTGATCTGGTCCGCCATAATCCCTATGATCTTATTTTCCTTGATGAAAACATGCCCGGACTGAGCGGATTGAAACACTCAGGCTCATAAAGGAAGTAAGGACTGATATCCCGGTAGTTATGATCACCAAAAATGAGGAAGAGGGTATAATGGAAGCTGCAATCGGATCAGAAATAGCTGATTACCTCATTAAACCTGTTAAGCCAAATCAGATTCTGCTTGCAATAAAAAAGATCACGGAACAGCGCCGGCTGATAACTGAAAAAACAACAACTGATTACAGGCAGGAATTCAGCAGTATCGGAAATATGATCTCATCGATGCCCGTAATCATACAGACTGGACAGAACTTTACAGGAAAATAACATTCTGGGAATCTGAACTTGAAAAATCAACTGATCCGGGAATGACTGAAATCCTTAAGACTGCAGGAAAATGAAGCAAATAATGCTTTTGCAAAATATCTTGTCAATAATTATTCTCGCTGGCTTGATCCGGATTCCACTGAGAAACCTGTTCTCTCGCCTTCACTTTTTTCGAAGAAAATATTCCCTAATGTTCAGCAAGGAAGACCTCTTTTCTTCATACTTATTGATAACCTGAGATATGATCAGTGGAAAACAATATCCGCCGAACTTGCAGGCATTTACAGGGTAATTGAAGAAGATATTTATTTCAGCATTCTGCCTACTGCAACCCAATACAGCCGTAATGCAATTTTTTCCGGACTAATGCCCTCAGCAATTGCAGCAATACTTCCCGAATTCTGGGTAGAGGATGATGAAGAAGAAGGAAAAAACAAGTTTGAAGAAGAGCTTTTCAAATACCAGCTTACCCGCAAAGGATTAAAATACAAATGGTCATACAACAAGATCAGCAGCAATCAGGAAGGCAGGAAGGTAAATGAAAAGGTAAAGCAAATGCTTGATAATGATATTAATATCCTTGTCTATAATTTTGTTGACATGCTTTCGCATGCAAGAACCGAAATGGGTCTGATAAGGGACCTTGCAAATGATGAAAGAGCTTACAGAAGCCTTACCCGGACCTGGTTTGTACATTCACCCCTGTTTGAACTGCTGGTAACACTCTCTTCCTCACCCGGTCAGGGTAATTTTCAGCACTGATCATGGGACAATCAGGGTGCAGAATCCGGTTAAAATAATTGGCGACAGAAAAACTTCTTCAAATCTCAGGTATAAAATGGGCAGGAATCTCGATTACAATCCAAAACAGGTCTTTGAACTAAAATATCCCGAAAAAGCAGGGCTTCCCAAAACCAATATCAGCTCCAAATATATTTTTGCACTGAATAAGGATTACCTGGTTTATCAGAATAATTTTAACTACTATGCCGGCTATTACAAGGATACATTCCAGCATGGAGGCATCTCAATGCAGGAGATTATGCTGCCGGTTGCATGCCTGGAACCTGTATTATAATCGCATGCCAGGTTCAGATGAGGATACTAATTAAAGATAAAAGACATCTTTCGGCTGCCTCAAAGAGACTTCTTGAATTTACACGGGGAGAAGAAAATATTTGCCTTTTACGGATCAATGGGTGCCGGAAAAACAACGATCATCAAAGCAGTCTGCAAAGTTCTCGGGGCAGTTGATATTGTCAGCAGCCCTACCTTTACCCTGGTAAATGAATACAGAACATCACAGGGAGACTCACTCTATCATATTGATTTCTACAGGATCAAAAAGAAAGAAGAGGTTTTTGATTTTGGAATTGAAGAGTATCTCTCCAGCGGTTCATATTGTTTTATGGAATGGCCTGAACTTGTTGAGGAGATTCTCCCTCCTGAAACCGTAAGGATAAAGATAACTGTTGGGGAGAACCAGGAACAGGATACTTGAAATTCCTTAACCATATCATATTTTGCTCCTGTATCGCAATTTTTTTAACTTTGAGAAAATAACACTTCCTCAACATGAATGATAAGAGCAAAAATGGAAATTTCAGTTTTGGCAATACGTGCCTTTATGCCAAAAGAAGAACAGCTTGAAACTGCTGTCAGGCAAAGAAAGATCTCAATCGGAATTCCCAGCGACAAGAAAAATGATGAAAAGAGAGTGGCTCTGACACCTGAAGCTGTAAACCTTCTTGTTGAAAGTGACAATGAAGTTATTGTTCAGAAAGGGGCAGGTGCGGGAGCAAATTATTCCGACAAGGATTACAGCGAAAACGGAGCAATTATAACCGACTCCCCGGCAAGGGTTTACAGCGCAGATGCTGTAATAAAAGTTGCTCCCTTTACACAGCAGGAAGTCGAATATCTCAAAGGCAACCAGATAGTTATGTCCTTTCTTAATGTTCTGAAACTTAACGAAGAGACCCTTGGTAAGCTTATAAGGAAAAAAGTAACTGCAATTGCATTTGAAAAGATCCGTGATAACAACGGAGAAATGCCGGTGATGGAATCGATGAGCGAAATAAGCGGAGTAACATCCCTTCTTATTGCATCCGAATACCTGAGCAACCATCATGGCGGCAAGGGTGTCATGCTTGGAGGAATAACAGGTGTCACTCCAACCGAGGTGGTGATAATAGGAGCAAATACTGCAGGTGAATATGCAGCCCGGGCAGCTATCGGACTTGGATCGCAGGTCAAGATATTTGACAATTCGCTTCACAACCTGAGAAGATTTCAGAATCTTCTGGGCCAGCGGCTTCAGACATCTGTTTTTCATCCCCAGGTCTTAAAGAAAGCCCTGAAATCGGCTGATGTCCTTATCGGGGCCATTGAACTTGAAGATCTGCGTCCCATGGTACTATGTCACCGAGGAAATGATCAAGACCATGAAAAAAGGATCTGTGGTCATTGACCTGAGCATCGACCGCGGAGGATGCATTGAAACAACCGAATGCCGTGCTCTCAGGGATCCTGTCTATGAAAAACATGGGGTCATCCATTTCTCGGCATGGAACCTTCCGTCAAGGGTCGCACGTACAGCATCAATTGCCCTGAGCAATATCTTCAATCCTCTGCTTCAGAACATTGCTGAAGCAGGAGGTATAACCCAGCTGCTGAAAAATGACAGGGGACTCAGGAATGGAGTCTATCTGTTTAATGGGATCCTCACAAATGAAACACTGGGACAGAAATTCGGCATAATCTCCAAGGACCTTGATCTTCTGATTTCAGCATTCTGATAATCAGATAAATGTAAGAGTGGATTCCTTTCCATCAGTACTGATCTCAGCCTTTCTTCCAATGTAGAAAGCACGGTTGTCGTTAATATGACCGGCCGGAAAATCAAAAAAGACAGGATATTTATAATCAGCAACAATATCAGCTATAGTTTGTTCTGCACTCTTCCCCCAGGGGATCTTTGTATCTTCCATCTTTGTCAGTCCACCTGCAACAAGTGCAGCAAGTCCTTTGAGCTTACCGGCCAGCTTTAAGTGAAGTCATCATCCTGTCAAGATGATAATAATACTCCCCCACATCTTCGATAAACAGGATCTTCCCCCTGGTATCTGGTTCAGCCTTTGTCCCGATAAGACTGTAAATCAGAGAAAGATTCCCTCCTGTCACTTCACCGGTTATCCCTTCCGGCCTGACAGCAGCTGCCCTTCCATTTAATAGGGCTGTATCCCCCGAAAAGTGCATCATGCAAGAGTCCTGAAAGTTGCTTCCGATTTTTCCCTGTCCGAAAAATTAAGAGGCATATCACCATGCACTGAAATAATACCGCATACTTCACTCAGCCAGAGATGCAAAACTGTTATATCACTGAATCCTGACATACCATTTTGGGTTTCTTCTCAGCTGAGAAAAATTTATCCTGTTTATGATCCTGAGCATTCCATAACCTCCTCTTGAACAGAAGACTGCCTTTATATTTCTGTCATGCTGTCATTTTCCTGAGGTCATGAAGACGCTCACTGTCAGTCCCTGCAAAAGGCCCTGAACGTTTCAGTACATTCCTGCCCAATCTTACCTTTAATCCCCAGTTTTCAAGAAAGACAACTGCAGCATTGATCTTATCCTCATCAATAGCCCATGAAGGAGAAATAATAGCAACCTCATCACCTGGTTTCAGAAATGGCGGCTGTATCTTTTTTAATGACATCTTCAGTATATTTTAAGTAAAAATAATCCATATTGTCTCCTTCTCCAACTTCCTGAATAAACATTATCCATTATCTTTGTGCAACTTAAAAAAATGATACTATTTCATTATCAATATCATGAAGAATTTTAAAAGATATCTTATCACCTCAGCTCTTCCCTATGCCAATGGTCCGATACATATTGGTCATCTTGCAGGAGTATATGTTCCCTCCGATATTTACACACAGATATCTGAGGATGAAGGGAGCAGATGTAATTTCAGTCTGCGGTTCCGATGAGCATGGAGTTCCGATAACACTTAAAGCACGGAATGAAGGAGTTACTCCCCAGGAGATTGTTGACAGATATCATGCATTGAATAAAAAAGCATTTGAGGATTTCGGAATTGCTTTCGATATCTATTCCCGTACATCAAATAAAGTACATTACGAAACAGCATCCGATTTTTTCCTGAAGCTCTATAATAAGGGTGAATTCACTGAAAAGACCTCTGAACAATATTATGATGAAGAAGCAGGATGTTTTCTTGCCGACAGGTATATAATGGGAACATGTCCTCATTGCGGAAATGAAAATGCCTATGGTGACCAGTGTGAAAAATGCGGTACATCACTAAGTCCGAATGACCTTATCAATCCTCATTCAACAATAAGCGGAAGCAAGCCTGTGCTGCGCGAGACCCTGCACTGGTATCTTCCGCTCGACAAATATGAAGCCTGGCTCAAAAAATGGATTCTCGAAGATCATAAGGAATGGAAAACAAATGTTTACGGCCAGTGTAAATCGTGGCTCGACCAGGGTTTGCAGCCCAGGGCTGTAAGCCGTGACCTCGACTGGGGAGTTCCTGTTCCTGTTGAAGGAGCAAAAGGGAAAGTGCTCTATGTATGGTTTGATGCCCCGATTGGATATATCTCTGCAACAAAAGAACTTACACCTGACTGGGAAAAATACTGGAAAGACGAAGAAACAAAAATGGTCCATTTCATTGGAAAGGATAATATTGTCTTTCATTGTATCATCTTTCCGGCAATGCTTAAGGCTGAAGGATCATTTATCCTTCCGGATAATGTTCCTGCAAATGAATTCCTGAATCTTGAAAATGATAAGATCTCAACATCCCGGAACTGGGCTGTCTGGCTGCATGAATATCTTGAAGATTTTCCCGGGAAACAGGATGTGCTGAGATATACACTCTGTGCAAATGCACCTGAAACAAAGGATAATGATTTCACCTGGAAAGATTTTCAGGCACGCAACAACAATGAGCTTGTTGCTATTCTTGGTAATTTTGTCAACCGTACACTTGTCCTTACAAATAATTATTACGATGGGAGGGTTCCGGAAAGAGGAGATGACTGATGAGAATGATAATTCGGTACTTGCAGAAATTGTCGAGGATAAAGGAAAATGTGGAAACAAGCCTTGAAGCATTCAGGTTCCGGGAAGCCCTGAAGGAAGCAATGAATCTGGCCCGGCTTGGAAATAAATATCTTGCTGATGCCGAACCCTGGAAAGTGATCAAAACTGATCCGGAAAGGGTAAAAACAATAATGAATATTGCCCTGCAGATTACTGCCAATCTGACAATAGTACTTGAACCATTCCTCCCTTTCTCAATGGATAAGCTCAGGGAATGGCTCAATACCGGCTCAATCAGCTGGGATGATGCAGGCCGTGATGATCTGCTGATTCCCGGTCATCAGATAAAGAAACCCGGACTTCTGTTTGAAAAAATTGAGGACGAGGAGATTGACACGGCAGATTGAAAAACTTCTGGCAACAAAAAAAGCAAATGAAGTTGCATCGGCAAAAATACTGCCGGCAAAAGATCCTGTCACTTTTGATGATTTTTCAAAAATTGATATCAGGACAGCAACAATCCTTGAAGCTGAAAAAGTTCCAAAAACCACAAAGCTGCTTAAGCTTAAAATTGATACAGGTCTTGATATCCGGACAATTGTTTCAGGTATTGCAGAATATTATGAACCTGAGAACAATTATCGGAAAGCAGATCTCAATTGTTGCAAATCTTGAGCCGAGGAAAATAAAAGGAATTGAATCGAAAGGGATGATCCTTATGGCTGAAGATAAAGATGGAAAACTGGTTATGGTTTCGCCGGCTGAGAAAGTAAGTAACGGGAGTATGATAAAATAGGTCAGCGTCTTCGATATCCAGGTACCCGGGAATTTTTTGGACAGATGCTGTCCTTTTTGTGAACTGCTGTTTCCAGATCGCTGCAGGACATGGCACATGACCCTGAAAAAACCGTTGGCAGCCTGCACCATTTCCGGATCAAATCCCTCAGCTTTAAGATCTTCAATATGAGTACGTGCATTCTCTTCCGATTTAAAGCTCCCGGTTATAATTCCGTAAATTTTTGCTTCTACCGGGGCAACAACGGGTTGCACTTCGGGAACCGTTTCCACAGGGTTAACTGTAATACTTGAATCAGGCGCCAGATTTACAGCCTCATCAACAGCCTTCCTGTTATTTTCAAATTCAGCTGTTACGAGCGGATTCAGAGAAGAGGATTCAACCTTAGCTTTAAAAAGATCTGTTTTCAAGAGGTACTAATAACGAGCAGGGCCAGAAGCGGGATAACTACAGCAGCCCTCCAGAGTGTTTTTCTGATGGAGTATCGGTTACAGGATCTTTATCAATATGCCTTATCACCCGTTTTCTGACATCATAATCCCTGACCGGGAAACACTGAAATGATTCAAGTCCGTAAGAATCCAGGTGGTAATTAATGTTTGCCTCAGGTTCAAACTGAACATTATTTTCCCGGTTATTGATAAAAGTTCCGATATGGTCAAAAACCACTTTTTCTCCTCGTGACAAGTCTGCCTGTAATGTCTCTGACAAACTCCTCAACAATATTTCTTGCATCACCGTAATTAACTCCTGTCGACAGCGAAATTTTGCTTATAAGAAGCCCGTCATTATGATTCAGGTTCCTGTTGAAAGAGATCTGGTTGACAGGAGGATAAAAAGTACCTGTCATTCTGTCAATGTGAGCCGGGGAATAGTTTCCGATAAACCCTCCAAAGCCCGGAACAATCACGCAGTCGTGACCAAATAATAATTCCCGTATGAAAGCTTTTATATCCAAAATACCTGGTTTAGTACTGAAACAAAAATAAAGCTATTAATACTGTTTGTCATAACAATTTGAGCAAGGAGTTTTCAGCATGTTTACAAACATAGTTTTAACCGGGATGACTTACTGAGAGTTACATATTTTTAAGAGAAAAAACACTATCTTCGTGACTTTAATAGTTTCTTCTCAAATGAGAGAGATCCAGATGGTGGACCTGAAAGCCCAGTACGAAAATATCAGGTCTGAAATTGATAATGCAATATTTTCGGTAATTAATTCAACTGCTTTTATAAAGGGTCCTGAAGTAAAGCTGTTTGAAGAAGAACTGCAGGCATATATGGGGGTAAGGAATGTTATTTCCTGTGCCAACGGCACCGATGCCCTTCAGCTGGCAATGATGGCGCTCGGACTGAAGCCTGGGGATGAGGTTATTACAACAAATTTTACCTTTATTGCCACTGTTGAAGTGGTTGCCCTGCTCGGGCTGAAGCCTGTGATTGTTGATCCTGAACCGGTAACTTTCAATATCTCACCTGAAGCAGTCAGAAAAGCTATTACTCCACGAACAAGGGCAATTGTTCCAGTTCATCTCTTTGGCCAGTGTGCCGATATGGAGGGTATTATGAAACTGGCAAAAGAATCAATCTGTTTGTTATCGAAGATGCTGCCCAGGCAACAGGAGCTGATTATATTTTCAGCGACGGCAGTACAAAAAAGGCAGGCACTATCGGAACTGCAGGTACAACATCTTTTTTCCCTTCAAAAAACCTGGGATGCTACGGTGATGGAGGTGCTGTCTATACAAATGATGATACGCTGGCCGGAAAAATCAGAAGCATTGCCAACCATGGAATGAAAGTGAGGTATCACTATCATGATATTGGTGTAAATTCAAGGCTCGATACAATACAGGCTGCAATACTGAGGGTAAAGCTTAAATATCTCGACAAATTCAACAGCTCCAGAAGAGCTGCTGCCGGTTTCTATGATAAAGCCTTGTCAGCATGTCCTGAAATCATCACTCCCGGAAGAGCAGGATATTCATCACACATTTTTCATCAATATACAATAAGGATTAAGAATGGAAGAAGGGATGAACTGAAAAAGTACCTGTCTGAAAAGAATATTCCTTCAATGATCTATTATCCCGGACCGCTGCATATGCAGGAAGCCTACAGGTATCTTGGATACGGGGAAGATGATTTTCCTGTGACAGCCGGATTCTGCAGGGAAGTGCTTTCATTGCCGATGCATACGGAAATGGAACAGGAACAGCTTGATTATATAACTCAGAATATTTTAAAGTTTTTTGAAAGGTGATCAGTAATGGAAAAAGAATTATTTTGCCCATGAAACCGCTGTCATTGACGAGGGGTGTAAAATAGGCAAAGGAACAAAAATATGGCATTTCAGTCATATTATGACAGGTTCGGAAATAGGTGAAAACTGCAATATAGGACAGAATGTTGTAATTTCTCCGGGAGTGAAACTCGGGAGAAATGTAAAAGTCCAGAATAATGTTTCAATTTATACCGGAGTTATCTGTGAAGATGATGTATTTCTGGGCCCTCAATGGTCTTTACCAATATTATAAATCCAAGGAGTGCTGTAATCCGGAAAGACAGCTATGTTGACACCATAGTGGAAAAAGGAGCTTCGATCGGTGCTAATGCCACAATAGTCTGCGGAAATAAAATCGGAACATATTCGTTTATAGGTGCAGGTGCTGTTGTAACAAAAGATGTAAAACCTTATGCACTTGGTAGTCGGAAATCCGGCCAGGCAAACAGGATGGATGAGTGAATTCGGGCATAAGCTTGAATTTTGACGAAAACGGACTTGCAACCTGCCCTGAAAGCGGTGAGAAATACAGAATTGAGAATGGGACTGTTTCAAAAATCATTAAGTAGTTTTTACTGCTTTTTTAATAACTATATGTATGGATGTGACTCCTAAAAATTTTGGTATGATAGGTGTGGCCGGATATATTGCTGTCCGGCATCTCAGGGCAATAAAAGAAACCGGGAATAATCTTCTTGCAAGTCTCGACAAATTTGACAGTGTTGGCCTGCTTGACGGATTTTTCCCCGAAAGTGATTTCTTTGTTGAATTTGAAAGATTCGACAGGCATTTTGACAAGCTGAAAAGGACAGGAACAAAAATTGATTATGTAAGTATCTGTTCCCCAAATTATCTTCACGATTCTCATATCACGCTTTGCACTGAGGCATCAGGCTGAAGCAATCTGCGAAAAACCTATTGTTCTGAATCCATGGAATATCGATGCCCTTCAGGAAATTGAGAATGAAACCGGTCATAAAATATATACTGTTCTTCAGCTGCGGCTTCATCCTAAAATAATTGAGCTCAGGGAAAAAATAAAGAACGGACCTAAGGGAAAGGTATATGATATTGATCTGACTTATATAACAAGCCGGGGTAACTGGTATTTTATCTCCTGGAAAGGAGATATCCAGAAATCGGGAGGAGTGGCAACCAACATCGGTATTCATTTCTTTGATATGCTGAGCTGGATCTTCGGGGATACAACAAAAAATATTGTGCATGTTTCCGAACCTAACAAGGCCGCCGGATACCTTGAACTTGAAAATGCAAGGGTCAGATGGTTCCTGAGCCTTGATTATAATGATCTTCCGGCTTTTTCAAAGGAATCAGGAAAAAGAACCTTCAGATCAATAACCGTCGATGGGGAGGAAATTGAATTCAGCGAAGGATTCACCGACCTTCATACTGAAACCTACAGGGAGATTCTTGCAGGAAAGGGTTTCGGCCTTAGTGATGCCCGTCAGTCGGTGATTACCGCTTATACAATCAGAAATTCGAAACCTATCGGCCTTAGCGGTGATTATCATCCCCTTTTAAGATCAAAATAACGGTATCGATCGGAATTACTGAAATGAGATAGCCGCTCTTTATACGGAAAATTTAGAAAACATACATATCGGGGTATCAGATGAAAAAGAAAATACTTGTAACCGGAGGAACCGGATATATTGGTTCGCACACAACAGTTGAACTTATTGAAAAAGGGTTTGAAGTTGTAATAATTGATAACCTTTACAACTCTGAAGCAGAGGTTGTTGACAGGATATTTAAGATTACCGGCACAAAGCCTGAACTTGAGGTATTTGATATCTGCGACGCTGAAAAGCTTAATGCATTCTTCAAGAAGCACGATATCTCAGGGATCATTCACTTTGCTGCATATAAAGCTGTGGGTGAGTCAGTCAATAAACCGCTTGAATATTACAGAAATAATCTGGTATCACTTATCAATCTGCTGGATGCCATGAAGAGCTTTGGCATTCCGAACCTTGTTTTTTCTTCATCATGCACTGTATACGGCCAGCCTGAAAAACTACCTGTTTCAGAAGATGCTCCCCTACAGCCTGCTATTTCCCCCTATGGCAATACCAAACAGATCGGTGAAGAAATAATAAGGGATACGGCAGCCAGCGATAAGAACATAAATGCAATTTCCCTGAGGTATTTTAATCCTATAGGTGCTCATCCTTCAGCCCTGATAGGAGAACTTCCAAGGGGTGTTCCGGAAAACCTTGTGCCATTTATTACACAGACTGCATACGGACTGAGGGATGAGCTGAAAGTATTCGGTAATGACTACGATACTCCCGATGGCTCATGCATCAGGGATTACCTCCATGTCGTTGATCTTGCCAAAGCACATGTTACTGCAGTCAAAAGGCTCATTGGGAAAAGTAACAGGAGAAATTATGAGATCTTTAACCTTGGCACAGGGAACGGCGTTTCAGTTCTTGAAGCAATAAAATCATTTGAAAGGGTGTCAGGAATAAAACTGAAATATAAAATAACCGGGAGAAGACCCGGAGATATTGAAAAAATATGGGCTGATCCTTCACTGGCCAACAAGGAGCTTGGGTGGAGAACATTAAGCACGCTTGATGAAGCAATGAAAACAGCCTGGGAATGGGAAAAATTTATAAGAAGAAATAAATAAGATGAAGGGGAAAAAGTAATTCTTATAACCGGTGGTGCAGGATTTATAGGATCACATGTTGTCAGGAGATTCGTTAAGAGATATCCTGATTACAGGATTGTCAATGCCGATAAGCTTACATATGCCGGTAACCTTGAAAACCTGACTGATATCGAAACAAAAGAGAATTACTTTTTCGAAAAGACAGATATCGTTGATAAAAAGGCTGTTGCAGATCTGTTCAAAAAATATGACTTTGACGGGATAATTCATCTTGCCGCCGAATCGCATGTCGACAGATCAATAACAACACCCGATGAATTTGTTTATACAAACATAGTCGGTACTGTAAACCTTCTGAATGCAGCTTTGAATAACTGGAAAAACCGCCCTGAAGGAAAACTATTCTATCATATTTCCACTGATGAAGTTTTTGGATCATTGGGAAAGGAGGGCATTGTTCACTGAAAAGACAGCATATGACCCCAAAAGTCCCTATTCTGCATCAAAAGCAAGCTCCGACCACATGGTAAGAGCTTATGGCCATACATTTGGAATTCCTGTCATAATTTCAAACTGTTCAAATAATTACGGTCCAAACCAGTTTCCGGAAAAGCTCATCCCGCTTGCCATCAATAATATTAAAAACAATAAGCCTGTCCCGGTTTACGGCAAAGGTGAAAATATCCGCGACTGGCTATTATGTTGAGGATCATGCTTCAGCAATTGATCTGATATTTCACAAAGGGAAGGCTGGTGAAACTTACAATATTGGCGGGAATAACGAATGGAAAAACATTGACCTTATAAGGCTTCTCTGCAGGATCATGGATAAAAAGCTGAACAGACCCGAAGGTACTTCCGAAAAGCTGATCACCTATGTGAAAGACCGCCCGGGACATGACCTGCGATATGCCATTGACTCATCCAAAGCTTCAGAAGGAACTCGGATGGTCTCCGATACCTGATTTTGCTGCCGGACTTGAAAAAACAGTCGAATGGTATCTCTCAAACGGGAAATGGCTTGAAAGGGTAATATCAGGCGATTATGAAAAGTATTATGATAATCAGTATTCAGGAAGATAGAACGGTCTGATCCTTTACTTGCTTCATCCGCTTTATCAGTTCATCGCCCAGGGCACTCTTCTGTCTGATATGCTCCTGAATGGCAGCCACAACGCTGTTCGATTCAAAATCGCCCCTTACCTGTTCAAAATCGAGCTTTTTAATCTCATCTCCTCCGTCAATTCCGAAGCCGGTCATTGATGAAAGTGTAAATTCCTTCCTGGCATCTTCATAGAGCATCTTGTCAAGATCAATCACGCTCTTTTTCCATTTTTCAACAATCCTTATCACGTCATCGGCTGTAAAATCAGTAACACTCTTGCCCTCCTCCTCTTCAATCCTTTCCATAGCCCAGGTCCATTCCCACTGGTAATATGATTTGTGCATAAGCCTGAAAGCATCGGCAACACCATCTATTGTATTAACGGTATCCGATTCTATGTCGCTGAGAAGTGCGCTTACCACCTGCTTGGGGGCAATCAGTCCGGCAAGGTCTACCCATTCGCCTTTTCCGGTTTCTGAATCAGGAGTCAGCCTTTTCCGTAATTCGAATTTGTCTTTGAAATTAATATTTTCAAGCCGCTTGATAAGTGAGTTGCCAAGGAATTTGTTGATCCCGGTCTGGTAAAGCTCAATTCCTCTTTCAAGCGAAGTACCTTTTATCATCATATTATTATATGTATATGATGCCGAAACTGTACCGGAAACAGACTTAAGTTTATTCAGAAGATCCCTTCCCTCGATCATTTTACGGATGGTATATGGACTCAGGAGGTTGAAATTTACCTGGTCGAGTTTTACCGGATCCCTTCTTCTGTCACGCACCGGCCATTTTTGTGCATCCCTGATGGTCCCTACGCTTCTGAGGTTAATTCCCGGAACAAGTATGCTTTCATCATTGCTTTCAATAAGATATGAAAAAGGCAGGGATGAAGTGTCCATATTCTTGTAGTGACGTCCCATCACAAGTGTATATGGTCCGATGCGTGCCGGCCACAGCAGATAGGAATCGCTTGTTGTCTTTGAACCCCGCTCCATGATTCCCTGGTGGATCGGGCCCAGCTTGTACATGTGATTGCTCTGGTTCGATCCGCTCCCCGCATTCATGAATGAAAATATTCCTGCAATAAGAAGTGTTGATTTGTGATGTGTAACTGTATACGGGCCTGCAAATATTGAACATGCTTCACCGTGATAACCTGCGCAATTGGCAAAGAAGAGCGAATTCTCAGCCGAATAGTGCTTGCCCAGGACGCATCCCTGTCCTATAAAGCATTTATCAATAAGGGTTGACTCGGTAACAATTGAACCTGAACAGACAATGAAATGTTCCATAATGACTCCGGGACCGATGAAAACCGGATCTTCCCGGCAGCTGTTTACCGATCCTTCATTCAGGCTGATTGCTCCTTCAATCTCACTGAATGGTCCGACTCTTACATTCCTGATGTTCCTGCAGCTTAAAATCTTTGAACCCGTTCCGATTATACCGGTTGCAGAGCTTATCGATTTTGAATAATCATCCACCATCTGTTCAATCTTCCTGATGGCTTTAACGCGGTGGCGGTAAAGAGCAATAATATAGGCCTCATGGGCCGACAGCTTGTCCCAGATCCTGACCGAGCGGCCTCCTGTTTCATTAAGCACGGCAACTTCGGTTCCGTTACCGAAAGTTGAAATACCTTCAGTATGGATCTTCCCGCAGTTTTTAATGACCACATCATCCTCAATAGTGTAATTTGCAATATAATCACCGATATTGCTGATCAGGACATCTGAACCGATAGTGCAGTTGTGAATGTGGGCATTTGAAATTCCGCATCGTAAACTCACCCCCGATTTATCGGTATTTGATTTCTTAAAACTGCCAAGCTTTACATGGCCTGAAAAGGTTACATTCTGGCATCGTGAAGGATCAAAGCCTTCCTGGACCTGAACATTATTCCAGTCGTCACAATGCAATTATTTGCTGTCAGGGCCTTAATTTCGGCACCGGTAAGCTTCCTGAATTTTTTCAATGAATTCATTCTGGAAGGAATTAAATTAATTTATTCAACAGTGACTGATTTGGCAAGATTCCTGGGCTGATCAACATTGCAACCTCTTAATACGGCAATATGATATGACAGAAGCTGAAGCGGTATCACTGCCAGAATTCCGGAAAAGGCCGGAATTGTATCTGGTACTTCAAGAACAAAATCAGCCATTTTTCTGATAATTTCATCTCCTTCGGTCACAATTGCAATTACTTTACCTTTTCTGGCCTTGATCTCCTGGATGTTGCTGATTATTTTTTCATAAGTATCGTCTTTTGTTGCAACCACAACAACAGGCATATTTTCATCAATAAGTGCAATAGGTCCATGTTTCATTTCTGCAGCCGGATATCCTTCTGCATGGATATATGATATTTCCTTAAGCTTTAATGCTCCTTCAAGGGCAACCGGGAACAGATATCCTCTTCCCAGGTACAGTGCATTCTGGGTTTGCTGGAATTTTTCTGCGAGAGCCAGAGCCTGTTCATTTACCTTAAGCGCATTTTCTATTTTGCCAGGGATCGAGATCAGTTCTGTTATCAGTTCCTTATAAGTTTCAGCGGAGATGACTCCCTTTTTGAATCCTATTTCAAATGCCATCATTGCCAGAACGGTTACCTGGGTTGTAAATGCTTTTGTTGAGGCTACTCCTATTTCAGGTCCGGCATGTGTGTAAACACCGGCATCCGTTTCACGGGGAATGCTGGATCCCACAACATTGCAGATTCCCAATACCTTGGCCCCCTTTTCCCTTGCAAGCTTTACTGCAGCCAGAGTATCGGCTGTTTCACCGCTCTGGCTGATGGCAATTACAATATCTCCCTTTTTAATTATCGGATTCCTGTAACGGAATTCTGAAGCATATTCAACTTCAACCGGGATCCTGGTATACTCCTCAAAAATATATTCCCCGAGAAGTCCGGCATGCCATGAAGTACCGCAGGCCACTATTATGATTTTTTCTGACTGGGACATGGATTCAAGAACATTGTGAAGGCCGCCCAGCATTATCCCTGAATGATCAGGCAGCACTCTGCCTCTGAAGGTATCATGGATTGCCCTGGGCTGTTCAAAGATCTCCTTCAGCATGAAGTGAGCAAATCCTTCTTTGTCAATTTCTCCGATCTTAAGATCGACCTCCTTTACTTCTGGTTCTATTTTACCGGGCCTTGTGGTCTTGAGGATAAGCTCATCCTTTTTGATTATTGCCAGATCATCATCTTTCAGATAGATCACCCTCTGCGTATATTCAACAATCGGTGTGGCATCGGAGGCAATGAAATTTTCACCGTCACCTACACCTATAACAAGCGGACTCCCTTTCTTTGCAGCAAACAATTTATCAGGTTCGTTTGTGCAGATTATAACAAGCCCATAAGCACCCTCAACCCTGTTAAGTGCAAGTGTAATTGCCTGTTCCGCAGTCAGATCACCTTCAAGATAAAGATGTTCAATAAGATTTGCCAGAACTTCAGTATCAGTCTGACTGTTAAACTGGATCCCCCTGCTTTCCAGATGTTTTTTCAGGAGGGCATAATTTTCGATTATTCCGTTATGCACAACCATAAAATTGCCTTTGTATGATACCTGCGGATGGGCATTAAGTTCGTTGGGCTCGCCATGTGTTGCCCACCTTGTATGTCCCATACCGGTTGTTCCGTTAAATTCAGTCGTGCTGATCATGTCTTCCAGATCAGTCACCCTGCCCTTGCATTTAAAGATCCTTGTTTCGCCATTGACAAGAGCAAGGCCTGCTGAATCATATCCCCGGTACTCAAGACGTTTCAGACCGTTCAGAACTATTTCCCGGGCAGGTCTGGATCCGATGTAGCCAACAATTCCGCACATAACATTTTAAATTTATCAGAAATTTAGAAACTAGCCTTAAAGATTAAGACACTAAATAACGAAGATGGAAAAACAAATATTGCAGCTCCCTGAAAGTATTATGTCAGGTTAATATTTTGTCATAAAAATCATTGTAGGCATCAATGTAGACTGACTCATCCTGAAAGCCAAGAATTGGTTTATTCAGAGTACTGATGTATTTTGTCAACTCTTCATTAATCGCTTCACTGCCGATAATAATGGCATCAGAATATTTAATGGCAAGCTTTGAAACACTGATGAAATCCGGCTTTTTCACAAGCTTCAGGCTCTCCCCGTCAATCCCGTCATATCTGAGCTTATCGGCAAATGTAGACCTGAAAGGTGTTTTGAATTCATTGTTGTATACAGAATAGACAATTTTATAATCATGGAATAAGGGATCATCACTGTAAATGCTCCGCAGATAAACCGGCACCAGCGATGTCATCCATCCATGACAATGGACAATATCGGGAGCCCATCGCAGCTTCTTTACCGTTTCAATGACACCTCTTGCAAAGAACAAGGCACGCTCATCATTATCTTCAAACTCCTTCCCTGCAGCGTCGGTCACAGTATGTTTTCTCTGGAAATAGTCGTCATTGTCGATGAAGTAGACCTGCATCCTGGCAGACTGGATTGATGCAACCTTTATGATAAGCGGATGATCGGTATCGTCAATTATCAGGTTCATCCCCGAAAGCCTTATCACTTCATGAAGCTGGTTCCTTCTTTCATTTATGCTGCCGTAACGCGGCATGAAAGTACGTATCTCCTTTCCCCTCTCCTGAATGCCCTGAGGAAGATATCTTCCTATCTTTGATAACTTGGTTTCACCTAAATATGGAGTGATCTCTTGTGAAATGAATAATACCTTTTTGCTTTCCATTTACCTGCCTGGATATACCATTCCGTAACAAGGTGCAAAGATAATAATAAAAAATGAAATTATTATCAATACCTTGTTATACGGAAGGCTGACTTTCACCTTTAAATTGTAAAAGTTTAAAAGAATTTTGGGCAGATCTGACCTCCTGATACAGTAATTTCACTTAGGTTTGCATTTTAAAAAATACAGATATGGTTGTTATTAATTCCGTAAAAGAGCTGCAGAAACTGATAAAAAAAACCGGTCTCTCTCCCCTGGGATTTGTTCCCACAATGGGCGCTCTTCACCAGGGACACCTCTCGCTTGTTAATAATGCAATGTCAAAGTGCCCGCTGGTTGTGATCAGCATTTATGTCAATCCCACGCAGTTTAACGATAAGGAGGATCTTAAGAACTATCCCCGTACACCGGATGAGGACCTGATCCTGCTGGAAGGAATTCTCAGGGAGGATGATCTGATCTTTACGCCTGAGGATAAGGAGATCTATCCGGTTGAAGACAAAAGACAATTTAATTTCGGCAACCTCGACAAGGTAATGGAGGCTTTGCACCGGCCCGGTCATTTCAACGGTGTTGGTCAGGTGGTAAGCAGCCTGTTTGAAATCGTAAAGCCTGATTATGCCTGGTTCGGACAAAAGGATTTCCAGCAGCTGGCTGTTATCCGGGAGCTTGTAAAACAGACCGGCAGTAAAGTCAGGATAATAGGAAGTCCCATAATCCGTGAGGAGGATGGTCTGGCCATGAGCAGCCGGAACCGTCTTCTGGAACCAGCGATCCGGAAAAATGCGGCTATAATTTACAAGACTATTACAGCCGCTTCGGAAATGACACTGGATCATGATATCACTTTTATTAAAGAGTATGTCAGAAAGGCAATCGGAAGCATCAAGGGATTTGAAGTTGAGTATTTCGAGATTGTCGATGACACGGAACTTATTCCCCTGGAAAGTCTGGATGAAATAAAAAAAGGGGAAAGATATTTTGGTTGTATTGCTGTAAAAGCAGGAAAGATCAGACTGATAGATAATATTGAAATTCCGTTGAATCAATCAAAAGGTTAGTTAAATTTGCAGCGTAAATAATCCACATTTTTAACAATGTTCATAGAAGTTTTAAAATCCAAAATCCATAAGGTAACTGTCACAGAGGCAAATCTGAATTATGTAGGAAGTGTTTCAATTGATGAAGACCTTATGGATGCATCCAATATTATTGAAAACGAAAAAGTTCAGGTTCTGAATATTTGCAACGGGGAACGTCTCGAAACCTATGTGATCAAAGGGAAGAGGGGTTCGGGGCAGATTTGCCTGAATGGTCCTGCAGCACAGAAGGGTGGTCGTTGGCGATGTTGTTTTAATAATGTCTTATGCCATGATGGATTTTCAGGATGCAAAATTATTCAAACCAACAATTATTTTCCCTGACACCAATACAAACAAACTGATCTGACTTGAGAAAAGCGGTAATTCAAACCCTTAAGTTTCTCTTATTTCTCATTGTTGGTATTATTCTGCTCTGGCTGGCCTTCCGGAATGTTGAATACCGTAAGCTGGTGGAAGGACTGAAGGATGCCAATTATAAATGGGTTCTGCTTTCAATGTTCTTCGGCCTTTTTGCTTATATCAGCAGAGCCCGCCGGTGGAATATCCTGATCCATCCGCTGGGCTATTCGCCAACCCTGAAGAGTACATTCTATGCGATGATGACAGGATACCTTGCAAATCTTGCACTGCCCAGGATCGGAGAAATAACACGATGCGTTGCTCTCGGGAAGAAAGAGAAGATCCCTGTCGACCAGCTTATCGGGACAGTGGTCGTTGAACGGACTATTGACCTTGTATCGCTGCTTTCCATTATGGTAGTCCTTATCATAATCAGGGGGGAAGAGATCAACGAATTCCTGAAAGAAACCATCTTCATCCCGCTGCAGGAGAAGGTCTTTTCCGTCCTTGGATTTACCTGGCTGACCTGGGTAATAGTTGTTGCGGCTATGGTTCTGATACTTTTCCTGCTTTACATGTACAGGAGGAGACTCAGGAAGTTCATCTTCTTTTCAAAAGCGTTTGACATTGCAAAGGGAATATTGAACGGATTCAAAACAATTGCCAGCCTCAGGAGCAAATGGGAATTTATTCTTCATACTGTTTTTATCTGGGTTTGCTATACACTGATGACATGGGTGGTTGTTTTCGCAATTGAGCCCACCTCGGATATCACCCTGGGCGACAGCATTTTTCTTCTTGTGGTCGGAGGCCTTGGCAATGTCGGTTCCGGTCCAGGGCGGCATCGGTGCCTTTCATTATGCTGTTTCGCGCGGACTTGCATTTGTTGAGGGAGTCAGCCTTGAAGACGGACTTGTTTATGCATTTCTCAGCCATGAATCACAACTCATCCTTATAATTGCAGTCGGATTGATCTCATTTTATATGATCTTCAGAAAAAACCATATCAAAACATGACGTTAATAATATATTTTATAACACTATATATTATTGTGTTTCAATATATTACAAAATATTAAATACGTATTAAAAGACATATTAAAATAAAAAGAAATACGTATTAAAAGACATATTAAATCTTTCCTCAGAAATACGCTGAGAGTAAGGTATTTAAAACTTACACCGAGGTCCACTAGAGGTTTTACAGAGTTCCAGTGATGAGCTCACTTTATAACTCTGTGGAACTCTGTAGTTTTTTCAGTGGAACTACTGTGTAAAGTTCTTAATTCCGGTGCTTCAATAGGTCCTGGGAACTTTGCGTTTAATGGATTTCTTCCTAATTTTATCTCATGTCAAAAACCAAAACAGTCTTTGTCTGTCAGAATTGCGGTGCCGAATCCCCAAAATGGATCGGCAGGTGCCCTTCATGCAAGGAGTGGAATACCTACCATGAAGAGATAATTGCACCCGTATCATCCGCCCATGGGCAGGCATTTATTTCGGACCAGGAGAAGAGAAAACCTGAACTTCTTGATAATATCAGCTCTGATGAACATGACAGGCAGAAAACAGGTATCTCTGAACTCGACAGGATACTTGGCGGAGGCATGGTTGCCGGATCGCTTATACTTCTGGGAGGAGAACCCGGTGTTGGGAAATCGACTCTTGCACTTCAGCTCGCCCTGGCCCTGAAGAACAAAAACATCCTTTATGTCTCAGGTGAAGAGAGTGAAGAACAAATAAGCCTCAGGGCAAAAAGGCTGAAGAACTCCAACCCTTCATGCTATATCTACAGTGAAACAGAACTTGAAAACATACTTGCTCAGGCCGAAAACATAAAACCCGGATTGATAATAATCGATTCCATCCAGACAATCAGCACAGGAATGCTGGAATCTTCAGCAGGATCAGTTTCACAGGTCAGGGAATGTGCTGCACAGCTTCTGAAATATTCGAAAATAACCGGGATCCCTGTTTTCCTGATCGGTCATATAACAAAGGATGGAACACTTGCAGGACCTAAAGTTCTTGAACATATTGTCGATGTTGTACTCTATTTTGAAGGTGACAATAATTATGTTTACCGGATACTCCGATCGGTAAAGAACAGGTTTGGATCAACATCGGAACTTGGGATCTTTGAAATGGTTGAAAGCGGGCTGAAAGAGGTGGCCAATCCGTCCGAAATGTTCATTAATCAGCATGATGAACCGCTCAGCGGAATTTCAATTGCTGCAACAGTTGACGGGATAAGGCCATTTCTGATTGAGACACAGGCTCTTGTCAGCAGTGCCGTTTACGGAACACCTCAGAGAAGCTCCACAGGATTTGATATACGCAGACTTAATATGCTCCTTGCAGTCCTTGAAAAAAGAGCCGGCTTCAGGCTTGGAGTAAAAGATGTTTTTCTGAATATTGCAGGAGGCATAAAGGTAAATGATCCTGCAATTGATCTGGCAATAATAAGTTCAGTGCTCTCTTCAAATCTTGATATTCCGGTTGGCAAGAGATGTCTGCTTTGCCGGTGAGACAGGCCTTTCGGGTGAAATAAGACCTGTTTCACGAATTGAACAGCGTATCAGGGAAGCTTCAAAAATGGGATTCAGGAAAATCTATATCTCCAAATTTCACAGGAATATGTCAATCTAAAGGGTCTGATATTGAAATTGTTCCTGTCGGTAAAGTTGAAACCTGGTACAGATTCGCTTGTTCAGCTGAATAACGACATCATGCGAACTCGCTAGTGACGCAAGGCTTTACGGTCATAGCGAATAGGTAAAGTTTCGTGTCCGACTCAGTTTATCGTCATGCCTTTGAGCGTACATCTAATATCTCTCCCTCTGGTAATTATCTCTCCTCGAATTTTCTCTTTTCACCTTATCGCAATCGAGTTCCATATTGAAATTGGCAGGACGTTCAAATTCATCAGCCTCCATTATCCCGAACTGAGGATCATTATATACTTTCTTCAGGAAGATTGCAAAAATCGGAAGAGCCATTTTGGCACCCTGTCCTTCACCGAGTGTTTCGAAATGGATTGACTGGTCCTCCCATCCGCTCCAGACACCTCCGACAAGATTTGGTGTAACACCCATAAACCAGCCGTTTGAATGGTTCTGTGTTGTTCCTGTTTTGCCTCCAATCTGGTTCAGAAGCATATATGGTTCCCTTCTCATTCTGTTTCCCGAACCTGTCAGAACAACACCCTGCAGAAGATCAAGCATAAGATATGCCTGTTCTTCACTCAGTACCTCTTCAATCTTTGGTGTGAATTTTGAAATTGTATTCCCGTTTTTATCCTCAATCCGTGGTAACATACATTGGCCGTGTATAAACTCCTTTATTGGCAAAGGTTCCGTAAGCCCCGACCATCTCTTCAAGCTTTATATCAGATGTTCCAAGGAATATTGAAGGTACAGGATCAATAAAACTTCTGATTCCCATTTTTTTCATCAGGTCAGTAACTGCTGTCGGTCTGAATTGCTCCATCAGCCATGCTGAAATATAGTTTTCAGACTGTGCCAGTCCCCATTTAAGGGTAACCATTTTACCATGATATTCCTTGGGCCCTGAGCTTCTTGGTGTCCATGGAATTGAATCGCCCGCAGTCAAATGATCTTGGAATATTTTCGACTTCATAACATGGAGAATAGCCGTTTTGCATTGCAATTGTATAAAGGAATGGTTTTATTGTACTTCCTACCTGTTTTCTCTGCTGTGTAACGGCATCATATTTGAAATATCTGAAATCAGGTCCTCCCACATAAGCTTTAACATATCCGTTATGAGGATCTTCAACAAGAAATGATGAACGGATAAAATATTTATAATACCTTACTGAATCGAGAGGTGTCATTATTGTATCCCTCTCTCCTTTCCATGAAAAGACCTTCATTTTTACCGGGTATTGAAAGCAAGCATTATTGAATCTTCGGGACACCCCTTGCCCTCATCATAATAATATCTGTTCACTGTCCTTTACAGATCTCATTATCAGTTCATCAATCTCTTTTTTTGTAAGATCATTCGAATAGGGAGGATTCCTGAAACTTTTTGCCCGTTTGTAAAAATCAGGCTGAACCTCCTTTGAAAGATGCTCCGCTAACAGCCTCCTCAGCATATTGCTGCATTCTTGAATTAATAGTGGTATAATATTTTCAAGCCATCCTTATAAATATCATAATTTGATCCATCAGGTTTTTTATTCTTGTTGCACCAGCCGTAAAGCGGATTATTTTCCCATTCCCATAATGCATCCTCATATGATGATTCCTGTTACATATTTGTTCCTGTCAGGTTCAGGTCTTCTCATTGTATTCCTTAGATATTCCCGGAGATATGTTGCAAGTCCGGTATTATGATCCTCAACCCTGAAATCAAGTTCAATAGGCAGCTTTTTAACCGAATCTGCAACTGCAGGATGTAATATATCCATATTTTGCCATCTGTGAAAGAACAATATTTCTTCGCTGAAGCATCAGATCGTGAATTTCCTGACCGGATTATATCTGCTTGAAGTTCTTAAGCATCCCGATAAGAACTGCAGCCTGCTGAAGATTAAGTGAATCAGGAGTTGTATTGAAATATACTCTTGCAGCAGATCTTATTCCAATAGCATTATAGCTGAAATCATATTTATTCAGATACATTGTAATTATCTCCTCCTTGGTATAGCTTCTTTCAAGCTTAACAGCAGTCTGCCACTCCTTGAATTTTGAAACACCAAGCTTAATCTTTCTTATAAAAGCAGAAGTTCTGGCAGTATCCCTGGGATAAAGCTGTTTTGCCAGCTGCTGGGTTATTGTACTTCCGCCTCCGGTATTCTGTCCCAGAAGAATTGTCCGGACAACTGCTCTGCCCAGATCCACGGATATCAATTCCTGAATGTCTGTAATATCTTATATCTTCAGTTGCAATAAGTGCATCGACAAGATATGGTGAAAGATCCTTATAATCTGTCCAGGTACGGTTCTCAATACTGATCTTTCCCAGAAGAACTCCATCTTCGGAATAAACCTCGGCAGCCAGATAATATTCCGGATTTTCAAGTTCCCTGAAAGATGGCATCGGTCCAAGCTTTTCCTTCGAGATCAGAATGAATAAAATGATAACAATAACGAAAGGAAAAATGAATAGTGACCAGAACCAGATAAGATATTTTTTGTTGTTTGATATTGCCTTTCATTTACTTCAGGAGTTTGGTCCAAAAATAGTAATTAATAAAGAATCTTAACGGTTTATTTTGAAGTTTGGTACCTAATTGATTTACTTTGTCGTGTTTTTAAAAAGAATAAATTCTCGCTGATAATGATCGAAAATCTTGTAATTGTTGAGTCACCTGCAAAAGCAAAAACCATTGAGAAATTCCTGGGAAAAGATTTCCGTGTTGTATCAAGTTTCGGACATATCAGAGATCTTGTCAAAAAAGAATCTGGGTATAGATATTGAAAATAATTTTGCTCCCGATTATGAAATCCCGAAAGAAAAGACAAAAGTTGTAAGCGAACTGCGAAAAGCTGCTGCTGAATCAAAAAATATCTGGATAGCATCTGATGAGGACCGTGAAGGAGAAGCAATTGCATGGCATCTTGCAAGTGTTCTGAAACTTGATCTTGCCACAACAAAAAGAATTGTTTTTCATGAAATTACCAAAGAAGCAATCTCAAATGCAATTGAAAATCCCAGGCAGGTTGATATGAATCTTGTCAATTCACAGCAGGCCCGCCGTATTCTTGACAGGCTTGTCGGTTTTGAAATATCTCCGGTACTCTGGAAAAAAGTTCAGCCTTCACTTTCGGCCGGACAGGGTTCAGTCGGTTGCTGTCCGGCTGATTGTTGAAAGGGAAAGGGAGATTATCTCATTTAAAACTGAATCATCATTCAGGATTAACGGCTATCTTCAGGATTGATTCAGCTGAGGCTGAGAATGCCATTATTAAGGCTGAAGCCTCAAAAAGATTTCCTGATGAAAAAGAGGCACTGAAATTCCTTGAACTTTGCAATAGCTGCAGAATTCCAGTTAGACAGTATCACAGTCAAACCCGGAACCAGGTCGCCTGCTCCTCCATTTACAACCTCAACACTTCAGCAGGAAGCATACCGGAAGCTTGGATTTTCGGTTGCACAGACAATGGCTGTTGCCCAGAAGCTTTATGAAGCAGGAAAGATAACATATATGAGAACCGATTCAACAAATCTTTCAAAACTGGCTCTTGTCAAAATCGCGTGAAGTAATCATTTCGGAATTTGGTGAAAAATATTCAAAAACCCGGCAGTTCAAAACAAAATCAAAGGGTGCTCAGGAAGCTCATGAAGCTATCCGTCCTGCATATCCTGATCAGTCCTACAATACCAGGAAGTCAGAATGAGAAAAAGCTTTATGAACTGATCTGGAAAAGGACAATTGCCTCACAGATGGCTGATGCTGAAGTTGAAAAAACAACAATTTCAATTGATATGAATAATTCACCTGTTACCTTCCAGGCAACGGAGAAGTGATTAAATTTGACGGATTCCTCAAAGTATATACAGAATCGACCGATCAGGAAAACGGTGATGATGAAAGATATGTTATTCCTCCGGTAAAGAAAGGAATGCCACTTGTATTATGATAATATTACTGCAACACAGAAATATACTGCTCCTCCGCCAAGATATACTGAAGCCAGTCTTGTAAAAAAGCTTGAGGAACTGGGTATCGGAAGACCATCAACCTATGCTCCGACAATTTCAACAATTCAGAACAGGGGTTATGTTTCACGTGAAGACAGACCCGGAGAAAAACGTCAGATGAAAATTATTACACTTTCGAAAGGGAAAATTGCAGCATCATCAAAAACAGAAGTTGCCGGAAAAGAAAAATCAAAACTCTTTCCGCAGGATATTGGAATGATAGTAAATGATTTCCTTATTGAAAATTTTTCAGAAATAGTTGATTACCATTTCACTGCTGAAGTTGAAGAACAGTTTGACGAGATTGCCGATGGGCAATCTGAAATGGACAGGGATGCTTGATAAATTCTATTCTCCTTTTCATAAAACAGTTACGAATACTCTCGAGAAGAAAGACAGAAAAACCGGAGTCAGGATTCTTGGAAATCATCCTGAAACAGGAGAACCGGTTACTGTGAGAATGGGAAGATTTGGACCGGTTGCACAGATCGGAGATGCAGGAAATGATGAAAAACCAAGGTTTGCCAGTCTTTCCAAAAACCAGCTGCTTGAAACAATTACTCTTGAAGAAGCCTTGAATCTGTTCCGTCTTCCCACGATCCCTTGGGAGAATATGAAGGTGATGAAATGGTTGTCGGCATTGGGAAATTCGGTCCTTATGTCAGGTACAAAAGCAAATTCTATTCCCTGAAAAAAGGAGTTGATGATCCCTATACCGTGACAGTTGAAAGAGCTGTTGAAATAATTATTGAAAAGAATGAAAGTGATAAGAAGAAAGTCCTTAAGGATTTTGGGGATATCAGGGTTCTGAACGGAAGATATGGACCATATCTTGTAAAGGATAAGAAAAACTACAGGCTTCCTAAAGGAACTGATGCTGAAAAACTTACAAAGGAAGATTGCATCAGGATAATTGAAAACAGTGATAAAACCAAAAAGAGTTCCTGAATAGACTATGGTAGACCTGAATGATTATTTTAATCCTGTAAGCATTGAGAGCCCTGATTTTGAACATCTCACCGGTAATGCCGGCTTTCCGCATAATATTACTATTCATACTGAAAATAATCCCATTAAAGATCTCAGCAAATTTAAAATTGCACTGCTTGGGAGTACCGGAAGGAAGAAATTCACCGAATACAGGCTCAATGAAAGGTCCTGATGCAATAAGGCAGCAGCTTTACAGGCTTGCCAAGAATTCCCGGGAAGATCAAAAATAATCGATCTGGGGAATATGAAACAGGGTGTCACCTTCAATGATACCCTTGCCGGTCTTACAGATATTACTTTCCATGCTGCTTGAGGAAAATCTGTTCCCGGTAATTATTGGAGGAAGCAGTGCACTTGTTCCTGCAATTGACAGGGCTCTGTCACAGTCTGAAAACAAGATATACCCTTGACTGCTGTTGATCCAAGAATTGATTTCAGCAATGAACAGAAAGAACCCTGATTCCTTTAATTATCTGAATACAATAATCAGTAATCATAAAAGCACTTTTAGTCATTATATTAATATAGGTTATCAGACATACCTGAATGATCAGCAGGTAATAAACCGGTTTCTGAAACGGCAGTCAGAACTTGTCAGGATCGGAGATGTCAGACAGGCAATCTATCTTACTGAACCTCTTTTCAGGGATTCCGATGTTGCAGTATTTGATATTTCAGCAGTAAGGCAGTCAGATGCTCCCGGGACATGCAGCTCCTTCACCAAATGGATTTTACGGTGAAGAGATCTGCCTTCTTTCAAGATATGCAGGAATTTCCGACAACCTGAAAATATTTGGACTCTTTGATGTTAATCCCGAATTTGATATCAGGTCCCAGACATCAGGACTTGCAGCCCAGATACTCTGGTTTTTCCTTGAAGGATTTTCACAGAAGCAATATGAAACACCTGTTTTAAGCAACAGTAATTCAGGAAGATTTATTAAATATCATGTCAGGGTCACTGATCTTGAGGATGATCTGATATTTGTAAAAAGCAATCTTACTGACAGATGGTGGATTGAGCTGACGGATGAAAACGATGATAATATTTATGTTGCCTGTTCCCATGAAGATTATCTGAAAGCAAACAGGAATGAAGTGCCTGACAGATGGGTGAAAGCTGTCAACAGATTAAAATCCTGATTCTTCAAATAATTTTATTATTTCCACGTTTAATACAGTTGTCACTATCCCGTTGTCAATAAGATGTAACGGGAATGTTTAAAAGTTTTATATTAATAGTTCTGGCCATTTGTATACGTTTAAGATTTTTATTTATTTTACTGGTTCAATAAATGGGCTTATTCCATCTAATAAAGAAATGAAAAAACTAAATATTACATTTCTTTTTTTATTAGCTGTATTTGTTCCAGTGTTTATCACAGCAGGATCCGCTGTCAAGTCAATTATATGTTCAACACACTGACTTATAATCCGGGTGTTGCCGGTACTTCGGGGATGATCTGTGCAACTGCTCTTAACAGGCAGCAATGGGTTGGATTCAAAGGAGCTCCCTCAACAACAGTATTCAATATCAGTGCCCCTGTTTCAACCTTTTAAGATAAGCAGCGGTGTTGGACTGGTCGTTGAAAGTGATAATATCGGATTTGATAAAGATATAAATCTTTCACTGCGTCATATTCATATCTTACTGAGATCTGGACAGGGAAAACTGGGTATCGGAATTAATGCTGGGATGCTGAATAAAACACTTGATCCCGACCTGGGAGATTCCTTCAGGTGATTCTTCACTCCACCTTCAGGAGATCCGCTGATCCCTGAAAACAAAGAGAGTTTTGTTGCATTTGATGCAGGACTTGGTGCTTTATTACAGAACAGATAAATACTATGCTGGACTTTCAGTAACACATATAAATCAGCCCAAAGATCAAATTCACCAAAGGAGTGCCATATGTAAGCAGACATTATTATCTTACAGCAGGTTATACACTTCAGCTGCCGAATCCGTCACTTGAATTATTACCTTCAGTTTTTGCCTTCAGCGACGGCAAGGTTATACAATTTCAGTAACTTCTTTAGTAAGATACAATAAAAAAGTATGGGGTGGCGTTTCTTACAGAGCCGGAGATGCACTTGATCGGAATTGTTGGGGTTGAATTGTTTAATGGAATCAGGATCGGTTATGCTTATGATTTCACGATTTCAGATATAAGAAAAAACACCAGCGGGTCGCATGAATTCATGGTTAATTATTGTTTTGATCTGAGCCTGGGCAAAAGCCCGATGAAATATAAAAGTATCAGATTTTTATGATTATGTTAAAAAAAATAACTTACTTGCAATATAAAATTCCTATAGTATTATGAAAAAGGTAATCCTATCTGCTCTGATAATAATAATCTTGTTAACTGGTTGTGGATCTTCAAATAACGGAGAACTGACTGGTGTTCGTGGGAGAAAAAATTTCTTTGAACCTGAACCTTTTGAAATGGCATTTATCCCTGCCGGGAAGTTTCATGATGGGACCAAGCGATCAGGATGCAGTTTTTGCAATGAACAGCATATCAAAATCTGTTACTGTTGAAGCATTCTGGATGGACCAGACCGAAATAACAAATAACAAATACCGTCAGTTTGTATATTATGTTCGCGATTCCATTCTCAGAACAAAGCTTGGTGATGCACAGGATTCCTGACCGTGAGTATTTTATGGTTGATGAGGAAGGAAATGTGATTGAACCTAATGTTATTAACTGGGATGAAAAAATAGATCCTGAAGAAGAGACAACCAAAGCAGTTCTTGAAGAGATGTATTATCCTCCTGAAGAAAGATTTAACGGGAAGAAACAAATTGATGTCAGAAAACTAAACTATTCCTATTTCTGGGTTGATTATCAGCAGGCTGCAAAATCAAAATATATATATGATTATGCAAATAATACCGGAAAATATGAAGGACAGGTAACAAATCTTGATGGATACCACGTACCGATGTTAAAGACCGTTCATCATTCATCAAACATGATATCATTAATATTTATCCCGACACCCTTTGCTGGATAAGAGACTTTACATATTCATTCAATGATCCGCAGGCTGATCTTTATTTCTGGCATCCTTCATTTGATGATTATCCTGTTGTTGGTGTTTCCTGGGTTCAGGCAACTGCTTTCAGCATCTGGAGAACCGATTATATGAACACAGCCCTCAGGAAAGAACGGAATTGCTGATGTTCAGGCCTACAGGCTGCCTCTTGAAACAGAATGGGAATATGCTGCAAGAGGAGGCCTCGATCTTTCAATGTATCCATGGGGAGGACCTTATACCCGTAATTACAAGGGATGCTTCCTGGCAAACTTCAAACCTCTGCGTGGTAACTATATTGATGATGGAACATGTTTATGCAGGAAAAGTAGGATCATACGAACCAAATGAATATGGATTGTATGATATGTCAGGAAACGTTGCAGAATGGACACTGCTGTGCATATCATCCTTCAGCATATATCTTCCAGCACGATCTTCAGCCAAACTATGAATACAATGCAACACCTCAGGATCCTCCTGTTATGAAAAGAAAGGTAATCCGCGGAGGTTCCTGGAAAGATATTGCATATTTCCTTCAGACAAGTTCAAGAGATTATGAATATCAGGATTCAACAAAATCATATGTCGGATTCCGTAATGTAAGATCTTATATTGGAGTAAATTAAATAATTGAAATAACCTTAAAATAATCAGGTATATGAGCCTAGCAGAATTAGTACAAAGCAGCGGATGGAAAAATTTTATCGCCAAACTTTATGGTTTAGGTGCTTCTGTCGTTATTATTGGTGCATTGTTTAAAATACAGCACTGGCCACTGGCAGGAACCATGCTTACAATTGGTCTTTTTACAGAAGCAATAATCTTCTTCTTTTCAGCTTTTGAACCGCTGCATGAAGAAGTCGACTGGTCACTTGGTTATCCTGAACTTGCAGGTATTCCGGAAGAGGAACCAGGCTCAGCTCGGAGCACATTCGCGGAGGCGGAATGGCAGGATCCGGAGGCGGAGGAATAGGCGGAGGATGCAGGATCAGTTGCTCTTGCGAAATTTGATGAAATGCTCGAAAAAGCTGAAATTACTCCCGATCTGTTCCAGAAACTTGGTGTTGGAATGAAAAAACTCAGCGAATCAACAGCCAATATGAATGCAATGGGCGATATTTCTGCTGCTTCTTCAAAATATATGAATACAATCAATGCTGCAAATGATTCACTTGGAAAACTGTCCGATTCATACCAGACAACAGCCAAAGTAATAAATGAAACAGGTTCAACTTACAAGAATATGGCTGATTCATTTTCAGTTATTGAAGTCGGAGGAAAATCATACCAGCAACAACTTGAATCACTTAACAAAAATCTTTCTGCACTTAATACAGTTTATGAACTTCAGCGAAAAGGAGCAGATGAACATATTAAAGAATCTGAATCACTCTATAAAGGAATTCAGAGATTGATGAAAGATCTTTCAGAATCAGCAGGTGATACTAAAAAATACCGTGAACAGATAACAAAACTCAACGACAACCTGTCAGCATTGAATAATGTTTATGGAAATATGCTTGCTGCAATGAATGTTAAATAACGTGACATTTTAATTACCTAACTAAACTACCAAGAAAATGGCTCACGAAAAGCTATCTCCGCGGCAAAAGATGATCGGTATGATGTACCTGGTGCTTACTGCCATGCTTGCACTTAACGTATCAAAGGAGGCCGTTGAAGCATTTAAAAAAGTTGACAAAGGTCTTACCCAGACTATAGCAAATTATGTTATCAAAAAATAATCTCATTTATACCGAATTCGACAGGGCAGCAGCTGAAAATCCTGCAAAAGCAGGAAAATACAAAACAGCTGCTTATGAAGTAAAGAGCCGTGCTGATGAAGCTTTCAACTTATATTCAGGATCTTAAGATTGAGATAATAACAAAGGCAGAAGGTGAGGACACTCCGGCTGTAAAGGGAAATGAGGTTATAATTGAAGAAGTAAAAAGAATTGATGAAAACAATGTCCCATCCGAAATTCTTATCGGAGCCAATGAAAACGGAAAAGCTAACACTCTTAAAGCATCTGATTAACGATTACCGCGAGTTCCTTATCAGCACACTCGAAGGGAAAAATCCGACATGCAGAAGATGCCCTGATGTCAAGTCTTAATACTGATGATGGAAATGATCCGGACGGACAGCCGGCACGATGGGAAAATTTAACTTTCCAGACTCTGCCTCTTGTTGCTGTTATAACTATTCTTTCGAAAATGCAGGTCGATGTAAGAAACGGTGAAACAGAAGTACTTAATTACCTCTATTCACAGATAGATGCTGCATCATTCAAATTTAACAAGCTCATCCCAATTGTTATATCCAACTCAAATTATGTAACCCTTGGAAGCGATTATGAAGCAGCAGTATTTATTTCTGCAACAGATACAACACAGTTTCCTGATTGTCACTGTTAGCGGTACCGAGCTTCCGAGTGATGAATCAGGAAAAGGAATTTATAAAGTGCGTGCTTCATCAACCGGTCCAAAAAAATGGGGTGGTGTAATTGCACTTAAAGCTCCTGACGGATCAACAAAGTCATATCCTTTCGATGCTTCATATGTTGTTGGAGAACCTAATGTTATTGTTTCTCCGACTGCAATGAATGTCATGTATACAGGTATTGCCAATCCCATCGATGTTTCTGTACCCGGATGTAAGTCCTGATAAAATAAAGATCAGGGTTGTAAATGGTACTTATACCAACGAAAAAGTAAAAAACTCCAAAGGAGAAAATTTCAAAGGGAACTGGGCTGTAAAACCAACTGCCGTTGGACAGAATGTTCAGGTAATTGTATCAGCCACAGATGCAGTGGAAAAGCGTACAACTATCCTCCCTATGAATTCAGGGTTAAACCTATTCCTCCTCCGATTGCAGTATTTGGCAGGCAAAAGTACAGGGAACATTGCCAAGAACTACTGCAGCCGCACAACAGGGTGTATTTGCCATCACTGCCTGATTTTGATTTTGACCTTGGATATAAGGTTACAGGATTTACAGTTCTTTATACTGATAAAGGGGTGATTTTGAAGAACCAAGCACCAGCAGTACTCTTACTCAAAAACAAAAAGATCTGATTAGCAGACTTACAAGAGGTAAAAACCTGTTTATTAAAGATATAAAGCTCTTGGCCCTGATGGCAGAACAATGGATCTGCAATGCCTATAATTTTAAAGATAGATTAGTATTAAAATAAATATACAATATGAATAAGAAAATTCTTTTTGGAATTATCGTCCTCGCAATATGCGGTATGGCTAATGCCCAGTCGTTCGGCGATATTTACCAGAAATCAATTCCGGATAACAAGAAGATTAACTATCCCTACCTCAGGGAAGCTGATGTTATCTGGTCAAAAAAGATATGGCGCCTTATCGACCTCCGGGAAAAGATGAATCAGCCGTTGTATTATCCGACCAAACAACACTCAGGATGGAAGGAAGAGCCTCATCAATATATTGCTTGATGAGATAAGGGCAGGACGGCTGACTGCATTCTCACCGCTTGATACCAATTTACCGACAACATACGCCGATATTGAAGCAAAGATGGGAGCCACTACAAGAACTGAAGCAGATCCAGATAAATGCCGATGGTGCAACCGAAAGATACTATTAATAACCGAGCAGGCCAAACCTGAAGAGGTAAAACAACTTCTGCTGTATGAAGAATGGTATTTCGATAAGAAACTCTCAAAGCTCGATGTCAGGATTATTGGAATAGAACCTTACTGTATGGGTTTTGATGCAGCAAGCTAGGACGTGCCCTCAGAAAACCATTGTTCTGGATCAAGTATGATGATGTGAGAGATGCCCTTGCAAAACATGAAGTATTTATGGCCAATAATGATGCTCAGAGAATATCATTTGATGACCTCTTTATGCAAAGAAGATTCGGAAGTATTATTTTCGGAGAATCAAATGTGTTTGATGACAGGACGATAAATGAATACACAGTTGGGAAATATACTCTTTTTGAAGCTGAACGGATTAAAAATGAACTGTTCAATTTTGAACACGATCTGTGGGAATATTAGAATATAACAATATAAGAGGTTCCCAGAAGGGCACCTCTTTGATTTTAATCACTATAAGGGGCTATCTTTTGAACCTTGTGATACCCTTTGAGATGTTAACATATTCGCAAAGTCACAAGTTCCACAAGACCGTCAATGACTTTTACAGCCCCTGAGTTATTGCATCAAGTATTTTTCTTCTGGTTGCTTCTTTACATCCTCAAGGTAATTCTTGATATTCTGTTCCTCTTCCTTCTTTACAATCAGAAGTACATCGTCCGAATCAACAACAATATAATCTTTTAGACCCTGTACAACAGCAACTTTACCCGGTGAAATATTAAAGATATTGCCTCTGTTGTCGTATGAAAATACTTCACCGCTAACCATTGAATTCCCTCTTTTGTCAACAGTACCGAATGCTCATAAAGGGAACTCCAGGTTCCAAGATCTGACCAGCCGATATCGGTACACATTACATAAACATTATCAGCTTTTTCCATAATCCCGTAATCGATAGAAATGCTTCTGCACTCTGCATATGTCTTCCCGATGAATTTGCTTTCCTGTCTGTGTCCCGTAAATTTCCTTCCCTTCCTCAAAAGCAGAGAACATATCAGGAAGATATTTTTCAAAGGCAGACAGAATAGATTTGATGTTCCAGATAAAAATTCCTGAATTCCAGTAAAAATCACCGCTTTCAAGAAATACCTTGGCAAGCTCAATATCAGGCTTTTCAGTAAATGTCTTTACCTTCAGCAGATTGTCAAAACCATTTACAGGTTTCTTCTGGTCAGCCTGAATATATCCATATCCTGTTTCAGGCCGGTCAGGCTTTATCCCCAGAGTCAGAAGTGCATCATTCTTTTCAGCAAATTCAAAACTCTTCTTTAATACTTCACAGAATTTATCTTCCTTTATAATAAGATGATCAGCAGGAGTAACAGCAATAACTGCATCCGGATTTTCCTTCAGGATCCTGAATGTGCCATAAGCAAGGCATGGAGCTGTATTTCGCCTGAAAGGCTCACCGAGTACATTGACGGGATCTATATCGAGCTGTTCGATTACCAGATCCTTATGTTCCGCACTTGTTACAATAAAAATATTTTCTTTCCGGCAGATCGAGCTGAACCTCCTGTAAGTCTGCTGGAGGAGAGTCTCTCCTTTTCCAAGTATATCAAGAAACTGCTTTGGTTTTTCACGACGGCTCAGAGGCCAGAAACGGCTTCCCACACCACCTGCCATGATTATAACATACCTGTTGTCCATAAGCAATGTATTTTTACCGGTTAACGATGTACAAATATATAATTATTTTATCCATTCCTGATTTAAATCATAATGAACGGAAATACCATAAATATTTGTAATTTTATTGTTTCTGAAAACTAAATTATGTTCAGGATTTTATCTACCCAGTTGGGAGATATTTTATTCTTCTTAAAAAGGTTTTTTCCAAACCTGAAAAACCTGCTGTCTATTATAAACAAACAATGCATGAACTGGTTTATCTGGGGTTTAATTCGGTTGGAATAATTACAATTATTTCCTTTTTTATGGGAGCAGTTATTACCCTGCAGACTGCTTATAACACCGAAAATCCTATCTATCCGAAATACCTTATCGGACTTGGCTGCCGCGATTCGATAATACTTGAATTCTCCTCCACAATTTCAGCACTTATACTGGCAGGAAAAGTCGGATCAAATATTGCATCGGAAATCGGAACAATGAGGGTTACCGAACAGATTGACGCCCTTGAGATAATGGGAGTCAATTCAGCCTCATACCTTATCCTTCCAAAATTAATTGCCACACTTCTATTTAATCCTATCCTGACTCTGATCAGCATATGTGTCGGAATATTTGGAGGATGGATAGCCGGTACTGCAACCGGAGTTATTACTTCCGAAGATTTTATTTATGGAATTCAATATGCATTTATACCTTATTATATCACCTATTCACTGATTAAAACACTCTTTTTTGCATTTATTATTACAAGTGTTTCTGCTTTTCAGGGTTATTTTGTTGAAGGCGGATCGCTTGAAGTCGGTCAGGCAAGTACAAAAGCAGTCGTTTACAGCAGTGTTCTTATTCTGCTGTTTCAATGTAATTCTTACTCAACTTCTGCTGTCATGATAAGGGTCAAAAATCTTAATAAATCATTTAATGGCAAGCCTGTCCTGAGTAATATTTCCGTTACTTTCGAACCCGGAAAAACAAACCTGATAATCGGCAGAAGCGGTTCAGGTAAAACAGTACTGCTTAAATCAATTGTCGGACTTCACGAAATCGACAGCGGTGAGATCTGGTATGATAATGTCCTGTTTAACAAACTTGATTTTAACGCCAGAAAAGAAATAAGGAAAGAGATGGGAATGCTTTTCCAGGGAAGTGCTCTGTTCGATTCTCTTACAGTTGAACAAAATGTCAGATTTCCCCTCGATATGTTTACTGAAAAAAGCTATGAGGAAAAAATAGAACGAGTTAATTTCTGCCTTAACAGGGTAAATATTATAAATTCAAATAATCTTTTCCCTGCAGAATTATCAGGAGGAATGAAAAAAAGAGTGGCAATTGCAAGGGCAATCTCCCTGAATCCAAAGTATCTCTTTTGTGATGAACCAAATTCAGGCCTCGATCCCCTGACAGCAATACTTGATTGATGAACTGATAAAGGAGCTCACAGAAGAGTATTCCATGACTACCATAGTTAATACTCATGATATGAATTCCGTAATGAAGATCGGAGAGAAAATTATATTTATCAGCGATGGGATAAAGTGCTGGGAAGGGAATAAAGATGAAATCCTTGATTCAGATTGCGGCAGTCTGAATGATTTTGTCTTTGCCAATGCCCTGGCTAAACAGCTTAGGAAATCCAGAGGAAAACCGGATTGAGCGATCAATCGTCTACTTCCTCATAATCAACATATTCACCGATCTTCTTTGAGACTCCCTTATTTTTGGCTTCAGCTTCCTTGCGTTTTTGCTCCCTGCTGTCCAAAGTATCTCGTTCTTCAGCGAAAAACCTTACAAATGACCGGACTAACAGATATATAATCAGAAAGACTAATATTGTACGGATCAGTAATATCATCTCTTTAAAATTGAAATTTAAAGAGACAAAATTAATAGTTATTCATCAGAAGACACAGAATCTCCCTGGTTTTTCAATCCTTTGTTTCCAAAAACAAGATTTAATCCGCACCTGAGATTGATAGTATTCCAGTTTGCAGGCATACGGAATGAATCGTTCCCCGTGTTGACCCTGCTCCACGCCAGTGGAACCCTGTCTACAAGAAAATAAAACTGAGCAAATCCTGCCCTTACTCCCAAACCGGCTCCCAGGTTTGAATAAGAGCTGCTGCTTGCTGTAAATGTCAGGCATGCTGACAGCACACTGGCAAGGTTAAGATTTGCCGAAAGCGTAAATGCTTCCCGGACCTGTTTCTTAACAATCCTGCTGTATGATAAAAGTCCTACTGAAAACTTGTCCGTCACATTGTATTTTCCGCCTACGGTAACTCCAAAAGGAAGAAATGTGGTGAAAGCCTCCTTCGTATCCGTAAAAGTCAGGGCATTCTTTAATGAATCTGTCAGATTCGAACCAAGTTCATCCAGAGTTGCCGAACCGTCTCTGATATCTGCAAAATCTATTCCTTTCATATTTGCATCCCCATGTCCTCTGAGATTTGTGATATCGGACTTCCATTTTATGAACCCCAGGTCTGTAACAGATGCAGAAAGAACTATCTTCGGGGTTAATTCATATTCTGCTCCCAGATCCAGGCCAAATCCTGGATTTTTTGTATTTGTGAAGAACTGCCACTCTTTGCCTGTATCAAACCTGCTGTCATCAAATTTAATTTCGTCAATCTTGTTCTCAGGATCCAGATAGAAATTCAGCGGGCCACTTACCTTCACTGTCATGTCGGCGATCAACCTGTTCGATAAATCCTCATTTACAGTCAGATTCAGCGCTTCATTGCTGTATGACCCGGAAGCAAATCCAAATAGCAACTTACCCTTTGCACCTATTCTCAGCCGGGGGGTTAATTTTTTTGAGAATCCTACACCGATCTCACGGTAATATCTTACATCAGCTTTCAGCGCAGAAAGGTCAAAAGTCTGGCTGACAAACTCTTCGTTTCCAAGAAAAGCAAGTCTCATCAGATCTCGCGGAAAAACAATATTGGCTTCAGCACGTTCATTTACGTCGAGGAACAGGTACAGATCCCGGCCGGTAGTAAAACCCAGACCTATAAGCTGGATGGAGACCTGCGGTTCCAGATAGTTTATTCTCTTTATCTTATTGAGGAAGGTCTCTGCATCGAAAGCCGGATCCAGAAATGGTATTGTCTCTTCCGAAATCTTCATCCCTTCAGTGAAGACATCTGAGAAACTGAAAAAGTTATTGGTAATATTGATATTGAACCCTGCTAATCCGGGCATCCCCACATATATTTTGTTTGATGATCTTAAGGCAGGATTAAGAAGATGATTCTGAGGCAGGTCCATAAAATAGAGTACCTGGCTGTTCTGGCTTTCTGCCCTGCTGAAAACCATTGCAAGCATTACTGCGAATAAAAATAGTGCTTTTCTCATATTCTATTTAGTTGTAGTTTCCAATTTGTAATTATACAGGAACCTGTCAGTTCCACCGACAATCAGATGCCATTCATTCTTTGAAGAGATCTTCCCTATTGAAAACATCGATGCCCCCCTGAGCGGAAATCCGTTCATCACTTCCCCTTTACTGTTAATCAGATAAATAAGTTTCTTGTTTATATCAAATACCCCGATTTTTCTGTCTGAAGTTGAGAAAATAAAATTTATAGGTCCTCCAAGCTCTCCGGAATTGAAATCGCGGGTAAAAATTTCCTTTCTGTCATGATCATAAAGATAAAGGATACCTTTATCAATGAAAACATATTCACCAAATCCATCGCCATCTACGTCAAAAAAATCAAACGAGTGGTCAACAGCCAAACGTCCTTAAGCTGAATTTCTTCACTTTTCCATCGAAAAAAATGTTTTGCACAGTGCCGTCGGGAGAGGTGCATACCAGATATGGCTCTGACCCCGGATTCAACCTGAGAGACGATCGGCTGGCTTTGGTAACGGCATCATTCAGCTTAAGCCGTACATTGCCTGAGCGATCGAGAAAATAGATGGAAGATTCATCCGAGACAACTACATAATCTTTTCCGGAGATCCTGTAGAAACTCGCCTCATCATTCACAAAACCGGCGCTCCTGAATGGTTTCCATCCCTTTACAACACTGCCCGACTTATCATAGGTATAGATCATCTTATCTTCACCTGCAATAACAATCCTGTATGCCAGGTTATTGTCATAATCAAAAAGGGCCAGGGAATTTGTTGCCGGAGACCTTAGTTTTACCGGATACCTCTCTACATAATTGCCGTTTCTGTCGAGAATATGAAGATCGTTTTTACCTGAAAACAGCAGCTGGTATTTTCCATTCCTGTAATAATCTATCATATATATGGTACCCGTTATCCTCTCTTTCAGGGGAACTTTCCACAGTACACGTCCGGCAGCATTTATCAGATATGCGTTGTTTTTCATATCCTGAATGAAGATCTCTTTTGCACCGGTTATATGGTTTGTGAAAAAGAAGGGTTTGATGCCGGCAATAGTATCGAGCAGGGTCTCCCATTCAGTGGTTGACTCCTCCCTGATCTCCTCCCTGTAGCTGGCTGAAAGGCTGTTGTAGATCATACCGTTTATTGACGACAGCTGAAAACCTACTGACTGGAGCTTGTCGAGTGAAGTCCGGTTCGATCTCAGGCCACCGATAATTTCCGGTTTCAGGTAAGAGGCAAGATAATCGATAATATGTGAGGGCACGCAGTAAAATAGATATCCTGCCCTTGTCGGTAAAGTCCTTTCAAAGCCGCGATACAATAAATCATTCGAAAGGGTCTTATTAAGCATGTTATCATACAAAAATCTTGAAATTGTAATATAGGAATTCCCTGTTATCATGAAGTTGTCGTGAAAGGCATAATACGAATCGGTAAATCCGGGGGCAAAACCGGGAAGAATGGTTGAGATCAGACCTATATTTAGTGTAAAATAAACAGGTATTTTAGTCTGATCGTCGGGTTGAAAATAGCTTATTGATGACTGCGTGTCCAGACTTTCAAGAAATATCTTTTCGCAACGATCCCTGTTTTTTAATTCATAAACCACGAGCGAATTTTCACTTACCGGTCTGTTTTTAATATCAATATAAGCCCTTGTCACTTCCTCTCCCAGGTAAGGGGTGAGGCTTGCTGCCAGGCTGGTGACCTGCGCCGAAACCTGCCTGTCAGGTTTCCGGCCATGGGTTTCTCCGTCAAAGACAATTGACTCAAACAGGGCTGTTGATGAAGGGAGAACTTTGTAAGTCTGAAATTCACCAGTCTGGATCTCCCTGAACCTGTAAAGATAATCAGCCGGATCATTGCTTTCAGTATAGCCGCTCACGGAAATTCCGTCATCACTGATATAAATATCCCCGCCGGAACACTGGCCAAGCTTTGCCACCTTATCAGCCACGTGTTAAGGCCGCCGGTATAAGCAGGGATTTAATGACTTCTGTCAGATTCTCAAATACTATAAAGATCTTGTCTTCATTTTTCCCGGCTGACAGAAGGACTTTCGAGAAGCCGGGAGCATCCCGGATATCTGTTCCCGGGGCAGCCTTAAAAAGAGTCTTCTCAATAAGGCGGCGTGATGTGCTGCAGACCATTAAACCTGTTGTGATGTTCATAAAGAGGGTATCGCTCATTCCATTGAGAATAAACGGGAGTTCAATAAACCGCCGTCCGCCTACTTTTGACTCTGTTATTATTTTCACACCGGAGCTCACAAGTGCTTCCCTGATCTGCCTGAAACTCATCTCAGCAGGTATAGCGGCTGAGAGCAGCGGCTGCAGCTTCCCCTCCTCGGTTGGATGAAAAGCGATGACGGCTTTCCCTTCCTGGAGGAATTTTTTAAATCCGGGTTTATTAATCTGATCTGCAATATATTTCAGTTTCATACTGAAATTGCTTAACTCCTTCACTTTTTCAATTTCGGAAAATATGCCTTTGCCAGTGGTCATTGAATTGATAAGACTGCGGAGATCTATTGTTTCAATGACGAAACATGCATCAGGAGAAATCGCTTTATATGGGTCGGTGAAGAGGTTCTTCCTGCCCTGGTGAAGAAAATATCCAAGTATGGCTACCCCTGAAAGAAGAATGGTCACCATTAATATGGCAAGTCGCTTATTCACCTCAATTTGTATTAGGAAATACAGTCAAAATTAAGAAATAATATGAGTATTGGAAAGGATAGTCTCCTTGGCTAAGCTTCTTAAGCCTCTTCCACAACCTTCCAGCCAAGTTCATCCGCCATTGCATAAACAGGTTCCTTCAGGTCCCCGTAAAAGGTTACCCTGTGCCAGCCCCAGTTATCCCACTTTGTGAAAAGCTTCTCCAGGTCACCAATAGGTTCGGCGCATAGTTTAGTCCTGCATGCCCTGTCGTCCGGATCATTGTCAACGAGCTACTGCCTGATGGAACAAAATTTCCTTCCTGTCATTATTCATCTCGAGGGTTGTTGTCATATAATTGACCGGAAGTATTGACTGTACCGAAGCTCCGTTCCTGTCTTCCGAATGGGTCATGATCCTGAAGGGATTTGTTTCTCCCTGGGGTCCAAAAATCCTGTTTGGCGCAACACAATGTGCATAAATTATCTGCCGTTTCGAAGTATCGATAACAGGATCGGAGATGAATCCCGGTCTTCCGCCTGTCATTGTTGAAAATGCAAGCATTGTTGCAGTTGAACTTACATCGCATTCACATGCTCCTACCAGTCCTTCATTACATAGTTCATGAAATCCAAGGCAGGGATAAGCATGAATATGACCTCCGTAAAATCCTCCGAGACAATTCATTGTTATTGCATTTGCATCATGGTTTTGAAGAACCGATTTCATTCCGAGATACATTGCTGCCGAAGTAAGAAGGGTTTCATCAGAAACCTTAACTATCTCCAGCGCTGTTTTCTTCCACGTTGCAACAATTTTGCCGGCTTCATCCTTATCAGCTTTGCTCCAGGCATCATTTACTTCCGAAAATGGAATATATTCCAGAGGAATACCCATTACCGGACTCAGCAACTCTGGCATTCTGATCTTTACGCAATATTTTTGAAGCCGCCAGCTTGCCTTGTAGCATTCCTGCGGGAGAAATTGATTTAATATTATTTGCATTGATTGAATAATGTTCCTGATGCGGGGGTAGCTCCGGGTTCTTGCTTTTGCTACTGCTGCGGCAAAATCGGCCGGAGATCCTCCGTTTCTTAACTGTCTGAAAACAGCTCACCGCTGCCACAAGATCTTCAATCCGTGGAAGAAGCAACAAATCCAACATTGGCTGTCTTACTTCTCAGGAATGATGCAGTGTAGACAAGAAATCCGCCGCTTCCTCCAAACTGAAAATCTGCATAAAGAACAGGTTTGCCGGTCTTTGGCTATGTCCTGAACCACCCTGTTCCAGCAATTCATCTGATAAACAATATATCCGTCAATATTTTCATTTGTATCCTGCGTTGCTATCTTTTCAGCATCTTCAGGCCCTGTTGCAAGTGCCGGCAGGAATTCAATATTCTGGAATCGTGACCAGAGCGAATGAGTTGATCTTGTCCATTGACCGGCATTGAAGTCAAATCCTACATTCGGCCAGTCAGGTTCTGCCTGAACCGGTGCATGAAGCGAGTAAATAATACGGATTCTCATCTTGCATATGCGTCTCCTTCCCGAGGGCAGATAGTGTGTCAGTGAAGGAGATCGGTTTTAAAGCCAGACAGGCAGCACATGCAGAACATGAGGTTATGAAATTCCGTCTTGTAACATTTGTTACATTTTTAATCGTCAGAACTGATCTGGATTCCGGATTCATTCTTTTTCATATCTGTAAATTTTATGTTGTATTGAAGTACTTTTTCAGTCCCATGAAGTCCCTGCCTTTATACAGCCCCTGGTAAAGAGCGGTATAATGGCCTCATTAAATCTACAAATAATTAATTACCTGGCCAGGATTGTGACCGGATACTTTTGCAAATATTAAGAAAAATTATGATTCAGAGAAGCGTGTTTGGCACACATTTTGAACTATTAAATGTATACACAGGCAATCTCAATCATATACTTGATTCTTCAAGGTCAGCCAGGTCAAAAACCTGGCTTTTATTTTGTATCTCAGAATGATCTGTATCCTATTATTTCCCGTACCTCCCTGATTGTCTTTGAAGCGCTTTCCCTGGCTTTTTCGCTACCCTCCTTCACAACTTTTGCAAGATATTTATTATCTGCAAGGATCTCATTTATTCTGATCCGGATAGGTTCGGTAACTTTAATAATATCCTCTGCAAGTTGCTTTTTAATATCACCGTAACGGATTTCGCAAGAAGCATGTTTATCTGTGAAATATTTAACAGTTGAGGGGTCCGAAACCACATTCATAATTGTAAAAAGATTCTTTACGGGTTCTGATGGTTCCTGTCCGGGTTCTGTCGGTCCGGTATCAGTAACTGCTCTCATCACTTTTTTTCTTATCTCTGCGGCGTATCAGCAAGAAAAATCCCGTTACCCTCACTTTTCCCCATTTTACCTGTGCCATCCAGTCCCGGTATTTTAATAAGTTCCTGTCCGAAATTATAAGCATCAGGTTCAGGAAAATAATTTACTTCATACATCATATTAAACCTTCTTGCAAATCTTCTTGTCATCTCAAGATGCTGTTCCTGATCCTTTCCGACAGGTACCTTATTGGCTTTATGAATAATTATATCAGCAGCCATCAGAACCGGATAAGTCAGAAGCCGGCATTGATATTATCAGGATGTTTTCTGATCTTCTCCTTAAATGATGTTGTCCTTTCAAGTTCCCCGACATAGGCATTCATATTCAGCAGGAGATATAGTTCAGATACTTCAGGAACATCACTCTGAATAAAAACTGTTGCAATTTCAGGATCAATTCCGCAGGCAAGATATTCAGCCAGAACCTGTTTAATATTCCCATGAAGGTCATCGGGTTTAGGATGTGTTGTAAGAGCATGATAATCAGCAATGAAAAAAAAACAATTATTCTCTTTCTGCATTTTCAGAAAGTTCTTTATTGCACCGAAATAATTTCCAAGATGAAGATTTCCTGTCGATCTTATACCGCTCACTACTGTGTCCATTGCTATTTTTTTAAATCCACCGCAAAACTAATAAAAAACTCACACAGAGACCCACAGAGGCAGATCAGCCGGCATCGAAAAATCTTAAATCAACTATTTGCAGAAAATTGTACCTTTGCCCGATTAAATAAAACAGGCCATGGAATCGACAAGACAGAAAAAAGTATCAAGACTTATTCAGAAAGAGCTGGCCGACATCTTTCTCAGAAAAGGAAGTGAATTAGCACATGGGAAAATGGTTTCAATAACAAGGGTAAGAGTCAGTCCCGATCTTTCATTTGCCAAAGTATATATCAGTATCTTCCCTTCAACAGATCAGGATGGATATACTGAAGTCAATACAGGATCACTCTTCAAAAATAAGATTTGAGATGGGACAAAAAGTAAGAAGACAGCTCCGGATTGTTCCGGAGATTGCTTTCTTTATTGATGACAGCCTTGATTATATTGATAAAATTGACAAGCTGCTGAAATCCTGATGAAGATGCAGTACGAACCTATAAAAAGACGCTAGGCCGGTTTTTTTCAGGTCCTCTGTTTATGAGAAAACTCTTCTATTTTCTCCTCGATCTGCTTCTTGCTCCGTACCTGGCATGTAAAAAAAGCCCTGAGGAAAATAGCGCTCAATTTTCCCGGCAAGGCATCAGTTCTTGATGCAGGATCAGGTTTCGGACAATATACCTGGAGGATGAGCAGGATGAACAGGAACTGGAAAATCAAAGCCATTGATATCGATAAGGAACATATTGACGACTGTACCAGGTTTTTTAATGCAGGCCGGATTGTCGAGACAGAGTAACGTGCGATGCAGGGCGACCTTGCTGAACTGAATGTTACAGGTCATATATGATATTATTCTGTCAGTAGATGTAATGGAGCATATCGAGGAAGATGAGCTGGTCTTCAGGAATTTCTACAGGGCATTAAAGCCGGGCGGGATAATTCTTATATCAACTCCATCTGACAAGGGAGGTTCAGATGTCCATAATGATGAAGAACAATCATTTATTGATGAACATGTAAGGGACGGATACAGCATTGATGAAATTTCCCAAAAGCTCACACACGCAGGATTTAATAACATTAAGGCATCTTATACCTATGGAAAACCGGGAAATATTTCATGGCGGCTTTCGATGAAATATCCGGTAGAGATGCTGAATATCTCCAAAGCTTTTCTTCATTATTCTTGCCTTTTTATTACCTGATTATTTTTCCCTGTTTCATTAATACTGAATATTTTTGATCTCATTCTAACTCATAAAACAGGAACCGGATTACTGGTTACAGCAAGAAAGTAAAACAGTGAAACTCTCATTATACATAGCAAAAAGATATCTCTTCGCGAAAAAATCGAGAAATGCAATAAATGTAATCTCATCAGTTTCAGTTGCAGGAGTAATGGTCGGAACAATGGCACTTATAATTGTTCTTTCAGTATTTAACGGACTTGAAACCCTTGTACGTTCAATTTTTAACACTTTTGATCCTGATCTTAAGATAACTGCTGCTGAAGGAAAAACATTTATCCCCGATACTTCACGGCCTTACGCTTCTTTCAGAAGTAAACGGTGTGGCCTGCTATTCACTCTGCCTGGAGGAAAATGCACTTCTCAAATATGGTGACAGACAATATATTGCAACCATAAAAGGAGTTGATGATAACTATGCCAGGGTCACCGGATATCGACAGTTCAATGTGGGATGGAGAATTCAGTCTGAGATCGGAGACGGGAAGGCCGTATGCAGTTCCGGGTATTGGAATTGCACATTATCTTGGTATGAAGATAAATTTTATCACTCCACTGAATATTTATGTTCCCAGAAAGACGGCTGAAGCCAATCTTAATCCTGAAGATGCATTTGTCAGAAAATTTATTTTCCCCTCAGGAATTTACCAGGTTGAACAGGAATATGATTCCAAATATGTATTTATCCCGATTGATTTTGCCCGGAACTGCTTGAAGATAACGGCGAGTAAGTTCTATTGAAATTAAGTTTGACAGATGCCGCTGATGAGAAAGCGGTTCAGAAAGAAGTTACCAAGTATTTTCGGAAAAGAATTTGTTGTTCAGAATAAATATGAACAGCAGGAGATCTTTTATAAAGTCATGCGCTCAGAAAGACTTGCAATATTCTTTATCCTGACTCTGATCCTGATCATTGCATCTTTCAATATAATAGGTTCACTTACAATGCTTATAATTGAAAAAGAGAGAGATATTGAAATACTGAAAAGTCTTGGAGCAGATAACAACCTGATCAGGAAGATATTTATATTTGAAGGATGGCTGATTTCAATAATCGGAGCACTTGCCGGTCTCATCCTGGGTTTTATTATTTGCTGGCTTCAACAGAGGTACGGACTTGTACAGCCTCCATAGCGATTCGCTTATTATGGATTCCTATCCGGTTGTAATGAAGGTAAAAGATTTTATTATTGTCCCTGCAACAGTTCTTTTGATCGGATACTGGGCAGCATGGTACCCTGTCAGATTTCTTACAAAAAAATACCTTACAAAAAATTGATTAACAGCCTGAATATATGACGAGGCATACTCTCCTTATCCTTATTGCAGTTTGTGTTTTAGCTGGCGCCTGTTCCGGCAGGAAAAATAAAGCTGTTCGTAAAAATACCATTCCCGATAAGGATCTTGTTTCCATCCTTACCGAGATCCATATCACCGACGGCCTCCTTTCACTTCCTGAGATCAACTATCTGTACGCCAACCGTGATTCGGTTTCCGCCTACATCGATATTATACAAAAATACGGGTATACCAAGGAGATGATGGACAGGACCATGAGGTATTACTTTATAAAAAAACCTAAGAAACTTATTAAGATATATGACAGGGTCCTTGGAACACTGAGTGAAATGGAGTCGAGGATCGACAAAGAGATACCCTCATTCAGAAATAAAGAATTCAACTTCTGGCCGGGGAAGACATCTTATGACTTTCCTGACAGATCGCAGACTGACAGCACGTGGTTTGATTTTCCGTTACGTTACGCGGGAGTTTACTATCTGAGGTTCTCACTTACGGTCTATCCCGACGACGAAACATCAAATCCCAGGGCAGGGATATTTTATTGTTACCCCGACTCTGTTGCGGAAAGCGAAAGAATTATATATATCCAGATTCCCGTTTTTAAAGGATGGCAAATCCCATACCTACAATTTTACAATTAATATTAAGAAACCGGTCCCTCCAAGGCTCATGGGCTGGTTTATCGATCAGGAAAACCAGGCTCCCTCCAGGTGGAAGCATTTCAGAATTGACAGTATTTTACTTTCCCGCACCCGGGTTCGATAATGAAGCATCTTTCAGCTCAATATATCTTTACAAATACAGGGCCTCCCCTGAAGAGAGGTATCGTATCCGCCTCGGATGACGGCACTATTGTCTCTCTTGAAAACACCGGCGGCAACCTTGCTGAAAAGGAATCAGTTGAGTTCTACAACGGAATAATTATCCCCGGATTTGTCAATTGCCATTGTCATCTTGAGCTTTCCCATATGAAGGGGCTCATACCGCAGGGGGGCGGACTGGCTGAATTTATCAAATCGGTCCGGAGTTCCAGAGAGATCAGAAGCGAAATCATCCCGATTTCTGCTTCATCTGCCGAAAATGAAATGTACGCTGAGGGAATTGTCCTGTGTGCAGATATTTGCAATACAAGGCTGACGTTTGACTTAAAGAAAAAAAGCAGGATCAGGTACATTAATCAGCTGGAACTATTTGGAATTGATGGCGAAAAAGCGAACCAGAGGCTCGATGAAATAGTTCAGATATCACACATTGCCCGCGATTACGGACTTGTTTCATGGATAGTCCCTCATTCGGTGTACTCCCTCTCTTTGCCGCTCTTCCGGCTTCTCAGGCTGGCAACAGCATTCAACAGGGTCACATCCGTCCATTTCCTGGAGACAGAAGCTGAGAGAACCCTTCTTAAAGACCACGAAGGGCCTATCCTCAGATCCTATAAAGAATCCGGCCTGTTACCCGGAGAATTGCAGACAGTCCGGGACCATGTGTCAGCAGTGCTTGACGAAATAACTCCTGCCGGGAACCTTATCCTGGTTCATAATACTTATGTTGACAGTGAAATAATAAAAGGGGTAAGAAAAAGAGGGATGCTTTACTGGTGCCTGTGTCCTAATTCAAACCTCTATATTGAGAATCTTCTTCCTCCCATTGATCTTTTGGTTAAGGAAGAGTGTGAAATAGTAATCGGGACCGACAGCCTCGCCTCAAATAACCGCCTCAGTATCCTGGAGGAGCTTAAAACACTCCAGAAAGCCTCTCCCCTGGTCTCGCTTGAGGACATCATCATCTGGGCCACTCTTAATGGTGCAGAGGCTCTCGGGGAAGAAGAGCATTTCGGTACCATCGAACCGGGTAAAAAGCCCGGATTGCTGTTGCTTCAGGATCTGGATCTGGTAAATATGAAACTCCTCCCCGAAACCAGCGTTAAAAGGCTTATTATAATTTAAAGACGATGGCTACATTTCTGTTTGATAAAATAATTTTCGGACCGGTTAAAAGCAGGCGGCTGGGGGTCTCCCTGGGAGTCAACCTTCTGCCTGAAACAAAGAAACTTTGCAATTTTAATTGCATATATTGCGAATGCGGCTGGACACCGCAAACTCAAAAAACAGAAAGCCTTCTCCCGTCGCGCCAGGAAGTTTATGAAGCCCTCGATAAGAAGCTCTCCCGATATGAAAGAGATGAACACCCCTCCGGATGTAATTACTTTTGCCGGTAACGGGGAACCAACCCTTCATCCTGAGTTCCCGGGGATCATTGATGACAGCATTGAACTGAGGAACAAGTATTTTCCTGAGGCTGAAATTGCAGTACTGTCAAACTCAACAACGATAACATTGCCACACGTAAAAGAAGCCCTGCTGAAAGTGAACAAGAATATCCTTAAACTCGATTCGGCATTCGATCTGACGGTAAGAATCCATAACCAGCCCAGGGTAAATATAAAGGTAAAGGAACTTATTGAAAACCTTAAAGAATTCAACGGCAGCTCTATAATACAGACACTTTTCCTGAGGGGATCGTACAATGGCAAAATCATCGACAATACAACTCCCGAAGAGATTGATGCATGGCTGAAAGCACTCGAAATGATAAAACCTTCGGAAGTAATGATATATACCATTTCCAGGGATACTCCCGAGGGCGGTGAGCTGCAAAAAGTGCCGCTGACTGAACTTAAGCGCATAGCCGGAATGGTTAAAAATCTGGGTATCAAAACTCAGGTTTCAGGCTGATATTGGACAAAAAGTACAATATACTTATCTGCCCCCTCGAATGGGGGCTTGGTCATGCCGGTCGGATGATCCCCCTTGCTCAGAAACTGAAGGACGCAGGGCACAAGGTGTTGATCGGATCCGGAAATGAGCATCAGTCATTGTTCCGCAGTGAAATACCAGGATTATCCTATGTCAATTTCCCTGGATTTAAACCAGTATATTCACCCATCCTTCCGCAATATTTTGCACTGCTTCTCAAACTCCCGGTTCTTCTTTATCATATGCTAACCGAACATTTCCGGCTTAAAAGCATGATCCGCGCTCATAACATCGATATCGTAATCAGCGATAACCGGTTCGGCCTGTGGAACAAGCGGATAAAAACAGTCTATATTACGCATCAGCCCTGTATTCCCTTCCCGGCCGGGCTAAGGTCGCTGGAATGGATTGGCATTTTGCTTCACCGGTTTATTATCAGGAAATATACTTTCTGTTTTATACCTGACCTCCGTGGTGAAGTAAATGTCTCCGGCAGATTATCACACGGAGTAAAGCTCCCTTCAAACACAAGATTTATCGGAATTCTGTCAAGGTTTATGACCAAAGATACTTCCCCGGCAGAATCAGGCAGTAGTTTTCCTCACAACACCGTCATTCTCTCAGGCCCGGAACCTCAACGGGGAATTCTACGGAAAAAACTAATCAACATTTTAAGGAATAAGCAGCTTGTAACAGTGATATTTGAAGGCAAGCCCTCAGGTTCCAATTCTCAGACCGGATCAGGAAGCATTATTTCCTATGATCATCTTCCTTTAAATGAGATGAAAGAATTGATTAAAGGAAGTGAGAATATCATTACGCGTTCAGGATACACAGTTATCATGGAACTATTAAGCATGAGCCGCAGTGCACTTCTTATCCCAACGCCGGGTCAGACCGAGCAGGAATACCTTGCCGGATACCTTTCGGAAAAAGGCTGGTTCACAACTGTCCCCCAGGACAAACTTGATGACGGGCTTCCTCTTCCGGGAAGAAAAGCCATTGTTGTTTCAGAAATTTTGGCTGAAAGCAGGGAACTGCTGAATAAAGCTCTGGACGAGCTTTTACAATAGCAGGATCGGCAGACCTGTTCCTGCAATACCAACCACGAATCCAATCCAGACCTGCGAAGGATCATGAGAATTAAGCCTCAGCCTTGAGGATAGAATAAGACCTCCTGCCAGGATAACTGTGACCAGGTACCAGGTAAGCGGAGTACCTGTCCTTAGCCCAAGTACCACGACAAGGGCAGCCAATGCTCCGGCGCCAGCACCATGAATTGAGATCTTCCACCTGAAGTTGATAAAGGTTACCATCACTGCCAGGATAGCTACAGCAAAAATAAATGACTTGAAAAAATCAGGCACCGGGAACCGGAAGAAAATGAGCGCAGTTATTATATACAGGATTGAAGCCGTAACAAGCGGTATGATCCTTTCTTTCCGGTCCTCAATAGTATAGGAGCTGATTATGTTCCTGATCCTGAAAAAAGGAAGCATTGCCAGAGGAACCATAACATTGTTCATAAGTAAAATAAGAAAAAGTATCTTTTTTACCTGATATGGAATACTGCTCAGAAAAGTAGGAGCTGAAAATAAAATTCCCAGTCCGTATATGGGGATAAAAAGCGGATGGAAAACAAGTGAAATAATAATTGCCAGGGTATCAGCGGTATTTTTGGTGTTTCATACGTCATTCAGGGTATGTAACAGTAGGTTTTTAACCGGAAAAGTCAGATATGTATCTAATTACTTACCCTAGATCTCCCTTCTTAACCTTGCAACAGGAATATTAAGCTGTTCACGGTATTTGGCAACAGTTCTGCGTGCAATCTGATATCCTTTTTCCTGAAGAATATCAGTAAGACTTTCATCAGTCAGAGGTCTTCTCTTTTCTTCATTTTCAATACAATCCTGAAGAATCCTTTTTATCTCCCTTGTTGATACCTCTTCTCCGCTGTCGGTCTGAAGTCCTTCAGAAAAGAAAAATTTCAGAGGAAAGATCCCGAAATGAGTCTGGATATATTTACTGTTGGCCACCCTTGATACAGTTGAAATATCGAGACCTGTCATTTCAGCAACATCTTTCAGGATCATTGGTTTGAGTTTTGTCTCATCACCATCAATAAAATATTCCTGCTGGTATTCCAGTATTGCATTCATGGTAAGAAGAAGAGTATTCTGCCTTTGTTTGATGGCATCAATGAACCATTTTGCCGAATCAATCTTCTGTTTCACAAACATGACGGCATCCTTCATCTCCTTTTTCTGGTCCCTTGTCCCTGCTGTATGAATGAAGCATCTCATTGTATGCAGAACTTAGCCTCAGTTCCGGAAGATTTCGTGAATTAAGATGAAGATCAAAACCATCTTCAGTATAGCTCAAGAATAAAATCAGGAATTATCGGCTGTGGATGTTTTGTGAAGGGATCGCTGTAAACACCTCCCGGTTTTGGATTTAGTTTCAGTATCTCATCAATTGCAGCTTTAAGCTCACTTTCGGTGTATCCCGAGCCGGGCAATTATTTTATCATAATGTCTTTTGGTGAATTCCTCAAAATAAAGATCGAGAATTGTATATGCAAGTTTTACAGGAAGGCTGGGTCCGGTCTTTTTTTGCAAGCTGAAGCAAAAGACATTCCCTCAGGGTTCTTGCACCGACTCCTGCCGGATCAAGATCCTGAATTATTTTAAGAACCTCTTCAAGTTCCTTTTCAGTTGTTTTAATATTCTGAAGAAAAGCAAGATCATCAACAATATTTGCAAGCTCTCTTCTCAGATAACCATCCTCATCAATATTTCCGAGTAATATATTCTCCAAGGATCTTCTGTTTTTCAGTCAGATCCCTCAGGCCCAGCTGAGATTCAAGATGTTCATGAAATGATGATCCGACAGAAAAGGGAATCTCGGTTCTCTTTTCATCATCCTTGCTGTAATTGTTTGTCTGAAGACGGTAATCAGGAATTTCATCCTCCTCAATATAATCATCAAGTGTGAATTCCTCCTGATCCTTATCAGTCTCTTCAAACTGTTCTTCTTCAGCTTCTTCACTGTTATTAGTTTCTTCATCTTCTTCAGATCCCTCTTCCAGAGCAGGATTTTCCTCAAGTTCCTTTTTTATCCGCTGCTCAATCTGCAAAGTAGGAACCTCCAGCAGCTTGATCATCTGGATCTGCTGCGGTGAAAGTTTCTGAAGCAATTTCTGTTGTAACCTTTGCTTTAACATCCTCTTACCGTTAACAAATATAATTACTAAATTAATATATCTAAAATTCAGCATTTTTTGGTGTTCTTGGGAAAGGAATCACATCCCTGATATTTGACATTCCTGTCATAAATAATATCAGCCTTTCAAAACCAAGTCCGAATCCGCTGTGAGGAGCTGTTCCGAATTTTCTGGTCTCGAGATACCACCAGAGATCTTTTTCAGGCAATTTCATTTCCCTGATCCGGTCAAGCAGCTTGTCATAGTTCTCTTCCCTCTGTGATCCGCCGATTATCTCTCCGATTCCGGGGAAAAGAACATCCATTGCCCTGACAGTTTTGCCGTCATCATTCTGCTTCATGTAAAAAGCCTTGATCTCTTTTGGATAATCAGTAAGGATAACAGGTCGTTTGAAATGTTCTTCAACAAGATATCTTTCATGTTCAGCCTGAAGATCCCTGCCCCAGCCAACCGGATATTCCCATTTTCTGCCGGAATCTGTCAAGTATTTTAACAGCTTCGGTATAGGTAAGTCCTTACAAATTCATTTTCAAGAACAAATTTAAGCCTTTCAAGAAGTCCCTTATCAATCATGTTATTAAGGAAATCAAGATCTTCCCTGCAATTATCAAGAGCATACCTGATCAGGTATTTTACAAATTCCTCAGCCAGATCCATATTATCATTCAGGTCATAAAATGCCATTTCCGGTTCAATCATCCAGAATTCGGCAAGATGCCGCGGAGTATTTGAATTTTCAGCCCTGAAAGTTGGACCGAAAGTATAGATATCACCAAGGGCAAGAGCACCAAGTTCTCCTTCAAGCTGTCCTGAAACAGTAAGATTTGTCTCCTTTCCGAAAAAATCATTCCTGAAATCAATGGCACCTCCTTCATCCTTTGGCAGATTTTTAAGATCCAGAGTGGTTACATGGAACATCTCCCCTGCTCCTTCAGCATCGCTTCCGGTAATTATAGGAGTATGCAGGTAAAAAAATCCCTTGTCGTTAAAATATTTATGAATTGCAAATGCCATTGCATGCCTGATCCTGAAAACTGCACCGAAAGTATTTGTCCTGAAACGGAGATGAGCATTCTCCCTGAGAAATTCCATTGAATGTCCCTTTTTCTGAAGAGGATATGTTTCTGCATCGCTTTTCCCGTAAATCTCAATTGCTGCAGCATTTATTTCAACATTCTGACCCTGTCCCTGCGATTCAACAAGCTTCCCGGTAACAGCAATACAGGCTCCGGTGGTGATATCCTTCAGAAGATTCTCATCAAAAAGTGCTGTATCAGCAACCATCTGAATATTATTGATTGTCGATCCGTCATTCAGAGCAATAAATATAATATTCCTGTTTCCCCGTTTTGTCCTTACCCATCCTTTTACAATCACCTCTTCCCCGTACGCGGTAAGAGGTCAACAGTTCCTTAATCTTAATCCTTTTCATCATTCCTATTTAATTTCAACAAGATTTTTCCCGGACAAAAATAATAAATTGGTATCAGGCAAGCTGTATCAGGTCTCTAATATTTTGGTTTTCCATTAAGCAATGCATTTTTAAAATAACTCTCAAATACAGTTTTTATTTCAAAAAGAGACTGTAGAGTAAATACAGTTCTCTCTTTATCAGATAATTTGAGTCAAATTATAATAATTGTCACTTATTATAGTTTAATTTCTAAACGGAGCGAAAGATATGTGACGGGGCATGTGACAAAAGGAAATTAGATTGATCAGGGGCATAAGCTTATCTGGTTTGATAATTTATAAAATCTGAATAACTTTGATTATATAATTGCAATCAGAAACCCACTATGGAAGAAAATAAGAAACTTATAGTCGTACCATGGGATTTTACGGATGTTGCTGAATCTGCTTTGGCACATGCTGTTAAGATCGGCCGTATGGTTGGAAATGATATTTGCCTCTTACATATAGTTGATGCCGGTATAAGGTGTCAAAGCCGAAGGAGAGAAAAAAGCCCTTCTGCGTCATGTGGCAGATGAGAACAGCTAAGAAGTATAACCTGAAGATAACTTCCCATCTTACAAAGGGCAGTCAATTTTCACCTCAATAGCTGAGTTTGCAAATTCCAAGCGAAGCAAGTCTTGTTGTTATGGGAACCCACGGGATGAAGGGAATGCAAAAGCTCACCGGAAGCTGGGCACTTAAAGTAATAGTTAAATCAAAGGTCCCGTTTATTGTTGTGCAGGAGCCTCCGGCCGATCAGGACAGATATCATAATATTGTTTTTCCTATTGATTTCAGGGTGGAAAATAAAGAGAAAATGGGTATGGCAATTTTCATGGGGAAATATTTTGATTCCAAAGTTCATATTCTCAAAACAACGACCAATGATAAAGCTCTTAAAACCAAAATAAACAGAAATCTGAATTTTGCCGTCAAATACCTGATCCAGAACAATGTAGAATATGAAATTCACGAGGTGTCACATGGAAAAATGGCCCAGCAGACAATTGATTTTGCACAGAAGATAAATGCTGACCTGATCCTTATTGTGACAACCAAGAACATTACATTTGCTGATTATATGGTTGGTGCGTCGGAACAGTATCATTATTGCAAACAGCTCCAAAATACCTGTATGTTGTGTAAATCCAAGAGCGTCATTTGCGGCCACTTCCCAGTTTATGGGCGGCTGGGGCGGAGTCTGATCTAACTTCGTCTGGCCGGGGTGGTTAATGCCCTTCAGGGGGTTGGGGGTATTTTCTTCTCATCATTTGTTTTTGCCAGCGAAACCAGACCTCCGATAACTCCAAGATTCATTGAATCAAGTGCAGAGCTTGGTACAATAACCATTGAACCTTTTTCCTTCAGTCCTTCATAAAGCATATTCATTCCCCTCAGATGCAAGTGCTATGGGATTATCAGCATATTGCAGGCTTGCCTTGGCAAATTTTTCCGCAATCTCGGTTTCTGCAGTTCCCAGGATAACCCTTGCCTTCCTTTCACGTTCAGCCTGTGCCTGCTTGCTCATAGCATCTGCAAGAGCCTGAGGAATTATAATATCCCTGATTCCCACTGTCTGGCAGGTTATTCCCCAGGGATTTGTATTGGCATCAAGGGTTTTCTGAAGATCCTCTGCAATTTTCTCCCTCTCCTGGAGAAGATCGGCAAGTTCATGCTTCCCAATGATATCCCTAAGGTCAGTCTGGGCAATAAATGAGATTGCCTTAATATACTCCTGAACTTCAAGTGCTGCTTTCTCCACATCCCATACAGTCCAGTAGACAACTGCATCGACATTTACCGGAACCGTGTCTTTTGTAAGCGTCTGTTCAGCCCTGAACTCTGTAACCCTTACCCGCTGATCAATATAAGAGCTGATCTGGTCGATGATCGGAATAATAAAAAACAATCCGGGACCCTTCAGTCCGCTGAATTTCCCCATCCTCAGCACAACTGCCTTTTCCCACTGGTCGGCAATTTTTATTGAGCTTCCGATAAGAAGGGAAATAATTACCAGAATAACCAGAACCGGAACCCCAATTACCTTAAGGTAATAAAGCCCTGCCGATACGGCAAGAAGAATTACTGTTACTGTCACCGAAACAGCATTAGACGAACTGTTGGTATTACCTGTTGCTCTCATTTTTTATCATTTTTATGAATTTCACTTATTATTTCTTCTGTTGTAAATCCGTAGCTGAATGCTATTGTTAAAAATTCGTTACAGATACTGCGGAGTTTTTTCTCCTTTTCTTTCGCAGGGATTGAGATGTTTGTCTTGTTTATAAAAGTCCCGGTTCCCTGCTGGGTTTCAAGAATTTTCTGAATTTCAAGCTCATTATAAGCCTTCGTGACGGTATTGAGGTTAACCGCCAGTTCAACGGCAAGTGCACGAACAGTCGGAAGCTGTTCTCCTGCCTTAAGGTTTCCTGAGGCAATTCCGAATTTTATCTGGTCAATTATCTGACGATAAAACGGAACGCCTGCTTTGGGATCAAGGATGAATTGCACCATAGGTCTATTATATTAGTGTATTATATGTATAGTACAATATTACAATAATTTTTTAAAAAATCAAATTTATTTTGTGTAAAGTCACAAGGTTGGTTAGTACCTGATCGTGTTCAGAGTACCTCCGTGGAACTCTGTGAAGACTCTGTGCACCTCAGTGTAAGTCCTTTTAATAGTTTATGAAATGCGGAATCTCAGCTTACAGGCTTCATCCAGATCAACTGATTTTCCAGATTCTTACTGAGCTGGTACTGTTTTATATGTTTTGCAATCGGTTCCCCGATTATTTCTATCTGACTCAGATCGGCAGTCCCAAGATTCGACTGGGCACAATAATTAAGGTACCCTACCTTCGCAAAATCGATACCCATAAGCTCAATGCCAACCCTGTCAGCAGCAAGCCAGTCGGGGCTTGCAACGCATACCCGGTGGTCAACAGGAGTGCCATTATTCGGCCCGTTGCCTTCCATTCCTTCAAATCCGTCAATTACCGAAAGGTCGGGATGCAGCTGGCGTGCAAGTGCGAAAAGGTTATAGTTGATACCGCGGAAGCCGCTTCCATGAACAATCGGCTTATCTATTTTTGTTCCCTGCTTCCGGTTGGGACCATAAGCGAAACCTGCATCTTTTATCGGCGCTCCGAAAACAATGTTCTTAAGCGACAAAGTTGCAAGCACCCTGTCGTGGGTTTTCATGCGTGCCACTGACACCACATACGAATCAGGACTCAGCAGCATGTTCGACATCCTCACGGGATGGGGCCTGAAATCCTTTTCATCAAAGACATGTATTATATCATACCGCTCCTGGTCGAGATCTGCAATCCTAACCTGGTATTTTTCAACCATCCTGAAATAGCCAAAGTTCTTGAAACCGTCGAAAGTTGGTCCCGCAGCTGCAGATTCGGCGATCACTACATTTTTAAGCTTGTTGATCGACTTGAGGAATTCAAGTATTCCTTCAAGTGTGTCAACATGAGTGGCAGCCAGCTGGATGTCTATGGAGACATTGTTCGGCTTAAGGACAACAAGCTTATTGCCTATCGATTGTTTTATCTGCTTTGCAAAAGGCTGCAGTGCCCTGAAGGCCAGGTCAGCCCTGTTATCACCTGTAGTCAGGGCCACCTGGGTCGACAGGGAGCTCTGACCGCCGTATGAGGCGAAGGTTCTGACCGGATTGATACAGGTTACAGCAACCCCGCTGATAAGAGAGGTTTTCAGAAAATTGCGCCGGCTTATTGTACTCATATCTTTTGGTTTAGTGTTCTGCGTATAAAAATACAAGAAATTTGAAATAGTAATAAGATTTAGTAATAAATCTGATTTGCGATTTTTAATAAACCTGTTTAAGAACTCTCACAGAGTTCCACGTGAGAAGATACTAGAGTCCCGATTAGCCGTTTTGTAATTGCTTCACAATTTGCGGTAACTTAGCGTTCTACTGTATCAGGCTTTTATGAATATTATGTGCAATCGGTTTCGTTTAATTAGATTAACCCCCTTCCCAACCTTCCCCAGAGGGGAAGGAGTACAGTTAGCCTTTCCCCCTTGGGGGAAACTCCTGAATTACGCGGTAAAACACTGTGTAACTCAGACGGCTAAAGAATCTGTTACTGTAATTCTGAAGTGTTACGATAGCCATCGGGACTCAGAGTTCGTACTTAACCTTGTTCATTGGGTCTCTGTGGAACTCTGTGATTAAAGCCTTTGTGGAACTCTGTGTAAGTTTTTATTCCTGCAAAGTAATCTTCTTGCAGATGCCAACCCTATCCTTTATCTTAGCACCCGGCAATTTCAGAAAAAAGATTACTTTATGTCAATTGTTGTTCAGGGTGTTACAAAGTTATACGGAGAACAAAAAGCTCTGGATAATGTCTCTTTTGAAATCAGGACAGGTGAGATAGTTGGTTTTCTTGGCCCCAATGGTGCCGGAAAATCAACAATGATGAAGATAATCACAGGCTTCATTCCTGCATCCTCCGGTTCTGTGAAAGTCAACGGTCTTGATGTCGGAAACGGTTCTTCACTGGTTAAAAAGAAGATTGGCTATCTCCCGGAAAATAACCCTCTGTATCCCGAAATGTATGTAAGGGAATATCTTGGATTTGTTGCTTCTCTCTATAAATCAGAGATCCCTCTCAGGAAACAGATCAGCAGCATAATTGACCTGACTGGCCTTGCTCCTGAGCAGAAAAAGAAAATAGGTTCACTTTCCAAAGGTTACAGGCAGAGGGTCGGCCTGGCCCAGGCCCTGATACATAATCCTGAAGTACTCATTCTGGATGAGCCTACTTCCGGTCTCGATCCGAATCAGATCGTTGAGATAAGGAACCTCATCCGGGAAGCGGGGAGACAAAAAACAGTTATGCTTTCAACTCATATAATGCAGGAGGTGGAAGCCATTTGTGACAGGGTGATAATAATCGATAAAGGAATTATTGTTGCTGATGAAGAAAAGAGCAGGATCTATTCCATGATAAGCCGGGCAAAACAGGTGGTACTGGTTGAGTTTGATAAAATTGTTGATGAGGGCCTTATTAAGAAAATTGCACTGATCGGTTCAGCACGGAACATCAGGGACAACTCATGGGAAATTGAAGCTGAAGGCGACGAGGATATCCGGCCTGCAGTCTTCTCTTTTGCTGTCAGCAACAACCTGACAGTTCTATCACTTCAGAAGAAAGAAAATAATCTTGAAGAGATCTTCCGGCTATTGACGAACGGTTAATTCCTTTGGATATTGATCCGTAGTCTCGGAGTTACACAGAGATCCACAGACTTGCCTGCCGGCAGGCAGGGAAGTCACAGAGTTCCACTGAGTATCATCTGTGGAACTTTGTGATACCTCTGTGGATCTCTGTGTAAGTTTTTAACCTCTTCCTATTTTGAATTATTGATTATTTTTATTTCTTTTGCATCTTATCTGAGTGGAAAGATTTGAGCTGATTGCAACCACGGGAAAAAATGCTAAAACGCCGCTAATTCCTTTATTTCAGTCATCCAAAGCTCCCACATTTTAATAGTTAATTAACTTTATTTATAATGGGATATTTATTTACTTCCGAATCAGTTTCAGAAGGTCACCCCGATAAGGTTGCCGATCAGATATCAGATGCTCTTCTTGATGAATTTCTACGCTGGGACCCCGAATCAAAAGTCGCCTGTGAGACTTTTGTAACCACAGGACTTGTTGTTTGCGGTGGAGAAGTAAGGACCGAAGGCTGGGTTGATGTTCAGGAGACTGCCCGGCGGGTGATCAGGAATATCGGCTACACAAAAGCTGAATACCGTTTCGACTGCGACTCATGTGGTGTCATTTCCACAATTCATGAACAATCAACCGATATACGCCAGGGTGTTGTACGTGAAAAACCTGAAGAACAGGGAGCAGGTGATCAGGGGATGATGTTTGGCTATGCCTGCCGTGAAATGGATAACTTTATGCCTCTCAGCATTGAGCTTGCACATCTCCTTCTTCAGGAGCTTGCAGCCATAAGGCACGAAGGGAAACAGATGAAATACCTCAGACCTGACAGTAAATCGCAGGTTACCATTGAATATGACGATGATAACAAGCCTGTCCGGATCGATACGATTGTTATCAGCACCCAGCATGATGAATTTATCCTCCCGAAGGAATGTTCCGACAAAGCTGAAAAAGCTGCCGAAAAAGCGATGCAGGACAAAATAATGCAGGATCTTCGCAACATCCTGATACCAAGAGTTAAGAAAACACTCCCTGCAAGAATCCAGAAACTCTTCAAAAATGATATTAAACTGCTTGTGAATCCGACAGGAAAATTCGTTATCGGCGGCCCTCACGGTGATACCGGTCTTACAGGACGCAAGATCATTGTTGATACTTATGGAGGTCATGGAGCACATGGCGGCGGGGCATTCTCAGGCAAAGACTCATCAAAGGTTGACAGGTCAGCTGCCTATGCTGCCCGTCATATTGCAAAAAACCTTGTTGCTGCCGGTGTTTGCGATAGGCCCTGATCCAGGTGGCATATGCTATCGGTGTTGCCCAGCCTGTCGGTCTGTTTGTCAATACTTATGGCTACTGCAAAGGTAAAAGATGAAAAGGGAAAGGTGCTTTGCGACGGTGAGATTGCATCAAGGATAAGCAACCTGTTCGATATGCGGCCCTTTGCGATAGTTCAGAGGTTCGGCCTTAAAAATCCGGTATTCCTTCCGACAGCATCATACGGTCATTTTGGAAGGGATCATGAAACTAAGGAAGTGGAGGTATATTACGAAGTTCCAGGCTGCAATCCGAAAACAGTCAATGGGAACGGAAAGAAGGTCTTTACCAAAAAGGTCGAGTTCTTTGCCTGGGAAAAGCTGGATTATGTTGATAAGATAAGAAAAGCGTTCAATCTGTAATACAGAACTCCCTTTTGAACCCCTTTAGCATAGGCGTTAACTTAAGGGGAGGGATATAGGGAAATAGGGAGAGAGTTTAACCCAAAACCGAATGTAAAGTACTGAATTTAAGTTTGATAACTTTCCTGCTGATTGATTTTCTGGACCCGTGACTTAGTGTGACTTTGGATCCTTTGTGGTCAATAATTATGTTACCACGAAGTACTCAAAGGTTATCAGGGGGTCACAGAGGATTGAGCCAAAGTTAAGTTACAGAAAATCGGTTTAAAACGCTGCCTTCACGATCCTCGCAATATTATCCGACCTTCCCAGGGTATAATAATGTATCCCCGGAACACCAGCCTTGATAAGCTCCTTCGACTGCATCGTAGCCCAATCAATTCCAACCTCCCTGGCATCATTATCGGTTTTGCATTTTTGCAATGCCAGCACCAGATCGTGGGGCAGATCTATGTGAAATGTCTGGGGCAGTAAATTAATGTCATTCAGCGCTGAGATCGGCTTCATTCCGGCTATTATGGGAACATTTATCCCTGCCTTTCTGCATTCATCCCTGAACCTGAAGAACTTTGAGTTGTCGAAAAACATCTGGGTGACAATATAGCTGGCGCCTGTCTCAATCTTCCGTTTAAGGTTTTCCATATCAACCTGCCTGTTTGGTGCTTCAAAATGCTTTTCGGGATAGCCTGCCACTCCAATGCAGAAATGTGTCGGTGCAGCATCTTCAAGAGTCTCTTCAAGATATTTCCCGTTGTTCATATTAACAATCTGCTGAATAAGCTCATAGGTGTGTGCATGGCCATCCTTCTCGGGAATAAAGCTGCGGCTTCCCTTCTGCGGATCGCCCCTGAGTGCAAGAACATCGTCAATCCCAAGAAAGTTCATTTCAATAAGCACATTCTCAGTCTCTTCCTTGGTAAATCCCCCGCAGAGGATATGCGGGACAACAGGTATATTATATTTATATTTCACTGCTGCTGCAAGGGCAATTGTCCCCGGACGTTTTCTGACAACTCTCTTCTCAAGCAGGCCGTCAGGCCTCTCATGATATACAGTTTCATTCCGGTGAGAAGTGAAATTTATATAGGCAGGATTGAACTCCATCAGCCTGTCAATTGTTGCATAAACTCTTTCAATGCTGTGTCCTTTGAGCGGCGGTAGTAATTCGAATGTGAATAACGGTCCCTTTGCGTTGTTGATCTTATCTATAACACTCATACAAACTCTATCATAAATTCGGAGCAAGCCATTTTGATGCCTCTTCAACAGTCATGTTTTTTCGCGATGCATAATCTTTCAGCTGATCAGTCCCTATCTTCCCTATATTAAAATAGCTGGATGCCGGATGGGCGAAGATATATCCGCTGACAGCTGCCGGAGGTGTCATTGCAAAATTTTCAGTAAGACCTGCTCCAATCAGCTTTTCTGCATCAAGAAGGTCAAAGATAATACGTTTTTCGGTATGATCGGGACAAGCAGGATATCCGGGTGCCGGCCTGATGCCCTGAATACTTTATCTTCAGAAGGTCTTCGATGCTCAGATTTTCCTCAGCTGCATAACCCCAGTATTCCTTCCGTATCCTTTCATGAAGATATTCGGCAGCAGCCTCAGCAATACGGTCGCTCAGGATCCTTATCATGATATATCGCATAATCGTCATCCTTATATATTGCAGGAACATCTTTATCAAGCGGAGCAGTCACAACAAATGCTCCTATATTGTCTTTCAGACCCGATTGTTCAGGGGCAATAAAGTCAGACAGTGAAAGATTGGGAACTCCCTTTTCCTTCTGTCTCCTGATTCCTTAGAAACCTGAATATTGTTTTAACTTCATTCGTGTTTTTTCTGAAAGAACTTTTACATCATCTCCTTCCGAAACCGCAGGAAACAATCCAAAAACACCGTTTGCCTTCAGAAGCTTCTTTTCTTTTATCTCCCTCAGATATTTATGAGCATCATCAAATAGTTTTCTTGCTTCCTCCCCTTTTACAGGATCTTCAAAGATTGCAGGATATTTTCCGTTCAGTTTCCAGGCATAAAAGAAAAATGTCCAGTCGATGTATTTAGTAAGCTCATTCAGATCAAATTCCTCGATAACATGAAGTCCGGGCTTTTCCGGAGCGGAAAGCTTTTCTGACTGCCAGTCGGTAATCAGCCGGTTTTGCCTGGCCTCTTCAATTGAAAGCAATGTTTTTTCGATCTGACGGGAATTATGGTCTTCCTTCATCTTCCTGTACTTATCCTTTATAGCCTTCACATACAGGCTGTTATCTTCCCGGAGAAGGAAGAAATAACTCCTGCAGCTTTTGAAGCATCCTTGACATGAATGACTGTATTCGAATATGCAGGTGCAATTTTTACTGCAGCATGGATCTCCGAAGTGGTTGCTCCACCGATAAGCAAAGGAATTTCAAGTTTTCTCCTCTCCATTTCAGATGCAACATGAACCATCTCCTCAAGCGACGGTGTTATAAGTCCGCTCAGCCCGATAATATCAACTTTCTCTTTAAGTGCAGTATCAATTATTTTATCAGCCGGTACCATAACACCAAGATCAATAACCTCGTAGTTATTGCATGAAAGAACAACTCCGACAATATTCTTACCGATATCATGAACATCACCCTTGACAGTTGCAAGAAGTATCTTTCCTGCGTTTTTTGAGCTCCTCACCTTCACTCTCCTTTTCAATATACGGAGCCAGAACGGCCACTGCTTTTTTCATTACCCTGGCACTCTTTACAACCTGGGGAAGGAACATCTTTCCTGATCCGAAAAGATCGCCAACCTCATTCATACCTCCCATCAGCGGACCTTCGATAAGTTCAATTGACCTGGAAAAAAGGTGACGTGCCTCTTCAATATCCTCTTCGATAAATTCATCAAGTCCGCGTTTCAGTGAATGTCTTATTCGTTCCAGAACAGGAAGCGACCTCCATTCATCTGCTTTTTCCTCTTTTTTGCCTTCATTCTTGAGTCCTTCTGCAAATTTAACAAGTCTTTCAGTTGCATCCTTCCGCCGGTTAAGTACAACATCCTCAGTCAGCTGAAGAAGATCAGGCGGTATTTCAGTGTAAACCTGAAGCATGCCCGGATTTACAATACCCATATCAAGACCTGCTCTTATTGCATGATAAAGGAATACCGAATGCATTGCCTCACGTACCTTATCAATGCCCCGGAATGAAAATGAAAGATTGCTTATCCCTCCGCTTACTTTGGCATAAGGCAGGTTTTGCTTTATCCATTCTGTGGCTTTGATGAAATTGACGGCATAGTTGTTATGTTCTTCAATTCCGGTTGCAATTGCCAGTACATTGGGATCAAAAATTATATCTTCCGGAGGAAATCCTGCTTTTTCAATAAGCAGTCTATATGATCTTTCGGCAACTGCAATTCTTTTTTCAAAAGTATCAGCCTGTCCCTTTTCATCAAATAGCATTACAACAGCAGCAGCCCCATATTTTCTGATTTTACGGGCATGATCAAGGAACACCTCTTCTCCCTCCTTCAGGCTTATTGAATTGACAACCGATTTACCCTGGATGCATTTCAGGGCTGATTCAATTACATTCCATCTTGAGGAATCGATCATCAGAGGCAGCTTTGCAATATCAGGTTCCGACATAATAAGATTGACAAACTTGACCATTGCCTTCTCAGAATCAAGCATTGCCTCATCCATGCAGATATCAATTACCTGTGCCCCTCCTTCAACCTGGTTCCTTGCAATTGCAAGAGCCTCATCATACTTTTCTTCCTTTATAAGACGTGCAAATTTTATTGAGCCTGAAACATTTGTCCGTTCCCCGATATTTACAAAATTGGTTTCGGGTGTAATTGTAAGTGCTTCAAGTCCGCTGAGTCTTGTATACCTTTTAATCTCAGGCTTTATCCTTGGCTTATACTGTTTTGCCTTTTCAGCAATTTTACGGATATGCTGAGGTGTTGTTCCGCAGCAACCTCCGATTATATTCACCCATCCCTCTTTCATAAAATCCTCTGTAACTGAAGCCATAAATTCAGGCAGACTGATCATATTCCCCGAACTGGTTTGGCAGTCCGGCATTCGGATGAGCCGAAACATAAAATCCTGTTTTATGCAGAAAGTTCCTCAACAAAAGGTCTCAGCTGTTCTGCTCCAAGTGCACAGTTCAGTCCGACGCTGAACAGCGGAAAATGTGAAACAGATATCAGAAATGCTTCAAGGGTCTGTCCTGTCAGTGTTCTTCCGCTGGCATCGGTAATTGTTCCGGAAACCATTACAGGAAGCTTGACACCTTTTTCTTCAAATACCGAATCAATTGCAAAAAGAGCTGCTTTGCAGTTCAGAACATCAAATATTGTCTCAACAAGAAGAATATGAACTCCTCCGTCAATAAGTCCCCTTGCCTGTTCCGAATAAGCCTCAACAAGCTGATCGAATGTAACTGACCTGGCCCCGGGATCATTTACATCAGACGACATTGAAGCCGTTCGGTTTGTCGGACCAAGAGTTCCGACAATAAAATGATCTTCAGGACTTTCAGATCTTTCAAACTGACTGATTGCCTCTGCAGCCAGCCTTGCCGACTGAAAATTCATTTCATAAACATGATCCTCCATACCGTAATCAGACATTGAGATCCTGTTGGAATTGAAGGTGTTGGTGGTTATAAGATCTGCACCTGCTTCAAGATATTCCTTGTGAATATTCAGGATGACTTCAGGTTTTGTCAGTGACAACAGATCATTATTCCCCTTCTGCGGCTTTGGATGATCCCTGAACAGCTCACCGCGGAAATCATCTTCCTGAAGTTTATGTTTCTGGATCATTGTCCCCATTGCTCCGTCAAGGATCAGGATCCGTTGCTGAATTATATTTTCAAGTTTTTGATTCAAGACTGTAATTTTTTAGTTTATAAAATTTTCATTTACTTATTAACTGTTTTATCTCACCTGCTTTTTTTGCCCCTCTCTCCGTGGAGAGGGGGCAGACCTTCATAAATCCAGTGCCCTGATTAGCCCCCCTTCAGGGGGGTTAGGGGGTAGCCTTCAGGGATTCAGGACATGAGTAGCCCGCCTAGGAGTTAGGCGATTCCTTTCTTCCCTGTATTCACAATAAAAACATCCATACTCCGCAATTGTTCCCTTAACGCATAAAGTGTTTCAAGATTTACAACTCCGATAACATATTTATATAATTTACTGCTAAAGTATTCCGACACTTCCTTAAATCCAAACAATTTCCTGTCCTTTTCATTTTTATACCTCAGATATATCTCAAGCTTAAAGTTTCTTGTATAGTTTGATACAGTTCCCTGCTGGTACTTTTTATATTCATACCTGTAACCGTAAGAATTTGCTGAGATATCAGAAAGTACTGCACTTCCGGTTGCATGACCACCGGCTCCCTTTCCGCTGAAGAACTGCTTGTCGGCAAATGCAGCTTCGGTGATCACTCCGTTATATTCATTGTCAACATTATAAAGATATTTATCAGAAGAAATGAACCGCGGAAGCACAAAGCTGGTGATTGTATTTTCATTTGTCTTGCCAACATAAGGAACCAGCTTGATCTTAAATCCTTTTTCCTTGGCATACCTGATATCAAAAGTTGAAATTTTGCTTATCCCATAATGAAATACCTCTTCCGGTTCAAGAAACAGGCCATAAGCATGACCTGTAATTATGCAGAGCTTATATTTTGCATCCCATCCGTCAACATCAAGAGTCGGATCTGATTCTGCAAAACCCTTTTCCTGTGCTTCTTTTAATGCCACAGCATAATCCATGCCTTCATTATGCATTCTTGTAAGAACATAATTTGTTGTTCCGTTCAGGATACCGCGAAGCGAGTGTAGAAGCTCATTATCATAATATTCCTCCAGATTCCTGATTATCGGAATGCTTGCACCTGCCGAAGCTTCATAAAGAAGTGATACTTTATATTTCTCCTGCAGATCAACAAGTTCCTTGAAATGTTTTGCGACCATCACTTTATTGGCAGTTACAACATTCTTGCCGCTTTTCATTGCAGTTGTAACAATATTGAATGCTTCATCAGCATCATCAATAAGTTCAACCACAAGATTGATCGAAGGATCGTTCAGAATATCATTCTTATCGAATGTGAAATTCGACATCGGGATTCTTCTCTTCTTGTTGCGGTCCTTTACGCATATCCTTACAATATCGGCCTTGAATCCGCTGCTGCTGTTCAGAACATCATGCAATCCCTGTCCGACACATCCATAGCCGAATAATCCTATTCTTAATTTTTCTCTTGTCATTGTTTCAGTTTTTAATTGTTTTTGCCCAGAATTTGCGCACAACATCTGTAACCAGTTCTGTTTCGATCAGGAATCCGTCATGTCCGTAAAATGAGTCTATTTCGACATATTCTGCATTTTCAGTATTCGATGCAATAAGCTTCTGCTCATCAGTCGGAAAAAGAAGATCTGATTTTATTCCCACGCAGAGCACTTCAGCTTTAATGTTTTTAAGAGCATTTATCACACCTCCCCTGCTTCTTCCGATATTATGGGTATCGGAGAGACAGGTAAGGCACCAGTATGAATAAGGATTAAATCTTCTTACCAGCTTGTCTCCCTGGTAAGCCTGGTATGTGGCGGCTTTGAAAGAAGTCAGCTTTTCATCATCATCCTCTTTCTGAGTCTGATTATAAGCTGCAGCCGTCCTGTAACTTATAAGTGCAATCGACCTGGCAGCCTTAAGTCCTTTTTTGCCGCCTTCAGGATCACCGTTTGAAAAAGTCTGGTCAGCTTCCATTGCAAGCCTCATCGATTCGCTGAAAGCCAGAGCCCATGGTGTTTGTTTTGCTCCTGATGCCAGAAGAATAAGCCTCTGGATAAGCTCAGGAAACATAATAGTGTATTCAAGAGCCTGGTAACCGCCAATGGATGCACCTATTATTGAATGTATCCTCTTAATTCCAAGATGGTTCCTGAGTATTTCATGGACATTTACCAGGTCACGCACCGTTATCAGGGGAAAATCCCTCAGCCATGGCTTGCCTGTTTCGGGATTAACAGATGCAGGTCCGGTAGTGCCGTAACATGATCCAAGGACATTGGCACAGACAATAAAATACCTGTCCGGATCAAAAAGTAAGCCTTCACCCACCATTCCCGGCCACCATGCTTCAACATCCGAATTGGCTGTAAGTGCATGACAGATCCAGATCACATTGTCAGCATCTCCGTTAAGAGTTCCGTAAGTATTGTAAGCAATCTCCAGTCCGGGAAGTAACGCTCCTGTTTCAGTTTTAAACTGGTTGTTCAAATTTCAATGTCTTCATAATATCTTTCTGAATGCCTGTTCAAAATCATAAATAATATCATCGATATGTTCTATCCCTACCGAAACCCTGAAGAGTCCGGGTTCAATTCCGGCTGCAAGCTGCTCTTCTGCAGAAAGCTGCGAATGAGTGGTTGCTGCAGGCTGAATAATAAGAGTTTTTGCATCACCAACATTTGCAAGATGGCTTACCAGTTCAAGGTGTTCAACAAGTTTTGCTGCTTTTGATTTTTCTGCCTTCAGAACAAAGCTCAGAACGCCGCCTGCCCCTTTTGGAAGATATTTTTTTGCCAGTTCATGATAAGGATTACCCTTAAGACCGGGATAATATTACTTTTTCAACACCAGGATGAGCCTCAAGCCATTCTGCAAGTGCAAGTGTATTCTGTACATGTCTTTCCATCCTGAGCGAAAGGGTCTCAAGTCCCTGGAGAAGCAGAAAAGAGTTGAATGGGCTTATTGCAGGACCAAGATCTCTTAATCCTTCAACACGTGCTTTTACAATAAATGCAATATTTCCTGCAGGAGAAGTCTGGGAAAAGAGATCACCAAAAACTATCCCGTGATAGCCTTCTGCAGGTTCTGTAAAAACAGGGAATTTCCCGTTGTTCCAGTTGAAATTGCCTGCATCAACAATTACTCCGCCGATGCTTGTACCATGTCCGCCTATCCATTTTGTTGCAGATTCGACAACAATATTTGCACCATATTCAATCGGACGGCACAGATAACCGCAGGCTCCGAAAGTATTGTCAACAACAAGAGGGATGCCATGTTTTTCAGCAAGTTTTGAAAAAGCCTCAAAATCAGGAATATTAAATCCGGGATTACCTATTGTCTCCAGATAGATTGCTTTTGTTTTGTCATCAATAAGTTTTTCAAATGACTCAGGATTCAAGATCTTTTGCAAATCTTGCCTCAATACCAAAATTTGCAAAGTGTGACCTTGAACTGGTTATAGGTGCCTCCGTACAGAAAGGGAGAAGTGACAAAATTATCTCCTTTCCTCATGATGGTTGAAAGTGCAATAAACTGGGCTGCATGTCCTGATGAAACTGCCAGGGCTGCTGCTCCGCCTTCAAGAGCTGCAACTCTTTTTTCAAATACATCTGTTGTAGGATTCATTATCCGGGTATAAATATTACCCGGTTCTGACAGATCAAACAGATCGGCTGCATGTTTTGCATTTTTGAAAACATATGATGATGTCTGGTAAAGGGAACTGCCCTTGATAATGTCTCTTTATCGGGATGATGTCCTGCATGTACCTGAAGTGTTTCAAATTTTATTTTTCTTGTTTTCATTATATTTAATTATTAATTATTAATTATTGCTATATACCGGATTATACAGATATAATAATCCTGTCAAATTGCATTATGATCCGGTGATAAACTTAAAAAGTGATTGATTCCAAATCAGAGCTCTTACCGGCACATGCACATAGGCATGAGCGGCATGATGAAGTTGTTGTGGGTCAGATGAATTGAATTCATTGTTTCCGTGTTTAATTTTTATCATCTCCCGGTTTTCCGGGATTAGGTTTTGGCACCGTTCTCCCGATACTGATCAGGATTGGTTGCCAGGGTTTCGCAGAGCCTAATCTCTCCGCCCTTCTTAATAAAAATCAAACACCCTTAAAAGGAAGGAATATTTGATTTGTGGGGACAAAGATAAAAATGATTTTTAGAAATACAAAATATTTACCCTAAACAACATGGTATTTGCCCCCAACACCATGTTAACTGCCCCCAAACCCCCTGAAGGGGGCCTAATCTGGAATTAATTTGTTCTACAGGTCCACTTTAGGAACCCAAATGTAATGGCGAGGGTGTCTCAAGACCCATCCTATATTTTAATTTGCCCCTAAATCCCCTGAAGGGGACTTTATCCGCTATAACCCCAAAATCCTTAAAGGGGCCTTAAAATCACCACCCCCATAGAACGCTCTTTAAATCTCACTAGTTGTTCTGAGCCAAATCTCCGGCGGACAATTACTATTTGGAATAGAGAAGAATTTATTTTAAATTTATTGATTCGCTGCATTATAAAAATAAATAAAATGGAAAATAGAATGATTGTGCGTCATATGTTTTATGGTGCAAAAAAAAGCATTTTTTTTAGGGCTATAGAATTAAGAAATAACATGACTCTGGCTGAAAAGATTTTATGGGAAGAACTTAAAAAAAGGGAAATATTTAAATCAAGATGGAAACGGCAACATCCGATTGATATCTTTGTGGTTGACTTTTATTGCCATAAATATAAGCTTGCTATTGAGGTTGATGGAGAAATTCACCTTAATGAGGAGATTCGTGAACATGATGATGGCAGGGAGCATGATATAGAAAAGCTTGGCATCAAAATTCTAAGATTTACTAACAGAGAAGTTTTCGAAGATATCCGGAAAGTAAAGAACCGGATTCTTGATGAAATTAATTCTTTATCCAGGTCCTTTTAGAGCCCAAATTTAATAGCCCCTGCTTATTTTTGCCCCCTGCCCCCTGAAGGGGGTTCGAAATCTAGGTCTGTTATTAGCCCCCCTTCAGGGGGGTTGGGGGGCAGATTTTCAGGGGGTTGGGAGCAGATTATCCATGGGGTTGAGGACAAAATAAAGGGAGTTGCAGGCATTCGGTGACTGCCAAATGAGCAATATTAACAGGTCTCCCGATCTTATACTTTTTTTTCAACTATTTTTGTCATAAATATCATCTTCATGCAACACAATTTATCGATCTATAACAGTCTCTCAAGACAGAAAGAGCTCTTTGTTCCCCTGCATCCGCCATTTGTCGGACTGTATGTCTGCGGACCAACGGTTTACAGCGACGCCCATCTCGGTCATGCCAGGCCGGCAATAACTTTCGACCTGCTGTACCGGTATCTTATGCATCTTGATTACAAGGTAAGGTATGTGCGTAACATCACTGATGTCGGGCACCTTGAGAATGATGCTGATGAGGGTGAGGATAAGATCGAAAAGAAAGCACGCCTTGAACATCTTGAACCAATGGAAGTGGTTCAGAAGTATATGAACAACTACCACAGGAACATGGATCAGCTTAATACCCTGAAACCATCTATTGAGCCAAGGGCATCGGGACATATTATTGAACAGCAGGAGTTTATTAAAACATCTAATAGATAAAGGCTATGCTTATGAGGTCAATGGTTCGGTCTATTTTGATGTTCTGAAGTATAGCAGGAAATACAAGTACGGTAAGCTTTCAGGAAGGGTTCTTGAAGATCTTCAGGCCAACACCCGCACTCTGGAGGGACAGGATGAAAAACACAATCCGTTCGATTTTGCACTCTGGAAAAAAGCAACTCCTGAACACCTGATGAAATGGCCTTCAGAATGGAGCGTTGGATTCCCGGGATGGCATCTTGAATGCTCTACCATGAGGATAAAATACCTGGGGGAAGTTTTTGATATTCACGGCGGTGGCATGGATCTCCAGTTCCCCCACCATGAATGTGAAATTGCTCAGTCTACGGCAGCACTGGGGAAGGAGTCGGTAAGATACTGGATGCATAACAACATGATCACCATCAACGGACAGAAGATGGCACGATCGCTGGGTAATTTCATAACCCTCGATCAGCTTTTCAGCGGAGACCACCTGATGCTTGAGCAAGCCTACAGTCCGATGACAGTCAGGTTCTTTATTCTTCAGGCACATTACCGCAGCACTATCGACTTCTCAAATGAAGCGCTCAAGGCTGCTGAGAAAGGGTATCAGCGTCTTATGAAAGCAGCAGGTACATTGAATAACCTTCAGGCATCTGATAAGTCGACTGTTGATATTGCAGGTCTCGAGAAGAAGTGCTATGAAGCAATTGATGATGACCTCAACAGTCCTGTTCTGCTTATCATACCTTTTTGAAGGAGTAAAATATATCAATTCCGTCAGCGACGGCACTGAAAAGCTGGCCGCCGCCGATCTGGAATCGCTCAGGAAACTGTTCAGGATGTTTGTTTTTGAAATACTCGGGCTTAAGGATGAATCGGCGGAGAAGGGCAAGGAGGGGCTTACAAAGGATTTGATCACGATGATCATTAATCTCAGGCAGGAAGCGAAATCCAACAAGGACTGGAAAACATCCGACATGATCAGGGCGGAATTGAAGAAGGCAGGGGTTGTGCTGAATGATACGAAGGATGGGGTGAGCTGGGAGATTGAGTCTTCTTAAGTCTTCAGAGCTCCCCCCTTCCTCAGGCTCCCCTCCCTGGAGGGGCCGGGGGTGGGTTTCTTCTCAGGCTCCCCTCCCTGGAGGGGTTGGGGGTGGGTTTCTTCCTCAGGCTCCCCTCCCTGGAGGGGTTGGGGGTGGGTTTCTTCCTCAGGCTCCCCTCCCTGGAGGGGTTGGGGGTGGGTTTCTTCCTCAGGCTCCCCTCCCTGGAGGGGCTGGGGGTGGGTTTCTTCCTCAGGCTCCCCTCCCTGGAGGGGTTGGGGGTGGGTTTCTTCCTCAGGCTCCCCTCCCTGGAGGGGTTGGGGGTGGGTTTCTTCCTCAGGCTCCCCTCCCTGGAGGGGCCGGGGGTGGGTTTCTTCCTCAGGCTCCCCTCCCTGGAGGGGTTGGGGGTGGGTTTCTTCCTCAGGCTCCCCTCTCTGGAGGGGCAGGGGGTGGGTTTCTTCCTCAGGCTCCCCTCCCCTGGAGGGGTTGGGGGTGGGTTGGATTTCAAATAACTTTAAACTTGTACAAATGCCTTCAAAACGAAAAATAATCCCATATGATCCAAACTTAAAAGAACTTGCAAGTCAGTTAAGAAAAAATATGACACTTTCTGAAGTCCTTTTGTGGAACGAGCTGAAACAAAAGAAAATACTCGGTTACGATTTTGACCGCCAAAGACCAATCGACAAGTTTATTGTTGATTTCTATTGCAAGAAATTAAATCTTGCTATTGAGATTGATGGGGATACACATATTTTCAGATATGATTATGATGAAGAAAGGCAGAGGGTACTTGAAAAGCTTGGCGTTCACTTTTTAAGATTTGAGGATATTGAGGTTAAGAAGAATATGTCGAATGTTTTAAGAGTAATTGAGGATTGGATAAAGAGAAAAGAACCCACCCCCGACCCCTCCAGGGAGGGGAGCCGAAGAGAGGAACCCACGGGGGGTGCTTCACCTGTGTACAACTCCTCTCCCATCCTTATCGGCCTCATCCCCACCGGCGGCTCCTTCCCCATCCGCCTCCAATCCATGACCAACACCGACACGCTCGACACGAAGGCCTCTGTTGCCCAGTGCATCAGAATCATTGAGGCCGGAGCTGATTTTGTGCGGCTTACTGCGCAAGGAGTACAGGAAGCTGAAAACCTTGCGAACATAAAGTCCGGACTGCGGAAGGCAGGTTATGATACTCCCCTGATTGCTGATATCCACTTCAACCCGGCGGCGGCCGAGGTTGCTGCGCGCATCGTAGAAAAAGTGAGGATCAATCCGGGAAACTATGCCGACAAAAGGGCATCCTTCAGTAAAGTCGTGTTGACTGACCGGGAATATTCTGAAGAACTGGAGAGGATCCATTCAAGGCTGATGCCTCTGATAAAAATTTGTAAGGAAAATAATACTGCTGTCCGGATCGGGGTGAATCACGGCTCATTGTCGGACAGGATCATGACAAGATACGGAAATACTCCCGAAGGGATGGCGATCTCCGCCCTGGAATTCATAAGGATCTTCAGGGCAGAGAACTTAAACAAGCTGGTCCTCTCAATGAAGTCATCCGACACGGTTGTTATGGTCCGTGCAACAAGAGAGCTTGTGAGGATGATGACTGATGAAGGCTTCTCATATCCTATACACCTTGGCGTTACCGAGGCCGGGGAAGGCGAGGACGGCAGGATCAGGTCAGCTGCAGGTATCGGAGCTTTGCTGGCAGAAGGGATTGGCGATACCATCAGGGTATCATTATCTGAAGATCCGGAGAAGGAGATCCCGGTGGCAAAGGAGATAATAAGCTTCCTTGGCGGACAGGACGGCCGGGTCCGGATTCCGGCACAAAAACTTGAGTTTAAAGCCCGGAAGTCTGTTTACAAACCCGAAGTGCTCGTAAAAGAAACCGGAAGATTGCTAACCGAAAGCGGCAAACAGTACCGGGGAAAAGTTATAACATTTAATGCGGGTTCTTTTCCTGCTATTCCCAAAAAGTCAAAGGAGAAGGTTATCCTCAATGCAATCTTTAATGAAGCTGATCCGATAAAACTCGCAATAGATGCTGCGACAATTCTCGGAAGATATTTTATCCTGAAGCAGGCTGACGGGATCTGCATCACAAACAATGGTGCCGTCCAGGGAGAAAAGCTGAAAGAACTTTCGTTCGCTATCCTGCAAGCCACGGAGGCAAGGATCACCCGGACAAGGTATATCTCCTGCCCCACATGCGGCCGTACCAGGTTCAACCTTCAGGATGCTGTTAAAGAGGTAAAGGCTGTGACCGGTAATCTTAAAGGGCTCAAAATTGCGGTTATGGGTTGCATCGTGAATGGTCCCGGCGAAATGGCGGGGGCAGATTACGGATATGTCGGTACCGCTGAAGGGAAAGTGCACATCTACAGGGGAACGGTAGCGGTCCTTAAGAACATCCCTCAGGAAAGGGCGGCGGAAGAGCTATTGAGGCTGATTGAGGAGGATCAACTCTAATACCCATGATGCCCATGTTTAAAGAAGCATTTCAATATTATTTTGACCTCACCCCAACCCCTCTCCCGGGGGGAGAGGGGCTTTAAAAAAAAACTAAAAGTTTAAATGATGGCATATCTCGGAAAAACAAAAGTTAAAGATATGTTCATTGATGCGAAACCGGAACTTTTCGAGCTTGCGAGAGGCTACAGGAAAAATCCTACTGAAGCTGAAAGAATCCTTTGGGAATATTTGAGAATATTTCGTTCAGAAGGATTTGTTTTTCGAAGACAACATCCTATAGTCTTTTTTATTGCAGATTTTTATTGTCACAGGATCAAATTGGTGATTGAGGTAGACGGGGGAATCCATTCTAACGTTCAAATTAATGAATATGATGATAGCAGATCTGGCGAACTGGAAAGATATGGAATTAGTGTAATCAGATTTAGGAACGAAGATATTATTAACAATATAGAGCAGGTTCTATCGCAGATACGTCTGACAATAAATGAGTTATCCTCCCCCTCTCACTCCGGGAGAGGGGGATAAGAGGGGGTGAGGTACTACTCGACCAATTTATAATCCAGCTGCTTCTTCTGAAGATCAGCCTTCACAACTTCAATTTTAACACGGTCTCCGAGAGTGTATACTTTACCTGTCGACCGCCCTTTTATGCAATAGTTTTCCTCATCATATTCATAGAAATCATCAGCCAGTTCCCTGATATGTATCATCCCTTCACACTGATTCTCAATTATCTCCACATAAATTCCCCATTCGGTAACACCTGATATAACACCTTCAAATACCTGTCCGGTCTTATCGCTCATAAACTCAACCTGCTTGTACTTGACAGAAGCTCTTTCTGCTTCCGTTGCAAGTCTTTCCATCTTTGATGAGTGATCACACAGCTTCTCATACTTTTTCCTTGCTTCCCGGATTCTCCTGACTCAGATATGCCGTCAGAAGCCTGTGGACCATCATATCGGGATAACGTCGTATGGGAGATGTAAAATGAGTATAATACTTAAAGGACAAGCCCGTAATGACCGATATTATCTGTTGAATAGACAGCTTTGGCCATCGACCGCAGAGCAAGTGTTTCAATGATATTCTGCTCCTTCTTGCCGGCTACTTCGTTCATCAGCCTGTTCATTGCCTTTGGAAGTGATGTTTATCATCTTCAGGAAGCTTATAACCGAACCGGGTAATAAAATGGCTGAAATTGCTAATCTTTTCAGGATCGGGTTTATCATGAATCCGGTAGACAAAAGTCTTTCCCTTCAGCTTTTTCCCGACATATTCTGCAACCCTCTTATTTGCCAGAAGCATAAATTCCTCAATAAGCTGATTTGCTGTTCCCATATCCCGGAATTTTATGCCAAGAGGTTTCCCTGTTTCATCAAGGTCAAACTGCACTTCAATCTTTTCAAAATCAAAAGCACCTGAAGCAAATCTTTTTGTCCTGAGCTGCTGGGCAAGCCTGTGAAGAACAAGTACCTGCTCCTTCATATCCCCATCACCGGTATCAATAACCTCCTGCGCCTCATTATATGAGAATCTCTTGTCAGAATTGATTATTGTCCTTCCAAACCATTCATTCAGAACTTCCGATTTGTCATTCAGCTCAAAAACAGCCGAATAGGTAAGCTTATCCTCGATCCGGACTAAGTGAGCAGATATGATTTGAAAGACGTTCCGGAAGCATTGGCACAACCCTGTCGACAAGATAAACTGATGTTGCCCTCTGCTTTGCCTCTTCTTCTATGAGCGATCCCTGGATTTACATAATGAGTCACATCGGCAATATGAACTCCTACTTCCCAGTTGCCATTTTCAAGCTTTCTCAGTGACAGAGCATCATCAAAATCGCTTGCATCGGCCGGATCGATTGTAAATGTGGGAACATCCCTGAAATCGCGCCGTTCCTTTATATCTTCAGCTGTTATTTCACCCGGAATTTTCTCAGCATCAGCTTCAACTTCTTCTGTAAATGCGTAAGGAAGCTCAAATTCCGCAAGTATGGCATGCATTTCTGTTTCATGCAGACCCGGATAACCAAGAACATTTATGATCTCAGCAACAGGATTTTTTGATTTCGGATCCCAGTCAATAACTCTTGCAACAGCTTTCTGTCCCTGCTTTGCTCCATTCAGTTTTGCCAGAAGGAATAAAGAGGTCGAAAGGCATATTCTTGTTATCAGGGATAAGAAATGCAAAATTGGGCATTATCTCAACAGTTCCGACAAAGGAGGTCCTCCATCTCTCAATGATCTCAACAACCTCACCCTCAGGCCTTGCACCTTTTCTTGTTGCATACAGCCAGTACCTTCACCTTATCTCCATGAAGTGCAGTTTTAAGATTTTTGGCAGTGACAAAGACATCATCTTCAATTTCGTCAGAAATTATAAAGCCGTAACCCATCCTTGTCATATCAACAGTACCGGTTATATAACCCCTCGGAATGGCTTTCGATTTAAATTTCCCCTGGTAAACCTCCTGAATCTTACCCTGTTTCTTCAGCTCCTTTAAGATGTCAGATACAAGTTGCTTGTCGGGAGGATCATTGATATTAAGTCTTTTAGCGAGCTGCTTATAATTAAAAAGCTGGTCAGGATGCTTATTGAATGCTGCAAGTATCTGTTCCGTCAGGAACTGCCCTGAAATGCCGGGTTTCTGTCTTCCCTGTCCCTTTCTGCTCATATTTCTGGTTTTTGCGAAGGTAAAAAAAGGAACAGTAAATTTTAATACATTTGGTTTATAATTGAAATCCCATGATCGATTTAAAATCAGTATTTTCCCATTCACCTGACATAGTTACAAGAAAAACAGGGAGTGAATATGTTCTTGTTCCTGTCGCAAATAACATTGCAGATATGAACAGCGTTTATACACTAAATGAAACAGGAGCATTTATCTGGGAGCTTATAAACGGATCCCGGAATGTTGAAGAAATAATTAACAGTCTTGTTGAAGAATACAATATTGACAGTGAAACAGCTAGAACAGACATTTTTGAATTTGCAGAAAACCTTAAAGATTACCTGATTATCAAATAAATTAAAAGAATAAAGATCTGCGGGAAACAAAAAATCTCCCGCTGATCTCGCAGATCATCGCAGATATAATACAAAAACACAGATCTTTACTTCATGAGGAGTTACACTTTAAATATTGCCCGGTACATCATCAGGATCGAATCCTCGCAGGACGGACCCGAGCTGGTCCCTGCCGAAAGGTTCCGGAGAAATATCTGCGAAACAGCCGGGAATTATGATGTCCTGATAAGGGTTCATCACGGGACATACAAATTATCAGAAGAGGCAGAAAGGGTTTTCGTAGCTCCCTACATCGTTGAAAGCAATGGCTATAAGGTCCAGCGGTATGAAAACTTCTGGAGTGTTTACAGGCAGAATGCAGATCTGTTCGTAATTACCAATTTCCCTGATTCTCCGTGGAAGAAAGCAATACTAAAACTTTCGCTTACACTCAGGGAATGGGATTTGTGGATTGAAAATGCAGGTAACGAAACAGATCCGCTTGACTATCCGCTGGATGGCCTTGTGCTGTACTATCTTACAGCAATAAATGCCGATATCATGATCCATGCCTCAGGTGTGAATTACGATGGTCACGGATACCTATTCAGCGGAGTGTCGGGAAAAGGCAAATCCACGATGGCCGGTTTGTGGTACAACATAGGAGCACAGGTAATTCACGATGACAGGCTGATAATCAGATGCATTGACGGTGTTTACAGGATGTTCAACACTCCTGTTTACAGGAATGATGAACCATCCGAGTCAGTCCATCAGCAGCATCTACCTGATAGATCATGCACCGGAAAATCAAATTATCCCAATCAGAGAGGCATCAGCAGTTAGCCATGGTGATGGCAAACTGCATTCAGCATAATTACAGTCCGGATATGATAGCAAGGTTTCTCGGATCTGTTTCACTGATGTGTTCAAAGATCCCAATTTCAACGCTTTCATTTAAGCCCGACAGGAGCATAATCGAATATATCCTTAAAAAAAAATATGAATCGTCTTGCACATTCAGTTTTGAAAGAGATCGGGTTCACACTTCTTGCTGAAGGAAAAACACTTAAGGTAAAAGCCGAGGGATATAGCATGTACCCATCTATAAAGCCGGGTTCGGTAATTTTTATTGAACCTTTTGAGACAGGCGATGAACCTGTTCCGGGAGAGATCATTGCCTGGAAGAAGGAATCGGGAATTGTTGTTCACAGGCTTATCGTGGTTTTAAAAGAAAAAGAAAAAAGCAGTTTCGTTACCAGGGGCGACAGCTGCATGTATGAAGATGATCCCGTCACCTTTGAACAACTGGCCGGCAGGGTGGTAACTGTCGAAACACCGGATGGAAAGCCGGTGCCGGCGATCAACTATCTGAAACCTAATCCAAATTATCCAGTTAACAGACTATTGGTAAGGATGAAATTGTATCTGGAGAAAGCGAAAAGAATATTTTCATTTTCTTTTTATTTAAATTTCTCATAAGCTACTCCTGTTCTCATCATTTCAATTGGATTTCTTCTGCAACAATCATTTTTTAACACGGAGTTACCCGGAGTTTAAAAGGAGTTACACTGCTGGACTTTTTCACATAATTCAAACAGTGAAACTCCTTGTATACTCTGTGTAAATCCGTGGTTAATGGATTTCTTTAAGTCTAATACTATTGATATTATGAGATTGGAATTCCTTTCTATCTTCGGAGTTAAAAGGTTCAACTGGAGTAACGCAGTTTTTATTAATATATGATTCACTCCGTGAAACTCCCTGAAACTCAGAGTAACTCCGTGTTTATTGGATTTCAATTAAAACTTTTTCTTCCTTTGCGTTTAAAAAAGAACTAATTTAACAACCGCCGGGTCATTCTCAGTTAATGAAAGAAAAAATAAAACTCTTCAAAGAATCACTGAAGCTCGTATGGGAAAGTGCACCCGGATGGGCTACTGTGAATATCATCATTTCAGTCCTGCAGAGTTTCCTCCCACTGGCCCTGGTTTTCCTGATCAGGCTGCTTATCGATGATATTACCCGCGAGGTTTCTTCAGCCGGGGGTCTCAACGGAAATCTCCTGTGGATGATAATTGCAGTTGTCATAGTTTACCTGTTCGACGAAGTTGCCAGTGATTGCAGCAACTATGTCCGGAAAAAGCAATCTATGAAGCTTGAGGTTTATATGTACGGACTGCTTCATTCCAAAGCCATCAGGCTCGATCTTATAAATTTTGAACACACTGAATATTTTGATTGCCTCTCAAGGGCAACGGCCGAAGCGCCCTGGAGGCCCAACAGCATCCTTAACAACATCATTTCGATGTTCCGGGGACTACTGTCGCTGCTTCTTATGGCCGGACTGCTTATCACACTTCACTGGGGACTCGCCCTGCTGCTGCTGGTAGTCAATATACCAGGCATCTGGCTGCGGCTTCATTATGCTGACATCCTTTACAATTTTCAGCGGGAGCAGACACCGGAAGCAAGAAAATCAGCCTATTTCAACTGGCTCTTAACCGGTGACAGGCCATCCAGGGAACTAAGATTATTCGGGACTGGCAATTATTTCATTTCACTTTTCAGAAAGTCATTTCTTAAGCAGAAAGAAGAAGAGATAGTCATAATCGGAAAGAGGACAACCATTGAACTGATCTCGGATGTCGTAAAAGCATCGGCAATACTGTTCATGTTATTGTTTATCGCACGTCAAACAATAAACGGAACACTCACCCTCGGACAGATGGCGATGTTCCTTCTTGCCTTCAGGCAGGGAATGAGTTATATCAAAGACCTCTTCGGCTCACTTGCAGGACTATATGAGGACTCTCTTTTCATCGGCGATACCTTTGAATTCCTGAACCTTAAGGAAAATGTGGTCGCCTTCCCTCCTGTCATAATACCAGATGACCTGAAGAAAGAGATTTCAGTTGAAAACCTCTCATTTACATATCCCGGGAACCGGATGCCGTCAGTTAATCAGGTCTCTTTCACGATAAAGAAAGGAGAGATCATTGCGCTTGTGGGACCGAATGGAGCCGGGAAGAGTACACTGGTGAGGCTTCTGACCCGGCTTTACGATCCTGATTCCGGAAATGTAAGATATGATGGCACTGATATCAGGAATATGGATCCGGTTTTATACAGAAAATATTTCTCCGTTGTCTTCCAGGATTTTATGCTATTCAACCTCAGCGCCGGTGAGAATATAAGGATCGGGAACATTGAATCGGGGGAGGATGAAACAAAGGTCAGAAAGGCAGCATCAGCGGCAGGCGTTGATGAATTAATAAACAATCTGCCAAAAGGTTATGATACAGTTATCGGAAATCTGTTTGATGACAGCCGCGAGCTGAGCTGGGGTGAATGGCAGAAGATAGCGCTTGCCAGGGCTCTGTTCAGGGATGCGCCTGTACTGATACTCGATGAGCCATCCAGTGCCCTTGATGCAGAGACTGAGTATGAGATCTTCAGCAGGTTCAGGGAGATTGTAAAGGGACGGACCGCGATCCTTATCACCCACCGTTTCACAAATGTGACCCTCGCCGACAGGATCATCGTACTGGACAAAGGAGCTGTTACCGAAACGGGCACTCACGATGAGCTGATGAAGAAAAAAGGGATGTATTACAGCATGTATACCAGGCAGAGCAGCAGGTTTGAATAAAGGTGAGAAGGTTTAAAGGTGCGAAGGTGCTCCTTTTTTGCCCCCTCATTCATACTTTTTTGTACATCGATTTTTAAGAATCCAGTTTTTAACGGTTTTAAAATTTTCCGTTTTGAAAATGCTGTCAAAAAAGTACCAATTCGAGCAATATTTGAGCAATCAATTATTTTACAAAAAAATTTCTGAAAACTGATCATTTTTATTCCAAAAGATTTGTAAATCACCTGATTATTACATACATTTATGTTGTGTCTGGTTCTGAATTTTTTTAGTGAAAGTTTAGTTTTGTAAAGTAATGACAAGGCTTGAAAGAAAAAATCTTAAAGTCAGGATCCTAAGGCTTATTGATCTAAAATGTACAGGTTCTCCCGCTGAGCTTGCTTCCAGGTTAGGGGTAAGTGTAAGAAGCACCAAAAGGTATATAAGTGATCTGCGGGTTGATGGTTATGTTATACGCTATTGTCCTGTCAGGAAAACATATGTAAATGAAAAAGAGTATATATAGATATCCAGGTAATTCCATTTCAATCCTCTCAGGCACCGATCGCTGCATTTCTTCAACGTGTGCTTGGTAACTCTGTTCCCAGTGAACAGATGGGTCGCCCTGACCCCCGTCCCCGGCAGATGCTGATTCCTGCCGGGGACTCTTTTTTTAGGAGCGAGGGAGAGGGAGAGAGGAGAGAGGGAGAGAGGGAGAGAGGGAGAGAGAAGAGGGAGAGACGGAGAGACTGAGGGCCTGAAAGGCGGAGTTTTGAGATGAGCCTCGTCCGGGGGCTTCAGCCCTTATTCTTTCTCACATATATGAGATCCTGCAACTCCGCCTTTCAAGGCGGCGTACGGAGCTGAGTGAGATCCGCAGATATGGAGGGAGGATCCCACATCTCCGCCTTTCAAGGCGGTGTAGGGAGCTGTGCGAGGACTGGGGCTTCAGCCCATATCTATCTTTCTCACATCTATAGATCCTTCAACTCCGCCTTTCAAGGCGGTGTAGGGAGCTCTGACATGACCGGGGCTTTAGCCCTTATTCTTCGAAAAGCCCCATTTTTCCAACAGCTCCGTATTCTCCTCTTCCCAGCTCCTTATCCTGTGATGCTCCTCCTGGTTTTTTATATATTGCCTGACGCGGACCACATGCGATTCACTGACTGAAGCTGCATAATACTCATCGGCCCATTCAAAATTTACTTTCATCAGCCTGCTTTTATTGATCCAGTGTGATGATTCACCCTTGATCATCTGCATTACCCAGGACAAACTGTGATCACACCGAAGCAACAACAGGCAGTGAAGATGTTCGTAATACCCGTTAAGGAAGTCGATATAGATCCCTTTTGTTTCGGCGTTGGCCCGTATATGAGTGATGATGCCGAACTTTTTTTCAGGGGTGAGAAAGTGTACGTGGTTTTTAGTGCCCCACACACAGTGGAGCCAGTTTTTTACGTATGGCATGGTCTTATAGTTTATGGGCTGAAGCCCATGACATTGAGTGTGTTACAAACTCCGCCTTAAAAGCGGAGTATAAGGAATATTCGCTGACGAAATTCCAGGAGCAGCTGGTATGGAGGGCGGAAGCCTGCCTGCCGGTCGTGCAGGCAGTGTAGCAGGGGATCTGGAGGCAAGCCCCGACGAGTGACTCACTTTTCTACAACTGTATCTTCAACCCGAACCTTACTGTTGCCGTATTATCACCGTTTGTATCGTTCTGATAGACTCCCCGGATACTGAAACCCATTCTGTAACTTATCTTAAGCATTGTGCCAATGGAAACTGTATAGCCCGGAGCAGTTACGTAATCATCAAAGTATGATCCCGGACCGACAGTTGTCCCCCTGAACGAGGCCATCTGATCCGGACCGGTTGCATAGATCCAGTGCCACTTGCGGACATTTAAACCAAGACCCGCTTCCAGATCGAATTTCGGGGTTGTCACCGGATAAAAATATCCTGTCAGATCGAAACTCAGACAATTTGCGCTATGCAATACTTCAATACCTGCGGCCAGATCATCCTGGTCATCCCTGAAAAAACTCAGGAATCCGATGCCCGGACCAACTCCGAACCTTCTGCCGATCGACCTGATATACTCATTGTAAAAGCAGAAACCTTCAAGGTCACCGGAACCGGTAAAAGCATAACCGGCTTCGAGCCTCAGACTGTTCTTTCCTGTTTCATTTCCCTGAGGGTAAACAGATCTGAAGCTTAATGTAACAAAGCCAATTAAGAGAAATATTTTCGTTTTCATAGATTTATTAGTTTTTTAAATTCTGAACTTTAATAGTGTCTGTGGATAAGAGAAAGTTTTAAAATATCTATACTTATTTTGTTTTACCAGGGAGTTACTCTGAGTTGTACGGAGTTACACTGAGTTTAACTTAAGACCTTCACACCCTTGCCCATCCGACTGTCTTACCTTCATACCTTCATACCTTTGTACCTTCATACCTTTGTACCTTTGTACCTTTGTACCTTTGTACCTTTGTACCTTTCGTCTATATTACATCCTGCATTTTAAAACCTGAACCCAAACAACGGTGAGAGAGTCAGTCCCTCAAAGCCGAGAGCCCAGATTACGTTCGCATCTGCACGTACTCCCATGTAAAAGTTGCTCTGGAACTGGTAGTAATAGTCCAGACAGATGGTAAAGCCTATTTCATAGAAAATGTCGCTGTAAGTGGTGTAAAAGATAATCGTGTTCCTGAATTATCCTCAAATAAAATATCCGGATAAATAGATATTCCCTTTTAAGCTTAAATCCTAATACCAGGCTCCAAATAGTGTTGCCCTTTCAGTTTAATTGGTTTTGAAAATGTTAAATCAGCCATCTGCCTCAGTGCAATTGTCTTATAATCTTTAAAAACTCCTTCACTCATTGTCCAATCAATGAAGCCATTGAAAATCTTCCATTAAGAATAAAATCCTGTCTTAAATTTATATCCGCCTTCCAGCCAGACAATCGGACCATCATACATGCCTATACACATCCAGATAGTAACCTGCTCCCGCTCCTAAAGTGAAATTGTTTATCCTGGGAACATAATCATTTAGATTGCACGATAATAAGAATTATCAATGAAAACAGTAAAGTATTTCATAACAGTTTATATTAAAGTTTAAAACATAAACCTCCACCTACAAAAAAGAAAGTACCTCCGTTATTTAAATCCTGCATTCTGGACATTTAATTGGAAACCAATCTCTTTTTAACGGATATAATAAGAAATTAAATCCAACCTGGTAACCAAAAGTGACTTTTCTTAATCAATTGATAATCCCGAGATAAGGTAGGTAAATCTATGTTCATGAAAGATTATAACGTATACTCAACACTTTCTAAAGTCATGAATTCTTTGCATTCCCATAAGACAAGACCAAAAAGTACATCTCAGTCTAAACCAATCTTTTTTGAATTGGACTTAAGAAATCATGAAAATGTACCCATTTTCATTATTGCCATTTCCTCAAATGGGATTTCAAGAATATCCATGACTTCTTCAATCAAGATTTTAAAATATAAGTTGATTGTGACTGAAAATGGCCATAACTTAAATTTCGCTCCATACCATGACCTTAAATCCCAGTAATTCACCCAGAAAATATTTCCCTCCACCATAAGTATCCGATAAATCAATTAAATAATTAATTGAAATACTATATTTTAATGAGATTCTTTCCATGCACTTCTCAATACGACATGACAAGGCATTAATAATAAATCAATAATCAGCATTTTAGGTATTAGAGTTTTCATAGTATGGTTTTTATTTAAGAGGCTGTCTAAATAGTCATTTGTTAAACTTGAGCAAATTCCTAAGTCTTTGTGGTTCTCAAAATTAAACTTAGACATGCACTCTGAAGAAGTCTGCTACTAACTTAGCAGACTTTGCGCTTAATAAGTGTTTTTCGACAGCCTCATTCATTTAATAATATAATAGTTCTTGTTGGTGTAGTTAATTTAAAATTATGACATGTTTTCCTCACCGTTAATCCATCCTTTACCTCATCATCAGGTCCTGGAGTGGTATTGGTTGCATAAAACCAATCTCTGTCCCATTCATTAATTCCTAAAAAATCTCCGCTATAAGTAGCTTTTATGACACCTGTTACAGTGCAATGTTAGTAGTATCTGATTTGTATACCAACGTTGCACTTATTGAAGTTTCCTTAACTGATCATATTCATAAGCCAAAATACATTGCTGAATCTTTGCATTCTCCAATTTGTATCCCATGGAATATCATACGGTGTAACCATCCTCCATAAGAATGAACAGTCCAATCTTTTATTGCTGCTTTAGCATAGATCTCGGGATAATTAATGGAATTACTGTAGTAAAATTACCTTCCATCACCTGTTGCTCAGATTATAATCTGGATATCCTCTTGATAACCTTAATTCCAATGTCCCTTCAAAAATCCTCCGCAATAATCCGCACAACTAACTTTGCCAATCTTTAACTTCATAAATAGGATCTCCTTTTATACTCCCAGCACTCTGGCCAGCCAACCCTTTCAGATCATCATTATCCTGATCCTTCGGCATTATTAGTAATAACCGGGTATTTATCAGCATACTCTTCATTAACGGTTACTTCAAGCACCTTTTTGCCTTCGAAGCGGTACCCTTTGTTTTCGGCATCATTATCGACCGGATGACCGGCAACCGTAAAGGTATTTGTTCCTTTCGGATAGAAATTAGATGGATAAGGACAGTAAATATAACAGTCATTACCTGCAAGATATGAAGCCAGGTCGCGCCAGCTGCCTTTGGTCTCACCGGAACTGCACACTTCCAGAAATCTATCCCTGAGGTTCTTAAATGATGCACCAGGGCCCTTGGATTCATCCATCAGATCCCTGAACGGCAAGACTGTAGAATGTCCTGGATTCATCGGAAAGCAAAGTTATTTCGTTCATTACAGCATCATCCTGAATTATATCAGCCAGGATCTTTGCGGCCTGGTCGAGATTTGTTTTAAGTATAGTTTCGGATTCACTGAGCACTCTTTTGGTTGACGGACCCGTTAACTGACCGGATTCATATTTTTCACAGGCTGTCACAAACAGACAGATCGTTATAGCATAAATTAGGTTTTTCATGTTTGTTAAAATTTTTGATTTGAAATGCGGGTTATAAGCCCTTTTGTTATTTTGATTTTTTGCAGCCCGGTTTTAATTGTCCGGGGAGGCGGCCGCTTTTGCTCCCCGGACGTTTGTGTCTGTTTTTTTTCATAGGCACCGGAGGTTTAAATGCAGTTAGACAATATGTTTATTCCACGAAACATCAGTTTGAATTTTAGGCGCTCAACAAAAGAAATGATGCGGATCTCCGGACATCGGACCCCAATTTTAGAGCCTTGATTATATGCGTATTCTCCTTTTACCATATACCTGTTAAAACAAGCAAATGACCAGATCTATCTCCCGCACAAATCCCCTTAAGTATGTATTGCAGTAACAATATTAAAAAGTCCCGGGGCCAAAAAAATGGAAAAAGTGAATTATTTTTAAAATATTTTCATTTTTTTTAATCCGGAAGTACATATATAATAAGGTGTATGATGAAAATGGTATAGTTGTGGGATAATTGAGGCTTTCTTTAAGGCCCCTTTGGCTGTTGAAAACATGCGCGTTTTTAAGAATCAGTGTTAAACCAAGTATTTTTAACTAGCAGAAATACAATTACATAAGTTTCCCCTCCTTTTTAAGGAGGGGTGGCCAGACGGTGAAATTATCTTACAGGCTGAAATTAAATTCGTCTGGCCGGGGTGGTTGATTCAAGTCTTTCTTATTATTTTTATTCAAGTGGATAGTAAACACCTCTTTAATCGAAAAAGACTAAAACCTCTGAGATCATTTCAGGGAAATAATACCAATTCTAACCACCCCGGCCGGGAAATAAAACAGGTAAATACCAGATAATAAATCGTTCCCGGCCACCCCTCCTTGAGAGAAAATCAACACCTCTCTGCCCTCACAACGATTCCGAAATTATTCGTATCTTTCTTTCCGAATATCTTCGTAACGAATAACTTCGGAAAGCCATGAAAGACAATCCATTCAAATTCGGGACCGTCGTCGACGGTGAATACTTCACCGACCGCGAGGATGAACTGATCCAGATCGGATCCTTTTTAAACAGTGAGAATCACCTTATCATTATCAGCCCAAGACGGTTCGGCAAGACAAGCCTTATCCGCAAGCTCCTGAAGGAATCGGAACGGCATTATGTTTACCTCGATATGCAGCTTGTCATTTCCGAGGAGGATTTCGCAGCCCAGCTGCTAAAAAGAATCTACCGCATCTTCCCCATGCAGAAGCTTAAGAGCTATATAAAATCTTTCCGGCTGATTCCTACGGTTAATCTGAATCCTGTCACAGGAGAGACTGAAATAACATTTAAACCAGGATCCAAAGACCTTGCACCCCTTGAAGATGTCCTGAGCCTTATAGAAAAGCTGGGGAAGCCGGATAACAAGATAATCGTCGTGCTGGACGAATTCCAGGATATCTTCAGGATCAACTCAGGCCTCGACAGGATGCTCCGGTCGGTAATACAGACCCACAAAAATATCAATTATGTTTTTATGGGAAGCAGCGAATCAATGATAAGGGAGATCTTTGAAGAGAAAGATTCACCTTTTTACAGATTCGGATCCCTTATAACACTTGGAAAAATCCCGGCTGAAAAATTCAGGCTTTTTCTTGAATACAGATTCACCGGGTTCACGGAGGACGCCGGATCAATATCAGAAGCCATACTTAAAATCACGGATTCTCATCCGTTTTATACACAACAGCTCGCTTTTACGGTATGGGAGCTGTTGAACCGGGACATTCCTGCACCCGGAGTAGTGGAATCCGCTGCAGACGAAATAGTACTGAGTCACGACAATGACTTTGAACTGCTCTGGAACACCCTCAACCGGACTGATATGATGGTACTCACAGGCATGTCATCTACTGACATCTCACCGCTGACGGATGAGTTCAACAGGCTTTATGGTACAGGTGCGGCAAGTACGGTCTTCAGTACATTGCGGCGTCTGGTAGAAAAAGGATTAGTGATCAAGGACGGTACCAGGTATTCTATCGACGATCCGTTCTTCAGGAGATGGATTCTGTTCAGGAGAAATGTATAACTTTTAGCAGGGGAAAGGAAATGCATGGCAGTATATAAAGCTCCCCGCCTAGAGACCGTTTGAAATCCAAAACTCAAATCATTTTTTAAAAACCATGTAGATGAGGGTGTGAAGGCAACCCGGAAATGGTGCGAACCGAGTCTCGCTTAAGCGAGACGAGCTCGACGAAGTCAAATTTAAGCCTGCCTGTTGCGCCATTACGGCCGTGTGTAGCGGGCGAAAGGCAGGATTAAATTTGTCATTTCCGGCCGCTTTTCTTTGTTACTTTCTTTTACGGCTAAAAGAAAGTAAAAGAATAAGGGAAAATAAACTTTTAGGTGCAGGACCGACTCTCCCGGAGGTGGTATCTGTGAGAAGAACCCACCCCCTGCCCCTCCAAGGAGGGGAGCCGAAGAGAAGAACCCACCCCCTGCCCCTCCAAGGAGGGGAGCCGAAGAGAAGAACCCACCCCCGACCCCGACAAGGAGGGGAGCCGAAGAGAAGAACCCACCCCCTGCCCCTCCAAGGAGGGGAGCCCAGAAAAACTACTGCAGCAACGTCACACTCCCCACCATCTTGAACGGCTTCCCGTTGGCATACTTGCCTTCAACAAACCATACATAAACTCCCTGCTGGCACAGCTTGCCCTTATAGTAACCGTTCCACGGGATATTTATATTATGACTTTCGAAGATCAGCACTCCCCACCTGTTGAAGATCTGAAGCTTGTAATTTGTAACCTTCTCCCTGATCGGCGGATAGAAGAACTGGTCGACCTCAATACCTGCCCTTGGCAGATCGGTGCGCTCGATCGGACCTGTCTTGTTAGGAGTAAAGACCGTCGAAAACCTTAACTCTCCTACCGGTTCAACAGTCACTGCAGGTGACAGAATAAACTGGTCACTGCAGCCATTCGCCGAGTATGCCCATAAGGTGATATCATACACTCCTTCTTCCATATACCTGTGATAAGGCTCCTTGACCTTCGAGGTGTCTCCGTCTCCGAAATCCCAGAGATAGGATGTGGCACCCTTCACTCAGATTGAAACACCTTACCCTTTCATCATTAACGTAAACCTGTGGTGGGGTGACCTCAAAATAAGCCTTCGGTGACGCATAGGCATTAACTACCTGTGTATGCATCGATGTGCCACCCGGACCTGTTACGACAAGCTCAATCCTGTAAGTACCTGGTGTAAAGTACGTGTATGTCGGATTCTTTGCTGTTGAGGAACTTCCGTCACCGAAATCCCACCTGTATGTAGTTCCGGGTACTTCTGTGTTAAGTGATGTATTGTTGAAGGTGATATTTAATGGTGCACATCCTGACGGTATCGAATCGAAATTGGCAACCGGTGCAGGAGGTACAACACTTACATTATGCTTAACGCTGTCGGAACAGTTTGCATTCGATGCGATAAGCGTTACTGTGTAGGTTCCGACACCATTGTAAGTATGAACCGGATTCATGGCCGTCGATGTCGAATTATCCCCAAACTTCCAGAGCCAGTTCCAGGTGCCCGGATTGGTTGTATTCGTGAATGTCACATGATTGCCTGCTGCATTGAATACCTGGGTCACGGGATCTGCCGTGAACTGCGGTATCGGAACAGGCATCACTGTGATATCAAATGTCTGAACATCCACACAGTTATAGAATGATGTTGTTGTTAAAGTGACTGTATGAACCACCGGATTGGCTGTACTGTTGAAATACAGATGACTCGAAACATTGGTTGCATATCCCGATGCTCCGTCGCCATACTCCCAGAAGTACCTTGTGGCTCCCGACAATGCCGTGAAGGTTATCGAATTGCCGCTGCAGATCACAGCGACATTTGGCGTGAAGGTTGCATCCACTTCCGGATAAACTGTAATTGTCGAAGTGAAATCTGCAAAACATCCGCCGGCTGATCTGTACTCTCAGATTGACATGGAAGTATTCGATCGAACCTGACATGGTGTTTATAAATGTGTGAACAGGATTTGCATTCAGTGAATCAATTGGTGTTCCATCACCGAAATCCCACCACCATTTTGTTATGCCTGTCATATCCTTGGTGAAAGAAACAGGAAGTGGTGTGCATCCGTAGTCGGCATCCTGGGTGAACTGAGCCGTCGGACTGTCAACTCTCACAGTTACATCATCACTTGATGTACAGCTGTTGCTGTCGGTAACCCTGTAGTTAAGGTTGTAGTCACCTGTTATAAGCGAGTTGAATGTAGGTGATTGAACTGTATAGCTGTTCAGCGGACCAACATCCCCTGTCCAGCGGTGCTGTGTGAATGTACCCGAACCACCTGTCGGATTGCCGTTAATAACTACCGGAACACCTCCGCAGGCTAATATAGGATCAACAGCGCTGAAGTCAACAACCGGATTGGCATTGACAGTAAGGGTTGCGGGATTTGTATTTATTGATGCGCATCCGGCTATCAGGGCAAGCCTGTACTGGTTGCCGTTCATTGTAACCGGTGCATTTATTATTGAAAGCTGCTGTGTATTTGTTCCTATATATGTTGCATCATCAGCAAGATTGGTCCAAACCCCACCTGAAAATACCTGCCACTGAAGCGAGATGTAGCCCGTTCCGTTCGCTCTGAAGGAAGTGGTTCCGTCCTCACATATCCGGGCCGGTACAGGATGAAGTGTCACAACAGGCAGGATTAATTACCCTGAGCACTGCAAAGTTGGTGTTTACAGGCACTCCGCAGGTTCCGGTTACCATAGCCCTGAAGATCCAGTTATTAAATCGCTGACTGCGCATTTGTTATAGTCAGTGTCCTGGTCGCTGAGCCGCTGAAGTTGGCATCATCAACAGAAATACAAATCCTGCTCCCTTATTGACATACCATTGCCATGTAAGGTTGGTTCCGGTTGCATCGGCCTCCATGACTGCATTCTGACCAAGACAGATTGTTGAATCCTTGGGATGAAGCGTCAGCTCGGGAGCAGTATTAACAGTAAATACGGCATCAGCAGAGGTGACATCAGTTACCGCAGCCTGAAACCACAACATGATATATATAACCGTTCATAGTCCTGACGGAATTGAATATCTGCAGAGTTGAACTCATAGATCCGAAATAGGTACCTCCGTCAGTAACCGGATTGAATCCGGATCCTTCATTTACATACCACCTGTAAGTCAGGTTTGTACCATCCGCAGTTACCCTGAAGGTTGCAAGGGTGAACTCGCATACCGCAGGTGAAGGAGTGAAGGAAGTTATCGAAGGAAGTGTGCTGACAACAACAGTTGCTGTTCCGTTAAGGTTGGGAGAAGGAGTAACTACCTCGCAGTTATTTGCATCCCTGACCCTCAGCAGTCTGTAGGTGGTAGTCGCAGCAGGAGTTACAACTATATCTGCTCCGCTTGTATATCCATTAACAATGCCATGATTATCGATCTCAACAGTGAAAGGACCTGTACCGGCAGGCATTGTAACCCTGAGTATCGAACTCTGTCCGGGACAGATCGTTTCTCCACCTGTCAGCAATGCAATCGGACGAGGATTAACAAGAACCTCAACAACGTTGCTGTAAACCGGCATACAGGTACCTGAAGTAACCATTCTCCTGTAATAGAGAGTATATGTTGCACCTGCCGGCGGTGTATAATGTTGAGAGTTGCGCCGGCAATATTTACAAACGGTCCTGCCGGATTCGTCGATGACTGCCACTGGTAGTTGTAAGTGCCAGGACCGCCGTTCGGGGCGGAGCTTTCAGTTAAGCATTGCAGGATTATCACCATAGCAGATAACCTGGTCTGGCTGAAATGGTTCCCGGGATTAAGTACCGGCGGGCTGGGTTACATTTATCGTGGCCTGTGCAGAGCATCCGTTGAAATCAACAACCCTTACAGTGATTGAACCTGCCCCGGCATTGAAGAATGTCTGCGAGTTGAATCCTGAGGGTGCAATTATACCGCCTGTCGTGTTGGAAACAACCAGAAATGTATAAGGCATTGTACCGCCTGACGCATAGAATGTGCCCATTCCGTCCGTATCCCCGAAGCAGTCAAGAAGAACATCTCCTGTTGTGGACATAGTAAATAAGAGCGGTTCGGTTATCACAAGATTTGGGATAAAGAATCACCGAGCACGCTGTATGTGCGGCATCCCGTATTCTGACGTCAAAGGTGCCGGGCGCCAGGTTATTGAAGGACCCGGATGTCTGCCAGGTTGTACCTCCGTTTATGCTGTATTCATATGTTCCGTATCCGCCTGACGGAGAAGTAATGGTTATCGTACCATCATTGTTTCCGCTGCAGGAAACATCTGTTTTTGATATTGTTGCCGAAAGTAATCCCGGCTGGGTGATAACATATGCATTATTCAAAACAATAACACATCCGGTATGAGCAGCATCCCTGATCAGTGACATTATAGGTGCCGGGTACCAGGTCTGCTGAAGCTTCTGAGGCCCTGCCATGAACCGCCTCCGTTGATGCTGAATTCGTAAGTACCGTAACCTCCTGTTGCACCGCTGATGGTAATTGTACCGTCATTGCCTCCGAAACAGGTAACATTGGTGCTTGTAATGCTGGCTGCAAGAACTGCAGGCTGAGTAATAACAAGAGCCGGATTGAGTGTAATTACACAAGTTGCATTGGCTGCATCCCTGATCCTTACATCATAGGTTCCGGGTGCAAGATTGTTGAAATTGCCGAATCCCTGCCATGTGGTTCCTCCGTTCGCTGAGTACTGATATGTTCCATAACCGCCTGTTGGACCGGAAATTGATATTGATCCGTCATTTGCACCGAAACAGGTGACATTTGTATGAATTACAGTTGCATTTAAAATTGCCGGTTCAGTAATTACCAGTGCCGGATTCAGAACTATGACACATCCGGTATGAGCTGCATCCCTTATCCTGACATCATAGCTGCCGGGTGCCAGGTTAGTGTAAGTACCCGCCAACTGCCAGCTGCCACCTCCGTTTATTGAATATTCGTAAGTGCCATAACCTCCTGCCGGCGAAGTAATTGTTATAGTCCCGTCATTTGCTCCGAAGCAGGTCACATTTGTCCTTGCTACATTGGCTGTCAAAATCGGAGGTTCGGTTATCCTGAGTGATGCGTTCAATATTACAATGCATCCCGTGTGTCCGGCATCGCGGATCTGAACATTGTAGAAGCCCGGTGCCAGGGCTGTGAAACTGCCTGACAGCTGCCACGTCCCTCCACCGTTTATCGTGTATTCATAGGTACCGTAACCGCCGGTAGGATTGGTAATTGTGATAGTCCCATCGTTCGCACCAAAGCATGTAACATTTGTGTTGCCAACTGTTCCTGCCAGCTGCACCGGCTGCGTAATAACCAGTGCAGGATCAAGGACGATCTCACATGTTATATGAGCGGCATCCCTGATCCTTACATTATAAGTTCCGGGTGCAAGGAAATTGAATGTTCCGGATGCCTGCCATGTGGCTCCTCCGTTGATTGTATACTGGTATGTACCATATCCGCCTGCTGCACCGGTAATTGTTATAGTCGCATCATTCGCACCAAAGCATGTTACATCCGTTTTGCCAACAGTAGCTGCCAACTGTGCCGGTTCGGTAATCACCAGGGCAGGATTAAGAACAACAACACATCCGGTATGGGCACTGTCTCTTATCCTGACATCATAGGTACCCGGTGTCAGGTTGGTGAAAGTACCTGCCACCTGCCAGGTGCCACCTCCGTTTATTGCAGTATTCGTAGGTGCCATAACCTCCGGTAGGACTTGATAAAACAATCATTCCGTTATTTGCTCCGAAACAGGTTACATCTATTGAGGTCACAACTGCGTTCAGCACTGCAGGTTCGGAAATAGTAAGTGCCGGATTCAATGTAATGATGCAGCCGGTATGCGCGGCATCCCTGATCCTGATATCATAGTTGCCGGGGGCCAGGTTATTGAATATGCCTGCGCCTGCCAGTTCGATCCGCCGTCAATGCTGTATTCATAGGTTCCGTAACCACCCGTCGGATTGATAATTGTTATGATCCCATCGTTGGCCCCGTTGCATGTGACCATGGTTGGAACAACTATTGCATTGAGTATTGCAGGTTGAGTTATCTGAAGTGCATTGTTAAGTACTATTATGCAAGAGGTATGGGCAGCATCCCTTATCTGAATATTATAGTTGCCCGGTACAAGTGCAGTGAAAATACCTGATGCCTGCCATGAACCGCCGCCGTTGATACTGTATTCGTAAGTGCCATATCCGCCCGTAGGATTAGTGATAGTAATGGTTCCGTCACTTGCCCCGAAACAGGAAACATTTGTGCTTGCTATGTCTGCATCGAGGACTGCCGGCTGGGTGATTACCAATGCACCGTTCAAAGTGATAACGCATCCTGTGTTTGCGGCATCCCTGATCCTGACATCATATGTTCCCGGCGCAAGGTTTGAAAAGTTATTTAGCCCTGACCAGTTGGTCCCGCCATTTATCGAATATTCATATGTGCCGTAACCGCCGGTTGCTCCTGTAATTGTAATAATTCCATTATTAGCGCCGAAGCAGGTGATATTTGTTGAATTTACAGTTGCATTTAAAATTGCCGGTTCATTAATAATCAGCGCCGGATTCAGGATTGTGAAGCATCCGGTATGAGCTGCATCCCGCATCCTGACATCATAGCTGCCTGGTGCCAGGTTGTTGTAAGTACCTGCCAGCTGCCAGCTGCCACCTCCGTTTATTGAATATTCATAAGTGCCATAACCTCCTGAAGGGAATGTGATTGTTATTGTTCCGTCATTTGCTCCGTTACAGGTGATATTTGTCTTCGCAACATTGGCTGACAGTACCGGAGGCTCTGTTATCCTCAGCGAACCGTTAAGTACCACAACGCATGACGTGTGTGCCGCATCGCGGATCTGGACATTGTAGAAGCCCGGGGCAAGGGCTGTAAAGTTACCTGATGCCTGCCAGTTTGCTCCTCCGTCGATGCTGTATTCATATGTACCATATCCGCCCGTGGGTGACGTGATCGTTATCGTTCCGTCGTTAGCACCAGAACATGTAATATTTGTACTTGCCACTGTAGCAGCAAGCCTGACCGGCTGGGTTATAACAAGAGCCGGATTAAGGATGATCTCACATGTGATGTGTGCTGCATCCCTTATCCTAACATTATAGGTGCCGGGCGCCAGGTTATTGAAGGTCCCTGATGATTGCCATGAAGCTCCTCCGTTTATCGTGTATGCATAAGTGCCATAGCCTCCAAGCGGATTTGTTATTGAAATGGTTCCGTCATTTGCACCATTGCAGGTAACATCTGTTCTGGCAACTGTTGCAGACAGAACCGCCGGCTGGGTAATGACCAATGACGGATCAAGGATTATAACACAGGCAATGATGTGCCCTGTCCCTTATCCTTACATCGTATGAACCGGGAGTAAGTCCTGAGAATGTGCCTGATGCCTGCCATGTTCCGCCTCCGTTATTGCTGTACTCATAAGTGCCATAGCCGCCGGTAGGATTCGTAATGGTTATTACTCCATTATTAGCTCCAAAACATGTTATATTGGTTGAAGCTACAACTGCATCAAGAATTGCGGTTCCGTGATCGTAAGTCCCGGATTAAGCACGATCTCACATGCAATATGAGCTGCATCCCTGATCCTGACATCATAGATGCCTGGTGCCAGGTTGGTGTAAGTATTTGCCAACTGCCAACTGCCACCTGCGTTTATTGAGTATTCATAGGTGCCGTAACCGCCAAGAGGATTGGTAATCGAAATGATGCCGTCGTTTGCACCATTGCATGTGACCATAGCCGGAGTTACTGTTGCCCTCAGGACTGCAGGCTGGGTAATGACCAGTGCATTGTTCAGTACTATCACACAACTTGTATGAGCAGCGTCCCTGATCTGAACATTGTATGTGCCCGTGACCAAGTCCCGTGAAGTTTCCTGATGCCTGCCAGGCACCTCCGCCGTTGACAGTATATTCATAAGTACCATAACCGCCGGTCGGATTTGTAATTGTTATTGTTCCGTCACTGGAACCAAAACATGTAACATCTGTTTTGCCAACTGTTCCTGCCAACTGGGCAGGCTGGGTGATTACCAAAGCAGGATTAAGCACCCGCTCACATGTTATATGGGCGGCATCCCTGATCCTTACGTCATATGTTCCGGGTGCAAGGCTGGTGAAGTTCCCGATTGGCGACCAGGTAGTCCCTCCGTTTATCGAGAACTGATATGTACCGTAACCGCCAACAGGATCTGAAATTGCAATTATACCGTTATTGGCTCCGAAACATGTTACATCTGCCGAAGTCACTGTTGCAGTCAATACATCCGGTTCCGTAATAATCAGAGCCGGGTTCAGAATTATATAACAGCCGGGATGGGCAGCGTCCTGTATCCGTACATCATAGCTGCCGGGTACCAGATTTGTGAAACTACCTGTTGCTGCCATGCTGCCCCTCCGTTTATTGAATATTCATAAGTTCCGTAACCGCCCAGAGGATTGGTGATTGTTATTGTTCCGTCATCTGCGCCGTTGCATGTAACATTTGTACTTGCAACATTTGCTGACAATACTGCAGGCTCAGTTATTCTGTAGCGAAGCATTAAGAGTAATGATACAAGTAATATGTGCAGCATCCCTGATCTTAACATTGTAGAATCCGGGATCCGAGCGATGTAAAGCTGCCTGATGACTGCCATGTTGCGCCTCCGTCTATTGTATATTCATAAGTTCCGTAACCGCCTGCAGCGGACTGTGATCGTTATTGTCCCGTCATCTGCTCCAAAGCATGTTACATTTGTACGCTGCCAGTGGACGCAGTGAGTGCTGCCGGCTCGTGTTATTACCAGTGCCGGATCAAGTATTATCATACACGCAGGATTCAGCGCATCCCTCATCCTGACGTTGTAAGTGCCGGGTGTAAGACCTGTGAATATGCCCGATCCCTGCCATGAGGCGCCTCCGTTAATTGTGTACTGGTAAGTTCCGTATCCTCCTGTCGCTCCGTTAATTGAAATAGTCCCGTCATTTGCACCAAAGCAGGTTAATGTCCGTTTTGCCAACTGTTCCTGCCAGCTGTGCCGGTTCACGTTATAATACAGCGCCGGATTAAGAATGATCAACACATGACTGGTGTGCCCTGTCTCTTATCCTGACATCATAAGAACCTGCAGAAAGTGAAGGGAATACAGGTGAATCCTGCCAGCCTGATCCTCCGTTAATGCTGTACTGGAATGTTCCGTATCCGCCTGATGAATTTGTTATCGTAATAACACCATCATTGGCTCCGAAGCATGTAATATCGGTATCGATCACCATAGCCATCAGGGCAGCCGGTTCGGTTATCTGCAATCCTGCATTAAGGATGATGAAGCATGAAGGGTGTGCTGCGTCCCGGATCCTTACATCATATGTTCCGGGTGCAACATTGGTGAACAATCCTGAAGCAAACCAGTTTGTTCCGCCATTAATGGTATATTCGTAGGTTCCGTAGCCTCCTGAAGCGCCTGTTATGCTTATTGTACCATCATTTGCACCGTTGCATGTGACATTTGTTGAAGCCAGCGTTGCAGTGAGCACAGCAGGCTGTGTCAGCACAAGAGCATTGTTGAGTACAATGTAGCAACCTGTAAAGGCTGCATCACGGATCTGAACATTGTAGTTCCCCGGTGTTAAACCGGTGTAATTACCGGTTGCCTGCCAGGAGCCTCCTCCGTTTATGCTGTATTCATAGGTCCCGTGTCCGCCAGCGGGTGCAGAAATTGTTATTGTACCGTCTGTTGATCCGAAACAGGTTATGTTTGTCCTGTTAACCGTTGCCGAAAGCACCGGTGGTTCTGTAATGACCAGCGCAGGATCAAGGTTAATTGCACAGGCCGTATTCACTGCATCACGGATCCGGACGTTGTATGTACCGGGATTCAGGTTAGTGAAGTTGCCTGAGCCAACCCATGTTGTTCCGCCATTGATCGTATACTGATAAGTTCCGTAACCTCCTGCTGCTCCGGATATTACAATTGACCCGTTATGTGCACCGAAACAGGTTATGTCCGTTTTCGTCAGTGTTGCACTGAGAACGGCAGGTTGTGTTATAACCAAAGCCGGATTCAGCACCAGAATGCATGTCGGATTGACGGCATCCCTTATCTGAACATTGTAGGTTCCGGGAGCAATGTTCGTAAATATGCCCGATCCAACCCATGTTGTACCTCCGTTTATAGTATATCCGTAAGTGCCTGTTCCTCCCGTGGCTCCTGAAATTGTAATGGTCCCGTCATTAGCACCAAAGCATGTTACATTTGTATTGCCAACTGCTCCTGCCAACTGTGCCGGCTGTGTAAGCGTAATATTTGCCGTTGCCGTGCATCCTTTTGAATCGGTTACAGTCACAGCATAATATCCCTCATTGAGTCCTGAAATATCTTCTGTTGGTGAGGTAAATCCGTTCGGACCTGTCCATGCAATTCCGAATAGCGGGGTTCCTGCCGAAATTGTCATATCAACAGCTCCGGTCGGGACATTGTAGCAGATCAGGTTTGTTCCTGTAAGAGAAAGTGAAGGAGGCTGATTGACTGTAATTACTGCCGAGCCTGAAAGAACTCCGGTGCAGTTATTGAAATCAGTAAGTGATGTAAGAGTATAGGTTGAATTTACGATTGGTGATACGCTGACCGTATAAACATTTGTCGGATGACCGGTAACTGTAACCGGAGTGGTGCCGTCAGTATAAGTGAACGTGAATGGAGCTACACCTGTAAATGTCATGGTGAGCGTAGTCGAACTGCCTCTGCATAGTTCACCTCCGCCGCTTATAATACCTGTGGGTTTCGGGAAGTAGGTGATTGTTGCGCTGCCTGAACCGGTATTTGTACATCCTGTATTATCAGTTACATTTACAATCGTATATGTACCTGCCAGTGTAGCATTTATTATATACGGATTACTGCTTGTTGAAACCGGCGTCTGCGGGACTCCGTTGATGGCATATGTGAAGTCGAACGGAGCTGTACCGTTGAATGCCACATTGAGAGGTCTGGTTCCTCCGTCGCACATTGTGCCCCCGTTGCTGATCAAAGCCGTCGGCAGAGGATTGACAGTGACTGCAAACGGGTTGTGGTTTGTGACACATCCTGCAATGTTGGTCTCACGGACGAGTATTGTTCCTCCGACATTACCGAAAATAATGGTCACTGAACTTCCCGACGGATCACCGACTATTGCGGCACCCCCGGGGACTGTCCAGTTATAGACTGATCCGGCACGGTTGGTTACATTGTAAACATGAGTTGAAAATGCACATACCACCGGATCGCCTGAAATATTTTCAGGAGCAGGCTGGGTATAAACCCGTACCGGCAAGTGATGAAACGGCTCCCGAACAACCAAGCGAATTGGTTTCATAGACTGTTATATTCCCTGATCCGGCAACAAGCGCCGCATCGATAAGTATAGCATTGGTATTGAAGTCAAATGTTTTGATACCAACCTGCAGGATCGACTGTCCAGTGGAAAGAGGATCCTCCGACAGGATTGACATTATAAACAATATTCCTATCTCCCACGCAGAGATCCACCCGGCCTGAGATAGGCTGGGGAACAGGCTCCTGGTTGATCGTTATGACCACCGGGACAGGTGTTCCGGCGCATCCATGCTGACTGACCGGTGTAATCGTATAAGTTGCAGTTATGGGTGCCGGGGAATAGTTGTTTATTATATCGTTGATGTGGAGCGTTCCTGCAGGATCCGCAGCCACATTTACACCTGCCGTTCCCTGTGCGGAGGCATCTGACATAACAGGCACAGGCCAGTTGAACAGCGTACCTGCCGGAGTATTTGCCGGAAGCAGGAAGATCTCTTTGCCGATCGCCACACCGGAACAAACGGTTCTGTGTCTGACCCGGTACTATTACCGGCTGCGGCCGGACAGTGATGATAATATCGGCAGGATCGCCGAAGCAATCGGGAGCCAGGACAGGCTGAACACGGTATGTTACATTCTTGTTCACACCTGTCAGGTTTGCAAAAATGTCCGAAGACAGATATCCTGCGGGCGCTGTTGCATTCGGGACCACTGCATTCCCTCCTGCCGGTGTCAGACCTGCATCGATGCTCCTGCTGATTATATTATAATATGTCGGCACGACGCTTCCTGCTGCTTCCCTGAGGAGGAGTCCTGTCGGTATATTGCTGCAGACCGTATTATTCAGGCCGGGATCAAGGACCGGCTCGGAGCCGACTGAAACGACGATATCACGCGGGGTTCCTGCGCATCCGTCTTTAAAAGGTGTAATGGTATATGTTGCGGTACCTATACCACCCGAGGTGTTCGTAAAGGTATCGGTAATATTTGCTGCCGATGCGGAGGCCCTTGCCGATCCGCCTGTTATCCCGGCGCTCAACGACGGAGCGGGCCAGGTAAATGTTACATTGTCGGCAGGATTGTTGAAATTGTCGAGAAGGATCCTGTAATTCATAGGATTTCCGGAACAAACCGTTGTCGACTGAACCGAAATTACAGGTTCCGGTTTAATCGAAACAATTACATTCTGAATATTACTGCAACTGTTTGCCAGGAGTGTATAAACATAGGTGACATTTATCGGAGCAGATGTGATATTGACAAGAGTTTCGTTCGGATTGTTGACGCCCGATGCTGGTCCGGCAGGACTGATACCGGGAACAACAGCCCTGGTCCAGTTAAAGGTGGTTCCTGCTGTAGCGCTTGTGGGCGGATAGCTGAATACCGTATTACTGCATACTGCTGCCGGCGTCAGAGTGCTTGAAAGTGCAGGTGTGGGATTGACAGTTATTGTAAAGCTTTGCGGCGGCCCCGAACAGGCTACCGAATTATTCGTAAAGGTCGGTGTTACGGTTATAATTGCAAGTACAGGCGAGTTTCCGATATTTATCGCATTGAATGAAGGAATATTCCCCACGCCCCCTGCCCCAAGCCCCATGCCAGGATTTGAGTTAGTCCAGGCGTAAGTCGTGGCTCCGCCGGTCCTGTTCGTGGCGAAATTTACGGCCCCGACAGGCGCCCCGTTACACACTGCCTGGTCGGCCGGATCATTGACCTGAGCAGTAGGGTTGACAGTTATTGTGAAGCTCTCGGATGGCCCTGTACAGCCCACACTGTTATTTGTAAATGTGGGAGTTACAGTTATAGTAGCTGTTACCGGTGATGTCCCGGCATTTATAGCAGCAAATGCTCCGATATTTCCCGTACCGTTTGCCCCAAGCCCTATGCCCGGTGTATTGTTAACCCAGGAATAAGTCGTTATGCCGCCTGATCTGTTTGTGGAGAAATTAACCGCAGCTATCAGGTTCCCGTTGCAGACTGTCTGGTTTGCAGGATCATTAACCTGAGCTGTCGGATTAACGGTTATGGTAAAGCTTTGAGTCGGGCCGGTACAGCTGACAGCTATTATTTGTGAAAGTCGGAGTTACCGTAATTGTTGCAGTTACAGGTGATGTTCCATTATTTATTCCTGCAAACGCCGGAATATTCCCCACGCCCCCTGCTCCAAGCCCCATGCCCGCTGTGTTATTAACCCAGGAGTATGTCGTGACACCGCCTGTCCTGTTAGTGGCGAAAGTCACCGCTGCCGTATTTGACCCGTTGCAGACCGTCTGGTCCGCAGGATCATTAACCTGTGCCGAAGGATTGACAGTGATCGTAAAGCTCTGTGCCGGACCTGTACAGCTTACGGCATTATTTGTAAAAGTCGGTGTAACAGTTATTGTGGCAGTTACCGGTGAGGTTCCGTTATTTATCGCTGCAAATGCAGGTATATTCCCCACGCCCGCTGCCCCAAGCCCTATGGCCGGTGTATTATTTACCCAGGAGTAAGTTGTTACCCCTCCGCTTCTGTCCGTCGCGAAGTTTACCGCAGCAGTATTCGAGCCGTTACACACCGTCTGATCTGCCGGATCATTCACCTGCGCTGTCGGATTGACAGTTATTGTAAAGTTTTCCGTCGGACCTGCACAGCTTGTCCCTCCGTTTGTAAAGGTCGGAGTAACTGTTATTGTTGCTGTTACAGGAGCTGTTCCGTTATTTATAGCGGCAAATGCAGGAATATTGCCCCACGCCCCCTGCCCCAAGCCCCATGCCCGCTGTGTTATTTACCCAGGAGTATGTCGTTACCCCGCCGGTCCTGTTCGTCGAGAAGTTCACGGCTGCGGTATTTGATCCGTTGCAGAGAGTCTGGTTGGCCGGATCATTCACCTGCCCGGCCGGATTGACAACAACGTCCCTCGTTATGGGTGATCCCATGCAGGCTGTAGCACCAGGACCCCTGGGAGTGATAGTATATGTTACCGTGATGGGCTGGGTGCCGTTATGTTCCAGGTTTTGCGCAATGGAAGTATTTTCCCCGTTAATTCTTGTGCCTCCGGCCGGTGCCTTGCCTGCTGTCCATGTTGTTGCAGGGTTATTGCTGACCGTCCATATAAAATCGCTGCTGGCAACATTGGCATGAAGTACAATGTTTGTTGTACCGTTATTGCAGATCACCGGAGCATTGTTAACTGTTGCCGCGGCATTTGGAATCGGATTTATGGTGATTGTGTAATTTGCGGGCAGACCTCCTGCCGGGACGGTGTTACCGCAAAGATCGGTAACCGAGGTAATTCTGTAAGTATAAGAACCGACTGCCAGAACTCCAAGGTTGAAATTGGTACCGCTGTTATAATTGTTGATCGCAGGCTGTGCAACACCATTGCGTGTATAGTTTACAGTGTATGGCGGAGCTCCCCCTGTTATGACTGAATTTATCCAGCTCGAAGCGCCGTCGCAGGCGTTTCCGCTGCCTGTAAGGGTTGCCGTAGTCGGCACCGAACCCACAGTAATAAGAATAGATGATCCGAGGTTTTGCGCGGAGCAGCCGTTGGCATCCGTTACAGAGGTGAGGACATAAGTTGTATTGACTGCCAGATTTCCGGTATTTACCGGTGTGTTATTCACATAGTTATTGAGAGCAGGCTGGGCGACGCCATTCTTTGTATAATTTATTGTATAGGGTGAAGTACCTGCTGAGAGTGTTATAAAAAATGTTGTGGATGTATTGTTGCAGATGCTTGCATTATCATGAAGCTGTGCATTGTATTGCGGTCGCACAACAATTGTTCTTGTTAAAGAATAAACTCCGGAACAGGGTGAGTTCTGAACATAAGCCCTGTAGTCCCATGTACCTGAAGACGTTGGAACCTCCGAATAAGTGGCATTTGTATTTGCAATATTTGACCAGCCCCCTCCATTAACCTGTTTTTCCCATCTTACAATATTTCCGGTATATCCCGATAATGTCATGACTCCGGTGGTTGTTCCCGGACAGATCGGGGTGGACCCACCCGAGATTGAACCACCAACTGAAGCTGGTGTTACAATAATGGTTATTGTTGCTGAATAGACAGCAGAACAAACGCCGCTCTGAACGTAGACACGGTAATCCCAGGTCCCTGCCAGTGCAGGTATTTCAGAATAAGTGGTTGTATTGTTGGCAATATTCACCCATCCACCTCCGTTCCGGCGTCTCTCCCATCTCACAACATTGCCTGCATGGCCCGAAAGGGTCATTGTTCCGGTGCCTGAACCCAGACATATGGGAGAATTTCCTCCGGTCAGACTTCCACCTACCGTTACAGGATTAACAACAATCGTACGCAGTGTTGAATAAACAGTCGGACAGGAACCGCTTGAGATCTGAACACGGTAATCCCATGTTCCGGCCGAAGCGGGATTTTCAGAATAGGTAGTAAGGCCACCTGTACCGCCGATATTATTCCAGCCGCCGCCATTAAGCCGTCTCTGCCACCTGACAATAGTGCCGGTGTATCCGGCTAATGTCATATTACCTGTACCTGAACCCAGACAGATCGGTGTATTACCTCCGGATGTTGTTCCGCCAGCTGCGGTCGGGTCGACAACAATTGTCCTTGGATTTGAATATGCATCCGCGCAGGAACCGCTCCGGACAAGAGCCCTGTATTGCCATGAACCAACGGCTGAAGGTGTTTCTGCGTATGTAACCGCTGTATTTGCAATGTTTGTCCAGGCCCCGGCAGCATTGAGCCGCTTTTCCCATCTCACCACAGCGCCGGTGTTCCCCGAAAGGGTCATTGTTCCGGTTGCGGTGCCGATACAGATCGGGGTTGCTCCGCCTGTCACATTACCTCCAACTGATAGCGGGCTTACGGTAACTGTTAAATCTCTGTTGGTTGACGGGCAGTTCGGTAGCGGTTGTATACCTGTTTACGACGCTTACAGTTCTGTTCCCTGTTGCGCCGCCGATGTTGACTGTGATCTGCCGTGTACCCTGTCCGGCTGTGATGTTCCATCCTGCGGGGACTGTCCAGAAATATTCCGTTGGGCCGCCTACCGGCATTACCGGCGGGTTTACGGCCACTGAAAATACTTGTCCTGCTGCATTGACGCACACTTCTGCCGGTCCGGCTATCGGACCCGGCTGGGAAAGAGCTTCCCTGATCCTCATTGTTATCTGTGCCGGATGGTCCTTCGCAGCCGTTGACCCCGCTGGTCTCGGTGACCCAGTAATTATAGATGCCGGGAGCGGTCTGGCCATGTGCATAGGCAGTTCCGGATGCCAGGAAAATGGTAAGACCGGCATTGGCGTACCAGTTGATAGTGTTACCCGGGAGATTGGGAGTTGCGGTTATGGTGACCGGCACACTGCCGAAGCAGTATACCTGCGGTGTTACGACTATTGGTGCAGGCGGTGCATCGATTATTTCGATTATAAAATCTTCATATTCATATCCGATGTTTGGATTTCCGGTATATGGATTACACTTGTTCCAGTTCTTCAGGTAGACATAAAATCTCTGGCCCACCACCGAGGTGGCAGGGATCATAATTGTTTCTGAAACGGTATTAGGATTGGGCGGATTTATTGGAGTAAGAACCGGCCCGACGTAACCATTTGCTCCATTTGCTATGTTGACTCCTCCGATAATAACATTGCCTGTTATTGTATTCATAACTGCACCTGCAGGAGTCTCACCGTAAACGAACTGGAGAGTCCGTGGCTTATCGTTGTCATAATCTGCAGGATTAAGCGGAGGCGGAACATTAGGATGTCTGGCAGTTCCACGTGCTTATATCTGTAACTGTTATAGTGTGTGCTACACCTTCGCATAAATAGACAATATCGGGCGAATGGGTTGATGTCTCTTCCATCTGAAGAAGTCCATCCCCATCGGCAGGGATATCCCGGCCATGAACCACAAAAATTGAAGTCCCTGCAAGGAACTCGTTGCAGGGATTTTTAACTGTCCAGGTACCCTGGTAGGCACAATCGGTTGTTGTAACAAAAGGATGTAATTGGACTGGGGGAATATCATTATCGGCTGTTGAAGTATAATTCCAAACGGGTGATCCATCTCCCCAGTCCACAGTCCAGGTAGTACCTTTCAGAACCCCAGTTGGAAGCACACCAAGAGGTGCAGCCTGGAACATTCCCTGTGCTCCAAGGTTTACACATTCACCAAGGTTGCCGAAGAAGGTAAAGAGTTGGATTTTGGGACAGAGTTTAGTTGCAGCTAATATCTTTACCGGAGTTACCTGCAGGACTCCAAACTGATCTTCAGCAACCCAAAAAAGTGAATGAAGGGTACCAGATTGCATTGGGAAAATATCTAATGGTATTGATATTCCATACCTGTCCCAGAGGAACATTTAGAACTGCAGTAAAAACTCTATTCCCTGATGGACCAGCAATTGCGTCATTCTTCACCTGAAGTGATGTAATGGTGTCAGATTGTTGAAATTATAAACTACAAAATATACTGTTCCTCTTCTGTCAATTCCATATCTTGAATTGATATTGTTGTAGTTGTGGAAGTTACTGCCGGTGTACCTGGGATCCAAACAGGTTGAGCTATTGAGTTGATTTTAAATAAAAATAAAATTGAGAATCAGGATAAAAGACCTTTCGGATTTCATATCTAAAATACATTTTGTTTCAAGCCTATGCAAAACTTCCATGTCAGGTTGTTTAGGTTGCAACGATCATCAGGTATGTACTGCCCGGATCTGAGTATAAAAGATAAAGATAATGTTGACAGGAGCTCATACCAGTTATTAATTGATCAGGTTATGGTATTAACGGATGTCCCTTTAAAGAATTGTGTGACAGGGAGAGTAATTGACGAAGGGAGGAAGAGACAGATGACCCTTGGTTTTACCCCCTGCCCCCTAAAGGGGGTTCTTAAAAGTCCCCTTTAGGGGATTTAGGGGTGAACAATTGGGAGGAAGAGCGATCATGGAAGAACGAAGACCGAGGTCGGGAGACGGAGTGACTTAGAGACAAGAGAGCTAAGAGACTGAGGATTGAGACTGAGACTGACTGCAGAGACGAAGAGACTGAGAGACAAAGAGACTTAGAGACTGAGTGACTGAGAGACAGGGCCGAGCGTAAAGAAAATGCCCTGTGGGCATTTTTAGCGAAGGAGCCAGACTGCAGGGAGGGAAGAGACTGAAGAGACTGAGAGACTTAGAGACTGAGAGACTGAAGAGAATTATAGACATAAAAAGGAGGAGAAATAATAAAATTATTAAATTAGTAGTGGAATAATTTAAATCGCTGCAATTATGAAAATTAGAACACACAAGGACCTGGAGGTCTTCAAATTGGCATTTGATGCTGCTATGAAGATTTTTCAACTTTCCAAATCATTCCCTAAGGAAGAAACCTACTCTTTGACTGATCAGATCCGGAGATCATCAAGATCAGTTTGTGGAAATACTGCAGAATCTTTCCGCAAACGAAGATATCCAAAAGCATTTGCATCAAAAATAACAGATGCCGAAGGTGAATCCGCTGAGACTCAGACATGGCTGGATTTTTCGCTTTCTTGCTCCTATATTTCTGAGGAAGAACACAATGAGCTATACGAAACCTATGAAAATATTTTAGGGAAACTTGTGAACATGTCCTTGCATCCGGAGAACTGGTCGTGGTGAGAAAGGACTTGAGTCCCTTAGTCCCTTAGTCTCTTCGTCTCTTCGTCTCTTCGTCCCTTAGTCTCTTCGTCCCTTAGTCTCTTATACCTTTGCGCGAAGGTATGAAGGTATGAAGGTATGAAGCGGGGTGCGGGGTGCGGGGTGCGGGGTACGAGGTGAGTCATGAACAATGTACCTTGCATCGAGAATCATGTGCCCGGTGTCGTGACCAGCTCTTCCATAATACAAATACTGTATGATACTAACTATGTATTATTTTAATGATTCTCTGACAATAACTAATCACTCATGGTTTTCTAACTAAGAATTAATATTTTAACACCCTCTCTTTTATAAATCTTTCAAAGAGCGGATCTGAAACAACATAACCTGATTTATCTGAAAAAATAATTCCTTTACCAAGCAGTTCATTAATTGCCCTGGATATATTGACACCTTTATTATCTATCTCAGTATAAGGTTTTCCTGTTTCTATTATTTTAATCATAACTACCCTTGTCTCTTTTTTCTTCGAAATTTCATCCCACAGTTTTTCAAGATAACTATTTTCTGTAAGCATCATTTTGTCAAAGATCACTTCCGGATCAGAAAGTTTTCCGTCCTGCAGATGTTGGAAATAATACTCCTGTATAAAAAGTCTGATATAATACGGATGCCCCTTTGTCAGTTCCACACCGCGACTTAAGTTATCAATGTCGTATGAAATATTCAATTCACGAAATATCTTCTCAGTAAACTTTATAAGATCTTCCTTTTTAACAAAGCCTGGTTCAACAATTTTTACCATCCTGTAAAAGGGGGATTTACTTGTTACAAAGATCTTATTCATTACCGATTCATAACTTCCGCTAAAAATATAAACCGATTGTTTTTGATTTTGAATTATTCCCCGGAATAATTTAATTATCTCAATTCCATCAAGCTTTTCTATGTCTCCGAACTCATCAAATGCAAAGCAGATCTTTTTGTTATACTTCAATGCAAACGTTTCAATGAACTTTAATGAGGATCTTAATTGTTCCCATGGATCCTTCTGGGGTTTTCCAAAGCCTAAGATAAATTCAGCGCCTTCAATCTCTTTCCTGAATTTTATATTTGTAAGTATCTCCCCAAGGTTATGTTTAAGCTTATTCAGGGCTTCATCAAGTTTCCTGTTCTTCAGTACCTGGTATGTTATTTCAAAAGCCAGCTGTTCAATATCCGGTACTGTAAAAATATCAATACTCCCGGAAAAGTACTTTTCACGGTTCAACCGATTCATTACCTCCATCATAATTGAGGTCTTTCCAAAACGTCTGGGAGCAATAAGCGCAACACTCTGACCTGCTTTAATTGTCTGAATTATCTCATTGATCTCTTTTTCACGGCCAATAAGTTCATCCCCGGTCACTGGTTTTCCAACATTCAGATCCATTTTTTTATTTATAAAGGTAATACAAATATTGTATGATACAAAATTAGTCTTAAAATTAGCAGGACTCAGGATTAGTGTTAAGTCGCATTCGTTTTTCGTCCTCAGGTGTACACAGGATGGCTCAACACGCAAAACTTATAAAAACAAAAAAGGGCAAAAAGCTTCCCTTTTACCCATCTTTGTAAGGTAACATCTTTATGCCCTAAGATCTAATTGTCGTAATGCCGTAACGCCTTAACACGGTAATACCATCGCCGGGATATTTTATTAATTTTGTATATTATTCTGCTTACATGCCAGATTTCACCCTGCATACTTTTCATCAGCTTGTTACAGCTCTGAAAAATCAGCATTACACTTTTCAGACCTTCGCCGATTTTCTAAAGAATCCTGCCACCCGTACTATCATTCTTCGTCATGATGTCGATGCCCGGAAAATGAATTCACTGACATACTGCCAAGCTTGAAAAGGAGCTTGGGAATAACCGGAACCTACTATTTCAGGATGGTACCGGAAAGCTTTGATGAGGAGGTCATTAAACAAATAGCTGGCCTGGGGCATGAGATAGGCTATCATTATGAAGATCTTTCCCGGTGTGCGATCGGCAGGGCTTTAAGAAGGCTCCCCTCCCGGGAGGGGCTGGGGGTGGGTTAAGAAGACTGCACGACCGCACGACCGCACGACTGCATGACAAAGTTCTCCCTGACGAAAAACTTTTTGTAGCAGCAATAATCAGTTTCAGGGAGAACTTAGAAAAGCTTCGCCGGGTCGTTCCGGTCGAAACGATCTGTATGCACGGCAGTCCGTTGTCGCGATACGACAATAGAAAATTATGGGAAAAGTACGATTACCGGGAGTTACGGTATAATAGGAGAACCCTATTTCGACATCGACTTTAATAAGGTACTATATCTCACTGACACAGGACGGAGGTGGGACGGTGAGGCTGTTTCTGTAAGAGATAAAGCAGTTGGCAGTTGGCAGTTGGCAAAAGGAAGAAAGGGACTTAGAGACGAAGAGACTAAGAGCGAAGACAATCCCGCAACCCGCACCCCGTACCCCGCACCGGTCTTCCATTTTCATTCAACTTTCGATATAATCCGGGCTTGTGAATCCGGCATCCTCCCAGGCCAGCTTATGATTACCTTACATCCTCAACGATGGTATAACGAGCCAATCCCCTGGGTGAGAGAGCTTGTATGGCAGAATTTAAAAAATGTCGGAAAGTGGATTATTGTTACAAAGAATCAGGGGATAGGAAATTAACTTTTATTCTTCTTCTCATACCATTTTAAATCCCTTCAATATCCAAAAGAAACACCATCCTGATGCAATTCCAAGAATATTAGCCGCCAGATCATTTACATTAAAAGCCCTGTAGGGAAGTAAATACTGAACTGACTCGCAGGCAGCTGCAAAGATAAGACCCAACAATAACCATATTAAGAGGCCTGATCGCATTGCCGGATAAAAGATTGCCCACGGCACAAACAATAATGCATGTAAAAAATAATCTCCGCGAAAATGAAGAATTGTAATATTGTTAAGTTCGCCTGCTGAATTTATCGGAAGCGTTACCAGCAAAAGAATAAATGTTAAATAAATAAAGAAAATCTTTTTCGACCTTAATATTGATTTCAATTCATTCTATCTGAAATTATTTTGATAGTCAGGATTCTGTTTTATAATCCTTTTACTTTCCGGGTAGTTTTCAATAAACCATACAAGAAAGTCAGTAGGATTGATAGTTTCCGAAAGAAAGCGCTCCCTTTTTTGCGTCCATTCTTCTTTCAAATCTTTTCGCTGAAGAAGTTCCCTGATTTTTAAACACATCCTTTCAAATTCATCTGGCTGATATGAATAGCATAAGTCATATTTATCCTCGAGCATATTCGGGACAGATAATTTATGTGCAAATGTATTGCATTTCAGAGCGGGAGTACCCAGAATTGCAGCTTCTGAAGTCATTGTCTGGCTGTCACCGATAAACATTGAAGCATAATACATCAGGTGATGTATTTTTTCAGGAGAGATTTTTAACTGCCACTTTTCAAGTTCAGGCTCAATTTTTCGCTCTGTTGTAACAAAAACGTTCCCGAATTCCTTTATGATATCAATTATCTTAAGCTTCTGATTCATTGTCATCCATTTTTCACCTGCATCGTGGTAAGCTTTTCCGGAAACGAAACGAAGAATAAAAAATGGTGTTTCAATATCTATTCCGGCCTCTTTCACAACAGAAATATCCGGTTTGAAATAATCCGGGTGCAAATAGAACAATTCATGGGTCCCTTTGAATGTTATTCCTTTATTGTTATTGCGCTCATGGGAAAGAGCATCGGGAGATACTATGCAGTCGGCAAAGGGATGTGCAAATAAGGAAAAAAGTCTTACAGCTTTAGCATCATCATCATCAAGTAAAACAGATTTCATCTTAATAAAGGCTGAAGCGTGGGCAATGGTAATTGAAGATCCTACGGCAATATCAATATTTGATTTGTTTGCAATCTTAAGAAGGTTGCAGTCATAACTGAACTGGCTCAGCCCCTTTAACAAAATAGAATCAAATTTCCTGCCCAGGGAAATATAAGGCATCTGAAATGCTTCAAGCAGTTTTTTTGCTGTGGGAAGATCCTTAACAGTTATTGTTAGATGATGCTGATGATCTTTTAACTTTTGAATTACATATCTGAAAAGATGGACCTGTCCGGGGTGTCCGATATCGACTAAAATATTCATTTTTGCTAAATTCTGTTACTCGAGCAGCCTTCCGATAATTGTTGACCCTGCATAGACCTGTTCACCTTCCCGGACTTTAATTTCACAATTGCGTGGAAGGATCATATCAAGTTGAGAACCCCAGCGTATTTTTCCGATTATCTGTCCCCGGTTTACGTTTTCCCCTTCCTTCGACATAATGATACATCTGTGAACACCTCTTGCGGCGATCTGCACAATCCCGGCCATTACACCGTCGGACCGTTCAATTACCACAGTATTTCGTTCATTCGTGATATTTGATTCAGGAGTATTTAACCCTATTGAAGTGCCATCCGTATGTTTGATCATAGTAATCCGGCCATCAATAGGAGCCCTGTTCATGTGAACATCAAATAAAGTCATCGCAATGCCGATCAGATAACATGGTTGTTTCAGCATATCCGTTTTGGTTATCTCACTAAGATCTGCTATTCGCAATTTCTTTATTGAGACAGGCATCTGATTAACTTCAAGTTCTTTAATATAAATAACCCTGCCGTCCGCTCCGGAAACAATTTCATTCTTATCCCCGGGTATTTTTCTTTCAGGATTCCGGAAGAATCTGTACATAAACAGGGCAACAAATAATAGCAATAATACAAAACCGGTAACAAAGGGTGTCATAACCCATAAGGGAATAGTGATATAATTAAATATCAGAAGACTAATACATGACCCAGTCAATCCTACAATTAAATTATCAGTATACAGGAACTTTTTGTTAAAACCACCACGAACCACCCAGAATATAAATAATGAAGTTGATAACAGAAAGGCAGACAATATGATAATGACAGATTCCATAAAAAGATAAATATTTTAGCTTACGTCCTTTTCTTAAAGAAGTAAAATAATAAAATAAAAAACATAAGTGCAGGTTTAAAATCTTCCCACTGAAACACCGCCCTCACCTTATCTCCTTTTAATGAGTTTCTATAATCCTTAATGGAGAGCTTCTTCTTTACAATTGCCTGAACGCTGAAAATAAGATCGGTAAAATGATTTATCCATTTAATTCCGGTTTTGTAATTTTGCGGGTACTCATTAGGAATCCTGTTAACAAAATTATATGAATATTTAGCATAGTCCACTCCGCATGCCTTTGCCAATCCTACCCAGAGCCATGTCCTGGCATTGATTTCTATCAATTTATACTTTTTGTCCCTTGGATCAAGCAGGTACTCAATTTCACAAATGCCGGTATAATTCAATGATTTGACCAGTTTGGTTGAAGGATCAATTAATTCTTCACAAAAGATGCTTTCTGCTAATGTGGCAGTCCCAAATCTGCCAGGGATGTTCCCTTAGTTTCAGTCCCATCCAGTAAGTCCTGATAAGTCCGTCATGCACAAAAAGCCGTAAAGGAAATAGTTTTATTTTTTCCATCAGAAGGGATAAGTTCCTGGGTAAAGGTTCTGTTAACCGGGTATTTCTCATTTATAAGATGAAGCTGCTTTTTCAGATCATCTTCTTTATGGGCTATAAACGCCTTTTTGTGAACTGCCTTAAAAAATGTAAGACCGTTTATTCCTTTAGTTAACACAGGAAAGGGTAGCGAATCACGGAATTAATATCATCCGGAGCCTGAAAATAATAAGTTCCAGGTACCGGGATATCACAATACTGTGCAATTTTTAACAACTTCGATTTATCATAAATATTTTCGAGAACCACAAGATCAGGAGTTATAACCTTGTAATATTCTTCTAACTGTTCTTTGTGTTTTGAAATAGTGTAAACGGCATGGTCGTTTGAAGGCAGTAACAACCATCCTGTGAGGTTTCTGGCTTTTGCCAGTTCCAAAAGGAAATAAGCTAACTCATCAGAATTATAATCGGGACACCTGAAATAATTTTTGCAGTATTTTGAATACCGTGCTATACAGTTACCTTTGTCAGTCACATAAACTGGAATCCCATTTTCACCCAACGATCTGGCGTTTGACAAACCCTGAACATGCCCTTCAATAATTAATACGCCTTTCTTTCTTACATTACTTTCAGCAACTTTCATTGGCCCTGTTGTTATCAACTTCCATTGCAACAAAAGTCATTGGAGTTTGAGTGATAGACCAATTTAATCAAAGGACTAAAGAATTTCAAAATAAAAAACAATGATCTTTCATGATTCGGGTAATCGCGGAATGATTTGTTTTCTGATTTTAATAGAGAGTCAAATTCTTCGTCTGAAAAATCAAGTTTCTTTAACACATATCTCCTTATCTCTTCTTTCTCGTTGTCACTAAGTGCAGGAACCGAAAGTTCTGAAAGAGCTTTTTCACGGCTGATATATCCGCTCATGACCTGAGCTGAAAGATTTATAATTCTTTTGTCTATTCCGAACTTGACAGGAAGCCAATATGACATTACAAATTTGGTAAATACATTTTCATGGTGATGGCCGCCATAATATTGCCAGCCATAATTTTTTTCAAGAAAATCTCTTCGCAACTGATTTTGAATAATCCAGATAGTAGTATGGTCTGATATCTTTTATTCCCCTGACAAATCCGCAATAAATTATTTTCCAGAACGGCAGGAATGGAAAAGTTCTTAATTTATTCCTGTGTCCGTATTTCCGATGTATATACTTTAACTGTCTGTCGTCACTATATGTCCATTCCCTGGGTTGCTTTCCCTCGGTTCGGAAATCATTTCCCCTGAAAACATATTTAACCTTTGTACCTTAATGCTATTTTGTACATCACTGATTTTATTGCAGTGTCAGTTGGTCCGTCTATCCAGGGAAGTCCTGCAAACATAAATGATCTCATAAGATCTTTCATTTCCTCATAGTCGATCACATAAGTCTCAAGATCTACTTTAAGGGCATCAGTCATCCTTTTTATATTCTTTATTGCTACTTCCGAACTCCAGCCATTATCAAGAGTAACTGCCAAAGGTCTCAGTCCATATTTCTCCTTAATCAGGTATAACAGATAAGAACTATCTACACCTCCCGAAACTCCGACAATACAATCATATTTATTGTTTTTCCCTTCCTTTTTTACATTGGTGATTATTTTGTTCCAGTCTTCCTCTACCCCTTGTGCCTCTTGGGTAAGTATCCATCAGTTTCTGCTGAATTCTTGCATAGTTTGAAACTCCCTTTGCATCAAAGAAAATACCCGGAATATTTTCATCCCACACTCCAAGCGAACAAACTTTCATATCGCTAACCTTCAACCTGATCAAAGAATTTTAAAATTTCCTGCTTTGAAGGATAATTTATTAAAATTCCCCTTCGTGGACCCTGATAAACAAACATGCTTCCTGCAGCAAGGGCGGATGCATACCCATCATCATAGCAATGCTTCATGTCTGATAAATTTCCTGCTCCACCCAATAGCCACTACCGGAATTGAAACAGATTCGAGATATACTTTTAACCAGGTCAATATCATATCCCCTCATCATACCGTCAGTGTCTACCGATTGAACTATTATCTCGCCGGCACCCTTTGTTTCCATTAATTGAGCAAATTCGACGGGAGAATAGGGTTTTGTTTGAATCAGTGCCATTCTTATACAAACCCTTTCCTTTCCCAATAAACTTCGTCTGACATCGATACAAACGACAATTGTTGAAGAACCAAATGTCAAAGATGCCATTTGAATAAAATCAGGATTTTCCCCTGCTTCCGTATTAATCACAACCTTTTCTGCACCTGCCGCTAATTACTGTTCTTATATTATCAAGCGTTTTGATTCCTCCTCCCACAGCAAAAGGCATATTCGCTTCTTCCCCAATACATTTAACCAAATCCGGTGAAATAAACCGACCTTCTCTGGTGGCCATAATATCAAGAAATACCAACTCATCAGCATTCAGATCATTAAATAATTTAACAGCATTGATCGGATCACCGATATAACGGTGGTTTTTAAATCTAATTGATTTTACAAGTCCCTTACCTTTAAAAGCAATACAGGAATGACTCTCGGTCTGAACATTTATAAAGGATACAAAATTCCTTAACAATTGCTCGCCTGCGATTCATGACTTTTTTCAGGATGATACTGGACTCCTAAAATATTATCTTTTTGAATGGCAGAGACAAACAGGTATTCATAGTCGAGTCTCGCTGAGTATATCTTCGGGATCATTACATCTGATATGATAAGAGTGAACAAAATAAAAGCCCGAATCCAGGTCAACATCCTCTAAACATCGGACTACTTTTCCTGAGAATTACTGTATTCCAGCCGATATGGGGGATCTTATATTTTAACGTATTGGTGATCCTGAATTTAATAATCTCAGCATCAAACCAACCGAATCCGTAATCATCACCCTCCTCGCTGTGTTTAGCCATAAGCTGCATCCCTAAACAAATGCCTAAAATTGGTTTCTTATCCTGACGATTACTTCCTCATCCAGGTAATTCCACAAGTTTCTTGCCCTTAATTCTTTCACAGCATTTGAAAAATGACCAACACCCGGAAGTATAAACTTTTCGCACTTTCTTAATTCTTCCCGCTTATCGGATATAATAGAGGCACTTTTATTCTGATCCAATTTCCTTTTAACAGACCCTAAATTCCCCATACCATAATTTACAATTCCTATCATGACTTTGCTTTCAAGTGTTTTGTTGTATACCTGTAATATATCTTTCGGAATATGATTTCGCTGTCCAGATGTTTGATATCTTCCCTTCCTGATGTTCTCTTTCCCGAATCTAAATAAGTATCAACTTTTCAGCTATCTCCACGGAGAAAAACCTGTAATAAAACATCCGTCAGTGCTATTAATCAGTTCTTTAACATCTCCGACATCAGTGGCAATGATAGGGCAATTACAGGCCATCGCTTCCTTAATCACATTCGGGGATCCTTCAAACAATGATGTAAGGATCAAGACATCAGAGGCGTTATAATATAAATATACCCTCTCCCTCGGAATACCTTTTAGAAAATGAACCTCCAGATTGGGAAATCTGGGGATCAGTAAATTTACAGCTTCCTGAAATAATTTGTAGTTTTTTTCAGTCCTGTCCGGATCGGAAGAAAATAAAATGTGCCTGTTTTCAGATCCCCAGCCTAACTGATCCATAGCAATTTTCTTTTCTGCAAACGGGAACTTTCTAAAATCGATCCCATTGGGAATTATCCGGATATCTGATAAACCCAGAATTTCACTCAACCGTTCTGTTTTGACGATACATTGGCTCCAGCAGAACCTTATAAAGAACCTGATTGTAAATAAAGATAAAGTCTTCCGGCCTCATTTATATCACTTCCCATCAGCGACACAACCACCCGCTTTTTTAAAGGTATCAGAGAGGACAGGAAACCGGAACTGGCATAATGGGCATGAATTATATCAGGATCAATTCTGATGATCTCTTTCCTCAGTTTTGAAAAATTTTGCAGATAACCCCAGATACCTTTTCCGATAATATCATAATAATAAATCACACAACCTTCTGAAGTAAGCGAATCTCCCTGGTTTTGAGTTACCGGATCAATTCCCTTATTGCCGCTTCTTACAAAAAGAACCTTCATTCTACGACACTGAATAACTCCTGAACATTTAATCTGCTATTAATAAATGAAGAAACGCTTCTCGCATATTCAAGCTCAGGTATAGAATGTTCTTCCTTAAGCAACCATGTTTTTCCCTCATTAAACAAAATAGAATTCCGAATGCTCAATAGTATATGTCCCAAAATACAAGGCCTGAAACTCAAGTAAAAAAAACCTGATCCCATCCCAGCCAATATCGACAGACAAGTTTGGCAACCGGAATTTTGAGTAAATATCTTTTGCAAAATCAAGTAAGCCATTGGGCAGGTCGCGTTTGTAAGACAATAAACCACTCCCGCTTGCTCTAAAATCATTTTTCCTGTTTTCCCTTCTTAAAACATAATATTTATCACCATAAATCAGTACTTTCCAGTCTCCGTCCAAATTCTCCACCATATTTTGGATAATGAACTTTTTTCTGAATTTTGAATCCGGAAGATAACCTTTGTATCTTAAAATCCGGTATCTGTCTTTGAGTTCCTCAAATATATTCCGTGTTCTGCCTATTTTCTTTACATCCTTAATTATCTGATTATAAAACGAAGCCTTTGTTACACCTTCACTTGCTGCTCCCATTGAGGGTTTAATCACAAAACTGCCATGTTTGAAGGGAATCCCTTTTTTGCGATATCTCTTCCAGTGTACCAAAATAGAACGACTGAATGTTCTTCATCGATTCATCCCCGAGGATATCCCGTAAAATCTCCATGAATAATTTATTATTCTGGGCTCTTAAATAAAGGTAATCAGGAATAATTTGAGCACCGCGCAATCCTTAAGACCCAAAACTATATCCTCAATATATGATTTGTAATAATTATTTTTATCTTCTGAAGAACAATAAATGAATATCTGCTTGCTTTAGCAGAGGATCCCGGAAATCTATATCCGGGAATGCAAGATAATTGACTTCAAATCCAAATTCATTGAAATATTGCCTGAGTAACTGTTTGTCAAACCCGCTGCGATATGGAATTGCTGTAAACTTTGACTCAAAACGACCTTTATAATCGAGAATTAAATTTAATGTTTCGCATACACTCAACTTAATACTGTTCTCAGAAACTATGTCTTAATATTTATATTACAGCTTTACATTAAGTTTGTTTTCATATCTCCTGACAAAATAATAAAGTGTGAGTAATTGAAGAAGTTTCTGAGTCTGAATCGGTGTTGTCTTATTGCCTCTTACATCTTCAAGAAAAAGGAGCAATGATTTTCTATCAAAAATATCCCAATCGGGCATTTTAGAATTACCAATTAATTCCACACCGAGCTGTTTTAAATTATTCAGATAACCGGAATAATCGTTCTTAGTACTTTTCTTTTTTAACAACGTGCCGTTTAAAATAATTTAGAAATGGTTTTGGAAATTTGTACCAGTGTAAGAAAATCCTCAAGATTATAACCCCTGTCCATTTTTGTTTCTAACACTGAAGGATAAATAGATTTTATCAGCATTCGGATATAAACGCCGGGACATAAAATGGGAAAGAGGAGATCTTGAAAACGGAGATTTAGTAGTAAAACTGTATTCGGAGTTGAGTAATATCTTTAAAAAGTCGACATCGACAAATGGATTTATAATATTACATTTTGCGAACAGATTATTAAAGACAACTCCAAAAAATTTTGCATAAGTTTCATTCAGCAAAAATCTTACTAAATTCTCATATTGTGCCCCTGATTATTTCTAAAGTAATCCTCCATTGGAGTAAAATATTCCGACAATTGTTCCTTAAACAGTTTATTATTGAAAAACCCTATCTTATCAATATTACTAAAACCAGAATCCCGAACCCGATGAAATCCGTGATTTTTTCGGGGATAATTAGCAACAACGAGCCGGCGCAAAGGAGGAATCGCTCCCACATTAGAGTTTTGCGGGCAAAAAATCCGATGATTCCCGCAGCGAGCCCGATGCAACCGATGGTCGTCGTGGTCGTCACCCACACGATTTCAAAGAGGGGTCCCTTCAGCAGCAGAGATTGGTTAAATACAAAAACATAGGGGATCAAAAAGCCCGGTATGGCGATCCGAAAGGCGGCGAGGCCGGTTTTCCAGAGGTCGGCCTGCGCCAATGAGGCGGCGGCGAACGAAGCCAGGGCGACGGGCGGGGTAATCATCGAAATGACCGCAAAATAAAAAACAAAAAGATGAGCGGCCATGGTGTCATACCCTGGTTGATCAGAGCCGGAGCCATGAATATGGCGCCCATTAGATAAGCCGCGCTGGTCGGCATGCCCATTCCGAGGACGATCACCGCCAGCATGACTAAGAACAGGTTCAGGATAAGGATTCCCCCGGACAAAGAAATCATCAAGTCCGTAAACTTGAGGCCCAGTCCGGAATTGACGACGACGCCGATAACGATCCCTGCCACGGCGCAGGGAATGGCAACGCTTACGGCTTCTTTCGCCCCTCGTTCCAGGCCGAGAGCAGCTTGACCGGGCCCATGGCGGTCGCCTTTCGCAGAAAGCTGATGAGGACCGAGCGATAATCGCCCGAATGCCGCTGTCACCGGAGTCACTTCCCCGGTGACGATGTAATAGACCAAAATGATGAGCGGAATCAGCAGGTGAATACGTAATTTTAAGCCCGTGGCCACATCCGGGAGCTCATCCTTCCGGAGGCCTCGGAGTCCCATCCGGACCGCCTCGAAATCGATGGCGAAATAAAGAGCCACGTAATATAGGCAGGCGGGAATCGCGGCCGCGATGGCGACTTCCCAGTACGAAACCCCGACGATTTGGGCCAAAATGAAGGCAGCCGCCCCCATGACCGGCGGCATGATCTGCCCTCCGGTAGAGGCGATCGCTTCCACCGCTCCGGCGAAGGACCGCGTATACCCGGTTCTTTTCATCATCGGAATGGTGAACATCCCGTCAACGACCACATTCGCCACCGCACTTCCGGAAATTGTTCCATAAAGGGCGCTCGATATCACGGAGGCCTTCGCCGCTCCTCCGCGGACCCGCCCCGTCAGGAAATAGGCCAGATCGATAAACAGCTCCCCACCGCCTGATTTTTCAAGAAAAATCCCGAAGAGGATAAAATAAAAAACCAGCTCCGCCGAAACGGTAATCGGGATGCCGAAAATCCCGTTTGGGGACATCGTCTGCAGATCGATGAAACGTTCAATCGACAAACCCCGGTGGGCCAACATACCAGGCATGTATTTGCCGGCAAAGCCGTAGACGATGAATATGCAGGCGATAATCGTCAGGGTCCAACCGACGGTTCTCCGGCAAGCCTCCAACAAAAGAACCACAAGGCATATCCCCAGGGCGACATCGAGAAAGGTCGGGGAATCAACGAAGGCAATTCTCGTGGAAAACCGAGGAAAATTCAAGACCGTATATAGCGAGATGGCTAAGGTTAGGGCCACCAAGAAGGCATCCCCCGACCTTCCCCACCCGTCCCCCATTGGAAAGCGGGTAATATAGGAACACCAAGGCGACGGCGAAGCAGACATGGACGGGGTACATGATCATCGGGTGCAAAAAACCTATCCATACGGCATACAGCTGGAAGACCGACCAGGCAATGGCGATTAAAGGGGCTGGTCTCAAAAAATTCCTCAGGGAAACAGACTCGGCCACGGTCAGACTCCTCGGTTGATGCCATTTTTTTCCTTAAAGGCATTGCAGATCGAGAGAAGAAATTTGCTGACACGTCTCCGACTTTCGGGCATTGGCCCAATCCAGGAGGGACATCGAAAAACGGAAAATTGGGGCGGCGGCAATAAAAATCCTATTCTTTTTCACCCTTTTTATAGCTCTCAACGGTGAGCCTTCCTGCAAAAGTCCCTTGCCCTGTCAGTTCCGCGAAATTTGCCATGCCCCAATTGGAGTGTGGCACCCGCGAAGGCATTTAAAGGTGTATTTCTAACGAAGCCGGAATCCGGAATGACGACTTTCTCCTGCCTTCAAAGTTTTGCAAGAGCCTTCGGAGATTCGACTTCCCCCTCCCCTTTCGGGAAGGGGTCCCCGGAATCATTTCTTTCTTCCGGAAGCCTGCAGTTTGACGACCGCCTTTCTTCATCCGCTCCATGGCCTCTTCGATCAGCTTTGGGATCGGCGCAATAGGAAATGCGGACGAATCCTTCGCAGCCCAGGCCGCTTCCGTTGGTCAGAACTACCCCTGCTTCCTGCACGAGGTATTCGGCAAACTGCAGCGAGGGCATGCCCAACTCCCGGATATCCGCCAAGAGGTAGAACGCTCCCTGGGGGACGTTACATTTGATCCCCGGAATTCCTTTGAGCAGTTTGATCAGCAGATCCCGTCTCTTCTCATAGGCCTGGCGCATCTCCTCCACGCAGTCCTGGGATCCTTTCATGGCCGCCACGCAGGACAGCTGGGAGGGCACGTTGGCGCTGATATTCACGGTATGGTGGTACTTTAGGAACTGGATCAGCTTCTCCCGGTGCGCGGCGAGGTATCCCACGCGCAGACCCGTCATGGCATAGATCTTGGAGAAACTGTTGACCTGGACGACATACTCCTTGGCTCCCGGGAAGGAGAGCGCGCTGGTGTTCTTCAGGCCGTCGTATACCAGGCATTCGTAAACCTCATCGGAGATCAGCATGAACTTCCGCGACACGGCCAGATCCACGATCCGCTTCATCACCTCTGCCGGATAAACGGCCCCCGTGGGGTTGTTGGGGCTCAGGATGATGAGCGCCTTGGTTTTGGGCGTAACCGCCTTTTCGACGGCCTTGGGATCGGGGATAAAACGATCCTCGCTGCGCAGCTCCACGAAAACGGGCTTGGCCCCGGCCAAGGTGGCGTTCACGAGGTAAGGCGGGTAGTAGGGCACCAGGAGGATCACCTCTTCTCCCGGGTTGACTAAGGACATGACGGCAATGTGGAGCGCCGCCTGCCCCCCGGAAGTGATCAGGATTTCATCCTCCCAGCTGTAATCCGCGCCGTATTCCCGGTTGATTTTCTGGGCAATGAGCTGGCGCAGCTCCGGGCTCCCCCGGTCCGGGCCATAGTGGGTGTGCCCTTCGTCCATGGCTTTCTTGGCGGCCTCCAGGATATGTTTTGGGGTCGTGAAGTCCGGCTCCCCTAAATGCAAATAAATGCAGTTGCCCCGTTTGTTGGCCAGCTCCATGATGCTGTAAAACGGGGATCTCTGAACGGCAAGAATTCGGTCTGCTAACATAGGATTCTCTCCTTTAAATCTCCGATTTCTTCCTTTATACTCACATTGCAGTCTTTTTTTCAAGCCTCATAATAGAGGTTCATTTCATAAGGATGCGGCCGGTTGCGAATCTCGTAATACTCCTTCATCTTCCGTTCGATCCAAACTTCGATGATGTCCGGGAGTGAAGACCCCGCCTTCGAGAAGATATTGGTGATCGGTCTGAAGCGCATCCATGGCCTCTTTGAGCGAGGCCGGCAGAGGTTTTATCTTGCTCCGCATTTCCTTACTGACCTTTTCGATGTCGACATCAAAGGGACCGAATCCGGCCTCGCTGGGATCGATCTTCTTTTTGATCCCGTCGATTCCCGCCATCATGATGGCGCTTAGCGCCAGGTAAAGGTTGCAGGTGGCATCGGGCGGCCGGTATTCGAAACCTTTATCCTGAGGGGCAACGGCGTATTTGGGGATACGAATCGCCGCACTGCGGTTGGCCAGGGAGAAAAAGAGGTTTACCGGAGCCTCAAATCCCGGGACAAGACGCTTAAAAGAGTTGGTGCTGGGATTGGTTAGGGCGAGGAGGCTGGGGGCGTGGCTCAATATCCCGCCGATGTAATAAAGCGCCGTCTGGCTGAGCCCGGCATAGCCGTTAGGGTCATAGAAAAGGGGTTCTCCTTTCTTGAACATTTTCTGGTGAATGTGCATGCCGCTGCCCGCTTCCCCATAGAGAGGTTTGGGCATGAAAGTGACCGTCCGGTTGCGCCGCTGGGCGATCATCTTGATCACGTATTTGATCCACATGGCGTTGTCGGCCGCCAGGACCAGGGGATAGAACAAAATCTCCACTTCTGACTGGCCGGGTCCCCCGACTTCATGGTGATGATAGCGCACCTGAACCCCGCTCTCCTGGATGGCCTTGACCATCTCCGAGCGGATGTTGAACATGATATCCATCGGCGGAATCGCATGGTAACCGCCCTTGCGGGAAATCTTATGGCCGAGATTCTGTTTCTGAAACATGCCCGAGTTCCAGTCCGCCTCCACGGAATCGATGGTGTACATGGCCATGTTGATATCCGACTGATAGTTGACGCTGTCAAAGATGTAAAATTCGAACTCCGGACTCCATTCCATCTCATCGGCGATGCCGGTGGCCTTCAAATAGGCCTCGGCGCGTCGGGCAATCCCGCGTGGGTCGCGATGAAAGTGTTGTTTCGTATCTGCTTCGGCGGCTTCACCAAATAAAACTCAGCGTCTTCATTTCCCAGAAAGGATCGATCTTGGCGGTTTCGGGATCCGGAAGAAGAACCATATCGCCGGACTCGATGCTTCTAAACCCGAGTGCTGGACCCATCAAAGCCGACTCCCTGCGAAAAAGTCTTCTCCGATAAGGCAATCGCCGGGATGGTCACATGGTGCCACGAGCCGAAAAGGTCGATGAATTTCAGATCGATCATCTCAAAACCGTTATCCCCAACGAACTTGACCATTTCCTCGATCTTCTTCGTCATGCTTTTTCCCTCTCCTTTTTTGATTTCGTTTCGAGATTTAAATCCCTCTTCCGGAATCCCCAACAACCGAACTGCGTTTTCCCCCAGGATTTTGCCTTGGCATCCTCACCGATCGGTAAACGCTGAATGGCCTGGATGTTTTCCTTCAGGGTGGGGACCCCCGGCCAGTCGGAGCCGAAGATCACCTTATCGGCCAGACGCTCCAACTCCGGGAAATAGGTCAAGAGCTTCTGAGGGGGAAGGCCGGCCACCTCCATGTAGACATTTTGATGGAGCCGGGCCAGGGCAAAGGCCTTTTCATACCAAAAAGGGCGCCCGCTGTGGGACTGGATCAGTCTCAGCCCGGGGAAATCTACGGCTACATCATCCAGATAGATCGGGTCTCCGTATTTTAACCGGGAGCCCGTAAATACGGATGAGCCCACATGGAGCATCACCGGTATGGACAGTTCCTGAGCCTTGGCGTAAAGCGGATAAATCCGGGAGTCATTGGGGTAAAATTGCTGGTAGGTGGGGTAGAGTTTTAATCCCCGGAACCCATGGTCTGTCACCCATCTTTCCAATTCCCGGGCGGGTCCTGTGGAAGTATAAGGGTTGATGCTCGCAAAGGGAATCAGGCGGGGACTTTCGGAACAGAATTGGGCGACATATTCGTTATCCGCGATTCCCGTGGTGATGGGCGCCAATTCGGCCAGGATCACGGCGAAATCAACGCCGCATTCATCCATCAGCCCGAGGAAGGCTTTGGCCGAAGAATAGGTCTGGATCATCTGCTCCAATCCATCCCCCCATTGCCGCCGCAGCAGGTCCAGATAACTCTGCGTCATGCTCTGGTAATGAGCGGGATGAACATGGAAATCAATAATGGGCATGATTTACCGGCTCCTCAACCCGGTTTACGCCCGGATATTCGATTGAATCCGGGCGCAGCGATAGCGGCCCTTCTGGCAGACCCCGCCGTGGTGCTGATGGATCTGGGTATGCTCCGTATCCAGCTGGTGGCGGTAAAAATAATGCCGGTTGCAGATCCGGCAGTAGCCTCGCAGGTATACCGGTTGAGAATCGGCTGCCGAAGATTTGGGTTTGGGAGTTGCCATATTGTCTCTTGCTCCTAAGATTGATGGATCGCTGGGAGGATCTTCGCTACGGGGTTAGAGTGATCAAAGCATCCACCGCCTTCGCCCCTTTGTTTGCCTCCATAACAATGAGTGGGTTTATATCGATTTCAGCGACGGCACCCTTAAGTTCGACCGCCAGACAAGCCGTTTTCAGGAGAACCTGGATGATCGCCTCCATATCAGCCGGCTTCCTCCCGCGAGTTCCTTGCAGGACCCTGTACCCGCGGATTTCGGAAATCATATTCCGGGTGTCTTTCCGGGTCACCGGCAGGACCCGGATGCTCACATCTTTCATGACCTCCACGAAGATTCCCCCTAATCCGAAAAGAAGGGTGGGGCCAAACGGCGGTTCCTGGGAGAGCCCCACGATGGTCTCAACCCCTTGCTCTTTTACCATCTCTTGGATAAGAACCCCATCGATCCTGGCCTCAGGGCGAAATATTTTCCCTCGTTTCAGGATCTCCTGATATTCTTCCGGCAACTGTTCCTCCGCAGAAATGTTCAACGCGATGACTAGCCTCCGTCGTATGGGGGATATCCGGGGAAACCAGTTTGGCGGCGATGGGGTATCCGATCTCCTGGGCCATCGCCATCGCTCTCTTCGAGCGAATGGGCCAGCCTTTCCTCCGTTACCGGAATCCCATAGGCCCGTAAAATCTTCTTGGTTTCATATTCGCTGAGCGAGTTCAGGCCCTTGCGTTTCGCTTCCTCGATGATAGCCAGCGCTTTGATTTTACGCTCCCGCAGAAAGATCCGAAAGTTCCTCCCCAAGGGACCCGCCTCCCGCGAAATCGAGTTGAAAATCGGCGTATCGCACCACGGCGCTCAGAGCCTGAGCGCATCGCGTGGGGGTGACGGCCACGAAGATCCCTTTTTCCATAAGGTACTGAATCCACTCCCGAGGGCCTTCAGGCCAGCACACAACCAGGGTTTTGCCGCCCTTTTGTCCTTGAAAAGCCTCCCAAAGGTCTTTCGTTTTTCTCTCCGCAGTGGCTTTGGACATTAAGAAAAGCGGCACGATGATATCAAAATCATCAGAAGCGAGCATCACCTCTATGGCATCTTTGATCAAAGCCGGGTTGCTCAGGCTCTGGCCGGTCAAGTCCACCGGGTTCTTCAAGGAGCCGAGGGACGGGACCACGGCTTTAAGCTTCTCCTGGGTAGATCCGAAAATTTCGGCTACCTCCAAACCCATTTCCGAACAGCGTTCCGTCAAAAGCACCCCTCCCCCTCCCGGATTCGGTCAGGATGCCTATCCTTTTTCCTTGGGGAGAAGGAATCTTGCTCAAGGCCATGGAGAAATCAATCAATTCCTGGATATCCTGGGCCACGATTACCCCCTTTTGGCGGAAGACCGCATCGTAAGCCCTGGCCGATCCCATCATGGCTCCGGTGTGGGAGATGGCGGCCCTTTGAGAGCGTCGGTACTGCCCACCTTGAGCAACACGACCGGTTTTCCTCTCTGAGCGGCGTGATCCAATCCGGCCATCAATTTTGGGCCGTTCTCCACGCCAGCCAGAAACCCCGCGATGACCCGGGTCTGCGGGTCTTCCACCATATAGTCGAGGAAATCACAGAATTCAAGGTCCGCTTCGTTCCCGGTAGCCGCCCAATGGCTGAAACCCAATCCCACCCGCATGGCCCGCACGAATATCGAGGCCCCAAACGCGCCGCTCTGCGTAATCAGGCCGGTTTCCCCGGGTACGAGATCTTCGACAACTTCCAGGGCTTGAGAAAAAGTGGCCACGTTTCGGGTGGCAAGGCTCACAAACCCGGTGGTATTGGGGCCATAGACCAGCATACCGGTCTTTCCGGGCGAAGGCCGTCACCTTTTGCTGCAATTTTCGGCCGTCATCGCCCGTTTCCGCAAAGCCACCACTGATGATGATAGCCGCTTTGACTCTTTTTTGGAAACCCGCTTCGAGATTGGGCAGAATCTCCTCCGCGGGGATGATCATCATGAGCACATCGATTTCGCCGGGCACCTCATGTACGGACGGGTGAACATTTGACTCCGGCGATCTGCGGATATTTGGGATTGATGGGATAGATCTTCCCAGGATACTGAAAGCGCAGCATGTAAGCCAGCGGTCGGCCGCTGACTTTGTTCAGGTCGGATGAAGCCCCGAGGATGGCCACGGACGGGGATTAAAAAGGTATTCCAGCTTTTCTTTTCGGGAGTCATTGATAAGAGTTTTTCTTGGCGGGGAAAATCCCCTTCTTCCCCCTGAAGGTGTGAAAAAATTGAATTTAAGCCGTCACCCCGGTGAAAACCGGGGTCCAGGCAATTGGTAAGGCGTTGAAAACACTGGATTCCGGCTTCCGCCGGAATGACGTGAAAAAGAAACGAATCGATTTTTTCACACCTTCCCTTTTGTAAAGGGGGAGATTGAAATGGAGCAAGTGGGATAAGGTGCGAAGTCTTGCCAAGGCGAATGAACATTCATTCGCCTTTTTAGGAAAAAAAACTCCTCTCTGAGGCCGTAGGATTCGAAAAGGATTTCTGCATTTATCAAGAATTCGAAAATCCCAAATAACCCATAGTCCGGACCGGAGTTAAAGCTTCCTTTCACCCCGTCAGTCTTTTTACCCTTCCCTCGGCTTCGTATACCGTTGATCCGGATCGAGCTCCCGGAGACTCCGCAACTCCTCGGTCCGTGGGGGGCTTGGTGTAATCGGATCTTTTCCGGAATCAGCATCTCAAAGCCGGTCCGCTCTTTCACCTCCTCGACCGTCACTCCGGGGTGAAGCGTCTCCAGGCGCATGCGGCGGGTCTTCTCATCGAAGCCGAAGATGCCCAGATGGGTGATGACCTTGTAGATTCCCCCCACGATCAGCCCGGCCTTCTTCGCGGCTGTCGCCGCCCTTGCAGGTATCCGGGGGTGGTGATGAAGTCCACCTTCTTGACAAAGCGCTTTCTTCTCGTGGTGCATGGCGACCAGAATCTTCGAAGCCAGGCTGGCGATGTCGTTGGCGCCGCCGGTGCCGGGCAGGCGCACCTTCGGGTTGTCCGGGTCGCCGATGAAGGAGCTGTTCAGGTTTCCGTACTGGTCGATCTGCGCGCCGCCGAGAAAGCCGTAGTCCACGTATCCCCGCTGCTGCAGCAGCAGGACGTCGGTGATGGACAGCAGCATGTTGGCCCGGCGGGCGCCCGCTGCTCGTTGGTCGAGGGCGGCATTTTGCCGACCTCCACGTGCGGTCCGATGACCCCGCCTTCGAAAAGGATGGTCAGGCGCGGGGCGTGCATCTTCTGCGCCAGAATGCAGGAGATCAGCGGCATGCCGGCTCCCCCGAAGACGATCTTCCCGTCCTCGAGGAAGCGGGCGCTCATAATGGCGACCAGTTCGGCGGTATTGTAGTTCCGGCTTAGTCATTGTAGACCCCCCTCCCCTTGATCGGTCGCCTGCAGGATGTTCTTGAACCCCATCATCTCCAGATAATCGTTCCAGGTCTCCGGCCCGTAGACGTACTTGTCCAGGTACTCCTGGACTCCCTCGGGCCCTTTGCCCATCATCAGCTTGACATAGGCATCCATGTTCGCGAAGTCCGGCTCGTAGTCGCCGTAGCACTCGTGGGGCAGGCAGCCGTAGGGAACTTCCACCACGGCATCCACGCAGAAGAAGGGAATTTTGGTCTGGTCCGGGCTCGCGGCGGACCTGATCGTTGCTGATGATCCGCTCGGTGGTAACGATCACCTTGTCGGCCGCCATGGCGATATCCTGATCCATGAAAGGAAGCCCATCGCTCTGCACATTGCCGTAAGGGTCGCAACGCTGGGTATGAAGAATGGCCACATCCGGATTCAGGGCCGGCACCAGGGCCAGCTTTTCGCCGGTGTACGGGCAATCCATTTCCTTGAATTCGGGCAGGCGGGGAACAGGTCCGAGCCCATCATGGACCTGGCCGGGATGAAGGGAATGCCCATGGCGCCGGCCCGATAGCGCAGCCCGAGCGACATGTGGCTCCACTCCTCGAAGACGGCCAGCTTCTTCTCGCGTGTAGTGCCGCATCACCCGCGAGACGCCCCAGGTGACGCCGGGGCTGAACCAGCTGGTAATCACATGCTGGGTCGCTCCGGCCACGAGCAGCAGGTCGCCTTCCGTGGAGGTGATGGAGCGCGAGTAGATGAGGTCCTTTTTCTTCTGCCGGATGATCTCCCAGACCGCCGCCATGGGCGTCCGGGAGTAATGGCAGCCCCCGGAGGCCACGTGATCGCCGTCCTGGATCAGGCCGATCGCCTCGGTCAGCGACATGACCTTCTCCCGCAGCCCGCGATCCTTTTTGTCGATGACCTCTCTCAATTCCTTGTACGATTTCATCTCGAAATTCCTCCGCTTATAGATTTGTGTCCGTCCCCGGTGTCCCCAACCCAAAATGAATTTTACCCGGCGGGCTCGTCGCCCGCGAATCCCGCAGAAGCGGGAAAATCCCCCCTTGCCCCCTTTTTCAAAGGGGCTTTGGGGGGGTTTAGAGAAGCAGGGTTTACGGACACGAACCCCTGACGCTTCCACTGACGCTTTTTCTTACTTGGCCAAAACGAACTTGCCA